>NZ_SJSC01000002.1 GCF_004352855.1 Marinomonas sp. KMM3893 | reverse complement strand
GTCCGTGTCAGCGAGGGCGTATATTAAGGATCTACAGATTTAGTGCAACCCTTTTCTGAGAAAAAGTGCCATTTAATCCAATTAATTTAAAAGAATCGCAAAAGCGATCAATTAACCAACAAAAAAGGGTGTTTTTGTTCAATTTTCAACCACAAAAGAGGCTTTACAAGACTCCCTACTTACACCCTATTGCTTAGCTAGGGTAAACTCCCCTTTCTTATCAACACACCACGGCGTAACAATAGTGACTCAACCTTCTACTTCTTCTGGCTCCAATGCATTACATCTACCAGTAACACTAGCGGTTGCTCCAATGGAGGGCGTTATGGATCACACCATGCGCAATCTATTATCAGAAGTAGGCGGTATGGACTATCTTGTCTCGGAATTCATTCGAGTCACTCAATATGCAATACCTGCACACACCTTTAAGCGTCTTGTGCCAGAAAACGCCAATCACGCAAAAACCAAACACAACCACCCAGTGCACACTCAGCTACTAGGCAGCAATGCAGAGTTAATGGCTGAAAGCGCATTTAATGCAGTGCAATCTGGCGCCACACACATAGATGTGAATTTTGGCTGCCCAGCAAAGCGCGTTAACGGCCATGGTGGCGGCTCAGTACTATTACAAACACCGAGGGCGCTATATGACATCATGAGCAATATCCGACAACAGCTTCCCAAACACATACTAGTGTCTGCAAAGATCCGCTTAGGTTATGAAGATGAAGAGCTATTGCTTGATAATGTCGCTGCTATTGAAAATGCCGGCGTAGGCACCTTAACCATACATGGCAGAACAAAAAAAGACGGCTATAAGCCACCCGCTCGATGGGAAAAAATTGGACTAATCCAAGACCAGACAAAAATGACGGTCGTTGCCAACGGTGACATTACAGATATGGACTCTTTACTGCGCTGCCAAGCCATCACTGGGTGCCAGCATTTTATGATCGGTCGAGGCTCATTGAATAACCCATTCGTTTTCCAACAAATAAGAGCGCAACTCTCTGGAGCGACTCTTCCTACAGACAATGACGCCCTATTAAATCTATTCAATAGTTACTGTAATCAGCTAAAAGCGCATTATGATGAAGTAGCAAGCCTAGGAAGACTAAAACAATGGTGCGGACACTTACGCTTCGAATACCCAACGATAAAAGAAAATCTACAAACACTAAGAAGAAGCAAGAGCACAAACGAACTAATAGAAAGACTGGATGAGATATTTTAGCAAGGAAGACTGTTTCGCATAGAAATTTTAATAGAGAAATGCGATGGGAAAAAACAGAAATGGAAAAGAAATTATGAGAACAAGAAGGGAAACAAGAGAATGGTGCACCCGAGAGGATTCGAACCTCTGACCGCTCGGTTCGTAGCCGAGTACTCTATCCAGCTGAGCTACGGGTGCTCAATCGTTTTTTTCATAAAGAACTTAAAGAAGAAATCTTTAAACACTTTTAAGTAATGGTGCACCCGAGAGGATTCGAACCTCTGACCGCTCGGTTCGTAGCCGAGTACTCTATCCAGCTGAGCTACGGGTGCTCAAAACTTTTTTCTAAGACATTTAAAAGGATAGCTTTAAATCTCTTTCTGTAATGGTGCACCCGAGAGGATTCGAACCTCTGACCGCTCGGTTCGTAGCCGAGTACTCTATCCAGCTGAGCTACGGGTGCTCACTACAAATAACCTTGTCTTTCTTAAAAAGGATAGTCTTTAAGAGGACAAACTTGAAATGGCGGAGAGTTAGGGATTCGAACCCTAGATGAGTGTTAACCCATACACCCTTAGCAGGGGCGCGCCTTCAGCCACTCGGCCAACTCTCCAAACAAGTGCGGCGTAGTATATACGCCTTATTTGTTTTGTAAACCCTTTTTTTAAAATTATTCTTCTAAATCTTGTTCGCCCTGTTCTTTTTGGATTCTAAGGTAGATTTCTTCACGATGCACAGAGACATCTTTAGGCGCATTGATACCAATGCGAACCTGATTACCTTTAACACCCAGAACAGTGACTGACACGTCATCACCAACCATCAAAGCTTCACCAACACGTCGAGTAAGAATAAGCATAATATTTCTCCCTGTAATTCCTTTATAATTTATCTAGATTTAACCTACACAAGCTGTAGGGAAAATCCTACAAAAGAATTGTAGCTTTTAGGTGCACATTAAGCCATCCCCACTTTGTGGTTATATTGCGATCACTTTGTGACTAAAGCGTGACTAAATGTCACGCTTCGCTAATACCGGCTGCACTATCACTCAATTTAAACGCAGAATGTAACGCTCGAACCGCCAATTCCATGTATTTCTCATTGATTATCACAGAGACTTTGATTTCAGACGTTGAGATCAGCTGAATATTAATAGATTCACCTGCTAATGCTCTAAACATAGTGCTGGCCACACCAGCATGAGAGCGCATACCTACCCCAACAATCGAGACTTTCGCGATCTTCCCATCGGTCAGAATCCCACGAGCGCCTAATTCACCCTCAATACCTTCTAGAATGGCTAAGGCTTTATCAAAGTCATTACGGTGTGCCGTGAAAGTGAAATCCGTTGTACCATCCGCAGAAACATTCTGCACAATCATATCAACTTCGATGTTTGCATCACTGATCGGCCCTAAAATACGGGCAGCGATACCTGGAGTATCAGGCACCCCTTTCAATGTCAGCTTGGCTTCATCACGATTAAATGCAATACCAGAGACAGCTGGCTGCTCCATGTTCTTATTCCCTTCAGTCGTAATCAATGTACCTTCACCCTCAACAAAACTAGACAAAACCCTAAGGGGCACTTGGTATTTTCCAGCAAATTCAACCGCACGAATTTGCAGCACCTTTGAGCCTAAGCTTGCCATTTCAAGCATTTCCTCAAAGGTAATCTTTTCTAATCGACGCGCACTATCTACCACACGTGGATCCGTTGTATAAACGCCATCAACATCGGTATAGATTTGGCACTCATCCGCTTTTAGCGCCGCAGCAAGCGCCACGCCAGTCGTATCAGAACCACCTCGACCTAATGTCGTTATGTTGCCATATTGATCCGCGCCTTGAAAACCGGCCACAACAATGACACGCCCAGCGTCTAAATCCGTTCGCATTGCGTCTGTATCAATCTCTTGAATACGCGCTTTACCATGAGCGTTGTCAGTTGTAATGCGCACCTGCGATCCAGTATAGGAACGGGCATCAACTCCGCGCTTCATTAAGGCCATAGACAACAATGCGATGGTCACCTGCTCACCAGTAGAAAGCAGCACATCCATCTCTCTCGCACTTGGTGCTGACTCAATGCTTTTTGCAAGCTCAATAAGCCGATTGGTTTCGCCACTCATAGCAGAAACGACTACTACAATGTCGTCGCCATTCTGTTTATGCCTATGCACCCTATCTGCAACCGCTTCAATCCGCTCTATTGTGCCGACTGAAGTGCCACCGTATTTTTGAACTAACAACGCCATAGTCTTTCATTTACCTACATAAATGCCCAATGGGCGAATATTACTTACACTCTTTCAGCAACCCACTCAGGGACTGCAGCTAAAGCACTAGGCAGAGCATCAGGATTATTCCCGCCAGCTTGAGCCATATCAGGGCGACCGCCCCCTTTACCATCAACCAAAGGCGCTATCATTTTAATCAAGTCACCCGCTTTGACTTTTTTCGTTAACTCTTTCGTGACACCAGCAATTAGGCTTACTTTGCCGTCATTGACCGATGCCAATAGCACCACTGCCGACTCAAGCTTACTTTTAAGCTCGTCGAGCAAATCACGCAATTCTTTTGGATCATTCACATCCACTTGCGCAACCAGCAGCTTACCACCGTTAATATCCACAGCTTGAGAGGCTAAATCCGCACCCGCTAAGGCCGCCATTTTACCCTTCAACACATCCAGCTCTTTTTGCAGCGCGCGAGCATGTTCATTTAACGCAACCACCTTATCTAGAGCATTTTCTTTATTGCCCTTCACTAAGGACGCTACTTTTAACAACGCCGCTTCTGTTTGACGAGTGGTGTCGATAGCCGCCTTGCCTGTCACCGCTTCGATACGGCGAACGCCAGCAGCAATACCACTCTCAACTAAGATTTTGAACAAACCGATATCGCCAGTACGACTAACATGCGTACCGCCACACAATTCAATAGAGTAATCCGCCCCCATGGTCAGCACGCGCACTTCGGCGTCATACTTCTCACCAAACAAGGCCATCGCCCCTTTGGCTTTCGCCGACTCTATGTCCATGATGTCGGTTTCAACAGGACGATTTAAACGAATCTGCTCGTTTACCATGTCTTCGATTTGCTCAATCTCAGCGGCGGTCACCCCTTCAAAATGAGAAAAGTCGAAACGCAAGCGCTCAGGATCAACCAAGGAACCTTTTTGCGTAACATGATCACCCAACACACGACGTAACGCTTCGTGCATCAAATGCGTTGCAGAATGGTTCAAGGTAGTTGCATTACGCAAAGAACGATCCACTTCTGCAGTGACCTTATCGCCAACAGACAAACGTCCTTCTTTCACTTCACCATGGTGAAGGTGCGCTTTAGCCAATTTAGTTGTATTAGAGACCTTAAAGGCCGCAGGTCCACGCAACCAACCCTGATCGCCAACCTGGCCACCGGATTCGCCATAAAAAGGCGTTGTTTTCAATACGATCACAGCAGATTGACCGGCTTCAATCGACGCAACAGACTCACCGTCAAGCAAAATTGCTTCCACTTCACACTGATCTTCAAGCTGGTTGTAACCAGTAAATTCCGTCACCGCATCTAACTGCACACTGCCCGACATATCCATCGTAAAGTTGCTCGCCGAACGCGCTCTGGCACGTTGCGCATCCATCGCAGCATCAAAACCTTCTTCATCGATTTCCAGACCATTTTCACGAGCGACATCATTTGTCAGATCCGCAGGGAAACCAAAGGTATCGTACAATTTGAATACGGTCTCACCTGGGATGACTTTCGTATCGCCCAAGTTCGCAATCGCGTCTTCTAAAATTTTCATACCCTGATCAAGCGTTTTAGCAAATTGCTCTTCTTCTTTTAGCAAAATAGAAGCAACACGCTCTTTTAGCTTACGAAGTTCTGGGTAAGCATCGCCCATCTCTTTATCAAGCGCTTCTACTAGGGTATGGAAAAAGACACCACTTTGACCCAATTTATTCCCGTGACGAATAGCACGACGAATAATACGACGCAGCACATAACCGCGACCTTCGTTAGAAGGAATAACGCCATCCACGATCATAAAGGAACATGAGCGAATGTGGTCGGCAATAACTTGCAAAGATTTAGAAGAAAGATCTTCCGTACCAACGGCTTTCGCAGATGCAGCGATCAAATTTTGGAACAAATCAATTTCGTAGTTACTGTGAACGCCTTGCAAAATCGCCGCAATACGCTCTAGTCCCATACCGGTATCAACGGATGGTTTTGGCAATGGCGCCATAGTGCCGTCCGCAGATCGATTAAACTGCATGAAAACAACGTTCCAAATTTCGATGAATCGGTCGCCATCTTCTTCTGGAGAACCTGGAGGCCCACCCCAAATATGCTCACCGTGATCATAGAAAACTTCAGAACAAGGACCACAAGGGCCGGTATCGCCCATCGCCCAGAAATTATCAGACTGGTAACGCCCGCCTTTGTTATCACCAATGCGGATGATTTTCTCTTCAGGCAAACCAATGACTTTATTCCAGTAGTCGTAGGCTTCATCGTCTTCTGCGTAAACGGTAACCAACAATTTCTCTTGCGGCAGCTTCAACACAACCGTTAAGAATTCCCACGCGTAACTAATGGCTTCTTTCTTAAAGTAGTCACCAAAACTAAAGTTACCCATCATTTCGAAAAAAGTATGGTGACGTGCGGTATACCCTACATTTTCAAGGTCGTTATGCTTACCACCGGCTCGCACACAACGCTGAGAAGTCGTCGCTCGTGTGTATGGACGAACATCATCACCAAGGAAAACGTCTTTAAATTGGACCATACCAGCGTTGGTAAATAACAAGGTCGGATCATTTCCAGGGATCAACGAGCTTGATTCTACGATCTGGTGCTGCTTGTTTTCAAAATACGATAAAAATGACTGGCGTAACTCAGAACTCTTCATAATTGGATGAGTCTCTATCTCTTAATTTGTCTGGCGAATTGAAATGCGTGAATGGTCTATAGAAAAGCCCATTCGGTGCAATGAAAAGCACAAAATAGTACACGCAAAGGATAGGTGTTTTCAAAAGAAACCGAGGGGATTTTAAGCTTATTTTGCGCAAAACTTAAGCAAAAGTATCTTTCTCTGCAGAAAAGACACTTTTGCTTAGTAGAATTACTGAGAATTGTCGTTATTAATGTAACGATATTTTGGGCGAGCCGTCATTCGAGTAACCAATTCATAGCCAATAGTATCGGCATACTCGGCCACTTGTTCAACCGGGACATCACCACCCCAGAGCACCACTTCTTGGCCTAATTCTGGCGCAGAATGATAATCCGCCATTCTAACCGTGATCATATCCATGGACACACGACCGGCCAAATAAGCGGATTGCCCTGCGATTTGCAATGGCGTCTCTTCTTTTGCATGGCGCGGATATCCATCGCCATACCCCACCGCCACCGTGGCTAGCACATGATCTTCTTGCGCTTCATAAGAATAGCCGTAGCCCACGGTATCGCCTTTTTTGAGACTGCGTACCGACATCACTTTAGAAGACAAGGTCATCGCTGGTTGCAAACCAAGCTGTGTTCCTGTGACTTCAGCAAACGGAGAAATACCGTATAGCATGATACCAGGACGAATCCACCCACCTTCAGGCACACTCCATTTCATGATAGCCGCAGAATTCGCCACACTGGCAGGTATATCACCAATCAATTGTCGAGTGCGTTCGAAATACGCCAATTGTTCCATGGTCGCCATATCGGACAAATCGTCCGCACAGGCAAAGTGTGTCATTAACAACACTTCACCCACCTGACCTGATGATCGTAATTGATCAACAAAATCGTTAGCGCCATCCATGTCCACACCCAAACGGTGCATTCCGGTATCCAGCTTAACAAACACCTTTTCGATGTTCACCTGGCTGCTTAATAGTTCAGACAATTGTTGAGCGTTTTCCAGCGCCGCCCAAAAGCCATGCTGCTCACATAGCGCCCATTCATCTGCTTCGAAGACACCTTCAAGCAACATGATTGGAGATTCTACGCCCGCGTCTCGAAGCGCCAACGCTTCTTCAATTGCAGCCACGGCAAAGGCATCCACTTCTTTGTCTAAAAAGCGCGCAACTTCCACCGCACCATGCCCATAAGCATTACTTTTAACTACCGCAAACGCTTTACAAGTTGGCTGTAGTTTTTTTGCATAACGATAGTTGTTTAGAATGGCATCTAAATTAATCGTTGCAGTCAGTGGCCTTGCCATCTTTATCCCTTATTACTTATAACGTTTAATAGATAGGTCTTGTGAATCGATAGCTGTTTTGTCATCTGACATGATATCAGCAATCACTGCAGCTGAGCCGCAACTCATTGTCCAGCCTAGTGTTCCGTGACCTGTATTCAAATACAGACCAGCAATACCACTGGCACCAACAATCGGCGTACCGTCTGGTGTGTTTGGACGCAAACCAGTCCAGTATTCCGCTTCTGCAAGATCACAGCCTTGGTTAAACAGCTCACGTACCACGTGGGTAATGGTTTCCGTTCGTACTTTTGGCAACTCTAAATTGAAGCCATTCAACTCAGCCGTTCCTGCCGCACGAATTCGGCCGCCTAAACGCGTCACTGCCACCTTATAGGTTTCATCCATTACGGTGGATGTTGGAGCAAACTGGCTGTCTGTGATTGGTACGGTTAAGGAGTAGCCTTTTACTGGGTAAATGGGCACAGAAATGTCGATCGCTTTTAACAACTCTTTAGAGTAGCTGCCCATGCAAACCAATACTTTATCAAAGGTTAAATCACCTTGGTCTGTTTTCACCGCACGCAGCTTGCCACTTTCAACCACCAATTTATCAATTGAGGTATTGAATTTAAATGTGACGCCCATGTCATCACAATGCTTCTTCAATTCCTGACAAAACATAAAGCAATCGCCTGTTTCATCGCCCAGTAGGCGCAACCCGCCTTTAAACTGATCGATGACAGGCGCCAATCCTGGCTCCACTTTTAAAATGTCGGCAGGCGTCAGTACTTGATGCGGCACATTCAACGCCTGCAGTACTTTTATGTCTTTTTCAGAAGCTTCTACTTGAGCGTCTTTACGGAACAATTGAGTCGTGCCGCCTTGACCGCCATCGTATTGAATTCCAATTTCTTTGCGGATTTCAATGAATTGATCTCGACTGTATTCAGCCAGCGCCATCATGCGTGATTTATTCACGTCATAAGCCTTCTCTGTACAGTTGGCCAGCATTTGACCCATCCAGATAAGCTTCTTCATTTCAGGTTCAGCACTGATTTTAAAAGGAGCGTGTTTTTGCATCAGCCATTTAATGGCTTTCAATGGCACACCCGGCGCAGCCCAAGGGGCAGAATAACCAGGAGAGATTTGCCCAGCATTCGCAAAGCTAGTCTCTAGTGCTACACCAGGCTGACGATCAATAACCGTCACTTGATAGCCTTTCTTTGCCAAATAGTAAGCTGAGGTTAACCCAACGATACCAGCACCTAATACACATACCTGCATAAGAACACACCCAAAATTAATCAAAGTCGATATGGGCATTCTTTCATAAGATATATAGTTTTTTCATCTTATTTAAAAACACCAAGCAGTTTAAACAACTGCTTAAATGAAAAAAATGAGATTATTATAAAAGAAAATATAGAATCCTCTCATTCTGATCAATGCTAAAATACAGAAACGCTAGCATAAAGAGACACCCCCTAATGTACACATCCCCTTCCACCATGGACCACGCGCTTATTCTACTAGGTGGTCGAGAGCACGCCGTCAAAGAAATACAAAGTAAGTTAAAACAACGTGGACATAGCGCAGAAGACATTGCCACTACGATCCAGTCTCTTATTGAAATGAACTACCTGAACGACCAACGCTTTGCAGAGATGTTTGTGCGCAGCCGAATAAACAAACCTCTTGGCGCCTTAAGAATCAAACAAGAGCTTATGAGAAAAGGAATTAAAGAGGCGCTTGCTAATCAAGCCATCCAAGACAGTGATGCCGATTGGTTTGAGTTAGCCAAAGAATTAAAAGAAAGAAAATTTGGTGACGGTCAGACGAAAGACTTCAAAGAAAAGGCCAAACAAATGCGCTACCTACAATACCGAGGCTTTAATTTTGACCAAATTAACTACGCCCTAGCGCCAAACTCAGACGCATAAAGATGCCGTCATAACCCTATTACCCGCTAGAAAACAGTCATAAAAAAAGCAGGCTTAAAGCCTGCTTCTTTCAAAAAACACCAAGATGACAGTTCAGCGTCTAATTACTCTTCTGCTTCAGCTTCAACATCTTTCGCGGCGTCAGCAACAGGCGATCCCTTTGGCAACAAATCTTCACGGATCTTAGCTTCGATTTCTTTCGCCATGTCTGGGTTTTCCGCTAAGAATTGAGCGGCATTGGCTTTACCTTGGCCAATTTTATTGCCTGCATAGGCATACCAGGCGCCGGCTTTGTCGACAAAACCTTGTTTCACACCCAAGTCAATAATCTCACCCATGCGGTAAATACCTGCACCGTAGTGGATTTGGAATTCTGCTTGTTTAAACGGAGGAGCGATTTTGTTTTTAACGACTTTAACTCGTGTCTCATTACCTACCACTTCCTCGCCCTGTTTAACCGATCCGATACGGCGGATATCCAAACGAACAGAAGAGTAGAATTTCAGTGCGTTACCACCAGTCGTTGTTTCTGGTGATCCGAACATGACGCCAATTTTCATACGAATCTGGTTAATAAAGACAACCAAGCAGTTCGCATTTTTGATCGAGCCTGTTAGCTTACGCATTGCTTGTGACAGTAAACGCGCCTGTACACCAACAGAAGAGCTGCCCATTTCGCCTTCGATTTCAGACTTAGGTACCAACGCCGCTACCGAGTCAACAATGATCACGTCAACACTGTTAGAGCGAACCAACATGTCTACGATTTCAAGCGCTTGCTCACCGGTATCAGGTTGCGAGATCAATAAGTCAGCGATGTTAACGCCTAGTTTTTCAGCGTATGAAGGATCAAGAGCGTGCTCGGCATCAATAAAAGCACAGGTTTTACCTTGTTTCTGAGCTTCGGCAATCACGCTTAGCGTTAGTGTCGTTTTACCTGAAGACTCAGGGCCGTATATTTCACAAATACGACCATAAGGAAGTCCACCAGCACCTAGCGCAATATCCAGACCGAGCGATCCAGTAGAAACCGTATCAATATCAAGCTTAGCACCTTCGCCCATCTTCATGATGGCGCCTTTACCAAATTGACGCTCGATTTGAGACAGCGCTGCGTCTAGCGCTTTTTTCTTATTGTCTGCAATAGATGACATAGTGGAATCCTTGTGGCTAATTTTCGTTGTGGCTAACTCTAGCGGTTTTTATTAAGAAGCTCAAGAAATACTGTATATAAAAACAGTATTATTTTTCTTGCTGCAAAATCCTCTCTACCACACCTTCTAAGGCGGTAATGACGGTGGCTTCTCGGACGCTTTGACGATCACCAGAGAACTGAAAACGCACCGCCTCAGCGTCTTGATCTCTTATTTTCCAAGCAATATAAACACAACCGACAGGTTTTTCTTTAGACCCTCCTGTTGGTCCAGCCACGCCACTGACTGCGACGGCCATATCGCCTCCTAATAATAAAGCGCCGGCGCACATCTCCTTCACCGTCTGCGCCGATACAGCCCCTTCGCTTTCCAAGGTGCTGTGCTGCACAGACAAGGCGTTTTCTTTCGCCTCATTGGCATAACTGATCACGCCACCAAAAAACCAAGCAGAACTGCCCGACAACTCAGTACAAACCGCGCCAATTAATCCTCCCGTGCAGGACTCCGCCGTCACTAGCTGCCAATCACAGTCTTGCAATGCGGTCGCAGCCCGCTGTGCTGCTTGCGTCATTTCTTGCATTCGACTCATGTTATTTCACACCTTAAATCCTGATTCAATTTCCCGTAGAATAGCGCTCTTATTTTTGGATCACAATCGAGCAAATCGCATGAGTAAAACGTCACCAGACAATCACACGCCCATGATGCGCCAATACTTTAGTTTAAAGTCTCAGCACCCTAAACAATTACTGTTTTATCGAATGGGTGATTTTTATGAGCTATTCTATGACGATGCAAAACGCGCGGCACAATTGCTCGATATTACGTTAACGGCACGAGGCTCCTCTGCCGGCCAACCTATTCCGATGGCCGGCATTCCATTCCACGCCGCAGAAAATTACATTGCTCGCCTTGTTCGCCTTGGCGAATCCGTTGTTGTTGTTGAGCAAATTGGCGACCCAGCCACCAGCAAAGGCCCAGTCGAGCGCCAGGTCGCACGCATTGTGACTCCTGGTACCATCAGTGATGAAGCCTATTTAGAAGAAAAACGCGAAAACTTATTACTGTCTATTGCTCACCAAAGCCGAAAAGGCCTAGATGTTTTTGGTTTTTCTTATCTCGACATGGCAAGTGGCCGCTTTTGCGTATTCGAAGTCGATGGCTATGACGCTCTAGCAAGCGAATTGCAACGTCTGACACCCAGAGAGATTCTTATTTCTGAAGACTTTCCAGCACGCAAAACGATCAATCTAGAAAAAGGCGTCTCTGAACTCGGTCCTTGGCACTTTGATTATGAATCCAGCTATCGCCAATTAATCCAACAATTCAATACCAAAGACTTATCTGGCTTTGGTTGCGAGGCACTGACTGCTGCTGTGGCATCGGCTGGCGCTCTGTTGCAATACGCCAAGGACACTCAGCGCTCCGCGTTGCCCCATATTCAATCGATCACAGTCGAACATAAAGACGATTCGGTGCTGATCGACGGCGCAACACGACGCAACTTGGAAATTGATATCAATCTTGCCGGTGGCACAAGCAACACGTTAATCAGCGTGTTGGATGAATGTGCGACCCCCATGGGCAGCCGCTTATTGAAACGTTGGTTGCACACCCCTATTCGTGACTTAGGCGAAATACTGGCACGCCAACAAGTTGTGGCTGAACTCAAAGATCAGCGCTTGTTTTCAATGCTGGAAGCGCCACTTAAAAAAGTAGGCGATCTCGAGCGTATTTTGTCTCGTGTCGCGCTGCGCTCTGCACGTCCGCGGGATTTACTCAGATTAAGACTGGCGTTAGAAGCCGTTCCAGAAATCAACCAACTTATTGCTGACACGCAAGCTGAGCGCTTAGCGCAACTTAACAGCCGTATTATTGCCCAACCAGAGATGACAAACACACTGATCAGTGCGTTAGTCGAAAACCCTCCTTCTGTGGTGCGTGACGGTGGCGTCTTTGCAAAAGGCTATGATGCAGAACTGGATGAGTTGTTATCTCTGTCCACGAACGCGACTGACTACCTAGCCGAAATGGAACGCAGTGAAAAAGAACGCACAGGCATCAGCTCGCTAAAAGTTGGCTTTAACCGTGTGCATGGCTACTACATTGAAATCAGCCGTTTGCATTCCGATCAAGCTCCTGTGGAATACATTCGCCGCCAGACACTTAAAAATGCCGAACGTTTTATTACCCCAGAATTAAAAACATTTGAAGACAAGGCGTTAAGCGCCAAGTCAAAAGCACTTGCGCGTGAAAAAGAGCTTTATGAAGACCTACTTGATCAGTTAAATAACTCCCTGACTGAGTTGCAAACGACAAGCCAAGCATTAGCCCAACTGGATGTGTTAAGTAACTTTAGCGAGCGCGCAGAGACCTTAAACTTGGCTTGCCCTGAGCTGCATAATCGCGGCGGCATTCAAATCCAAGGCGGTCGCCACCCTGTTGTCGAAGCGGTTATTTCAGAACCGTTTGTTCCCAATGATTTAGATATGCATGAGAAGCGCTCGCTGTTGATGATCACAGGCCCTAACATGGGTGGTAAATCGACCTATATGCGCCAAATCGCCTTGATCGCGTTATTAGCGCACACTGGGTCTTTTGTCCCTGCAGAAGCCGCGTCCATCTCAGTGGTCGATCGTATTTTTACCCGCATGGGCTCTTCAGACGATTTGGCCGGTGGCCGCTCTACCTTCATGGTAGAAATGACAGAAACTGCCAATATACTCAATAATGCCAGCCAACAAAGCCTAGTATTAATGGATGAAGTTGGGCGTGGTACCAGTACCTTTGACGGCTTATCATTGGCATGGGCTGCGGTTGATTACTTAGCGAATCAATTAAAATGCTATGTATTGTTTGCCACCCATTATTTCGAGCTGACAACACTTGCTGAGCAACTTGAAAACGCGGCAAACGTTCATCTAACCGCCACAGAGTACGATGATGAAATCGTCTTTTTGCACAAGGTTCATGCCGGTCCCGCTAGCCAATCTTATGGGTTACAAGTCGCGCAACTCGCAGGCGTTCCAAGAAACGTCATCAGCCATGCAAAGCAAAAGCTTGTTCAGCTAGAAGTGACCACGGGAGTGGACGCCTCCACGGTGGAGATAGCAACGGCGCCAAAAGTAAAAGAAAAAAGCGAGCTCTATTCACCGCAACAACCTGATTTATTTGCCCAAGCGGATCAAAATGCGCTGAAAGACGCTATCAGCGAGTTGGACCTAGACAATATGACGCCCCAACAGGCAATCAATGAGTTGTATCGCTTAAAATCTGACTTTTAAGCACCAGATGAATAAGCTAATAGCGGATAAATGTAGAGGATAGGCGATTGCTGCTTGATGCCAAACCGCCTATGCCTCTAAAATGACGAACAATTATATTTACTAGCTTGTGAGGAGAAGTCGAATGGCTTTCATCGTTACCGATAACTGCATTCGCTGCAAATACACTGACTGTGTAGAAGTCTGCCCTGTTGACTGTTTCTACGAAGGTCCTAATTTCTTAGCCATCAACCCAGATGAGTGTATTGATTGCGCGCTTTGTGAACCTGAATGTCCAGCTAATGCCATTTTCTCTGAAGATGAGCTGCCAGCAGATCAAGAAGTGTTTGTTGAACTAAACCAAGATCTTGCTTTGATTTGGCCAAACATCACTGAAAAGAAAGACGCTATGGCTGACGCAGCAACCTGGGATGGTGTTGAAGATAAGCTTGAGTACCTAGAGCGTTAATCACGTTTCTCGGCACTTAGGATGACAATATAAAAGCGGCGGATGTCGCTTTTTTTTGTTTTTGAGTGTGCTACGCAAAATAGCAGGCACAAAAAAGGGCGACCTAAGTCGCCCTATTATCGCTTCACATCCTGTTAAGCGACTCATCCAATGAGTTAACATCCCTGCTTGCTTCTTCCAGAAGCTATCAACCATTCCCTGTTAATCCGACACAATCCATTGAGCCTTGTTAAATCCGTTTCGCTCATCCATAGCAAAGACCATCCTAGTCCTCTCCATTTATCCACCAACATCCTGTTTGGTGCACTTCCTATGCCAATCATCCGTGAATTCCCTTTGGATGAGTTAAATGTAACACGAAATAAGTAAATAACAAGCAAAGAAAAAACAGAAAATAAGCTAAAAAACAAATGCAAAATACTTATAAATCAATAACTTATAATAAAAACACACATTCTCTCCTTTTTTACTACATAACAATAGGTTAAGGACTACAAGAATGTCAGATTTCCCCTACAAAAAAGCGTCATCACACACAAGAAATAAAACCATCTGACCACTTAATCGCATCTAGGTAAGTTTCATAAAGCTCATTTTGCTCACTGCTTTCTACGGCGTGATCACGACGATACTGTTCCACTTGATTGAGTGTTTGGCCGACGCGACCAGAACGATGAACAATGGCATTAATAAACTCATGGGGAAGTGGTAACTCACTGAGTGCTTTGTCTAACCGTATGCCAACACAAACATCGATCATCGACAGCATGCCCGCTAGAAAATATTTGTCTTCATTATCGTAAGCTCTGCGGCGCGCCAAAAGCTCTGCATGCTTGGCTCGTATCATAATGCTTTGCAGTAAAACATGACGATCCCCCGTCATTTCCGACATGAGTAGCAAGTTAACCAATGACTTCAGTTTTTCCATACCGATCAAAGTAATGGCCAAGCGGAGAGAATCGACAGAAGCCATCAAGCCGGTAACAGGAGAATTTAGAAAGCGCAATAATTTGTGAACAAGCCCAGCATCTTGACCGATAAGACGCTCCAACTCAGCCACATCCATTTCCGATGAATTGAGCATCGCCGCCATCAAGCGCAGCAATGTCATACTATTTACTCGGGACGATTTGCTCGCCATTAACTCAGGCTTTTCAAAAAAGTAACCTTGTAAGTACTTAATATCCAATAAGCGACAAAACTGGTATTCCTCCCAGGTTTCCACTTTCTCAGCAATAATCTCAACCTTAAAGCCTCGTAGTGCCTCAACCTGGCGATGAAACGCATCCTGCCCTAACGCCATAATGTCTAGTTTTATGTAATCCGCCAGCTCAATAAACGGCACGAGCTTAATATCAAAAACAAAATCGTCTAACGCAATGGTATACCCTGCTTTTTTCCAACGGCGTAAAGCGGCTAATAACACGGGATCAAACTGGGCATTTTCAAGCACCTCAATCACCACCACGTTAGGGTCTATCGGCACACCATTAGGATTAAGCAAATAGGCTCGAGGAAAGTTAATAAAGGCCTTTTTATCACCAACAAGGTTCAACATGCCCAATTCTAGTAAGCTGGCGGCCACAACTTGTGCCGTAGCACCAACCTCATCAATGACTTCAGCATACAAAGCATCGCTATTTTTGCGATAAAGTAACTCATACCCCATAGGAGCAAGACTGGTGTTTACAATCGGCTGTCGAGCCAGCACCACCTGGTGATGAGTCTTATCTAAAGAGGTGTCCATGTCTTTCACTTCGCTCCGTTGAAAAATAACTTTCTTAATCTGTACCCAGTTCACTGAAAATTGCCATTGGGCAGAGACAATAAACTTGGTAACATGAGTGCCTATATAAAGCAAAAAAATCTGTGGGGAAAGCAATGCCAGCATATCGCTCAAAAACAACGACTTCAGGCCGCAACATGGCCGGCGCGCGCGCTTTATGGCGTGCAACTGGTATGAAAGACGATGACTTTCATAAACCAATCATTGCCGTCGCGAACTCTTTTACGCAATTTGTACCAGGTCACGTACATCTTAAAGACCTTGGCCAGTTAGTTTGTCGAGAAATCGAAGAAGCTGGCGGCGTGGCAAAAGAATTCAATACCATTGCTGTCGATGACGGTATTGCAATGGGCCATGATGGCATGCTTTACAGCTTACCTTCTCGCGATTTGATTGCCGACTCTGTTGAATACATGGTCAATGCTCACTGTGCCGATGCACTGGTGTGTATTTCTAACTGTGACAAAATCACCCCTGGCATGTTAATGGCAGCAATGCGTCTAGACATTCCGGTGATTTTTGTTTCTGGTGGCCCAATGGAAGCAGGTAAAACCAAGCTTTCAGAAAACAAACTGGATTTGGTTGATGCCATGGTCATCGCGGCAGACCCAACCGCCTCAGATGAGAAAGTCGAAGAGTACGAGCGTTCTGCTTGTCCTACTTGTGGCTCTTGTTCTGGGATGTTTACTGCCAACTCAATGAACTGTCTAACCGAAGCACTAGGTTTAAGTTTACCGGGTAACGGCACAACGCTTGCCACCCACTCTGACCGTCATCGCCTATTCCTAGAAGCAGGCCGTCGCATTGTCGATATCACAAAACGCTTCTACGACAACGATGAACCACAATGGTCTCCTCGTGCCATCGCTACCTTTGAAGCCTTTGAAAACGCCATGACGCTCGACATTGCCATGGGTGGGTCAACCAATACGATTCTTCACCTATTGGCCATTGCTCGCGAAGCGGGTGTGGACTTTACAATGGAAGACATCGACCGCTTGTCTCGTCGTGTTCCTCAGTTATGTAAAGTAGCGCCTAACTCACCGAAATATCACGTAGAAGACGTGCACCGTGCGGGTGGTATTTTTGCCTTATTAGGTGAACTGGATCGCGCTGGTCTACTGCATAATCAATGTCACACTGTGCACTCTAACACCATGCTTGAAGCTCTGAAAACATGGGATATCATGCGCTCTCCAACGCCTGAAATCATCGAGTTTTTCAAAGCGGGTCCTGCTGGTATTCCGACACAAACGGCCTTTAGTCAGTCCACTCGCTGGCCATCACTGGATGGCGATCGTGCGGAAGGCTGTATTCGCTCGATTGAAAATGCCTTTTCCCTTGAAGGCGGCTTGGCCGTACTTTACGGCAACATCGCACTAGATGGTTGTGTCGTGAAAAGCGCCGGTGTTGACGAGTCTTGCCTTGTCTTTGAAGGCCCTGCTCACATCACAGAATCTCAAGACGAAGCGGTTAAAAACATCCTTGATGACAAAGTAAAATCAGGTGAAGTGGTTATCGTACGTTACGAAGGACCAAAAGGCGGCCCGGGCATGCAAGAAATGCTTTACCCAACGTCTTACATCAAATCAAAAGGCTTGGGCAAAGCCTGTGCTCTATTGACTGATGGTCGCTTCTCTGGCGGTACGTCTGGTTTGTCTATTGGTCACGTTTCTCCTGAAGCGGCTGCCGGTGGCGCTATTGGTTTGGTAGAAAGTGGCGATATTATTCGTATCGACATTCCAAACCGCACCATCAATGTTCTGCTTAGCGACGAAGAATTGCAAAAACGCCGTGATACAATGAACGCGAAAGGTGCCGATGCTTGGAGACCGGTTGAAGACCGTCCTCGTAAAGTCTCTACATCATTAAAAGTGTATGCTCATTTTGCGACCAGTGCCGACAAAGGCGCAGTGCGCGATCTTGATCAGCTTAAATAATTAATAAAAGAAACCCAAAAGGCCGCATAGCGTCATCTTAGGCGTTGCGGCCTTTTTTCATTGAACACAGGAAACGACATGCTTAGCTATCGCCATATTTATCACGCTGGCAATCACGCTGATATTTTAAAACACATCATCGTCAGTGAGATCTGCAAACATCTGATTAAAAAGGATGCGCCTTTTTTCTATCTAGATACCCACGCAGGCATTGGTCAATATCCTCTAGATTCAGCCCAAGCACAAAAGAACAAAGAATTCCAAAGCGGCATCGCGCGTTTATTAGAAGAAGAGAACTTACCGGATGCGATTGAGTCCTTACTCGATATCGTGCGGGACATGAACCCAGACAATAAGTTGGCCTTTTATCCGGGCAGCCCAAAAATTGTCGACTACTATGTACGCCAAAAAGACAAACTTCACCTTTGTGAGTTGCACCCAAACGATTACCCTGTTTTGGCAGCGCTATTTCCGAATAAACGAAAAGCCAATGTGGTCAAAGACAACGGCTTTGATGCCGTGAAGTCTATGCTACCCCCTCCTCAAAAACGCGGTTTTGTTCTGATGGACCCGCCTTATGAAGTGAAAAAAGATTATCAGTATGTTGTGCAGGCATTGCAGGATGGCCACAAGCGCTTTCCTCAAGGCAGCTACGCCATCTGGTATCCAGTATTAAACCGCAAACAGGCGGATAATTTGCTAAGAGCGGTAGAAACAACCAAAATACGAAATGTGCTATTGGTAGAAATGACCATTAGGGACTCTGAAAAAGAGCGCGGTATGGCCGGTAGCGGCATGATCATAGTCAATCCTCCTTGGACATTGGAAAAAGAAGCCAATGAGTTTCTTCCTGTTTTGACTAAGCTGTTAGCCGAAGACGCACACGCTGACTTCCAAGTAAGTTGGATCACCCCGGAATAAATTGTTTAAAAGGAGCGGCACAATGAATACCGTGATAGACCCTTTTGAGTTGGCCTTTAAGCACATGCCAACACCGGCCTTCATTATAGAAAGCCAAACAGGGAAGCTGCATTCTATTAACCATAGTTTCGCACTCTTATTTGAAAGCTTTAACGCGACACCAGGCGACTCCTGGGTCGAGCTGTGCGAAGAAGCAAACAGCCTAGAAGATTGGCAAGACTTGTACAAAAAGATTCATAATGGCCATATTGATCGCTGTGAAAATCTATTGCGCATTGGCAATAAACAGGTCAACACTCAACTTGAATTTCAAGCCATGGGCGGCTTTGTGCTCGCTTGTGTTTACAACACAGATCACATGGATCTGGTTGATGCAGAAAACACTCTGCTTAAATTTGCCCTAACAGAGTCATCGGCAGGCCTTTGGATTTGGGAAACTGATTCGGATCTGATTTCGTGTTCTCAATCGATTGGTGCGTTACTGGGATTACCACAAGACAAAACACCACGTTCCACCACGGAGTGGCATGCTCTTGTTCATCCTGACGATGTCAAAAAGCTGTCTACGGTTGTTACCGAACACGTCAACCATTGCCAAAATTATTACGAGGCGGAATACCGCATTCGTAAATCCGACAATGAATACATGTGGGTAAAAGAGCGCGGTCGTACCTACACAAAGCACATCGATGGCAGCATCAAGAAGATCATTGGTTTTGTTGAAGACATTAGCCCACAGAAAACCCTTGAAGAGCACCTACGCAACCAAGCAACGTTCGATGAACTGACCGGATTATTAAACCGTGGCGCTGCTGTTACGCACTTTAAGAAGCAACTGGGGCTTGCCAAACGTCAATACACTCCCTTGACCATGGCGAAAATAAACCTGGACGCAACAAACCGCTTGGCCGCCTTGCCTATGGAAATACGCAATTTGGCCATCCAGACCTCAGCGCGACATATCTATAAAAAAGTACGTGAAGCGGACGTACTGGCTCGAGTAGAACCCGATAAACTGCTGCTTCTGCTGCCTAATACCAGCATTAGAGACGCGCAAACCTTGCTGACGAACATCATCAATCCAACCGATAATGAGATCACCACATTAATCGAAGGAAAATCTGACCCTCTCGACTTCTGTGTCGGGATTGCGGCGTTTCCTGAAGACGGTGAGACGATTGAAGAATTAGCACAAAGCGCAAACGAGGCCGTTGAAATTGGTCGCCAAAAACAACTTAGAGTCGTCATTAACTAAGCCTTTTCTTCCGTCATAAAAAAGGCGCTTGATAACTGGATAAAACAATCCAGCCATCAAGCGCCTTTTTTTATATCTGTGCTTTTAAAACAAGCTTTCTCCTATTTGGCCGATGCGCCGATACGGCTTGCACAACGACCAAATCAAGGCATAACCATTACGCCTGTTCGTTTTTCCCTTCTTCAATACTCCGTTCGATGATCGGAGAGATCGTCATTCCTTGAACAACAATCGAGAAAATCACCACAACATAAGTCATCATAACCATCAAGGTATGGTAATCCACACCATTAATAATCAACTTACCGTGGGGAATAGAGGCCGCCATAGCCAACGCCAGCCCTCCTCGTAATCCACCCCAAGTGAGTATTTTAATGGAGTGCGCATCGTATGTACGAAAACGGCGGAAGCCAAGATACGGCAAAGAGACACTAATAAAGCGCGCCAACAACACAAGAGGCACCATCAATAAGCCCAACGCTGCTTCTGTCCAAGTGACAGGCAATACCACCAACAAAAGACCAATCAAGATAAACAGCAAGGAGTTAAGGAAGGCATCCACTGTATGCCAGAAATGCGACAAAGTTTGCTGGCTATGCTCAGAAAAACCAACGGTACGGGTCACATTACCAATGAAGATACCACTGACCACCATGGCCAAAGGCCCTGAAATGTCGAGCAAGTTTGCTAATGCATAACCCGCACTAGGAATACACAAGGTAATCAACAATTCGATGCTGCTGTCATTACTGCGACAAATCAGCCAGTGAGCCACCAATGCTAAGACCACACCGAATAAAATCCCGCCAACTGCATCGACAAGGAACAGCTCAACAACGCCGGTAAACGTTGGCTCTTGGCCGGTGAAAATCAATGCAAAGATCGTTGAGAAAACAACCAAGCCAACACCATCGTTAAAGAGTGATTCCCCTTCAACTTGTACCGAAATTTTATCTGGGGCGTTCATTTTTTTAATGATTGCCAAGACCGCAATGGGGTCAGTTGGGCTAATCAAGGCACCAAACAACATGCAGTAAATAAGCGGCAGATCCCAACCACACAGCGCCAACGCCCAGTAACTGAAGTAACCAATAATGATGGTTGAAATTAACGTTGACCCTAATGCCATGATGGCAATTTCCCAACGCTGATTACGCAGTAGATGAAGATCAATCTCCAACGCCCCTGCAAATAGGAGGAAGCCAAGCATCCCCTTTAATAGCAGCATATTAAAGTTAAGCCCATCAACGGCTTGGGCAATCGATGCTGTAATACCGCCACCTGACACCGATGCTAGCACCATCAACAGCAATGAAATAACCACAGAACCTGTGGTAATTGCGATGGTTGTTTGCAATTTCAGAACATACTGGTTAGTGAAGGCGATAAAAATCGCCACCACTGATAATAAACAGAGGAAATACCAAGCGTTCATTTTTTCTCCAAGCTAGTAAGATAATTATTTGAAATAAGAAATCTTTTGGAATGCTCTTTGATCAAGAACGATTCCTGAATCTGAAAATGCATCGGCTTAGGTGTAGCTGACAACGCTAAGCTCAATCATAGTCCTCGGCTTTAAACCCTCAGGCAAAGCAGAAAACAAAATGTGGTGACTCAATTGAAAAGGTATTTGGCTGCCTAAACAATAAGGGCAACCAATAAAGAGTTTTCAAGCCATCATCGGAGCGGTAAATATAAGACTCTAAAGAGCCCAGTACAATACGTTAAATCAATACTGACTATGGTTTAGTCTATTATTATCGCAATAAGCACCCACCACTTCTTCTACTATTTTGCGCTGGTTCTTTGATAAATTGAGAAGCGATAATCGTAAGGATTAGGGCCTTCTGCCGCAAACGCTTCTTCCGCTATCAAGGTAAAAGAAGGCCATTCCACTTCAGGAAAATACGCATCCCCATCAATGTCAGCGTCCACATGAGTCACGTATAAACGATCCGCTTTTTCTAACGCCAACTGATAAATCTGTGCGCCGCCAATAACCATCACTTCTTCTTGGCCATTCACTAAACAAATGTCTTCACCTAACGAAATTGCCGCCTCTAACGAAGTCACTACATCAATGCCCTCTGCCTGATAATCACTGTCGCGAGTAATGACAATATTACGTCGGCCTGGCAACGGCTTACCAATAGACTCAAAGGTCTTACGACCCATGACAATCGGCTTTCCCATCGTGGCTTGTTTGAAGTATTTAAGATCATTAGGAAGGTGCCAAGGCAATGAATTATTGATCCCGATAACTCGGTTAGATGACATGGCAACAATTAAAGACAACATATAATAAACCTTGTTTTAAGCCCCTAGACAGAAATCGTAAATGCGGCATCTTAGTAGGTAGGGGTTCTGATATAATCGATGAAAACTATTATACTCATGGCAGACCAGAATGCATTTCTAAAAAGATTTAAGTCGCTGCCAGACAATAAATACAAGGCTCTCTTCATGAAACAATATTTAGATCTTTGCCAGCGCATCGTTGATGAAGGCGTATGGGTAGAAAACGAACGCACCGGCAAACGCTGCTTAACCGTTATTAATGCGGATTTGACTTACGATGTGAGTAAGGGCGAATTCCCCTTGGTTACGACTCGGAAGAGTTATTGGAAGTCGGCTATCGCAGAAATTCTTGGTTATTTAAGAGGTTATGATAACGCCGCTGATTTTCGAGCCCTTGGCACCAAAACATGGGATGCCAATGCAAACAACAACCCCGCATGGTTAAATAACGTACATCGTAAAGGCGAAGACGACATGGGCTTGTGCTACGGCGCAATCGGTCGTGCTTTTCCCAAACCAGATGGCGGTCACATTGATTTGCTTAAGCAAATCATTGAAGATTTAACCAAGGGTGTGGATAACCGTGGGGAAATCCTCACTTTTTATCACCCGGGGGCATTTCACATGGCCTGCCTGCGCCCTTGCATGTATAGCCACCACTTTTCTTTGTTAGGCGACACCCTATATCTAAACAGCACTCAACGCAGCTGTGATGTCCCACTTGGCCTTAACTTCAACATGGTGCAGGTCTATGTACTGCTTGCGATTGTGGCGCAAATTACAGGGCACAAAGCGGGGCAAGCATTCCATAAGATAGTCAATGCTCACATTTATGAAGACCAGCTAGAGCTGATGCGTGACGTGCAATTACAACGTGAACCTTATGCTTTGCCAACACTTAAGATCAACCCCGACATCAAGTCCCTAGAAGACATTGAAACTTGGGTGACTATGGATGATTTTTCTGTTGAAGGGTACCAATTCCACGAGCCTATCGCCTACCCGTTTTCTGTCTAACGAGGCTTTTTTGCAAGCCGCCGCAAAGCGCTCTTGCAGCCTAAACCAAAAAAGCCAGTTACTTGAGTAACTGGCTTTTTTGGTACGATTCTCAGTAACTGGCCTATCACAAAAAAGGCGTTATCTAGGATTGTGGGAACTTCTTCATTTTAAAGCCAAACACAATCAGCATGATGCCAATAATCACCATAGGCAGCGATAAAACCTGCCCTTCTGTTACCCAACCAAACGCTAAATATCCGATTTGCGGGTCCGGTTCTCGAACAAACTCAGACAAAATTCGAAACACGCCGTAGCACAACAAAAAGAGGCCCGATACACACCAGCGTGGCTTACTCTTTTTCGAAAAGAACCACAGTATGCAAAACAGAGCGACGCCTTCTAATGCAAACTGATATAACTGCGATGGATGACGCGCTAATTGCAACACATCTTTGGGAAACACCATGGCCCAAGGCACATCCGTTGGCTTGCCCCACAATTCACCATTAATAAAGTTACCAATTCGTCCCGCACCCAAGCCAATCGGCACAAAAGGCGCGGCAAAATCGGTCACATCAATAACGTGTTTATTATAACGACGAGCAAATATGGCCATCGCCACAATCACGCCCAGTAACCCACCGTGGAATGACATACCGCCATCCCAAATTCTAAAGATTACTAAGGGATCGTCGACAAAAACAGGAAATTGATAGAACAGAATATAACCAATACGGCCGCCTAATATAACGCCTAAGGCGCCATAAAAGATCATGTCGCTGACCATATCTTTCGTCCACAAGCCATTGGACATTTTTGCTCGATAGTTGCCTAATAAATACGCGCCAGCAAAACCGATTAAATACATAATGCCATACCAATGCACAGCAAGCGGCCCTATCGAAATAGCGACAGGGTCTATCGTTGGATAAGCTATCATAACGGTAAGAAAAACCTCTAAAGGGGGTGTTAATTCACGGTTGTTGTTTTAGAAGGGCGAACTAAACGCTCGATGTTAGCTTCACGCATTAATCTCGTCATCGTCTGAGTGACGGCGTCGGCATGCGCTAAATGAATCACTTGATCCAGCATATCTTGCGCTTGTTCCATCGAGATATTGCGAATAACCGCCTTCACTTTGGGTAAACTGGTCGAACTCATCGACAGCACGTCGTAACCCATTGCCATGAGAATAATCGCTCCCATAGGATCACCCGCCATTTCACCACAAACACTTAGGTTTATCCCTTCGCTTTTCACTTGCTTTACAATCGAGTATAAAGCTCGCAAAACCGAAGGATGAAAACAGTTATATAAGTCTGCTACACGCGGGTTATTACGATCCACCGCCAACAAATATTGCGTTAAATCGTTGCTTCCAACAGACATAAAGTCGACCAATGCCGCCAACTCTTTGACTTGGTAAACCGCCGCAGGAATTTCTATCATCACGCCCACTTGTGGCATTTTGACATCGTAACCCTCTTCTTTCACCTCGGCATAAGCACGGCGAATAAGCGCCAAAGCATCTTCCACTTCGGCTACGTTGGACACCATTGGCAACATGATTTTTAAATTGTGCAGACCGGCACTGGCTTTAATCATGGCACGTATTTGCGCCATGAAGATTTCCAAATGATCGAGTGTTACTCGAATGCCACGCCAACCAAGAAAGGGGTTTTCCTCGGCAATCGGAAAATATGGCAGCGCTTTGTCGCCGCCTATGTCCAATGTACGTACTGTCACTGGCGCGGGCGCAAAACCTTCCAACTGCTGGCGATAAATGTGCTCTTGCTCTGCCTCTGTGGGAAAACGATCACGCACCATGAAGGGCACTTCTGTACGATACAGACCAATCCCCTCAGCACCGCGATCCAAAGAACGCGCAATATCGGCGGTTAATCCTGTATTCACAAATAACGAGAGACGATAACCATCCGTCGTTTCACATGGCAGGTCTTTTAGTGTTTCGTATTCTTCTTCTAACTGGCGCTCTTCATCAACAATCTGAGTGTAGACTTGGATTAGATTCTCAGAAGGATAAGTAAAAACATGCCCCAAGTAACCATCGACAATCATGTCGACTTTATCTAACTGGGCGTAAGGTAAATCCAGCGCCCCCATGACAGTAGGAATCCCCATCGCACGGGCAAGAATCGCCACATGAGAGTTGCTGGACCCCATCACCGACACCAGGCCTTTGATCTTATCAATGGGAATTTCACCCAACATAGACGCCGTCAGCTCTTCACCGATGATAATACTCGGTTCGCTGAAACGTTCTGCTAAATTAGGGGCTTTTTCTTGCAGATGAGAAAGAATGCGGCGTCCGAGATCCCGAATATCGGTCGCTCTTTCGCGCAAATAAGGGTCATCCATTCGATTGAAATGCGCAATATGGGCTTGAATAACCTGCCTGATTGCCCCTTGAGCCCAATTGCCTTTTTTGATTTTCTTCTCGACCTCAACCACCAGCGAGTTATCATTCAAAATCTTCAAATAGACATCAAACAACGCTTTTTCATCCGTGGATAAATGCTGGCTAAGGCGATTACTTGCACGCCGGATATCTTCACGTACGGCTTCAAGTGCCTGATAAAAATCAGCAATCTCTGAAGCAGTGTCGGTAATCGTGCGATCAGGTATCACATCTAAATCGGCCAGTGGATACACCACCACCCCTCGCCCAATGGCGACCCCCGAACTCCCAGAGACACCTTTATAGCGAAAATCTGCTCCAACCGGTGCAGACGTTGCGCTTAGGCTAGTCATGGCGCCTGTCGCTTCTGCGTGAGCAATAACCCCCGCTAACTGCGCCGAAAGCGTAATAAGAAAGGCTTCTTCTCCCTCATCAAATCGACGCTTGTCTTCGTGTTGAACCACCAAGACACCCAGCACTTGTCGGTGATGAATAATGGGCACCCCTAGAAAAGAACGGTAACGCTCTTCACCGGTTCCACTGAGATAATGGAATGACGGATGGACATGGGCGTCTTCTAGGTTAACAGGCTCAGCACGACGCCCAACCAAACTCACCAACCCTTCATCGGACTTAAGGCTAGCGCTGCCAGCAACACCAGCATTTAAGCCTCGTGTTGCCATTAAAATATACTCGCTAGTATTAGGATCAACTAAGTAAATTGAACAGACTTCTGCCCGCATTGCTCTGCGCACACGCCGAACAATAATGTCCAACGCGGTCGGCAAAGACTGCGCAGCAGTCACTTCTTGGGTTATACGTCTGAGCAAACTTAGCATCGTTCTCCTTGCACCCTAAATAATGTAAATTTAGTGAGTTGCTTTAATGATATTTTCTAACTTTCGGTGTGCATTAGGTATCAACTCTTTTAATGCACGGCGATAAACATCCTTTTTAAACGCCACTACTTGGCCAAGTGGGTACCAGTAACTCACCCATCTCCAACCATCAAATTCCGGACAATCTGTTGCATCTACACAGACACAAGCGTCAGCACAACGAATCGACAACAAAAACCATTTCTGTTTTTGCCCGATACACAAAGGCTTGCTATTGTGTCTTAACATGCGTTTGGGAAGTCGGTAACGCAACCATCCTCGGGTTTTCCCCACGATTTCTACTTGATGAGGTTCCAGTCCTACTTCTTCCTTTAATTCTCGGTACAAAGCGTCTTCTGGTGTTTCATCAGGTTTAATACCGCCTTGGGGGAATTGCCATGCATTTTGCCCTACACGCCTCGCCCAAAGAAGTTGGCCACGCTCGTTCATCAGTATGATGCCCACATTCGGCCTATATCCGTCTGCATCAATCACGAGCTATCACCTTTTAACATAAAAATAAATTGAATTCATTGTTCCACAATTCGCCTTATTGCACAATTAAGACAGGTGTTATTTATCTCTCCCATCGCTATACTTTGTATACATTAAAAGAACTAAGGATTGATCGTGACGCTCGCAATATTTGATTTAGACGGCACCTTATTAAGCGGTGACAGTGACTACACTTGGGGACAATTTTTAGTCGAGAAAGGCTTAGTCGATACACAAGCCTATGCCAAAGCCAATGACCGCTTCTTTCAGCAATATCAATCAGGCACATTGGATATTCATGAATACCTGGCCTTCAGCTTAGCGCCTCTCGCATTATTCAATAATGAAGAGCTTACCCAATTGCATCGCACTTTTATGGCAGAAAAAATCGCCCCCATGATGCAAGAGAAAGCCAAGGCGTTACTAGAGCATCATAAAAAGCAAGGACACTTTTTATTGATGATCACCGCCACCAATCAGTTTGTTACCGGTCCAATTGCAGAAGCGATGGGCATGGACCATATCATTGCCCCCGTTCCCGAAATCATCGAGGATCGCTACACAGGTAATATTGTTGGCATTCCTAGTTTCCAAGAAGGCAAGGTAACACGGTTAAATGACTGGTTAGCCGAAACAGGGCACTCAATGGAAGGCAGCTACTTCTATAGCGACTCTCGTAACGACTTACCCCTTTTAGAACTGGTGACTCACCCTGTTGCGGTCGACGCCGACCCAACCTTAACTGACATCGCTAAAGAACGCGGCTGGCCTCATATCTCGTTACGAGATTAATCAAAACCACCTTGTTTACTCCGTCGTTTAGACCATAAAAAGCCTCTTTACTTATGACAGTAAAGAGGCTTTTTTAAATCGCTAATAACGCGCGATCAACGCCGTCTTACAGACCCATGTTGTTATGGATGCGGTAAAATAGCGCTTTCAAGTATTCTGTTTCTTCAATCGCCGGATGAACCGGATGATCTGGTGCTTGGGTACCACGATAAATCAATTGAGAAAAACGCTCTAATTGACGGCTGTTACTGCGCACTATGTCATGCAAACGGTTGGTTTCTAGGTGCATAGAGCAAGAGCCCGACACAAGAATGCCCCCTTTTGCCACCAAACGCATCGCCAATTGGTTAGCACGATGATAAGCGCCTTCCCCTGCCTTGATGTCTTTACGACGTGCAATAAAGGCTGGCGGGTCCATAACAACCACATCAAAACGCTGTTTGTCTTCAATCAAAGACTGCATTGCTTCAAATGCATCGCCGTGCATGAGCTCAGAGCCGCCTTCGTATTGATTCAATTTAAGATTGGCGTCCACATGACTCAACGCACTTTCTGAGGCGTCAATAAAGGTCACATCCGTCGCCCCTGCGGCAGCGGCTTGAACACCCCAACCACCCACATAAGAGAACACATCAAGAACACGCTTGCCATCACAATAGTTCTGCATGGTTTTGCGGTTTTCACGGTGGTCATAAAACCAACCTGTTTTTTGCCCATCCCACACTGGCGCTTGGAAAAGCACATCATTTTCTTGTAGATAAACTAACTCAGGCACAGTACCGAAGGCTTCTTCAACATAGCTGTCCAGTCCTTCAATTTGACGCATCTTGCCATCGTTTTTCATTAAGATGGCACTTGGCTTGATCACGTCTTGCAAGGCTTCAACTATTTCACCCTTAATACGCTCCATGCCGGCTGTGGAGATTTGCACCACAAGGATGTCGGCAAAACGGTCGACAACCAAACCAGACAAACCATCGGAATCACCAAAAACGAGGCGGTAATAAGGCCCTTTATAGGCAATTTCACGCAATGACAAGGCTATTTTAAGACGATGAACCAAGGTAGATTTGTTCATCACAGTGTCAACACTACGACTGATTAAACGACCACAAATCAAAGTGTTAGGGTTAACCATTGCAATACCAAGTGGTTTTCCTTGTGCCGTTTCAACTACAACCTGATCGCCTGGAGTAAATTGCTTTAATGGCGTCTTATTTGTATCTACTTCATTGCTGTAGATCCATTGATGACCTGCTCGTAGACGTCGATCAGCTTGCCCTTTTAGTCGAATAACGCTCAATTTCTTCACCCAGTGATTTTAAAAAAACCTATTATAAATGCTATACACGCAATTGCCATGAATTACGTCGTTGAATTCGGTATCTTAGCTGACGCCAACGCTGCGCTTGCTCAGCCATTACTCAGTCAGATGAAATACTAAGACAACAACAAGTCTAAATCATCGCCGATCAACAGAGCCTCACCAAGCTGATAAATAATCTGCTCTGGCAAGCCCGCGCCTTTGGCCACCGTTTTAGGGAAGCCATCGACGACCAATTCTTCGTCGCGCTCACTGCGAATACAAGCATTTAGGTAACAAGCCAAGTTCAAAACGCACGCTAATGGCTGTGGGTCTTCCTCGCTAAAGGGGCGTTTGTGCATTCGCACCGCTTCCCCCAACTCTGGCGGAAACTTCCACAAATCCATTAAGGCTTTGCTGGCGTCTTGAGTGGTAAACCCCAGCGCATCTAACTCCGCTTTCGTACGACTGATAAAGTTTTCTTTCGTTCGCGTTCGAATTTCTTGAGCGATAGTGGGCTCTGTCAAATGCAACAATAAGCGCCCAAGGTTATGCACAATACCAGCAGTAAAGGCCTCTTCTGCGTCAACAAGGTCGGTGCGTTTACCAAGCCATTGCGCCAAAATAGCGACACGAAAAGAGTCCTGCCAAAACGCTTTTAAATCAATCCCTTCTACACTTTTTACCGAATTAGCAAACCCAGATGCTATCACCAATGTTTTGAGTTTATTAATACCCAAAATCACCGTAGCCTCATCAATCGAATACACTTTTCGAGACAAGCCAAAATACGCCGAATTAACCACTCGCAACACTTTAAGCGACATGGTTTGGTCATGGGCGACCTTTTGGGAGATATCAAAATAATTGGCATTAGGGTCGTTCAGCAGAACGATCAACTCTCTAACCACATCCGGGACATTAGGGAGCTTATCCGTTTTTTTCAACAAATCTTGTACTTGCATATGCGGCAGCCTTAAACCCTATCAATAATCTTTCTCTTGAGCATAAAGCAGATCTCAAGAATTGCAAAACTCTCACGGCCTAGCCGTGGACCTCTTGCTCATTAAGGAACAAGAGACTCGATTCAATATTAAGAAAAAGAAGACAAGCCAGCCGCTCGGGCGACGAGTTTCTCTTTTAATGATGTGTTGTTATGAAAATGGGCCATGCCTTGATTGCGTAGCTGAACCAGCAAAGGTTGCTGTGTACCAAACAAACGCTTAAAGCCTTCCATGCCCGCCGCCATGGCGATATTGTCCAGCATGCGAGCCCTTTGGTAGCGACGCAAGACTCGACTCGCGCCTAAAAACTCACCACGTCGATGGGCTTTCGACAATACGTCCACCAGCGCTTTCACATCACCAAAGCCTAAATTAGCGCCCTGACCTGCCAGCGGATGTATCGTATGAGCCGCATCTCCAATCAGAGCAATGCCTGCTTTCACATACTGCTTTGCATGACGTTGACGCAGTGGAATCGACTGACGAGCCGTGGTGATATCCAGCACGCTAAAGCGCTGACTGATGGCGTAGCCTAGTCGTTTGCAAAATGCCTGATCATCCAGCGCCATCAAGCTGTCGGCCTCTTGTGGAGGCACAGACCAAACAATGGATACAAAATGACGATCATCGACACTCGGCAGCGGCAAAAAGGCCAAAATGCCTTCTTCGCCAAAACTTTGCCATGCCGTATTTTCATGGGCGCGATCAATTTCAATGGTTGCCACCATGGCTTGATGACCATAATCCCACTCGACGGTCTCAAAGGCATTTTCGGTACGTAGCTTAGACAGAGCACCGTCTGCCGCAATAATGGCTTGCGCTTCTAATTGGCGGCCTGACAGCAAAGAAACCGTCACCCCTGACTCACTCAATTCATGGTTTTCCACTTCATCAGCAAGGTACAAATCAATGTTCGAAGACTGCTTAACTTCTGTCATTAAGCTAGTGCACAAAATCGCGTTTTCAACCAAATGCCCCAATTCTGGTAACTGAGTTTTACGCGCATTAAAGTCGATGTAACCTTCCCCTAAACCGTCCCAAACCACCATATTATTATAGGCAGCGAGGCGGTTTTGAGGGATCGATTGCCAAGCGCCTGCCGCTTCTAACAAGGCTTTAGATTGGCACGAAATAGCGCTAACACGAGCATCATAGCTAGGTGGCACTGACAAAGCGTAATCCCCGTTGTGCCTATCTACCAGAGCAATTCGTAACGACGAATTGGCCAGTAATAAAGACGCTAAAGAGCCCACCATGCCTGCGCCCACTATGATTAAATCGTATTGCTTTGCCATTTACTCATCTCCGGCGACAAACGCCTGATTACTACATTAAAGTTCACGACCCTGTGCCATAAAGGCTTCTATTTCTGCGATTTCTCGTGGCAAGCCATGCGTTAGAATATAAGGGCCATCCGTACGAATTAAGACATCGTCTTCAATACGAATACCAATACCACGCCACTTTTCATCCACCGTCTCATTGTCTAACGACACATACAAGCCAGGCTCTATGGTTAATACCATGCCAGCTTCGAGGGGCCGAGAGGCGCCATCGACTCGATACGCCCCACAATCATGGACATCAAGGCCAAGCCAGTGTCCGGTATTGTGCATATAAAAATCTCGGTATGCCTTGCTTTCAATCAGCGATTCGACGTTTCCAGTCAATAAACCCAGCGTCACTAGACCTTGAGTTAGGGTTTTCACTGCTGCGTTATGGCATGCCTCATAAGGCGCACCAACGTTTAGCTCTTTTAGCCCAGCGGTATGAGCGTCCAATACGACTTGGTACAAAGCGGCCTGCGGTTCAGAAAACTTGCCATTCGCCGGAAAGGTTCGTGTGATGTCGCCAGCGTAACAACCAAACTCCGCCCCGGCATCAATCAATACTAGATCGCCATCATCAATGGTGTCGTCATTCTTGATGTAATGCAGAACACAGGCATTGTGACCAGAGGCGACAATATTGTTATACGCGGGCTGACGCGATCCCGATTTCATAAAAACGTAATTTAGTTCTGCTTCCAGTTCATATTCTTTCATCCCTGGGCGCACGGTTCGCATTGCTTGCTTGTGCGCCGCCACACTGATTTGCGCGGCTTTTTCCATCAGGGCAATTTCTTCATCGTCTTTGCGTAAACGCATTTCTGAAATAGCAGGAGACAAATCCAAAAGCTGAGTTGGAGCAATCGCCCCCGCCCGAGCTCGTGATGCCAAATCGTCTCGCCACTGTAAAACTTGCTGACGAAGCGGCTCATCATCAAACGGAAAGGCCACCTGTTGAGCGCCATCCAACACAGCGATCGCCACGCTATCCAGCGCATCTAGTGGCACCGCATCGTGCACACCAAAGGTGCTAATCGTCCCCTCTGTGCCATAACGAAAACCTTCCCATTGCTCTTTTTCAGGGTCTTTCGGCAAGGTCACCAATACGGTTTCACCTTTCCCATTAATCAAAGCATAGGCACTGGGCTCAGGAAAACCGGTTAAATAAAAGAAGCGGCTGTTCGGTCGAAACTCATACTCACAATCATTGTTACGTGTGCAGAGGTCGCCGGTGCGAATCACAGCAACCGTGTTGTCAGGTAGCGACTGGATCAAACGCTCACGTCGAGCTTGGTAAGTTTGACTTTCGATTTTCATGCTCACTCTCTCTTATATAAGGTGATGGCCATAACCACTCAGCTCGATTCGCTGGATGGACAACAAAGGGCCCATTATTAGTGCAAGGAGTTTTGTTTCGTGTGATCTACATTCGGATTGACTTGATGGTGTTCTGAATAGAGCATCATGGCAGACAAGCGAACATACTCAACCAATTCAGTCAGATCTGTTTCGTTATCATTGTTGCTTTCAAGCGAGCGCATATCCGCTTGCATTGCAGAAATATTGGCGAAGTCACGCAACACTTGCTTGATTTCGTCGTTCAGTTCTTTTTTCTGACCAGACAAACCGTAACCCGCTAAAAACCCGTGCGCCCACTGGGATAAAGTAACCCCTCGTTCGCACAGTTCCGCATCCTCATCCGAAATGCACGGTACTAATGCGTACTCGCCATTTTGAAATAAGGTCAAAGTCGCCGTGTATAACTCAACAATAGCGGCACGACTGGCGTCTTCTTTCCAGCTTTCAATGTCGCAAAATTCCGCCACCATGGTCAGCCAATCTTCCAATGGTAAGGTCACCCCTGACGCCAGATAACCACAAAGCTGACCATGCAATTCTGCAGGGGATGCACTGATAGACTCAGAGACAAACACATCGGCGATCAAATCAAAATCAAGCGCATCTTTTAACATTTCTGTGGACATGGGCCATCTACCTATTTCTGTTATGTTATCTAAATAATGGAGCGTGCTGTCTTCACTAAATCGTGCAAAGCAAGAAGCCGCACCTGTCGGCACGGCTTCTTATCAATCATAAAGGCGTCGCGTTCTTCTCTTTGCTACCCTATAGACTCTATATGGGGCAAGGTCGCGCCGCTTTCAATGCTTGATATTAACCCAGCTGCTTTAAGCCAGATTCTAAGGTTTGCAAAATCAAGGTGTTGATGGTCATCGGGCCAACGCCACCAGGTACTGGTGTGTATGCCGAAACACGATCAACTAATGGCGCTAATTCAATGTCGCCAGCACCACCTGGATGGTAACCGGCGTCTACCACAACGGCACCGTCTTTGATCCATTCTGCTTTAATAAACTCAGGCTTACCAACCGCACCAACAATGACGTCAGCTTGTTTGATCAAGTCAGGTAAATTTTGCGTACGAGAATGACAGATGGTCACTGTTGCATTTGCATTCAACATCATCATCGCCATTGGTTTGCCCAAAATCGGGCTACGACCAACCACAACAACATGTTTGCCTTCTAGGGCAACATCGTACGCTTCTAGCAGACGCATAATGCCAGCAGGAGTCGCCGCACCGTATGCCGGCTCTTGCATCGCCATACGACCAAAACCAAGACAGGTGACACCGTCAACATCTTTGCGTGCTTCAATAGCATCAAAACACAGACGCTCATCGATTTGCTCTGGCACAGGGTGCTGCAACAAAATACCATGAACATCAGGGTTTTCATTCAAACCATTGATGGTGTCCAGCAACTCTTCTGTGGTTGTGGTATCTGGCAATTCGATAGCCATAGAATCCATACCAACACGACGACAGGCATTGCCTTTCATTTTGACATAAGTCGCAGACGCTGGATCGGCGCCAACGAGGATGGTTGCTAGAATGGGAGTACCGCCAGTACGCTGTTTTAACTCAGCGACTTGAGCTTGAAGGCGGGTTTCGGTTTCTTTGGCGCAAAGCTTGCCGTCAAGAACCTGTGCAGTCATGGATGGACTCCTGCATTAAATAATGTAGTGGATTGAGGGAGGGCTATTGTAACCTAAGTTAGGAATAGATAGGCGCCCTCGCGGTATTTTATTCAAGAAAAACAGCGTTCAAAACTAAGCCGCTTCTAAATAGTCCACCATCAATTGGAGGTTTTTTTGCCCTCTAAATTCGTTGATATCGAGCTTGTAGACTAAGCGAATTTTCGTACAGGACTCGTTCGGCCATTTTTCCAAATCCACAAAGAAACAAATCGCATCGAGCAAGAGCCCACTTTGCGGCTCCCTTACCATCAACTTCAAATGCTTCTCACCCACCAAGCGTTGTTGCAACACCTCAAATACACCATCAAAACAAGGTTCAGGAAACGCTTGCCCCCAAGGTCCAGATAAACGCACCTGCTCAGCAAAACTCAAACTAAAATCTTCGGGGGCGAGAGGCCCATCCGTCCAAACCGTAGCTTCGAGCTGCTCCGGTGTCACCCAGTCGCTAATAATAGCGTCGAACGCCAAACGGAAGGCGTCGTAATGAGACTCTTTAATGCTCATGCCAGCCGCCATTGCATGCCCACCAAATTTACTCAGTAATTGAGGGTAGCGTTTTGCCAATAAATCCAATGCGTCTCGAATATGCACGCCAGCAATAGAACGCGCAGAGCCTTTTAATTCATCGTCGCCGACACGCGCAAACGCAATCACCGGACGGTGGCACTTTTCTTTCATACGAGAAGCCAAGATACCTATCACACCTTGATGCCAGTCAGGGTCGTAGAAACACATGCCATTGGGCATATCTTGATCTTCATCTAACAAGCTAGATAAGACCTCTTCAGCCTGATCTTTCATGTCGGATTCAATCGCCTTGCGCTCGCGATTAAACTGATCCAATTGCTGGGCATATTGCTTTGCTTGATGCGGGTGAGGAGTCAATAAACATTCAATGCCGACAGACATATCATCAAGACGCCCTGCTGCATTTAACCTAGGACCAACCACAAAACCAAGGTCAGACGCTTTCAATCGTGAGTAGTCACGACGACCTATCTCCAATAATGCGAGGATACCAGGGCGTGCCAACCCTGCTTGGATGCGCTTAATCCCCTGCTGCACGAGAATCCGGTTATTGGTATCTAACGACACCACATCGGCCACAGTCCCCAATGCTACCAGGTCTAAATAGTCCGCCATTTTCGGCTCAGGAATATGCTGATCTTCGAACCAGTTTCGTCGTTTTAATTCAGCTCGCAAAGCGCTCATCACATAAAAAATCACCCCTACGCCTGCAAGGTTTTTACTGTCGAAGCCACAAGCGGGGTGGTTCGGGTTAACGATTGCATCCGCTTCTGGTAGCTCATCACCAGGTAAATGATGGTCCGTCACGACCACTTTCATGCCATAGGATTTTGCCGCGCGCACCCCATCTAAACTGGCGATACCGTTATCGACGGTTACCAACACATCGGGCTGTTTCTCTTTCGCCACTTCGACTATTTCTGGGGTTAAGCCATAACCAAATTCAAAACGATTGGGCACCAAGTAATCGGGAGCAATGGCCCCCATCGCTTCTAAGGCAAGTATCCCCAAGCTGGTACTGGTCGCGCCATCGACATCAAAGTCACCGACAATTAGAATTTTTTGCTCCCCCATAATGGCATCAGCAAGAATGCTCGCCGCCGCTTGCAGCCCAAACAATGGCTCGGGCCTCAACAACAAGGGCAGACGGTAATCCAATTCTTGGCTAGAAGAGACACCTCGAGCTAAAAATATACGCTGTAAACTCGGCGGCATGTCCGCAGAAAAGTGCTCATCTGTAGTCTGGTAGGAGCGACGTTCTATACGCATACAAATACTCTAAAATCAGGGGAAGTAGTTAACAAATTGATACCAAAGATTAACATAAATCCTTTACCCTTTTTTATGCAGCTGGGATTTAATCAAGACAATTTTTTTGCGCTTTCTTTACTAAAGCGTTAATAACGGTTTATATTTTTATATGATTTAGATTAAATCAATTTTTAGGATGAAAAATGGCTTTATCAATTAAGATGCGTTTGGTTCTAATGGGCACCTTGCTAGCAGTCGTTCCTACTATTGTTGTGGGATTAATATTAAGCAACAATGCCCTAAACGAAGGAACGAGTGCCTTACAAGACAGCGCTCAAAAACAGCTCGCGCTGTCGCGAGATCTAACCGCAGAGTCTGTTGAAACCTATTTTTCATTGATTGATCGACAAATCGCCAGCTTATCCCATAACAACAGCACCTTAGCGGCCGCCAAGGCTTTCTCAAGCGCTTTTAACGCCTTTCCAACTACGACCACCGCCGCAGACGATGAAAAACTAAACGACTACTATCAGCAGCAATTCGATAAGAATTATCAAACACTTAATGCGGGTGAATCCAGCAACCCAGACGCATTGTTAACCGCATTAAGTCCTATTGCCAAAGCCATGCAAGAAGCCTACATCAGCAATAATCCAGCCCAATTAGGTCAAAAAGACAGCTTAAACAGCGCAGGCAATGATTCTGCATACGATAAAGTTCACCAAGAATTCCACCCTATGTTTCATGAGTTCCAACAGCGCTTTGGTTTCTATGATGTGTTTCTGGTCGACGCAAACAGCGGTCATGTCGTGTATAGCGTTTTTAAAGAACTCGATTTTGCCACCTCGCTGCTCTCTGGACCTTATAAAAATACCGGTTTAGCGCAAGCGTTCAAACACGCGGTTAAAGCGCCAAAAGACACCACCTATCTCACAGATTTTTCTCCTTATGGTCCATCCTATAATGCCGCGGCGTCTTTTATCTCTACGCCAGTGATTGATAATGGCAAAACCATTGCGGTGTTGATTTTCCAAATGCCTATTGACCGCATCAGCTCAGTGATGTCTCACCATCAAAACTGGGCTGCCAGTGGATTAGGGGAAACAGGGCAAACCTACCTGGTGGGTAGCGACTATCTAATGCGCAGTAACGAGCGTTTATTACTGGAAAATAAAACGGCCTTTTTAGAAAAAGTAAAAGCCATCAAGCTACCGCCAAAAACGTTGGATGAAATTGCCCATCGAGGCACAAGCATCAACCTTCTTAAGGTAACCGGAGAAGGTGTGAAAAAAGCAATTAATGGCGAAACAGGCTTCATTCAAGAAACCAACTATTTGGGCGTCCCTGCCCTGTTTGCCTACAAACCCTTAAATATCCAAGGCATGAATTGGGCCATTATCAGTGAAATCAGCGAAGCCGAAGCCCTCAAATCCGTCTATCAATTACAAGCAAGGATTTACACCACGCTGGCCATTGTCTCTGTCATAGCCCTCATTGTTGGCGCTCTTCTAGGCTTACTGGTTGCCAACATCATAGTTCGCCCAATTAAAGCAATGGGTGAAATGATGCACGACATCGCCATGGGCGAAGGCGATCTAACTCAGCGTTTACCCATAAAACGCAAAGACGAACTCGCGTATTTAGCAGCAGGCATCAATTTATTTATCGCCCACATCGATAAAACATTTTCTTCGGTTTTGGCATCCGTCACTCGCCTGAAGCCCATTTCAGAAGACATGGCCGATGTAAACGGCCAACTGTCTATCGCCACACAACAACAGAAGAACCAAGCTGAGCAAGTTAACATTTGCTTATCTGATACCAATGATTCCACTTTGCAAGTAAAAGCCGAACTGGAGCAAATTAGCGAAGCCACGATAGAAGGCAACAAGATAGTTCATTCGAGCAGTCAGGTGGTTAATAACGTCGCTCAAACAATGGACGAGCTGTCCAAAGACATTAGTCTCGCCGTCGACGCGCTTTCAAAGCTCAAAGACGATACCGATAGAATCGCTGGCATTATTGATGTGATTAATGGCATTTCAGAACAAACCAATCTGTTGGCGCTCAACGCGGCGATTGAAGCGGCACGAGCGGGTGAAACCGGTCGTGGGTTTGCGGTCGTGGCTGACGAAGTTCGTTCATTGGCATCCAAAACGCGCCAATCCACCGACGAAGTCGCCAGCATGGTTGAAGCCATTCAAAGCGGTACGCTAGAAGTTGTGAAACGCATGGAGAAAAGCAAAATTAATGCTGAGCAGTCGTCGAAAAACACCGGGGACGCCACGGATTCTTTGTCCCAAGTACAAGCCGCGATGGAAACCATCTCACATAAAGTCGAGCAAATTTCCCATGCGATAAAAAGCCAACAAAACAACTTCCTTGATGTCACCGCCCATTATGACGAGATGAAGCAAAGCTTTGTGGCGATCAACCAACAAACCGAACATTCCACTTTGGTTGGCTACGATGTCATCAAACTCGCCGACAGCATCATTGTGAATATCAACCAATTCCAAGTAACCGATAAGCAATGGTCTACCGATCGTCGCGACTTCACTCGTCACGTTGACCCACAAGATAAATAATCCCGCCAAATAACCTACTCCAGCCAGCTCACAAACGAGGCTGGAGTATGTTACATAAAATACGGCTAGGTAATATTTCCTTACAGTAGAGTGCCTATTTAGGAATTTATTAGGACACTTATGTCACACAACGCCCCCCGACACACTTAAGCGCCTTTACGGTGCTATGATGCCGTGATTTTTTGATTTGGATAACTATTCTAAAGATAAAAAACGAACAATCCTCGTTTAAACTGATCGGAAAAATTATGAAAAACACGTCATCTATGGCTGAAAAGCCACAGTTAAATCAACGCTTTGCGTTCGTTGCTCTCACATCCTTGTTTTTTATGTGGGGGTTTATTACATCGCTTAATGACATTCTAATCCCACACTTAAAAGGCGTTTTTGACCTTTCCTATACACAGGCGATGCTAATTCAATTCTGCTTTTTCGGCGCCTATTTTATTGTTTCTGTTCCAGCCGGTAACCTTGTTAAGAAAATTGGCTTCCAACGCGGCATAGGCATCGGATTAATGATTGCAGCAGCGGGCTGTTTACTCTTTATTGCCGCCGCAAAAGCGCAACTTTATATCATTTTTCTAGGCGCTCTTTTTGTCTTAGCGTCCGGCATCACTATTTTACAAGTCGCCGCTAACCCTCTTGTCACCATTATGGGGCCTTCCGAGACCGCATCCAGTCGCTTAACGCTTTCACAAGCATTCAACTCGTTAGGAACAACCCTTGCTCCTTTAGTTGGTGGCGCACTACTGTTTACCGCTGCAGGTCAATATGCGTCCAAAGCGCAAGAAGCAGAAAGCGTGATCTTCCCTTATATAGGGTTAGCCGCAGCGCTTGTTATTTTGGCGATTATCTTCACTCGCATTAGTCTGCCAACGCCCTCGAATGTCGAAGAAGAAAGCACAGCAGCACCAGACATCAGTATCTTAAGTTACCGCCATTTGGTGTTAGGTGCTGTGGCTATCTTTATGTACGTTGGCGCGGAGGTCTCTATTGGGAGCCTACTCGTTAACTTCTTTGGCCTTGATAATATTGCAGGGCTGGCCGAAGCAGATGCCGCTCACTACGTTGCGTATTACTGGGGAGGCGCTATGGTTGGGCGCTTTATCGGGGCAGCGCTGATGCAGCGAATGTCGGCAAGCAAACTGCTTACCATGAACGCTTTATTGGCCATTGTCTTGATTGTAAGCACGATCTTAAATGACGGTCACATTGCCATGTGGTCTATCTTATTAGTGGGTTTCTTTAACTCAATTATGTTCCCGACGATTTTCAGCCTCGCCCTTAGCGGCTTAGGCGCACAGACCAGTCGCGGCTCTGGCTTACTTTGTTTGGCCATTGTAGGTGGTGCAATTTTACCCGTCATTCAAGGCTCTCTGGCTGACTCTATTGGCCTACAGATCTCCTTTGTTATGCCTGTTATTTGCTACCTATACATTGCGTACTATGGGGCTATCGGCTCCAAAGTTCGCACTCACTAAATAGCAAAAAGTCCTCCTTAAAATATTTTAAGGAGGACTTTCAAGCCAACCAATCACACGCAGATATTGTTTCTACCAGCGTCTTTTGCTTTATATAGCAAGCTATCAGCCGCCTTCAAGGCCAGAGCCAAAGGGTGATCAGTTCCTAATGGAACGATACCAAAGCTGGCGGTGATGCGTATCTCTTGCTCATCGTAATTAAAATCATACCCTTCTATAGCCTGACGAATTTTCTCGGCGACTTCTATCGCTTGGCCTAAGTAAGCGTCATTAAGTGCCAGTAAAAATTCTTCTCCTCCCCAGCGAGATAACCAAGCGCCTTCAGGCAGCTCTTTTTGTATTAGTCTGGCAAGCGAACGGAGAATAAAATCACCACAATCATGGCCGTATTGATCATTTATGTTTTTAAAATAATCCACGTCAATTAACACCAAACGCAGCTCAGCGCCTTCAGCCTCCTCTAAGCGTTGCTGCATCCCTCGCCTATTCAATAGCTGCGTTAAAGGGTCTGTTTCAGCCTGTTCCTTAAGCTGCTTTGACGATTCATGCAAAGCTTTATTAAAACGCGACATGGAATATTCATAAATAGTCGACAAGAAAAATACCACGATAAAAGATGCGATTACACGAAACCTTAGGTCTTCATCATAGTGAAAAGCAAAACCATAAACACTCGCAAAAAAATACAGAATGACGATAAGCAGCAAGGTAAAAATGACCATCTCGATCACGCCTCGCTTTATCCCTTGGATAAACAAAGACACAGCAGGAACACAAAAAATCCATACATACCCTGTGCCATTAACACCACCGGTGAAAACGAGATACAGCATGAGAAAATACAGAGGATAGATGATTATATTAGCGCAGATCTCATGGTTTCTAGTTCGCCTAAGATAAAACTGGTTGATACAAAAGATGAATGCGAAACACAGCAAAACAAGGGCAAGCCAAGTATTAGAACGGTATAGCGCCGCAATACCCAGTGGGAAGGTAAAGACTATACCGACGATGGAAAACAGATTAACGAGCAAGGTGCGACGAATTTGCTCGGAAAATATCTCACCAGACAGGCCGAAATAAAAAACGTGATGAACACAACGCTGCATCAAGTTTTTATTATCGCGCTGAGCATCAGGCCGGCAACCACGAGCTACTTCGCTCATTCCTCTCTCCTTCATTTGCTTACTACACTCTGAAAATACGTAGAGTTTCCCTACTGAGCAGTATTAAGAGAAATTAACAGAGATTAGGGGACATTAACAACCAGCAGGATACAGTCTCGACAACAACACAGGTACGACGGTTTCTACTCTAAGAATACGATCCCCTAGGTGCACAGACTCCATCCCAGCTTCGAGCCATTTTTCTACTTCAAACTCATTCCAGCCACCTTCTGGCCCCAAAGCCAACACGCAAGGCTCTTTGATCGCCACAGGGCACGCCTTCGCTTGATATGGGTGAGCAAGTAGCCCTCGCTTATCCGCGACAATCGCAGGCAATTGGTCTTCTACAAAGGGACGAAAACGCGGGATCATGTGACACACAGGCATAATGGTGTCTTTCGCTTGCTCCAGCCCTTCCAATAACGACTGCTGGATAGAATCCTGCTGCAGCACAGGGCTCTGCCAATAGCTTTTTTCCACTTTTGCAGAATGAATCAGATAGATTTCCTTTACCCCCATCGCACTGATATTTTGCAACGTTCGCTTGAGCATATTAGGCCTTGGTAAGGCCATCACTAACACCATAGGCAAGGCAGCGGGCGGTTCAGAATGCAAGGTCAATGAATGAATAACACCAGGGTTTGAGTTTTCTGGCGCCTGATAAACACCTTCACCGATTCCGCCGTTGAGCAAGCCCACACGTAATACATCGCCAGTGACCGCCTTGATAACCTTTGACACATGCAATTGTTGACGCTCAGTTAACGCATATTGCCCGCTACTGGGCTCATTATTTGGATCAAGTAAAATTAAGTTCATAGAAAGTAACTGGTAGGAAAGGTAAAAGAAGAAAAGCCGGCCCTCACAGAGAGCCGGCTTTATTTATCATTAACTCACTATTGCGCGGCTAAATACGCTCGGCAACAAATGATTGAACCTCGTCTAAGCTGTTGTCTAGCACAGTGTAAGACTCTTCTCGCTCAAAAAGATCCTTCATATGCTCAGGCAAACTTGGCGATTGGCAACCGGCCTTTTCAACCGCTTCTGGGAACTTCACCGGATGCGCTGTTGCTAGAGTAATCATAGGCACAGATTTGTCTTTCCAACACTGACGTGCGGCTTCCAAACCAATTGCCGTATGAGGATCAAGAAGATACTGAGTAGATGCAAACACATCAGCAATCACATCACAGGTTTTCTTGTCATCCACTTTGTAACTGTCGAAATTATCTTTAACAAATGACCAAGCTTGATCATTAAGGGATACATCCCCCTTGTTAAAGCGTGCCATCAAGTCATCGATTGCGACGCCATCGCGGCCATGAGCATCAAACAACAAGCGCTCAAAGTTACTCGATACCATAATATCCATGCTTGGCGACAAGGTAACGTTTAGTGACTGGCGACTCATGTCGTTTTCTGAAATTACACGGTGCAAAATGTCATTCTGGTTCGTCGCAACAACCAATTGATCGATCGGCAAGCCCATTTGTTTAGCAAGGTAACCCGCGAAAATATCACCAAAGTTACCGGTTGGCACAGAGAAAGACACCTTACGATGTGGCGCACCAACAGACAAAGCCGATGAAAAGTAGTAAACAACTTGAGCCATGATGCGTGCCCAGTTGATTGAATTCACCGCGCCCAGCTTGGCGCCTTTCAAGAAAGATTGATCCGCAAAGCTAGACTTCACCATACCTTGGCAATCGTCAAAGTTACCTTTCACTGCGATATTGAAAACATTGTCATCAATAACCGTCGTCATTTGGCGACGTTGCACTTCAGACACTCGTTCATATGGGTGCAGGATAAAAATATCTAAATGCTCAGAATGACGGCAACCTTCAATAGCGGCTGAACCTGTGTCACCTGATGTCGCACCAAGAATCACAAGCTTCTCTTTACGCTCAGACAGAACATAATCCATCAAACGCCCGAGCAATTGCAGTGCAAAATCTTTAAATGCCAAGGTAGGTCCACGGAATAACTCAAGTATCCATTCGTTATTGCCAACTTGAACCATAGGCGCTACAGACGAATGATTGAAGCTCGAGTACGCTTCATCGATCATACGCTTAAACGCATCCGCAGGAATGTCGCCTTCCACAAAAGGCCACATCACTTTAAAAGCAAGTTCTTGGTAACTTAGATTCGCCCAGGAGGCAATGTCTTCTTTACTATAATGAGGTAAGGTTTCTGGCACATACAAACCGCCATCATTCGCCAAACCAGCCAATAGCACATCGCCAAAAGACAAGGCAGGTGCTTTACCACGAGTTGAAATATATTTCATGATTGTTTCCCCTTAAGCCAATGTTTCGACACGAATACGTTGAACAGTACCCGCAACATCTGGCAAGGCTTCAATTTCAGCAATGGCTGCATTCATAGAACGCTCTTTCACGTCATGGGTCATGACTACCAGCGGCACAAGGTCGCTGCCTTCACGCTCACGCTGAATCAAAGACTCAATGCTAATGCCATTTTTGGATAAGATCTGAGTGATATTCGCCAACACACCAGCGCGGTCTTGGATCGTCATATTCAAGAAGAAACCACATTCAATTTCTTCAATAGGTAGAATATTAACATCAGACAAGGCATCCGCTTGGAAGGCCAAATGCGGCACTCTGTTGGTAGGATCTGACGTCAAAGTACGCGCAACATCAATGACATCAGCCACAACCGATGAGCCTGTTGGCATAGCGCCAGCGCCCGCACCATAAGTCAAAGTAGGACCGACCGCGTCGCCTTTTACCATGACCGCATTCATCACACCATTCACATTGGCCAATAACTGCTTATTCGAGATCAACGTCGGATGGACGCGCAGCTCAATGCCATTTTTAGTGCGGTTAGCAATGCCCAAATGTTTGATGGCATAACCTAGATCACGCGCAAAAGCGACGTCTTCAGAGGTAATACGACTGATGCCTTCGGTATAGGTTTTCTCAAACTGCAAAGGAATACCAAATGCAATAGAGGCTAAAATAGTCAATTTATGAGCGGCATCAATACCTTCTACATCAAATGTAGGATCTGCTTCGGCATAACCTAATGCTTGCGCTTCTTTTAGCACATCATCAAAATTCCGACCTTTTTCACTCATCTCAGTCAGAATAAAGTTGCCCGTACCATTAATGATACCCGCCAACCAATCAATGCGATTTGCAGACAAACCTTCACGAAGAGATTTGATAATAGGAATACCGCCAGCCACAGCGGCCTCAAAGGCAACAATAACGCCTTTTTCTTGTGCTCTTGCGAATATCTCATTGCCGTGTTCTGCAATGAGTGCTTTGTTAGCAGTTACCACATGTTTGCCATTTTTGATGGCGGTTAGCACGAGCTCTTTCGCGACGGATGTGCCACCAATAAGCTCAAGAACAATATCAATCTCTGGATTATTCACGACATCAAAAATGTCGCGGGTCATGTTCACTCCGGTGGTGTCGCATGCATCGTTATCGCGACGTGCCCCTACTTGCTCAATTACGATTGAACGGCCGACACGTCGTGTAATTTCTTCTGCGTTTTTACGCAGAATATTAAAACTGCCAGAACCTACCGTTCCCAGCCCACAAATTCCGACTTTTACCGGTTTCAAAACAATACCCCACAGAGATAATTTAATTTTTATACGATGTTCATTTCCAACATCTAAGCCTTGCCATTATAGCGTCAGAGTGAATTAAACCCAACGAAGAATACCCTGAACACGGCTCATGTTTAGTGGAATATTTCGCGATAAAGCTATAACCCAAGCTCTTTCGCTAATTCATTCGCAGGCAAATAGCCAGGAATCAACTGACCGTCTTGCAAGACAATCGTTGGAGTACCGCGAACGCCAATGGAATTCCCTAGGTTATAGTCATCTGCAACTGGGTTTACACAGGTGTTTTCTGGTATCGCGTCACCTTCTTTGGCTTTCGTTAACCAACCTTTAGGATCATCAGAACACCAGATGCTAACCATTTTTTTGTAGGAGTCAGAACCAAGCCCAGCACGAGGGTAAGCCAAATAACGCACCGTAATGCCCATTTCATTTAGCTTAGGAACTTCTTTGTGCAGCATACGGCAATAGGCACAATCGACATCCGTAAACACTGTGATATGCGCTTTTTCCTTAGCGGCTTTAAAGACAATCATTCTAGAAACAGGTAACGCCTCTATCTCGGCAAGCTTCGCTTTCTGGGTTTCGTTTTCTACGGCCGTGCCATTGATATGATAAATATCCCCCGTAGTGAAATATTTTCCATCGGCAGTAACGTGCAAAGCCGGTCCATCTTTTAAGGTCACCGTGTATAAGCCTGAACCAGAATGAAGTTCAATATTTTCTATACTGTATTGAGGTAGCGCCTGTTGCACAGCGGCATCTACTTCCGCTTTACCAGCAAAAGCAAGAGAGGAAAATAAAACAGGGAGGGAAGTGATTATTGCGTATCGAGAAAAGAGCTGAAAGAAGGGCGTCATTGATAACCTCAAGCAAATAAGAGTAATCAACATTAGGCCACAACCCTAGGAGGAAGTTCCATAAAAAAAGGCGACTTTCGTCGCCTTTTTTTAACACAGAAAAATTAACGTTTAGCCAATTTCTCTTTAATACGTGCTGATTTACCAGAACGCTCGCGTAGGTAGTAGATCTTAGCCTGACGCACGTCACCGCGACGTTTAACTTCGATGCTTTCAACAATTGGGCTATATGTTTGAAAAGCACGCTCAACACCGATACCGCTAGAGATTTTACGAACGGTAAATGCTGAGTTAAGACCGCGATTACGCTTAGCAATTACAACACCTTCATAGGCCTGTAGACGCTCGCGTGAACCTTCTTTAACTTTAACTTGAACAACAACAGTGTCACCAGGACCGAAGGCTGGGACTTCTTTTGTCATCTGTTCAGCTTCAATTTGCTGAATCAGTTTAGTTTTATTACTCATGGATGTGACTCCTAATGATATGGTTTCTTGCCAAGCGAAGGTTCTTCTCTTTGACAAGCTCGTAATTCCTACTCTGCCGAGGTTGAATCTTCAGTTTCACGAATAAACTCTTCTAACAGCTTCTGCTGTTCCTTGTCCAACTCAAGGTCTTGCAGAAGGTCTGGCCGGCGTTGCAAAGTTCTTCCGAGCTTTTGCTTTAATCGCCAGCGTCTAATCTCCTCATGGTTGCCACTAAGCAGTACAGAAGGGACAGATTCGCCATCCAACACTTCTGGTCGAGTATAATGCGGGCAATCTAACAAACCGTCTGCAAACGAATCTTCGTCCGCAGAAGCCTGCTTTCCTAGCACTCCAGGAACCATACGAAGTACGGCATCCATCAGCACCATAGCCGGCAACTCGCCACCACTTAGAACAAAGTCGCCAATCGACCATTCTTCATCAATCTCAGATTGAATTAAACGCTCATCAACGCCTTCATAACGACCTGCTACCAGAATAAATTCTGCTTGTTTAGCAAGCTGTTGCACACCTTCTTGCGTCAGCGTACGCCCTTGAGGGGATAGATAAATAACTTTTGCGTTCGGCACCAATAACTTGGCACTTGTAATCGCATCTTTGAGAGGCTGAACTTTCATCAGCATCCCAGGACCACCACCATAAGGTCGATCATCCACAGTTTTATGTCTGTCATGGGTGAAATCTCGAGGATTAATAAAATCCATCGACACTAAACCAGACTTAATGGCTCTGCCCGTTACTCCATATTGGGTAATGGCTTGAAACATCTCCGGAAAAAGCGATATAACACTGACCTTCACGTTATGACTCCAGCTTTACGCTTAAAATTCTGGATCCCAATCAACCACCATTTCCTGCTGTTCTAGATTAATATCTACAACATAAGACCCTGGCGCATAGGGGATCAAGCGTTCTTCGCGATCAAAACTGCCTTCACACGCACGGACAACGACAACATCATTCGCACCGGTTTCCATAAGCTGAGAAACCTTCCCCAAGAGGACACCCTCTTTGGTAATAACCCTAAGACCTTCCAGCTGACTCCAGTAGTAATCACCTTCCTCTAACGCTGGGAGCTCTTTGCCATCAATGTAGATGTCCATACCGCAGATTTCTTTTACAAGATCTCTGTCGCTATAACCTTTCACTGATGCCACCAAACCACGACCTTGCAGTCGTCCTTGGCTTAATTCAACGGTCTTCCACCCACTAGGAGTTTTCAACCACCAATGCTTGTAATCAAAGATTCCTTGCATTGGGTCGGTGTGTGAATATAACTTCACCCACCCTTTAACACCGTAAACCGATGTAATGCGTCCAACCACAAGGGCTTGCTCAGGAGCGGCCGCTTGTTTTAATTCAGACATAGCATTACCTCAGTATTAAGCGTTTTTGCTAGCATCTTTTACAAGCTGCGCAGCACGGTCAGAAAGTTGAGCGCCTTGGCTAACCCAGTGGTTTACGCGATCTAGATCGATGCGTAGACGTTCTTCTTGACCACGAGCTACAGGGTTAAAGAAACCCAAACGCTCGATGTAACGACCATCACGTGCACGACGGCTATCAGCCACGTTCAAATGATAGAATGGGCGCTTTTTAGAGCCACCACGAGAAAGACGAATAGTTACCATATTATTGGTTCCTTATTGCTTAACGAAACGCCTCTTGCCGAGTCGATTTTTGACTCATACTACAAGAGGGCGGCATATTCTAGTCGATTAACCAGAAAAACAAAAGGGCGAATTGCTCGCCCAGACATTAAAAACGACAGTTTTTTAACTGCCGTTAATAAAAACAACAAGATACGGCTATAGCTTAGGGAATCCACCGCCACCTGGCATACCACCACCCGGCATCATTCCACCTAAACCACGCATCATTTTTTTCATTCCGCCTTTGGCCGTCATTTTTTTCATCATCTTCTGCATTTGCTTATGCTGCTTCAAAAGACGATTCAAATCTTGAATCTGTAAACCGGCACCCTTGCTAATACGTTTTTTACGAGAACCGTTAATCACATCCGGATTACGACGCTCCGCTGGCGTCATTGAATTAATCAATGATTCCATTTGAACGAACATATTGTCGTTCACCTTGTCTTGAATATTGCCCAGCTGCCCCATTCCAGGAAGCTTATCTAACATGGAACTCATGCCGCCCATGTTTTTCATTTGCTGAAGCTGTTCTTTAAAATCTTCTAGATCGAAGCCTTTGCCTTTTTTCAGCTTGCCTGCAAGCTTCTCGGCTTTTTCTTTATCGATCTTTTGCTCAGCTTCCTCAATTAGGGAAAGCATGTCGCCCATACCAAGAATACGAGACGCCAAACGATCTGGATGGAAAGGTTCAAGCGCGTCGGTTTTTTCACCCACACCCAAGAACTTAATTGGCTTACCGGTAATGTGACGAACCGATAGTGCTGCACCACCGCGAGCATCACCGTCTGTTTTGGTTAGGATGACACCCGTTAAAGGCAATACATCACCAAACGCTTTCGCCGTGTTCGCCGCATCCTGACCTGTCATTGCATCGACAACGAACAAGGTTTCAATCGGATTAATCGCACCATGAAGCGCTTTGATTTCTGCCATCATGGCATCATCAATGGCCAAACGGCCTGCCGTATCGACAATCAATACATCTTTATGTGCTTTACGCGCATAATCGATCGCGTTGTTCGCGATGTCGATTGGCTTTTGAGAAATATCACTAGGAATAAAGTCAACGCCGACTTCACCCGCCAACGTCTCAAGCTGTTTAATCGCCGCTGGACGATACACATCCGCACTGACAACCGAGACGGATTTTTTCTCACGCTCCGTTAAGTATTTCGCCAGTTTCGCCGCCGAAGTGGTTTTACCCGCCCCTTGCAGACCAGCAAGCAAGATAACCGCTGGACGAGCCACACGAAGGTTTAACCCATCGTTTGCTTCACCCATGACTTTTTCAAGTTCTTGCTTAACGATTTTTAAGAAAACTTGGCCAGGGCTTAAGCTTTTTGTAACTTCGGTTCCAACCGCGCGCTCTTTGACAGCGGCGATGAAATCCTTAACAACAGGCAGCGCAACATCGGCTTCAAGAAGTGCCATACGCACATCACGAAGCACATCTTTAATATTGTCTTCTGTTAATTTGGCGCGACCTCGAATACGATCAAGCGAGGAAGTTAAGCGATTCGATAAATTGTCGAACATATTGCCCTCAAATTTTTTGTCCTATATGGAAAAAACCGACTTTCACGGTTTATCCAAGGTGAAATTCCCCCTATTATAACGGATAAATGATTGTCACCCTATACCTTTACTCTATGGATCCTTTAGTTTCATGACTCAATTATCGCTTTGGCTCGCTTGTTTTGCTTGTATAGTGGCTAGTTTAGCCTACTACTTCCGCCCTCAAGCCCGCTCAACACAACTGTTCGGTGCCGCAGCGATAGCATTGCACACCCTGTCTTTGAGCCAGACATTATTTAGCCAAGATGGTTTTAACTTTCTTACCATTGGGTTATTGATTGCCGCTATTGGTAATGCTTTTCTTTGGTTAAGCAATAGAGACAAAGACTTATCACTGCTCATTGCCATTGCCTTTCCTTTAACCGCCATCATTATTGCACTCAATGCCATTGAGCCTTGGAACCTAAAACAGCTGCACAGTGAATCGTGGGGGACCAGCGTTCACATCCTTATTGCGTCGGTCGCTTATAGTTTATTTACCGCGGCCTGCGGCGTCGGCATACTGCTCGCAATCCAAGAGTACCAACTCAAACACCACCGCCTAAAACAGCTGCTACGAGTACCACCATTACAAGTACTGGAGCGCCTGATGTTCGAATTCATTTGGGCCGCCTTCATTCTTTTAACCGTAACCATTGCAACTGGCTTCTACTTTATTGAAGATATGTTTGCTCAGCACCTTGTGCATAAGACATTTTTCACTATCGCATCCTGGTTTGTGTTTGCAGGGCTTTTGTTAGGACGTCATTTTGCTGGTTGGCGCGGCCAATTGGCGGTTAAACTGACCATCAGCGGATTCTTTTTGTTGATGCTTGCCTATTTTGGTAGCAAGATTGTCTTACAAATTTTACTCCATTAATTCATGATGCATGAAAGTCGTTTGACAGCGACTTTTTAAGCACTAATAATCCGTTTATCTAAACAGTTGAGGCAATCCCTTTTTGAACGATGTTCCCTTAGGTATTCTTAGTGGAATACTGGTTTCTCTTATCTTTCTTTCTGCGTTCTTTTCCAGTTCTGAAACTGGCATGTTATCGCTGAATAAATATCGACTAAAGCACTTGGTAAAGAGCAAGAACCGCTCTGCCATCAAGGTCAGCACGTTATTAGAAAGACCTGATCGCTTAATTGGTTTGATCCTAATCGGAAATAACTTCGTTAATATCCTAGCGTCGGCCATTGCGACTATTATTGCCGTGCGTATTTGGGGGGATGCTGGGGTTGCGATTGCAACAGCGGCACTGACGGTGATCGTCTTGATCTTCGCTGAAGTGACGCCGAAAACTCTGGCCGCCATCCATCCAGAGAAAATTGCCTTTCCTGCCTCTTGGATTCTGGCGGTATTGCTCAAAGTTTTTTACCCCGCTGTGTTCTTTATTAACATGCTGTCAAACGGGCTACTAAGATTGGTCGGCGTCAATGCCTCACAACGCAATCATGACACGCTGGATTCCGAAGAACTCAGAACCGTAGTAAATGAAGCCAGTGGCCTTATTCCTGCGGCTCACCAAGAAATGCTGATCTCTATTTTGGACTTAGAAAAAGTCTCAGTAGAAGACATCATGATCCCACGAAATGAAGTGGTCGGTATCGACATTGAAGACTCTATTGAAGAGATCATCGAACAAATATGCCAAAGCCGCCATACACGCATGCCTGTCTATAACGGCGAAATAAACAAAGTCATTGGTATTTTACACGCGCGTCATGCGGCGGTTTTCTTACGCGAGCAAACACCCTCTAAAGCGGCGCTATTAAAAGCCACCGTTGAGCCTTACTTCATTCCAGAAAGTACGTCATTAAACACAGTGCTATTGAACTTCCAAAAAGACCACCAGCAAATGGGCATAGTGGTTGATGAATACGGTGATGTTCAAGGTATTGCTGCGCTGGAAGACGTATTAGAAGAAATCGTTGGGGAGTTCACGCCGCCAACTCAAGAAGAAGAAGACGAAATACAGCCATTGGATGATGGTTCATTCAAAGTGGACGGCTCCACTCACATTCGAGACATTAACAAAACCCTTGAATGGCATCTGCCAACCGATGGCCCAAAAACGCTAAACGGACTCATCATTGAAACACTGGAATTCATCCCAGAGCACCCAATTAGTCTGCAAGTAGGCCATTACCTCATTGAGATCCAAGAGATTGAAGACAAGGTTGTGAAGTTCGCCAAACTAAAGCTAAAACACTAAGGACATCGTCATGAGATTTTGCCCACAATGCGGCCACGCAGTAGACATGATTATTCCTGAAAACGACAACCGAGTTCGTGCCGTTTGTCCGAATTGTGAGCACATTGACTATGACAACCCGCGCCTAATAACCGGCACCATTCCTATGTACCAGGGCAAACTATTACTTTGCCGCAGAAACATAGAGCCGAGATTTGGCTATTGGACTTTGCCAGCCGGGTTCATGGAAAACCAAGAAACCACAAGCGAAGGCGCCCTCAGAGAAACACTGGAAGAAAGCGGCTCTCACGCCATTTGCCGACAAGCTTTTAGCATGATCAGCATTCCTCATATCAATCAAATACATTTATTTTATTTGGCCGATTTGCAAAAGGATGATTTTCACGCCACATCAGAAAGCTCAGAAGTCGCACTGTTTGAACTGTCTGATATTCCTTGGGACGAGTTGGCGTTCTCTAGCGTTACGAAAACACTAGAGCTCTTTATTGAGGATCATAAAACAGGAAAGTATGGCTTCCATGAAGACACCCTGATCATTGACTCTGTATCTGAATAAAGTGATAAGCAACTTCCTCATAAGGGTGAGCACTGAGCAGCGCCCTTGTGACTTCTGCTTTCACGTCATCCTTAAGCACCATTTCCACTCGATACTCTTCTACTTTTTCTAACGCGCCCACTTCACCAAGAAAAGGGTTTGCATTCAGGTTAGGTCGAAATTGCCCTTCGCCTTTCACTTGCCAACAACACTGATCGTAATCGCCAATTGAGCCAGCACCAGCTAAAAACACCGCCGTTTTCACTGCCTCTAGATGCGTTTCTGGAACATAAAACACCAACGAGTACATTGCGCCTCTCCTGTTAATTTCACTTTTACTTTTCACTTCACTGCTTGCCTATTTAATGCCAAACGACGAACAAATCATAGGCGAAGACGATGACGGCGAAAGAAGAAAAGCAAAAAAAACGGCCAGCACCCTAAGCACCGACCGTCACACCAAGAAAGAAAAAGAGCTTAATCCTCTGCATCAAGACCTAACGCTTCACGCACAATCGCATGCGCCAACAACTCAGAGGCATCGTATACCGGCAGAGACGTTTTTAACTGATCGCCAATTACCGACAATTCAGTACACGCCAACACCAAACACTCAGCACCTTGCGCTTCTAAATCTTCCGCAGCTTGTTGGTAATTTTGCAATTGTTCTGGCGTCTGCCGCTTCGCTTTTACTGCGCGAATCAAAGCCATAACCTGCTGTTGTTTTTGTGACTCTGGATAAAGAACCTCGGCACCGTACTTGGCACACCAAGGCTCATACAGATGAATAATTTGCAGCGCCGAAGACGCTAATAAACCCACTTTCGTTAGATTAGGGTTCATCGCTTTCGCATGCCCAGCAGTCAGTTCAATCAAATTAAACACAGGCACATCAACCGCGGCGGCGATTTGAGGGTAATAATGGTGAGCCGTGTTGCAAGGAATGACCAAAAAGTCCGCTCCTTGCTTCACTAGCCCCTGTGCCATACCAATCAAACAAGGTGCAGGATCTTCTCCGCCACCTTCAATCAATGCTTTAATGCGAGACGGGATTTTCGGGTTATTGTCTACCAGCACATGAATGTGATCCACATCATCGGCCGCCGGCGTCAGGTCAATAATGCGCTGCATTAAATCCACTGTTGCCTCAGGCCCCATGCCACCAATAACACCGACGACCTTCTCTTTACCCGCACTTGCTTTCGCCATTATTCACACTCTCCTATTACTTCAACGATAATCTCAGCAATCAAGGCGCAATCCTCTTCACTAAAGGTCAATGGAATTCGCATGTCCAACAAGGAAGCCAGAATCTGCTCAGTTTTAGGCAACTTGGGTATATCTTCAAGATAACGCCAACTGTCATAACGGCTCGTGTAATCTTTCGGTTCGGCGTCACCAAACCACTTCAGCACCACCCCACGCTCGCCACAACGCTTAACGACATCAAGCATTTGGGGAGCACCGAATGAAGGCAAAGAAAACTGAATGGAACTACCAACAAAGGCTTCCGCGGCCGGCCGCTCAGGAAGCAAAATATCAGCACAAGGCGTCAAAATAGCTTCAATCACACGATAACGACAACTCCAGCGCTCACATTGGGCATCTAAGTTCGCAATTTGAGGTCGTAAAATAGCCGCACGAAGATTGTCCATGCGACCACTGTAGTTTGGCGTATCAAATCGGATTTGCTCAAAGGCTTCTTTTGGCGGTGCTGCAAAGTGACGCTCATACAACATATAAGACCCAGAATACATAATGGCGCGTGCCATCACATCACTATGACGAGTGGTTAAAAAGCCACCTTCACCAGAATTGACATGCTTGTATGTTTGCGCACTAAAACACGCAATATCGCCAAATGTGCCGCTCTTCTTACCATTCCAACTGGCGCCCATGGTATGGGCACAATCTTCAATTAAAAACAAATGGTAGCGTTCACAGATCGCCATAATACGATCCATATCTGCCAAGTGCCCGCGCATATGAGAGAGCATAAAAAACTTAGCACCCGAGCTGGCAGCCTTCGATTCAAGGTCTTCTAAATCAATGCAATAATCATCCGCTACATCGACAAACACAGGCACTGCGCCACTGTTATGAATAGAACCTGGAACAGGTGCCAGCGTAAAAGCGTTACACAAGACCTTATCGCCAGATTGCACGCCTGCGGCACGCATTGCGACATGCAGAGCGTAGCCACCAGAGGAGCAAGCCAAACAATAAGGCACGCCCTGATATTCCGCGAACTCGATTTCTAATAAATCTGTTTCGCTTTTTTCATCAGGAAGCGTGTTATAGCGATGCAATCGACCTGAACGCATCACATTAAGCGCCGCCGAAATGCCTTCTTCAGGGATCGCTTCCTGCTGAGTAAAGGGTTTATTGAATACTTTCACCAGCCACTCCTCAGTCGTAACGCTTCTGATCGTAGACAGTGAAGTCCCACTCTTTTTCAGGGAAGAATTTACGAAGTCGCCAATCACAAGCGCGGGCATGACCTTCCATACCTTCGGTACGAGAAATTCGTGAGCCTGCGCCACTGAACGCCAAGTTAGCCTCTTCATCCAACTCTTGATAGGTCAGCACTTTCATAAACTTCTGTACGTTTAGACCACCACTGTAACGGGCGGCTTTTTTCGTCGGTAGAATATGATTAGTGCCTGAACACTTATCACCTTGGGTCACTGTGCTGCCTTCCCCTAAAAACAGAGAACCATAATTATTCAGATTGTTTTTCCACCAATCGAGATCCTGCGCCAAAATCTGCAAATGCTCACAGGCATATTCATCACTAATACGAACCAATTCATCACGATCATCAGCCAAAATCACCACACCATGATCACGCCACGCCGCTTCACAGACATCCGCATTGGGCATGTCTGCAATCACATGAGGCATGATTTCAATGACTTTCTCGCCAATTTCACGACTGTCGGTAAATAGCCAAACCGGTGAGTTAGTTCCATGTTCCGCCTGTGACACAAGATCCACAGCAATGGTCATCGGGTCCGCTGTTTTGTCGGCAATAATGGCGGACTCCGTTGGTCCAGCAAACACATCAATGCCGACAGAGCCAAAGAGCATGCGCTTTGCTTCTGCCACATAGGCATTACCAGGCCCTACCAGAATGTCGGCTGGTTTCCCTGTAAATAAGCCCTTCGCCATAGTGGCAACCGCATGGACCCCACCCATTTCGAGAATAACATCCGCCCCTGCGACGTCCATCGCATAAACCACAGCGGGGTTAACACTGTCACCACGTGGCGGTGAACAAGCCACCACAAAAGGCACACCAGCGGCTTTTGCCGTCGCCACACTCATTAGCGCAGAAGCGGCATGGGCATAACGGCCACCTGGCACATAACAGCCAGCGCATTGAACAGGAATAACACGTTGCCCTAAGCGAACGCCAGGCTCTGTTTCAATTTCAAAAGAAACCAAACTATTACGCTGAGCTTCAGCAAAACGCTTAATTTGACGGTGGGCAAAATCAATATCGTCTTTTACACTTTGTGGAACGCTGGCAATCAATGCCTGACGTTTTTCATCACTGAGAATGAATTCCCCCTGCCAGTTATCAAACTGCAGAGCATAGGCTTTAACAGCCTCTTCACCCTCTTCTTGAATTCGATGTAGCATGGTTTTTACTGCCGCTTGGATTTTTTCATCTTCATCCGCAACGACAGCACCAGATACCGCATTTTTCAAATATTCCATAAAGCACCTCTCACTGTTCTGAGGACCCTTTAGCGCCGCTCAATTGGCTCGCATGCTAGGGCTATACTCAAGACCAAACGCCTCTTTGTAACCCAATCAAATGGGTTACCACCTATGTAATCAGAGAAATTAAATTCGTCGCACCGTGTTCTGATACTAATGAGGCCTTGCCGTTGGCTCAAAGAACCTTGTTAGCAGAACAAAATAGCATCGAAAGAAACTGGGAAGCTGCATTGCATTACCCCTATAGATTTATTCTTATATGTTTGAATACAGATATTCTTCCTTGAGTAAGCCTTCACCTTAGAGATTTACGTAATCCGAGACCAATGCCTTTTTTGATCGCGATCGGTTACTTTTTCGCATAGGGTAATGTGCCGTGCTGGACGCCTTTTAAACGCGCTTAAAAATCTATTCTGAAGATTTTTAGCCTTCAAAAACAAAAAGATAGACCATTAACCACCCTCTTCCTCCAGAGGTTTTTAAGCCCTTAAAGTCGCTACGCCTTTCTGACCTCTGAAAACTCTCCAGCAATTAGGCGGATGATCACTTGTGTTTGCACTTAGTATGGTAAAAAAAAGGCAGCAGGACCCTCTTCTTTGATGAACATGCCCCTCTGAAAACAAAAAAGGCGTCATTTATAGTGACGCCCTTCTGATACTTAACACGCAGATTCATACAGCGTTGAAAGGTAATGCCAAAAACGTTCCGAAAAGTCGGAGTGTTTGCCTTTAAATCGGTAAATATTGATATCGAGATCGATCGATTTAAGAGGGGACTCCAGCACCGCCATACGATTTTCATCCAATTCGTTTTGAACTAAAGACTCAGGCAGCCAAGCGACCCCATAACCTTTCGCAACCAAAGCCTTTAACCCTTCAGCCAATGCATTTTCACATACCTTGTTGAGCGTCAGCTCACTGCCGGGCTCCGACAAACATTCGGGAGTTAGTAAACTGCCTAAAAACGATTCTTTAGGGTAAGTAAGCCACCTTAGACTCTCTTGCGTCACACTATAAACCGGATGGCCGTCAGGCTTGACCGCCGTGACAGGCACAATACGATCCGTGGTAATTTGGATCGTCTCTATGTCATCTCGATCCAATTGTCTAAAAATATCGGGGGAAGAAAAGCACAATAGAAAGTCGCCCGCACCGGCCAAAAAAGACTCCAAAGAATCGTGCAAGTTGTCCGTATTAACTCGAATCAGCGAGTCACCAATAAAAGGCTCGATTTGTTCTAACCAATCCGGGACGAAGGAAACGGCCAACGAATGCTGTGACATAACGACCATTTCTGCCGTATCGTTCACCAAAGACGTTAAATGGTTGCGCGAGGCGTAAATTTGTTTGGTTAGGCTTTCTGCCTGCTCTAAAAAAGCCGAGCCCGCCTCCGTAAACGTAGTGGGATATTGAGTGCGATCGACCAAGCTCACACCGAGCCAATTTTCCAACGATCGAATGCGCCGACTAAATGCGGGCTGAGTCACAAAGCGCGCTTCTGCGGCCTTCGAGAAACTGCCATTTTTGGCTAACGCCAGATAATCTTCTAACCACTTTAGCTCCACGGGACACCCTTTCTAAAACTGCCTTTTTTCGATGTTAGCATTGCTATGCTGAAAAGTAACCGAGACAAGATAAAACAGCATTGGGCAGTAGAAAATGGAGCCTGTAATCTCTAAATCAACTTAACGTCATCCCTTTATGGAGATATACCTATGCATCTTTCTCGCTTCCCTCGATTACATTTTGCCCACTTAGCCACACCCCTTGAGCCAATGACACGATTAAGCGAACACTTAGGCGGCCCTAAGTTATGGATTAAGCGCGATGACTGCACAGGTTTAGCGGGTGGCGGCAACAAAACACGCAAGCTGGAATTTCTCATGGGAGACGCCATCGAAAAAGGCGCAGACACCATTATTACTCAAGGTGCGACCCAATCTAACCACGCTCGCCAAACCGCGGCCATTGCCACCAAAATGGGCATGGCGTGTGAAATTCTGTTAGAAGACCGTACCGGCAGTAAGGACGTGGATTACAACTACAATGGCAATGTCTTGCTCGATCAACTGTTTGGCGCCACGCTCAGCAAATACCCAGCGGGCACCGACATGAATCAAGCCATGGAAGAAGTGGCTGAAAAACTGCGTAAAGCAGGCAAGAAGCCATACATTATTCCAGGAGGTGGCTCCAACCCAATTGGCGCACTTGGCTACGTGAACGCCGCACTTGAATTGCTAGCTCAAGCCAATGACATGGGACTCAAAATCGACCGTGTGGTTCATGCAACAGGCAGCGCAGGCACACAAGCAGGCTTGGTCACCGGCTTGGTGGCCACCAACAGTCTAATTCCAGTATTGGGCATTGGGGTGCGTGTACCGCAAGAAACCCAAGAAGCGAATGTATTTCGCTTGGCTGAAAAAACCGCAGAATATTTAAGCATTCCTGGTGTGGTGAAGCGCGAAGACGTGGTGGCAAATTGCAACTACGTGGGCGATGGCTACGGCATCCCAACGCAAAGTGGGTTAGAAGCCATTGAGTTATTTGCGCAGTACGAATCTATCTTGCTGGACCCTGTGTATTCTGCGAAAGGCGCCGCTGGCCTAATTGACTTGATTCGCAAAGGCGAATTTGGCAAAGATGAAAACATCGTCTTCCTACACACAGGTGGCAGCCAAGCGTTATTTGGTTACCGAGAAGCCTTTGATTTTAAAGATTATTGCTAATTACGCCTCCCCTTCGTATTAAGCAAAAAAGCGCCTTCTTGCTAAAGAGGCGCTTTTATTTTTTAAGCTGCTACCACAAACTCGCTTGCTCTTGGCTTTGGGGAAGCTGAAGCGACGGCTGATAATCGCCACACAAGCGCTGAACTCTTTGATCTAATGTGGCCGCCAATGTCGGCGCTGCAATGTTATCAGATGAATGCACAAACACCGTTGGTGTTAATTCTGCCACTAGCCATTGAGCCAACTTCACCGCCCACTGATCCAACCATTTGTCATTTAGCGGCAAATCCGGATGCCCTATAAAGCGCACCACAGGATGAGACGAGGTTGCAACAGGATGGCAAGGCACTCTTGGCTTCTTCTTTTGCGCATCCACCAAGCTGTCACAATACGCTTGCGTAGAAAAAACGGGGCGTGAATCCATAATCACCCGATTCACCCCTTTTTCCGCCAGCCCTTTTAAGAACAAGGACTCATAACCTGTTTTATCAAAATACGCCAGATGTCGTGTCTCCACGGATAAAGGAGCAGACAAATCCCACAAATCGCAAAGCAACATTATGCGCTCTAGCAAGCGTTCATCACACGCTGCAGGAAATTGCAGCATGGTCGGCCCAAGCTTGGACTGCAAAGGTTGCAGCGACGCCATAAAAACACGCCAGTCTTCAACGATGTCACGCCATGGCCGATCAAATAATCTATGGGTGACCGTTTGTGGTGCTTTAAAAGCAAAGCGAAAATCATCAGATACCACGGAATACCAACGCAACAGCTGCGCTTGGTCCACCTTAGTATAAAAAGTGCTGCCCACTTCAACCGTAGAAAAAACCTGAGAATAGCGCGCAATTCGTTCGGCGGCAGGCAAAGATGATGGGTATAACCAATTTACCCACGCCGGATGCTGCCACTGGGCCATGCCATAATAAATTTTCATGCTGCTGGCGCACGGTACTCTATGGTGTCGATTACATAACATTTCTCGCCAGCGGCTAAGCGAATCAGTACCTCGTCACCTTCTTCCTTTTTAAGCAGCGCACGCGCAACTGGGGAGTCGATGCTAATGTAAGCAGGGTTATGGTCTAACTCATCCGCGCCGACAATACGATATTCTTTTAAGGTGCCATCTTCGTCCTCAAGCGTTACCCAAGCACCAAAAAACACTTTTGACTGATCCGCAGGAAAACGATCGACCACAGTACACACATCCAGACGCTTTTCTAAATAACGTACGCGACGGTCGATTTCTCGTAATTGCTTCTTACCATAAATATATTCAGCATTCTCAGAGCGATCGCCTTGTGCTGCCGCTTCACGAACGGTTTCTGTCACCGCTGGACGCTTTTCTTTCCACAAATATTTTAGCTCCGCCAATAAAGCTTGAGCGCCCTCTTGTGTGATGTAGGCGGATTTTGGCGGGGAAGGTGGACGATACCGAGTCATTAATAACAACCTATTTAGTACAATGATAAAAATAAAAAATGCCGCCAAGCAATGTTAATCACTTGGCGGCATTTTGAAAGCAATAATGCGAGTAATTAAGACTCTTGCTTATGCAGATGAACATCCATTTGAGGGTATGGAATACCAACACCGCGTTCATCAAAGGTGTATTTGATCTTTTCTAGAAGATCCGCTCTGACCGCCCAATAGTCCGCTGCTGCCACCCAAGGACGAAGGTTAAAATTGACGGAGCTGTCTGCCAGTTCAGAAACCGCGATTACCCAAGCTGGATCTTTTAACACCCGCTCATCGGCAGCCACAATTTCTTCCATAATACTTTTTGCCAGACGAATATCAGCATCGTAACTAATACCAATAACCAAATCTAAACGACGTGTTTTCTCACGCGAAAAGTTGACAATAGAGCCATTCATTATCGCTGAGTTCGGCGCAATAATAATGCGATTATCCGGTGTTCTAAGGTAGGTATGAAACAGTTCGATACGGTCTACCGTACCCATTTGACCCGCAGCATCAATAAAATCACCTGATTTAAATGGGCGTAATACAATGATCAATACGCCTGATGCAAAGTTAGACAATGACCCCTGTAAGGCCAAACCAACCGCCAAACCAGCCGCACCAAGAATGGCGATGAAGGAAGTGGTTTGTACACCGACTTGCCCAAGCGCCATTAAGATAACACCGGCAAACATCAAGGCATAAAGAATGCTAGAGCAGAAACCGGCTACCGCTTTATCAACCGACGCTTTAAGCATTCTATGCTCACACCAATGAGCCACTTTATGGGCAATAAACCGACCGACAAAGAAAATCACAATGCCGATTAATAAGTTAATTGCCATTTCTGAGATCCAAGGCAGTAGTTCAATGCCCTTATCTACTAATTGTTCCATATCGCTCATGTGCTTTAATCCTTAATCTAACGTTAATAAGATATAAGCCGCTAAGCGGCATAATGTACTTTATGTCGCCACTCATCCAACAAAGAGGCCAATTGCTTCACCCCGGCTTTGCTAAACCGAACATACAGTTTCCCACCAATAAGCTGGGCTCCCTTTTTATGTTCATCATCAATCATAAGACAAACTTCCCGCAACCGCTCAAATTGTTCGTTGTCTCGAATTGTCATGCCAATAAAAACATTCCAATCATATTCGAGCAAGACGCCATTTACTGCTTTTTCCAATAGCGCAGTACAATCGCTCTGATTCAGTCGATAATAAGGCACTTTTGATTTGTGCTTTAAATAAAACACCATCAAGGAAACCAACAAGCAAAAACATAAAAAAACAGAAAGAACAAACTGTAAAATCATGAATCAAAAGAATAGACCAACAAAGCGGCTTTAGCACGCTTCAAATGCTCAAGATATTCCGTTTCGTAACGCGCCATCTCATTGCTGAACTTAGCCCGCGCATCTTTTGGTAAACTCTTCCATTGTTCGTGCGTCGGAATATGCTCAGTTTTTTCAGTGATAATATAAAAAGCCGAAATGTCATCGTGTTGCGATAGATCTACGCTCAACTGATCGAGTAAGTTTTTCACCCGTATGCTGGTTTCGATCCAGGTAAGCTTTTCATCCGTACCAACGGCTTTTAATAAAATTTGAATGCTATCAATTCGCTTTTGTCGCTCTTCCGCCACAAAAGATTCTCCGGCACGGATTCTCTCTTCACGTAAACGGTTCACCTTTAATTGGCGGGCAATAAACCAAAGAGACGCAGATATAACCGCAATACAGCCGATAATCAGTATTATAAAGACAGTAAAAGACATAAAAATCCAATATTAATCATGAGAATTAACTCATCATTCACTTAATTTAAGAAAGTTGGCTCAAGTACCCCAGTGGCATCATACTAATCCACGGCCAACACTTGTTGCATCGCATCATATAATGATGGCGCACAAACCAATAACGAATCACCGTTAATCTCCAATGGCCAGGCAGATTCAACCTCATCATAGCGCCCTAAGACAGCGCCTGCCTCTACAGCAATCAAGGCTCCTGCCGCCATATCCCATGGTTTTACGGATTCATAATAAGCCTGTAATCGCCCTGCCGCGACCCAACATAGATCCAATGCTGCGGACCCATTACGTCGCACATCCTGACATTGATGTAATACATTTGAAACCCGTTTAATCAGCTTTTCGAGCGCATTTTTTTGGTAGGGAAACCCAGTGGCCACTAACGCATTGCGTAAGCTAACCCCATCGGCAACCCACAAACGTTCACCGTTCAAATACGCACCTTGACCTTTAATGGCCCAGTAACATTCGTCTAGGAAAGGAGCATACACGACCCCTAACAAGCGCTGACCGTCAACGTATAAACCAATAGACACAGCAACATGACGATGATGGTGCGCAAAATTCACCGTGCCATCAATAGGGTCTATCACCCATGTCGGCACAGCATCCAAAGACAAATTAGGAGAAGACTCTTCTGAAAGAATACGATGATCAGGATAGGCTGCGATAATTTCTTGGCATAAATAATGATCGATCGCCAAATCGGTTGATGTCACCAACTCATGATCCGCTTTGTAATCGGCAGAAAAACCTTTCTTCTCCCTCGCCTCCACCATGATAGTGCCAGCGTGAGAGGCAATCCGTTTAGCGAATGCCAACAACTTGTCTGTGTTCAGCGTCATCTTGCTCTCCTTTTGTTAACCCAGCCAACTCAAGCTAAACGAGCGTGCAACCATGCAGAAATATCAGCAATCTGTTCCGGACAAACAGAATGAGGCATCTCATAGGTTTTATACTCAACATTAAACCCTTGATCCGTTAACGCTTTTTTCGCGTCCAATGCCAAGCTAGGGGCCACCACAGGATCTTGAGATCCATGATGAATCAAGAAAGGAGTTGTACCATTGTGGCTGCCCGCCGCCGCAGGGACATCAGATTTATTCGCCAGGTAAGTAGATAATGCCATCACTCCTGCCAGTGTATGCTCGGTGGTTAACGCTAGCTGATAAGCAATCACGCCGCCTTGTGAAAAACCGGCCAGAATAATACGAGAAGCATCAATTCCCGATGCGATTTGCGCTTCGATTAAAGCACTGATTTGCTGGCAAGATTCTTCAATATTCAACATATCTACTTTGCGTTCAAGCGTCATTTCATAAATATCATACCAAGCTCGCATCACCATACCGCCATTGACCGTCACTGGGCGCTGCGGTGCATGGGGAAAAACAAAACGCCACTTTTGATCAGGGCGAATTTTTAATGCCGGTACTATGGATTCAAAATCATGCCCATCTGATCCTAATCCATGCAGCCAGATAATCGCTGCATCCGCTGTTTCTGCCGTCTCTACTAATACACAAGGCAACAAATCTGTCATTCTTTACTCCAATAAATACAGGCCCAAACAGTACAGGCAAAAAATAGGCTATAAGGTTAAAAAAAAGCGAACGAGCAGTCTAAACTCGTTCACTTCTTTTTTTAAGCAATGGCCTATTATATCGACAAATATTTATTGTAGATAACTCTTTACTATGACAACTCGACGAGATTAACCCGCCACAGCACTAATGCTCGGTTGGAAAACGCAAGCCCGTCACCTCTTGCTGATGATTAAGGCGAAACACAACATCAGATCGTTCAGACATGGTAGCCATAAGGTGGCGAGTAAGACGTTCGTAATATTGCATAAAACCTTTCAGCGCTTCTGGCGACATCACTTTGATATCAAGCGTGTCTAATACACCACCATGAATATCATGCAGATGCGCTTCCAGCATGCGCTCTTGTTTATTACGCCATTGATAAACAACATCATAGTCTGGCGCTTCCATCCACATCATAATGTCGATATTCGCGAACAAGTCTTTATAGCCTTCTTGTAAGTGCTGATTAATAAGACTTCGCCACACCCCATCTTGATCTTTGTCTTTTTCCAAACGGTTCATTGGTTGATCCAGTCCATCTCCTAACGCCGATGCGCCAACACACCAACCTTCAAGAAAGATAACGTCCACTGGACCTTGTACTTCACTCCACAAATGCACCGGTTTTCTATCGTCTAGGGATTTATCAAACGCTGGTAGCTTCATGATTTCGCCATCTTTCAGCGTTCGTAACCGCTCAAAAAGCATCAAGGCCATATCAATATCATGAGTACCAGGCACTCCTCGCGTAGCAAATAGAGGGTGCATGGTCTGCGCATAATGGAGCCGATCTTTGCGCGTTCTGTATAAGTCATCCAAACTGACCACAATACTCTTTATGTCAAAGCCTTTACAAAGCACACGGCTCACGACCCGACTAAAGGTCGTTTTGCCTGACCCCTGCGGCCCGCCAAGCCCCACCACTAACGGGCCATTGGCCGACTTCACTTTACTGCTTAACCAAGTTGAGAAAGGTAAGTACAAAGCACCTAATTGATCTACTAACGCATCGCTGGCGTACAAACTTTTTAGAGTTTGCTCAACCTCAAAGCGTAAACGCCCCGCTAACGAGTCTGGCACCTCATGCTTCCAGCCATTTAATAATTTGGGATTTCTATTCATAAGACAGTACCTCCGCATTACTTCAGTAACTATAGCAGCAAGATAAAAATGCGGTTATTTTTTAAGCACTACTCAAACATCATATCAAGCTGCCGGGGCGCGGGAGCGGACAAACGATAGCCCACTCCAATCAGCCGCACTGGACGAGATTGCCTTTGGTAGGCACGCGTTAACAAAGCAACAAAGACCTCTTTCGAAAATCTACTTTGAATCGCTTGCTCTATCGTTGTTTGCTTAAAATCGTTAAATTTCAATTTGAGGTAATACTTGCTCACTTGGGCATCAAAACCACGACCAGCCATGCGCTGATCGAGACTCGCGAGCAACTCAGGCAATTGCGCCAAACACGACTCCAAGGATTGCAGATCTTCGGCAAACGTATGTTCCACAGACACACTCTTCCTCTCACGGGAAGTTTGCACAGGCCGATGATCAATACCAAGGGCATATTGAGACAAGCGAAAAGCCATGCTGCCGAAGTTTTTTTGCAAAATAGAGAAATCGACTTTCTGAAGGTCTGAGCAAACAAACACCCCTAACGCCGCAAGCCGCTCTTGAGAGACCTTGCCAATACCTGAAATGCACTTAACCGGTAATTGCGAGACAAATTCAAACTGTTGGTCTGGGGAAATAGTGGTTAGGCCGTCTGGCTTTTGCCAATCACTGGCGACTTTTGCAATGAATTTATTGGTCGCCACACCAGCGGATACAGTGATACCAATTTGCGCCAAAACTTGCTGGCGAATTTGCTCAGCGATTCTCGTCGCACTGCCTTGGCAGGCGTCAGAATCCGTCACATCAAGGTAGGCTTCATCCAAAGAAAGCGGCTCAATAATGTCTGTGTACTGGCGAAAAATGGCATGCATTTGCCGCGAGGCAAGGCGATATTTTTCCATGTTCCCAGGCACGACTATTAAAGCTGGGCACAATCGCTTTGCCACCGCCGTTGGCATTGCAGAGCGAACGCCGAAAGAGCGCGCGATATAGTTAGCGGTACTTAATACGCCTCTGGTTTGGGAGGAACCACCAATCGCCAATGGCACTTGGCATAAGCTAGGATCATCGCGCATTTCAATGGCGGCATAAAAGCAATCGGCATCAATGTGAATAATTTTACGTGGGTTAGACATAGTCACGCTCAGGAAAACACTGTATATAAAAACAGTCTACACACTTAGCAAAGCAAAACAACCTAGCGCAATCGAGCCATTGTGCTACCACACTGCTTAAGGTAAAAAAGAAAAAACCAAGAGAAAGTATAGATTTCCCAAAAAAACAGCAGAAATTTGCTTATTTACACCAGCAAACATGGACGCTAACAAGCAAAATAGTTTACATTTTGCATCGTATAAAATGCATCAAAGCAAGCCGTGGCCTGCTTCTTGCTTCTTTACACCATTAAATGCACTTTTATACCGTAGAATTATCATGATTTTTTATATAAAACACGACAGGGACACCATTATGACATCAGGTTTTAAATTATTTTCCATCGCCATAATGAGTATAGCGCTTGCGGGGTGTCAGAATTTATTCCAAAGAACAGGCGAAGAGTGCAACACAGTTGGACCTTGTAACGGCAACACAGTCGACGTTGGCAATAACGGCCTGATCAACACCAACACGCAAAGCCAAGTTCGCCGCGTCGTGAAGCAACCCCCAATTATTGTTAACGCAACCGGTTATGCTGCGGTAAGCACCAGTAAACGTTTTTCTAAGTCTCAGGCTCGCCTTATGGCGCTGCGCAGCTCCACTCTTGATGCGTACCGAAACCTTTCTGAACGTGTCTACGGTTTGAAATTAGACGGTTCAAGCTCCTTGAATAATATGGTGCTACAACACGACGAATTGCGTTCTTACATCGACTCCTACCTTGTCGGCGCTAAGGTCGTATCTCAGCGTGAACACGAAGATGGCACCTTTGAAACAGTGGTTGAAATGGCATTACAGGAAAATTTCCGCGAATGCGTTAGCTCGCCAAGCAATATTGCCAATAACCCACAATGTCAGACACACCAAAATTACAAAACAGTGAACGCCTCTCGCTCGAATTCCACTGCTAATTTCTATACGATTGAATAATGTCTTTCACACGTAAGTATTGTCTGTTTATCGCGCTCTCGGTGCTGTCCATCGCACCCAGCTTTGCGCAATCGGTTACCGCAACCGGGAAGGCCATTGTCTATAACGACGATGTAGACGATGCACGCTATCGAGCAACGCAACAAGCAATCAAACAAGCCGTTCTGCAATCCAGCTCTAGAGTGAGTGTGAATGATCGACTAAAAAATGGCGATTTGGATTCCGACATACAAATTCGCAGTGCTGGGCGCGTTCAACAAGCTAAAATCCTCCATGAAGAGCGCAAAGGTGACTTTCTTACGGTTGTCGCTCGCGTCAATGTCACACCTGATTCTCAGTGCGGCAATGGAGCGACCAACTTCTATCAAAAATCCGTCGGCGTGACGGGCTTTAAACTTCAAGACCCAGAGCAAGCCAGCTTAGGGCGACTCAATAATATTTCTAGGGAGCTTCCTAGAGATCTAGCCAATGCGATCAACAAACAAGGCTTTCTTCGGGCTTTGAACGCAACCAACGTCGCCATTTACCCAGATCTTATTAATGCACCATCGGCGATCAACGACGAAGGCGCGTTAAGCAATGTCACTCGTATCGGCCAGCAGCTGGGCGTACAATATATTATCAGCGGCGTCATTCGTGACATTAGCCCGCTGTATTTAAGAACACCCGATAGTCCCTCTGACAATCAAGAGGATGGTATCCAAAAAGAACGAAACTTCGTCCTAGATCTATACATCTATGACAGTTTCAGCGGCGCACTCTTTTTCCAAAAACGCTACAGCGAAATTGGTGAGTGGGACATCGCAGACAATGCACGTGTAGGCTTTGGCAGTGCCAAGTTCTGGACGGTTCATTACGGTAAAGTGGTCCGAGAGATCTTAAGAGAAAGCGCGATTGATACCAGTGAGAAACTACGCTGCCAACCTTTTATTGCCAGCATATTTCGCACCGAAGGCAACCGCGTTCATATTTCTGCCGGCTCTTTATCTGGAATTAAACAAGGCGATAAACTAAGCGTCTACCGTCGCTTTGAAATCCACAATCAAAACCAAACAGCGCAGACACAACTGAATAATGCCAATATCAATGTTACTATCAAGCAAGTGCAACCCAACTTTTCCATTGGTGAGCTTGCCGTTGACGCTCAGATATTAAATGTTCAGCAACAAGATGTTGTGATTGCTTGGTAATTTTCACACTAACGCTATTTTTATAAAGCGATTTTATATACTTTAGGATAAACACAATGAACAACGAATTACTTCACCACCTAGAACAACGCATTAACGAAGCTGTTGAAGAAATCTCTTCTCTACGTCAGAAAATTTCTGAACTAGAAATGCAGAATTACGAGCTAAGCGAAGGCAAAAGTGAATTAGAAACCATGCTAACTCAAAAATCTGAACAGCAATCAAACTGGGAATCTTCTTTATCTGAGATGCTAAACCGTCTTAACCAATTGGATAATAAACAATGAGATCTTTACTCTTTGCCACTTTAGTTTTCTTCTGCGGAAGCGCAATTGCTGAAGAAGGACAAGTTGCAAGCTTATTGAGCTTTGAAGCAACGGCCGCTCGTCCTTCAACAGACAATGATACCGGCAGCACAACCTCTATTCTGAGAACCATGATGGAATTCACAACACCATCTAACTTCTCTATGTACGGTGGTTTTGCTTTTTCATTGGGTGATGACCCTGAAAGTGCGATTGCTTTAGGTGGCCGCTACTACAGCGCCACCCCTGCATTCCAAATAATACCAGGCTCTCCAATGTGGTCTTATATTGGCCTTGGTGTCGACTTTTTTGACGACAATGTTTATTACCCAGAAGCAGGGTTTCGCATTGCAACATCGAATACAAGTCGATTGGATGTCTTTGTAAAACTGTTAAACAGTAGCAGCGCCAAATACGATCAACACGTGATGGTCGGAGCTGGACTTACTTTCTAAGCAATATGAAATTAATGTCTAGCTTATTTATCTGCTTATTGGCTGCCTCTGCTTTCATATGGCATAAAAGTAATCCAACTATCTCGGTCGTTCAGCCGAATGATACTCAACGGCAAGAAATGATTGGAGTGAAAAACACCCCAAGCATTCCATTAACACCGTTATAGAATTGAGCCTTGCGTATGGAACAATTAATCGCCAAACTCGAAGCTGAGGTCGACCAGCTTATCGAAAAGCTAAAAGCCGCCAACGAGGAAATCGCACAACTGAAAACGGAGAATGCAAATTCACCTGACAGCAGTAGCGCCTCAATGGATCTTTTACAGAACATGGTATCGCGTTCGACTGAAGATCAATTACAATTGTATATTGAAGACTCTTTAGATCTTCTCGTACCGGCTGACACAATAAATACCCCAGCACCGAAAAGCGAAGTGGAAAATCAACTGAGCTTTGACTTGCTGAACTCTCTTGCTGAAACCAGCATCACAACCACGACAACAGAACAGACTGATTACATGACAATACAACAACCAGAGCTTAACGGCTTGCCAGAAGTACAAGACGAAATCCAAGTGGAAACCACCACAAACGATGTACAACCAGCAAGTGAAAGCACGCAAGAAGCAGCGACACTGACGCCAGAGCAAAAGAAGCGTCAGAAGAATCAAAAAAATAACCGCCGCCTAATTAAGATGCTAGAAGACCGTTATCCAAAAGCGTTTGATTGGAACCAGCCTAAACCTCTGAAGGTCGGTATCGATAAAGACATGGTTCTTGATGATGACTTCAATGCCAGCAAGCAGAAACGCGCCCTAGCCGCTTACACTCGCTCTGACAGGTACAAAAAATGCCTATTGTCAGGACAACCTCGCATTGACCTTGAAGGCACCCCTGTAAACAACGAGCCAGCATTGCCTGAGTCGATGATTCCTAAAAAGGAAAAAACCACCTTTAATCGCCCTAAGAGCGACAGAACACCACGCTCAAAGGCAAAAGCGCCAGCCAGCAAAAAAACCGCTAGCAAGCCGAACAACAAGCCTAAAAACGCACCTAGCCCACAAAAACGCCAGGATGACGCATACGATAATCTGTCTCCTGAAGAGCGTATGAAGGCAAAACTTGAAAAACTTCTTAATAAATAAGAAAAAAGTGTTTACACGATGATGCGCGGCATATAATATATGCCGCGCTGCTGTGGAGGGGTTCCCGAGTGGCCAAAGGGAGCAGATTGTAAATCTGCCACGAAAGTTTCGGTGGTTCGAATCCACCTCCCTCCACCATTAATTCTTTTCTTTATAGATCAATCCTTTATCTATAAATATGACATTCCTATTTAGATTTTTCTGATACTTATCACCACATCAGCAAATAATCAAAACCTTATCCACAGAAAAACACCACCACATTAAAAAAGAAAAAACTGAATAACTACACCGGTTAAGCACAAGCTTATCCACAAAACGTGCGTTCAGAGCCTTTTAATCCACTAAAACAAACAAAACCACAAGTTACCCACACTAAACAGAAAACATCACACCACAAGCCCTCAGAGCACCTCAGAAAGCCAAACCAACAAATGACACCATGTGAGCTAAAGACCAAATAATCGACGACACCACATCCATTTGTGAGCTGAAATCGTAGACCAACACGAACGGAGGCACGACGGGAATCCGGCACTGAAAACGAAGCTTTCACCCTGCAACCAACACAGCTCAAGTGGACTCCATCTAGCCTACGCTGAGATCTGGAATTCTGAATTATTCGTAGGCCAGCATGGACACAGGAATCTGGTCACTCTTTTTTACAAGCACTCCAGCCCACAAAAACAGGCAGCTTACTTAAACTAGACGATAGACGATAGACGATAGACGATAGACGATAGACGATAGACGATAGACGATAGACGATAGACGATAGACGATAGACGATAGACGATAGACGATAGACGATAGACGATAGACGATAGAATATTTTAAATTGAATCAGAGAAAGATCTAGGAATTAACACAAGAAAGGGAAATAAAAGAGAGAGGATTATGAGAAGAATGGTGGGTCGTACTGGATTCGAACCAGTGACCAATTGATTAAAAGTCAACTGCTCTACCAACTGAGCTAACGACCCGCTCATAATTTTCTATGTTCTAACAACCTAATGGTCGGAGTAGAGAGATTCGAACTCCCGACATCCTGCTCCCAAAGCAGGCGCGCTACCAGACTGCGCTATACTCCGATTGGCTCCTCGAACTGGACTCGAACCAGTGACCCAATGATTAACAGTCATTTGCTCTACCAACTGAGCTATCGAGGAATTAATAAGGTTTGCAGAATTATATTCTGACGATAGTTGGTGGGTCGTACTGGATTCGAACCAGTGACCAATTGATTAAAAGTCAACTGCTCTACCAACTGAGCTAACGACCCAACTATCAGAGTAATGGGGTGGACGATGGGGCTTGAACCCACGACCGCCGGAATCACAATCCGGAGCTCTACCAACTGAGCTACGCCCACCATTACTAGGTGACGATAAAATTAAATGGTCGGAGTAGAGAGATTCGAACTCCCGACATCCTGCTCCCAAAGCAGGCGCGCTACCAGACTGCGCTATACTCCGATCTGGCTCCTCGAACTGGACTCGAACCAGTGACCCAATGATTAACAGTCATTTGCTCTACCAACTGAGCTATCGAGGAACTAATTTTATCTTTGCTTACAACACAACAACCTTCCTAAAAGGAAGATGGCGGAGGAGGAGAGATTCGAACTCTCGGTAGGCTATTAACCTACGCCAGTTTTCAAGACTGGTGCATTAAACCGCTCTGCCACCCCTCCGTTGCGAGCGAGATGTATAATACTGATTTGAGATTTCAGTGCAACATCTTTTTTAAAAAAAGTTAACTTTTTCCAACTTTTTCTACTACATAGCCCTGATCTGCCCCTGGACGGATCCAAACATTGGAATACCAGTAATAATGCTTCGCACTTTGATCTGGCATGGTGCAGTTAATTCTTCCACGACCAACACCAAATGCGCTGGGCGCAGTAACCACGACTTCGTTCTTCTCTATCCAGTTCAACGACGCCTTGCCTTGGCCGGAGACATAACAGGCCAAATCTTTCAGGCGATAGTTACCCGGCTTAAACGTTAAACGAATAGACACAGGTTTATCCGTCGCAAAATCCCCGCCACTTTCTTCATTAAGAAGAGGCATAGGCTTAGACGCCAGCTTCACTTTTAAAGTAGACAGTTTGGCAAAACGTCCAGATGCCGGAAAACGTGGCAGATCTTCAAAGTTAGAATCCGCACTGACCACACCGGACTGCTGACCAAACGCCATAAGGCCTCGTTCTTTTACCAGTGCACGTATTACATCGTTGGACTCGCCATAAGGGTAAGCCAACATTTTAGGAGAATGCCCTAGCTGCTCATTCAATATGGTTTCTACGGTATCCACTTCATGGGCCATACGAGCTGACCATTGATCGTTGGTTTCACCCGCTTCTTTTCTTAACATGTAAGGATGATTGATCGTATGGTTGGCAAACACACCACCAGACTTCTCCATCTCTTTAATGTCTTGCCAAGTCAAAAAGTGATGATTTCGTCCAATCGGCTTAGTATTCAGAAAAACGGTGAACGGAAAACCTCTTTCCTTAAGAATAGGAAAACCGCCTAGATAGATGTCTCGATACGCATCGTCAAAAGTAATCGCGACCGCTTTATCAGGTAAGCTCTGATGTTTTTTCAACTTCTCTAATGCGTCTTTCAAATCAACCACTTGAAAACCAGCGGTTTTAAGGTAATCCATCTGCTCGGTAAACTGAGCTGGCGTAAGCGAGGTAGAAGCAGGGGTTGTCTTACTCACATGATGGTATTGAAGAATCGGCAAATAATCCTGAGCACTGACCCCAACACTCATCATCATGGTGCTGATCAGCACACTGCTACGTACTTTAGATAACATTCAATCGTCTCTCTGCTTAAAATTTGTGCTCATTCTACGCGACAGCTTTAACAAAAAGCCAGCCATCGAAAACAAACTGTTACGGTCATTTTGATACTTCACTGCATCTACACGAGACCCAACAAGCCTTCTACACTTAATTTCATCATATCGCAGCATTAAAGAGAGAATTAGCATGAACCGATCTACATTTTTTCAAAACCTCGAGCGCCAGCTAGAAGAGCTAAAAGACCAAGGCCTTTATAAAGAAGAAAGAGCGTTAGCGTCTCCGCAGTCTAGCCAAGTAACCACCGCCGACAATGCTAGCTTGATCAACCTTTGCGCCAACAACTATCTAGGTCTTGCCAACAATAAAGATGTCACACAAGCAGCCCATGAAGCGCTAGATACTTTTGGCTATGGTATGGCGTCTGTACGCTTTATCTGTGGCACACAAAATATTCACACCACATTAGAAGCCCAGATTAGCCAGTTTTTACAAATGGAAGACACCATACTCTACTCGTCTTGTTTTGATGCTAATGGTGGTTTATTTGAAACCTTGCTGAATAGTGAAGACGCGATTATCAGTGATGCTCTTAACCATGCCAGCATCATTGATGGGATTCGTTTATGCAAAGCCAAACGCTACCGCTACGCCAACAACGATATGCAAGAACTAGAAGCACAACTACAACAAGCAGACGCCGATGGGGCTAAAACAAAACTGATCGTCACCGACGGTGTGTTTTCCATGGACGGCATTATTGCTGACCTTAAATCCATTTGTGATTTAGCCGACCAATACGACGCTCTCGTGATGGTTGACGATTCTCATGCCGTTGGCTTTTTAGGTGAAAATGGTCGCGGCAGCCATGAGTACTGCGACGTCATGGGTCGAGTAGACATTATTACCGGCACTTTAGGTAAGGCTTTAGGCGGCGCATCGGGCGGCTACACCAGCGCCTCAAAACCCATTGTTGAATGGTTGCGCCAACGTTCACGCCCTTATTTATTTTCCAACTCATTGGCGCCAGTCATTACCGCCACCACATTGGAAATTTTAGAGCTCATCAAAAAAGGCAACGACGCTCGCTTGCAACTTAAAGCGAACAGCGCTTATTTTAGAGAAAAGATGAGCCAATTAGGGTTCAACCTAGTGCCCGGCGACCACCCTATCATTCCCGTTATTCTTGGCGACGCCAAATTAGCCAAGGAAATGGCCAACGCACTTTATCAAGAAGGGATTTATGTCACCGGTTTTTCCTACCCTGTGGTGCCTATGGGAAAAGCCAGAATCCGCACTCAAATGTCAGCCTCATTAACCAAAGAGCAGCTTGATCACGCGATTGATGCTTTCGCCAAAATTGGCCGTTCTCTGAACATTATTTAAGGAGTCACACCATGAAAACGCTTGCCAAGCTACACGCAGAAAAAGGCATCTGGATGACTGACGCACCATACCCAGAATGCGGCCATAACGACGTCGTTATTAAAATACATAAAACCGCCATTTGCGGTACTGACATGCACATTTACCATTGGGATGAGTGGGCGCAGAACACCATTCCTGTGCCAATGACCGTTGGTCACGAATTTGTCGGCGAGATCGCTGAAATCGGCGCTGAAGTAAACGGCTTTCATATCGGCGATCGAGTGTCTGGTGAAGGTCACATCACTTGTGGTCATTGCCGTAACTGTCGAGCAGGCCGACGCCATTTATGCCGTGAGACATTAGGCGTTGGGGTTAACCGAACTGGCGCGTTTGGTGAGTATTTAGTAATCCCAGCCAGTAACGCTTTTAAAATCCCTGACGACATCAGTGACGACATGGCTGCCATTTTCGACCCATTTGGTAATGCCACACACACGGCCTTGTCTTTTGACCTTACGGGCGAAGATGTATTGATTACCGGCGCAGGTCCAATCGGCGCCATGGCCGCCGCGATCGCCAAACACGTTGGCGCAAGAAATGTGGTGATTACCGACGTCAATGACTTCCGTTTAGAGCTGGCAAAGAAAATGGGCGCGACTCGCACCGTCAATGTTAGCCAAGAGTCATTAAAAGACGTCATGAAAGAAGTCGGCATGACAGAAGGCTTTGATGTGGGCCTAGAAATGTCAGGCAATGGGGCTGCATTTTCATCCATGCTGGAATGCATGAATCACGGTGGCAAAATTGCCATGCTCGGCATTCCTGGCAAAGAAACCACCATTGATTGGAACCAAGTTATTTTCAAAGGGCTTATCATTAAAGGTATCTATGGCCGAGAAATGTATGAGACCTGGTATAAGATGGTGGCCATGCTGCAATCTGGTCTCGATATTAGCCCGATTGTGACACATCACTTCCCTATTTCGCAGTTTCAGGAAGGATTTGAGGCGATGGCATCTGGCCAATCAGGGAAAGTTATCCTTAATTGGGATTAATCCTACCGACTCTGTTGCGTCAAACTGAGCTTCGCGTTAGCGTAATCTTTTTGCACTCAACAGAGCCTTCTCATGTTAGAAATCGGTACCCATGCGCACCCTACTCCTCATCAGGATGCGCTTTATATTTTATTGCATAAAAACCAAGTTTTAATCGAATCAGAAGAACGTTTCCTTATTCCTTTTACGGCTTTTCAGCCTGACGCGAATATGCGTGCTGTGTATTGCGGTCAGTGGCTTTCTGCAGACGATTCACGACAAGATGTGTTTGTGTGCCGTTTTGAAAACATGCCCAGAGGCTTTCGCGAGATGGGCTTGCGTGAATTACTCTTCTTACAAAACGAAGCCAACTATCTTCTACTGAGCCGCGCCCACCAGCTTTCAACCTGGGATAGAGACCACAGATTCTGCGGTCGCTGCGGCACAGAAATGCGCAACAGGCACACCACAGAACACACTAAAATCTGCCCAACCTGTAATCTACGCCACTATCCTAGGATTTCACCTTGCATCATAGTCTCGGTCAAAAAAGGCAATAAGCTACTGCTCGCCAGAGGCACACAGATGCAAACAGACATGCAAAGCAACATTGCAGGCTTTGTTGAAGCCGGTGAAACGTTAGAGCAAGCGGTCGCCCGCGAAGTCCAAGAAGAAGTGGGCATACAGGTTAAAAACATTCGCTATGCCAGCAGCCAACCTTGGTCTTTTCCCCATCAGTTAATGGTCGGCTTCTTTGCCGATTACGATGGCGGCGAACTGACACCGGCGCCAGGCGAAATAGAAGAAGCCGCGTGGTGGGATATCGATAATCTGCCGAATATTCCTAGCCCTGTGACTATCTCAGGGCAAATCATTAGACAACACGCCCTATGGATACAACAAAACCCAGATAAGTAAACATTCGAACACGAAAACGCTTGTTGGCATCACCCGCCGACAAGCGCTATCGTGACGCATCATTTTTCTGTATAAACCCGCCTTTCGATAAGCATTAAATAGGTAACCACCTGTGGATGAATTGCTACACAGCATAGAACAAAAAGTGCGCCCGTTAATCGGTGCCGGTAAAGTCGCTGACTACATCCCAGCACTCGCCAACGTGGACCCAAATCAATTTGGCATTGCCATCTATAGCAACAGCGGTGAACTTTTTCACACTGGACAAGCGGACACTGAGTTTTCGATACAGAGTATTTCAAAGGTCTTCAGCTTAACGCTTGCTATGAAACATTATGGTGAAGACATGTGGCAACGAGTGGGTCGTGAGCCATCCGGCAACCCATTCAACTCTCTTGTTCAACTAGAGTATGAGGCGGGCATCCCCCGTAACCCTTTCATCAATGCGGGCGCATTGGTGGTGAGTGACATGAATCAGTCCCGTTTTGCCTCGCCGCACTACGCCATGCGTGAATACATACGCCGCTTATCGGGGAACCAGGGGTTAACCTCCGATAAAACCGTCTCAAATTCAGAGTACGAGTTTCGTGCGCGCAATGCCTCCATGGCGTATTTAATGAAAGCCTTTGGCAACTTTCATAATGACGTAGAAGACGTGCTGCACAATTATTTTGATAACTGTGCCATGCGCATGAGCTGCATTGATCTTGCGAAAGCGTTTAGCTTCTTAGCCAACAAGGGCTATTGCCAGCACAGTGGCGAACAAGTTATTAGCGCTCGCGAAGCCAAACAGGTCAATGGACTATTAGCCACCAGCGGCTTATACGACGAAGCCGGAAACTTTGCCTATCGTGTTGGATTACCTGGTAAAAGTGGTGTCGGAGGCGGTATTGTTGCCATAGTACCAAACCGCTTTTCGGTGTGTGTCTGGTCGCCAGAATTAAATACATCAGGCAACTCCTTGGCAGGCATTGCGGCTTTAGAAGCCCTTTCAGACAGTATCGGCTGGTCTGTTTTTGGCTAATCTTTAGCCACCTTAATCGCGCAATAAAAAAAAAGGCACTGGGCCTTTTTTTTGTTGCGCGTGTTACTTAATCTAGCGACTCAACCAGTCACGACCTTATAACAAGGAATGTATTCACTGCCTGGCAACTTCATGCGCTGCTGAGTAACGAAAGCCTGCAATAACGCGTCTAATTTTTCCAACAGCAATTTATCACCGTGGATTTCAAAAGGGCCAAACTCTTTGATATAAGCCACGCCTTGCGCCTTAACGTTACCAGCGACGATAGACGAGAAAGCACGACGTAAATCCGCCGCTAATAAATGCGTTTCCTGACCAAAGTGCAAATTCAAGCCACGTACTTTGTCATGGGTCGGTTCAAACGGATGCTGAAATTCTTCTGGAATGTACAGCTTCCAATTATAATAAAAGGCATCTTGGTGCGCTTTACGATAATGACGTACGTCTTCTAAGCCTTGCTTCATCGCACGCGCCACAGCCACTTCATCTTCTATAATGATTTGGTATTTCTCTTGCGCTTCTTTCCCTAACACATCACCAATAAAAGCGTGGATCTGCTCAAAGTAATCCGCACTTTCTTTTGGTCCAGTGAAGATCAATGGGAAAGGCACATTGGCATTTTTGGGATGCAGCAAAATACCTAAAATATACAGAATTTCTTCAGCAGTACCCGCTCCACCAGGAAACACAATGATGCCATGTCCAGTACGAACAAAGGCCTCTAGGCGCTTCTCGATGTCTGGCATGATCACCAGCTTGTTCACAATCGGGTTAGGTGACTCTGCTGCTATGATGCCAGGCTCAGTTAACCCCAAGTAAACACCGGTATGAATTCGCTGTTTCGCGTGCGCTATGGCCGCGCCCTTCATCGGCCCTTTCATCGCGCCAGGCCCACAGCCGGTACAGATATTTAACTCACGCAATCCAAGTTGATGACCTACTCGCTTGGTGTAATCGTATTCGTTACGAGCAATCGAGTGCCCTCCCCAACAGACCACCATGTCTGGGCTTTGAATGCGGCGAAACACATTGGCATTGCGCAGCAATTCAAATACCACATTGGTGATTTTATCAGAGCTTGCCGAGTCTAGGCCGCGCGCTAAATTGTATTCGTGATAAGTAAAAATAATGTCACGCAGCACGCTAAACAACATTTCGCGCACGCTACTGATCATTTTGCCGTCCACAAAGGCGCTTGCTGGGGCATTTTTTAATTGCAGTTTGACGCCACGCTCTTGTTGAATAATACGGACATCAAAATCTTTGAACTCTTCCATGACGGCGTTCGCGTCATCGGAGTCACTGCCGCAGTTTAAAATGGCCAATGCGCAGCTGCGGAATAAAGAATGAAGTGAACCAGAATCATCGGACATGCGAGATATCTCATCTTGCGATAACATCTCCAATGCCCCTTTCGGTGCGACTAGCGCATCAACGCGATCTTCGTACAACATGATCGCTCTCCTTTTCATATGTTATTGTCTTAGTCGCTATCTTGGTTACGGATAGCCTATTTATCAAGCCATAAAAAATGGAGAAAAGCGACAAACGCGCGCTATTTAGCCAAATAACCTCGAATCGATTGGTAGTGAAGGGACTGCATTTCGGTTAAACGGCTGTAAGTTCGCCGAAATTCGAACAACAAGGCGCCATTTTGATAAAGAGAGGCCAATAGCACATCAGCACTTAAATACAGCACCACTTGATGGTCATAGCATTCGTCGACCAAACTAATAAAACGTCGTACTGCGTCGTCATTAATGCCCAAAGACACCACCCGCTCACCAGTTTGCCCTGACCCAATGGCACCATCTTCCGTGCCTCGCGCTTTTATCCGCTCATAGGGTTCGTTGCTTAATACAGGAATACCAGACACAAAAATACAAGGAAAACGCTGCGCCAGTTCGATGTAGTCTAAAGAAGATCGCGGCCCATCACACAGGTCAAAAAAATCAAACCAAGCAACATTGTCAGACGCCTTTCTAACGGCAATGGCCCGACGGCATACGCTAAGCGGTGCCGAAGATACCCGCCCATGAGACAAGGTTAAAAAAGCCAGCTCTAAGGCATTTTCATCTTGCACAAAATACACAGGGTCCGTTCCCTTGTGACGCATCCTGTGATCTTCTTCACCATGCAGATGAATACTCTCTAAGTTGCGCTGCAATAACGCAATCGACGGTTCAAAGCGTTGTTTTTGCAATTGGCTCTGGAACAGGCCTTCTACGGGAATATTAGAGGTTGCAACCAGTAAGACACCCTCTTTAAAGAGCGACTCGACCAACCCGCCTAACAACATGGCATCGCCAATGTCGGAGACGAAAAATTCATCGAAGCACAACACCTTGCACTCTGTCGCTAAGCGCTTAGCAATGCCTTCTAATGGGTTCTTTTGACCGAACGCCAAATTAAGTTCACGGTGCAAACGTGCCATAAAATGATGAAAATGCAGCCTTAACCCCATCCCCTCTGGCAAACACTCGTAAAAGAGATCCATTAAAAAGGTCTTTCCACGGCCCACATCTCCCCATAGATACACCCCTTTCACCGGATTAGATGGAAGATCAGAGGAGACGACAACGCGGTTCTGTGAGCGAGCCGCCATAAGGTTTGTGTAGACACCATCTAACGCCAACAGCGCCGCCTGCTGATGTTCGTCAAAACGAATGTCTTGATGTCGTAGTTTCTCTTCGTACACAGTGATCGGTGAGGACATAAAAAGATAAGCGCTGATGAATAAAGCAATATTGTCGCCGCTGGCTAAAGGTTTCTCAAGACACTTTGTTTGTCGATCATCAAGCAAAGTGTCTATTTCCTCCACATAATCACCAAATTAGACGCTTACGCAGCCTCGCCGGTTGTCACTCTCTTTATCGCTTTTTGGTAATGAGGCATGGCTTCGACCTGTTTTATAAAGCGGTCAATATTAGGATAAGCAGACAGGTCAAGACGAGCGCTTGCTGCGATCAAGGGAAAACTCATTTGAATGTCTGCCCCAGAGACACGATCACCAGCAAACCAAGTACGTTCTGCTAAAGTACGCTCAATAAACGCCAGCTGAGGTATCAATCTAGGGAGTAAGAAACTCGAGTGAACTTTTTGACCAATCGATTTGGCAATCGGCTTGGCAAAAAAAGGCATTGGACTGGTCGTTATCTTGGTAAACACTAGCTTCATCACCAATAGTGGCATTAAGGAGCCTTCCGCAAAATGCAGCCAATAACGATAATCTAATAAAGCCTGCCCTGCAGCAGGTCTGAAACGCCCATCCAGATCGTACCGCTCAATCAAGTATTCGATAATCGCACCAGACTCTGCAATCACCAGCTCGCCGTCACTCAAAATCGGCGCTTTGCCAAGAGGGTGTATACTGAAAAGCGACTCTGGTGCGGCCAGGGTGACAGGGTCCCGCTGATATTGAATCACCTCGTAAGCCAGCCCTAATTCTTCCAGTAACCACAACACTCGCTGTGAGCGAGATTGTTCCAAATGGTGAAGCGTTATCATGTTATCTCCTTATGAGTCAGAGGAATTGTGAGTACCTTTAACCCTATACGAGTAAGACCTCTTATTGGATGACTTATCTGACCAGTTTCTCAGCGCTTGGCGCAGGAATACTTGTTCACCTTCACGCTAAACGATAGAGTAGAGACCTGAATGAGATTGGCTACGCTTCGGCTCTTTATATAGAAGACGATGCGTTATCCCTATCGTTATTAACCATACCGTTTCTCACATTTTTATAACCCTCTAATACAAATGCTCATGCATTTGCTTAGGCTGATACCCCTATTATGAATAACATACTGAAGCCAAGATTCATTGCCATTCTTATTTTGCCTTTCGTGCTGGCAGTTTCCATTGTGCTTGTCTATTTGGATTTTGAGCGCAGGGAAAGTTTTTCCAACTCCCATGTGGTTTCTGAAGTGAATCGTGTCTATAGCAACGCAGACAGCATCTTAAATAAATTCTATTGGGACAGCGTAGACACCACCATTCACGTTACCTTTCAAGGCGTTCAGCAGGATATATTTAAAATAAAAGATTCAACCAAAGGCGCCTATAACGACCTTGATACCATCTTTAGAAATTCATTCTTGATGAATAAGTCCGTCACTCAAGTACGATGGATTGATAAAAATGGCCTGGAACGCTATCGCATGAATCGAACCTTGGAAAAGGGTAAAAAAGACGAGATTAGCGTCGTAAACAAAGACCAATTACAAAACAAATCCGGGCGCTACTACTTCACCGAAGCAAAGAAGTTAAGCAGTGGCTACATCTATTTGTCTAAACTGGATTTGAATATAGAAAACAACGTCATAGTAACGCCTTATCAGCCAACGATAAGACTGGCCACACCGATTAAAGACGCTGAAAATCAGTTCCAAGGCATTATCGTCATCAACTTCAATTTAAATGACCTTTTCCAGAAACTGAATCAGCTAAGCTCACCGGGCATCGATGTTGATTTATTTAACGAGCAAGGCAGCTTGCGTTATTCTAACTCGTTCTCTGATTCCTCTTTCCTAGACATACTCAGCAATGGCGTTTTGAATGGAAATAAGCAGACGTTAGAAGGTTTCTACCAGAAGAGAGATGAGTTCGAAGCCATCAAATCAGGCGCTAAAAATCTACCTTACCACACCCTTGGTGGCGTCGATTACGCCCCACAAGTAAGAGCAGAAGAGAGCATTTATCTACTTGTTTCAACCAAACAAACCTATTTGGATCGTCTATTTAAAGACAATCTCCTTGACTCATCCATCATTGGGCTTATTGCATTAATATCTGGGATCTTGCTGTTAATATTAATTCACAGGTCTGATCAAAAAGTCATCCGATTAAACAGTGAACTGAACAAGCAACTCAAAATATCTGAAAACTCCAGAGCGTTTAAATCTCAATTCCTCGCCAATATGAGCCATGAAATACGCACCCCAATGACCGCAATATCAGGGTTGCTAGAGCTACTGCTCAAAGAAGACCTAGATGAGAAAATCGTCAAACGCCTGAAAATCATCAAAGATTCTTCCGATGGCTTACGCAGAATCATCAATGACATTTTAGACCTAAGCAAAATAGAAAGCGGAAAGTCTGTTCTTTCCAAATCGGAATTTAGACCATCCCTTACCATAGAGCGCAGCATATCAACCTTCAATGGCTCCGCTAATTTAAACGGCTCTGAATTATTACTGGATATGGAACCTAGCTTATTCTTCTACTATTGCTTAGGGGATGAATATCGAATTGAACAAGTCATTAACAACTTACTCAGCAATGCCATTAAATTCAGTGGTGGCAAACCCATTACGCTTGCCGTGAGCTACACCACGAACAGCAATAAGACATTAACACTGTCTTGTGCCGTCATAGACCAAGGCGTTGGCATGTCCAACTCTCTGGTTGCGACATTAGGTGAAAAATTCACCCAAGCCGACAACACGCTATCAAAAGAGAATGGCGGCACAGGCTTAGGGTTATCGATCTCCAAAGAACTATTACGCTCTATGGGATCTGACTTAGAAATCAAAAGCGAACTGGGTAAAGGGTCAGAGTTCGGCTTCACTCTAGAGCTAGACGTGGTGAAAGAAGAGAGCGTGATCGATCGTGAAAAAATCAACATCTACGCACTCAACGTATGGGTCATCAACAAAATAAACAAAAGCTCAGACTTTATTAATAAGCTCTTTCGCCATTGGGGCTGTAATGCCACCGCCATCTCCACTCAAGATGAGCTAGAGAATGCCATTCAGTCACTTTCAACAAGCGATAACCCGCTCGATTTCATCATCTTCGACATCGAGAACCCTGTTTCCCTAGACGATGTGCAAACTGTGATCGACCGTTTTTCTGCTAAGCAGCTCGGCCTAACCAAGCTGGTGTTAATGTCATCTAACGAGCAAAACGCGAGAACCTACAAAGACACGGCTATCGAAGTGTATTTTATTAAGAAGCCCGTTACTGTCTCTAACTTTCTAGAGCTGCTGCAAAACCTAGAATTAGTGCCTAACATTCAGCTTGTCGAAGATGACAGTAGCAACCTAGTCAAAACATTAGAGGCTAAGATTATTGATCGAGTTGCTCGCATCGGGGCGCCAAAAATACTGCTGGTGGAAGATAATTTAACCAACCAAAGTATTATTTCGGAGATTTTTAAAAGCGTTAACATTAATGTCGTGCTCGCCAACAATGGCCAAGAAGCGGTTGATAGCGTGCACAACAATGATTTTGATATCGTCTTTATGGACGTTCAAATGCCCGTGATGGATGGATTAGAAGCCACCAAGATCATTCGACATAGCTTCTCCTTAGACGAACTCCCTATCATTGCATTATCAGCAGGCGTCACAGAGCAGGAGTTTCATACGTCCAAAGAAGTGGGTATGAATAGCCATGTTCCAAAACCAATAGATATGAACAAGTTGATGCAAGCCATCATCGACTATTGGCCAGAGCAAACCGTGATAGACAAAGAGAAATCCGTAGATAGCGCCCCAATCGCCACCCCCAAAACAAGTGGGATAAGCTTAGACGAGCTCAATCAAATGGACCGCTTTGATCTATCAAACACTATATTCAAATGGATCGGCAGTGATGCCTATTACACAGTATTAGACTCTTTCCTAGCCGACTATGCAGAACTTAATGTCAGCAATGAAACATTAACCTATGCGGAAAAAACAGCCTACGTACACAAGTTAAAAGGCGTCAGTGGCAACATAGGTGCCATGTCGTTGTTTGCAAGCTGTGCAGAGTTTGAAGCGCAATTGAATGAAAAAGACATTTCAATCACTCCCCTACTCACAGAACTCATGGAGGACATTGAAACATTGAAACGCACCAAGCAATAAGGCGTCAGCGTCGCGCCTTAATTGACGATTTCTCTTAAGACCTGAGGCTTAGACGACTGATTCGCACCTTTCCTAGACTGCTTAACTTTTATTAGGTTGGGCAAATATATAGCCGTCAAAATCTGGCGCTTCGGTATCTGATAAAGCAAACAAGGTTTGTTTTACATTCTCTAAATGCTGCCACATGGCTTGTCTTGCGCCACTTTCACTGCGCTTTTTCAATTGCGTCAAAATGTCCTTATGATCATCAATCCACTGACCATGGTAGGAAGAGTCTTTGATCCGTGCGTGCAGCTGGTGCCACATAGGATTACTGTCGCGCATTTCCCACAATCGAGTCGCCGTGTCTAACAGCAAGGTGTTTTGCGTCGCTTTTGCGATTAACAAGTGAAACTCTCTGTCTGCCGAATTGGCTTTCTCGACAGAGTTCAGTTCAGCCCCTTCCAACGCCAAGGTTTCTTGCAGTTTCTGAATGTCCGCTTTTGTAATAGACAGCGCCGCTTGCGCTGCAATCGCACTTTCGAGAACTTGTCGAGCTTGCAGCATTTCAAACGGCCCTACATCGGATATCTCTGGCAGTGACGTTTGTGAAGAAAGTGTATTTTTTAAGTAGCTGCCTGAGCCTTTTCTCACTTCAATCAAGTCTTCGATTTCGAGCATGATGAAGGCTTCTCGAACCAAGGTTCGACTGACCCCAAAAAGCTCTGCATAAACACGCTCCGTCGGCAGTTTATCCCCCACCTGTAACGCGGATTTTTCTATTTCGAGCCTAATCTTTTGCCCAATCTCTCTATACAGTCGTTCAGCCATAATATTTTCTTAAAAGTATCAAACAATCTGGTATGCCATTTTTACCGAAGCACTCATGGAAGTCGATTATTTAATCAAAAAACTCATTTTAAACCTAAATTTGGTATGCCAATTTTAACTGAGGCCTTGTTTTTGTCTTTTTTTCACGCTACTTTTAGCCAGCAGATTGAATTTGGTATGCCAAAATAAAATACTTGGCAAAACCTCACAAACGCTTAATCAATACAAAATTAAGCACCACCAGCGAGCCAATACCACAAACACTTAGCAGCGCTATTTTTGAGATCAATGAAAAGCCGCCAGAGGAAATTCTGATCGTCCATATAGTGCTTCTGTCTGTAACATCATAGTGCTTTTACTGGTTTCTTATATTCCGGCTATTTCACTGTGGCTTCCGTCTTTATTAGATTAATCAGCCTGTGGGCAGAGGGTATAAAATGAACATTCAACAGATTCCCAGTGCAATCGACCCAAGCCAGCATCAAGTGGGTCTGGTGCACATCGGTCTGGGGGCTTTTCACCGCGCTCATCAAGCGGTGTACCTAGAAAAGACACTCGCTCAACATGGTGGCGATTGGATGATAGCCAGTGCGAACATTCGTTCTAACTATCAGTTGGTTGAGCAACTCAAAGCGGCTAATTACAGCTACCCAGTGGTCGAGTACACCGACAGTCAACATCTAGTGGTACGTGAAATAAAAGCCATTAAGCAGGCTTTTTTTGCCAAAGATCAGCAAGAGCGTCAGCGATTATTAGCACAAATGAGCGCCGCCTCCACCAAGATAGTCACCTTAAGCGTGACAGAGAAAGGCTATTATTTGTCACCATCAAGCGGAGATTTGCTACTGGAAAACCCAGCGGTCCTGCATGATATCCAACACCCAGACGACCCAAAAACAGCGTTAGGGCTGATCGTTAATGCGCTTAAACAGCGACGTGCGCAAGGCCTGCCAGCCTTTGCCGTTTTGTCTTGCGACAACATGCCCCACAACGGCATCAGAACCAAAAACGCCGTACTCGGCATGGCCAGCGCACAAGACTCGTCATTGGCCACCTGGATAGAAGCAGAAGTTGCTTTTCCAAGCTCGATGGTCGATCGCATTGTTCCTGCGCTTTCTGCAGACGATCTACAGAAAATAGAAGCTGACACCGGCATTACCACCCCCACTGTGGTGAAATGTGAAGCCTTTTGCCAATGGGTGGTCGAAGACAACTTTCCCCTCGGGCGCCCTCAATGGGAAAGCGCGGGGGTGCAAATGGTTCAGGACGTCTCCATTTACGAAACCATGAAGCTCAGAATGCTCAATGGCAGCCATTCTTTATTGGCCTATTTAGGGCAACTGGCGGGCTATCAGACCGTTGCTCACGCCATGGAAAACACCACGATCCGAGCGTTTCTTGAGCATTATATGCAACAGGAAGTGGCCCCCACGTTACCCACATGCAAACCACAAGAGTTAATGGCATACAGCCAGCAATTGCTAACGCGCTTTGAGAACGACAGTTTGCAGCATCAACTCTCTCAGATCGCCATGGATGGGAGCCAAAAGCTGCCTCAACGCTGGCTTAGTGGGTTAATAGAACAGCAGCAAAAACAGGCCTCGTCTGCGGCGACGGAGCTGGGGATTGCAGGCTGGCTATTTTACATTCAACAAGCCGCTCAACAAAAAACATCGATCAATGATCCCCTAGAAGCCGAGTTGTTCGCGCTTGTATTGGCGCAATATTCCAACTCGTTTGAATTGGTCTCGGCGTGTTTAGCACAACAAGACGTTTTCCCACCCATCATGATGACCAACCGCTCGCTGATAACGCGTTTGGCCTCATTATTCGACGCTTTGCAGCGCAAAGAAAGCCTCTTGGACTTGATGCAAAGCGCATGTCGATCAACAAACAATAACCATTAGGAGCGTATTTTATGGAACATACTTGGCGTTGGTTCGGAACCCAAGATCCGATTAGTTTGCAAGACATTCGACAAGCTGGCGCAACCGGCATAGTCACCGCCTTGCATGATTTGCCCAATGGTGAGGTTTGGCCTATTGAGCGAATTCAAGAAGTTAAAGCCACCATTGAAGCGGCAGGCATGCGCTGGTCCGTAGTAGAAAGTATTCCTGTTCATGAAGACATCAAACAGCGTACCGGCAACTACCAAAAATACGTTGAAAACTACGCACAAAGCATCCGTAACCTAGCGGAGTGTGGCATTTCCACCGTCTGCTATAACTTTATGCCAGTATTGGATTGGACCCGAACGGATTTGAGCTACACCTTGGCCGATGGCTCCCGTGCGCTGCGCTTTGATCAAACGGCATTTGCGGCGTTTGATTTGTTTATTTTACAAAGAGAAGGCGCCGAAGCCGAGTACAGCGAAGCTGAAATTAACGCTGCGAAAAGCCATTTAGCGGCCTTAGATGACACTGGCAGAGAGCAATTAATCGGCACCATTTTGGCAGGCCTGCCCGGCGCAGAAGAAAGCTATACATTAGAGAACTTTCGTACGGCTCTGGCCGCCTACGACCACATAGACAAAGACACCTTGAGAGAAAACTTCGCTCACTTCTTAGATCATATTGTGCCTGTCGCCGAAGCCTGTGGTGTGTCTCTTGCGGTGCATCCAGACGATCCACCACGCCCTATTTTAGGTTTGCCACGGATCGTTTCGACCAAAGAAGACATCCAGTGGTTGATCAATCGAGTGCCGTCAAAAACCAATGGCATCACTTTTTGCACTGGCTCTTATGGTGTTCGTGAAGACAATGATTTATGCGCCATGGCTACCCGCTTTGCTGACCGCATTTACTTCACTCATTTGCGCTCTACACAACGGGAAGAAACTAGGGGAAGCTTCCACGAAGCTGCCCATTTGGAAGGCAATGCCGACATTTCAGACGTGATTTTAGTGTTATTGAAAGAAGAAAAACGTCGCCAAGAAACAGGGGAAGGCAGCGCTATTCCACTGCGCCCAGATCACGGCCATCAAATCATGGACGATTTGCGCCGAGACTCGAAACCTGGCTATTCTGCCCTTGGCCGAATGAAGGGCTTAGCCGAAATTCGTGGTGTGGAATTTGCCCTGAAAAAATATGTACTAAAATAATGCCTTTAGAATAAGGCTTTTAGAATAACAAGCACCGCTAAGCGCACAAAAAGACCCTAAATCATGGTGTATTAACATCATCATTTAGGGTCATTTTTTAGCCCATCATCCGCTTAATCAAAGTTCACGTAGAAGGTTTTCTTTTCTAGATACTGCTCAAAGCCGTACTTACCATCTTCTCCGCCAGTGCCACTGAGTTTATAGCCATTATGAAAGCCTTGATGCTGCTCCCCATGACCGCGGTTAATGTAAACCTCGCCCGCTTCCAGCTCATCCACCAAACGTAAAATGGTTTTCATCTCTTTTGTGCAAACCATGGCCGCCAAGCCATACTCACTGTCATTCGCATACGCGATCACTTGATCTAGGCAGCTAAATTTGATCACAGGAAGAATCGGCCCAAACGACTCTTCATGAACAATCGTCATGTCTTGGCTTACATGGGTTAGTACCGTGGGTTCAAACCAAAAGCCTTTTTCATAAGGCCCTTCTTTCAAACGTGCACCGCCTGTGGCTATTTGCGCGCCTTCTTTGACGCTCTGGGCCACCAAACGCTCCATGGCTTCCACTTCTCTTTGGTTCACTTTAGGACCAAGATCTGTGTCCGCCAACATTGGGTCTCCCACCTTGAGACGTTTCACCTTAGCAATGAACAACGCCATAAACTCATCGTAAATGGCGTCGTGGACATACATACGCTCATTACAGGTACAAACCTGTCCACAGTTATCAAAACGTGAATGCAAGGCCGCGGCCGCCGCTTGCTCAAGATCCGCATCCGCCATCACGATAAAAGGCGCTTTGCCACCCAGTTCTAATTGCACATGCGCTAAATTATCCGCCGACGCTTTAACAATGGCTTGCCCTGCTGGCGTACTGCCTGTCATAGACACCATTTTGGTATCAGGGTGACGCACCAAAGCGTCTCCCAATGTACGCCCACCGCCTGTGACTATGTTCAATACCCCCTTCGGCAAACCAACACTTTGCGCGATATACCCAAGCTCCAAAGTAGCCAATGGCGTTTCCGTGGTCGGCTTCACCACTATGGTATTGCCAGCAATAAGAGCAGGACCGATTTTCCGTGCCGCTAATGCCAGTGGAAAGTTCCACGCGGTAATGGCGACAATCACCCCACGCGGAACTTTATGAATCCAGATGTGCTCATTAGGGTTGTCTGATTTGACTATGTCGCCGTCCATTTGGCGTGCCCAATCACAGGCGTACTCAATAAAGCCACAGGCAGCATCCACTTCGCCCAACGCGACCTTAAGTAACTTACCTTGTTCTTGCACCAGCAATTCAGCGAGCGATTGTTTACGATTGCGAATCTCTGCGGCAAAACCCCGCATAATCTCAGCACGCTCTCGTGCAGGTCGCTGACGCCAAGCCAGTTGCGCGGTTTTCGCGGCCGCCATCACCGCATCGGCATCTTCACGGTCACCATGCTGAATGCGTGCGATCACGTCTTCTGTCGAGGGGTTAATAACCTCATCAGTGCGCCCAGATTTTGCCTTGATCCACTCACCATTCACGAACATAGAATATTCTTTCATAAGACGCTCCTTGCTTAAGTACGGCTTAAGTATTGATAAATAGACTCGGTAATCGGCACACCGTTTTTCTCACAATCGGCCAAATAAGCAATCTGAGGTTCATTCGGCGCCATCACTTTATCAAACCCTGGTGCCGGTTTTACTTGGTGCAGTTCCATCACCATTTGCGCCATCATGCCAGCAAAACTGTGACCACCAAACTTACTTGGGTCGATGACAATCATTAAGCTCGCCAGCTTGCGCATCTTGTCGTAATCATCGTACATGCGCACGATATGATTACTAAAGTTACCACCCACTAACATGCCCGTCAGGGCGTCAATGGCCAGTGCCAGACCAGAGCCTTTATGCTGACCAAAGGGCAATAATGTCGTGGCGGCATGAGGGTCTGTGGTTTCTATACCGTCTTTATCGATGGCCAATCCCAAGGCGATCTCACTGCCTGTTTCTTTAGCGTGCAAAAGCTTACCAAACGCCGTAGCACTGGTTGCCATGTCGATGATCACCGGATCGCCATTCTCTACCGGAAACCCAAAGGCAATGGGGTTGGTTCCCCAAAATCGCTCGGCACCACCAAAAGGCGCCACGCAAGTATCGGTTTGTGTCATGGCAATGGAGATCAAGCCTTGCTCAGCCGCCATTTGAGCAAAATACGACAAGGCGCCACAATGGGAGGTATTTTTCACACTCACGAAACCCAACGCATTTTCTTTTGCTAACCACATGGCTTCTTTGGTGGCCGCTATCATGGCGCAATGCCCCATTCCATCGTCGCCATCCAGTATCGCTACAGACGGGGCGATGTGTTCAATCGACAGCGCCGCCTCCGCGTTCATGCCGCCTTCTGCCAAGCGATGGCAATAATGCTCGACACGAATCACACCATGGGAGTGAACCCCTCTTGAATCTGCATGAACCAACACATCGGCCACTTCTTCTGCGACTTTTTCAGGGTAGCCCGCGTCACGCAGTTTGTTAAACGCTAATGCATATAGGTCTTTAATGTTTATTCTTATTGTTGTCATAACAGGTTTCCTACGATTAGTTAAAACGAATAACGCCCTTCACAAGTTCTTTGTTTTTGACCACGTTATTCTCGTAATCCAAGCCAATGGTATCGAAATCAAACTCTTGGTTGACCATGATCTTTTCACTGATGACTTTTTCTTCAAATAGGTCAATCACTCGAACAAAATCTTCGAAGGTCGCGTTTCTACTGGCAATTAGGGTTGTTTCTTTTTTATGGAAGGTCGGGTCATCGAGTTGCAAATCCCCGATATAAAGACCGATAAAAACGATTTTTCCGCCATGTCGAATCAAGTTCACACTGTTTGTCATCGACGCTTTATTGCCTGTTGCATCCATCACGGTACAAGCCAGATTGCCATTGAAGGCGAGTGACAAATTCTCCAGATAGTTCCCATCAAGCGGGTTGAGCGTTTGAATCCCCAATACTTTTTCTGCATGGGCTCTGCGCTCTTCACTGACGTCGGCCAACACCACATTGGCACGATTTGCCAATGCCACCGACGCCGTGCCCAAGCCAATAGGCCCTGCGCCCACCACCAAGATATTTTCATTTTCCTTGGACTCAGCGCGTCGATTCGCGTGCGCGCCAATCGCAAAGCACTCCACCAAGGACGCCGCCGCTGGATCAATCGAGCTAGGCACAGGAATCACATTGCTCGCCTTGACCGCTAAATAGTCTTGAAAACCCCCGTCTTGATGCACGCCATATAAAGAAATCGTATCGCAACAGTTGGTCTTACCTTCCTTACAAGGCGCGCACTCACCACAGGCAATAGCAGGAATGACCACCACAAATTGCTGGCGTAACTCGGCCGGACAATTCGCCCCCACTTCTTCCACTAGGCCACAAATTTCATGCCCTAAAATACGTGGATAAGAGAAAAAAGGCTGATTGCCGGTATAAGCATGAATGTCCGTACCACAGATACCCACCGCTTTTATCTTTAGCAACACCTCGTCTTTTTTGATGCTCGGCTTAGGGCTTTCAATGTATTGAATATCAAATGGCTGCTTACAGATTAAAGACTTCATTTTGGACTCCTTAGTAAGGGTACGAATCCATCTAAAACGGCTCTAATGCCCTGTTCATCGATGGCGTAATAAAAGTGAGTGATTTGCTGTACCAGATCCTGATGCGCAATAAAAGCATCGCTAAACACCGCTTTAAACTGCAGTAATGACGCGCATTTTTTGTCGTCATCCACCGCCAACAAAGCGTTTAATGTCTGCGCTTCGGGGTCAATAAATTGAAAATCAGGACGATGCTTTCCTTGAATAAAGTGCATCCAGCCAGCCAACAGCAGCAATAGAATGCGTGGCGCTTGAGCGCTTTCGTAACATGGTTTGGACACCAAGGTAAGAATGGAATCGATGACTCTAGGGGGGAGTTTTTGTGAGCCGTCCATCGCGATTTGAGCGGTTTGATGTTTTATACTTTGATTACTAAAACGCGCTATTAATAATTCTGCGTATTGTTTTAAATCCACATCTAATTGACTAGAAAGAGAAGGCGCTTGCTCATTAATCATTAGCGCCAAGGTGATGTCTTTTAATAATGAATCCTGCATGCACTGATAAATATAATCGTGCCCACATAGACCACCAACATACGCTAAAAATGAATGGGAGCCATTGAGCATTCTTAATTTCATTTCTTCGTAAGGGAGCACATCATTGACCATCATTACACCGGCAAGATGCCAATTTGGTCTACCACTACAGAACTGGTCTTCAACCACCCATTGTTTGAAGCTTTCACTGATTAAACCAAAAGGGTCTCTTACCCCTGTTTCCCGCTCTATCTCATCGAAACTCGCGTCGCTCATGGCGGGCACAATACGATCTACCATGGTGCTTGGAAAGGTCACCTCTTGCTCAATCCAAGACGCTAATTCAGGGTCCAAAAGCATTGCGTATTCCAGCACGGCCGCTTTTGTTTTACCGCCATTCTCTGGAATATTGTCACACGACATCACCGTAAAAGCGGGCAATTTCAATGTCTTACGAAGTCTTAAGGCTTCGCCAATAAGACCAATCGCAGAACGTGGCGCCTGCGGGTTCTTTAGATCCGCTGCGATAAGCTCGTTATCCCTGTTAATACGGCCTTCTGGGGTTAAACAGTAGCCCTTTTCGGTCACCGTTAGCGAGACAATAGCCACTGCGGGTTCGCACAGTTTAGCCAGCGCCGCTTGAATCCCTTGGTCTTCCACATTCATCGCACCAGTAAAGCTTCGAACCAGTCTTTTCGTTGTTTCCTGCCCGGCTTTTTCCAATAACACAGCCTGATTGTCTTGCGCACAAAACTGCTCAGTTAAAGGCCCTTTGCGAAATAAATTAATACCAAAAATGCCCCAACTTGGGTCCGCCTCTTGATTAGCCAGATCCGTAAACACAGCTTGGTGAGCTCGGTGGAAAGCACCAAAGCCTAAATGAACTATTTTGGTCTGAAGTGTGGCTCTTGAATAGTCTGTTTTGATGACATCATCTGCGTCACAAAAAGCCTGAAAAGACGGTTCTTGGTACATAGCTTTTCCTATTGGTTGACCAATTTTTTTTTTTAATATATAACATATCAATCCAAAAAATAAAATTTAAATCACCAAGGGATAAGCATTTATTTATGACTGGCAAACTATAGGGATAGGCTATTAATATGCGGTAGGCCTAATGACCAAAGAAGGTATTTCACATCAATGGAAATGATGGTTAACTTTATAAAATAACAATTAAAATAAAATCAGTGTCTAAAAGTTTTCAAAGGCTGTCATCATGAAAAAAATAATAAAGTGGATGTGGCAATTTATAGATGTGTTTATCACCATAGTGCTCGCGTCTATGATTGTGCTGGTATTTACCAATGTGGTGATGCGTTATGGCTTTTCATCCGGCATTCGCGCCTCGGTGGAGTTGTCTAGACTGTGCCTAGTCTGGATTGTTTTTCTGGGTGCCGCTGTGGTGTTACGTCGTGGCGAACACCTTGCTATCGCTGAATTCTCAGAGCGCTTCTTCCCTAGCGCCGTCCCCATTCTGAATCGCCTCATCTGGGTGGTTATTCTTGTCTCTTCCGGCATGTTATTTGTAGGGGCGATGAACCAAACCATTGCCAACTGGAATAACATTTCCCCGTTAACAGGTCTCTCAATGGCTCTCTTTGCTCTGGCCGGCGTTTTTTCCGGCTTATTGATCGCGATGATTTCTTTGGTTCGTATCTTCAACCCTAGTTGGTTGATGGATATGGAGGATCAAGAATGACATTAACGATCTTTTTAGTCGTCTTAATGGGCTCGATTTTATTGGGTCTACCGGTTTCGTTTGCGTTATTGCTGTCCTCAATGGCACTGATGTTCCACATGGATTTGTTCAGTGCAGACATCTTGTCGAACGCTCTGATCAACGGCGTAGACAGCTTTACCTTGTTGGCGATTCCTTTCTTTTTAGTCGCTGGCGAAGTGATGTCGGTGGGCGGCTTGTCGATGCGCATTGTGCGTCTTGCCAACGCCTTCGTTGGGCACCGTAAAGGTGGCCTTGGTTATGTAGCGATCCTGACCTCGATTCTCTTGGCGGGTTTGTCTGGATCGGCGGTGGCCGATGCGGCCGCCTTGGTGAGTATTCTTTATCCGATGATGCGGGACGCCAAATACCCAGAAGGCTCTTCGATTGGCTTGCTGGCTTCTGGTGGCATTATCGCGCCTGTTATTCCACCGTCTATTCCGCTTATTTTGATCGGTGTCGCGGGGGGCATTTCCATTAAAAACCTCTTTATCGGCGGTATTGTTCCAGGGCTTATTATGGGCCTGACCTTGCTGTTTTTATGGTTTTTCTTGGTGCGCAAAGAACAATTGCCAGTCGAACAAAAGGCTTCTGCAAAAGAGCGCTTAGCCGCACTGAAAGACGGTATTTGGGCACTTTTCCTGCCTTTTATCATTCTGGGTGGGATTCGTTTCGGGATTTTCACACCAACAGAAGCGGCGGTGGTTGCCGCTGTGTACGCCATCTTGGTGTCGGTGTTTATTTACCGCGAATTAACCTTCCGTAAATTGTATTTGGTATTAGGCCGTGCCGGTCGTTCTACCGCCATGGTGATGTTCCTAGTTGGTTGCGCCATGGTCGCTGCGTGGTTGATTACGGTGGCGCAATTGCCTCAACAACTTGCCGAGCTGCTCGAACCCTTGGTTGATAGCCCTCGCTTATTAATGGCAGTGATCATGCTGTTGGTCTTCTTAGTCGGCATGGTGATGGACTTAAGTCCGACCATTTTGATTCTGGTGCCACTGTTAATGCCAGTGGTGAAAATGGCGGGGATCGACCCTGTGTACTTTGGTTTGATGTTTGTTATCAACACCTCAATTGGCTTGATCACACCGCCAGTGGGGAATGTGTTGAATGTGGTTTGCGGGGTCTCTCGAGTCCCTATGTCTGCGGCTATAAAAGGCATCATGCCCTTTATTGGCGCCTATGTTTTGCTACTAATACTCTTCATAGTATTTCCTAGCATTATCACTGTTCCGATGAAATTAATAATTGGTTAAACCCTCAAGGAGAAAAATAATGATAAAAATGAAAACTTTACTGAAGGGTATGGGTCTTGCTTCGGCGATGACTCTGGCGATGTCTGCGAGCTACTCAATGGCTGCAACAACCCTCAAACTGGGCCATGCTGCACCGGCATCAGACCTACAACAGGCGATGTCAGTGTTCTTCAAAAAAGAAGTCGAATCACGCAGTCATGGGGATTTGAAAATTAACATTTTCCCTCATGGGCAGCTGGGCTCCGACTCACAAATGATCGAAGGCACCCGCATGGGGATTATGGATTTCACCATCAATGGTTTGAGTCTATATTCAGGGTTATTGCCTGAGTCTTCAGCATTTACCTTGCCATTTATGTTTCCTGACAGAAAAACCGCCTACAAGGTGTTAGACGGCAAAGTCGGCCAAGGCGTATTGAATGACATGGAGAAACTAGGTCTAAAAGGCCTAGGGTTTCCAGAAAATGGCTTTCGTAATATCACCAACAATCGCGGTCCAATTCGCGAGCCTGGCGATCTAAAAGGCTTAAGAATGCGCGTTAACGGCTCCGCGGCACTCAGTGACATGTTCGAAACCCTAGGGGCGAACCCAACACAAATGCCGGTTTCTGAGCTTTATACGGCCCTAGAAACAGGCGTGGTTGATGCCCAAGATCACCCGATCCCTATCGTGCTGTCGTTTAAGTTCTATGAACTACAGAAATACCTGAGCCTGACGCGTCACTCTTACTCTCCGTTAGTGCTTGCAATGAACTTAAAAAAGCTTAACTCACTGAGCGAAGAGAACCAGAAAATCATTCTCGACGCGGCGAAAGACGCCGTCGCAATGCAACGTAAGTTAAGCATAGAGAAAGAAGACAAGATGATCGCTGAGTTAGAATCCTATGGCATGAAAGTCAACCGTGACGTCGACTCGGCTGCGTTCCGCGAAGCCGTTAAACCGGTCTGGACGAACTTTATTAACCAATATGGCGACAAGATGGTCAATGAAATCTTAGCCGCTTCCAAGTAACACTGAGCCACAAAAAAAGGAGCTTAATCGTATTAAGCTCCTTTTTTATGTCTTACGTTTTTGTCGCGACTGCTTTCCTATCGCTCTGACGCCTTATTGATCTTTTTGTAATATAAACTCTGCGCACCGACGCCCCAACATCATAGCAACCGCATTGGTGTTACCCGCATTAATATTGGGGACCGCCGACATGTCACACACTCTCAACCCTCTCACGCCATTCACTTGCAAGCGGCTGTCTAGTACCGCCATTGCGTCATCGCTACGCCCCATACGACAAGTGCCCGCAGGGTGATAATTGGTTTTAACGGTTTGTCGGCAATGCTCTTCTAACGCCTCATCCGTTAAGTTATTTATGTCTGGAATCACAATGGATTTGATGGAGTTTGCCAATGGCGCCGTCTGGAACGAGCGAATGAAAAAGCGCTGACCTGCCATCATGGCTCGCATATCCTGCTCGTCCTTTAATAGATTAGGACACACCAAGGGAGCATCAGCAGGCGAAGCAGACGCCAACCGTACGTAGCCTCTTGATACAGGCTTAATAACCACGGTGGTAATCGTCATACCGTACTCATTGTCCACTAGACTCAGCACGTCTCGATCCAAATACACCATAGGCACGCAAAACGCTTGAATCGTTGCTTCTTCCGCTGGGTTTTCAGGGTTTACAAACGCCCCCGCTTCAACCCCTGCAGAGGTCACAGGACCACTGCCAAAAAGCTTAAACTGCAAACCATTCAACAACATTCTCCAGCCGTCGCCTTGTTTATAATACCCAAAGCCTTGCTTGGCCGTGGCGATCACCGGCACCTCTGGATGGTCTATTAGATTTTCTCCCACTCCGGGTAAATCCACCAAACAATCGATATCAAATTGCTGTAATTGCTTGGCATCGCCCAGGCCTGAAAGCATCAACAACTTGGGGGTAATCAAGGCACCAGCGGCCAACACAACTTCCCCGTCGGCGTCTGGTGCAAGACGCACTTCTTCGGTTGCGCCACGGTCGTTTTCATACACAACGCCAACCGCTCTCCCTTCTTCTATCAACACCCTGTGTACTTTATGCTGCAACTTGATATCAAGATTATCAGGGGCAACACTGGGGTCTAAATACGCATATGCCGTGCTGCTACGACGGCCGTTACGGTTGGTAAATTGATAAAATCCAACGCCTTTTTGCCGCACACCGTTAAAGTCATCATTAAAAGGAATGCCCTGCGCCTGAACACTCTGCACAAACTCTCGGGAAGAATCATCGATGTATTTGGGGTCAGAGACCAACACAGGACCATCGTGCCCATGGTAATCATTTAACAAACGGTTATTGGCTTCCATGCTTTTAAAATGCGGCAAAACATCTTGCCAGCACCAACCCGATTGACCACCCAGCAAGGAATCCCATTCATCATAATCACTTGGTCGCCCACGCATATACACTTGCGCGTTCACCGAAGAGCCACCACCCAGCACATTCCCTTGTGGAATATCATGCACTCGCCCACCCAAATGCGCTTGAGGGACCGTATGGTGATAGTGCATGTATTTGCTGCCATTTATCATCTTAAAAATACCCGCCGGCATGTCCAGCAATGGGTGTTTATGGCTATAGCCGCCCTCTAGTAACAACACTTTTCCCGTGCCTTTTCGTGCCAACGTCGCCGCCGCTACTGCGCCCGCCGCGCCCCCACCAACAACAATATACTTATAATGAGAATGCATACTAAACCTCAGAATCGCCCTTACAATGAGACCAAAAATCCCTTACGAATGCGCTTTTTTGCGGTTCATGATTTTGGCTTGAATAATCACCACGACTAACAAGAACCCACCACGAATAACCGACTGCCAGTAGGCGCTGAAACTGATGGTACCTAGGCCATTTTCAAAGTTTAAAATATTAAAAATTAGCCCCAATAAGATTGCCCCCAATAAGGTTGACGTAATCGAGCCCAAACCGCCCGTCAGCAAAGTGCCACCAACGACCACAGCCGCAATCGCAGACAACTCCCAGCCAAGACCTTCTAATGGCTGACCCGCACCAAAGCCCGATGCCAACATCACACCCGACAATCCTGCCAAGGCACCACTTAAGACATACACACCAAATAAGGTGCGATTTACTTCCAGCCCCATCAGCTTTGAGGCTTCTTCATTACCGCCGATGGCCAGCACATGACGACCAAACGCAAACTTCTCTAACAGCAACCAACAAAAAGCAAACGCCACCAACATCGCCACCACAGGCCAAGGGATAAAATCGAACATTTTCCCTAAACCAAACTGGGTAAAGTTACTCTCCCACGACACATCCACAGACTGATTTCCAGAGATCACCAAGGCCATCCCACGGGCGCCTAGCATCATCGCCAAGGTCGCAATAAAAGGCACAATCTTGAGCCGAGTAATCACAAACGCATTGATCGCACCGGTTGTCACCCCAACCAAAATGCCCACCGGCAAAGCAACCTCAATGCCATATTCACTGACCTTAGCCACCACCACACTCGACAGCGCCACCACCGAGCCCACGGACAAATCAATCCCGCCCGTCATAATGACAAAACACATACCAAGGCCGATTAAAATAAACATCGAGTTGTAGGCCAAAAAGGTCATGATGTTGTATTCACTCAAAAAGGCGTCATAGCGCAAACTCGCAAATAAGGTAATCACCACCAGGGCAACCAACACGCCTTCTGCCTGTCGTGAGGAATGCGCTTTTCGTTTCATACCCGGCAAATTAGAAACCATAGAAAGAATGTTCATTATTTCGCTCCCTTCACTTGCTGAAGATACACAGCCACAATAATGATGATGGCTTTTGCCACCATAGCGACCGCATCATGCACCCCATTTGCCAACAAGGTATAACCCACCAACTGAATAATGGCCGCGCCTAACACAGCACCCAGAATCGGTGCTTTACCACCGGTTAGCAGCACGCCCCCCACAATAGCGGCGGAAATAGCGTCCAACTCCATCAATTGTCCGGTTTGGTTCGCGTCGGACGCAGAGTTAATCGCCGTGGTAATAAGCCCAGCAATACCCGCCAACAAACCACACACCATATAGGTGATCATTTTGACTTTTTTCGCCGGCACCCCAGCCAATTCAGCGGCTTTTTCATTCCCTCCTACGGCCAACAAAAAACGCCCATAGATAGAACGCTTTAATACCCAAGCAATGGAAAGCGCCAGTACCATGGTGATAATCGCCTGCACAGGTATTCCAAAAATTCGCCCTGTGCCAATAAACTCAAAACTTGGATTATCAAAGGTTTGCAGCTCACCATTGGTCAGCACTTGTGCGATGCCTCGCCCTGAAATAAACAAAATCAAGGTCGCGATAATAGGCTGTATTTTGTACACACTGATCAAGTAACCGTTAAATAAGCCCGCTAACCCTGCGGCACTGATCGCCACCACAATGGCCAAAAATAACCCTAGCGCAGGAGAAGAAGCGGCAAAATCTGAGAGGAAAATCATCGGCGCTATGGTGCCCGCCAATGCCATTAACGCTCCTACAGACAAATCAATCCCACCCGATGCGATCACCAAGGTCATGCCAATCGCCACGATGGCGACCGTCGCCACCTGAGTTAAATTGACGTACAGGGTTTGGATTTGTAGAAAGTTAGGCGTGATCAAAATATTGATCAGCAACAATAGAAAAAACGCCCATAGCGCACCATTGTTTTTCACTTGTGACAGCGCCCTTGCGGACAGAGTGCGAGGCACTTTACGCTGCTCTTCTAAAATAGACGTGTTCATTCTGTTGTCTCCATTCATCTCACATCACCGTGAGTTTATTGAGCAATGGCCTTCATGATGGCATTCTCAGTGAGTTGCTCATTGGCCAGCTCTTGAATGCTATGGCCGTCTTGTAAAACAATGACTCTATCCGCCCCTTCCACCAGCTCTTCGAACTCTGAAGAAATCATTAATACGGTCAAACCGTCGTCGGCTAGGCGTCGAATAAGCGCTTGAATTTCGCCTTTCGCGCCCACATCAATGCCACGCGTTGGCTCATCTAGAATCAAGATATTGGGGTGAGTCACCAACCATCGAGCCAGCAATACTTTTTGTTGGTTTCCTCCCGATAGCTGCGAAATAGGCTGCTCCATTGAGGCGGTTTTGATGCCAAGCCGGTGAATAAAGTCTTCCACTAATTGACGCTCTTTTTCCTCATCGATCAGGCCATATTTGGCAATACGAGGCAGCAACACCAAGGTGAGATTTTCACGTACAGACAACTGCGGAATGATCCCATCTTCTTTTCGATCTTCAGAACAAAAGCCAAAACCCGCCTCAATCGCTCGAATAGGATGATTAAAATCCACCTCTTTACCCGACAAGGTCATCTTGCCGCTTTTCAAATCATGATCGAGGCCGAAAATAGCCCGAGCTACCTCGGAGCGTCCCGCGCCCAGCAGCCCAGCCAGACCTAGAATCTCAGATTTATGCAGATTAAAAGACACGTCTTTAAGGCCAGCGGCGCCCTTTAAGTGCTCGATCGACAAGAGAACTTCATCGCTGCTTGAGCCTGTAGAGGCAAAGTTAGTGGCGCCACCTTTGGCGATTTCCTCAGGGTCTCGCCCTAACATAGCGGCGACCATATCCAGCTTATTCATGGCGCCTATCGGCCTTTGATCGACGGTTTGCCCATCTCTCATTACCGTGATTTGATCGCAGATTTGAAACAGTTCATCCAAATGGTGGCTGACGTACAGAATCGCCACACCAGAGGCTTGCAGCTCTTTAATAACGCGGAATAACACTTCTTTTTCTTTTTCATCTAATGAGGAGGTCGGCTCATCCATGATCACCACTTTGGCGTCGAGCGCGACCGCTCGCGCAATGGCAACCAATTGTTGAATCGCAATATTAAAAGACCCTAATGGTCGCTCTACATCCAGCTCTAGGCCGAAACGCGCCAAGGTTTCTCGTGCATGAGCGTGGGCTTTGCGCCAATCCACCATGCCAAACCGCTTAGGCTCATGGCCCAAACAAATGTTCTCTGTTACAGAACGATAAGCAATTAAATTTACTTCTTGGAAAATCGTGCTAATACCCGCCATCTGCGCATGGTGAGGCGACGCGTAACTGACCGCCTCGCCCATAAAATGAATCTCACCTTCATCCAGCTTATAAGCACCATTTAACACTTTAATGAGTGTTGATTTGCCCGCGCCATTCTGACCAATAATGGCGTGCACTTCCCCAGCCTTGAGTTCCAATTTTGCATTGGTTAAAGCAGGCACACCGGCAAAACGCTTATGAATACCCTGCATGGACAAAACCACTTCCGGCTCGTTTCGCTGGGCTGGTTTATGATCCGCATTAGGTACGTCTATCGAATCTACGTTAGTCATGGAAACCTCAATTCAAAATTCTAAAAAACAAGAAGCAAGCCAACGGCTTGCTTCTTTTCATGACAAAGTGAGATTAATAAGCGTCATCGATGTATTTAGCGGCATTATCAATCGTGAACACGCGGTCTTTGACTCGCACCCAAGGTTCGATTTTTTCCCCATTGGCGTAGCGCTTCATCGTCTTACAAGCGAGTGGACCAAAGAAAGGGCTCGACTCAACCGTCACGCCCATTTTGCCGTCGATAATGGCTTGCAAGGCATCACGAGTACCATCCACAGAAACGATCAATACGTCTTTGCCTGGCACTTTACCGGCGGCTTCTAACGCCTGAATCGCACCGATCGCCATTTCATCATTGTGGGCATAAATCACATTGGCATTAGGGTAAGTTTGCAATAATGTCTCGGTCACTTTGCGCCCTTTATCGCGGGCAAAGTCGCCTGACTGAGAGGCCAGAATCTTCATTCCTGGATGCTTAGCAACTTCGTCATCAAAACCTTTACGACGATCGTTTGCAGGAGAGGAGCCAGTGGTGCCTTCAAGCTCTAAAATAAGGCCTTTTCCACCGGTTTTTTCAATCAGCCATTGGGCCGCAATTTGCCCTTGCTCAATAAAGTTAGAACCCAGAAAGGTCACGTAATCACGGCCAGCTTTGGCCACTTTTTCATCGACACTGCGGTCAACAAGAAAGACGGGGACACCTTGTGCCTTGGCTCTCAATACCGCAGGAAGTAGCGGCCTTTCTTCACGAGGTGGTAAGAAGATGACATCCACGCCTTGCGCAATCATGGAGTCTACATCCGACACTTGCTTGGCAGCAGAACCGGCGGCATCGGTATACACCAAGTCCCAGTTACAGCTTTTAGCGGTATCTTTAAAGCTTTTTGTTTCGGCGATACGCCATGGGTTATTACTCTCGGTTTGAGCAAAACCTACTTTGTAGCGATCTTTTTTCTCTAGCGTTGGCAAGTCAGCCAGCGCCGCACTAGACACAACAGCAATGAGTGCAGAAACCACGGTCATTTTGAAAATCATTTTAACATCTCCTAATTTATTGTTATTTTTCGCGCTAAATGTTGAAACGAGCAATGTCACACATTCTTTCTTACCTTAACGGCACCTCCATGAATTTAAATCGATTTAAATTTTAAATGAAAAAAGCTTATCCCAATCAAAATCAACACCAATCCCAATCGTCTCAGGCGCAATGGCCATCCCATCTTCTATTACCAAAGGTCGCATAGTGTATTGATCAATAGGGAAACTGTGCACCTCTACCCAACCCGCGTTGGGTTGTGACGCGACTAGGCTAACATGCAACTCTTGCATGCCATGGGAACACGCAGGAATAGCAAATTTGTTCGCCATTCGTGCCGCCGCTAACCAGCCTGTGATGCCACCACAATTGGACGCATCCGGTTGAATATAAGACAACTTGGCTTGCTCAAAGGCATAGCCAAATTCGTGGATCGTATGCAGGTTTTCCCCCATCGCCAGAGGAATATTCGTCGCGTCTGCAATCCTTGCAAAACCAAGGTAATCATCTGGAATGGTTGGCTCTTCAAACCACAAAATATCATAGGCTTGAAACGCCTTTGATGCGGCAATCGCTTGCTCTACCGTCATCGAATAATTGGCATCCAACATAAAGGGAACATCAGGCCCTATCAGCTCTCTAACCGCCTTCACTCGCGCCACATCTTCTGCAAGGTCCGCTTTACCTACTTTGATTTTTACGGCGTTAAAGCCATCGTCTAGGTAGCCTTGTATGTTCTCCAATAAACGCTCTAGAGAAAAATTCAAATCTATGCCGCCACGATACGCTTTCGCTTTGCGGTTAAGGTTGCCTGAAATTTGATGCAAAGGTTTTTCTAATCGGCGACAACGCAGATCCCAGAGCGCAATATCAATAGCAGAAATGGCAAACGCCGCAATACCACCACGACCAACATAGTGAATGTGGTACTCCATCGCAGAGTACAATTGTTCGATATCTGCGCCATTTTTTCCTAACAAAATAGGCTTTAAATCGGCTTCAATCAATGAGCGAATGGCGTGCCCACCTTTGCCGCCTGTGTAGGTATAACCGGTTCCCTGCAAACCATCCGCTAAGGTGATGGTGACAGTTAACAGCTCAAAGTGGGTATGATCGCCATGCATAGCATCCGATAACACTTCTTCTAGTGGCACAGCAAACAGCTGTACATCTATCGATTTTATGATCGAGTTATCCACTATTTATCTCCAAAACAAAGCGTTTTATTGTTATTTTTTAAATCGATTTAAATTTATAGCGCAAAGCAAAAGCACAGGCAAGGCTGTTTTTAAATCGATTTAAATTTCATTTCGAACGCAGCGTCAACAAACTCGACTTTTTATAAAGGAAAACAATTAACTAGCGAGATAAGCACCGCAAGAACGACGAATCACTAATTCAGATTCAAAAATCTTTCTTTGTGGCGGCATCTGTGGATTCAGCAAACGCTGAAAAAGAAAGGTCGCGGCCATCTGACCGATTTGTGATTTTTGTACATTCACCGTCGTAAGCTGAGAATAATGACGGCTACTTTCCGAAATATTGTCACACCCCACCACAGCAATGTCTTTGCCCGGTTGCAAACCCAACTCGATCAAACCCGAGATCACCCCCAGCGCAATCAGATCAGAAAAACCGACGATGGCCGTTGGTGGTGAGTCGATGGACAATATGTCAGGGAGGATTTTTTCAGCGGCTTCAGAGCTGTTTTCACAATCAAACAACAAGCCCTCATCAAAGGGCAAATTGTTTAATTTCAACGCATCGACATAACCCGAGCGTCGGTCTCTGGCGGCTTTGGCATCAAGATTGCCCCCGACAAACGCAATGCGCTTATGGCCTAGATTAATCAAATGGCGGGTAGCAAGGTGCAAAGAATAACGTTCGTCATTGCCGACGAAATCCATATTGGCGCCTTCCACATCTCGTGTCACTAACACAGTCGGCAAACCACGCGTTAACAAAGGCTGCAGCTGTGCCACCTCGGTGCCAACCACAGGGCACAACAACAAACCGTCGGAGTTATGCTCGATTAATGCGTTAATAAAACGTTCTTGCAGCGCTAACGATTCGTGGCTATTGCACAACAAAGACATGCGCCCTTCTTGCGCGAGCGTTTTCTCGGCGCTGGCACACACTTCAGTAAAATATGGGTTAGTAAAATCGTGTACGGCCAAACCAACCATGCCGCTCTTACCTGTGATCAAGCTCGCGGCTCGGCGGTTATAAACATAACCCACTTCTTTGATTTTTGAGAGCACCAGTAGGCGAGTTTTTTCCGCAACCAGGGAGCTATTATTGATCGCCAGAGACACAGTGGCAGTAGACACGCCTAACTCTTTCGCAATGTCTTTCAGGGTTAAATGTTTTTTTTGTACCATTATCTTGGCTTCCGTAGACACTTACTCTTATATACCCACAAAGCATTGAGCGTGGCAACGGGGAATTTAGTCAACATCATTATTTAACGTGGGCACCGCATTGGCGGCGAACAAATAACCTTCAAAGTCTGGCTCTTCAACATTCGACAGTTTAAACAGCTCTTTTTTGGCGTTTTCAATGTGCTGCCACACCGCTTGCTTGGTTTCTTGAGGTGAGCGTTTTTGCAATGCGATTAAAATGTTTTTATGGTCAGACAGCCAAAGAGACTGCAAACGTTTCTCATGAAAATACTGTTCATTCAAGGCGTCCCATAATGGGTTTTCCGTTCTCACACTGTCCCACATAGACTGGGCCATCTGAATCAACATATTGTTTTGCGTTGCGTCTGCGATCACCATATGGAAATTATGATCTAGCTCATTGAAGCGCTTACTGTCGCCATTGATTTCTTCTTCTTGCGCCTTCAACAAGGCTCGCATTTCACGCACATGCGCGGCGGTGATTTGTGTCGCGGCAAAAGACGCGATATTGGTCTCTAGCAATTGACGAGCTTGTAACAGTTCAAAAGGGCCAATGCTGCTTTCGGCTTCGCCAATCAATGAATTATTGTCCACATTCTCGACGAAAAAAATGCCCGAACCTTGTTTCACTTCTACTAAGCCTTGCAGCTCCAGCATGATAATCGCTTCTCGAATGGTCGCTCGGCTAGCGCCGTAACGCTCACTGAGATCACGCTCTGAAGGTAAGCGCCCACCAACGGGCAACTCGCCAGAGAGTAATGTATTTCGAATTTGCTTACCGACTTGTTGGTAGCGACGACCACTGAACGACATAAAGAATTCTTATTGAGTAAATGACGATTATTTTATACAAACACCACACTATTGCCAGACTCAAACCATCTAAATCTGACATTCTGCTATCTTTGCTCTAAGAAAATACCACCTCCCTCACAGAAGAAAAAGGCAAGATGCACGCAATCCTCTCCTTTGACAAAGCTTAGTCCAAGCTCGAACCAAGCCAATGGCCACAAAAACACACCGACTATCCAGTTTCTATTAAACAAATGAGGCTTATTATCCAAAAAAATTTGATAGTTATTCCGCTATAAGCGCGTTTTTCTGGCGCACCCTCTTCGTTATTCTACTTCCAACGACTCTATCTCATTCGACTCAGAACCCTTTTATTAGGGTTTCAAAAAGGTGTTACTCAATGGAAATGTATATTTATGAACACTGCCCTTTTTGCGCTCGTGTTCGCTATGTGGCGGCTTCTCTTGGCATCCAGATAAAAGAAACTGTCGTAGATTACGACGACAACACAACCATCAACAAATTCATTGGCACCAAAATGGTTCCACTGCTGATTAAAGAAGATGGCGAACCTATGGCAGAAAGTGGCGACATCATTCAGTACTTGCTGTCTTTGAAAAATCATCCAACGGCGGCACCAGCCACCGCAAATACTCTTGATTGGCAAAGCCGTGCGTTTCCATTGCTGCAAGCCATTGGCTACCCTCGGTGGGCAAATTTGTCGTTAAAAGAGTTTTTAAAGCCTGAAAGCAAAGCCCTATGGAGAGAGAAAAAACACACGCAAACGCTGAATTTTGAGCGTTTACTTGAGCAGACAGGAGAGATAGTTAACTACCTTAATCCGCTCATTCTAGAAGCTGAAAAGTACCTTTGTTTTAAAGGTGGCGTGTCTCAACTTCCTTTAATCGATCAAGCCATTTATTTCTCGATTTTACGCGGCTTTTATTCCGAAGACAGCGTCCAATGGCCTATTCAATTAGACACCTGGATGCAAAACCAAAGCACTCACTTACCCTTGTCGCTTCTAAAGTAAGCGTTACATTCATTCTTCTATTTTAACGGAGCAGACTATGTCTTTACCTTCTACGATGAAAGCCGTTGGCTTTACTCAGTCCCTAGCTATTGAGCAAGAAAACAGCTTAGTGGAGATCACGCTAGACTTACCAAAACCCGGTGAGCATGACTTGTTAGTACAGGTCACAGCCAATTCGATCAACCCAGCAGACGCCAAGATTCGCATTCGTTCAGCGGCCGACAAAACCCTAGAACAGCCTAAAGTTATTGGCTATGACGCGGTTGGTATCGTTGTCGACAAAGGTGAAAAAGTCAGCGGTTTTAATATTGGCGATCGTGTTTTTTACGCGGGTGATGTGACTCGTCCAGGGTCGAATGCAGAATACCAAGCCGTTGATCATCGCATCACAGCGCATGCCCCTAAAAGCCTAACTGATGCCGAAGCAGCGGTTATGCCGCTCGTCTCTCTGACCGCTTGGGAAGCTCTTTTCGATCGCCTAAGAGTTACGCCAACAGAAAAGAAAACACTCTTGGTTATTGGCGGTGCTGGCGGTGTCGGCTCTTCGACTATACAAATCGCTAAGCAACTAACAAACCTGACGGTTATTGCGACCGCGTCTCGACCAGAAACCGAGAAGTGGGTAACGGAAATGGGCGCGGATTATGTGGTTAACCATCATGATCTTGTTAACTCTGTTCGAGCGCAAGGCATTGAGCACGTTGACTATATTTTCAATGTTGCGGACACCAAAGGCCATTGGGATGCGATGGTTGAACTGATTGCGCCTCAAGGCTTTATCAGCTCTATCGTTGAGTTTGATGGGGGCGTTGATCTATCAAAACTACAAGGTAAATCCGCAGGTTTTATTTGGGAACTTATGTTTACTCGCTCCTTGTTCCAAACTGACGACATGATCAAACAACAAGAGATTTTATTCCAAATCGCCAATTTACTGGACGCTGGACGCTTAAAATCCTTGTTAACTGAAACCTTAACGGGGTTCAGGGCAGAGGTGTTCAAAACCGCTCACCAACGCATTGAAAGCAGCCGATCCATTGGGAAAACCGCAATTCAGTTTTAAGTTCTTTTCTGTTAAAAGACCCACTAAAAGCACTCAACACTGAGTGCTTTTTTATGCGCCTTTCTCTGCCTTTTTTACACCAGAGGATACTCAAAGATAACCAGAGGATAGCGGACAATCATTTCGAACGCTTTTTAAGCCTAGCGCTTAGGGTAACAATCACCCAGCTCAAAATCTTTCAATTTTAATTTGAAAATCATTCCGTTTTTAAGCGCTTTATCCACTGCCATAACCTCCATACTATGTGCCTATTGAACAGGCACAAGGTGGCATCTGGCACACCTTCACTATAAAAAACCATTAGGATTGAACCATGACTAAATTAACCGTCGTTGCCCATATCGTAGCAAAAGAAGACAAAGTTGAACTCGTCAAAACCGCTTTGCTGAAACTGATTGATGTCACTCGCGCCGAAGAAGGCTGCATCAACTACGACCTTCATCAAGATAACCAACTAGCCACGCATTTTATGTTCTATGAGAACTGGGAATCACGTGAGTTATGGCAAGCGCACATGGGTAACAGCCACCTAGCGGAGTATGTAGAAGCCACTGAAAGCGCGGTGACTTCCTTTGTACTAAATGAAATGACTCACATTTCTTAAGCACGCCTCTCACCCCTTCACCCTGTCTCTTAGACCACTAAGAGACATAATATTTTGCGAGATGTAACATGAAAAACATTATTTTATCGGCGGCATTAGCGGCCACAACACTGATCAGTACTGCCCAAGCCGCCGATATTGAACAGGTCGCGACCCTCACAAGCTCACGTCCTGGCAACATCACGGTCACAGAGCAAGGCCGCACTTTTTTGTCTATGCAGCCACTAGATAACCCAACATACCGAGTGGTTGAATTGCTGAAAGACGGCTCTACCGTGCCTTTCCCAACCAAAGATTGGGCTGATGGCCCAGACAAAGGCAAAGTCGGCTTATCTGCCGTTATCGGTATCGACAGCACCAAAGATGGCGTCGTTTGGATTCTAGACATGGGCAGCGCCACGGCCCCAGCACAAATTGTCGCTTGGGACACGGTTCACAACACATTATTCAAACGCATTAAGATCGACCCTAAAGCGATGGCGTCCAACTCGTTTTTACAAGACTTTGTTGTCGACACTAAACGCAACAAGATCTACATTGCAGACACCAGCTTAGGCAACCTATACGGTGAGCCAGCGCCAGCTTTTATTGTTGTCGACTTGAAAACAGGCACATCACGCCGAGTACTTGAAGCAAACAAAGCTTTGTTAGCACCGCATCACGATATGGTGGTTGATGGCGCCTTGATGTCTACCAAACGTGAAGACGGTAAAAAGCACGCGATTTACCTAGGCTTGAACCCGATTACAATGGACGCTAAAAAGAAATGGGTCTATTTCGGTACGGTAAACGGTAGCGTTATCTATCGCCTACCTGCAGACGCGCTAGCGAATGACAACTTGTCCACAAAAGAGTTGGCAAACAGCATTGAGTTCTATGGTGAAAAACGCCCTAGCGACGGCATGATCATGGCAGACAATGGCGACATTTATGTCGGCGATGTCGAAAAGGACGCAATTGGTATATTCAATGAAAAAGAGGGGTATCGCCTCTTTGCTCAAGATAAAAAATTGCTGTCTTGGGCGGACGGTTTCTCCATCCACAAGGGTTACCTATACGTTACACAAAACTCGCTGAGCCTAACGCCTGTGCTTAATGCCGGCAAAGAAGGCGCAACTAAGCCCTTCCATGTACTACGCATCAAGCTGAACCAGCACTAACTCACCAACAGCAGGGGTGACTCGCCCCTGCTTTATTGCTCACAACACTCTGCTTATCTCTTCACCATCTTTTATTGAGAACTGCATTATTATGTCCAAAATCATCACAATGGGAGTGACTGACCTCTCTTTCCATCGGGTAACTGCGTCCATTATTCGCCATGTTTTACAAGATATGGGATTTGCAGTTGAAAGGGTTTATTCCCCTCACCAAGAGAATTTCCTCAAACTAAAATCGGGGGAAATCGATATGCTGGCGTCCGCTTGGTTACCCTCAAGCCACGGCCTCTATAAAGCCGATGCCGAATCCGCTCAGCCCCTGCTAGAACTCGGACTACACTATCAACCTTATGCGCTATGGGGTGTGCCTGAGTACGTGCCCGCCGACGCTGTCTCGCAAGTAAGCGACTTACTGAAAGCCGATGTGTTGCCGCGCATGAATAAAGACATTCAAGGCATCAATCCGGGAGCAGGCATCACTCGTTTTTCGATTAGCATGATGGAAGAATACGGCCTAAGTAACGCAGGCTACCGTTTTCATACAGGCACAGAAGAAGACTGCTTTGAGGCGTTTGAACAAGCCGTCGAAAAGAAAGAGTGGGTCATTGTTCCCTTATGGAAACCGCAGTTTCTGCATCATAAATTCGCGATCCGTGAAATAGCCGATCCTAAAGGAATGCTCGGTATTGTCGACAGAGCCGTGTTATTAGTGCGAGAAGACCGCGCCGCTATTTTTAGCGCTCATCAACGAGAAGCATTAGATGCATTACGCTTCTCAAATGACATTATTGCCGCTTTGGATTATCAAGTCTGTCGTGAAGGCTTACCGCTCGATCAAGTCACCCGCGCTTGGCTAGACAATAGTGCCAACCAGCACATCGCTTAATCTTACTTTTCCATCTGTTCTAGTAAATGACTAAGGCCACCCTTAGTCATTTTACTTATCTGAGTACATTATGATCACTGATATTTGGTTTTATGTGGCGGCTGTGCCCGCTGTTTTTTTCTATGGTATGGGCAAAGGCGGTGTTGGTGGGATTTTAGGAATGCTGTCTGTGCCATTAATCGCGATGACCATTTCACCGCTGCAGGCGGCGGCTATTTTACTGCCGTTGTTATGCATCATGGATGTAATGGCCTTGATCTACCATCGCAAGCACTGTAATTACCGCGAACTGAAAAGCATGCTGCCGGCGGCGACCATAGGCGTCATTATTGCTTCTTTCTTTATGGGGTCTCTTCCTAGCACCACGGTTGAATGGATCATTGGCGGGCTCGCTTTGGCTTTTTTAGGGCAAAAGTTTCTCGTCCAAAAAGCCCCCACTAATCGTCCATCTCAGGGCTATGCACTGTCTATGCTCTCAGGATTTGCCAGCACGATAGCCCATGCCGGCGGGCCTCCTGCAACCATGCACCTTCTGCCTAAGACGTTACCAAAAGAAGAGTACATAGCAACCAGTGTGGTCTTCTTTGCGGCCCTAAACGGGATGAAGCTCATTCCGTATGCATACTTAGGAGAACTCAACGCCAGTAACCTAACCACATCGTTAGTGCTTATTCCTATCGCCTTTATAGGCGTTCGAACAGGCGTCTGGCTTGTCACCATTATTTCCCAACAATGGATCTATAGAATCAGCTATCTTGTGTTATTGGTAACTGGCGTCAAAATGCTGGTCTCGGGCATTTTCGGAAGTCTATGATGCAAAAGATAGTATGTGTTAGATCAATCAAAAACACTGTTATCTAGAATGTTCTTTTCCACCATTTGCGACAAAAGCGAGTGTGTTTTGTCTCTTAAAAAATCCCGTAATAAGCGCATGGTTGGTGTGATCGATTGGCGGCTAGGACAAACCAACCAAAGTTCTGTGGGCGTTGGTTTGAACTCAGCCATCACACTTTCAACGTCCCCATTGAGCAAGTCTTTCGACATATCAAGACTCGATTTAATGGCCAAACCATTACCCGCCACACACCAACGTCTAACAAGGTCGCCATCGTTCGAAGCACGATTGCCTTTCAGCTTAACCTTAAACAGCTCGTCTCCTCGACGAAAGCGCCATTCGTCTTGCACTATGTCGTGCAACTGATAAAACAAACCATTATATTTTTTCAGCTCATCTGGGTGTTGGGGAGTCCCATGTTGTGCCAAATACTGCTTCGAAGCACACAATAAACGCGGTACGTTACAAATTTTAAAGCCATACATACTGGCATCGTTTGGTGCCCCATAGCGCAGCGCCATATCGATGGAATCACGATAGAAATCAATGTGGCTATCGGTAATATTGCTGTGTAAGGAGACCTCTGGATAGTCACTCAAAAAGGTGTCTAACCAAGGCGTCACAATATTACGACCCAAATCAGACGACACCGCTATGCGTATTTCATCATGCAAAATATCCAAGCCTGCCCGAGCCGCTTGTTTGGCATTTTCCAGTGTATTCAAAGCCTGCTGACATTCAGGAAGGTAACGCTCTCCCGCAGGCGACAGTTTCAACTGTCGAGTTGTGCGGATAAACAGCTCCACCCCAAGGCTAGCTTCCACGCGTTTAAGTGCGGCACTCGCCGTTGCCACACGCATATCCAAACTCGTTGCCGCCGCAGTAATACTGCGAAATTCAGCCACTTTTAACACGACCTCAAGGTCTTGAAAATTCATACATCACATTCCTCTCAAACACACCCGTTACTATAGCCTTTTTCCTTCATGGAACAACGCATAAGTATCGCGAATAAACACACAAAAGAGTTCAAGCAAACGGCTAAACAAGAGGGGTTTAAAACCAAGAAAAAGGGGGAAGATGAAGGAAAACGCCCACCAAATACAGCACTGAACCAATAGACTACAAAGGGAGAAAACGTGCCTTACAAGGGAAATGGTACACCCGAGAGGGTTCGAACCTCCGGCCTTCGCCTCCGGAGAGAGCTGCACATGTATACCTCACATACCTTTAATACACTTTATTTCAATCAAATCAGTCACTTGGATAACATTAATGATTTCACATGAAAGTGTATTAAAGTGCATTTATGATGATTTTATGGTCACAGATTGACAATAGCACACTTGCAAAAATGCACAATTATTAACCGACATTGTGTAGTCAAATTTAGCGTTGTCAAAAGGCCGCAAAATACTTTGCCAACCCAAAGTAAACCCTTCTTCGTGAAAGTCAATATGAGCACTCTATTCAGCAGATACAATGCCGTTGCAGAGAGTTTTTCGCGACTTTTAAGAAACCAGTAACAAGAAAGTAAGCGTATTCCATTCTCTCATCGTAAAAGCTGGTGGTGATGCCGGCTAGTTTTCTACATCGGTGTAACTGATTAGGGAACGTGCGATTAAGTCAGATTATTAGCACTAAGTCGCAGTTGGCCTGATTCGCTCTTTAATTTACTAAAAACCTCGGTTTTTAGTGTGTCTTATTCCCTAGGTGGAGGCTTAAAAGCTCCAACTATCGTCATCGAGACGGATTAACCCCGTGCAGACCTTATCATCTGATCCACTCGCAGTATGTTTCCCAGCGCAAACAACACCGCGAGCTTATTGTCATTTTTTGATAGACCTTTATAGACCACTTTACGGAAGCCAAACTGGCACTTCAGTATCCGAAACGGGTGCTCTACTTTTGCTCTGATGCTCGCTTTTATGTACTCAGTGTTGATGGGGGGGGTTATTAATACGGGGATGCATCTTCCATTCCCGAACCTTGCTTGGCATCTCCGCAATCAACCAGTCCAACGTCTTATCTTTGGTTTCCTCACGCTTTTCTACGCCACGGTAACCTGAGTCAGCAGAGACAAACGTCTCATCGCCATGCATGAGCTCAGTGATTTGGTTTAGGTCATGTTCATTGGCAGAAGTGGTAGTGAAACTGTGCACCAAGCCACGTTTAGCATCGACGCCAATATGTGCTTTCAATCCAAAGAACCATTGGTTTCCCTTCTTAGTATGGTGCATTTCTGGATCACGTGATTTGGCTTTATTTTTGGTCGAGCTAGCGGCTTCAATAATAGTCGCGTCAACGATGGTGCCTTCTTTGAAGTAAATACCTGAGTCTGATAGCCATTTGTGGACTTCTTTAAATAGTTTTCGTCCAAGCTTATGCTTTTCCAGTAAGTGCCTGAAATTCATAATAGTTGTGTGATCAGGTATCGCACCTTCTAAGGATAACCCAGCAAAAAGCCGCATAAAGGTAATCTCATAAAGAGCGTCTTCTATTGCAAGGTCTCCCATGTTGTACCAGTTCTGCATAAAGTGAATGCGCAACATGGTAGACAAAGGATAGGGGCGACGTCCGTTACCTGCTTTTGGATAGAAGGGTTCAATTTGGGCTTCAAGCTGCTGCCAAGGAATCAATTCATCCATTCGACCAAGAAAGAGTTCTTTGCGAGTCTTGCGGCGTTTGCTGGTAAATTCGGTGTCGGCGAAGGAAAGCTGGTTCATGATTGGTAGGTGTCGTAGTTGTCTTAAGTCGGTAAGATTATCTCATGTTACCGACTTAATCGCATGTTCCCTAGATGTAAGCCATCCATACCACTATATCCAACGTGATTTTGACTTTAGCGCTTAACCCTCAAATCAATACAACAGCAATTTAATAGGTGGCTACAAAAAATCTAACAAGCTCAAAAAACCTCAATACTTCCAATCAATCGAAAACCGGTTATCAGGCGGTAGAATGTGGTTGAACATCTTTATATGTTTAGGCTTAACGCGCCCTAAGCTACTCGCGTGTGCTTTGAGTTGTTCAAAGCCTTCGGTGGCATCGCGCATGGCATTTTGCTTGTAGTAGTACACTGAAAGTATGCCCAAGAAATATAAAATAACAGGCATAAGATCTTCGTTTTTTGGTAACTGTTCTAGCGTTCTTACCGCGGCATCGGCTGTGTTTTTACTTAGCTTTCTAACAGGTTCGTGGCCAATGCTTATTAATAAGCTAAGCAGCTCTATGTAGGGTATTCGTGCGTGGTCAAAATTGTTGGCAGCCAATATTTGCTGGGCTTTTTCAAAATGCCCTTCGGCCATTAGTTTGTCAACTTCGTGTATAACCGACACTTGAATATCATTAAAGCTGCCGCCTTCAATTATTTGCTGCACTTGTTTAACTACAAAGTTGCAATCACTGGCTGAGGCATCTAACCATTGGCTAGTTACAAGGTTCATGGCAAGCCCAGGCAGTGCTGCGGTTTCTGTCCAGGTTTCATCAAGCTTTATGGGAATAATGGTTTTGCCACGCTGTTTGGCAAACTCAAGCTCTCGCTCTACTTCTTTTGAGCCGCTAATTTGTTCAATTTTATTACCCATTGAGTGCTTGCTGGTTAACAACAAAAACACGTCGCAATCTTTTATTCCAGCCGATATTTCGTTTAGGTAATATTGGCCCGGTGCAATGCTTTTTAAATCAAGCCACACGGAATATTGCACGGCCTCAAGGGCCGTTTTTAATTCTTGTGCAAAAGCTTGGTCTTTTCGGCTGTAGCTTATAAAAAACTTCATTGTTCTTTCTTATGTGTGTCTAAGCGGCTGCGAATATTTTTAACGGCTTGGTCTGCGCGTTTAATTGAGAAGTCACTGCTAAGCTCCATTACGTCTGACTCAAGCGCCTCACGCTCGGCCTCGTTTTGGCTTAAGCTCTCTTCTCTTTCTTCTTCAGTTAGGCTGTCATCTTCTTTTATGGCTTGAGCTTCATCAGCAACGCGTTTTAGCTTTACTTCACGTGATTCCATTTCAGCTTTTTTAGAGCTGGCGTTCATCATTGAAACCGTTTCTTCGTTCAATATGGTTAGGCGTATGCGCTCACCGCTTGAAACCGACAATACAATTTCATTGGCTGAAAAGTCATCGCTGGTCGCGTCACCTTTGATGGCGCTTAATGATATGCCCTCGCGTTCTACATCGCGTTTCACTATGTTGGTTACATCTTTGTAGTAGAAGGCGTTAGCCTCTTTGCCAAAGCTCTTGTTTGATATGAAATCATAGTAGCAGGTAAATACGTCAATTTTGTCAGCGGTTAAAAAGCTGTACTGAATAAACTGCACTGCGCAGGCTAGGCTGCGGTCTTTCACGGGCCAAAAGCATAGCTCATTTGCACGTATGAGTTTCTTTTTCACTTCTTCGCGTTTTTTCTCATCTTGAATCAAGCTCCAAGCTGGCAAAATAATAGGCTCTTGGTCTTCTGAAATAATGTCATCTTTTTCGAGGCCGCATTCATCCATAGCAATTTGCTTTAACTTGCCGTTAATAATGCCGTCTATATGTTCGCGTATAAATGTGCCACCAAATAAGCCTGAATTTTCGGCTTTAGTAATAGGGATTTGGCTGCGTAGCTCTCTTCTATACGCCGCTACGCTGCTTAGAGCTTTACCAAAGGCACTGTGCAAAGTATTCACCACCACAAGGTTAGATTCAAACTTGGCCAAGGCTTTCTCCGCTTTGCGTTTTTTGCGAAAAAACATAATAAATAGAATGAATAAAACTACGCCTGGGGCAATAAGTACAATTTCAGGCTCTGTGCTGTTAATAGTGCTTAATAATTCGTTCTCGCGCACCGCCGCGCGGTTACCTTCCATGTATGCAAGTAAGCCTGCTCCCGCACCGCCTACCAACACAAACATGGTCAAAAATATTTTACTGAATGCACCAAACAATTTTAAAGATTTACTTGAAGCATCAATTTGGCTTTGCACGCTAGTAGCTGAATCACTCAATTCTTTTTGCGAATTATGCGCCCTTTTTACTATGCCAGTAAGAGCTTTTTTAACTTCTGAAAACAAAGGCCTGTTAAAGAAATCCCATACTTTTTCGCGGGTAGGGTTAGCGGTAAAATCAATGTCTGATTCTTCAAATACTTTGGCCGGTATGAAGAAATCTTTAGCCGACGAATAAAAATTTCGCACGTGCTTATAATGTTTAATGCTTGGCTTTTGGGCTATTTCTTTTTTCCTTAGCTCATCATCACTTACCAGTGTTGAGAATAGCTCACTAATGGTGCTGTTTGCATTATGAGTATGTAAGCACTCACCTTTTTCACTATACAAACTTACCGTTTCGCTAGCGGTTTTAATTAACAGTGAATTGTCTTCTAGCTCTATAAAGTCATCATCAAATGAAAAGTTAAAGGCAAATGTACTTAAGCACTTACCTGTATTACTCCATATTTGAGGGGCTTTGTCTTGTGCTTTAATCAGCCAATTTTCTGATTTCAACATGTAGGCCTGCTCTATTTGAGACTTCTGCTCTGGCAGGCTTAAAACGCGTTCGCCATTAAAGAGCCAAATGGCCACGCCGCTTTTTTCAAGTACTGACAAATGGTTAGAGCGGTGGAAAAAACTCACATGCTGGTGCTCGGTAAAGTCTGCTTCAATTTCGCTTACTAGCTGCTGCTTTTTAGCATCCCAAAACTTAATTTCACCGCTTTCGCTAATAGACACTATTTGCCCATTACTCACTTGCATTACTTTTGAAATACGGCTTGCGTGCCCAGTGAGGGCGCCTAAGTGCTGGCCGTCTACGTTATGTACTTGAATATCGTTTGCCAAACTTATGCTAATAAACAGCCCTTTGGTGCTTTCGTGGCCTAGCTTCATTATGCCAATTATTGGCTCAACATGGCGTGTTATTACATTGGGGGTGCTTTCATGATCATACAGGGTAAAGCTTTCATCAAGCCCCCATTCAATAGAATGCTCTGAATCTATACGCAGTTTCTGAGTTTTTTTTTCGCTCTGTGTTAGCGCCGACATGGTTATTAAAGAATATATAGTTTGGGTCATACGTTCATTCTCAATTTCTAGTAGTTATTTTTGCTTTAAATCGTTGTCGATTTCTGAAAGATTCCAAGTGATGTGCTCTACCATTGCCTCGCGAGCTAAATCTAGCAGCATCTTATTATTGGTTTTTGGGGTGTTATGGCATTCTTGTTCTAGCAATACACTGGCGCGTACATATAAGTCTTTAAGCCCTTTGTAGCCCATAGCAGTATTGGAATAGCCAGCTAATTCTGACCATAGCGACACCACGCCACTCACCAATAAGCTATATTGAATAAGGTACATCAGCACGTTATTGGCACTGGCAAGTTCTGGTATTTTGTATAGCTCAAATAGCACTATGGATATACACAACAGGCTACCCACGCCAATAGCGGTGTAGAAGAAAAACGTAGCAATGCTTGATGCTTTTTGTGCAGCAAGTAAGGGGCGTTTATACAAAAGTTCTTTGATAGAAGACGAGGTATTATTTAGCCTAGAATTTAGAAAACCAATTTGTGGTTTTATCCACTGATCATTTACACTATTTGGCGCGCTTTTAGCGCTTTCATCCCACCATTCAAGCTCAGCCAAGCTAATTGCTTGGTTTATTAAAGGAAGATGCGCCCTAAATTTACGCGGAATTAATGGCTCGGCTGAAGGAGGAACATCGGCCTCATTTAAACTAAGCCTTATACGTATGCCTTCTACAATACCGCGGGCAAGTTGATACCGCCACTTCAAATTGAGTTTTCGGCTTCGCCTTATAATCGCTGAGGAAGCTATAAGCACCAGCAATATTCCTAACAAGATTGTCGAACCGGTAAGCTGATTATTGTAGTTTCCCGCCAATTCGTAAGCTACAAAGCCAGGCAGAATTATCATAAAGAACAGAGCAATTAACCGGCGATATTGGCTCTGAAATTCAAGGGCCATGTTATCTACTACATTAAATATATCTGTTGCACTTACCCATGCTTGTTGGCTACTTTTATCAAGCTTTTGCTTGGATTCATTATGAATATTTAGCTCTGTGAGTAGCTCATTAAATTCTGCCGAAATAAACTCGCTAAGTACATCCGCCTTTTTACTTGGATATGCCGAGTAGCTATATAATTTGCCTATAGCGGGGGCTGTAAAGCCTTTGGTATCTTCACTGTTCTCAGTTTCGTTTGGAGCTTGACCAACAGGGAAGCTCGCTAAATCACTTCGCCATTTAGGCGTGTTTTTGCTGTTCTCGTTAGCGCACAGAATATGGTGCACTAACCCGCCAACTTGGCCGTCAAACTCGCTGGTAGCTTCAAGTGCAGGGTTACCAGTATTAGCAGGCCAGCTTACCTGATGGCCCAACTTAAACTTCACCGCATCGGCGGTACCACCGGCTCCGTTACCGTCATTACCATCCCAAGCCGCTAAAAGCACGTTGGAATACTTAGCAATAAACAAGCTTTGGTTTAAATACAAACTGCTGCGTAGTTCACCAAAGTTTGCGTCAGCTTGGGCCTGCTTGTACGCGCTTTCAGGCAGGTCGTTTTTTAACACTATTAACTTATTGGGGCTATTTACCAAGGCCTTATAGCTTTGCGTAAATTTTTGATGAGCTTCGGGGCGCTTTGCAAAGTCTTGTTCAAAGGCTTCTTTAGGCATTGGCAAAGTAGCCAGTATACGAAACGCATGGGAACCAAACTCAGCCTGCAAAGCCATTGCTGCATCTACCGCAAGTAAATCAGCGCCCTCGGCTAAACCTGTTAGTAAATAAATGGGTGTTTGCCGTTTTAGTGCTTTGTGCCAATACAGCAAGCTTTGCTTAAGCTCATCAAATAGCTTTGCTTGTTCATTTGGGCCACCTACAAACCTGTGCCCGGTAAGCCCAATAATGAAAGGAATGCGGCCGTGGGCATCTTTTATACCCTCATCAAGGGTATTCATAATGGGCTACTTATAGATATAAAAGTGTGAGGGTATATCCGTATAAACAAATTCTAAAATCCTTTAAGCACTGGTTATAAGGTCAAATTTTTCAACTAAAAAACAGCGCTTATGTTCGCGCTTTATAACAGAGTTATATCATTTTTTTATTGTCTAGAGTTTATGCTGATTTAGAAGAAATATCAAAATCATTGAATTTTTTAAAGGTAATTAGAGGCGGGGTTGGTAGCATTGAATGGACTTCCCAAGCTTTGCTAGACAGTCATTCCACCTTAATAATCACTCGCGTGACAAGTCAATTTACCTTTGTTCTACTAATTAGAATTTGACTCGCACGCCAACACATACATCATTGCAAAAGCATACCTTAGCCCTTCGATAGCCTTGCCTGTTTCGGTGTTAATCAAATTACCCCCTAACCACCCAAATTTTCCAGCTTTGGCATCACTGTTAGCTAAAGCTGTATTGAAAACCAATTTCTTCGAGAGCTTTAGGCCCATTCGCCAATGTGGGATACAAACTCTTTTAATATTGCTGTCGGATTGCTTTTGCCCATGCAATAACGTAAGTAACAACGATACCTTATCGTTAGTCAATGCACTTAATGCATCGATGACTGGTTCGGCGGAAGCAATGTCAGTAAATCTGAATAGGTAGTTTCGCTTTTGGGTATGTTTAGAAAAACCTTTTAATAGAGCTTGCAGTTTGACAGGGTCTTCTTTGGCCATAATCTGAAGACGGTCTACCACCTCGATATAAGCATTATGATCAATATCGATGTTTCTTGGCTTGGCTGGCAACGGTAGCGTTTCGTTTTGATAGCGCTCTAAGTTGATTCTTCTTGAGCCGTTTTCAACACCGCCAGAAGTAATTTTATGCCTATCTAGACCGAGCATAGACAGGAGATTTCTTTCCCACTTCTTGATCTCTGATGCATTGACTCCAGTTTGCTCTGATAACACATCATACTGCTTATATTCATCGATTTTTAATACTGGGCTTTGAATCAGTTTAAACAATACTTTTCGACAGTCATCAAATTTTCTAACCGCATTATTGGCGATGAGCTCCAATCGGAAATTAGAAATCGCAGCAGAAAACACCACTTGATTGGGCTGCGGTAAGATTTTTTTGTACTTCTTATGTAGACCCAAACGATACCCATCAGCACCATCATGCAACCACCGATAGACAGTAGCCATAGATTGTCCTGATGCATCCGACAGCATTTCTGCCGTCGGCATTATTCGTTTTTCAATAGAAAAGCGAGCAAGGTAATCCATACAATGAATGTAATGTTCCAATGTTGTCTCTGGCGACGCATGCCCCATCAATATCGATAACGCATAAAGGTGCTTTCTGGTTGGATCCTGGCTCGCGTATAAGTACTGCTTAAAAGCCGTGTTATCAGCCAACCAGTTCTGAGTTTCTGGGTGCTGTTCATAAATGAGTAACTGACAAGATTCATCATTCATCAGCTTTAACAATGTCAGCGTCGCAAATGAGTGGCGAAGATTGTGATATCTTAGAGAGTTATCACCACATACAGCGCGCATTACTCTATGTATTACAGGGAACACCAAATCGACGCTTATATAATTGTATCCTTTTGATACACATGCAAAAAGAAAAGGTGAGCTACTTTCTCGACTAGCAAGCTGCCCTGCCTCTTTTTTGCCCAATCTCTGAACAGTGACAATTCATCGTGACTTAAAAATGACTTAGCGCGAAATAATGTTTAGCGTTATTTGTTTTGGGTCAAAAAAAGCGAAGGCCATTTAATGCTGATTGAAGAATACTAGTTGAAGCGTAGTTTTGATCGAAAAAGAAGTAACGGGGCCTTATTAGGTATAGAAGAAAGGCAATCAAAGTCTAAGTCTTTGAATTTTATTAAGGAAATGGTACACCCGAGAGGGTTCGAACCTCCGGCCTTCGCCTCCGGAGGGCGACGCTCTATCCAGCTGAGCTACGGGTGCATTACAGGGTAGAAATTCTTAGAAGTGAATTTCGAGTTGCATATTCTAAAGGAAAACACTGAGGATTCTAGTCTTAAACGTAAGAAAGCAGGAATATTCTCCATTTATTTTTTGGTGGTTGCTGCTTGCTCAGCGAAGAGCCCGTGAAATCGCTTCTGCCGCCACCACGTTAGCGCTCTCACCCAAGGTCTAAGGACAGACATTTTGTTGCAGACGAGGGAATGTTTAACGGTATACTTATCGCTCGCTTTTTTATGATGTAAGGACTGCTTGTGACCTTTTTCTCTTCATTCTCTTTTCGCCGCTTATTGCTGATTGGCAGTAGCGCCTTGTTGGCCAATTACGCAATCGCCAGCAATCAAGACACTAATGAGATTGCCGCTCGTATCGCGCCCGTCGGTAAAGTGTGTGTAGAAGGGCAAGACTGCCAAAAAGCAGCGGCAGCTACCCAGGTCGCTGCCACCTCAGACAGCAAAGAATACACAGGTCGCGCACCTGAAAAAATTTACCACACCTACTGTATTGCTTGTCATTCTAGCGGCGCAGCCGGTGCGCCTCGTCTTGGTAATGTTAGAGAGTGGCAACCGCATATTGCAAAAGGCATGGACACCTTGGTGAAGCATGCCATTAATGGCCTTGGCGCTATGCCGCCAAAAGGGTTTTGTGCTGACTGTAGCGATGAAGAGCTCGCTCAAACGACTCAGTATATGGTCGACAAAAGTAAATAACAGCACACATAAAAAAGAACCCCCAACCTTGGTAGTCCAACGTTTGGGGGTTCCTTCAAAAAGTCTTTTTTAACGCGCTTTGATGCAGCCTAACAGGCCTTTTCAGTTATGAGTTCAACATGGCTTTGAGCGCCGATAACGAGGCTTGTCCACGTTCTTTCTTCACCGTATCGGACTCATCGCTGCGCCCTTCCCAGACCAGATCCTCTTCTGGCAGCTCGTCTAAGAAGCGGCTCGGCAAACAATCAATTTCTTCACCGTATTGGCGACGTTTGGCAGCCAAGGTAATGCATAAGGTGCGCTTAGCTCGCGTAATGCCCACATACGCTAAACGACGTTCCTCTTCGATGTCGTCGTTTTCGATGCTGTTGCGGTGCGGCAACAGCTCTTCTTCACAACCGATCAAAAACACATGGGGATATTCCAGACCTTTCGAGGCATGCAGGGTTAAAAGCTGCACTTTATCTTCGTCTTCCTCTTCTTCTTGTCGTTCTAACATATCGATCAACAAGAGCTTACTAATGGCTTGGTCTAAGCCTGCGGTTTCGTCTTCTTCCCACGCCGATTCCATCATTCGTTGGATAGATTCCAGTAAAAAACGAACGTTTTCAATGCGCCGCTCTGCCATTTTTGGCGAGCTGGATTGATCTTGAATCCAGCCGTAATAATCCATATCAAAAATCATTTGCTCAATGATGGGCACCGGAGAGGCGCCTTCTAAACGCTGACGCAAGGTCGACATCCAATGCTCAAATTCATGCAAACTTTTTAACGGCCGTCCGCTAACGGTCTCTTCTAACGCTTTGTACCCTGCGGCTTCAAATAAACTCACATTGCGTTCGGTGGCCAAATGCCCCACCTTTTCCAGTGTGGCTGGGCCAATTTCGCGACGCGGTAAATTCACCACGCGCAAGAAGGCGTTATCGTCCGCTGGATTCACCAGCAAACGCAAATAACCCATCAGATCTTTAATCTCAGCGCGAGAGAAAAAGGAAGTGCCGCCGTTCATTTTATAAGGGATACGATAGGCCTGAAGTTTAATCTCTATCAATCGAGCCTGATGATTCCCGCGGTATAAAATCGCAAAGTCTCGGTAAGGAATATCATGTCGCAAATGCCGCGACTGTATTTCTGCGGCGACTCGCTCAGCTTCCGCGTCTTCATTGCGCGTTACCATGACACGAATAGGGTCACCTTCCCCCAAATCACTCCACAAGGCTTTATCGTAGACGTGTGGGTTATTGGCAATGAGGGTGTTGGCGGCCTTCAAAATAATTTTCGTTGAGCGATAGTTTTGCTCAAGCTTAACCAGTTTCAAATTCGGGTAATCAACCGATAAACGCTCTAGGTTTTCAGGACGTGCGCCACGCCACGCGTAAATGGATTGGTCATCGTCCCCTACTAAGGTAAAGCAACGACGATAACCCGCTAATAAGCGAATCAATTCGTACTGGCTGGCATTGGTGTCTTGGCACTCATCCACCAGCAAATAGCGCACTTTTTTCTGCCATTTATCACGCAATGGCTCGTCGGCCATCAACAAACTCACTGGCAATAAAATCAAGTCATCAAAATCCACCGCGTTGTAAGCGCGCAAATAACGCTGATATTGCACATACACTTGCGACGCCAACAGAAACTCTTCGGTGTCCGCGTTCATGGTGGCTTCTTGCGGTGTGGTTAAATCGTTTTTCCAGTTCGAGATGGTGTTCTGACAGAACGCCGCCGCGTCGGTTTGTTCGTTGAATTCCTTGTCTAAAATCTCTTTAATCAAGGACAAAGAGTCTTGCGAATCAAACAAGGTAAAGCCGTCTTTAAGCCCCGCTTTTCGGTATTCCTTACGAAGAATATTTAACCCTAAGGTATGGAAAGTCGAAATGCTCAAGCCTCGACTTTCTTGCTTCGACAACATGCCCAAAACCCGCTCTTTCATCTCGCGAGCGGCCTTATTGGTAAAGGTTACCGCAATAATACTATTGGCTTTGAAACCACACGTTTGAATCAAATAGGCTATTTTTGTGGTAATTACACTGGTTTTTCCTGAGCCTGCCCCAGCCAGCACCAATAAGGGCCCGTCAATTTTCTTCACGGCATCAAGCTGACGCTCATTGAGGTTACGTAAACGCTGGGATATGGAAGGCAGGGATTCACTCATGACACACTCTGGTTTTACCACTCTAAAAATCAGCGCCTAGTGTACCTGACTCTGTCCATGCTCGCACAAGCTTCGTGACGCTTAATGCAAATAAACCAGCACAAAAAAAGGAGTGGTTTTCACCACTCCTTTTTTATTATTTTACACATCAGTCAGTTAACTAAACACTAAGCGTCCGCGTCTGACTTTGTGTCTTCAACAGGGCGTCGGCTCCAGTAACTCGCCAATAACGAGCCTGAAATATTGTGCCAAACGCTGAATAAAGTACCAGGCAAAGCCGCCACAGGGCTAAAGAACTTAATCGCCAAAGCCGCTGCCAAACCAGAGTTCTGCAAACCGACTTCAAACGCAATGGTGCGACAAACACGCTTATCAAAGCCTAATAAACTCGTCACCCAATAACCTAGAGTTAAACCAATCGCATTATGGATAATCACCGCGGCCGCCACAATTAAGCCCACTTCAGCTAAGCGAGAAGCGCTTAACGCCACCACAATGGCAATGATCAGAACGATCGCAAACATGGAAACATAAGGCAAAATCACTTCCGCCTTGCGCACCAAGTCAGAGAACAATACGTTCATCAACACACCCACTGCCACAGGCACCAAGACGATTTTTACTAGGCTCATCAACATGGACATGGCTGGCACATCCACGCTTTGACCAATCATCAAGGACACAAGGAAGGGCGTTAATACCACCCCCAGTAAAGTAGAGATCGCGGTCATGGAAATCGACAAGGCGGTATCGCCTTTTGCCAAATAACACATCACGTTCGAAGACGTACCACCCGCTACGCTGCCCACAAGCAACATACCCACAGTAAGCTCAGTGCTAAAACCAAAGCTAAAGGCGACAATAAAGGCGGCGATCGGCATCACAAGGAATTGCAACAAGACACCAACAATAACCGCCTTACGGTTTGCCAGTACCTGTTTAAAGTCTTTTGGACTCAATGTTAGTCCCATAGCAACCATGATCACGATTAATAAGGGAATGATTTGCGATTTAAGATCCACAAATAACGCGGGCTGAAAATATGCCAACGCGGATAACAATACTGCCCACAAAGGAAACAACTGGATAACCATAACCCACTACTCCGCTAGTAGTGTTGTCTGTTTCTCACGTTAAAACGCTCAAAATCAGCAACACTTTGATGTAATTATTATAAGAAACTGAAGGGTAAACGCCCCAGAAATGGACACTTACCAGCCAGAGGTTTGGGATTGTACCGAATAGGTTAAATGTATCAATATGTAACGCTAAGATAAGCTCCGTCAATCATCAATAAATAAAGGACGGTACGACACTCACTTGAGTCCTGCCGCCTCCGGTGAGCTTACAATAACTTAATTCGCTGCTGCGCCAGCCAACGTTTTCTCCATTTTACGATAACTGAGCGATTCCATTAAATGCGAACGCGTCACCTTTGAGCCACTGAGATCGGCAAGCGTCAGCGCCACTTTAAGCACTCTGTGATAAGCCCGAGCGGAGAGTTTTAGCGCTTCCAAGGCTTGCTGCATAAAGAGTTTATCGTCTTCATTTAGCGCGCAAATAGCCTCTAGCTGACGGCCAGACAATTGTGAATTCTGCATCCCTTGGCGTAGCCTTTGTCTTGCTACGGCAAGTTCGACACGCTGGCGAATAGCGTAACTGTCTTCTCCTTCTTCTTGAGCATTTACCAACACACTAGAGGGCAAAGGTGGCACTTCTACGTGTAAATCAATGCGGTCTAAAAAAGGCGCGGAGAGTTTCTTTAGGTATTTTTGGCTGGCACTGGATTGGTAATAATCCTGCTCGCCCGTATAAGCTTCATTGCTTGCATTCATTGCTGCCACCAGCTGAAAGCGAGCCGGAAATGTCACTTGCCCACGGGCTCTGGAGATGTGAACCTCACCGTTTTCTAACGGCTCACGTAATACTTCCAATACCTTACGATCAAATTCGGGCAGCTCATCTAAAAACAGTACGCCGCAATGCGCTAATGAGGCTTCACCCGGTTTGGGTATCGAGCCCCCGCCTACCAGCGCCGCAGCCGAACAAGAATGGTGCGGTGAGCGAAAAGGACGCTCAGACCAATGCCAATCTGTTCCCATTTTGCGCCCCGCCACCGATTGTACCGACGCCACGGCCAGCGCTTCGGCTTCTGTCATGGCCGGCATAATGCTCGGCAACCGAGACGCCAACATGGTCTTGCCAGTGCCTGCAGGTCCGATAAATAACAGATTATGACCACCAGCGGCGGCCACTTCTAACGCTCGGCGCGCTTGGTATTGGCCTTTTACATCCCGCATGTCCCTATGCTCCACGAGATGGTCCGCTTCATTGAGGTTGTGGGCACAAGGGGATAAAGGCGTAAGTTTAAGAAGATGTGCGGTGACTTGCGTTAAGCGGGAAGCAAACACAGAATCCCCGTCCACTAAGGCCGCTTCAGATTGGTTGTCTTCAGGCAAAATAAGCTGTCGACCCGCTTGCTGACAAGCAATAACAGAAGGCAGTAAACCAGGCACACCACGAATGTCGCCAGACAAAGCCAGTTCACCAATAAACTCAAAAGCCCGTAAGTTCACTTCGCCTAACTGTCCTGAAGCCGCCAATATACTGATGGCGATCGCCAAATCATAGCGGCCACCCTCTTTGGGCAGGTCTGCTGGGGCTAAATTAATGGTGATACGGCGGGTAGGAAACTCAAAACGGCTGTTAATGATGGCGCTGCGTACGCGGTCTTTTGATTCTCGCACGGCGGCTTCGGGCAAGCCCACTATATTGAGGGAAGGAAGGCCATTCGAGATATGGGTTTCCACTGTCACCAACGGTGATGCCACACCAACTCGGGCGCGGCCATAGATAGTTGCTAAGCTCACGATCACTCCTTGATCTTGTATAACATCGAGCAATCCAGCTCGACGATGGCGACGTATAACCAATAACTCACGTCTTATTACTATATTGTGTCTGCGCGAACCTTCCATTCTGAGCGCTTAATAAGGGAATGTATATGCATCAAATTAACCCCAACAAATTGCTACTGTCTAAATGGACATCGACTTCACCCAAACAAAAAGAAAAACACTTCATTGTCACCAAGCTCATTAGAGATGAGCAAGACACCGTCATCGAATGCATCATTGAGGCGGTATTAAGCCGTCAAGAGTACACCATTCCTTGGCGTAATCTGACCTCACCCGAACACTGGAAACAAGGCTGGCAACCCTAATATAAAGGCTCGCCAGACACGGTTGTGTTTATTTTTCGTCCGACGCTGTTTTGCTTGTGTCGTCTTTGAGCGCTGCTTTCTTAGCAGGGGCTTTTTTCGCTGGCGCCTTTTTCGCAACTGGCTCTGCCGCCGCTTGCTCTAATTCTTCAATGCGCGCTTCTAAGTGTCCCAAGCGCTCACGATATTTAACCAACATCGCAGCTTGCAGCTCAAATTCATCGCGTGTTACCAAATCCATTTTAGTCAGCGTATTTTTGGCAACCTGATGTAATTGCGCTTGAATTTCTTCTTTTGGCAACTTGCCTAGTATGTCGGCAGTTTGCTCTAACCCTGAGCCCAATTGCTTAATAAATTGATCGATCATGTGACCCTCTTACGTCATGCTATTTACGCCATAGTATAGAAGCCTGCACTATGTCTGTCTTGGGTAATCCATGCAATGTTGCGATTAAATATCGCCACTAGACTGGCTCATTTGGTCGTTATGCTTGGTTTTCGTGCAGTAAAAACCAAGAATCGCTCTTTTCTCCCCATGATATAGCGCGCGTCACCGCAAGTGACGGGCTTCCTATCAGAGACTTTTCAGTGCAAGAGCAAACAGATAAGCCAAAATTCCCCACGACAACATGCCAACGCGAAAATAAATCGCACCAAATAAATGCAAAATAACAGCGCACCACCCCAACTAGATGCACCAAAAAAGATCGAAGGTGAATCTTTTTGCTTCCTTATTTTCAACACTTTACTGGCAAAGCCCTTATAACATAGGCACATCGGCGTTATGGCACGCATATTGAATAAGCTTTGATACCTGCGATACAGACAATAAGACAGACTTTTAAAGGAGACTGTGGGTATGAAGCTTATAACTGCCATCATCAAGCCATTTAAACTCGATGATGTTCGAGAAGCGCTTTCTGAAATCGGTGTACAAGGTATTACCGTAACAGAAGTGAAAGGGTTCGGACGTCAAAAAGGTCACACAGAACTTTACCGCGGTGCAGAATACGTTGTGGATTTTCTGCCTAAAGTAAAAATTGAACTTGCCATAGCTGACGACATGACCGACCAAGTGGTCGAAGCCATTTCGGGAGCCGCCAATACCGGCAAAATCGGCGACGGTAAAATCTTTATCGTTAACCTTGAACAAGCGGTTCGTATTCGTACCGGTGAAACTGGCGAAGACGCGGTTTAACACACGTTCGAATCTTATTAGCCTTTAGGGGGGCGAAACATGCAAGATCAAATTTTTCAATTACAATACGCAATGGATACCTTTTACTTCTTGGTGTGCGGCGCATTAGTTATGTGGATGGCAGCTGGGTTTGCCATGCTAGAAGCGGGTCTAGTCCGCTCTAAAAATACAACAGAAATTCTGACTAAGAACGTCGCATTGTTTGCGATTGCCTGCATCATGTACTTTGTTTGTGGTTACTCCATCATGTATGGCGGCACTTGGTTCCTAACGGGTATTCAAGATGTTGATACTGCGGCTACTCTAGCAGATTTCGCTGCTCGCGAAGGCGGTTTTGAAGGCGGTTCTATCTACTCAACAGCCTCTGACTTCTTCTTCCAAGTGGTGTTCGTTGCAACCGCTATGTCGATCGTATCTGGCGCCGTTGCTGAGCGTATGAAACTTTGGTCATTCCTTGTGTTTGCAGTCGTGATGACAGGCTTCATCTACCCAATGGAAGGTTCTTGGACCTGGGGCGGCAACGCTGTCTTCGGTATGTACAGCCTTGGCGACATTGGTTTCTCTGACTTTGCAGGTTCCGGTATTGTTCACTTGGCCGGCGCAGCTGCTGCACTTGCTGGTGTATTAGTACTAGGCGCTCGTAAAGGTAAATACGGTCCTAACGGTGAAGTACGCGCCATCCCTGGTGCTAACTTACCATTGGCGACACTTGGTACCTTCATCCTTTGGTTAGGTTGGTTCGGTTTCAACGGTGGTTCGGTTCTTAAACTTGGCGATATCGCCAGCGCAAACTCTGTCGCTATGGTGTTCTTGAATACCAACGCTGCGGCGGCTGGTGGTGCGGTTGCTGCCTTGCTACTTGGTCGTATCCTATTCGGTAAAGCCGATTTGACCATGCTACTAAACGGCGCATTGGCAGGCCTTGTCGCTATCACAGCGGAACCTTCTACGCCATCTGCATTGGGTGCAACCCTAATTGGTGCGGTGGGTGGTCTGATCGTTGTGGTTTCTATCCTGACCCTAGACAAACTGAAAATCGATGATCCAGTGGGTGCGATTTCCGTTCACGGTGTGGTTGGTATTTGGGGTCTATTAGCGGTTCCTCTAACTAACGATGGCGCTTCTTTCTTCGGCCAAATCGCCGGCGCGCTTACCATCTTTGTTTGGGTATTCTTTGCCAGCCTAATCGTATGGTTGATCATCAAAGCCATCATGGGTGTACGTGTTAGCGAAGAAGAAGAATACGAAGGTGTTGACCTTTCTGAATGTGGTATGGAAGCGTACCCTGAATTCAACAAAAGCTAAGCATTCTGGTAGCGCGCTATCTCGCACGACGCAGACGCGCTACTCAGACTCTTTGTTAAGCACATTTTCTTGCTAAAATAAAACCTCGCCACACGGCGGGGTTTTCTTTTTTCTGGTAAGCTATTTCTCACTTTCAAACACTTTCAAACACTTTCAAATCGGCCGCATTTCCCCGTCCTCAAATACGACGCTCTGCAGCACTAATAAGGAGTTACCATGTCTGAAGATATGCACTTAAAGATCCGTAATTTAACCAAAAGCGATTACGATCAAGTCAAAGAGCTGATGGATGGCGTCTACGATGACATTGGCGGTGCATGGCCTAAGTTTACTATCGACAAATTGATCACCGACTTTCCAGAAGGTCAGATTTGCCTAGAAGACCACGAAAAAATCGTCGGCATTGCCCTCTCGGTACAAGTGAGCTATCAGCGTTTCAGTAACCCCCATACTTACGATGATTTGATCGGCCAAAAAGAAACCATTCTTAATGACCGCAATGGCGACGCCATGTACGGTCTGGATGTCTTGATTCACCCTGAGTACCGTGGCTATCGCCTTGGTCGACGCTTATACGAAGCCCGTAAAGAACTGTGTCGCCAACATAACTTACGCGCTATTTTGGCAGGCGGACGCATCCCTAGTTACCACGAGCATTCAGACGAATTGTCACCAGCGGAATACCTAGAAGCCGTTCGTGAGCGCAAAATATACGACCCTATTTTATCGTTTCAATTGTCCAATGATTTCCAAGTCACCCGCCTACTAAAAAGCTACCTACCTGAAGACGAAAAATCAGAAGGTTATGCCACTTTACTAGAATGGAAAAACATCTTTTTCGAGCCGGAAACCACGGTAATTGAATCGCGCAAAACCCAAGTCCGTATCGGTGCGATCCAGTGGCAAATGCGTGAAGTGGAAAGTGTCGATGAGCTGCTCAAACAAGTGGAATACTTTGTTGATGCGGTGTCCGATTACAAAAGTGACTTTGCCATTTTGCCGGAATTCTTCAACGCGCCTCTCATGGGATTAAGTCCAGACCAAAGCAATCAGACAGAAGCCATTCGCTTTTTAGCCAGCTTCACCGAACGCTTTAAAACCGAAATGTCGCAAATGGCCGTCAGTTACAACATCAACATCATCACCGGCTCAATGCCGATTATGGAAGACGAAACAGCGTATAACATAAGCTTTTTATGTCGTCGTGATGGCACCGTTGAAGAACAGAAGAAAATCCACATCACCCCACACGAACGCCGTGACTGGGTTATCCAAGGGGGCAATGAATTACGCGTCTTTGATACCGATGCAGGCCGCGTTGGGATCTTGATTTGCTACGATGTGGAATTCCCTGAGCTAGGCCGTTTACTCGCCACTCAAGACATGGATATGCTGTTTGTGCCCTTCTGGACAGACACCAAAAATGGCTATCTGCGAGTGCGTAATTGCGCCCAAGCACGCGCCATCGAAAACGAATGCTATGTGGTTATCTGTGGTAGCTGTGGTAACTTGCCGCAAGTGGAGAATCTAGACATTCAATACGCGCAAAGCGCGGTATTTTCGCCTTCCGATTTCTCCTACCCTCACGATGCGATTATGGCTGAGACAACGCCAAATACAGAAATGATCATGTTCTCAGACTTGGATTTGGATAAGCTAAAACAAACCCGTAGTGAAGGTTCTGTGAATAACCTAAAAGACCGTCGCACCGATTTGTACTCAGTGAATTGGACCAGCGAAATCATCACTAAATAACCCTTTATGGTATTCTCACTTTCTACTTGAACACATCAAAGCCCGCTCATTAGGCGGGCTTTACGAATAGATAAGACTCCTATGGCTAAAGCAAAAACAGCGTTTGTATGCAATGAATGTGGCTCCGACTACGCCAAATGGCAAGGTCAATGCCAAGCCTGTGGTGCGTGGAACTCACTGTCTGAAATCCGCCTAACCTCAAGCAAAACGTCGGCCCGCGTTGCCGCAAACCAAGACCCACGTTATCAAGGGTACGCTGGCGCAGTGACGGGGATTCAAGACCTGTCTGACGTCGACCTTGGGGATGTGCCACGCTTTAGTTCCGGCACCAACGAGTTTGACCGCGTGTTAGGCGGCGGCTTAGTACCCGGCGGCGTGGTCCTGATTGGCGGCCATCCAGGTGCTGGGAAAAGTACCCTGTTATTACAAACCATGTGTTGGCTTGCTCAACAGCAAGACGCGCTTTATGTCACGGGTGAAGAGTCGCTACAGCAAGTGGCCATGCGTGCTCAACGATTGGGGCTGCCGACAAAAAACTTAAAAATGCTGTCGGAAACCAATGTTGAAAGCATTCTCACCATTGCGCAACAAGTCAAACCAAAGGTCATGGTAATCGACTCGATTCAGGTCATGCACTTAGATGGCATTGAATCGGCCCCCGGCAGCGTCTCTCAAGTCAGAGAAAGCGCCGCGGTGTTAACGCGTTTTGCTAAGCAAACTCAAACCGCCGTTTTGCTGGTTGGTCACGTCACCAAAGACGGTTCGCTGGCAGGGCCTAAAGTTCTCGAACACATGGTGGATTGCTCGGTATTGCTCGAAGGCTCTGAAGACTCGCGCTTTCGTACCTTACGCGGCATGAAAAACCGCTTTGGCGCGATCAATGAACTGGGCGTGTTTGCCATGCTGGAAAACGGCCTAAGAGAAGTCAAAAACCCCAGTTCTATTTTCTTAAACCGAAGCAATCATCCTGCTGCTGGCAGTTTGGTTATGGTGGTTTGGGAAGGCACTCGCCCCTTATTGGTGGAGCTGCAAGCGCTGGTAGACGACTCCGCACTTGGCAACCCAAGACGCGTCACCGTTGGCTTTGATCACAATCGACTCGCCATGTTGCTGGCGGTGTTGCACAAACACGGCGGTTTATTAACGTCCGACCAAGATGTGTATTTAAACGTAGTAGGCGGTGTGAAAGTACTGGAAACCAGTGCCGATTTAGCCGCCATTGCCGCGGTGGTTTCAAGCTTTCGGGACCAAGTCTTACCACACAATTTGGTGGTGCTCGGTGAAGTGGGGTTATCTGGGGAAATTCGTCCGGTGCCGTCTGGGCAAGAACGCATTAGTGAAGCCGCAAAACATGGCTTTACCAAGGCCGTCGTGCCAAAAGCCAATTGTCCGAAAAAGCCGATCGCGGGAATGGAAGTGATTGGCGTAGAACGTTTATCAGAAGCACTGGACGCTATTTTTGATCGCTAATACTCATTAGCGTCAGGGTAAAAAGGCTCACTGGTTAACTCAAACGTCTCGTCGTCTAACACTGTGTTGGGCACGAAATCGCCGCCTTCTTCCATGCCGTAAGGAAGCGCTTTGGAAGAAGCGAGTGTTAACCTATCTTGGCGGGCTTTTAATAATCGCTGACGGCGCTGCTTACACAACTCCAATACCTGATGTCGGCTTTCGTTCGACAAGGTATGCCAATGGAAGCGCTCTTCGCGACTGCGCAAGCAACCTTTGCAGAAACCTTTAACGCTGTTTTCACATACGCCGCGACAAGGGTTTTCAATGGTGAACAGTTCAATTTGCTCCATATCCCCTCCTCCGCCAAGGCGTCATTAACATAGCCAGTTTTAAAGCATTTTATTCCGTCACTAACTGATAATCATACATTTCTTCGGGTGATAAAAAATACACTCGACTCGCTGGCGCCGCTTGAATAGAGAACCAATAGAAACGCTCAGGAACGCCCATTTCAAGATAAAAGTTCACATAGGTGGCATGCACTGGGTTCATTTTATTGAGCTTATTCGCCACCGTTCCTACGTTATCCGACCAAGCGTGCACGCCAACACCCGCGCCTGCGCCTATGCTTCTCTTCACCCCCCCTAAGAATAGATCAACGCCGCCAGACAATACATAACCAGTGGCCGCAATATGTGTGTTCAAACCAAGGCGTCGGATTAACCGTGCTCCTTCCATCGTGGCTTGCTGATCATCAGTTCCGGGCACATCCACCAGTACAATATCGGTCACATTGGGGTGCTGACGAATCATTTTGGTTAGCTTACTCGGCAAGTCGGCTTCTAAAATGCCCGATAAATACGCCGTGTTATTTTTCACATAAATGGTCAGCTTATTCTCTGCAGAAACGGGCCCAGGCTTGGTTTCTTGACCAGCACACGCGACTAAAAAAAGAGCAAGCAGTACAGGTGATAGAGTTAACCACTTGTTAATACTGAGCTTTATATGATTCATCTTACATCCCATGCATGAAATAACGCCGATTTTACAACACAAACCAAGCCAACCAATACGTCATCAGAGTGAAAAAGCCATTTCAAACAAAGCAAAATAGTACATTAAGTGTTCAAAATAATATTGAGGAACGGATTTTTATTTGGCTATTTGATGCCTGATTAACATACAATTACAAATTAAAACAAAACTTACTACCTATGCAATGAGAAATACAGCAAGGAGCTGCCGTGCTTGCTCATCCTAGTACAACGATACGGTAAACAATGAAAACATACCCAGCTTCAACCAGTTTCGCTAATAACCTAAAGCAAAAAGCCGTTATCTTTAACATTGCCTCCGTCACTGGCGCCTTAGTCCACAGCCTATTTATTGCTCTTTTTAGCTATTTAGAACAACCCTTTTTAGCTTGCTTTAATGTTCTCAGTGTTCTGCTATGGCTCTCTACTTTCTGGTCCAATAAGCACCATCATCACGGTTTGTCCGCCGCAATTATGTGTGGTGAAATTATTGTTCATGCGTTTTTAGCCACCAAGCTATTAGGCGCTGACGCAGGCTTTCAATATTACCTGTGGCCCATGGCTTTACTGATTGTGGCCGTTCCTGTGCTGCCCGTGGTTAGCTCAACCATACTTGGCATTCTCAATATGCTGGCGTTTGGCGTTTTTTCTGTCCTTTTTAAGCTGCAGTTGCCGGAACTCATTCCCCATTATCAAGCGCTTTATATTTTTAATATTACCTTTGCCAGCATCCCTTTTATTCTCATTGCGGCCATTGCGCGCTGCTTATTTGAAAATCAGTTTTTAAAAATTTCGCAACTTGCTGAACACGACGAATTAACCCAACTTTTCAACCGCCGCTTTGCACAGCGTATGCTGCAATATTATTTTTCTCGCCAAAAGTTCAATACTCATCCCTTCTGTATTGCCTTGGTCGATGTGGATAACTTCAAACAAATCAATGATGATCTCGGTCACGACGCTGGGGATGAAGCTCTCGTAAAGATTGCTCAATACCTGTCTAACAGCTTACGAGAAAGCGATATTTGCAGTCGTTGGGGAGGTGAAGAATTTCTCTTTATTCTGCCGAATACCCACATAGACATCATTCAGAAACGATTGGAAGACATGTGCGAGAAAATGCCAGAAGCCGTGCAGATTCCCAATTGGGATGCTCCGATTAGTTGCAGCATTGGGTTGGTTCAAGCCAAACAGGGTGAATCTCTAGAAGAAACCTTTAAGCGCACGGATAGCCTACTGTATCAGGCCAAAAATAATGGCCGCCACCAGGTGGTGAGCGACCATTCAAAGGACTCAGTAAAGGCAAAAAATCTATCCTATTGCTAACGATTTTTGCCCACTTCTAAAGAGACCTGGGAGTCATTAGGAAGGAAAAGCAAAGCTCTTACCTTCGCGCACACCAGCCGATGGCCAGCGCTGCGTGATTGTTTTACGTTTGGTGTAAAAACGTACCGCGTCTGGGCCATAAGCGTGTAAATCCCCAAACAAGGAACGCTTCCAGCCACCAAAACTATGGTAGGCCACAGGCACAGGTAACGGCACATTAATCCCCACCATACCAACTTCAATATGATCCGAGAAATAACGCGCCGCTTCGCCATCACGAGTAAAGATACAAGTACCATTGCCGTACTCATGGTCATTGATCAATTGCATGGCTTCTTCCATGGTATCGACACGCACGACTTGTAAAACAGGACCAAAAATTTCCTGCTGGTAGCTGTCCATCTCCTTAGTAACACCATCAATCAAGGTCGCTCCCACAAAGAAGCCACCTTCATAGCCTTCAACAACTGGGTGACGGCCATCCACAACGACAGTCGCGCCTTGCGCTTCTGCACTGTCAATAAAGCCCACTACCTTGTCTTTGTGCTCTTGAGTGATGACTGGACCAAAATCATTGCTCTTATCAGAACATTCACCAATTTTTAGCGGCGCCATTGCTTCTTTCATTTTGGCGACCAAGGTATCACCCGCTTCCTTACCTACGGCTACCGCCACAGAAAGCGCCATGCAACGCTCACCAGAAGAACCAAAGGCAGCACCCAACAGTTGGTTTACTGTGTTGTCCATGTCCGCATCTGGCATCACAATCGCGTGATTTTTCGCGCCCCCTAACGCTTGGCAACGTTTGCCATTCGCACTGGCGGTGGCATAAATGTATTCGGCGATTGGCGTGGAGCCGACAAAGCTAACCGCTTTCACGTCTTTCGACGTCAATAGGGTATCCACGGCCACTTTATCGCCGTTCACCACGTTCATTACGCCAGCAGGCAAGCCTGCTTCATGCAATAACTCTGCGATAAATAGCGCCGTGCTTGGGTCTCGTTCTGACGGTTTAAGCACAAAGGTATTGCCGCAAACAATTGCCATAGGGAACATCCACAAAGGCACCATGGCAGGGAAGTTAAATGGCGTAATACCGGCCACCACACCCAATGGTTGAAACTCACTCCAAGAATCTATGTTGGGGCCCACGTTCTTAGAAAACTCGCCTTTTAGTAACTCAGGAGCACCACACGCGTATTCTACGTTTTCGATACCACGTTGCAGTTCACCAGCGGCATCATGGCAAATCTTGCCATGCTCAGCGCCGATCATAGCCGCGATCTTATCCGCATGTTGCTCAAGCAACGCCTTATATTTAAACATCACCCGCGCCCGCTTTAATGGTGGCGTCTCACGCCAAGCAGGGTAAGCCGCTTTAGCCGCCGCAATCGCCTCTTCAACCGTGGCTTTCGAGGCGATCGCTACTTTTTTGGCAACGTCACCAGTAGCAGGATTAAAGACGTCTTGGGTACGTGACGCTTCGTGGGATGGTTGACCACCGATTAAATGTCCGATCGTTTCCATGAGCACTCCGTGAAGTTAGTTTAAAGTCGTGTTTGGGTCTCTCTATTCGTTTTGCGACACACTAGATTGACACCACTATGCCAACCAGAATAGATTAATAAAAGTCAATTTCATTAACTTTTAGTTAAGTGATTAGTTAAGTGAGTCATTAAAAAAATAAGCATCACTAAAGAAGAGCACGGCCATGAACAAGTTCCAAGGACGAGTCAGCGATACCGATTTACGTATTTTACGAATATTCAAAACCGTGGTTGAATGCGGCGGCTTCTCTGCGGCAGAAGTCGATCTTAACATTAGCCGCGCCGCCATCAGTATCGCCATGTCAGACTTAGAAGTACGCTTGGGATTTCGTTTGTGCCAGCGGGGGCGATCGGGGTTTTCATTAACCAACGAAGGCAGCCAAGTATACGAATACACCTTGCAACTGCTCTCTTCTTTGGAAGATTTTCGCACCCAGATCAATGCGCTTCATCAGCATTTAAAAGGCGAGCTCAATATCGGCATCACCGATAATCTAGTCACCTTGCCTCACACCCGAATCACCCGAGCCCTTGCCTCATTAAAAGACAAGGGCCCACAAGTCACCATTAATATCCGCATGATTCCACCAACCGATGTGGAACGTGGCGTACTCGATGGCCGTTTGCATATTGGTATCGTGCCGGACTTAAAAATACTCAGCGGTTTGGAATATCGTCCGTTATACGAAGAGCGCTCACAACTCTATTGCAGCGATTCTCACCCTTTGTTTAAGGTCGCGGATAAAAAGCTGAGTAAAGCCGCATTAAAAGACTTTGATGCCGTATTACCTGCTTACGCGCAAACACCTGACACCAAAGCCCAGCATCAACCACTGACCTCAAGCGCGACCGCCACCGACCGCGAAGGCATTTCCTTCCTTATTTTAACGGGCCGCTATATTGGCTTTTTACCCGATCATGTGGCGGATCTTTGGGTTAGGGATGGTCGTATGCGCGCCATCTTGCCCGATGAATGCCACTACATTACTCAGTTTTCTGCCATTACCCGAAAAGGCGCACGGGCAAACTTAGTGCTAGAAACCTTTTTAGAACAACTCGATAAAACCTAATCTTGCTCAGTAACCACCAGGTTTTACGGGGAATCGCCCCGTAAAACCTGGCGTTCAGCACACTGCAATTTTCTCCTCTCTTCCCAGCATAACTTTTCCATCTCAATTTAACAGCAAGATATTACTTTTTGTCATATCTTTAATATGCAATTGAAAATTTATACTTGCGCCATAGAGATATAAAATAAAGTTATCTGAAATATTTACTTGGTTTTTACGGAGCAATGAATGAAGCGCTTTAAACGTAAACAATGTGGCACACTTGCCATACTAATGTTGTCTCTTTTGTTAACCGCCTGTTCTGCTGATAATGAGGACACAAGCGCGGTAAAAGAGGTTGTTCGACCTGTTAAATTGATCACCATTGGGTCGACTGAAGCCATCAATATTCGCCGTTTTCCTGCGGAGCTAAAAGCCAGTGAAGACGCCGATCTTGCCCTGCGTGTTGGCGGCCAGCTTATGAAGCTCAATGTGGTCGACGGCCAAAGAGTGAAAAAAGGCGAATTGCTTGCTGCGCTGGACCCGACCGACTACAAGCTGCAAGTCGAATTGGCACAAGCCAATCAAGATTTAGCCAAAGCACAGTTTGATCGCATCCAAATCATGCTAAAACGCAATGCCACCAGCAAGTCGCAATTTGATGAGGCGAAAGCCACCTTAGCGCAAGCGGACAATGCATTAGAAAGTGCCAAAAACCAGCTGAAGTACACCAAGCTGTATGCGCCTTTTGACGGTGTTATTTCCTCTACCAGCACAGAAAACTTTCAATACGTCAGTGCAACACAGACCTTGATGCATATTCAGGACCTCGACAATCTTGAGGTTGAGTTTCAAGTACCAGAAAGCCTAGTGGTCAGCATTAAGTCCACACAGACGGATTATCAGCCGAATGTGGTTATTGATGTGGCACCCAATGAAGTCTTTCACGGCACCTATAAAGAACACAAAACCACCCCAGACCCATCCACTATGGCCTATGACGTAACGCTTCATCTGATTCGTAACGACGCCAACCAGCACACCTTGTTGCCAGGCATGACCGCCAATGTCGACATGGACCTGAGTAAATTATTGGGCATTACCAAGCACATCATTGTGCCAGTAGAAGCCGTGGTACAAAGCGAAAACACCCAAACAGGCAAAGCGGAAAGTACCGTATGGGTCTTTCAACCTGACACTCAAACCGTGACAAAAAGAGTGGTAACGCTCGGTACCTTGAAGGATTCGATGATTGAAATCCGCTCTGGATTATCATCCGGTGAACAAATTGTGGCCGCCGGTGTGGATGGCTTAACCACATCAATGAAAGTTCGCCCATGGACTCGTGAGCGGGGCTTATAAGTGAATATTGCAGCTTATTTTATTGAGAAAAAAGTCACCAGCTGGATGGTCACACTGATTCTATTGATCGGTGGTGCCATTGCTTTCACCAACCTTGGTCAGCTAGAAGACCCTGAGTTCACCATTAAAGATGCGCTCATCATCACCAATTACCCTGGTGCGTCTCCTGAACAAGTCGAAGAGGAAGTAACCTACCCGATTGAACAAGAGTTACAAAATCTCCCCTATGTGGACGAAATAAAGTCTTTATCAAAGGCGGGCTATTCACAGATCACGCTGACCATTAAAGACCAATATCGCGCCAAAGAGCTCAAGCAAATTTGGGACGAAGTGCGTAAAAAAGTCAACGACATGGCAGGCAGCTTTCCGACCGGCGTCGGCAGCCCAATCATCCTAGACGACTACGGTGATGTATACGGCGTCATGCTGGCGGTTCATGGCGATGGCTATCGCTATAAAGACCTGAAAAACTACGTAGACTACGTAAAACGAGAGCTGGTTCTGGTCGATGGCATCGCCAAAGTCACCGTAGCAGCGGAGCAAGATGAGCAGGTCACCATTGAGATCTCGCGCGCCAAATTAGCCAATATGGGCATAGCGCCAAGCCAACTGCAATCGCTCCTGCAAAACCAGAACAATGTGTCTAACGCGGGCAAGGTTAAGGTGGGCAGCGAATACATTCGCATCAACCCAACGGGGGAATTCAAAGACATCTCTGAATTGGAAAACCTCATCGTTGGTACGCCGATCAATGGCAAGCTTATTCGCCTAAAAGACGTGGCCACCATCAAGCGTGAATACGTGGACCCTGAAACCCACATAGTGGACTTCAATGGGGCAAAATCTCTGCTTTTGGGCATTTCCTTCTCCGCCAACGTAAACGTGGTCAAGGTTGGGGAAACACTCGAAAAACGCATTAATGAGTTGACCTATCAACAGCCGGTCGGCATCAGCATGGACCCAATTTACTTCCAATCAAAAGAAGTAGAGCGCTCGGTTTCCAACTTCTTGCTGAACCTAGCGGAAGCGGTCGGTATCGTTATTCTTGTGCTCTTGATCTTTATGGGCATTCGCTCAGGTTTGCTGATCGGTCTAATTTTGCTGCTGACCATCCTCGGCACCTTTATTGTCATGGATTACTTCAGCATCAACTTGCAGCGTATTTCCTTGGGGGGCTTGATCATCGCCCTCGGTATGTTGGTAGATAACGCCATCGTGGTTACCGAAGGCGTCTTAATCGGCCTCAAGCGAGGCATGACAAAGCTCGACGCCGCCAGCGCCGTTGTCAAACAAACAAAATGGCCATTACTCGGCGCCACTGTCATTGCCGTTACCGCCTTTGCGCCAATCGGCCTATCGCCGGATGCGGTGGGTGAATTTGTGGGGTCATTGTTTTATGTGCTGATGATTTCCCTACTTCTAAGCTGGATTACCGCCATTACCCTAACGCCTTTCTTCTGTGACTTATTCTTTAAGGAAAGCATTACCGCGGGCACAAACGACGCCGGTGAAGATCCGTATAAAGGCTTTTTGTTTGCCGGCTACAAATGGCTGCTCGACAAAGCCCTGCATTTTCGCTGGATTACTGTGGCGCTCTTGATCGTCGGTTTATTGACCGCAGGTTGGGCCTTTCAGTTTGTTAAACAATCCTTCTTTCCGCCGTCGTCTACGCCTATGTTCTATATGGACATACAAATGCCAGAAGGAACGCACATTGACGACACCTATAAAACGGTTCGCTCCATTGAAGGCAAGTTACTAAAAGACAAGCGTATTGAGTATGTTGCATCGTCCACTGGGCAAGGCATGTTGCGCTTTATGCTGACGTATACCGCTGAACAGGCTAACTCCAGCTACGCTCAGTTTATTATCCGCACTAAGAGCAAAGAAGACATTCCAGGCTTACTCAAAGATCTGTATTACCAGATGAAAGAGCAATACCCTGGACTCGAAGTGAAACTAGAACGCTTGCAGCTTGGGCCATCCAGTGGCGCTAAAGTTGAAGCTCGTATCAGTGGACCAGACCCTGTCTTGTTGCGTCAGTACAGCGCCCAGATCAAAGAAATCTATCGTCAAGATGGTGGTTTAGAAAACATCAAAGACGATTGGCGCCAACCGGTAAAAGTATTGCGCCCGCTGTTTAACGACGCCCAAGCACGACGCTTAGGGATCAGTAAAACCGATCTAGATGACGTGCTGCTCACTAACTTTAGTGGCTCACAAATCGGCTTGTACCGCGAAGGCACAGACCTTTTACCGATTGTGCAACGCGCGCCACTAAGCGAGCGCGTGTCGATTGATCAGATCCGTGATCTGCAAATTTACAGCCCAGCGTCTGGTTCCTATGTCACCTTATCGACCTTGGTGTCTGGCTTTGAAACCGTTTGGGAAAACCCAATCATCGAACGCCGTGATCGAAAACGCACCATCACAGTGATGGCTGACCCAAATATTTTGAATGACGAAACCGCCATGGCTGTTTTCGGACGCATACGTGGTGCAGTAGAAGCGATTAAATTGCCACCGGGCTACGCCTTAGAATGGGGGGGTGAATACGAAAGCAGTACCGATGCTCAAGCCAATATCTTTAAGGCCTTGCCGATGGGGTATTTGTTTATGTTTATCATCACTGTGCTGCTATTCAATTCAATACGCGTACCGCTCACCATCTGGTTCTGTGTGCCCTTGGCACTGATCGGGGTGTCTACGGGACTGTTGGCGATGAATGCCGCCTTTGGCTTTATGGCCTTACTGGGCTTCTTAAGTTTGTCCGGCATGGTGGTCAAAAACGGCATTGTTTTGGCAGATCAGATTAACGTGGAAATAGAGCAAGGCACAGAACTCTATGAAGCCATCTTTATTTCGTCAGTCAGTCGCGTTAGACCGGTTTGCATGGCCGCAATCACGACCATTTTAGGCATGATTCCATTGCTCTATGATGCGTTTTTCGAAGGCATGGCCGTGGTGATTTCGTTTGGTTTGGGCTTTGCCACAATCCTTACTTTAATCGCGGTTCCTGTGTTTTATGCGCTTTTGTTCCGTGTAAAATATCGCAAACGCTCGGATTTCGAATCATAGAGCACTGCTTTATGTGTGGTGGGCGAACTGCCTGCCACACGTCGTATTCTAATGGATTGAGAACACTATGCAGCTAAATGACGTCCTAAAGCTCGACATCAAAGTCTTGGTGGCCTTTGTCACCATCATGGAAGAAGGCAGCGTATCGCGCGCAGCAGATCGCCTTGGTGTCACACAGCCTGCCTTAAGTAAAAGTCTGCAGAAATTACGCGACTTATTTAAGGATGCTCTCTTTACCCGCCAAGCCTATGGCTTAAGCCCAACCGCTAAAGCCACCGAACTCAACAACCAGATTCAGCCTATTTTAAGCTCTTTATCTGAGTTGATGGCCCCCAGTGTCTTGGACTTAAAAAACCTCCAGCGCCGCTTTCGCATACGCGTCGACGAAGGGGATTTAGAAAGTTTTATCGACCCGTTATTGGCCTCAGTACACAAAGAAGCACCTGATTCACGCTTGTCGATCAGTGGCTGGGGGGAAGAATCCCAATTCGAAGATTTAATGTCTGGCAACGCCGACCTTGGCATCATGCGGATCAATCAAACACCGGGCAACATTCGCAGCAAGCTCATTGGCTATATGGAAGCTTGCATCGTATTAAGCGAAGCGCACCCATTGTTTCATCAAGACGACATTTCTCTTGAAGCGTTGCTAGCCCATAAAACCGTCACCCATCACTTACGTAATCATCAAGATTCGAGCTTTCAAAACACCGCTAATAAGCTCAAAAAGTTGGGCTACGACATAGAACCAGCCTTAGAAACAGACAGCCTTATGGTCACCATGCAAGCCATCAAACGTGGCATGGCTTTAGTGGCTTCTCGCTCTATTGGTGATTTGTTTTCGACTATGATGTGTGAAAAAGAAAACTTCTGTACGGTAAAAATCTTGCCTATCCCTAAAGAAGTCATTGAGGTCGATGAATACAAGGGTCGCCACCCGATTCATATTTTTTGGCATGAACGTTCACACAACGACCTAGCCCATCGCTGGTTACGTGAGAATATTATTCGTTTTATGCGAGAGTCCCCTTGGATGCACACGCCTGAATAAATAGGCGAATGCATCTTAACGATTATTCTGCGTTTTTCTCTGCTCTTAGCCATTCAAAACGCGGAATACTCTGTCCTCCTATTTCTACCTGCTCGGAAAACATACTCAGCGGGCGTGCCCACCAGCCGAATTCACCGTACAAAGCTTGGTAAATAACCAGTTTTTCTTCTGTCTCGCTGTGAGTCACTACACGCTCAACCCAATACTTCGCCCCTTTATAATGGCGATAGACTCCCATCTTCATAAACCAGCCCTTTTATTAAAAATCGACCTATTTTTACCAAAAACCAGAATACTTGGTCGCTATTTGAAAACTTAGCCTCTATTTAAGCAACTAGACTTAGGGAATAATAACCCCCTAATGTGTATTTCCAGTGATAGACCACATGTCACTCATCGATATTACAAGGTTTGTTTATGTATCTCGTACGCCCCGTAGATTTTGGTGACCTTCCTGCTTTAGAGCGCTTAGCTCAGGAAGCGGGTATCGGCATGACAAATTTTCCTGCGAACCGTGAGAGACTGAATGACAAAATAGCCTCGTCACGCCGCTCTCTACAAACCGATGTGGTGCAACCCGGTGATGAATCCTACTTATTTGTCTTAGTGGATACCAGCACAAACAGTATAGTCGGAACCTGCGGTTTAGAAGCCATGGTCGGTATCGACACGCCTTTTTACAGTTATCGTATTGATGAGGTCGTTCACGCGTCCCCTCAATTACAAATCCATAACCGTATTTCTGCTTTATTTCTTTGCCACGACTACAGCGGCACCAGCCGACTAATGTCTCTCGTGGTCGACAAAGCCCATCAAAATGCCACGGCGCTCGCTCTGTTGTCTCGTGCCAGACTGCTCTTTATCGCTCGCCATCCTGAGCGCTTTACCAAGCGTCTGTTCGTGGAACTAAGAGGCGAAAGCGATCGTCATGGTTATTCGCCTTTTTGGGACGCTCTGGGTAAACACTTTTTTACCATGGATTTCAAAAAAGCAGACTACTTGTCAGGCGTCAGTAACAAGCACTTCATTGCCGACTTGATGCCACGCTACCCAATTTACGTTCCTACCTTGCCAGAAGCGGCGCAAGAAGTGATTGGTGTGCTCCATGAAGACTCTGAAAAAAGCACCGACATCTTGCTTGAAGAAGGCTTCGAGTTCCGTGGTTACGTGGATATTTTTGACGCTGGGCCAACGCTTGAAGCGCGCTCAGAAAACTTAACCACAGTGAGCCAACAGCGTATTGGCAAAGCCTTGATTCAACCGGACACGCTAACCGGTAAAACGCACCTTATTTCGGCCGGTCATTTAGAAGATTTTCGAGTGACGGCCGCCACGGCTGAGCCGCAAGTTGCGGGATTAGCCATCGGGAAAAACACACAAGAACGTCTGCAGATAACGTCTGGAAGCCGAATTCAGTGGGTTCTACTTTAACGACATGCTCGCATGTCATGCAGTAATGCCTTAAGTGGTATGAATATATTTTAAGAGGATTTTTATCATGATGGTCATCCGCCCAATTCGCCAAGAGGATCATGCATCCCTCTATCGGCTTGCAGAAAAAACCGGGGTTGGCTTTACCTCTTTAGTGGCCGACGAAGCTATTTTACAACACAAAATAGACTCGGCAACGCGCTCTTTTGCTAAAGAAACCGTCGAAAAACCTGGCCTTGAAGATTACCTAATGGTGTTGGAAGACACGGATACAGGGGATATCGTAGGCACGACCGGTTTGCTAGCAGCCGTGGGCTTAGATGAACCCTTCTACAGTTACCACGTGGGTACCATCACACATTCTTCTCGTGAGCTTGGCGTGCACAACATAATGCCGACCCTAGTACTAAACAATGACTACACCGGCTGCAGTGAAGTCTGCACCTTGTTTTTAGAAGAAGGCTACCGACACTCTAAAAACGGACAACTTTTGTCTAAGTCGCGCTTTATGTTTTTGGCACAATTCCCTGAGCGTTTTACCGACAAAATTTTCGCAGAAATGCGTGGCGTCAGCGATGAAAACGGCGTGTCACCTTTCTGGGAAAGCCTAGGTCGTCACTTTTTCTCCATCGACTTTGATCGTGCCGACGAGCTAACCAGCCTTGGCAGTAAGCAGTTTATTGCTGAATTGATGCCGAACAACCCTGTGTACGTCAACTTGCTCAGCCAAGAAGCCCGCGACGTGCTGGGTCAAGTTCATAAAAACACGGTTCCAGCGCGTCGTTTGCTCGAGCAAGAAGGCTTCCGCTATGAAAATTACGTCGATATTTTCGACGGCGGACCGACCATTGAAGCCCGCGTACAAGACATTCGGGCGGTTCGCGACAGTCGTCTCTGTCTTGCCAGTATTGGCGAACCAAAAGGCGCAGGAGAAGGCGTTCATTATTTGGTTTCAAATGCCAAGGTGAAAGATTTCCGCTGCATCATGATTCAACGCTCAACCCCACCTGGCAGCGCTATGACGCTGACTCAGGAAGAAGCTGAGCATCTTGCGGTTTCTAATAAAGAACCCGTGCGCGTTGTCGAATTGTCGCCTCACTAAAACGCAGAATGGCGCGACAAACCGCTTAACAAAAGACAATGCAAAAGCGACCACAAACACACTAGGCCATCGGACCATGATGGCAAAGACACAGTCTACTCAATAAGAGGAGCACACATGAAACAAGCTCATTACATCAATGGACAATGGATTCAAGGCGAAGGCCCGCTGTCTCGCTCTATCGACCCTGCCGATGCTAGCCTAGTTTGGGAAGCCAACAGCGCCAGCAAAAGCCAAGTGGATCAAGCCATTACTGCGGCACGCAACGCTTTTCCTGCTTGGGCAAATCGCCCTCGAGCAGAACGCATTGCCATCATTGAAGCCTTTGCCGCGCTGGTAAAAGAAAACAGCGAAGCCATTGCCACCGTGATCAGCCGCGAAACTGGCAAACCTATTTGGGAAACTCGCACCGAAGCCGCCGCCATGGTCGGTAAAGTAGCCATCTCTCAAAAAGCCTACGACGAGCGCACTGGTGAAAAAAGCTCATCAATGCCAGGCGCAACAGCTCGTTTACGCCATCGCCCACACGGCGTTGTGGCGGTGTTTGGGCCTTACAACTTCCCAGGTCATTTGCCAAACGGCCACATAGTACCTGCGCTTATCGCGGGCAATACCCTGGTCTTTAAACCAAGCGAACAAGCCCCTGCCACGTCGGATTTAATCATTCAATTGTGGGAAAAAGCCGGTCTTCCTGCTGGTGTGGTCAATATGGTTCAAGGTGAACGCGCCACTGGCGTGGCGCTGGCCAATCATCAAGGTATCGATGGCCTATTCTTCACTGGTAGTCCACAAGTCGGCCATATACTGCACAAAGATTTTGCCGGCCATCCGGGTAAAATTCTTGCGTTAGAAATGGGGGGTAACAACCCGTTATTGGTCTCAGAAAACATCGCAGATCAACGCGCGGCTGTGCATGAAATCATCCAATCTGCGTTTATTTCAGCCGGACAACGTTGCACCTGTGCACGTCGTTTATTGTTACCAAAAGGCCACGTCGGCGATGCGATTCTAGAAAAGCTTATCGTTGCGACCAAAGCCCTACGCATTGATCGTTTTGACGCAGAAGAGGCTCCATTCATGGGACCAATCGTCTCCGCTCAAGCGGCCGATGGCTTGCTGCAAGCTTACAACAAACTTGTTGGACTCGGCGCCAAACCGCTGCTTGAAATGACTCGCGGCGACGCTAACACAGGCTTTGTCACACCCGGCATTGTCGATGCCACTGACATGCTAGATGCTTTGCCAGACCAAGAGTACTTTGGCCCACTGCTGACCGTTGTGCGCTACGACTCATTAGACCAAGCCATGCAAGTGGCCAACAATACCAGCTTCGGTTTATCGGCAGGTATCTTGTCTGATGAGAAAAGCGAGTATGAGTGGTTCTTACAACACAGTCGTGCCGGCATCATTAACTGGAATCGCCAAACAACCGGCGCCTCTAGTGCGGCACCTTTTGGTGGTACTGGCGCCAGCGGCAACCACAGAGCGAGCGCTTACTACGCCGCAGACTACTGTGCTTACCCTGTTGCGAGCATCGAAGCGGACAGTCTTTCTATGCCAGAAAATTTAACACCTGGTTTGACGCTCTAACACTAGCTTTTACGACCGTTTGCAAGCGCTGCTCTATTAAAGCCCAGCGCTTGCAACAGCATTTGGAATACAGAGGTAACTATGAATAATGCGACTGAAGCCAATTTTGATGGCTTAGTGGGACCGACCCATAACTACAGCGGCCTTTCTTTTGGTAATGTCGCGTCTTTAAACAACTCAGCGCGCCCTTCCAACCCGAAAGCCGCGGCCAAACAAGGCTTGGTAAAAATGAAAGCCTTGGCGGATCTGGGCTTCGTTCAAGGGGTACTAGCGCCCCATGAGCGACCACATATTCCAAGTTTACGTCGCCTTGGATTTTCTGGGTCAGATGCTGACATTTTGGCACAAGCTGCCAAACAAGCCCCCAAAATACTTGCCGCCGTTAGCTCTGCGTCTTGCATGTGGACGGCCAACGCCGCCACTGTATCCCCAAGCGGCGACACTCAAGATGGTCGTGTGCATTTTACCCCCGCTAATTTGGTGAATAAGTTTCATCGCTCGATCGAGCACGAAACCACAGGCGCGATTTTAAAAGCGACTTTCAAAGACGAAAAACACTTTGCCCATCATTCAGCGTTGCCAAGTGTCGATCATTTTGGAGACGAAGGCGCCGCCAATCACACTCGCTTCTGTGACCAATACAACGAACAAGGCATCGAATTTTTTGTCTATGGCATGTCGGCGTTTGATATGTCATCGCCACGTCCTGCGAAATTTCCAGCGCGTCATACCTTAGAAGCGTCTCAAGCTGTGGCGCGCAGCCATGGTTTAACCCCATCACAAGTGGTCTATGCGCAACAAAACCCTGACGTGATAGACGCTGGCGTATTCCACAACGACGTCATCGCCGTGGGGAACCGCAATGCGCATTTCTATCACCAAGAAGCCTTTCTCGACACCGCCAAAATGAAACAAGACTTGTTGGCTGCGTGGGGCGATCGTGCGTCACAGTTTCATCTGATTGAAGTGCCAACTGACGCTGTCTCTGTGCAAGATTGTATTCAATCCTACTTGTTTAACAGCCAACTATTAAGCCGTGGCGACAACGACATGGTACTGGTCGTACCAGGGGAATGTGAAAACAACCCAGCCGTGTGGGCGTATTTGAATAGTCTAGTGGCAGGTCATTCGCCGATCACAGAAGTCAAAGTATTCGACCTGAAACAAAGCATGAGCAACGGTGGTGGACCCGCTTGCTTGCGTCTTCGCGTCGCGCTGACACAAGCCGAAAAAGCCGCACTCAACCCTGCCACCTTGATGAACGACACACTGTTCGGCCGATTGAACACCTGGGTAGACGCACACTACCGCGACACATTGCACGAAGCAGACCTCGCCGACCCGCAACTGCTCATCGAAAGCCGCACCGCACTGGATGAACTGACTAAGATCTTAGACTTGGGATCAGTGTACGAGTTTCAGAAGTAAACAAAACCGAGCCAGATATACCAACCTTAGGCTGCCCTTTTTGGGGTAGCCTTTTTTGAAAAAATCCCCCTAATCACACATGTCAGGCACTTTATATCAGGTCTTGTAGGTTAGTCTTTAGACTAATAACTGGAGATTCGGTGTTTCAACCAAGGGTTAAAATCGAAATGACCGGTGACACTCGGTTGTAAAAAAGCATCACTCTAATCGCACGTGTCTGGCACTTTATCTCAGGTTTTGTAGGTTAGCCTTTAGGCTAATAACTGGAGATTCGGTGTTTCAACCGAGGGTTAAAGTACAAATAGCTGATGATGTTTTGTTTGTTAAAAAAGAGTCATATAAATCACACGTGTCTGGCACTTTATCTCAGATCTTGTAGGTTAGCCTTTAGGCTAATAACTGGAGATTTGGTGTTTCAACCATAGATTAAAGTCCAAATGATCGGTGATGCTCGGTTGTAAAAAAGCATCACTCTAATCACACATATCAGGCACTTTATCTCAGGTCTTGTAGGTTAGTCTTTAGGCTAATAACTGGAGATTCGGTGTTTCAACCGAGAGTTAAAGTCCAAATAGCTGATGATGTTTTGTTTGTTAAAAAAGAGTCATGTTAATCACAGGTGTCTGGCACTTTATCTCAGATCTTGTAGGTTAGTCTTTAGGCTAATAAATGGAGATTCGGTGTTTCAACCGAGGGTTAAAGTCGAAATGACCGGTGATGTTTTGTTTGTTAAAAAAGCATCGTATAAATCACACGTGTCTGGCACTTTATCTCAGGTCTTGTAGGTTAGTCTTTAGGCTAATAACTGGAGATTTGGTGTTTCAACCATAGGTCAAAGTCGAAATGACAAGTGACGCTCGGTTGTAAAAAAGCATCACTCTAATCGCACGTGTCTCGCATGATTAGCTTTATTGGCACAGTGGCATCCGGGCTAAAGCCACGGCCTACAAGTACAAGACCATTTGATGCCACCAAGCCCTTGTGGGCTGGCCTTCAGGCCAGTAACTGGAGATTTGGTGTTTCAACCATAGGTTAAAGTCGAAATGATCGGTGACGCTCGGTTGTAAAAAAGCATCACTCTAATCGCACGTGTCTCGTATGATTGGCTTTATTGGCACAGTGGTCATCAGCCTAAAGACTGACCTACAAGACCTAGTGTAGCCTGGCTGGATGGTTTTTCTGTGGGCTGGAATACCTAGAAAAGAGCGGCCAGTAACTGGAGATTCGGTGTTTCAACCGAGGGTTAAAGTCCAAATAACCGGTGACGCTCGGTTGTAAAAAAGAGTCATATTAATCACAAGTGTCACGTATATTTGTGGACTAAATAGGCGTGACACTAATCTCTTCTATCAAATGAAATAGTTAAGACAAGACTTTAGATTCGGAGTTTAATTTATTTAAGGTTTTTTCTAGCCTTTTAAACATAACCCCTATGTGTTTGCGTGTTTTAAATTTTGTAAGGGGAGGTATAAGCTCTCGTAACACATACCGAAAAGAACTATTTTTAGGACCAAACCCATCGATCAAAATAGGGTGAATAGAGCCATCTCGCTCTTTCTTTAATAAAATATTTTGTAAACCGTCATCACCTAAAATAAAGTTATTTCTTAGACACTCTCGCCCAATAAATTCAATATAAACTTTGGCTTCTGACTCACTAACTTCCTGAGACTCAACATAATCTTCTAAGGATTTAGAGATTGAGCCATCGAAGTCTTTCACCAGACCAATAGCAAGGCCATCACCTAGGTTAGTAGAAACCATCCCATAATACTGAGGGAAAATTTTATGGTGATGCTTTTCTAAGAATTTCGCTTCTAGAATATTATGTTGATCTCCATGCTCTTTCTGAATCTTGATACAGACCTGATCATCCATAGGATGCAGATACACATCTCTATTGTTACCTGTTGCTAGATACAAGCTGTGCGTCAATTGTAAGTTCATAAAGCACCATGTGAGATTTATACATAAATTTCACATATCTTAAACAAAAAATTCACAAAAACACAACAGGATCACCGCATAACCTTAATGTTTCCTTAACTCAAAGCTGAAACGGCGATAAAATCATTGCCTAAAATAAAACTAACCGATATTTTGTATCTACGCCCATGAGCTCAGTGATCAAGGCATAAGCAATTGAATCTGCTATTCACATACCTTCCGCGCTTTGACATGCAAAAAAAAGAAGCCTTAGCTTACACTTCCGATAGATGATCAAATTACATAATGATATAGTTAGGTAAATGACGAAGTAATTAGTAAGCGTATGAAGGCCAAGAAACCAAATATATTACTCTATATAAATTGGCCTAATTTAATTATTCATATTAAGTAATACTGGATATGTTAAACATATATTTTACTTCTTTAAAGTCATCTGAATTCCCATCAAAAATCATATATAGAAGTGAACCTAATGATTAACATTGTATTATGTTCAGATGAGAACTATGCAGCATACAGTGCAACGGTAATGGTCTCGGCCTTAGAAAACACGTCCAGTAGAGAAGAGTTCAATTTTTACTTACTAACTACAGGCCTAACAAAAGAAACCAAGATAAACCTGGAAAGGACAGTTAAGCACTATGGCGCTAAATTAAGTATAATAAATGTCGATACATCCAACTTTGATTCATTGAACATAGATTTAGGAAGATTTGGAATTGGGACTTTGTTACGTCTATATATGCATCGTTACTTACCTGAAGCCCTTGAGAAAGTTATATACCTTGATTGTGACCTTGTTATTTTAGGCGACCTAAAGGAATTATGGGAAGAAAATTTAAATAATTTCCCAATAGGAGCTATCATTGACCTATGCTCTCCTAAATCTTATAAAGAAAGACAAGATAATTACTTTAATGCTGGTGTATTATTAATAGATCTAAATCTCTGGATTAATAATCAGCTTGGTGAAAAAGCATTAAACTACCTTATCAAGCATCCAGACGATGCAAATTTTCTAGATCAAGATGCTTTAAATAATATTCTAAAAAATCAATGGAAAAACTTAGATTTAAGCTGGAACTTCCAGCCTGCTGCTTACAGTGCTCATGAAAAGGGTTATGACTACCTAGAATCAAGAAAAAACGAGTTATACAATGCAATTAAAAAGCCTCAAATAGTCCATTTCATTGGCCCTATCAAACCTTGGAGTGGAAAATGTGTGCATCCACTTCAAGATCTATTTATTGAATTTTCAAAAAAAACGCCTTGGCCAATTAAACTTCAAACATTACGCGCAGAACTCTCAATCATTAAAAGAGTTAAGATTTTTTTCAAAAAAAGCAAAATTAAGCGCAGACGAAAACTAACCACATACCAAAAATAAAGATATTAGGGTGCGGCGGGCTATCTTAACAACCATAATTTTAGTAACTAGCTAAAAATGCTCGCCGTTTTCGTAGTAGTCTTTACCCTGTAAATCGCGGAACAATACGGTAATGTCTTGGCCACTTTCTACCAGTGGTCTTGTTAGATCTTCAATTGCGCGGGCGACTTTCGCTTTCACTTCGTCGCCACGGTCAAACCACAAGACTTCAAAAAATGGATACGCCGGAGAAGCGCCTCCTACAACTAGATAGCTCGTTGCTTGAAACTCAAGGGTAAAATGTGAGTTTGGTGTGTCTGTGATCTCTGCCAAGTTTTCCACCAGAATGTCTCCGATGGATTCAAGGTCTTCAAATGGCAGCCCACGTACTCGTATATGCGGCATAATTACAAACCTACTGCGTTGTCTCTGTTGTGTTAATAGCGGGGTCAGGTGTTTCCATAGCAGAGCTGCTGCTGTCATCATCGTCTTCGTCTATATAACGAAACGAGCGAGAGTCAATCACCTTACCATTTTGCACGACTTCTGCGGTCCAAGTGCCATCAAACCCTGGCATTAAACGTTTGCTTGACCAAACACGCCAGCGATCGCCACCGATATCAAACGAAATATCCGCCATCACGTCACCGTCTAATTTCCAACGATGAGTTACTTGGCTACCCGCCATGCCACGTAAATCGGTAAAGAAATACACTCTTTGTATCTCGCCATATTTTACATAAACAACCTGACCAATATCGTCGATCGGTTCACGGTCAATAACGTCGTTAGAAAAAACAGCCCGAGCCACGGTTCCTTCTGCCCAAGCAGGAACCGCAATGCAAAGTGATAATAAGCTCGCTAAAGCAAATCGAAAAAAATGTTGGCGCATAGTGAAATCCTATAAAGCGTTTTAAAGAAAAGCGCAGCGGCTTTAAGACCCGCTATGCAAACTGAAATGTCTATCTTAAAAATAGCGTATTATCGAGAGAAAAGAAGCGAGACTTTTGTATAAATTTGCAACATGTCTCGCTGTATCAGAAGGGCATTTTACGCAAGCCGCAGGATAGGAACAAAGCGTTTTAGATTATTTACTTATCGCTTACTTTGCGTGACGATCTGCAAGTGGTGTCGAGAAGGTGTATTCCATATCCCAAGGAAAGCGAATCCAGGTGTCTTGGCTCACTTCGGTAACAAAAGTATCCACCAGCGGTTTGCCGGCTGGTTTGGCGTAAATCGTTGCAAAATGCGCTTTTGGTAACATATCGCGTACTTTTTGCGCCGTACGACCCGTATCCACCAGATCATCGATCAAGATAAAACCTTCGCCATCCCCTTCAACGCCTTTTAGCACGCTCAGCTCGCCTTGCTTCATCGCGGCTTCACCGGCATCGCCACTGTAGCTGACAATACAAATGGTATCGATTAAGCGAATGTCCATTTCACGACACAAAATAGCCGCAGGAACCAAACCACCACGAGTAATCGCAATAATGCCTTTCCATGGTCCTTGCTCTAACAAACGCCAAGACAATGCACGTGCATTTCGGTGTAGTTCTTCCCAAGAAACTGGAAAATCTTTCGAATAAGGGGTCATCATAAGCTCCTATGCTCATAGTCGGTCGCAACAGGGGTCTAAATGCTCAAAGCCGCCATGATAATCACAGCGGCTAGTGTTTAAGCTGCATCTAGAAAAGTTTGCTTGTGTCGGGATATTCGCGCATTTTAGTCGAAAATGACGCAAAAAACACAAAGGCAGATTTTAAAGGGGGGATTTTAGCGGCATTGGTAGGCCCGCTGCAACAAAAGTTACCCGTTCGGTCAAGTTTGCTAATTTTTGATTCATTGTGCCGATTTCGTCACCAAATCGTCTAGCCAGCTTATTCATCGGCATAATGCCCAACCCGACCTCGCTTGACACAATAACCAATTCACCAGAAAAGTCTTTAGCGGCGTCTAAAAAGGCGTGGGTTTCTTGCTCAAAAACAGCCTCGTCTTCTAAACATAATAAATTACTTATCCACAAAGAGACGCACTCAATAATCACAGCGTGACCAGGGTGGTTTAAGCGTATTAAGGTGTCGGCCAAGGCAATCGGCTCTTCGATTAACTGCCATTGCTCAGGGCGGCGCTGCTGATGTTTGGCTACTCGACTCGCCATCTCGTCGTCCCAAACCTGAGACGTCGCCACATAATGTACCGGCTTATCCAGCGCGGCAATTTGCGCTTCTGCAAATGCACTCTTGCCGCTGCGCACACCGCCTAACACCAAATGCTTCATGCTAGCTCTCGCCCTCCCGCCGTTTTTAACAAGCCCATTAAGGCTCTGTCTAAACGAGGGATTTCCTCGGTTGCAGGCAGCGCCACTCGAATCCAGCCATCTCCCAGACGAGTATGTACGCCGACCGAATGCAACATGTCAAAAACGTGCTCCGCATACGCGGCATTCGCCAAACGCCAGGTCACAAACAAAGGACTAACCACGCTGTCTTGGGAGTCAAAAATCGTATTGAGCTTTGGCATCACTCGGTTTACAAACAGCGCCTGACGCTGGGCCAGACTGTGTCGCGCTTGCGCTTGCCATTCAGTATCGTCTAAGGCGGCGCCAACGAGGAACAAGCTCGGTGTTGCCACCGGCCACGGCCCCATTAGATTTTGCAACGCAATTTGCCAACGATTCGCACAAAAAGCAAAGCCAACGCGCGCGCCAGCCAAGCCAAAAAACTTACCTACTGAGCGCATCACGAACAAAGAAGGAGACCAATATTCAGGCACCTGAGTCGTCAACAAGCTGTTTTCTGGCATAGGATCAATAAAGGCTTCATCGACGACAAGGTAAGCATCCATGGATTCTGCTTTACTCAACACCGCCTGCAATTGTGCCAAAGAAGACAAGCGGCCACTCGGATTATTCGGCTGTATCACCACAGCGACTTGCCAAGTCTGCTCTAAAAGCTCATCTAGTTCCTTGTAGTAGGCTATCTCATAGCCCCACTTTTGCCACGCAAACGCATGTTCCTGATAACCAATACGAGGCACCATAACGACTTTCTGCTTCAGTTTTTCACTCAATAAAGCAGGCAAAGACTCAATAATATGCTGAGAACCCGCGCCAATCGCACTAGGGCGCATGCCATAATAACGGGTCGCTTGCGCCATCAAAACCGCTTGGTCTGGTAATTCATTCCATAACGCCGGATCAATAGCAGGAATCGGCCAAGGCTCTCTATTGCAAGCCGAAGAAAGATCTAACCAAGCCAACGCTTGTGCGCCGACTTTTCGCTGCCAATAGGCCAAGTCGCCACCGTGTTTTGGCGGCACTAAATCAAAATGCATATTAGCAATCCCCATAAATAAACGCTTTTATCGACTAAACCAATGGCCTTTTCTAAATGCAAAGGCGTCGGTGCATCGCCCTCGCCCAGCACAGGACGTGTCTCGATTTTTCCAAAATACGGCGCTTCACCACCCAGCTTCACATTTAAGGCGCCAGCACCGGCGGCCATAACAGGGCCGGCATTGGGGCTTTTCCAGCGCACTTCCTCTTTACCTGCCGAGCGTAACGCCTGAGTCCACTTGCCACAAGCGGCATAGGTGTAAACCACCAAGCGCGCGGGAAGATAATTCAACACATCGTCAAAGCGCGCAGCAAACCAACCAAAATACAAAAGTTCGCGAGTTTTATAGCCCCACATGGCATCTAAGGTATTCGCCAAGCGATACACCAAAGCACCAGGCGCACCCAAGATAAGAAACCAAAAAATCGGCGCAAAAATCGCATCGCTGCCATTTTCTAACACTGATTCAATGCCCGCTTTTGCCACGTCGGACTCGGTTAAATTCTGCGTGTCACGGCTGACAATACGACTCACCGCAAATCGCGCTTCATCAAGCTGCCCAAGGCTTAACGGCGTCGCAATGGCTAAAGCGTGCTCACGCAAACTTTGCCACCCAATGGAGAAGTACAACATCAGCACAGACAACGCGGTATCTAGCCAATCAGGCAGCAACCAATACAAAAGCAAGAGCGCTAATAAACAGGGTAAAACCGCCGCACACCAAGCCGCGACGCCCAATAAACGCTGATTAAACGAGTCCACACTCAAGGGTAACTGCAAAACATGGCGACAATAATCCACCCAGCGGCCAAACCAAATCAGTGGATGCCAGCTTTTTGGCTCGCCGAGCAGCCGATCCAGCAGCAAGGCGGCCACCAGCATCATGGCCGTCGAGCCCAGAAATTCAAAAGAGTCATTAAAAATAGAGGTAATCATGGTTAAGCGTCTTTTTTTCACTTAAAAAAGCATCAATGTCGGGTAGAATTCTACCACCGAATTGACCAAATACGTGATGACTTGCATGCCAGCTTTTAACTTAATGATTCAAGGAACGACGTCGGATGCAGGGAAAAGCACCCTAGTCACCGCCCTGTGCCGATTATTCCAACGCCGAGGCATCAGTGTGGCGCCATTTAAGCCTCAAAATATGGCGTTAAACAGCGCCGTAACCGCCGATGGTAACGAGATTGGCCGAGCTCAAGCCGTGCAAGCTTATGCCGCGGGGCTAGAACCTCACGTCGACATGAACCCGATTCTTCTTAAGCCCAACACGGACACAGGCGCGCAAGTTATCATTCAAGGCAAAGCCATCGGTAACATGAACGCCGTGGGTTACCACGAATACAAAAGCATCGCCAAAATAGCCGCGCTTGAGTCCTACCATCGCCTTGCTGACCAGTACCAAGCAGTATTAATAGAAGGAGCAGGCAGCCCAGCGGAAATCAATTTACGCGCCCGCGACATTGCTAACATGGGCTTTGCCGAAGCCGTCGATAGCCCTGTCATCATCATTGCCGACATAGACAAAGGCGGTGTTTTTGCGCACCTTGTTGGTACCCTAGATCTGCTTAGTCCAAGTGAGCAAGACAGAGTCATTGGCTTTGTGATTAACCGCTTTCGTGGCGACATCAGCTTGCTGCAATCTGGATTGGACTGGCTTGAAGAACGCACCAAAAAGCCGGTTCTAGGCGTGCTACCTTATTTAAAAGGCTTCCATTTAGAATCCGAAGACGCGGTGGCAAAAAGCCCAGAAAAAGCAGGCCTTCAAGCCAAATTACAGGTTGTTATTCCTGTCATGCCACGTACCAGCAACCACACCGACTGGGACGCGCTGCGCTTACACCCTGATGTGCAAGTCACCTTAGTGGGCGCCAACGAAACCATACCCGCAGCGGATTTAGTAATACTGCCAGGCAGCAAAAGCGTGCAATCGGATTTGGCGTTTTTGCGCCAAGAAGGTTGGGAAGGCTACTTACAAAAGCACCTAAGATACGGCGGCAAAGTCATCGGCATTTGTGGCGGCTACCAGATGTTAGGGGAAAAGCTACTCGATCCGCACGGCTTAGAAAATCATGAGAAAAACACAGAATCAAACGGCTTTGGTTTTATTCCCATGGAAACCGTATTGGAAAAAGACAAACAGCTGAAACAACGCCAAGGCTCGCTGTTGTTAGACAAGGCTAATGACTTGCCAGAACACGCTCAACTCACGGGCTATGAAATTCATTGTGGCGTATCGCATTTCACACAAGACAGACAACCGCTGGCGACACTAGAAAACGGCCAGAAAGAAGGTTTTATCTCAGCCGACAACGCGATTATCGGCACTTACCTTCATGGACTCTTCGACCACCCTGAAGCCCTTGCCGCCCTCATAAAATGGGCTGGAGTAGAAAACGCCACGTCATTTGACTACACCGCCCTACGCGACCAAGAAATCGACCGCCTCGCCGACAGCACCGAAGCACACATGGATATAGACTTACTCATCCAGCAATGCAAGTATTTAAATAGAATTGAACAAAACTAGTGATCGCAAGAAAGGTATCCGTTATTATCTTTCTTACATCAATACATTTTTACATTGTTACATTGTTACATTGTTACATTATCCAGAGAATTATTTTAATGCGACGTCTTGAACATACTCAGCAAGGGAACGCTCTAGCTTTAATTGGTTTTATTTCTATATGCCTTTTTACAGTAACGAAATTATACACTCATAGTCATATAGCCAATATTTTTGGTCTCCCTATGGCCATTCTCGGTTTTTTTGCCATATATCGTTATGGTAAAAACATTCAAGTTAAAACACCTCTACTATTACTACTAGCGTCTATACTTCTCCCTCTGATCAGCTGGTTTTTTGCTCACTTAGCTTATCCTGATTTGGCAAATGAATCCCCTCGCTTAGATAAACTTTTACGAATGTTTCTTTTCATACCTATCGCTTGGTGGATAAAAGACTCCCCTAAAAAAGTTTTCCTCTTTTGGAGCCTTGCAGCACTAGCTGTATTAGCGTCTCCATGGATCAGTGGAGACGGATTTCAAGAAATAATAAGAGGATGGCAAGGGTATAGAGTTGACTTTGGTTTAAAAAATGCCGGACATACAAGTCTATTTTTTGGGACTATATTGATAGGGCTTATTTGTTTTTCACCTAGACTATATTTATGGAAAAAATCAAGTTTAATAATACTAATTCCATGCTTATTATTTTGTGCCTTTACCATGATTGCTGTGCAAACCCGTGCAGGTTGGCTTGCACTAATAGTTTGCTCCTCAACAACTTTAATTTACTTTTTTTTAAAAGAAAAAAATAAATCTAAATTTTTTAATAAAAAAACTATAGCATTTATTATACTTACTCTAATCGCTGGGTCTTTACTGTATAAAAACATGGGAAACATAGTAGAAAAAAGGTCAAAATCTGAATCATCAGTAATCGACAGTGTACTATCTGGGAACTTTGATGATATCCCATACACCAGCGTAGGCATTAGAGTTAACTTATGGCGTGCGGCATTGGCGCGAATTGAGGAACGACCAATTTTGGGATGGGGCATCAATGGTCAGTCTATTGCAATAAAAGAAACAACCTGGCTACCTGACCATATAAGACAAACTTTTGGGCATCTTCATAATTCCTACTTTTCAATACTCACTAATTATGGATTGCTTGGCTTACTATTTTATGTTGTCTGGTTTGGATGGATATTCTTAAAAATTCTAAACCTAGTCTCAAAAGGATCATTAGGTAAAGATATAGGATACTTCTCGATTACAGTCCTCTCTTTCTGGAGCATTGTAAACCTATTTGAATCTTACTTATTTTTCTGGACGGGTGTTGTGTATATACAAGCCTTGTTCGGGGGATTACTCGCCCTTATCTGGCAAGCAGAGATCAAAGAGAAACAACAAAAAAACAATCAAGCTACCTAGTAACTTGATTGTCACAACACAACAGACCTAGCTCTTATAGGCTGAAATCCTAGAAAAGAGCGTAGGCCGGCATGGACGGAGGCACGACGGGAATCTGGCAATTGAAAACGAAGTTTTCATCTGTGCGTGTGTGAACGCCGAGGGCTCGCAGGAACGCCATGAAGTCCGAGCATTGCCGGATTCTCACTCGTTCCTCGTTTCATCCGGCCTACAATACAAGTCGCCATCCTGAATTAATCGTAGGCCAGCATGGACGGAGGCACGACGGGAATCTGGCAATTGAAAACGAAGTTTTCATCTGTGCGTGTGTGAAGGCCGGGGGGTTAAAGCCGAAATAGCCGGTGATGTTGTGTAGCTTTTGCATCACCCTAATCGCACGTGTCTCGTATGCACAACCCCCTCCAACTCCCCCTTGAAGTAAAGGGGAGAGCAAGACAATCTCCCTCGCTCCCTTTTTATACCTAAGCCACTTCCCTTTCAGATAATATCCGTTTGCCTTCATATCGCTTCAAGATGAAGTGTAAACGCACCAGCAATATCACAGACAACAAACTCAATCCTGCTCCAAGGCCGATATAAAAGCCGCGCAATGTAAGCGTGTCTGCCCAAGGGCTGTAGTGAGACAGCCAATAACCAAACGGAATGCTTAAACCAAACAAAGACACGGCAAAGGCAATCATGGAAGAGCGCGTGTCTCGAAAGCCTCGCAGCGCGCCGGTAAACACCGTTTGCAGCATGTCTGGCAACTGATAGCTTGATGAGATCAATAATATACTGGCGGCCATGGCCACAACTTGCGCATCACTGCTGTAAATAAAGGGAATGACATCGTGGAAGTACTGGGTGATGCTGAAGCAAACAGCCACGTAGCCTAAGCCCAGCCACACAATAACGCGTAAACGCTTTCTTACCCCTGCGACACCTTCTTTCGACATGGCCTTAGCCACCACAATCGCGGTTACGGCACTCATCGCCATCATGGGCGTAAACAAAATAGAGGTATACGACATCACGATTTGCCCTGCCCCTAAGGCCAAATCACCAAAAGAGGAAATCAGCCATGTCATCGATGAAAACAACGCCACCTCAAAAGTAAACGCAAAGCCTGCAGGCGCGCCAATATGCAACAACAAGGAGAACTTCTTCATGTAGCGCCAGATCAATCTGGAGAACAAAGGACGTTTATTAAAAAAGCGATCGTATACAAAAAAGAAAGTCACCGACAAATACAAAGACAAGGTCGAGGCAATGGCGGCACCACGAGCGCCTAAATCAGGAAAGCCCAACTTGCCGTAAATAAGCACATAGTTAAAGACAATATTCAGCAGCAACCCGGTGCTCGCCACAAACAAAGGAAAGCCTGGACGGCCAGCCGCTTCAAATAAGTTTTTGTAGGCGGTCATCAAGGCCAACATAGGCAAAGCTGGCGCAAAGATATACAGATAATCCACCGCGACCTGACGGGTTTCTTCTTGGGTCGCCATCATGCGAGCAAAATGCGGCAGCACGGTTACAGTGACAATACAGGCCACCACACCCAGAATAATCGACAGTCCCACCGCCTGAGACATGTAGATGTTGACCAACTTAGGCTGACGACCATGCAGATGGCGCGTTACCAAAGGCGTAATACCAAAGGTCACACCAATCAAAAAACACCCTACAGGCAACCACAAACTGGACGCCAAGCCCACCGCCGCCAAGTGCGTCGCGCTGTAATGCCCCAACATCACGGTATCGACCAAACTGATCGACAACTCCAGAGTCATGGTCAATACCATGGGCAAAAGTAGATGCAGAACCTCTTTTAAAACAGACGGAGAAGAAAATCCTTTTAACACACTGCTACCCTTATAAGGAATAAGATAGGGCGATACAATCTCGCACCAGAAGCCATATTTTACACTGATACGCGTGTCTTTTAACGCACAAAAGAGACACTTTCATTTCAAATAAAGCCTTTTACTTACCTTATGTGTAGAGATGCCCTTGCGCCCTTCTGAAAATGCCGACAAAATGCCGTCTTTTTCTTATTCGTAACATCTGCGTGTCCCTAACATTAAGGACTAAGGTTAGACAGCCATGACAGTGATCACCACACTCGGCCCATTACTCGTAGCCTTACTTTTTGGCTACTGGGTAGACATTAAGTTTCTTTCGCCAAAGCGCGTTGCACTTGGTTTGGAAAAACTGGTCTATTTAATTCTTGGGCTTATTGGTTTTAGCATAGGCGCACTGGATAACCTGTCTGAAAAGCTGGTCGTGGCAGGCTTCCAAGCCTTTGTACTTTTTACCTTGGTCACCCTGATCAGCCTAACGGCTCTTTATTGCACAGGATTACGTTTTGGCGGCGCCCATGCTGAAAGCCAAGGCAATATCCCGCAAGCCAGCAAGCGACAAGCCCTAAAAGACGCCGCCCAAACTCTGGCTTGGGTAATCGTGGGAATCTTGGTTGGCTATATCGGCAAAGACTGGGCGATGGGCGTGGATCAAGCGGTAACAGGGCTGCTGTACATACTGCTGCTATTGGTTGGCTGCCAACTAAGACAAGGCAATCATCGCTTAAAAAAAATGCTCCTCAATAAGCAAGCCGCCATCATCGCGGTGACAACCATCGCCAGTACTCTCTTTGCAGGCTGGCTAAGCGGCCTGATCTTAAACTTAAGCTGGCACCAGAGCTTGGCCGTTGTCTCAGGGTTTGGTTGGTACAGTTTATCTGGCATCTTGATTACAGGATTAGGTGACCCAGTACTCGGCACCACCGCCTTCTTGCTTGATCTAGGTCGTGAGATAGTCGCACTCATGCTGATCCCCTTCTTTGCCAAACGCAGCAGCCACATGTCGGTCGGCTACTCTGGCGCCACCGCCATGGACTTCACCCTGCCTATGCTAAGCAAATTCCACGGCCCAGAAATCGTCCCCGTCTGCATCGCCAGCGGCTTCATCATGAGCCTACTCACCCCAATCCTCATCCCATTATTCTTAGGCATGAACTAACATGTCGACTTTAACCGATGGATTGGGTCTTTCTCTCCACCCTACTTCAAGGGGGGGTTGTTCCTGTATACATGACATCTGCAATTAACTTGATTTATCACAAACCAGACATCGCCAAGAATTTGGGCTTTAACCCTCAATCTCATCGTCAGCATTCCGTAAAGACACTTTGTAAAGACAAGCGCTTTCGCAAACACCGTCATGGTTATGTAAAACTCATTGTCGCGCCGGAGCAGCAACGCTTATTCTCAGATCACACCTTGTGCTTTGCAGAAGAAGATTATCTTTTGGAACCAACAAAGTGTGCAGGTGAAGGGGTCGCTTTGGTAAAGAGTCCGACATAAAATTGGCATAATTGTCCTTGCTTATGTTAGAACAGTACCAACGGATCTGATTTTGCTAAGCACAGGGCGTATTAAATGTGACAACTAAGTTCTGCCTCTTATTGTACGCAATTTAAAAAACGGCATGCGATTCAAATTCCGTGACAACACTCAATTCATCGCTCTGCGATAATCAACAATCAAATGGAATGCTTTTTTATGAAAAAAACTCTTATTGCGGCGCTGGTTATGTCCTCCGTTTCTTTTGCGTACGCAGCAGATAACACAACCACCAAACTAGACACTAAAGAACAAAAACTGGCTTACAGTATTGGTACCATGTTCGGCGGTCGTATGGAACAGGACTTCAAAAACCTAGACCTAGACACTTTTTACCAAGGCTTCAAAGATTCTTACGCTGGCAAAAAAGGCCTAATGACCAAAGAAGAAGTAACGGCCACTATCCAAGCGTACCAAAAAGAACGCATGGAAGAGCAACAACGCGAACAAGCCAAACTAGCGGCAGCAGATAAAGCGAAATCAGAAGCTTGGATCAAAGAAAAAGCCTCTGAAAAAGGCGTTATGAAAACCGACAGCGGCCTACTTTACAAAGTGATCACGAAAGGCAAAGGCGAAAAACCAAAAGCCACTGACACAGTGAAAGTAGACTACGAAGGCAGCTTGATCGACGGCAAAGTATTCGACAGCTCTTACAAACGTGGCGAAGCCATTACCTTCCCTCTAAACCAAGTTATCCCTGGTTGGACAGAAGGCCTACAACTTATGCCTGTTGGCTCTAAATACGAGCTATACATTCCTGCGGCTCTAGCATACGGCCCTGGCGGCACAGGCCCTATCCCACCAAATGCAGCGCTTAAGTTTGTTGTTGAACTTCACGCCATCGTCAAACCAGATGCGAAAAAAGACGAAGCAAAAGCGGAAACGAAAAAAGCTAAATAGCTTCCCTAGCAAACTCTAGAGAAACAAACGATAAAACAAAAATGGCCATCATCTGATGGCCATTTTTTTGCTCAATTTTTGTTCTAATACGAACTTACTATTCTCCTCACACTCCTGTAGCTAATGACTATAATTCGACAAAGTAACCGTTTCTTGAGCCGTCCATCCCTTAAGGCCCAAAATAGATATCATCCTCAATTTATCCCCATACAAAACAAAGACATTAATCCTCATTATTTGCTATCATCCTTCATCGTTAGATCAATAAGCTACTACTGCTTTACAGAGTTTTATACAAAGGGATGTACATGAAAAGAAGTTCGTTTCAACGATATCAGAACAGAAAAGCACTGTGCCTGTATGGATTAATCGATTTACTTATCCCGCCTTTTCTTCTTAGCCTTATCCATTTCTGTTTAACTCCAGGGGCATTCTCAAAATCTTACTGCTACCTAGCAGCACTCAGCGGCCTATTTTTTCTGCTTGGTACCGCCTTTCAAGGTGGCTACAGCCGCTACAATGAACGCTCTATTTCAAAAAAACTCGAGATCACCTTTAAGACTTGGTTTATCAATGTGTTTTTATTGCTGACTATTACTTACTTTTATTTGGTCACATCAAACTTCGATCGAGTGATCATGACACTTTGGGTAATTTCAACCCCCATCATCGTAGTGTCATTGAAAATAACCATAAATAATCTGAACAGAAAAATCTCCAAAACAAAAATAGAAGTCGCCGTTTTGGGAAGAAACTATAAGTTTAATGAACATGAGCATAAAATGCTCAAATCTCAGGCTATTAAATTAACTTACATCGACTTCAATGAGACAGACAAACTACAAGAAAGCATTGAAACAATCTCACCAGATTATTTGCTACTAAACTTAGAAAAACCCGCTAATGAGAAATTAGTTAAAGAGCTGACTCATATTAATATGAAAGGCACTCGAGTCATCGAGCTATTCCACTTTATGGAAGCTTTTTTGCGAAAATGCTACATCCCTTATGACCAACAAGATTTAAGTTATTTAGATACCGTTCATAGTTACAACACAACCAATTATTGTGTAAAAAGAATCATCGACTGGTGTGCGGTTTTAGTCTTAGGCACCTTAACTATTCCTGTAATGCTTGCATCAGCCTGTAAAATTAAAAAACAGTCTCCTGGAAAGATCTTCTTCAGCCAAAGTCGTGTTGGGGTAAAAGGAGAAAGCTTTAAAGCAGTTAAGTTTCGCAGCATGCATGAGAACGCAAAATTCGATCCTTATACCCAAAAAGAAGACCCTAGAATATTTCCTTTCGGAAACTTTATGCGAAAGTCTCGAATAGATGAGCTACCACAATTGTGGAACGTCGCGAAAGGGGAAATGCACTTGCTAGGTCCTAGAACAGAATGGGACATTCTAGTTGAAAACTACGAAAAAGAGATTCCCTACTACCATGAGCGCCATCTTGTTAGACCTGGCATATCAGGGTGGGCACAAGTCCTATACCCTTATGGCGCAAACACAGAAGACTCCAGACAGAAGCTGATGTATGACCTTTACTACATCAAACACTGGAGTATCTGGCTGGAAATGGAGACATTGATTAGGACAATTGGTGTGGTATTAGGAAAGAAGGGATTGTAAGTTCTAATTGAACCAATACAACTCTATTTCTTTTACTTCTTAATAAAAAACTGCGGGATTTTAGAAAAATTCTTAATCAATAATGCACGAGGCCAAAAAATACGGTTATTTTTTAACGCTTCAATATCTTCTTTAGTTTTCAGAATGATATTTTTTAAACTGCGGTTACTTGCTCCACCAACACGCATTTTTATGACTATTTTTGGTAAATAGGCCATTTTCACTTTATTGCTCCAGAGATAACGAAGCAAAGAATCGTAATCTGCTGCAATTTTAAAACTCAAATCAAACAAACCAAACCTGCTGTATAAATCACGTTTCATATAAAAGGTAGGGTGAGGCGGCATCCAACCATTTTTTAACTTATCTCTTTGATATTGGCCAGACTTCCACAGACGTATAACCTTATTTTTATCGTCTTTTGACACATATTCAAGATCTGCGTAAGCTGCGTCACAACCAGAGTCGACAAAAGTGGAAACAATATCTTTGACGGCATCAGGGTAAGCAAACAGATCATCGGAATGTAAAAATCCAACAATATCGCCAGTTGCAGCACTTATTCCTTTATTTAATGCATCATAGATCCCTAGGTCTGGCTCGCTGATGATTGTCGTTACACGGCTACATTTTTTTATTAGATTGATTGTATTATCTTTTGACGCTCCATCAATAATAATAAAATCTATGTCTTTATATGTTTGTTGCTCTAAAGAATTTAGTGTATCTGAAATTGTTTTCTCGCTATTATGCGTAGCGGTAATAATACTAACTTTCATGCAGGCTCTCAGATATTATAAGATATGACTAGAAGGTTTTTCTTCATAAAGAAAAACAACATCAGGTGCAGGCTTTTTGGTTAAAATAAAATCTAAGGCCTGACCAAATTTAATAGCCTGAGCAGACCAAGAATAATTATTTTTTATCAATAACTTCGCGTTATCCGACATTACATTTAACGATTCCTCTTCCATACACATCATTTCTTGTAAAGCTTGACGTATATTTTCTTTAGATAAATTAATGTACTTGCCACAATTATAGGTACCAATTTCAGACCAAGGAGTTCCCGTGGTGGTAATAGTGGGTAACCCAGCGGCTAGAGCCTCTCCGATAACCACACCAAAATTTTCTGTATAAGTTGGTAAAACAAAAAACTCACTGGCAGCTAATACACATTTTTTCTTATCCCCTGTTAGCATACCGAGTGTTTTAATGTTGCCGACAATATCATTTTCAATCGCTAATTTAGAAATACTATCCGTATAATCTGAATAGTCTGGTCCAACGATAAGCAAGCACCAATCAGGGAATTTATTCACCAATTCAGGCCAAAGCTCTAGCAACAGATCCAAACCTTTTTTCTTGTGTAAACGAGACATAAAAAGAATGTATTTCTTATCCTGGTTTAATCCTAAATATTCTATAGCATTGTTTTTTTTAGGTAAATCCTGATAATCATCATAATTAATGCCGTGAGGTACAATAGCAATAGGAGTTGTAATACCAAGTTTTCTAACCGCGTTATACTCTTCAGAACAAGTTACATGAATCAAACTAGCCTGTTGTAATGATTTTTTTTGAAAAAAATTCCATGCAATTTTTTTACTTAATTTACTCTGATCTAAAGACCAAGGGTAAAGCGTTCCACGGATTGAAACAATATGTGGGAGCTTATACTTTTTAGCCAGTTTTGCAGAAAGATATGCAGGATAATTCCAAAGGTTATTAGAAAACAGAATATCATCGTTTGCCATATCAGAACTCAGTTTTTTTTTTATTTCTGCTGAATATTTAAGCTTGTCAAAACCAATTTTCTGACAACGAGTCCAGGGGATAGAAAATCTTTCAATAAACTCATTCCTTTCATTTTTTGAAGAAGATATAGAATAAATTAAAGATTCAATAGACAACTCCGAACGAATAGCTTCTAACATATTCGGTAATGAGTTAGCTGGGCCACCGTACTCATCTGCGATATTCTCAATGACTGAAATTAATTTCAAAACTTCCTCACCATATTAGTTCAAAGATAAAAATACGTCCATCAGTTCCATTACAACTGACTTGTAATTATTAATGAATAAGGCTCAAACACCCCCAACACATAAACCACATATATAAATTGAAACAATGCAAACAAAAAAACTACCGTCTTAGCAAAGACTTTTTCTTTAACAACCAAAAACAAGCTTGGCAAAACAAAAACAGAAGAAAAAAGAAATATATCACTTATTCTATAGGCTAAGACAGGGACTGGAGATAATATAAGAAAAGTAATTACATAAAGAAGATATAACTGCACGAAAAATTTTGTATGATAATATTTTGACTGCAGAAGGTCATACTTTATAATAATTGGAATTAGAAAAAGAAAATGGGGCAACAATCTTTTAATCGGATTAATTTCATAAATGTCGGATCTATTTAAATACCAATTCAACTTCCCTGTAGGATCTATAATAGCTAAAAACTCCATCATCTTAATTGAAAAGCCTAAATAGACCCAAAAGATAGAAAACACTCCAATTAAAAACAAAATAACCATTAGTCTTTTCTGCGTTACATTTTTAAAAATAAAAAAAGGACTTAGGAAAACAATAACAGATGAATAATGGAGGCAAGTTGCTAATACTGAAAGTAAAAACCATCTAAATATCATACCATTAAAATACGACAACATAGCAAGATACATAAAACCGATTGCAAAACCAACCCTTATCTGGTTCATATCCTGTAAAAGAAAAAGATATGAAAGAAAGAGTATAACAGATAAGCCTATATGTGAAGAATATTTATAAAACAAAATAAATTTAGTCATCATCCCTAAAAAACAAACTAAAAAGAACGCAAAAACTTTAAATTCCATTGACTTATTAAATGTTGTAAATAAGAAATAGAAAAAAGGTTCTATTTTGAGAGACGTATTTTCATTACTAGAATAAGAAAAATATCTAAAAAATGAAAAATAAACCTCTCGATCTGCAGATACATTAATTGACTGTAAAGCACTAAAAAGAGAAACAAAAACAGCCAAGAAAAATAAATAAATTGCTTTCTGCGAATTCAGAAAAAACAAAGGTAAGCAAGAAAGTAATAGTAGCCAATAAATATACAAAACAATCCCATTCAAATAAAGCAAATAGTCGCTAAAAAGTTAGTTGATCTATTATATCAATCGAAATATCAAACACTCTAATCTTTGATTCCTTTCCCCTCCCAATATCGCTTAATGATTACATAGTTCTGCTCCATTATTGCTTAAACTCTTATGTTATAGACACGAATATAACACTAAAACACCTGATAGAATTCTAATTCTATTTTTACAACAAGGGCTTACCTAAAGTAAACCTTCGACATTATTAAAGACAGTTAATATTTTTTAAAAATTGAGCTTGAATATGAATGCTATCAGTAAATTGATAAACGACAGCAACTTAATGATTAAAAAACTTTCGAACAAAAATACCTATCGATCTTTTATAGATCATCAGGTATGTACAACACAATGAGAGACAAAATGGAAGTGTTTTATTTTTTATACGAGCACGGTGGTATGATTTAAATGTTTCTTTAAAGTTAGTAATACTTACACCATTAGGCTCCATCTCGGTTAAAATGTAACCATAAAAATTCATTTCATTTTCCCAATCATGAATAAATCTTAGGCTCCATTCGTAGTCCATTCCTAATTTATATTTGATATCATATAAACCATATTTATCAAAAAAATCTTTTTTAATAATCATACCTTGATGAGGCAAGTAATTTCTGATCTTTTGTTTTTCAGCCCCTATACTTTTTCCAACAATTTCATCTCCAAATTTTATTTTGGAAACCCCAATGCTACATTCATTATTTTTCAAGTCAGTAATAATTAACTCTGCACTGTAAAAAAAATCATCTCTCAAAATATCGCCAGCATTTATAAAAATAACGAATTTACCAGATGAATTTTTAACACCTTTATTAAAAGCATCAGCTATACCAACATCTTTTTCTGACAAAAAGAAGTCTATTTCAGACGAGTGATTATCAATAAATCCTACCGTACCATCAATAGAAGCACCATCTATAACTATCCACTCAACCCACCTAGGTTTATTTTTCAGCGATTCATGTGTATTCCTAAAACCAACTATATCATTGCGGACGATAGTAACGATTGATAATAGTTTCATAAGTATCTCTTTTAAAAATCCAACAACCTTACAAAGAAGTTAAAAAGCTCTAAACAAGGGCTTTATCTTATTTTTCCGTTTGAAAAAGCGGACTTTTTTAATAATCCTTAGAAATAAAGAACATGAATAGCGGAAAAAAAATTTAAATTTATTTTTATTAGTTAATTCGTATCTCAAAAGACAGCTGATGATTTCAAAGTCTCTTGACTTAATAAATGAATCAAAAAATCGCGATTGAAGATAGTAACGGTATTCATTTGTAAAATGTTCTCTAAACTTTACCCCTCCAATATTGTCTAATTTTTCACTCCACTGGACTAAAGAGCTTGTTATTCCAGGAATACGCTTATCTGGATTCAAAGTCATTTTTTCCGAATGATTTAATTTATATAGATCAGGGTTAACTAATACTAATGAAGTAAAAATGGCTTGTATGCTATCGTCAAAATTGACTAAACGGATCCATAAATCATGATCAACACCACTTCTAACCAAAGGGTCATAACCACCAATTTGCTTTAAGAAACTTGTTCTATACATTTGTGCCCCAACCGGAGGGGTAAAACCTAATAGCAAGGCCGATTTCAAATCTAACTTTCTTCCTTCAAAAGAGTATTTTACTTTATTGCGACGATAACCACAAAAAATACAATCACCACCCTGAACTTCTCTATACATACTTGATAGATAATCATTTTCCCATTGATCATCATCGTCTATGAATGTAAACCATGCACCAGAAGAGCTCTTTAGAGCTTCATTTCGAGAAAATGCTAGCCCCTTATTTTCTTCATTATTCATAACTATTAAATCAGGATAAATAACTTTTAACTCTTGAAGAATAGTGAACGTATTATCCGTCGAACCATCGTTAACAACAATCAACTCAAAACCCATAAAACTTTGGGATAAAACTCTTTCTATAGCATTTTTAATAAGATAATCACGATTGTAGGTGCATAAGCAAACTGTAATTTTCATATCACTCTTCCCCTTAAATAATTGTATACTTAATAAGTCGCCTTATAAGTAGGTTAAGTTTACTTAATAAACAATCTGGGTTTTTAAGGTAAATGATAAAGTATTTTCTTAATGTGAGAAAATTACTAATTAAGTCTTTTTTCAAACCAACTTTACTTACGCTATCAGTTATTTTATCATTTCTACCTATACGGTAGTAAACCATCGATTGAGGTAAATGAGTAATTCTATACCCTGAAAATATCAACCTTCTATATATATCGCTATCAATACCTCTAGGAAAACGATAATCAAACCCCCCGACATTGAAGAAAGCTGACTTTCTAATTAATGTTGTCGATGGGTAGATAACACCATTACGATTTAAAAAGTGTTTTTCTAAATCATTAGGCCAATTAATGAGTTTATCTTGGGGTTCGTTAATTCCATCAAATTCTGTCACATTTGTACATACTACAGCTATATTTTCGTCTGTTTTAATACAATCAATTTGTTTTCCCAATTTGTTTTTGTCACTAAAATAATCATCATCATCTAGGAAGGCAATATAGTCATAACGAGCCTCCTCTAGTCCTATCTGCCTTGATCTTGCAAGTCCTAAATTCTTACAGTTTCTTATATAGCGAACACCAAGACTTTCAAAATTAATTTTATGGGTGCCATCAGTAGAAAAATCATCGATCACAATAATCTCAGCGCATTGAATTGTTTGCAACTTCACGCTTTTTATCGCAATAAGTAAATCATTTTTTCGATTATATGTATTTATCACAACGCTAATCATTTTTCCCCTTAATCAACTTACTTTTGTACCCAATTACCTTGTAATTGCACGGCACATCATAATCTACAAAACAATTAGCGCCTATTATTGCTCCTTCACCGACTTCAATATTTCCGACTACAACTGTATTAGCTCCTATAAAAACATTATTACCGATAATAGGTCCTTTATCATCCGCTAAGGATTTAACGCCTATAGTCACATTTTGCATTATGGTACAGTTTTCACCTATAGTTACACCATTACTCTTACCAATAACGATGCCTATTGGATGAGGTAATTTTGTAGATTTTGGTAATTCTCTAGATATTACACAACTAAACATAACTCTTGGGTCTTTATACCTAATAGCTAATCTACTAGTATAGAAAAGTGGAAGGACTACTTTTTGTAAAAAAGCTTTAATTACCATTATCACCAAACCTTTTATTCATGAGATAAAACCATACGAGCAATGAAATTGAATTTGCTAAAAGAGTAATTTCAGCAGCACCACTAATCCCTCTATATTTGATTGCTGGTATAAGAAAAATAAGAAATACGCCAGCCCTAATCAACTCAATAACAAACTTATCTTTCGTCTTTTTAAAAGCCAAGAAATAGCTATCAATCTTTACCGCATTAATTGCCATTGCAAAACATAGCAGTTTCAAAACATAGTAACCTTGCTCCCATTTTTTCCCAAACCAAAATTCGAGAGCGATTGGCATTAGAATATTAAATAGGATAGAAATGATAAAAAGAATTAAACTCATTTTAATCACAATATGAATATAATTCTCATTCTTATTCTTTGTTAAAATAGGGAACAAGGCATTTGAAATAGATTTAAATGGATTAGCTATTAGAGCGCTACATATTGAATACATAAAAATATAAACTCCCAAATCCGAGATAGTCAGATACTTTGCAATAAGTAAATTATCCAACCTAGATGTCACATAGAAAAGTATACCACTAAAAAATATCCACCCCCCATACGAAAACATCACACCAAGTTCTTTCATTTCAAAATAAAAACTTGGCCTTCTACCACTAAAAAGATATCCAACGGAGTTAAATATCAAGCTTTTAAAAAAATATCCAATGATAATTGCTTCGTATGTAAGCCCATTAAACAATAAGTAGACAGTAATGGTAGCCTGAGCAATACTAGATAAAAAATTATGAACAATTAATTTTTTATATTGCATTAACCTTCTTAACTTGTAGTAAGTAGGAGAGTTAAAAGAATCAAATAAAAATATAAAACCTAATAAAAATAGATATGAGTTTAAGTTATCGAACTCTTCTGAAATATCATAATACCTAGCAATACAACAAACGATTAAAAATAGCACTAATCCTTTACTAAATTCTATAGTCCAAGCAATGTCTTCTTCCCTCTTTGAGATACTATCAGCTGCAATTAAATACTCTTTGACCCCCAGCTCTTTAACTGACTCAAGCATATTCATCACTACCATAACTAAGCCAACAGCTCCGAAATCTGTTTTAGACAACATAGCTCCACTAAATAGCATCACAACAAAAGAGGATGCTGTGGCCATATTACTAATAACAAGCCAACTAAAGCTCCCTTTTAAAATACTCAAAATAAACCTCAATCAAAAATAGTAAACTTACAGAGTAGAAAAATGCCTTGGTTACTTTTAACAATTCCGAGCCAACTAATAAAGATTTAAACTACATAAAATCAACACTGAATACTTAATAACATTTATTTAGCAATTTTCCTTACGATCAACTTAATTTCCACGTAAGGGAAATAACTAAGAACTTAGTAAATTCATTAAGCAACTTTCTATATTTGGTAGGTCTAGCACAAAAAATAGTGTAGCGGGCTTACTTGTCATAAAAAGTCATCTACTTTATTTTTAAAAGCTTTTAGTGCCATCATAAAAAATCGAAAAAGTGGAGTAATCATTTACCCTTCATCTTAAAACCACCTTCTATAATAGCTCACTAACGCTAAACTCTCCATTTTAAAACAAGCACCCTAAAGAAGAGGCAACGGCAGTCCCCCCTACAAACCTTAAACTAAATTAAATTAAATAATTTTATCAGGGTGATTGAAAATCAATCGACCAAGTCGTTAGACAGCATTTTTAACACACACAAAGATCCCATTATATTTTTTGTCTATTTTTAAACATTCATACCGATAATTTAAAATAAAAGAACAGATAACCGATTACAAGTAAAAACATTTACTCACAATATGAAATCTAAAGGCCATATAAATAGCTCACAAAAATCATATTCCACGTACAAATAGAGCATTATTAATACTTTAGGCTAACCACTATTATTAAATCAGAATACGTTCAGTTTCTAAAATCACTCTGATTATCGACAAACCACTGATAAGCCAAACTTACCCCCCCCTCTAAAGAAACAGAACATTCCCATCCTAATGATTTAAGACGATCAACATTCATCAATTTACGCGGCGCACCGTCAGGCTTAGTTGAATCGAATTTTATATCTCCTTCAAATCCGACGACTTTAGCAACGGTTTCGACCAATTCCCGAATAGTACAATCCACGCCACTTCCTACATTAATATGACTTAACATAGCTTGAGTGTTTTCATCGTAAGTTTTCTTGTCTAGATTCATCACATGAATAGAAGCTTCGGCCATGTCATCCACGTATAAAAACTCACGCATGGGCTTGCCACTGCCCCATGCAACTACTTCTTTATCTCCATTTACCTTTGCTTCATGAAAACGGCGGATAAGAGCGGGGATAACATGGCTGTTTTCTGGGTGAAAGTTGTCACCAGGGCCATAAAGGTTCGTTGGCATTACACTACGGTAATCTCTGCCATGTTGACGGTTATAGCTTTCACAAAGCTTAATACCTGCTATTTTAGCGATAGCATAAGGCTCATTGGTTGGCTCTAAGGTGCCTGTTAATAAAGCCGATTCTGCCATCGGTTGCTCTGCTAATTTAGGGTATATGCACGATGAGCCTAAAAAGAGTAGTTGTTGTACATTAGCCATATGAGCACTATGGATAATATTGCACTCAATCATTAAGTTTTCATAAATGAAGTCAGCAGGGTAAGTATTGTTTGCGTGGATACCACCCACTTTGGCTGCGGCTAAATATACCTGATCAATCTTTTCGTTCTGAAAAAAATCAGATACTGCCTGTTGGTTAAGTAGATCCAACTCTTTACGAGAGCGAATAACAATTTCAACATCTTCAGCTTTTTCTAGCTGACGAACGATCGCAGAGCCGACCATGCCATTATGACCCGCTACAAATATTCTCTTCTTCGCGTTATTCATAATTATGCGTTCTCAATCGATACAGCAACATTAAAACCATGTTTCTTTAGAAGTGCATGCTGTTTGGCATTTTGTAGATCATTCGCCACCATCTCAGCACACATTTCTTCTACTGTGATTTGAGGTGTCCAACCAAGTTTTTCTTTTGCTTTTGATGGGTCACCTAATAAGGTTTCTACTTCAGCGGGGCGGAAATAACGAGGGTCTACTTTCACGATAACATCACCTACATTTAATGCAGGTGCATCGTTACCTGTGATAGATTTTACAGTAGCAACTTCATCAAGACCTTTGCCACTAAATTCGAGCTCAATACCTGCTTCTTTTGCAGATAGTTTAATAAAATCGCGCACAGATATTTGCTTTCCTGTAGCAATAACAAAGTCATCGGCTTTATCTTGCTGCAGCATCATCCATTGCATACGAACGTAATCTTTTGCATGTCCCCAGTCTCGCAGCGCATCCATATTGCCTAGGTACAAGCAAGTCTCTAGCCCTTGGGCAATGTTTGCCAAACCACGAGTAATTTTACGGGTTACAAAGGTCTCGCCACGACGTGGTGACTCATGATTAAACAGTATGCCGTTGCACGCATACATGCCGTAAGACTCACGGTAGTTCACCACTATCCAGTACGCATACATTTTTGCGACAGCATAAGGGGAACGCGGATGAAATGGCGTGGTTTCTTTTTGTGGAATTTCTTGCACTTCACCATAAAGCTCTGAAGTAGAGGCTTGGTAAAATTTCGTTTTCTTCTCTAGACCCAAAAAGCGAATCGCTTCAAGCAAGCGTAACGTACCCATTGCATCGACATCCGCGGTATACTCTGGCGCCTCAAAAGATACTGCCACATGAGACTGAGCGCCCAAGTTATACACTTCATCAGGCTGAATATCTTTTATGATGCGCGTTAGGTTAGATGAATCAGTAAGGTCGCCATAATGTAAGAAGAACTTTTGATTTTTTTCGTGATTATCCTGATAAATATGATCAACACGTTCAGTATTTAATGAAGAAGAGCGACGCTTAATACCATGAACTTCATAGCCTTTTTCTAACAAAAATTCAGCAAGATACGAGCCATCTTGCCCTGTAATACCGGTAATGAGTGCTTTCTTAGTCATATTTCCCTCAAGTCTTAACTATAATTTTTCAAATTATTTCAATGAATCTCGTTTTAATGCTGTTCATCTAACAAGCATTAAGTAATATTTTTTCTACTAAGCTATCTGTGTGTGCTTGATCACTACTCTCAACATAGCATCTCAGCTCAGGAGCATTGCCAGACGGTCTTAAATGAACAACATCTCCATTACTTAAAGTCATTCTCAGTCCGTCGGTTTCATCGATAGAAACGACTTCTAATGTTTCGCCCTGTTCAACAATACTTTCTAGCAGTTCAGCTTGCTTTGCTTTACTGGCTTTTAAATCTGCAATGATCTGTTTACTGGTTTCTGTTGAAATGTCTTTTATTCGATCACTGGCTGTATAGCGCTCCGCAAACTCAGCACTTATCAGGCTAATGACTCTTTGCTGTAGATGTGACATAGCAAGCACAATCAAGATAGGTAAAACAGAGTCACGTGTTGGTAAAGCATGCAAGGTTTGCTTGTTTACTTGCATATCAGAACCTACTAAAAAACCGCCGTTGCCTTCGTAGCCAACAATACTAAAAGACGCTAAACCTGTACTTAGAGCGCTTTGTTCTAGTTGCACCATACCGGCGATAACATAAGGCGAGCCAATTTTAGTACGTAGGCTGGTTCTAGCTGGGGTTTGTTTTTTACCTTCAAGCTCCAGTACAGTATTCACATTGACCGGTGCGGCTACATGAGTAGCGTCTAGGTAATTCGCACACAATACGCCAAGAATATCACCGCGCAGCCAATGACCTTTTTCGTCACTGATAAGCGGACGATCGCCATCACCGTCAGTAGAAACAATAGCGTCTAAACTGTATTGCTTCGACCAATCGAGTCCTTTTTGCTTATCTTCCTCTGATACTGCTTCAGTATCTATTGGCACAAAAATCTCGGTACGTTCAAGTGAAACAACTTCTGCACCAAATTGAGCTAATAGCTCTTTGATCACATCACGAGCGACGCTGGAATGTTCATACACACCAATACGTTTACCTTGCAACATATCTTTGGGGAATAAAGCGGTATAACGTTTTTTGAATAACTCAATCGCTGTGTTACTTACCGCCGGCAATATGGCTTGTTCAACCTGCTTTGCTAAACCAGTAGGAATAGACACATCACCATTCATAATGCTGGCTTCATCGGCTTTACTAATTTCACCGTCAGGGCGGTAGAACTTAATACCATTACGATCAAAAGGAATATGGCTCCCCGTGATCATCACGGCTGGCATGTTATTTTGCATGGCATAAAACGCCAACGCAGGCGTTGGTAAAGAGCCACAATAAATAGTGTCTGCGCCGCTGCCTTCAATCGCCGCTAAACAAGCTTTAGCAATGTCTGGGCTACTTGGGCGCAGGTCGATTCCCACTGCCACTCTATTCGAGCGAGGGCACACTTCTTGAAGGAAGGATCGAACAAAAGCGAAGCAAAGCTCAGGCGTCAAATCTTTAACAAGACCTCTCACGCCACTGGTACCAAAAGCAACACCTAGCTCGTCACTCAGTGTTTTAACTTTTATTTTGTTAGAATCTGACATTATTCTGAGCGCCCATATCTTTCACTAAAACGCACTATGTCGTCTTCACCTAAATAACTACCTGACTGTACTTCGACCAATTCAAGAGGGATCTTCCCGGGGTTTTCTAACGCGTGTACTACGCCAACTGGAGTGTAAGTGGATTCGTTTTCCGTTAGTAGAATTTCTTTGTCATCGTTTGCAATTACATAACGAATAACTACAGATGCGATAGTTTTTTCATCAACAACCTCTAAGGTTTTCATTTAATCATTCCCAAACAAATCTCTTGTATAGACTTTATCAGCCACGTCATCTAAATCACTTGTCATGCGGTTAGCAATCACCACGTCTGCAGTCTGTTTAAAGACATCAAAATCACGATACACTTTTGAATGAAAAAACTCATCGTCCTGTAATTCTGGCTCGAACAAGATAACCTCCACACCTTTAGCTTTTAGACGCTTCATTACACCCTGTATCGCAGAGGCTCTAAAGTTGTCTGACCCTGTTTTCATTATAAGGCGATAAATACCAACGACTTTAGGATTACGCTTTAAAATAGCGTCAGCAATAAAGTCTTTACGTGTCGTGTTTGAGTCGACAATGGCGCGAATTATGTTGTTTGGAACGTTTTCGTAGTTTGCTAATAATTGTTTTGTATCTTTTGGTAAACAGTAGCCACCATAGCCAAAGGAAGGGTTATTGTAATGCCCACCGATACGAGGATCTAACCCCACACCTTCAATAACTTGCTTTGTATTTAAATCATGAGATTCACAGTAGGAATCTAGTTCATTAAAGTAAGCCACACGCATAGCTAGATACGTGTTCGAAAACAACTTAACTGCTTCAGCCTCGGTTGAATCTGTGTATAAAATATCTATATTTTGCTTTATTGCACCCTGCTCTAATAAGGATGCAAATTGCTTAGCGCGTTCAGAGTCCTCGCCGACGATAATACGTGATGGATATAAATTATCATGAAGAGCTTTACCTTCACGTAAGAATTCTGGTGAAAATAAAATATTCGACGTTTGAAATTTTTGATTAATACGTTTCGTATATCCAACGGGCACCGTAGACTTGATTACCATAACCGCATTTGGGTTAACCTCAAGCACATCTCGGATAACACTTTCAACAGATGAAGTGTTAAAATAATTCGTCTCAGGGTCATAATCTGTTGGTGTCGCGATTATGACAAAATCTGCGTTTTTATAGGCTATTTTTTTATCTAGTGTAGCAGTAAAGTCAAGTACTTTATTTACCAAGAAATCTTCTATTTCAACATCAGCAATAGGAGACTTTTTATTATTAAGCATCTCTACTTTTTCTGGAATAACATCGACAGCAACAACGCTATTTTTTTGTGACAATAGCATCGCATTAGATAACCCAACGTAGCCTGTTCCTGCTATGGCAATTTTCATTTTCATTATGCCTTTTGATCTTTCAATTCGCTCTGGAACTCGTTGTACCAAGCGACAAACTTGGCCATACCATCTTGTATAGTTGTTGCTGGTTTGTATCCTACTGCCGCTTCCAGTTGGGCGGTGTCTGCGTAGGTCTTAGGCACATCGCCTGGCTGCATGTCCATGTAGATTTTCTTAGCTGGTTTGCCACAAGCAGACTCAATAGCTTCTATAAATTCAGATAACTGGATAGGCTGATTGTTACCAATATTGTAAATAGAATATGGGGCTTTCTTTTCCGCTTCTTGTCCTTCTCTCTGTTTACTAGGAATAATATCCTGAATACGGATCACGCCTTCTACAATGTCATCAATGTAGGTGAAATCACGCATCATTTTTCCGTGGTTAAATACCTTGATCGGCTTATCGTTCAAAATGGCTTCGGTAAATAGCCAAGGCGCCATGTCAGGTCGGCCACCAGGGCCATAAACTGTGAAGAAGCGTAATCCTGTAGTAGGAATGTTATAAAGATGAGAATAAGAGTGCGCCATCAGTTCGTTGGCTTTCTTACTAGCCGCATACAATGAAACAGGCTGATCAACCTGGTCAGATTCACTAAATGGAACCTTTGAGTTCATACCGTAAACTGAGCTTGAAGAGGCATATACTAGATGCTCCACCTTGTTTTGGCGGCAACCCTCTAGAATTGTCAGCATGCCAATTAGGTTGCTGTCAGCGTATTCGAACGGAGCCTCAATAGAATAACGTACTCCCGCTTGAGCAGCTAAATGGATAACTCGTTGAAATTGCCCTTCTTTAAAGAGTTGAGCCATTCCTTCACGATCCGCAAGATCCAATTTTACAAAGCGAAATTGCGTATGAGGCAGCAACTTACCCAAACGATGTTGTTTTAGTTCAGGAATGTAATAAGTATTTAAATTGTCTAGGCCTACTACATCATGGCCGGCATCGAGCAAACGCTGACAAACGTTCATACCAATGAAGCCAGCGGCCCCAGTTACAAGAAATTTCATATTATATAAATTCCAAAATTCAAATATGTATCAATGCTATCGCTGTCTATTCACCCGATTAGCGTTTCAATTATTAGCGCCCATATCTATCACTAAAACGCACTATGTCGTCTTCACCTAAATAACTACCTGACTGTACTTCGACCAATGCAAGAGGGATCTTTCCTGGATTCTCTAACGCATGTACCACGCCTACTGGAATGTAAGTCGATTCGTTTTCCGTCAGCAGTATCTCTTCATCGCCGTTTTGTACTTTTGCCGTACCAGATACTACGACCCAATGCTCAGCTCTGTGATGATGCATTTGCACACTGAGTTTTTCACCTGGTTTTACCATGATGCGTTTCACTTGATGGCGTTCGCCCAGATCAACCGTTTGGTAGCTTCCCCAAGGACGATGCACTGTGGTGTGAAACATGTGCTCTTCACGCTCTTCTGCTTTTAGGCGCTTAACAATTTTCTTCACGTCTTGGGCGTTGTTTTTGTCCATCACCAATACCGCATCGGCGGTTTCTACAATGACAAGATTATTCACTCCAACAGCCGCCACTAAGCGAGATTCAGCTCGTACTAGGCAGTTATTTGAGTTTTCTGCCATCACATCGCCCAGCAGCACGTTTTGCTCGGCGTCTTTCTCGGCGTAGTCATACAAGGCATCCCAAGCACCTATGTCACTCCAATCCCCTGCGTAAGGGACAACTTTGGCGTTTTGGGTGGGTTCCATAACAGCATAATCAATGGAGTCTTCTGGGCAAGCAGCAAAGGCTTCTGGGTCAATACGCACAAAATCCATGTCTTCATTGCGTGCCAGGTAAGCCAGAGTTACTGCCTCAAAGATATCTGCTCGATGGCATGCTAACTCAGACAAATAAGCTTTGGCTTTAAACAAGAACATACCGCTGTTCCAGAGGTAATCTCCAGAATCTAGGTAAGATTGTGCGGTTTCTAGGTTTGGCTTTTCGACAAATTCTGCAACAGCAAAATCGTCACCAGCACGAATATAACCATAGCCAATTTCAGGGCGAGTCGGTTGCACACCGAAAGTCACCAAGGCATCTAGCCCGGCCAGTTCAGCGGCTTGCTGAATGGCTTTTTCGAAAGCTGTAACATCACGAATAACATGATCAGCCGGTAGTACCAATAAAAGCGCATCTTCTAGACTTTTATGTTCTGCTTCTAATGCCGCTAGTGCAATGGCCGGGGCCGTATTACGACCTTTTGGTTCCAATACTATGCTCGCGCCTGTTACACCAATTTCTTGTAATTGCTGGGCTATCAAAAAACGGTGGTCTTCGTTACAGACTACAATCGGAGCACTTACGTCTAGGGCCTTGGTCCTGTTAGCTGTTTGTTGTAAAAGACTGTATTGCGCATCGGTAAGTGGCAAGCATTGCTTAGGGAAGTGTTCACGAGACAAGGGCCATAAGCGACTGCCTACGCCTCCCGATAAAATAACAGGAATAATTTTCACTCAAGACCTTCTTTTACATTATCTAGTTCGACAATAGTCACAAAATTCACTTTTAATACTAGGCGTTTCATTGTGTCGATTCTGCCATGTTGTTCGCAACCTCTTCGCGGAGGGATTCTATTTCTAATGCGAGCTCTTCGTGTTCTTTGAGCTTTCTTTGTAAAAACTGGTGAGTTAACAGTGCTTTGTCTTCAATCCCTTTGGGTGTTAGCAGGTACAGATACTTAGCTTTGTCGTCACTTCTTTTAAAATTGCCTGCCTTGACTAAGCCTTTTTCTATCAAGGCTTTTAAGCAAAAATTGGTTTTGCCTAAGCTAATACCTAAGCGCTTTGCCAGCTCACGCTGACTTAAATCAGGATTGCTTTGCAGCTCTTTCAAAATTTTATAGCGATATTCATCAGACAACATAGAGAGCAACTTGATAGTCAATCATCAGGATAAAAAGAGAAATATAGACAGAGAAAGCACTTCCTTAGCATTCTATTGAAACAGCATCCGTTCATCAGGTGAACGATATTAAAACACTCGATTTAATGTTGCAAACAATGAGATTGAAAACACATAAAAAATCCATAAAGATTAAAATATCTGTAGGACTAAGATTACAAGCGTAGGAACAGGATTACAAAATTGAGAATAATAACAGTTGATTGATTGGCTTTATGCGCTTCAACCAACTTGACCCGTTACTTGTAGGTCGTGGCTTTAGCCCGAATGCCACTGTGCTAATAACCCCAAGCAAGCGAGACGCCTGTGATTAGAGTGACGTTTTTGTCTGAGGAGCGCTACCAATGATTTGGACTTTGACCCTCGTTTGAAACACAGAGTCTCCAGTTACCGGCCGCTCTTTTTTAGGTATTCCAGCCCACAAGGGCAAGGGCTCGTTTTTCGCTTCAGCCGACCTACAGTGGGAGCCCATGGGGGGGTTCTGGCCCATGAGGGGTAATCATAGCTTGGCCTATGGAGTTACAGAACCCGACTTAGCAATGCCTCTCTTCCATAAGCAATCGCTCCTTCCTCGCTTCATCCGGCCTACGAGATCCGGCCAATGAATAGCGAGAGAGCGAGGTCTGGTCTACATGTTAGCGTTTTTCGTATTCGTAATAGCCTCGTTGCTCTGTCATGTCGTATAAACTGTACTTATGAATAAGCTTTTGTCCGCCGTCTCGGGTGAGTGGTGTCCAGCCTACGCTACCTCGCTTAACGGTAGATGAGGTGGTGATCTGATCAAACGGAAACGACATGAATACGCCTTTGGTAAAGCTACCTTCACCGTAGTCTTCACTGCTTACATCCGTCATAGTGGCGTAAGCCCCCATTCTAAAACCGTTAGAAAATTCACGAGTCACAGTGAGTGTCGCACCATTGTCTTTCGCCAAATAGCGCCCTACATTTAGCTCTGCCGAGACACCATCCCAAGGGCTTTGGTAATACAGATTTACATGCCCTAAAACCGTTTGGTAATCCCTAAAGCCAAATCTCTGATCAAAGTCACGTTGTTTAACGGCATCCAAGTCTGCGCCGATAGCCCAACGGCTGCCCAACGGGCGATACAGTATCTCGCCACCCACACCGCCATACATATACTCTAAATAACCGCCGTATACTTGGGTGTACCAGTTTTTAGCCGGGTTACCAAACCATGTGGCCTGCAAGTCATTGACCCCAAAATCCGACGTCGTAAGGTACTCACGAATATAGGTACGCACTCTTGGTAAATTACTTGGCGCGTCGTATTTAAAGTTATCGTAGTTGTTCAGCATATTGGCGGAGACCGCACCGCTTAACGAAAAATTATCGGTTAATTGTAATGTAGCGCCACCTTTTAAAATCACCTGATACAAGAAGAAACCGTCTGGCCCACCCATACTTTGGTTCATACCTGGTGTTAAAGAGAAGCTTAGTGGATCATAGGGCTTACTCCACACTTCCTCCCCTTGAAGCGCTTGCGGCTCTGTTACGTAAGCCAAGGCAGCGTCTTGATTGAAACCACCATCGTAATCGTGTTGCGCTCTAAATTGGCTACGGCCGATTTGAGTTTCGGTTTGCGCTAACCCATTTTCAGTTTCAACAATTTTAAACTGGTTAATTTGTTCGCCCGTCGCATTGTAAGCAATGGCCGCGGTGCGCTCATCGGCCTGATGACGGTCACGATATTTGGTTTGGCTGCCAACGATCGTCAAACTGTGGTCAGTCTGATAAATAGCCGTTGGCGCTAAACCAGCGTTATTTGCCAATTGATTGGCAACTTGATCCCAATCTGTCGCTGTGGTGTTGTCCGCTTTCGCCTCAGGCTCTGTAGATGTAACCTCTGGAGCAGGGCTAGCCTTTGCTTGAGCCGAGCTGTGACTTAGGCTTGCCACTTCGGCAGGGCTAAAGCTCGACGACGAAAACGCAGGGTGATTCGGCCCTACGTCCATAATATTCGAGTCATTGCTGCTCGCAACCTGATCTTTAACGACTGGGCCTTCAGGGTGCGACGGCTCAGTAATAAGTGGTGCTGCTCGATAAGCCACAGGCTCACCCTGAAAAACGGCAGGCTTTGCCTTAAGATGCACTGGCTCTGGGTCGTGCTTTAAAGTCACTACATCTTTGGTTAGGTTACCGTGGAAGGTCACCCCAAAAGCAAGCGTATTGCCACGCTCATAGGCTAGCTGCACATCCATATAATCGGTTACTTTGAGGCTTGCACCGATATTAAACCGTGAATCTTGCTTTAGGTTATTATCTAAAGGTTCACTTTGGTAATCATTGCCATCGTACTCAAGCTTGAGCGTTAATGGCTGCCAGGGAGTTTGGTATTCTACACCAGCAAAAATAGCCGCGCTGTCACCACTAAAAAAGCTTCCTGTATTAATTGTGCCGCCCGTGTCCGAGTCTCTCGAGCGTTCACAAAAGCGATCCGTGGCCGTACAAGCCGGATTCGAAATGTCTCCTGCGGCACCTAGGTAACCCCATGCTACTCCTAGAGTAATATCAAAAGGCCCAATGCGCTTCGTGGCGTTAATAAACTCGGACGAGAACAGCCCAGTACCGCCAATGTCTTGAAAGCCCAGCGCAATTTCTGGCGTGTAATAGCCCTCTTCCCATAGACGGAACTTCACGTCGACACCTTTGTCTTTATAACTTTGGTCACCAGATAAATCTTCTGAACCATAAAGGCGATTGGTAATGTCAACATAGCGAATAGAGGCATTAAACCAAGACAAGGGCTGTAAATTGACTGCACCAAATACATAAGGGTCAATACGAGAATAGCTGAAGCTCACATCCCCTTCTGGTGCCATGCGAGCACTGGGCATTTGCATCAAGCCCATACCACCAAAATCATCACGAGATGGCGTCACTTGATCTGTCCATGCCCCCCAAGTAGACACACAAGGCAGCAGCAAACCAGCGGTAAAACACATTTTAAACAACGACATATAACACTATCCAAAGCTTGCTAAATCAATATGGGAGAACCTGAGCGGCATAAAGAGTGACCATGGCACGGTTAAAGGCTTGCTGGTCTTGCAAAGGCACATAAATCACACTACCTGGCGCTAAATGGGCCTTTTGTGCATTCCAATAACTCACCCCTATTTGGCGTATGTTAGCGTCTGGGGTAATTACCCATACGACGCTTGGGTCAGCTCCCGCTAAGCGTATAATCTGATGCACATACTGCCTTACGGTCTTGCCCCCCACGAAGGGCACTGCATGATTCTTTACCGCTCCAGAGATTTGCACTGTCGTTGGCCGATAAGGCGCAATAAAGGTGTCGCCTTCTTTTAACAAGCGATTTTGCTTGGGCTTAACCTCTACTAGGTCCCAGTTGAATTGCTTTAGCACACGACCTGTCGCCACAAAGCGGCCCACTTGCTCGGTTAGCGATGCTTTAAGCTCAGGGTCAATCGGCATTGTTTTTAACTGGTATTCTAATGCCCAGCGCATTCGGCTTTGCTCACGCTTTTCGCTCTCACGCAGCATAGCAATGCCTAGGCGGTAAGCTTCTGGCTTTAAGCGCCAAGCATTCACCACAGAGGCCACTCGAGTGGTGAGATCCACCTGATAAGTTTGCGGCGCGGCAAACTGCCCCTTGGTACTTACCTCTAGGGCGACATCGCCTGCTTTCACTGGAAGTGCCATCGTAGATAACAATGCCATTAGCAACATCATCAAATAGGAAGACACTCCCTTTTGCCCGCCTTGCTTTAGACAATCCATGTTCATTGCAAATCCTGAATATAAGGTTTTAAAGTAGTGATGGTGATCATTGGGAGGGTGGGTAATAATTGCTGCTGAGATTTAAACACCACACCCCGGTCATTTAACCAATAATGGTTCACCACACTAAAATCCAATGCTGGAATAGAATAGTGCTCATCGACTTGTGTTAGATTTTGAGTTTTATTTGCTATTACCACGGGCACCGAGCCTTTTACTTGGTAATCAGCACTGAAAGGCAAGTCAAACTGATAGTCCGGCATACTGCTGATCAAGCCATTGGCTTGGTAGTTGCGCTGCTTAAGGCTAACTAAACCTTTTTCTAGCGGGTCGCCCTTAACAAAGCGCACCGCTTCGATATTTACTGGAGATAGACCATCCGTTCGCACAATATGACCAAAGCGCGTCACCACTGCTTCTTTTTCTTCAGAAAGCCATAACCTGTCATGCCCTTCTGCCTTCGCTAACACGACAAATGCTTGCGGTGCATCGCCCATCCTCATATAGCTGGCAGCATAGGTAAGTTGGGCTATTTGTTGGTCTGTCATCACGACATCTGGTGCCGAAAAAACAGAATCATGAAGGGTTTTAAGAGCCATATTGCTGGTACTTGTGCAGCCCGCTAACAGCATGACCATCCCTATCCATAAAAGCTGACACTTCTTCATATACTGGTCTGTCTTTCTTTATAGGTACAAACAAAATAAAGGCCAGCATAGCTGGCCTTTGAGTAAAACAATAATCTTAGTTAGTACCTGTAGTACCTGTCGTACCTGTAGCACCTGAAGAAGAGTTGTTAGAGTCTGAAATGGCGGCTGCTGCGCCTACAGCTGCTGCTGCCGCACCTACAGAGATTGCAGTAATACTGCCCGCCGCCAAACCTGTTGCTCCAGCAACACCGGCCGCCGTTCCAGCAGCTGCCGCTCCAGTTCCTGCTGCCGCTCCAGCTCCAGCCGCTGCGCCAGTTCCTGCTGCAGCACCAGAGCCGGCTGCTGCGCCAGAGCTAGCTGCTGCGCCAGAACCTGCTGCCGAGCCAGAGCCACTTGCCGCGCCGGCTGCTTCACCCGCTGCAAAAGTAGGTACAGAAACCATACAAGCAGAAACAACCAAAGCCGCCATTAGATTCTTTTTCATAAAAACTCCTTTTCTCTCGTTAATAAGTCTTGAATACGATTAATAATAAAATAAAAAAACAGACCCTACTAGGCAATACTTAGTTAAGTCTCATATTTTCAATAAAAGTCACTTTTAAAAAACAAAGCAGGCCACTTTCATTAAGAAGGAGTGACACAAATTTATTTTTTAATGAACTGCCTCATCAATACAATTAGGCATCCTAAAAAACCACCCAATACAATAGACACAGCAACAATCAACTTACGCTTAGGCTTTGATGGCAGCTCCGTAACAACTGCAGGGTCAACAGTTTCAAACACATATTCTTTGCGTGCATTCGCCAACATTAATGTTTTGGTTTGCTGCTCAATCAGCTTAAACAACATATCTCGACTGTCTGTTAAGTTCGTCTTTTCTAGCTGTTCATTCAAATAATTAATACTATTTTTAGCATCTTCCATATCGTGCAAGCGCATTTCTTCATTTAGATCCGACACTAACCAAGACACCCAACGCTGAGCCAGCTCTGGCGAATAGTAATCAATACTCAAGGTCACCATGCCGGTTTTAATGTCTGCGTTTACTGACATAATGTTTTTTAGGAAGTATTGCGTGGCATTCAATATGGTTGGCTTGAGTGTTTTACCTTCGTCATCGGTTAACCAACGACTTTCAGGCTCACTGTAAATCTCATCGTTATATTTAAGAGTATCTGTTTTCTTATTCCACCCCTTTGACGCCATCAGCGGCGCTAAAAGATGATGAGTCTCGATGAAATTTCCTACGAACTTACGGGATTTAAGTACCTGTAGAGCCAGTTCACTTTTATTAGAGCTACCACCACCCAAGCTAATTCCTGCTAAGGACGCCAACCCCCCCAATTGCCCACCGATATTCATACCTGAACCAGATGAGTCAGCAGAAGGTGACAGGAGTATATCGGAACGATAAATATTTGGCTTCATAATGGCATAACCCGCTCCTGCAAGGCCCGCCAGTAAAACACAAATAACAATCCACCACTTCCCTGCCCACAATGCGAAAAACAGTTCCTTTAAATCTATTTCATCATCCGCTAATGGTATCCTTTGTTCATAAGGCGGTATTGAATGCAACTGCTGGGTATTTGTTTGCGTCATAAATAAAACTGTCCCGATTCTTATACGAGTAAACGTAATTGAAAAACAATGATAATTTGTTTTATCTGCTAAACCATATCGCCAGATAGATATCTGGTGATATGGACTTTATTTTCAATCTAATTGATAGCACTCCACGCCACACCAATTTGATACATTATTTGCGACGCTGTGCTTAATGCACTTAGACCATCCAGATAATCCGTATCGATCGGCACTATGATCGCATCACCAGGCTCCAATCTTTGTGAGTCTCGTGCAAACCAATAAGACTGATTTGGCAACATAACCGAGCCGTTTGCACGTATTACATAAATGCGGTCTATGTCGGCTTGTTTTTTCTCGCCACCCGTCATATTTATGTACTCTTGAACCGACTTAGAAGAATCAAAAGTAAAGTTGCTCGCCATTTGCACTTGGCCAAGCACAGAAACCGTATTACGCTCTGGAGGAACAAACAGCTTGTCACCATTTTCAAGCATGACATCTTGCGCTTCATCTCCTCTCAAAATACTTGGCAAATTAATCACCAAACGCCCCATCGCTGGCACGGTATTTAGGTCTTTCACCACACTCAGAGCATCCGTTGGACTGGTGGTGTATTGCGCCGATGTAGTCTGACGACGCAATGCCAACGAGGCAATCTCTTGTCGTAGGTTTTCTGAGAGCATTTTCATTCTCTCTTGCTCTTGCACTCGCAACACTTCGCGACTAAAAATGGCGCCAACAGGGTAAGCGTATTGCGTGAGGCCACCCGCTCGAGCCACTAGATCTGCAATGGTTTCCCCTTTCCCTATTGTATAGGTTCCGGGGTGGCGCACTTCACCTTGTATTTCTACCTTGTTATTCAAAGACCAGTTGGTTTTTTGCTGAATCTCAATACGATCTTTAGACACCAATCTAAAATCGGGTACTTGATTAGAAAGGATCTTGGATAGATCAAATTTATGATGATTAAGAGCCACCTCTCCTGGCATAACCACAGCACGTGTTAATTCTGCCTGGTCTTTTGATGCGGACTCTAACAAACCACCAGCGGCCGCCAGTGCGCTTTTAAGAGATGCGTTTTCAACCAGTGGGTAGGCCCCAGGAAAAGTCACCTCGCCAGACACTTCGTATACCGCTAACGGCTGGCCATTGATCGCTTGTTGACGCAATCGCTCAATAATAGGTTTCAGCAATGTTTGACGTGAATCTGGCCCCGCTTGTTGCTCAATTTCTTCTTGAGACTCAAAAAGATTGGTCGTTACCTGACTGTCTTTTACCAGCTGAACCCCTGTTGTTGGGTCTAACGCTTGTTTTGCTTGACCACCTCGCTTACTGCCTTGTCCCGCATTATGATCAACAGGCTTCGGCTCTTGCCAGGCTTTTACATTCAACTCATCTGAAAAGACAAAGATCTGGTCGCTGTCTTGCAATGCGAGGTTTTGACTATTACTTGGTGAGCTGAGCGCTTCAGATAAATTAAACTGCAATACTTTTATCTGATGACGCGGGCCGAACTCTCTAACAACAAGGGCATATCGCTGATCTGTGTTGGGTAAAAGGTCATCGCTCGCATTGGTGAACAAATCAGAGACTTTCATACCTTCGTGGTAGGCATAGGCACCTTGACGTGTCACAGCACCGCGCACGAGCACCGCATTTTGTAATTGGTCACTGATTTTTTTAAAGCTAACCCGATCACCGTCTTTTAACGCCAGATCGCGCCCACTAGCTGCAGTTAAGTCTGCGGTAATAATGCGTACACCATTAGACTGATAACGCTTCACTTCTACTTGCTGTAAGTAGGCATCTGCCTTACTGCCACCCGCATTTTTAAGCAAATCACCCAATGTTTCACCAAGTCTTGTTTCGTATACTGCTGGGCGACGCACTTTGCCCGTAATGGTTGCACTTGGCCCTTTCGCGCCGACAAATACGGTGTCGCCTGGTTGTAGACGAATGTCATTTTCTGTATTGCCTTGTAGCAATAAGTCGTATAGATCTAGACGATTTACAATTTGATGATTTCGGCGTACAACGATATTGCGCAATGAGCCTGTTTTACGAAACCCACCTGCGGCAATAAGTGCCTGCGTGACTGTGGCAAGACTTGGAATATTGTAAGCACCTGGCTGGTAGACATCCCCTGCGACATAGACCTGCATGGTACGTAATGCCCCTAAGGAAATAGAGACATTAACACCAAGAATTTGTTTTTTAATGCGTTTGGTTAAATCGCTTTTTAATTCTGAAAATTCTTGCCCAGCGACTTGAATCGGCCCCAGAGAAGGAAACTGAATGCTGCCGTCACGACTAACATTCAAGCTGTAACTTTGATTTTGATTGCCAAATAACTGAACGTTTATCTCATCACCCGGCGCAATCATGTAGTTATTTGGTGCGGGTAAATCGTCTACTGGGGTATAGCTAGAAGGCTGACCAGAAAAGAGATCATAACCAAAATCGATTAGCGTGTTTTTAGGTTGGCTGGCTTGTGGCACGCCTTGAGTAACATTGGTGACATTGACAGTACGCGGCTGAATGGTTTCTTGCGGCACAACAGGTGCAGAGCTACTGGAACTGGTTAAATCAGAAAGATTGACACCATATTGCTTTGCTAGCGCTTGCTGCTCTGCTTGAGGCAATTGCTTAAACTGGGCAAGTTGCGCAGCAGAAAACGAGGCGGCGGAGGCCTGACAGGTCATAAAGGCCAACAAAAAGAAGGCTGACTTTATTTTTTCCATTCTCATTAAATATATCCAATCCATTCAAAGTTAAAAGCGAAAATCCCAACTAGCCCAATACGCCCATCGCTCTGAGTCTGCACTAGGGTTTACATTATAATCTGAACCTAGAGTCAATCGATTACTCTTGGCTAAAGGCAATACTACAGAGGCCGATGCTAAATCTTGATCTGGCCCATTGACGGTCTGATAACGCTGGCCTTGTAATGTCCATTGCCAGTTATGAGGCGTTACCCAAATAAGTTTAACGGTTTTTGCGTCACCCATGTCGCTATTATTGATCGACAACTGGTTGTGCAAGCCTGCGAATGTTCTGCGATTAGCCATACCCGTTCGCCACTCATCCTCCCCTTCCGCGGTTAGGGTTTTGGCTTCAAAGATCCAACGTAAATATTGTTGGCCGATATTAAATTGCGTTTGCCAGCCGAACACCGCTGCCGCTAAGGACTGGCTGTTAATCAAGCTTGTTCCTTGAGCATAAACACTTTGTGTGACGGCTGTTTTACTAAGGTAAATGGCGGGTAAACTTAGACGTATATCGCCGCTATATTGGTCTTGCTGGCGCTCATCTGTACTGGTTACGCCAGTGAAATAGCCATCTACACCCTCATCATTAAACCATTTTTGATAGCTTAGCCCTACGTCTAGCCAGCTGGTTGGGCTAAATTCAAAACGACTTGACCACTGTTGCTGATTTTCATTTAAGGTTTCTGTACGACCAATAAAGGTTTCTACATGCCAGTTGCCGATTAATGGTGAATCGTATGCGTCATAGGAGAAGTCGACCCCAGTAACAGCATTGCGTGTGTGTCCCCAGGCTAAGTTGTAGACCCAAGTTGGCCCCCACCAACGCTGAATAGAGCCCAACGAAACATTAGCATCGCCGAAGCTGTAGGCAAAAAAGCTGTCATCAAGAGAGAATTCGTTACTTGTATTACCACGTTTATCTGGCGCATTTTGATAATTAACAGCGAGGCGATACGCGTAGTTATGTTCGGTTAATTCATAACTGGACTGTGCTTGCCATTTTTTGGTCATAGGAGCAGAAAAGCTAGTGTCGTCACGAGCTTGATCAGCATACCCCACTTTAAACCGCTGACGCACTTTGTCCATTTGTGCACGCTGAAGTGCATATAAAACATGAGCGTAAGATTGTTGCAGCGAAGCAGGCATACCGGCTACATCTACAGTTTGCAGATCATCACTAATACGAGCCCATTTTAGTGGGTACGTATTAATAGGAGAATGGATCAATCCAGCATCGGCAAGAACCTGTAAATCAGACCGTAAATACACGTCATCTGGTTCAAACCAAGGAGATGCATTTGCATTGCTAATAACAACCCATGAGGCACAACACAAGAAAACGACGCGATTCATCCATAAAAGTAGCGACTTCATTCCAATAAAGATTCTCAAATATCGTATAGCGATCAAAAAGCCAGCATTGTATATCAAGGTGTTACATTTTGTTACCCTAAAATTAGTAGAGAAATAGGCCAATACGAACTCATTGAGCAAACAAAAAGGATGAGACTTTTCTAACACAAGACAAAGCAAGAAATTCTCTTCATATTTCATCGCTATTAATAGGACAACAGTTAAGTAAGTTTAATAAGGTATTTCGCTATCATCACTATCGCGCCGAGCTAAAAAACCACAAGAGAAAGGCCATTTGGCTGAGCTCAGGCCCCGAGGCCTGTAACTCATACATAGATGAATGCAATCAGCACTAGTGGCGATTCACCCTGTAGTTTCGACTTTAACCTCTGGTTGAGTTTAGATAGTCTCCAGTTACTGGCCGCTCTTTTTTAGGTATTCCAGCCCACAAGGGCAGCGTCAAATGCCTTGTATTAGATGAGTCAATCCAACGCGACACGTGTGATTAAAGTGATGGTTTTTTTACTGCCGAGCGTTACCTAACATTTGGACTTTAACCTATATTTGGAATCGTCTATTCATGAGTTACTGGCCTAAAGGCCAGCCTACAAGTGCAGACCTACAAGTGCAGTACCAGCGCCGATGAATTTGATGTAACCAAACAATGCCAGTCCCAAGAGCACAACCCCCTCCAGCTCCCCCTTGAAGATAAGGGGGAGAGCAATCAGCGGCACATTGCGCTTCGCTTATGATGCCCTACGGGGGGAGTGGTTGGTTCAGTCTTCGTTGGTGGGTAAGGGGTAGTCGAAATGAAGGTAGTCTTGTGCGTAGATGCTTGTTATTACGCTCATGACTTGTTTGTTTTGCTTGAGGCTCTCAAGGTATTCGTTATTAGAATCTGTACTTCTGTTTGCTTGTGCAAGGTCGGATTTTAATCCTAATTTGGATTTCACGTAGTTAAAGTCTTCTTCGATGTTTTCAAACTTGCCGATAAAATCGACGACGATTTCATCGTTGCCATTTACAACAAAATCCGCCTGTGGGCGAAACATCACATGACTTCTAAAGTGGCCTTTTCCTAGCCCTTCTAACACAAACGCTTCAAAACTAGGGTACTGTTTTATTCTCTCTGCAACCATTAGATCGCCGCTTTGGTTTCCCCCTCTTAATAAGTATTTATAGGCTGAATAGGTTCTGTCTAGCGGGTCTCTGACAAAAGCGAACTTGAAGTATTGCTTAAACTTTTGTGCGTCTGATTTTCGGTATACCAGCCAAGAAATATGATCTCTGCCTCCTGCTCTTTTTTTCCCTAGAGACTGAAGAAGGGAGGTTCCAGCGGTTTTTGGGATATGAATAAAAATGCATTTATTCTTATCTTGATATTTCCGATAAGGAAATCGGTTCCTTTTTAAATAGCGCCTACACACAGATCTGAACATATTTTCACCAAATTTTATAAAGTAGCCAACACAAAAGTAAAAGCCATTTTTCATGGTCATATAGAAAGAGCTAGTACCACCTAACCAAAGACTGAAAATTAAACGCTTTAAGCCTATTTCATATCATTCTATTCAAATACATTGCAGAAATTTCTAGGCGACAGTACCCAGACTGTAAAGAAAGCTTTTAAACCATGAATGCTCAACAAACACAGGGCTTTAAGCATGCTTGTTCTATTTAACTGCTGTTTAACTATTAGCCCGAATAAAACGGGGTTTGGGTATCAGAAGAACAAGGCGCGTGTGATGCCGGATTCTCGTTCATTCTTCTCTTCATCCGACCTACGATGAGATAGAGTCATAGACCAGTGATAATTGACCTAGAACCCAGCTACCAAGGGCTTTAAGCATGCCTGTTCTGTTTGACTGTTAGCCCGAATAAAACGAGGTTTGGGTATCAGAAGAGCAAGGCGCGTGTGAGATGCCGGATTCTCGTTCATTCTTCTCTTCATCCGACCTACGATGAGATAGAGTCATAGACCAGTGATAATTGACCTAGAACCCAGCTACCAAGGGCTTTAAGCATGCCTGTTCTGTTTAACTGCTAGCCTGAATAAAACGGGGTTTGGGTATCAGAAGAGCAAGGCGCGTGTGATGCCGGATTCTCGTTCATTCTTCTATTCATCCGACCTACGATGAGATAGAGCATACGCTAGGATAATTGACCTAGAACCCAGCCACCAAGGTCTTTAAACATGCCTGTTCTGTTTAACTGTTAGCCCGAATAAAACGGGGTTTGGGCATCTGAAGAGCAAGGCACGTGAGATGCCGGATTCTCGTTCATTCTTCTCTTCATCCGACCTACGATGAGAAGTTGTTATGGCTTATTAAATCTATGTTTTATAGGTAATGATGCTTCACTAGGTATTGGATCAATTGGTTAGCGCAGTCTTCTGCCGACCTTTCGTTTGTGTTGAGTATACATTCTGCATCCTTCGGTTCTTCATAAGGCGAGTCGATGCCGGTGAAATTTTTCAGCTCTCCGCGGCGCGCTTTGCGATACAAACCTTTTACATCTCGACCTTCAGCCACTTCAAGAGACGTATTGACGAAAACTTCAACAAATTCACCCTCTTCTACCATTGCTCTCGCCATGTCGCGCTCGGTGCGAAAAGGTGAAATAAACGCAGAGATGACAATTAGGCCAGCGTCGACCATCAGTTTAGCGACTTCAGACACTCGGCGTATGTTTTCCACACGATCTTCGTCTTTAAAGCCTAAGTCTTTGTTTAGACCGTGGCGTACGTTATCGCCATCAAGTAAGTAGGTGTGCTGCCCCATGGCGAACAGTTTCTTCTCAACCAGATTGGCAATGGTCGATTTACCCGCACCCGACAAACCCGTCAACCAGATAACACAAGGCTTCTGTGCTTTTTGTTGTGACCGCGCTTCTTTTGTCACATCCACATGCTGCATAACGATATTTCGATTACCGTACGCACGGCCATTATCAACTGGGTTGATGTTTGTGGTCATTCCCCCTCTCCTGTCTTTCGACTCAAGACATTGTAAATGCGCTAACAACATATCTGTTCCTTTCCACTCTATGCTTCGTGTGTTTACCTTGCATGAGCTGATTAAAAAACAGCTCATTTAAAGGTGACATCGCTTCCTCATCTTGGTTTTTTGAGGTCTTATCACTCAGTTTGAAGCACATTAATGGAGCTAGAAGTGTGGTTTTGTCTAGATTCTGTCAAGCCATTGAAAAACAAGCCGGATTAACCCTAAACGTCACTACAAGCAATCATTGCGAGCATGAATAGCTGTTACACTGCCGCTTTTCGCTAATCGCAAGTATAGTCAATCATTCGGCTAGGGCAGATAGCATTTTCATCGCCACAGCATGAGTTTGATCATTGCAAGCATTTGATTATTAAAGAGAAAGCGACCACTGCCATACAAAGGGACGCCCCATGAAAAAAGGTAACAAACAAGCCATCATCGACCTTGCCATCCAAGCAGGCAACGCGATCATGGAAATTTACCAAAAAGACTTCGCCGTATACGACAAAAGTGACGCCAGCCCACTGACCGAAGCCGACTTAGCCGCCCACCACCTTTTGGTAGAAGGCCTAGAGCGTCTCACAGACTACCCAGTGCTGTCGGAAGAATCGTCTGAAGACGTCAAAAAAGAACGTCTAAATTGGGACGAATACTGGCTGATCGACCCGCTTGACGGCACCAAAGAATTTGTCAAAAAGAACGGCGAATTTACCGTTAACGTGGCGTTAATCCAACAGGGCAAACCGACTTTTGGCGTTGTTTACGCCCCAGCGCTTGAAACCCTGTACGTGGGTGACGCTCACACAGGCGCCTACAAACAAGAAAATGGCAAAGCCGCTGAGCCCATCACAGTAAGAGCCAAACCAGCACAAAAAAGCGACTTCGTCATCGTCGGCAGCCGCTCCCACCAGAGCGACGAATTTAAAGCCTTTATTGCTGACTACCCAGGCGCCGACATTATCAGCATGGGCAGCTCACTGAAACTCTGCCTCGTCGCCGAAGGCAAAGCCGACATCTACCCACGCCTTGGCCTAACCTGTGAATGGGACACCGCCGCCGCACACGCCGTCGTCGAAGCCGCCGGTGGACAAGTGCTCCACGCCGAAACGGGCAAACCACTGCAATACAACAAAGAAAACCTACTCAACCCATTCTTTATTGTTAAGTAGCCCAGATTTTGTATAGTGTTTGGCTGTTTTTTTTACAGGCTGAGATACCTAAAAAAGAGCGGCCAGCGAGCGTCACCTAACATTTGGACTTTAACCTATATTTGGAATCGTCCATTCTCCAGTTATTCGCCTAAAGGCAAACCTACAAAGTGCAAGCGTCATTCTGGGCGGATTTAATTTTACCAAATATCGTGATTTTTACCCTAGGTCGGATGAGACAAGGAATGAGGCGTAATCCGACGGAGCGTGTTTCGGTGTCGTTTGTGGTCTATAGTCAGTGGAATGTGGGCTGAAAATACAGAGGGATTTTGTATGTTAACCATCAAGCATCATGGGGCGGTGCAAGGGGTCACTGGGTCTTGTCATGAGCTGTTTATTGACCATCATCAGTCTATTTTAATCGATTGTGGTTTGTTTCAAGGAGCAGAGACATCAGGTTCTGGCGCAGGGGCGAATCGCCTTGAAATCGATTTTGATCTTAGCGCTGTGCAAGCCTTGCTGGTGACGCATGTGCATATTGACCATGTGGGTCGTTTGCCTTATTTGCTGGCAGCGGGATTCCATGGGCCGATTTACTGCTCCAAGCCGAGTGCCGAGCTGCTGCCTTTGGTGATTGAAGATGCGCTAAAAGTCGGTGTCACTCGTAACGCCAGTATTATTCGTGCTTGTTTAACAAGGCTGGCTTCGCAGATAGTGCCTATGGACTATGGCGAATGGATTAAGATTCCCCTAACCAGAGGTCAATCCACCCAAGTACAACTCAAACTTTATCAAGCAGGCCATATCTTAGGGTCGGCTTATGGGGTCTTTAGAGTCAAAAGCCCTGCTATTAAAGCCAGCGGAAGACGCTATCACGATGTGTTGTTTTCTGGAGATCTGGGCGCGCCCTATTCGCCGTTACTCAATGCGCCCAAGTCACCCTATCGTGCCGACCAAGTAGTCATCGAAAGCACCTATGGCGATCGCAATCACGAGAACCGCTCCCTGCGCCGTCGTAATTTACAACAAAGCATCGAACACGCCCTAAGCGACGCTGGCACTGTGTTAATTCCTGCTTTTAGTATTGGCCGCACTCAAGAGTTGCTCTATGAACTTGAGCACATTATTCATCAAAATACATCCAAGGCCATCAGCCATACTCGATCTGGCAAATCGATCCGCTGGGAAGACATCGACATTATTATCGATTCGCCTCTCGCCAGTAAATTTACCGAGGTGTATAAATCCTTAAAAGACTATTGGGATAAAGAGGCAAAAGTGCGCGTTAAAGCGGGCCGCCACCCACTTAGCTTTGAACAAGTCACCACCATAGACAGCCATGAAAACCACCTGCAAACGGTCGACTATCTCAAACGGCAAACGCGCCCAGCGATCGTCATTGCCGCTTCAGGCATGTGCGCTGGCGGGCGCATGGTAAATTACCTAAAAGCCCTCTTGGGCGATGCTCGAAACGATGTTCTCTTTGTTGGCTACCAAGCCGCTGGCACACCAGGTAGGGACATATTGCGCTACCATGACAAAGCCGGTGGCTACGTTATTTTTGACGGGGTTAAATACCCAATTCAAGCACAAGTTAAACAGATAAGCGGCTATTCTGCCCACGCTGGGCAAAAGGATTTGATCCACTTTATTAAACGCATGCGCGTTAAGCCTCAGAAGGTACATATAGTCCATGGCGACGATACTGCAAAAGCAAGATTGAAGATGTTACTAGAAGAAATGTATCCTGAAATGAAGCTGGTGATACCAAGCGAATAAACCAACAAAAGGTACTTTAAGCGCGCCCAACGTGAGTGAACTTCCCAGAGTACTTAATTCCCTGAGTACTTAAATAGTGCTGTACAAAAGCAGCTGACGCTTCGCCCGGCTAAGATTAGGAGCCGGGCAAGCGGTGGTCTTGCTACACGTTAATGGGGATGTTTCGAATCCAAGTTTCTATTTCCACCGGATTTAAAGGTTTTGAGAACAAGAACCCCTGTGCCACATGGTAGCCTTGATTTTTCAGGATTTTATATTGCCCTTGACGCTCTATGCCTTCTGCCACTACGTCTAGGTTAAGACTCTCGCCTATTTGCAATACCGCCTTACTCAAGGCTCTGCCGGTTTCGCTCTGCTCCAATTCATTGACAAAGCTTTTGTCTAATTTCAGCTCTTTTATTGGAATGCGTCTTAAATAGCTTAACCCTGAGTAACCAGTACCAAAATCATCGATGGAAAAACCGATACCTTGGTCGTGGATATCATGCAAGACCTTCATCGTATTAGGGTTGGTGTCTAAAAAGACGCCTTCCGTGAGCTCTAATGTGATGTCCGATGCCTTAAGATTGTGTGAATCTAACTCCGACATAATGACACTGCATAGATCCATATTATGGAAGTTGATCGGTGATAAATTGACCGAGATAGAAGGAATCGCAACGCCCTTGTTGCGCCAAATAGCCATTTGTTTACAGGCCGATCGTAGCGCCCAATTACTGAGATCCCCAATCAAGCCACATTCTTCTGCTAAGGGAATAAATTTCCCTGGAGACACGGAGCCAAACTTGGGGTGATGCCATCTTGCTAACGCTTCCACACCATAAAGAGAGCCGTCTTTCATATTCACTTGAGGTTGATACGCCAGCTGTAACTCATCGTTTTCTATCGCTTTTTGGAGCTCTATTTCTAGTTCTTGGCGCTCTTGAGCGAGCTGATTAAGTTCATGGCTAAAAAAGGCAAAGCGCCCTTTCCCTGATGTTTTTGCTTGGTACATGGCCATGTCAGCACGATGAATTAAGGTGCCGATATCATGTCCATCATCAGGATAAACACTCACCCCTATGCTGGCCGAAGGCGAAACTTTAAGACCCGGCAAGCTTAGCGGCTCCGCAATAGTCTGCTTCAAGTCTTCAATAAAATTATTAAGCTCATCGTGACTTTTATACTTTTTGATCACCACAAACTCATCGCCAGACAATCTACCGGCGATGTCATTGTCTTCGCACTTTTGGTTGATGCGCGCCGCAATTTCTTTCAAGAAAAAATCGCCAGCGGGGTGACCTAAGGTGTCGTTTATTTGTTTAAATCTGTCCATGTCCAAAAACAGAACGGCAAGCGTTTGGTGCGCGGCTTCAACAGCTCTGAGTGCGTGTTCTGCTTCTGCATGAAGTAGGCTGCGATTTGGCAACTTGGTCAAGCTGTCATAATAGGCGAGATGTCGTATGTCTTGACGCTGTTTCTCTCGCTCGATCGCAAGCCCGCACAAAGGCGACAACACACTGATTAAAAGATGGTCGATTTCAGACGGCTCTTGATGCTCTTTTCGATAAAATGCAATCACACCAATCGCGTCGCCACGCTGGCTTTTAATTGGCGAAGACCAGCAGCTTTTTATGCCCAAGGGAAGAATTCGATCTTTATAGTCCGCCCAAAGAGGGTCCGTACTTATGTCTGAAACCAATACCGCCTCTTGTCGAAACGCGGCCGTTCCAGAAGACGCGACCCCTTCTCCAATTTGCATATCGTTTAGTACCTTTCGATAATCCGCTGGCAAAGTAGGCGCGGCCAACAGCTGAAGCTTTCTTTCATCGTCGACTTTCAGTACCGCCGGTATGATGCTCTTGTCTATTTTACTAATTTCTTTGCAAGCCACTTCCATGATGACTTCAAGCGGCTCATCTTTGGCAATAGAGCCTAGAATATTGGCGTGCAGCACTTCGTGAAGTTTTGTCGCGGTAATCTCAGACATTATGGTGACGATATTTGTGAGCTCTCCGGCGTCATCAAACACAGGATTGGCCATTATGGAGCACCATAATTCTCGGCCGTCTTTGCCTAGCACTGGCGCTTCTAGCTTGACGGCTTCGCCTTTTAGTAAACTTGCTCTGATGTCGGCCACTTTATTGCCATAGGAAACGGGGGCAATCACAGAAATGGGAGAGCGACCAAGAACATCCTCTTCTTGGTAACCTAAAATATTAATGAAGCCTTTATTGATATAAGTAATATGCCATTGGTTGTCTGTAATAAAGATGGCGTTATCGGTTTTATCTGTTACCAGAGACAGCATTTCTATCCGCTTGCGCTGTAACATGGTGTCTGTTATGTCTTTTACAAAAGCGGTATATAAAATTTTCCCATCCATTTCTACTTTAGAAAGAGAAAACGACCCCCATTTTATTGAGCCATCTTTGCGAACAATTTCAATATCTCGACTCATGCCAACAATTTTATTCACGCCCGTTTCTCTATTGGCATTCACAAGTTTGTCATGATTTGGCTTAATATTATCTGGCACCAGAATTTTGACGTTTTTGCCTATCACTTCGTCATGAGAGAAGCCCCATAGCTTCTCGGCCGCTTTATTATAAAGAATAATATTATTTTGGGGGTTGATAACAACCACCCCATCCATTGCTTGCTCTAACGTTTGCACAAAAAGGTTAGATAAGTATTCCTTTGCTGGCATAAATCCTCTGCTCACATAAAATCAAAACTTGTATTTTGCAACAGCCTACCTTTTCCACTCGATACGCTTAAACAGGCAATATACAAGACCTGACTTCACTATTTTGGGCAGACTTCAGATATTTTTACACAGTTTTCAATTAATTAGAATCAAAAGGATCAAGACGATTAAGCTAAAAGACTTTGTCTTTGACTTGGCTAACCATTATTAAAATAAGTGGCAAAAATACTATTAATAAATTTTATAGTTAAGGAAGTCCCATTATTTATCTAGTGTCGATTTTGGCGCTGATTAAAACTAAATAGGCGAGAAACCTGAAACCAATGTGATGTGTCAAGAATGGAGCGATGGACACATTGCCAACAATATTTCCGAATCGACCAAAGCCTGACTCACACTAGATATGGGTCAGGCCGTATTAGGATTCATCGGGTTACAATGCGAATTTACCGACTTCTTTGTCCAATTCCATTGTCATCTGATGCATGTCTGCTACCAATTTTTGGGTCGCTTGCGAGACTTCTGCAATTTGCTCAGAAGAGCTTTTTACGCTGAAAGTGGAACGCTGAACTTCTTCTGTTGCGCTGCTTTGCTCTTCAACCGCGGCAGCGACTTGCAAGTTCATGTCTGTGATTGTCTGAATTTGCTTAGAGACTTTTTCAAGCACTTCTTGAGTAGACAAGAAAGTGGAGGTGGCGTGTGTGGATTTTTCTAAACCACTGCCCATCGAGTGGACCGCTTTTCTAGAAATGGATTGCAATGACTCGATCATATGTTGAATTTCATCCGTCGACTCTTTCGTGCGTTGCGCTAGATTTCTCACTTCATCGGCCACCACAGCAAAACCTCGACCATGCTCCCCCGCCCTAGCGGCTTCAATGGCCGCATTCAAAGCCAATAGATTCGTTTGCTCAGAAATGCTGCGAATTACATCCAATATACTGCCAATCTGGGCGCTATTTTCTTCCATTTCTTTCATGATGGTGGAGGTCCCTGCAAGCTCCCCATTCACTTCTCTCAAAAGATCCGCCGTCGTGAGCATATTAACCATGCCATCTTGCGCTTGTGTGGCAGAGAATTGTGCCGAATCTGCCGTGCTGGTAGCGGTATTGGCGATTTCTTTTACCGTTGATGCCATCTGATCGACAGCAACAGCAATTTGATCCGTATCGGATTTTTGTTTATTAATCGATTGCCCTGTCTCGTCTGTCTGGTGCTCCAGCTGGTTGGCTATTTGGTTCAATTTTGACGAGAGATCGGCGACCTGAATCATAATGCCATGAACCTTATCGAGAAATAGGTTGAAGCTACTCGACAGCTGACCAATTTCATCTCGACTCTGCACCTCTAATCGCTTCGTTAAATCCCCTTCGCCTTTCGCCAAAGTGCTGGCTGCCCGCTGTAACGAATAAATGGGGGTGAGTATGCTTTTCGCGGTCACCGTTGTGATGAGGATCATAGCAACAGCAATGCCTACAATGACGATCATAAGGGTAAATAAATAGCCGCTGAACAAGTCAAAAGTACTGGCGTTATTTGCCACCTGCTCATCAGAAAAGCCCTTTTCCATAGCGGCAATTTTTGCTTCTAGATCTGTTGAAATACGTTTCAGTGCCAGGGTTTTAGTATGAATGTCGTTGACGTTCTTCATCACGGTTAACAGGTCTTTTTTACCTTGCGTGGGCCCTGCTACGAACGGCGTCCCCTTCAATAGCTCGATATTACGCTCCGCGTCTTTAATACTCGATGTAATGAATTTTTGTAACTCAGGCAATAAATCTGGCTGGTATTTGAAGTTAGCCAACAAAAACTTGAACTGATACATGCTAGTCATAAAGTGCACGCTACCACCGACCGCTTTTAATCGGTCGTCTAGATAGGTGATTTTATTGTTCAGCAATGCCTCTAGTGTGTCATGAGTATCAGCATTGGCTTTATCATAACGCGAATCAATCAGTGAGAAGTTACTTTGCTCAAGGTCAGAAACCTCACTTTTGATTTGTTGGTATTCTTTAAGACGGCTGTCTATTTCTTCTAAGCGAGTCTGTATTTTCGGACGGTCATGTAGGCTTGCCGCAAAATTTGCGATCTCGGATTCCAGTACACTCAACCGGCTACGTCCAGAAAAATACCCGCTTAGTGCCTGAGAAATCTCAATGATTGTGTTTCTATTTTCTGTCACTTCGTGCTGGATTTGATTCGCACGGCTTACTTCTTGATTGCCATTAAAATTAAAATAAATCACCGTGAGCATTAAAATAAGCAACAACACGATAGGTAAGTAAACTCGTGTCCTTATGTTCACATCGGTAAATCTGTTTCTCATATTTTCTTCCATCTAAATACGCTACAACTGAAACAAGAGGCATGTCCCCAGCTGTAATGCTAAAGGCTCTGTATTTACCTAACAAAGACTACTTAATATAAACTGTTTTCATATCTCCCTAAGCTGCAGAACCTGAGCCTTGCGTCTGCGTGTTCGCCGTAGCACCGACCTACAGACTCACTGTCGCAAAACACAAGGCTCGACCTCAGCACATTAGAATTTATAGTTAACCGAGGTGCGCAGTACCGCCATACTGTCCGCATCTACATTTTGGTCGTAATCCATGTAAGATAACGCGACTATGGTGGACAAGCCTTTGATCTCAGCTGGCTGATAACGCACTTTTAAAGAGGCTTCATAAGCTCCGTCTAAGTCATTATTGATACTGTTTTTGATGCCTTCATCACTTTGTTTGTAACTGGTATAACCAAGTTTGGCCTGTAATCCAGGCACATTAAATGTGTAATCCATCGTAAGTGATGTGGCTTGCAAACCCGCGAATACTTCTGGCGTCAGGCTAGAGCTATAAGGTCGAAACATAGGCACATGTCCTAGCGTGCCTGGGAAGTTAGCAGCGTCATTAACGGAAGTGTAAGCAAGCTGAACGCCAACGCCGTCAAACGTTTTCTTCACTCGCGCTCCCCAATAGCCCGTATCTGGGCTGTCGTCAAAATTAGCCGATAAGGTTTTTGCACCGACCAGCCATGTGCTGTTTGGTATTTGATACGTTAATGCAAGGAAGCTTGTATCGTAATCATGGGCAGCAACATCCGCTGGTGGATCACCAACACCGCCATCATTGTTGTTAGAAAGCCATTGGGCTTCGATGTTTAACCCTTCGATGCTGTTGTTGTTTAAGTATAAAGAAACTAAAGGGTTATCGAATCTTTTGTCGGTTTCAACAATGGAGCCATTGTTGTCATCACCAAAACGCTTATTCCACTTGCTGATGTACATGAAGCGCAGATCTGTCTTATCAAGGTCTTTATTGTCAAACACCAAGGCATCGAAGGTGTCTTGCATGGGATACATGTTATCATTCATCAATAAAGGCGTAACAAGACTTTGACGACCTATACGAATTCTCGAGTCGGTTAGCTCGTGATCAAAATCGTACTGCAGAAAAGCGTGATATAAATTCGTTGCATCCGCAGTCACCCTATGGTCATTTTCACCACCAGCAAGCGTGGATGCGTCGTTACTTTGTAGCCCCCAGTCATAGCCAGATTCTGCACCCAACCCTAACTTAAAGCCGTAATAAACACCGGTGACATAATCAAGAGTAATGGCCGAGCCGAGTGACTTGCCATTATTAAAAGGCCCAGATGCTTTCGCGTCCGTTTGAGAAGCCAGCCCTAAGGTATTTCGAATTTCACCTGTAAAGGTGCCTCCCGAAAGCGCTTCCTGTAAATTTTCAGCCTGCACATTGACACAAGTAACCCCTAAAGAGACAAGTGTAATGAATGGTATTTTTTTCATTTTAAACAACCTTGTTATTATTATTTGAGTTATTTCCTCTTTAATAGAGGCTAGAAAAATATTTTTATCTGCATTTGAAATACAAAAACTTTATTCTTAAAAAACAAAATAACGTTTCGAATTCGTCAAACAATAATGTTTTATCTACTCATTTTAATCAATATTGATAAAATCTGGCACTTACTTGGTGTTTTCTGGCAGACCTCCCTGTATCACCTTGATTAAAAAGAACTTTATAGAATGGAAGTTGCTGGTTTATGGGGCTGAAAAATTGAGTGTGACATTCGTTTTTGATTTTAAGAATTCATTTTATGCAAAAAAGCCATCAATCTGATATTTGCTTTATGTTTATGATATTTGTTTTTGTTGAAAAGAAAATTAGAATAATTTATAAGCAATAAAAACTTGGCGTGATAATTAAAAATAAAAACATCAACAAGAATCGAACTATTATTTAATGGAGAGATTAGATAAGAAGGGATAATAACCAGAGGAGAAATAAGCACCAACGAAAAGACATTCCGTTGGTGCTCGTGATTATTCGACAGTCACAGATTTAGCGAGGTTTCTTGGCTGATCTACGTCGGTGCCTTTCACAACCGCTACGTGGTACGACAAGAGTTGCAGCGGAATAGTATGAACGATAGGTTCCAGTATTTCTTCCACTTTGGGTACTTCTGTGAAGATGATGTTCTCTTCGTTATGCAACGCCGTAGTACGGTCTGCAAACACATACAATTCACCGCCGCGCGCGGCCACTTCTTGCATGTTCGATTTCAATTTATCCAGCATGCCATTGTGCGGCACCATGGTAATGATGGGCATATTTTCATCCACGAGTGCCAATGGGCCGTGTTTTAATTCTCCAGCAGGGTAGGCTTCGGCGTGAATGTAAGAGATTTCTTTCAGTTTTAACGCACCTTCAAGGGCAATCGGATACATGGCACCACGACCTAAAAATAAAGCGTGATGCTTGTTTGCAAAACGATCCGATACTTTTTTAATGTGCTCATCCTGCAACAAGGCAGCATTAACATAAGCCGGTAATGAGCGCATGGCATTTACTAGGGCTTGTTCCTTTTCTGCTGACAGACCATTTTCAACCGCTATCGCGACACTGGTAATTAACAATGCTGTTAACTGTGTGGTAAAAGCTTTCGTCGATGCCACGCCAATTTCGGCGCCCGCATTGGTCAATAGTGTCAGTGCGGATTCTCGAACTAGAGTACTCGATGGCACGTTACAAATGGCCAAAGTCGTGAGATAGCCTTGCTCTTTGGCTTTGCGTAATGCCGCTAGGGTATCCGCCGTTTCACCAGACTGAGACAGCGTCAGGAACAAGGTGTTTTTTGGCACGGCAACCTTACGGTAGCGATACTCACTGGCCACTTCCACAGAACAAGGCAGGCCTGCCAGATCTTCTATCCAGTATTTGGCAACAAGGCCAGCATGGTAGCTGGTACCACAGGCAACAATATGAACATTCTCCACTTCTTTTAAGAAGCCTGAGTCAGCGCCAAAGCAGCTTGTCAGAACTTTGCTTTCGCTAATTCGACCTTCTAAACACGCAGCGATCACTTTAGGCTGCTCGTAGATTTCTTTCATCATATAGTGACGAAATTCACCTTTATCGGTGGCGTCTATGTTGTGATTAAAGACGCTCACAGGGCGCTCTTGTTGCTCCCCGTTTTGGTCATAGATGACAACCTCATCACGCGTCACTTCCACTACGTCACCTTCTTCTAAAAAGATGAACTTATCAGTGACATGCAAGAGCGCGAGCTGATCTGAGGCCACAAAGTTTTCTTCTATGCCAACGCCCACAACCAATGGGCTGCCTTTACGAGCGGCGATAAAGCGCTCATTTTCAGTGTTATTTACCACGGCAATGGCAAATGCGCCTTCCAGTTGAGCCAATGTGGCTTGCACAGCCGTTAATAAATCTGGTTGTGTTTTCAGTTCGTTATGAATCAGATGAACGATTACTTCGGTGTCTGTTTCTGATTTGAACTCGTAGCCTTTTGCTTTTAGCTGACGGCGTAATACTTCATGGTTTTCAATGATGCCGTTATGCACAAGCGCAAGGTTGTCACCAGAAAAATGCGGGTGAGCATTGGCTTCTGTTGGCTTACCATGTGTGGCCCAACGGGTATGTGCTATCCCCATGGTGCCGTCTAGCGGCTCTGCGGCGAACTTGTCTTTTAACGCCTGCACCTTGCCTACAGCACGATGAGAGAAAACCCCTTGTTCGTTATTGATTGCCACGCCTGACGAGTCATAGCCTCGATATTCAAGACGGCTTAATCCTTCAATCAGGATTTTTGATACATTACGGCGAGCAATGGCGCCTACGATTCCACACATGTGTTTTGTCCTTTCAATCTGTTTATTAAAAAGGGCTTATCGCCTTTTTAATGCTTGGTCTATGCCATTATTTTTTTGTTGGTTTCGGCCAATTGTCTTTGCTTGTCTGACGCGCTCGCCCAAGAGCTAACTGGTTTGACGCGACATTCTTAGTAATGGTTGAACCCGCTGCGACTGTGGCCCCAGCGGCAATACTGACGGGGGCTACTAACGCAGAATTTGATCCGATAAATACATTATCGGCCACTTGCGTCAGATATTTATTCACCCCATCGTAGTTACAGGTAATGGTGCCAGCACCTACGTTCACGCCAGCGCCCATTTGCGTATCCCCAATGTAGCTAAGATGATTGACCTTGCTGCCTTCGCCTATGATGGCTTTTTTGGTTTCTACAAAATTGCCAATCTTAGCTTTATTGGCCAATGATGTTCCTGGGCGAAGTCGCGCAAAGGGACCTATATCACAGGCTTCACCCACTTGGCTGTCATCAATCAAGGTGTTGCTTTTAATCACGGTGCCATTGCCAATGGTGCAATTTTTTAAGTGGCAATTTGGGCCTATTTCAACATCGTCACCGATCACTACCTTGCCTTCAAAAAGACAGTTAATGTCGATCACAACATCTTGACCTGTGATCAGTTCACCACGCACGTCAATACGTGAAGGATCGAGTAAGGTCGCGCCGTTTTTCATCAGTTCATCGGCTTGTTGGCGTTGTAGCACTCTTTCTAAGGTGGCCAATTGCAAGCGATCGTTTACGCCAGACACTTCTGCTTCAGTCGCAGGTTGCACGGTAACAATCTCCACGCCATCGCGTGCTGCCATTGCAATAATATCGGTCAGATAGTATTCCTGCTGGGCGTTGTTGTTAGTAAGCGCTGCCAGCCATGTTTGTAAATGCGCATTGGGAGCCAGCAAAATTCCCGTGTTCACTTCTTGGATCTTAAGTTCATCTGCGTTGGCGTCTTTTTGCTCGACAATGGCTGTCACCTTGTTGGCGGCATCACGCACAATACGCCCGTACCCTGTTGGGTTATCAAGCGTTACGGTTAACAGCACCAAGGTGTTTGGTGTCGACAAGGCCGTCATTTTTGCTAACGTACTCGCCTGGATAAGCGGAACATCGCCATACAGAGTTAACGTTGAGCCATTCTCTTGTAAATGCGGAGCAACACGTTTTAGCGCATCGCCGGTTCCTTGAGGGTCATTTTGCCAAACAATATTGGCCGAAAAATCCTGACATTTTTCTGCGACTTGTTCGCCTTGATGTCCAACAATAAGGTGTAAGGCGGCATTAGGCAGGCTACTGGCTACGGTTAATACTCTGCGCACCATAGACACTCCGCCAATTGCGTGCAGTACCTTAGGAAGCTTAGATTTCATGCGGCTGCCTTTACCGGCAGCGAGGATAACAATATCCTGAGTCATTAGATCGTCCTTGTGTGTTGGCGTCTATAAAATGGAATATAAATGATACTGACTATTAGACCTTGAGTACCGTTTCAGCTCAACCACAATTGTCAAAAATAAAATGACAATTAAAAATAAAAGTTGGGATTGGAATCGACACTACAGCTTATTATGGGTGGCCTTTCGTCTAATAACTGGAGATTCGATGTCTCAAATATGGGTTAAAGTCGAAATGATAGTGATGGTTTGTGATTGTTGCATCACTTTAGTCGCAGGTGTCAGGCACTTTGTCACAGGTCTTGTAGGTTAGTCTTTAGGCTAATAACTGGAGATTCGGTGTTTCAACCGAGGGTTAAAGTCGAAATAGCCGGTGATGTTTTGTTAGTTAAAAACAGTCATGTTAATCACAGGTGTCTCGCCTGTTTGTCTTTATTAGCACAGTGGTCATCAGCCGCTCTTTTTTCAAGGTAAGCAGACCTACAAGTGACAGTTCAAGTGCGAGTGCAAGTTGGTCGAGTCATGTTAATCGCAGGTGTCAGGCACTTTGTCACAGGTCTTGTAGGTTAGTCTTTAGGCTAATAACTGGAGATTCGGTGTTTCAACCGAGGGTTAAAGTCGAAATAGTCGGTGATGGTTTGTGATTGTTGCATCACTTTAGTCGCAGGTGTCAGGCACTTTGTCCCAGGTCTTGTAGGTTAGTCTTTAGGCTAATAACTGGAGATTCGGTGTTTCAACCGAGGGTTAAAGTCGAAATAGCCGGTGATGTTGTGTTAGTTAAAAACAGTCATGTTAATCACAGGTGTCTCGTCTGTTTGACTTTATTGGTGCAGTGGTCATCAGCCTAAAGGCTGACCTACAAGACCCAGTCCATCGGTCAAAGTCGAAATAGCCGGTGATGTTGTGTTAGTTAAAAACAGTCATGTTAATCACAGGTGTCTCGTCTGTTTGACTTTATTGGTGCAGTGGTCATCAGCCTAAAGGCTGACCTACAAGACCCAGTCCATCGGTCAAAGTCGAAATAGCCGATGATGTTGTGTTAGTTAAAAACAGTCATGTTAATCACAGGCGTCTCGTCTGTTTGGCTTTATTGGTACAGTGGTCATCAGCCGCTCTTTTTCAAGGTAAGCAGACCTACAAGTGACAGTTCAAGTTCAAGTGCGAGTGCAAGTTGGTTGAGTCATGTTAATCGCTGGTGTCTCGTCTGGCTGCTCTTTGTTCTATCAAGCTAAAGATAAACTGAGTCCCAGTATGGATAGTTTCTAACGCTGCTAACCAATTTTTTGCGAAGTGGGTTAGCCACTATATATCTGGCTATATTCTTCCTGTCATCTTCAGATCGAAGTGCTCTATCGTAAAATCTCGTTTGCCAAATTCTACCTTTGGAGTTTCTAGAATGATTAAGAATTTTAGCGCTTCTTCCTTTTAATGATCCTATCACTGCTGAGAGATCGGTTTGCGAATCTAAACGAACTAACCCATGAAAATGATCAGGCATGAGCACCCAAGCTAACCAGGTACATTGATGGTTGATTTCATTCACTTCTATTTGCTGACAGAACAAACATGCTAGTTTGAAATCCTGAAAATAAGTGCGATTACCTTCTGTTTTAAAGGTTATAAAATATTCACCCTGTGATTGAGAGCATCTTCCTTTTCTTAAGTCGTTCCATGACATAAAGCATCCCTTCTTTTATAGAGCCGATTATTTATTGTAGACAAAGTTTAAAGTCGAAATGGCCGGTGATGTTGTGTTAGTTAAAAATAGTCATGTTAATCGCAGGTGTCAGGCACTTTGTCTCAGGTCTTGTAGGTTAGTCTTTAGGCTAATAACTGGAGATTCGGTGTTTCAACCGAGGGTTAAAGTCGAAATGGCCGGTGATGTTTTGTTAGTTAAAAAAAGAGTCACGCTAATCGCAGGTGTCTCGTCTGTTTGACTTTATTGGTGCAGTGGTCATCAGCCGCTCTTTTTTCAAGGTAAGCAGACCTACAAGTGACAGTTCAAGTGCAAGTTGGTTGAGTCATGTTAATCACAGGTGTCTCGTCTGTTTGGCTTTATTGGCTCTGCGGTCATCAGCCGCTCTTTTTCAAGGTAAGCAGATCTACAAATGACAGTTCAAGTGCAAGTGCTAGTTGGTTGAGTCACGTTAATTCTAAGTCTCTTTTACTTGGGCAGCGGTTGCATTCTTTTTGCAGTAGCTCAACCAGTAGTCTGGCGGCGGGGCCGGTGCGTTCGCCTTTGCCGAAAATGGCGTACATGTAGAAGGTTCGCTCGCCGCCAGAGACAAGGTTTAGCGCTTTTAATTTTCCGCTTTCTAATGCCTCGTGTAAGTCGGCTTTTGGCAGCCAAGCGAAGCCTATGCCGCTGGTAACAATTTCTAGCGAGGATTGAACACTGGATACAGTCCAGCGGCGATCCGCTCCCAGCCAACCAGAATCCATGGATGTTTCTACCGCAGAGTCACGGATCACCAATTGGAGCTCTCGGCTCAAGCGTTCATTATTAATCGGTAACGTTTCTTGCTGCAATGGATGGTCTGCCGCGGCAACAGCGATCATTTCCACTTCAACAATAGGGTCGGCTAAATAGCCTTTTGGCACTATGCCGCTGAGCACTAGGTCTGGCCGTCCTTGCTTCAATGCTTCTACGCCACCACTCAGAACCACTTCTTTTAGTTGCACTTGAGTGCCTTGGCTTTGGGGCTCAAAGCCTTTTAATGCACGCAATAACGCCGGTGTCGGAAAGGCTTGATCGACCACAACTTCAAGTTCAGGCTCCCAACCTTGCCCTAAGGTGCTGGCAAGCTCTTCAAGATCCACCGCTTCTTTAATTAAATGGCGAGAACGTCGCAGCAAAACCTCACCACGTTCGGTTAATTTCGCTTTGCGCCCTTCAATAATCAACAGCGGATAGCCTAGTTGCTCCTGCAACTTAGCCACCGTGTAGCTCACAGAGGATTGGCTTTTATGCAAGGCTTCGGCGGCTTGGGCAAAGCCACCTTTATCAACAACGGCTTGTAACACGCGCCATTGCTCTAATGTTACTCGGGGTGCTTTCACTAGCGATGTCCATTCTGAAGTTTTGATTCATTGAATTTATCGTATTTTTAGATATATATCTGCTAAATAATGCGCTTTTTTATCGAATAAACTGGCTCTATTATCACTTCATTCCGTCACACCGCTGATCAATTCAGCTTAAAAATAATTTTGGAGAATGATAAATGACGACTTTATTACGCATTGATTCTAGTGCCTCTGGCGAAAACTCTAAATCTCGCCAACTGGCCGATGAATTCGTTGAGCAATGGTTAGCGAAAAACCCAAACGGCACTGTGGTGGTTCGTGATGTTAATGCAAACCCTCTACCGCACTTTACGAGCGAGACATTGGGCGCACTGTTTACCCCTGCCGAAGATCGCAGCCAAGCACAACAAGCTATTGTTGCGCTTGGTGACGAACTCATCGAAGAGCTAGAAGCCGCTGATGTTCTTGCCATCTCAGCCCCTATCTATAATTTCAGCATTCCTTCTACCTTAAAGTCTTACTTTGATTATATTTCACGTGCTGGTCGTACCTTTAAATATACTGAGACAGGTCCTGTTGGTCTGCTTAGCAAAGACGCGTATTTATTCTCTGCCAGCGGCAGCTTCCTAACGGATTCTCCAATGGATCACCAACTGCCTTACTTAAAAACCTTCTTGTCCTTCCTTGGTTTAACGGTGAAAGACAGTTTTGTTGCTGGCGGCCAATCTATGGGTGAGCCTGGTGTTGAAGCCTTTAATAAAGCAAAAGCAGAGATTGCTGCGGCACTATAAAACGGGCTCATAGGGTTTTCCCTTATAAACCCTATAAGCACAAAAAACCGATTGTGGCGCCTCAAACGCCCAATCGGTTTTTTGTTTTCTGCTTTTGGCTATCTGTTTTTAGGTATCTGTTTTAAGGTATCTGCCAATTACTCTCTGTCGCTGCACTAGCTATTTAAAGCCCTGTGGCTTTCAAGCTGATTCTCTTCCGCTTTTCATCCACTTCTAACACAGTGACCTTGATCACTTGGCCCACTCGAACAAGATCCCTTGGGTCTTTGACGAAACGATCTGCCAATTGAGAAATGTGGATCAAACCATCCTGATGCACACCGATATCGACAAAGGCACCAAACGCCGCCACATTGGTTACCACCCCCTCTAATGACATACCTTCTGTTAGGTCCGCCATAGATTGTACGCTTTGATCAAACTCGGCATAACGAAACTCAGGTCTAGGGTCTCGGCCAGGCTTAGCCAACTCTTTCAGGGTGTCATCAAAGGTATAACGGTCGACCCCCGAAAAATCGGCAAACTTAAGCTGCAACTGATTAATAGCAGCCCCATTGTCTAACAACTTATCTACCTGAGTACTCATCGCTTGAGCCATCGAGCGTACCAAAGAATACGATTCAGGGTGCACACCAGAACTGTCTAATACCTCACGCCCATTCAACACTCTTAAAAAGCCCGCGCACTGCTCAAACGCCTTCGCACCAATGCCTTTTACTTTTAACAGCTCTTCTCGACTCTCTATTCGCCCTTTCTGACGACGATACTCCACGATATTTTGCGCCATGCGTTTCGTTAACCCTGCCACATAAGACAACAAGGAAGCCGACGCCAAGTTCACATCCACGCCCACTTTATTCACACAGTCCTCTACCACATTCGTGAGCGAACTCGCTAATTGCGCAGGCTTCACATCATGCTGATACTGACCTACCCCTATCGCTTGAGGGTCGATTTTCACCAACTCTGCCAATGGATCTTGAAAACGACGAGCAATAGAAATGGCGCCGCGAATAGTGACGTCTAAATCAGGAAATTCGTTTATCGCCACGTCCGACGCCGAATACACAGACGCCCCAGCCTCACTGATGACCACGGTACGGCAAGATAAGTTTTCCTGCTGAATCAATTGATTGATCAATTGTTCGGATTCTCGTGAAGCCGTGCCATTGCCAATCGCAAGCCATGCCACCTTATGCTGCTTGATGAGATCCAGTAACCTGGCCATCGCTTTGTCTTTTTGTGACTCAGAAGTAAATGGGTAAATAACCCCATGATCAATCACGTCACCCAACTCATTAATAACCGCCAGTTTCACCCCATTACGAAACCCAGGGTCAACACCAATCACCCGATGGGCTCCCGCCGGAGCAGACATTAATAAATCGTTTAAATTATTCGCGAAGACATTAATCGCCCCCTCTTCCGCTTGCTCTTTTAAAATAGAAAAAATATCGCTTTCTAATTTAGAATGGATCTTTTTATCCCAAGCGAGTAGTAAATACTCTTTCTGCTTTACATTTAACTTACAAAAAGCGACATTTTTCTCATTTTTTTGAGCGTCAAAAAGGCCTAGCAAATGAGAAAGGTTCAATCTGGACAGCTCACTTTCTTCATTCAAAAGCAGTATGCTGAGCTTTAAAATGCTTTCTTTCTTCCCTCGAAATAATGCCAATACTCGATGTGAGGGCATCTTTCTAACGGCTTCGCTATATTCAAAATAGTCTCGATATTTTTCACCGATCTCTTTCTTACCACGCACTAATTTACTCTGCATTTGCCCTTTCGATAACAAGAGTTCTCGACCTTGTTTCAAAAGATCTGCATCGAGAGACAGGGTTTCTATAATGATTTCTCGCGCCCCCTCTAAAGCCTCTTTGGCCCCTAACGACACATTAGACGACGCCAACCACTCTGAGATGTCTTTCGACCGTTCTGACAGCACACCAGCCCACAGGGCTTCTGCTAAAGGCGTTAACCCTAACTCCGCCGCTTCAGTCGCTTTGCTCTTACGCGTACTCTTGAATGGGGCGAAGAGATCTTCTAGCTCTGATTTTGTCGTGGCTCGTTTTATCTTAAGCATGACACTTTCTGGGCAACTAGGGTGCTTTTCGAGTGTGGCTAGAATTGAATCTCGACGTTTTTCTAGCTCAACTAGATATTGCCAGCGCTCATGAAAACGCCTTAAATCCACATCCAGCATTCCGCCACTACTTTCTTTTCGGTAGCGAGCGATAAAGGGCACAGTCGCGCCATCTTCAAACAAAGCTAATATATTCTTGGCGTATTTTTCCGCTATAGAAAACTCTCTACTTAAACTATTCGCAAGACATCTCATTATTTGCCCTATTTTTTACACTTTACAGAAGTCATAACAGATTATTATGTTCGCATGTTTTGTTTTTTTTCATTAGAATTCACGGGTAAAACTTGAATTAGTATGAATATTGTCCAAACTGTATTGATAATATCTCACACACGGATGATCGATTATCTTTCTTATGATTAAGATAACAATACAACATTTACTTTCATCCTAATATGCGAAAAAAGAAGAAAGCTAAACCGCTTTTTAATACTAGAGAAAGAACGAGGTGATTTTCCACTATCCGCTTGCGACAGAAAAGCAGATACAGATAACTCACTCCTACCGCCTCTGGTCGTTCAAACAAGTAGTACCGTTTCGACACTTATTGAGTGTAAGGATGAATCTCTTTTTCGGTGTAGTACACACAACAACCCGTTTTTAACAGATACATTAGAGGATACTTATGAGTTTATTACTTGAACTAGCAAGCAATAAAGCAAAAGCACGCGCAGCAGCAAAAGAGCTAACCGTTGCTCAACTAGAAAACCTAATTGCTGGTTTTACTAACGCACTAGACAAAGTAAAAGAAGAAGAAAGCGCTCGACTAGCCGAAGAAGCTGAAAAAGCGGCTCGTGCAGAAGAGATCGCACTTCTAATCGCAAAAAGCGGCTTAACAATGGAAGAAGTTGCCCTACTAAGCACGCCAAAAAACAGTGCCAACAAAGGCAAAACTGTTGAGCCTAAATACCGTTTAGAAGTCAATGGTGACGTTCACGAGTGGACTGGCCGTGGCCGCACACCAAAAGTATTCCAAGAATACTTTGATGCGGGTAACAGCCGTGAGAGTGTTGAGATCAAATAATCTCACTTTCTCATATTGCATAAAAAAGCGGCCTAGGCCGCTTTTTTATTGTCTTCAATATGTACCAGTACTATTAGCTTCTGCTTTTTAGCTCAGCAACAAATTTTTTCATCAGTACTGCAAACACACCCAACATGCCACCGAGCAACACACTGATAACAAGAATCAAAGCCACTTTAGGCGACTTTTTCTGTACTACAGGTGTTGCTAGCGTTAACACTTGCTTCTTTTTTACTTCTATTAAATAAATCATGCGCTTGGCGGACAAAAGCTTTTTAGCAACAGTCTCAGTACTACGTAGATCAACATCTAGCCCATTGATTATCGCAAGGCTCTCTTTAGCCTCTTCTAAAATCGACTGAGTTAAATGATTATTTGCTACCCCTAAATCTAGCGAATAATCTGCCACTGCTCGATGGCTATGCTTAACGCTTAAGCCAACCTCTTTCGCCTTAGAGTCCACAGACCACTGAGGTAAGAAACTACTAAACATAGCCAAGGTTTTTTCTTCTAAGCAGTCCTTATCTCTCAAAGCCCCTTTGTCACAAAGCTTGAACGCTTCATCTGGATATAAATCCACAATGTAATGGGAAGTTACAGAATAAGTTACAGGAACCATTTTTGTATAAGCAAAACCAAGGCAGAAACAAGCAATCACAAAGGCCAGTATTAGCATTTTGCCTTTCCATAGTTCCAGAATAAGCTCTACTAAATCTATTTCGTCATCATTCTGACGTTGTTTAGGGCTTTGCATTTCAGTCATTCTCTCATCCTTTAGCTGCCTTTAATTTGTTATTGCTTTTTATAAATCAAATCCCAGACACCGTGACCAAGACGCTCACCGCGTTGTTCGAATTTGGTTAGCGGACGCCATTCTGGGCGAGGGTGATAGTTCCCTTTGCCTGCGGCATTGCTGTAATTTTCCTGGGCTTCCATTACTTCTAGCATGTGCTCTGCATAAGGTTCCCAGTCGGTCGCCATATGAAAGTAGCCATCTTCTTTAAGTACATTGGCTACTTGCTGAGCAAACAAAGGCTGCACAATGCGACGTTTGTTGTGCTTTTTCTTGTGCCAAGGATCAGGGAAGAACAACTGAAAGGCACTCGCGGCTTGCTCAGGCAAACAAGAAGCCATGACTTCAATGGCGTCGTCACAATATACTCGCAGGTTTTTAAGCCCTTCTTCTTGTGCCAGCATCATCAGTTTTGCAACCCCAGGCGGGTGAACTTCGATACCAATAAAGTCTTTTTCTGGCGCTTTTTTGGCCATTTCAACCAAAGATGCACCCATACCAAAGCCCACTTCAATGACAACGTCTGACTGACGTCCAAAGGTAGTTTGGTAATCAATTCGTCCATCGGCTAGCTCAAGACCATAAAACGCCCAGTTAGCGTCGTAGTTCTTCTGTTGGCCTTCGGTCATACGACCGCCACGCACCACAAAGCTACGAATCGTGCGCTTTTTGATAGGCTCTGGATTCTCTTGTGCTTGCGCTTCTGGAGTTTGGTTTTCTTGCTCTTGGCTTTCTAGCTCTTGGTTTTCTAACATAGGATTGTCAGTCATTGGATCTTGCATGATTTTGATTCGTGCCACTTTAGCGGAAACAGACTATCGAACATTTTTTGATCGACCGTGAATTTTGGCGGCTATCCTACCGGAATTTAATCTTGATGTCCTGCTTTGCGCTTTACTTAGTCTCAGGCTCTTGTTTATTAGTTTGCCATTGCCACAGAGATTTTGTCAGGAAAAACCAGCCTAGCAAATAACATGTGCCGCCAATCGGCATAATGGCACCTAACCACAAGACACCTGTCAGCGCCATAATATAGAGACTACCAGAAAAGATGGTATTGCCTACCACAAACAGAATAATGATTTTTTTCGCGGCAGGAAGATAACTTGCCAGCGCAGCCGCCAATAAGCCTGCTAACGCATGGTACATCAAATATTGACTCGCGGTATGCCACCAGCTTAATGCGTTTGCGTTGAGAAGATGACTTAAAGCGTGGGCACCAAACGCACCAGCAGCGACCGAAAGAAGGCCTTGCAAGGCCGCCAACGATGCCCATTTTGCGGGGAAAGAAAACATGAGCTATTTGTTCCAGTAGATTCGTGATTTAAAAAAATCGTTATTCCAATACATTAAGGTAGCCATTACTGCCAATCGCGTAATAACGTCCGTCTTTACCATAGGATAACGCCAACACACTTGACCCTGTTGGGCGTAACGCCTCTTTAAGATACAAGTCCCATTCTTGCAGCACTTCGCCACTGCTGATGTCTCGTAAGGATACACGACGGTTAATGCCACCAAGTAACAGTTTTCTATCATCCGCTGAAAAGACCGCTTGGCTAATGGTGTTTTGGCGCTTATCTAGACTGCCTGTGTCTATTAAGGCGATTTCTCTGCCGGTAAGCGTTGACCAGACTTTGGCATTACCCAGTTGTGCGGCGCCAAATGCGTATTTTCCATCTGCTGATAAAGCCACTGTCGAGATACGATTGCTCAACAACCAACTGAATTTTTTCTCACCTGTCTGGGTATCCCATAGGATGACTTGGCGATTATCGTCTCCGGTTAGCCCCAATCGTCCATCAGGGGAAACGTCCACAGATCGCACAATCGCGCCGGTTCGAAAGGTTTGTTTAATGCCGCCATTTTTCACATCAAAATAACGTGCAGTTTGATCATCTAACCCTAACAAGGCGTAATCACCATTATTGGTTAGCTTTAGAGATTTGATGTCACCTGGGGTATTCCAGAAACCAGCCGACTGGCCGCTGCTGGTATTCCATAACACTAGGGTGCGAGCTGATCCGGTCGCGGCGAACGCATTGGTCGGATCAATATCGACACTAATTAAAGAGGTGTATTCGCCTTTCGCATGATTCCAATTGAAACGACGGTCGTTTAACGCCGTGGTCCAATAACTACCCCCATGCTGTATAGAGCCAACAAGGGCCGCGCTGCCATCATTACTAAGTGCAGCAGAGTAAAGGCCTTGAACCGCATACTCAGCGGTTCGTTCCGGCGATTTAGCAGAACACGACAGCAGCATTGCGGCCGTGCCGATAACAGCACCTAGCTTAAGTGCTTTGTTCGCTATGAGCTTCATGGAGTTCCTTGATCAGTCTATCTTCGTATTCAAAACGTTCTGCCATAATGACACTTAACGCCTGCAACGAAAATAAAAGCGCTTCTAATTGTCCATTACAATGCTCTTTCGTGTCGTATTTATCATTGAACTCAAGCGCCAGCTGAGTAGTACCATCAATTTCAGGTAACAACTCTTTTAGCAGCGTTAAAGCATGATCATCACGAAAGTCTTTTGCTTCCAGTGCAAGTTGTTCGTATACATTAAAATGCCCCACCGATACATAATCCACAAGCAGCTCACAAAAGGCTTGGATTTTAGGGGTGTCTGTTGGTGTGTACTCGCCACGCTCACGCAGCTGCATACCCGCTTCAATCAGTTGACGACGCTGTGCTAGCCAACGGTCAATGATCTCATGAACTCCACCCCATCGTTCTTGTGCTGTCTTACATCGCTCTAACATAATAATGGCTCCATTCTTGCGATAACGAGTTTTCAATACACTTCTCGCTAATGGTCAGTAACATAATGCCCTAATAAAGCTTTGTCTCAAGCATATTCCGAACGTTTACCCCCTGCAAGCAACTCAATTAAAGGATTTGTAACGTTTCGAAGCCCTGTTATTCGCCCTTATTAATGCGGCGAAAGACGATAAATAGATTCACAATCGCCATGCCAATAAACGCGATCAATGTCCAACCAGGAATGCTCAAACCTAAGAAGGTCCATACCACCTCGCCACAATCTCCGGTTCCCATGATCATTGCTTTGGCAATATCTTGCCAAGGAAAAGCATCGACCATGTAACTTAATCCGGGCAAGCACGCCGGCAGTTCATCAATGGGTAAATTTTGCAGATACAAATGGCGAATGGCCAGCGCCGCCCCCAACACAGACAATACGACAACGGTCCCAGCGAGCCACTTTCGCACTCGTTCGCTCGATACCGCCGCAGAAACCAATGAAAAAACACCAATACATAAGAAAGCAATACGCTGGAGCATGCATAACGGGCACGGTTCCAAGTCCATTTGATATTCCATGTAAAACGCTGCGCCTAGCAAAGCAAAAGCCGCCACCCCAATAACACCATGAAAACGACGTGCTGAAAAAATAGAAAACATATAAATCCCAGACATTCCAGTATATTGAATTTGAAAAAAAGCATGGACAATGACAATGTGGAAAAGTTCGTCTTGCTACTGTCGCAATGCGTTAATGCCAGTTAGTATACTGACAATCAAAACGAGTACGAGACCAGATAATGTCACTGATAACGCCTTTAAAACAATTTTTCGCACTGAGCTTAATTATGACCTCTCTGCTCAGCACCTTTGCTCTGGCCGCCGACGAGGAAAACACCGCTCAACCTGCTTACGTAGAGCTTACCCCAGACTTTATTGTCAATTACACAACCGCCAGTAACCGACTAAAATACATTAAGACCAGTATAACGTTGCAAACAGATGTCTCCCATGAAGCCATTATTCAAGACAATATGCCACTAATACGCGATGCTTTAGTGATGTTTTTAAGCTCGCGCACAGACGAGCAAGTCTCTGGCGCCCAAGCAAGAGAAAAAACCCGCGAAGAAGCCGCGGTCGCTGTTAATGCTGCGATGAAAGCCGAAACCAACCAAGAACCGGTGAAAAGCGTACTGTTTGCCAGTTTTTTAACCCAATAAACCTTCTTTCGCGCTCTTTCAGCCGTAAAAAAGCCGATTCAGATTTCTCCGAATCGGCTTTTTATTCGCTGTCATGCACGCTGCAGTTTACAGCTCGACAATATCATCTGGGCTAACGTAGCCTGTCACCTTGTCGGTCGGCTCATTGTTTAAGAATTTCTCCATCTGCTCCATCACGTACTTACGCGATTCAGGCAACATCAGATTCAACTGCTTTTCATTAATCATCATGGTTTGCAGCAACTGCCACTCTTGCCATGCTTGCTTAGAAACCGTTTGTAAAATCTCTTGCCCTTTGGCGCCAGGTAATGGTGCGCGATCTAACGCCTCCATGTCTTTTTGGAACTTTTTGCAAAAAACAGTATTCGACATAAGGATAACTCGCCATAAAAAAAGGATAGTTTCAATAATGGCGCTTAAGCATCAGAAATCAAGGCATAACCCAGAAGTTATGCCTTGAAGCGATAGCCAAACCGCCCTATTTGATCAACAGGATGTATTCTCTAGGCCTGTTAAAATAGTCCGCACTGGTGCGGGTAAGCCTAGATCAAACGCTTCGTGCAACGAAAACCACTGATATTTCCCTGCTTCAAAAACCGCATCAATAGAACCAATACGCACCTGACTCGGTTCTATATCCAAATGGTAATGGCTAAAGGTATGACGAAATACACTCAAAGGGGCGATGTTGTGAATATGGGTTTGAAAACGCTGCTCCACATGCAAGACCACACTTTCTTCGCTCGCCAGCTCTGGCAAACTCCAGAGCCCTCCCCAGATACCAGATTGAGGACGTTTTTCCATAAACACTTGGTTGTCTTCGTTTACTAAAACCAACAACTGTATACTTCTTTCTGGCTTCGCTGCTTTCTTAGGTTTGCGAATGGGGAATTGAGTTGGGTCTTCTGTGCGGCGCCCTAAACAATCTTTTTCGAGTGGGCAAATAAGGCATTGAGGCTTAGAGCGTGTGCATAACGTCGCCCCAAGATCCATCATAGCTTGAGTGTAATCGCCGCAGCGCTGCGCTGGCATATAGTGTTCAGCCAACGCCCACATCGCATTTTCCGTTTTTTTCTCGCCAGGCCAAGTAGGCACCGCATGGAAACGCGCCAGCACTCGCTTTACATTGCCATCCAAAATGGCCGCTTGAACCCCACGAGAAATAGATAAGATAGCCGATGCCGTTGAGCGACCAATACCGGGAAGCTCACAGACGCCTTCGACACTTTGTGGAAACTCGCTATCCAGCTCATCGACCAACATTTTGGCCGCTTTGTGCATATTACGAGCGCGGGCGTAATAGCCTAACCCACTCCAATGGGCGAGCACTTCGTCCTGCTCGGCGGCCGCCAGTGCTTCAACCGTTGGAAAGGAGGCCATAAATTTATGGTAATACGGGATCACAGTCGTCACCTGGGTCTGCTGTAACATGATCTCTGAGATCCAGACCCGATACGGTGTTTTCTCTTGCTGCCACGGTAGGTTTTTACGCCCAAACTCATCGAACCACGCGAGTACGCGTGGTGCGAAGTTTTCTACTGCTTGCATTCATTTCTCACACTATTATCTTGCGTTCTAAGCTTAAAAGACCAGCGTCGCGGTTAGAATAAGTTCTTCAATTTATCTTTTAGCTTTTCTTGCAATTTTTCTTTTGCTTCGTCGATTTTAGCGTCTTTTTTCTCTTTCAATCGTGCTTTTTCGGCATCCAGTTTGTCTTTTAATTCCGCCTTCGCCAGCTCCGCAAAAATATTCCCAAACCCTTTTATGTCTGGACGACACAAGCTGGTAGGGTCATCACTGAACTGCCCCTTACAAACGACAGGAAAAGCCAGTTTCGTCAGTTTCTCATTCACTCGACAAGCATGGTCTAGCTCACTGCCAGCCACAGCGACATTTACTTGATAATCGAGCGATTTATTTGGCAAAGAAACAATCCCATCACCGGTGACGGATAAGCCAACAGACGTCATGGTTAACCCAGGAGTCGACACCTTACCGTTGACGATATGAATCGGAAAATCCATGGTTTCAAACGGCGTATTGGCACTGAAATCACTGCTCTTCAATGACTCTTTTCGTACCGCAGCAATCCCCTGACAAACACTCTTAGTCAAATTCACACCCACTAAGGCGCCATTGTTAATCTCGGCTAAGAAGTCTCCGTTTAGATTCGCCATCAAGGTATCCACTTGATTGCCTTTGCTGCTTAATTCTCCCGTTAACGAGGTGGTGCCTGACAACTTATCAAGGTCCATAAAGTCTTTTAGAAGAGGCTGAATTTCAATGCCTTTGACGCGCGACGATACCGACAATTTAGGCGTGTTCGTGCGCGCATCATAGGTCGCTTTTAACGTTGCACTGCCTTGGTACAGGCTCACTGCGGCAGGCGACACATGAACCATGCCATTGGCCATAGTGGCATCAAGGTCAACATTATCGAGTTGCAGTTTTTTCACGGTTAGATTTGTAAATGCCAAACCAACATGACCGTATAAGGAACGCACAAGATCCAACGGCACCAGTTCTTCATTCGCACTACTGGTTGTGCTTCCTGCTTTGCTGGCCGTGGTGTCCTTCGTGGCCTGCTTCTCACCTTGTTTACTTTCTGAGTCCGTCGCTTCGGGTGGTAAATAGCGGTCCAAATTCAGGTTGTTGCCTTTGACGTTCACATCCCAGCGCAATGGAGACAGTTCAGTCACAACATGAACTTGCAGATTGGTATCGTCTAAAGCAAGAGTCATAGGCTGAACCACCAGTTCATTACGACTGCCTTCTATTTTCACATTACCACTGGCTTTGGTCAGTGCGCTATCGTCGGCCATGTCAGGCAGAGTAATGTTCAGTTGCTGCAGCACTTTGCGTGGGTTGAATTCACCGATAGAAAGAGACGCTGTGTATTGCGGGTTACTCAACACTTGATACAGCTGAACTTTGGCGCTTGCGCTCACTCCCAACGCATCCACCGAGACACCATCCATAAAGAGGTTCTCTTGGGGCACGTCCATATCCAATTGTTTGATCGCCAAGGTGGCTTTTAATGGGCTAGCCGGCAAGGCATCGCCTTGTAACTCTGTCGACAAGGACGCATTCGCTAACGAGAAAACTTCTCGGTTTGGGAACACCGTCAGGTCACCGGTCAACTTGCTGGATACCGTCAGGGTGTTTTTTCCCGCTAGGTCGCTTTGCTTAACCACGGCGTCCATCACCATTGGCCACGCTTTATCCCACTGCACATTGCTTAAATTGACATTAAAGGTCGCATCGATTTTTTGCTGTGTTTTTTCATCGATGTAAGTCACTTGCGCATTATCGATTTCCAAGCTGTCTAGCTGGATATTAGGAATGCTGGATGCATCTCCCCCTGATGAGGCGGCCTGATAACTGCTGGACGCCGGTGCATTGTTGCTTGCCGCCGGGGCGGTGTCAGGCGTACTCGTCGCATCAGCTTCTGGGAAACGTTGCCAGTTGCCACGTCCAGATTTATCGACATTTAAGCTGGCTTTTAGGTTAACCAAACGCACACGATCGACTTGAATCGTATGTTTTAACAACGGCAAGATGGCGAGACCGAACTCGGCACGATCAAATTGCAGAATTTCTGGGTCTTTCCCTATAGCGACACCAATATCGTCTAACTCTAGGCCAAGCCAAGGGAAGAAAGACCACTGAATATCACCATCAATGCGAAGATGTATGTCTGCTTTTTCGAGGGCCACTTTCTGTAATTCCGTTTTGAATGAATCAGAATTAACAAAAAACATGACGTAAGCCAGTATTGCCATTAGCAACACCAACAGAACGCCCATTGCCACACCGAGCCTTTTTAGCCATTTCATAGACTTGAATCCTTAGACTTAGTTTGCTGAATTAGTAACATAATAGCACTCGATCCCTTGGTTTATCGATCCAATAGCAACAACTCATCAAAAACGATGCGTAAAGCATAGAAGCCAGAGACCCCTCGTTCTATAATGACGGCAACTGTGATTTTCAATGACAATCTATAACGGCTTTCTGAATTGACGGCCTAAACCGTGATGCCAGTGCGTCACGACTCAACGTGGAGAACCCAATCAATGTCCGACCGCATTGCTAGTGTCGAGCGAAATACGCTTGAAACTCAAATCAAGGTATCGATCAACCTAGATGGTACAGGTAAATTCAATTGCTTCACCGGCGTCCCTTTTCTCGACCATATGCTTGAGCAAGTCGCACGCCATGGCTTGATCGACTTAGATATCCATGCGGTTGGTGACCTTCATATTGACGCTCATCACACGGTTGAAGATTTAGGCATTACCCTAGGCCAAGCCTTTGACATAGCTGTGGGCGACAAAAAAGGCATCAAACGTTACGGCCATGCCTACGTACCATTAGACGAAGCATTGTCACGCGTGGTTATCGATTTCTCTGGTCGTCCAGGCTTAGAAATGCACGTGCCTTTCACTCGCGGTTCTGTGGGCGGTTTTGACGTGGATTTGTTCTCCGAGTTCTTCCACGGCTTTATCAACCACGCCAAAGTCACACTGCATTTGGACAATCTTCGTGGTAAGAACACCCACCACCAAGCAGAAACCATTTTTAAAGCATTTGGTCGAGCCTTGCGCATGGCTCTAGAAGTGGACGAACGTATGGCAGGTCAAATGCCATCGACAAAAGGCTGTTTGTAGGATTTTCGCATGAACGAAGTTAAAAAATCGGTTGTTGCTGTCATCGATTATGGCATGGGCAACCTGCACTCGGTGGCCAAAGCATTAGAATTCGTCGCTGATGAAAACACCCAAGTGGTCGTCACCAGTGATCCGGCGGTTATCGATGCAGCCGATCGCGTGCTATTACCTGGCGTCGGCGCGATTCGAGATTGTATCGGCGAGATGTACAACGCAGGTTTAGTACCTAGTATTCGCAAAGCCATGGCTGAAAAGCCCTTTTTGGCGATTTGTGTTGGCATTCAGTCTTTGATGTCCCACAGCGAAGAAAACGGCGGCGTGAATTGTTTAGATCATTTCAAAGGCAACGCCCTTTTCTTTGGTGAGCAACACACAGATCATGACGGCAGCAAACTAAAAGTGCCGCACATGGGCTGGAACCAAGTAAAACAGACCATTAATCACCCCTTGTGGGAAGGCATTCCAGACAACGCGCGTTTTTATTTTGTACACAGCTTTTATGTTGTGCCAGAAAACAAAAACGAAGTGGCTGGCACCTGTGATTACGGCTTAGAGTTTTGCGTCGCCTTGTCCCGCAACAATGTATTTGCGGTGCAATTCCACCCGGAAAAAAGCCACGAAGACGGCCTTCAACTGTACAAAAACTTTATTCACTGGGATGGCAAACCATCCTTGGCCAACAAAGATTAGGAGCCTGTTATGGGATTAGCAAAACGTATTATTCCTTGTCTTGATGTGGACAATGGCCGAGTGGTAAAGGGCGTTCAGTTCGTCGACATTCGCGATGCTGGCGACCCAGTTGAAGTGGCGAAACGCTACAACGAGCAAGGCGCTGACGAAATCACCTTTTTGGACATTACCGCCAGCTCCGACGATCGAGCAACCACAGTCCATATGGTCGAAGCCATTGCGAGCCAGGTGTTTATTCCGCTGACCGTTGGCGGCGGCATTCGTACCTGTGAAGACATTCGTCGTATGCTAAACGCAGGCGCAGACAAGGTGGGCATTAATACCGCAGCGGTATTTAACCCTGAGTTTGTACGTGAAGCCGCAGAACGCTTTGGCTCACAATGTATTGTGGTCGCCATTGATGCGAAGAAAGTCAGCCAAGAAGGCGAAGCGGACAAGTGGGAAATTTTTACCCACGGTGGTCGCAAGCCAACAGGCTTAGACGCGGTTGAATGGGCGAAAAAAATGGTCGAATACGGCGCTGGGGAAATCCTCTTAACCAGTATGGACCGCGACGGCACGAAAAACGGCTTTGATTTGGGCGTAACCCGTGCCATCAGCGAAGCGGTTCACGTGCCGGTTATTGCGTCTGGTGGTGTGGGTAACCTAGATCACCTTGTTGATGGCGTCATCGAAGGCAAAGCCGACGCTGTGTTGGCCGCGAGTATTTTCCACTTTGGCGAATACAGTATCCAACAAGCCAAAGAACGCATGAGCGACGCTGGCATAGAGATGCGTTTGTAACGCACGCTTTATACGGCTCCCATTAAAAAGGCGATCTTCACACTGAAGGTCGCCTTTTTTATTGTTCAAATTTGAGTGCTGTCTAGCAAGCCAGTGGTGCATCTCTGTGCCTTATGGCTTTGCAGAATCCACATCAAACTCAAACCAAATGTCTTTTTCGTTGCCACTGCCTTCGATCAATGTTGCCTTCACTTGCCAGGTCACTTTTTCTTTGTCCGCTCTTGGCAAACGAATATTGCCCTGCCACACATTCGGCCCAGGCTTTTGCGTTAAGCGTATTGAGCTCACACCCATATAGGTTTCTTTACAGCTCAAGGTCAAACGAATTGAGTTGGTTTTGTTGGCCAAGTCTTGCGGCAAAGAAAGAGACACAGGAATCGAGGTGTCTACATGAATGCCTTCATCAAAAGACAGGGTCGCTGGCATCTGTTCGCCAGGTAATGAAACAATGCATTCATGCTCTGTTTGATCGCACTGACCAACATCAGACGACCGCTGCTGAGGTAGGATCTGATCCACGCCCCAGGTTAACGCAACAATGATAATAACAGCAAATGACGACCAAAAACCGATCTGCTTTAATCTAACAGTGTTCATGCTGCTCTCAACATTTTTCAGTCTTATACTATGAATGAGCCATCATTTTACCGATCGGACAAGAGAATAACTACAATGGACTAAGGATCGATCTTGCAATCTTTCGTCAGATGAAAATGTCAGCTTGCTGCCAATAAGGCCAGCCGAGTACAATCAGTGATATTTATCTTTGCCTTATTTTTATAGAAGGATGGCTTCTTGACTACCTTAACTGATGCTTTACATGCGCTGGCGAATCACTGCCAACAGACCGATTCTTCAGCAGCACTAACGTTTCATCGCGGAGTAGAACGGGAAGCACTTCGTGTGGACCGATCGCAAGGTCGCATTTCCCATAACCCCCACCCAAAAGCGTTGGGCGCGGCTTTAACACACACTTCCATTACCACAGATTATTCTGAATCTTTAATGGAATTCATCACTAAGGTACATCCTAGTGTTGAAGGTGTGATTGACGAACTGACCAGCATTCACCATGTGGTCAACCATGAACTGGCGAAGCAAAACGAATGTTTGTGGCCAGCGAGTATGCCTTGTTATTTAGAAAACAACGACGATGTGCCCATTGCTTACTTTGGCGAATCAAATACAGGCAAACTCAAACGCGTCTATCGCGAAGGGTTATCCAACCGCTATGGCCGCATCATGCAGTGCATCGCCGGTATGCATTATAACTTTTCTTTTGACGCTTCTTTTTGGCAGTTCCTGGCCGCGTATAAAGGAAAAACCGCCCTTACTGACGCACAACGACAAGCCTTTCAGTCTGACAGCTACTTCGCTCTTATCCGCAACTTTCGTCGTAACTCTTGGATGTTGTCGTTATTATTTGGCGCTTCTCCAGCCATCGATGAAAGCTTCTTAGAGAAAAAACCAGACAGCTTGTCTGAATTAGCAAAGCGCACTTGGGTCGGCCATAAAGCCACCTCTTTGCGCATGAGCGATTTAGGCTATCAAAACAAAGCACAAGCCAACTTGTTTGTCTGTTACAACGAAGTCGATACCTACATCCGTACCATAAAAACGGCGCTGAAAACCCCTTACCCTCGCTACCAAGAAATTGGCGTCAAGGTCGAAGGTCAATACCGCCAGCTAAACAGCAACTTGCTGCAAATTGAAAACGAATATTACAGCGACATCCGCCCAAAACGCGTGACCCAACCTGGCGAGCACCCAAGTACGGCACTGCAAGACCGCGGTGTGGAGTACATTGAAGTGCGCATTATGGACATTGACCCAGCGTCTTCGATTGGTATGAAAGCCTCGACTCTGTATTTTATTGATGTCTTTCTACTGTATTGCATGCTCAGCGATGATGCCCTGTTAGACAGCGATGAATGCCATCAACTGCGTGTCGCTCAACAAGAAATTGCTTCTCATGGCAGAGAGTTGGACGCTAAGTTCGATTTCGGCCACGGCCCAGTTCGACTACAAGACAAAGCCTCAGACCTGCTAACCAAGCTAAAAGAAGTGGCCCAGTTCTTGGTCGCTCAAACGGGGAATCAGGCGTATTTAGAGGCCATTATTGAGCAAGAAAACAAACTCGCGGATAACACCCTCTTGCCTTCGGCGCAGCTCTTAGCCCGTTGCCAAGAAGCACAAGGCTTTCAAAACGCGATGCTGTCATTGGCCACCGAGCAGCAAAAAGCATGGCTGGCTGCGCCACTGTCTGGCGACATTGTGGACACCTTTGCCACCTTGGCTGCCACCTCGATTTCTGAACAGCAACAAATCGAAGCCAATGATGATGTCGACTTCGATACTTTCTTAGCGGCCTATCAAGCGTCATAACGGATACCGCCTGATAAAGGCGGTCATTCGCTGAGCTTGGATGCACAACGAAAAAAGCCTCTATTTCTGCAAATAGAGGCTTTTTTATACGCGGTAAATCAGGCTAATCGTGCCTGATTAAGCGTGTGGAGAAATCGGAATCTCGTCCAAATTATCAAACACTAACCAAGAGGCCAGTTGAGTTCGCAACTCATCAAGACCATCGTTGTTCAATGCAGAGAAAGTTTGTACTGTGCCGTCTACGCCTTGTTCTTTAATGGCTTTTTGCACGGTAAACATGGCCGTTTTCGCAGGTCCACGTTTCAACTTGTCTGATTTCGTGAGCAAAACGTGTACTTTCATGCCGTTAGATTTTGCCCATTCCAACATCATTTCATCAAACTCTTTAAGAGGATGGCGAATGTCCATTACCAAGACAACCCCCGCTAACGAGCGACGATTCATCAAGTAATCTTGCATGTGGGCTTGCCATACTTTTTTCATGGCAATGGGCACTTTCGCGAAACCGTAACCTGGTAAATCGATTAGACGTCGATCACTCACACTCAAACCAAAACAGTTGATCAGTTGAGTACGGCCAGGCGTCTTCGATGTACGAGCCAGTTTCTTTTGGTTGGTCAGTGTATTTAATGCAGTGGATTTACCTGCATTAGATCGACCAGCAAAAGCAACCTCAAGACCTTGATCAAGTGGACATTGTGAAAGCTTTTCGGCACTTTTAATAAAGTGGGCGGATCGGAATATAGCGTCAAAAGGAGTCATAAGTTGGTATTCGTCTGTGGAATCAGGATTAGCGTTCACGTTTATTCATCGGTTGTATATAATGCCTGTGAATCGCTTTTTTTGCCATGTTTTCACCGGTAAATCTGCGTTAAATTCCATTTAATGGGCTAAAACGTCATTTTCAAGAAAATCGCTATTCATTCTATCCTCTTCTCTCAACACGCTAAGGTCTGCCATGCGACACCTGTGTCTTGGTTTTTTGTTTTTACTCAGTGCGGCTTGCCACGGCCAGACAAACGACGCCATTGCTCATGGTAAAGCGCTCACCTCAAGCTGTGTCGCCTGTCATGGTGCAGACGGCAATGGCCAAATCAGTGTGTTTCCCAAACTCGCCGGTCAACCACACCGCTATCTTTTAAAGCAGCTAGACGATATTCAATCCGGTAAACGCCCTGTCCCGCAAATGGCAACGCTATTAGATAAGTATTCAGCGCAAGACTTATCAGACATTGCCGCTTACTTTGCCAACCAACGCACCCGCATCGGCCAGGCATCGGCTGATACGCTGGAGCAAGGCGAGGCGTTATATCGTTTCGGCAACCCAGATACCGCGGTGCCGGCTTGCGCCTCTTGTCACGGCCCTGCAGGAAAAGGCTTGAATTCGGCGGCTTTCCCAGCGTTAAGCGGCCAATTTAAGGCGTATACTAAAACCCAACTGAATGACTTTAAAAGCGGCAAGCGCAACAATGACGCCGCCAGCATGATGCAAACCATTGCGCGTAAACTCAGCGCAGAAGAGATTGATGCCGTCTCAGATTACCTACAAGGGCTTCATTAAAGGATTCATCTGCCTCTCACGGATGAATAAATCAATCAATACGTCAAGCACTTAGAGAACCTTGTAAGTTTTACGTAAACTTGGTCAAATGGAAGAACTTTATAACAGACAAAACATCGAATAAAGTCGAAAATCTGGCAATATAATTGCGAGTCTCGATAAACATTGATCATCAGGAGCCATCAATGAAAAAGCTATTTTCAGCGTTAATCCTTACTTTACTTATCCCTCTGACATCCTACGCAAAAGATTACAGCGATGGAAACGGCTACACCACAATCCCGACCCCTGTTCGTACCGCAGACCCAAGCAAAGTAGAAGTGGTTGAAGTCTTTTGGTTTGGCTGCCCACATTGTTTCCACCTTGAACCATCCACTCAAGCTTGGAAAAAAACCATTTCCAATGACGTCGATTTCAAATACTTACCCGCGGTCTTTGGTCGTAACTGGTTGGCTCACGCAAAAGCCTTTTATGTCGCCGATCTACTGGGCATTGAAGACAAGGTTCATGAAGATATCTACAACGCAATCAATGTAAAACGTGAACGTCTAAATACAGAAGACTCATTAGCGGCATTCTTCGCGAAACACGGTGTAAGCGAAGACGTATTCCGCAAGCAATACAATTCATTTGCGGTGGAAAGTCGCCTTAGCCAAGCGGACGCTAAAATCCGTGCGTATGGCGTTCGTGGCACCCCAACATTAGTGGTTAACGGTAAATATTTAGTCGATGCTTCTACTGCTGGCGGCAGTGAAAATATCTATAATGTGGTTAATTACCTGATCAAGAAAGAAGAACAAAACAAGTAAACCTTAAAATGTGAGGCTCCATGACGGATATATCTCAAGACAAGCTAGTCAACGCTTTACGTAAAGCAGTCTCAAGGACGAGTCTACTAGCCGAAGGAAATGATCCTGAGTTAGACTCCGCCATTCGCCAAATTCGTGTACAGATTAGCAAAGGAGCAGACGCTGCGGCTATTCAAACGATTTTGGACAATGTGGAGCCTCTTCTACTCAAAGTAGACGAGGCAAGATTAACCCGAGCCAAGCACTTTAGGCATACTCTGCACGATCTGATTGATGTATTGGATCAACACGGACAAAACGTCCCCCAGAGTGAAAAAAAGGCCTTTGAGACCTCCATTCGCTCCCATTGGCAATCTTTGCCCCATTGGCCTCAACTGCTCAAAGAATACCTTGCTCTCGTTGAGAGCACCCTGTCTTACTCCACGCCAGTAGACAATGAAAAACGCACCCTGATCTCTCGCATTTTCAGACGTTCCTCCTCTCCGCAGAATAAATTGAATAGCCAAGAAGCATTGCAACAAGTCAGTCACACATTGTCTGGATTGCTTAATAACCTTGCCTTGCCGAGCCATTACGACAACCAAATTTCTGAGCTTAAAAAGGCGTTAGCGAACAACCACACGTTTCACAGTTTCCCTAAGTTACTGGATGATGTTATTGCCCTCATCATGGTGGCGATTGGCAACACTCAAGAAGGGTTAACCAGCTATCTAAATGAGCTAAACAAGCAACTGGCCAGCATTAATGACTCCATTGTAAAAAGCTACCGCAGCCAAAAGAACCTCTCCGAGAGTCGGGAAGGCTTCAATGCGACCATGCAACAACAAGTACAAGAAGCCGCCAGCGCGGTGCAACAAGCCGACGATCTAGACACCCTAAAACTGCTGATTAATGAGCGCATGGCGAGCATTTCCACCACCATGTCGCGATATCGCAAACAAATGATCAGCCAAGAGAAAATGTCCAATCAATCGATTTCCTTGTTGAAAAGCAAGGTCACTCGAATGGAAAAAGACACCTCTTCTTTGCGAACTAGCCTACAAGAAAAGCTAGCGCAAGCCATGACTGACGCCCTAACCGACTTACCCAATCGCGCGGCCTATCAAGACGCCATTTTGCCCTTGTGTGCCAGCTCGCAGAAAAACGCAAAGCCACTGAGTTTGGCGATCTGCGACATCGACTTTTTTAAACAGGTCAACGACACCTGGGGCCACTTAGCCGGTGACAAAGTACTGCGCCTAGTACCCAGACAAATTCGCAACGCCCTGAATAAGCCAGATTTATTGTACCGTTATGGCGGCGAAGAATTTGTTATTGTGTTTCCAAATACGACGCTAGAAGACGCCCATCAGCGCGCCGAAGCGATTCGTAAAGAAGTAGAAAAAGCCCCGTTTAATGTCAATGGAGAACCCGTATCCATTACCATCTCCATTGGTTTAGCTGAGTTAATAGATGAAGAATACGAAGCCTTTTTCTCGCGGGCCGACAAACAACTCTATTGCGCCAAAGAAGCTGGTCGCAATAAGGTAATGGTGGATAACGCAACACCAGAGCGCGAGCACTAAACAGAAGCGAACGGATTTTAAAGAAGCCTTTCGGGTTGAGGCTAAGAAGGCTTATTCATACCTTCCCTAGCCCACTGATGGCAGTTACAATGCTTTACTAATGTGTACGCACCGCAGTTATAGAATTTGGCGCGTCTTGGCGCCCTTAGGATGAAGTAATTTATGCAAGACGATCAGAACAAAACCACCCACTTTGGCTTTAAAGAAATCCCTACTGATGAAAAAGTACAGGCCGTTGCCAATGTGTTTCACTCGGTAGCCGCAAAATACGACATTATGAATGACCTAATGTCAGGTGGTGTACATCGTCTGTGGAAGCGCCACACCATCAGTCAATCGGGTGTCCGAGCAGGCAACAAAGTCCTCGACATTGCTGGTGGCACCGGTGATCTAACATTGAAATTTTCTCGTTTGGTCGGCAGCGAAGGACAAGTCATTCTCGCTGACATCAATGACTCCATGCTAAAAGTGGGTCGCGATAAGCTGGCCAATCACGGCGTTGTTGGCAATGTGAAATTCGTGCAAGCCAATGCCGAAGCGCTGCCTTTCCCCGATGACACCTTCGACTGCATCACCATTGCTTTTGGACTACGTAACGTCACAGACAAATCCAAAGCCTTGGCATCCATGTACCGAGTGCTTAAACCGGGTGGCCGCTTATTAGTGTTGGAATTCTCCAAACCAGAATCTGAGGCCCTGTCCCAGATCTACGATCATTATTCATTCCGTCTTTTGCCTTTCATGGGCAAGGTGATTGCCAATGATGCAGAAAGCTATCGCTACTTGGCTGAATCGATCCGCATGCACCCTGATCAAGAAACCCTAAAAGGCATGATGGATGACGTTGGTTTTGAACGCACCAGCTACCAAAACATGACTGGCGGCATTGTAGCCCTACATAAAGGATTTAAATTCTAATATGTTAAGAAGCGTCTTTCGTTTAACGCGTATCATTTTTACCGTGCTACGCTTCCGCCTTGATGCACTCATTCCCTTTGACAAGCTGCCTTGGTACTTGCGTTACACCGTCGGTATGCTGTGTCAAATAGGCAGACAAAGAGTGATCAAGAATCGAGGCGAACGCCTTCGCTTAGCCCTTGAATCCCTCGGCCCCATCTTCGTTAAGTTCGGACAGATTCTATCGACTCGCCGCGACCTCCTTGACGATGACATAGCCGATGAGCTGGCCAAGCTGCAAGACAAGGTACCTGCCTTCTCCGGTAGCACTGCGCAAGCGATTATCGAACGCGATCTTAAAGCCCCGGTTAGCGAACTCTTTGCCGAGTTTTCTGCCACGCCATTGGCGTCAGCCTCCATTGCCCAAGTCCATACCGCGACCCTGCATTCAGGGGAAGAGGTGGTGGTAAAGGTTATTCGCCCCAACATCGAGAAAACCATCCGCCAAGACATTGGCTTGCTGTATACCTTGGCTCACTTTGTTGCCAAAAGCAGCTCAGACGGTCGCCGTTTAAGACCCGTCGAAGTGGTGACCGATTACGAATACACCATTTTAGACGAGCTAGACCTTGCCAAAGAAGCCGCTAACACTGGGCTATTGCAACGTAACTTTACCGATTCTGAATTGCTTTACGTACCGCAAGTGTATTGGGACTACTGCCAGAAAAATGTCATGGTGATGGAACGCATTTCAGGCATTCCTGTCGCTGACATTAAGGCGTTAAACGCCGCTGGCACAGACATGAAGTGCCTTGCAGAACGCGGTGTAGAGATCTTCTTCACCCAAGTTTTCTCGCACAGTTTCTTTCACGCAGACATGCACCCAGGGAATATTTTTGTGGATGTATCAAACCCACAAAAACCCAAGTACATTGCGATTGATTGCGCCATCATGGGCAGCCTAGATGACGCAGACAAAAACTATTTAGCGCGTAATTTGTTGGCATTTTTCCAACGCGATTATCGCCTTGTTGCCGAGTTGCACGTAGAAAGCGGCTGGGTACCAAAAGAAACCCCAGTTCATGCTTTTGAATCCGCCATTCGCAGCGTTTGCGAGCCCATGTTTGCCAAACCACTCAAAGACATTTCTTTTGGTCAGGTACTCATAGGCTTATTCCAAACCGCACGCCGCTTTAATATGGAAGTACAACCGCAACTGGTACTGCTTGAAAAAACACTGCTTAATATCGAAGGATTGGGGCGTCAACTGTACCCAGACTTGGATTTATGGGTCACAGCAAAACCTTTCCTAGAACGCTGGATGCACCAACAAATGGGGCCAAAACGCTTACTAGAAGAGGTGCGAAAACAAGCACCGGAATGGGCAGGACAAATGCCTAAAATTCCTAATTTGATTTTCTCGGCACTAACGCAAATATCCCACCAAGAAGAGCGCATGCAAACACAAACCGCGGCCATTCTTGAACTAAGCAAAGAGGTGAAAAAGACTCGCCGTGGCCTGCCGTTCAGGCTTTTAGGCCTTGTCAGTCTTGGCGCTGCTTGGCTAACAATCAGTCCAGATTCGTTAAAACACCTTCAAAGTGCCGACATTTTGAGCATTTCGCTCTTTTTGATTGGTTTATACTTATTGATATTAAAACCGTAACATTCGTGAGATTATAATGAAAATTGATGTATTAGCTGAACTTGCTGCCACTTTAGAAGAACGTAAAACAGCGGCGGCAGATTCCTCTTATGTTGCCAGCTTGCACGCTAAAGGGTTAAATAAAATACTCGAAAAAGTAGGCGAAGAAAGCACCGAAACCATTATCGCAGCAAAAGACGCCCTGATCTCTCAAGACAAATCTGAGGTAATTAGCGAAACGGCGGATTTATGGTTTCATACATTGGTCATGTTATCCCACCTTGATTTAGGTCCGGATGACGTTTTAAATGAATTAGCACGCCGTTTCGACTTATCTGGTTTAGAAGAGAAAGCGAATCGCACCAAATAGGAGTATGTAAACATGTTAGGTGGTATCAGTATTTGGCAATTACTTATTGTGTTGGCCATTTTAATTCTTATCTTTGGCACCAAAAAACTCAAAAACCTCGGCGGTGATTTAGGTGGTGCGGTTAAAGGTTTTAAAGAAGCCGTTAACAAAGAAGATGACGCCGAAGGCGAATCAAAGACAGCACAAAACAAAGTCATTGATTCAGAAACTAAAAAAGACGACAAGAGCGCTTAACCTGTGTTCGATATTGGCTTCTCAGAACTATTAGTTGTTTTCGTGGTGGCCTTGATTATTCTTGGCCCAGAACGCCTTCCTACCGCGGCCAAAACTGCGGGTCTCTGGATTCGTAAAATTCGTCGCTCCATTAGCTCAGTACAGCGCGAAATTAACGCCCAGCTGGACCAAGAAGAACTGCAACAAAACATCGCTCAAACGAATCAGCGCATCATGAAAGAAGGCAACGACATTCAAAATAGAATCACGCCTTTGCCAGAATCTGCGCCGGTCGACAAGCCAGACGAACCCATTCAAGAAGCCGATCTAGTCACACCCAATGAAACGGTTTTAGAGGTTAGCGACAAAAACGACGCCGCCATCCAGCCTGTGACTCCTACCGGAGACAGCACTGAAAAAACCACCAAGTCAGACACCAATACTACTGAAACATCTCGTTCTTAATTTACTGGCAGATTGTTAACTATGAGTACTGATTCTTCTTCCCAAGCGCCACTTGTTGCCCATTTAATAGAACTCAGAAATCGATTATTAAAATCTGTGGTCGTGGTTTTAGTGATTTTTATTGGTCTCTATTTTTACGCTAACGACCTGTATATGATCGTCTCTGAGCCTTTAAGATTGCTACTGCCCAAAGGCAGCTCCTTGATAGCAACCGAAGTCGCCTCACCCTTTTTAGCGCCGTTGAAGTTGACCTTTGCCATCTCCGTATTGCTGTCGATTCCTTATACCCTGTATCAAGCTTGGTCTTTTATTGCCCCCGCTTTGTATAAAAACGAAAAGCAAATTGCCATCCCGCTGCTCATTTCCAGCATAGTGTTATTTTATGGCGGTGTACTGTTTGCTTACTATGTTGTGCTGCCGCTGATTTTTGGCTTTTTCACCACAGTAGGGCCAGGTGACGTTACCGTCATGACGGACATCAACAACTATCTAAACTTTGTCCTTAAACTATTTTTCGCCTTCGGTGTGACTTTTGAAATTCCAGTGGCCACCTATTTATTGGTCAAAGCTGGCGTGACGACTGTGGCAACACTTTCTAAAAAACGCCCTTATGTGTTTCTCGGTTGCTTTGTCGTGGGCATGTTAATTACGCCTCCTGATATTTTCTCTCAGACATTGCTGGCCATTCCTATGTGGATGCTATTTGAATTAGGCCTACTGGCAGGGAGAACGGTAAAAAGAGAAGAAGAGGACGCTGAAGAGGTCTCAGAGGCAAGTTAATACCGACTGAGAAGAGAATACTATTGTTAATAAAGCGGCGAGTTTTCCACAGCCGCTTTTTTTATGCTTCGCTGCTTGCCACATACAGGGCCTAATCCAGCATAAAGGTAACAGGGCCATCGTTTGTGAAGGACACCTTCATATCAGCACCGAAGCGGCCTGTCTCAACGCGATCGTACTGTGAGCGCACTTTATCCACAAAATCATTAAATAAGCGCTCACCCTCAGCGGGAACCGCCGCTGTGGAAAAGCCAGGACGAAGACCTTTCTTGGTGTCAGCCGCCAGAGTAAATTGCGACACCAATAAAATACCGCCTCCCGCTTGCTGCACATTCAAATTCATCTTTCCATCTTGATCAGAAAACATACGGTATTTTAGCAATTTATCCGCTAGACGCTGCACATCCTGCTCTGTGTCGCCTTTTTCGATCCCCACCAAAACAAGCTGCCCATGATCAATCGCACCAATCACCTCACCGCTCACCATGACGCTAGCATTCAACGCTCGCTGCACTAAAACTTTCACTCTGCACTCCTTTTCATCGGCTATGTTCGCTTTGCTTAAGTATCACCAAACCCCAGATAAAACAAAAGCGCCCGAAGGCGCTTATGTCGCTCATAGAGCCACTTGCGTGACCCCATTTGCTGCTGCTCTTTTGAAACGACTCGAGTGAGCCGCTCATTAAAGAATGGCGATGTCTTACTTACGAGCGTTACGTTTACGTTCGTTTTCAGTTAGGAATTTCTTACGAACACGAATGCTTTCTGGTGTTACTTCTACCAATTCGTCGTCTTCGATGAACTCAAGCGCTTGTTCTAGCGTTTGGCGAATCGGTGGCGTAAGAGTCAAAGCTTCATCCGTACCAGAAGCACGTACGTTAGTCAGCTGCTTACCTTTAACAGGGTTAACAGACAAATCGTTATCACGTGAGTGAATACCGATAACTTGACCTTCGTAAACTTCAACCGCATGGCCTAGGAACATACGACCACGGCTTTGCAAGTTAAACAAAGAGTAAGCGGCTGTTTTACCAGTCAACATACTGATCAATACACCGTTTTTACGGCTTTGAACTTCGCCGTCTTTCACTGGACCGTAGTGATCAAACACACTCGTCAAGATACCAGAACCAGACGTCAATGTTAGGAACAAGCCACGGAAACCGATCAAACCACGTGATGGCATCATGAACTCAAGGCGTGTACGGCCTTTGCCATCTGGTTCCATGTTTGTTAGTTCGCCTTTACGTAGGCCAACTTCTTCCATGATAGCGCCCTGATGTTGGTCTTCAACATCGATTACTACCATTTCAAATGGTTCAGATTTAACACCGTCAATTTCTTTGATAACAACTTCAGGACGGGATACACCCATTTCGAAGCCTTCACGACGCATTGTTTCGATCAATACAGACAAGTGAAGCTCACCACGACCAGATACAATGAATTTATCCGGCGTGTCGCCTTGCTTAACACGCAATGCAACGTTGTGGATCAACTCTTGGTCTAGACGATCTTTGATGTTACGAGTGGTGATGTATTTACCTTCTTTACCAGCAAACGGAGAGTCGTTTACCATGAAAGTCATGCTTACTGTTGGCTCATCTACAGACAATGCTGGAAGCGCTTCAACACAAGTAGGATCACACAAAGTATCAGAAATACTTAGACCATCGATACCATTGATACATACGATATCACCAGCAGAGGCTTTGTCTGTATCAACACGAGATAGACCATGGTAGCCCTTCACGTTTAGTACTTTACCTTTACGCTCTTTACCATCCGCTGATTTTACAACCACTTGTTGGTTAGGAGACAAGCTACCGCGTGTGATACGGCCTACACCGATAACACCAACATAGCTGTCGTAATCCAATGCAGAAACCTGCATTTGGAAAGTACCTTCTGGATCAACATCAGGAACAGGAACGCTTTCTACGATCATTTCGTACAGTGGCGTCATGTCGTCTGCCAAGTTATCTGGATCAGTACCAGCTTGACCGTTGATTGCAGAAGCGTAGATAACAGGGAAGTCTAATTGTTCTTCCGTTGCACCAAGGTTATCAAACAGATCAAAAACTTGATCCATAACCCAATCAGGACGAGCGCCAGGACGGTCAACTTTGTTGATAACAACAATAGGACGCAAACCTTGCTCAAATGCTTTAGAGGTTACGAAACGTGTTTGCGGCATTGGGCCGTCAACAGCATCAACCAATAGACATACGCAATCGACCATAGATAGTACACGTTCCACTTCACCACCGAAGTCGGCGTGTCCAGGTGTGTCTACGATGTTGATGCGGTAATCATTCCACTTGATAGACGTGTTTTTCGCCAAAATGGTGATACCACGTTCTTTTTCTTGATCGTTGGAATCCATGATGCGTTCGGAACCTTCATCTTTACGATCAAGAGTACCTGATTGGCTCAAAAGTTTATCAACTAGGGTAGTTTTACCATGGTCAACGTGCGCAATGATGGCAATATTGCGTAACTTACTAATATCATTAGACATTTTAATTCTCTGCATTAAGCGTAGGCAAAAAGATATATCGCTGCTTGGCTCGAGCAGCTATGCTCTACAAGCGCGTTGGATCTCAGTACGGGGTAAAATTCGCGCAATTGTACCCTTATATTCGTTAAGATCCCATTAAACTAACTAAAAAAGTCAACAAATAATCTTCGAAGGGTATTTGACCAGCGCAAAAAACATGGCCAAATTCTATTTACGCCCAGAATTCACTAGGCAATAAACAGACCACTTTGTTCGTCATTTTCTACGGCAAGTAAATCCCAACGTTGGAATGTCCTTTGCCTAATAAGTAGGAAGCATGGATTCGGCTCATTACGCCCTTACCACAATACAACAGATGCATGACATCAGGTTCTAGGTCGTTCCACTGAGAATCCAGTGCGAAAAACGGAATGACTCTAACTGGTCGACCACTGACTTTCAAAGGACGCTTCATCGCTTCATCTGGGTGACGAATATCGATGATAACTTCATCACCAACAGGCATGCGCACTTCTGGCACTTCCCCTTGATATTGCTTATCCACGTCGTCCATTACATTCTGGATCGACATCACGCGCATTTCCTCTACCGCTTTTTCTAGCACAGCAAAGTCAAATTTCGCTTCTTCACGCTCTATACGATGCATTTTTGCTCGCGTTGTCGGTTTTACCGAAATCACCCCACAAAACTCTGGCATGCTGGCCGCAAAAGGCGCGGTACCAATGTCGATGGCTTTATCAATGATTTCTTGCTTGTTGGTGGTGATTAAAGGGCGCAACACCAATTCGTCGGTGACTTGATCAATCACTTTTAAGTTAATCAAGGTTTGGCTGGAAACCTGCGCAACACTTTCCCCTGTTACCAAGGCTTTGGCGTTTACGCCTTCCATGACTTGTGTTGCGGCACGCAGCATCATACGTTTGAGGATAACGCCCATTTCAGCGTTATCGACCTTAGTGAGGATTTCACCCACTACCTCTTCAAACGGTACAGTGACAAATTTTACGTTCAAGCCAGAGCCGTACTTTTCCCAAAGGAAGCTCGACACCTGCTTAACGCCAATTTCGTGGGCATCGCCCCCTAGATTGAAGAAACAAAAATGCGTTTTTAAGCCGCGGCTCATGGTCAGATAAGAACTGACCGTGGAATCGTAACCGCCAGACATTAATGACAGCACAGAATCTTGAGAGCCAATCGGGTAACCGCCCAAGCCTTCTACACGTTTCTCAATCATCCATACACGGTTGTCACGAATATCGATGGGCACTAATACATCAGGGTCTTTTAGACGCACGCTGTGAGCACCGGACTTTGCTTTTAGGCAACCACCAATATAACGCTCTGCTTCAACAGAACTAAAATCATGCTGCTTACCAACACGTTTAACGCGCACCGCAAACACCGCATCCTTTAGGACATCGCCATAAGAGACCAAGGCTTCATCGATAATACCGTCAAGATCCACCAGAGGAAATTCACGCACAAACTGAAAATGCGCAATACCGGCTATATTAGAGAGCGCGTCAATAAAGTCGTCACGAAGATCATCACGCTCAGACAACACCTCGATGAAATCCCAATTGCCTGCGACCACCACATCAGCATCGTGCTTTTTTAGCACTAGCTTTATGTTCTGACGAAGTTGTTTGATGAATGACTTTCGTACAGGACGACTTTTGATGGTGATTTCAGCGAAAAACTTAACAATAAATTTCATAGAGAATGCGTTGCATGCCAGGTAATTAAAAACGGGGCACATTATAAAGAAAAGCCAAAGCGGACGAAAACAATATATTCGCACCAATATGACGCAAAAAATATTAAATCGCACCAAAGAAGCACAAAACTTTTTATATTGACCTCTATTGGGGCTATGTAGGTGCGCGCTCATAGGGCGATATTTTTCTATCTTGCTGTTATATAAGGATTTAATTGAACGCCCAAACTTCTGGCACAGCTTGTGCTTAGTAATCTAGCAATAGCGCTTCACCTTGAAGCAATTTTAAATACTATGTCGGAAGAAATTTCGTTTTAATTATTTGGAGAACCAACTATGTCAAACAAGACCCTTGCTTTGATTGCAGAGCACGACGCGAAGTGGGTTGACCTTCGTTTTACCGATTTCAAAGGTAAAGAGCAGCATGTGTCTATTCCAGCTTCAACTGTAGACGAAGAGTTTTTTGAAAATGGTCAAATGTTTGACGGTTCTTCCATTGCTGGCTGGAAAGGCATCAATGAATCCGACATGATCATGATGCCTCAGGATGACACAGTAATTGTTGACCCTTTCACTGAAGAGCCTACTTTGATTGTTCGTTGTAACATCATCGAGCCTTCTACTATGCAAGGTTACGATCGCGACCCTCGCTCTGTTGCACTTCGCGCTGAAGAGTTCCTAAAAGCAACAGGCCTTGGCGACACAGCATTCTTCGGTCCTGAGCCTGAATTCTTCATCTTTGATGATGTTCGCTGGAAAACAGACATGTCTGGTTCAACAGTAGAAATCAACTCTGAAGAAGCAGCTTGGTCTTCTAACAAGAAGATTGAAGGCGGCAACATGGGTCACCGTCCTTTCGTAAAAGGCGGCTACTTCCCAGTACCACCAGTTGACTCTCACCATGACCTACGTGGCGCAATGTGTGGCGCAATGGAATCCATGGGACTAGAAATCGAAGTTCATCACCACGAAGTAGCGACGGCTGGTCAAAACGAAATCGGTGTGAAATTCAACACTCTCGTTAAGAAAGCCGATGAAGTTCAAATCCTTAAGTACTGTGTCCATAACGTGGCACACGCTTACGGCAAAACAGCGACTTTCATGCCGAAACCAATCGTTGGTGACAACGGTTCTGGTATGCATGTTCACCAATCTTTCTGGAAAGACGGCGAAAACCAATTCGCTGGTGATCAGTACGCTGGTCTATCTGATATGGCGCTTTACTACATTGGCGGTATCATCAAGCACGCTAAAGCATTGAATGCGTTCACTAACGCTTCAACTAACTCTTACAAGCGTCTTGTTCCAGGCTTCGAAGCACCAGTTATGCTAGCTTACTCAGCACGTAACCGTTCTGCTTCTATCCGTATCCCATACGTTGCAAGCCCTAAAGGCAAGCGTATTGAAGCGCGTTTCCCTGATCCAACCGCTAACCCATACCTAGCATTCTCAGCAATGTTGATGGCTGGTATCGACGGTATCAAAAACAAGATTCACCCTGGCGATGCAGCAGACAAAGATTTGTACGACCTACCAGCTGAAGAAGCGCTAGCCATCCCTCAAGTAGCTAGCAGCCTAGAAGAAGCGCTTTCTTGCCTAAACGAAGATCGCGAATTCTTGACTCAAGGCGGCGTATTCTCTGATGAGATGATCGATGCTTACATTGAACTTAAATCTGGTGATGCACAACGTGTTGCAATGACAACAACACCACTTGAGTTCGAACTTTACTACAGCTTGTAATAGTAAAAGTCGCACATGACTAACGAAAAGCCCCGATTCTATTTGGGGCTTTTTTTTGCCCTCTAAAAAAACACACATTTATAGTTGCACCAAAATGAAGCACAATGTCTTTCCAAGCATTGAAAATACTCAATTAAATCAATCTTATTAAGAACTCATTGTTGGTTCGTATTTTGCAGTCAATAAGAGTCACTAAAGAGGCACGACTGTGTATAGCTTATTAATAGATCGTTTATCAACGGCTGTGGTGCAAGTAAACCGCGAGCTAATTATTGAATACTTAAATCCTGCTGCCGAAATGCTGCTCGAAGTGAGCCGCAAACGCATTTACGGCCAAGACTTAGGTGCGGTATTCCGAGAGGATGAAGACAGCGTCGCGTCTTTGTATTCTGCCATTGAATCTGGGCACCCCTTTACCAAGCGGGAAGCGGAAGTAGAGATGGCGAATGAGAAAAAGCTATTTTGCGATTACACAGTAACGCCTGTTATCGGCGCCATTAATACCACAGATAGCTTGCTTATCGAGCTTTACCCTAGAGATCGTATGAAACGAATTTCTCTAGAAGACGAACTCATTGCCAACCACCAAACCAGTAAAGAATTGGTGCGCAACCTAGCCCATGAAATTAAAAACCCACTTGGTGGCATCCGTGGCGCGGCACAACTGATCAGCCGAGCTTTCACGGATGAAGCACTAAAAGATTACACCCAAGTGATTATTGAAGAATCGGATCGCCTTCGCGATCTAGTCGACCGCTTATTAGGACCTCGCCAGTTACCTAAAACCAAAGAACTCAATATTCACCGAGTTATTGAGCGAGTAAAGCAGCTTATTCAAGTGGAGTCAGACGGGCAAATTGAGATCATCCGGGATTATGACCCAAGTATTCCAGACATTATCGGAGACGAATCTCAACTTATTCAAGCCTTGTTGAACGTGTCCCGTAATGCAATGCAGGCCTTATTAGAGCAAGAAGACAATCACCAGAAACAAATTCGCTTCGTCACCCGCGCATTACGACAATTCACCATTGGCGCAAAACGCCATCGTTTGGTGTGCAAAATCAGCATTATTGATAATGGCCCTGGCATTCCTGAGCCCTTATTAAAAACCCTATTTTACCCAATGGTTAGTGGCCGAGCCGATGGCACTGGGCTTGGACTTTCGATTTCACAATCCGTGATCCATCAGCACAACGGAATTATCGAGTGCCATAGCCAACCACAAAACACAGAATTTAATATATTAATGCCCATTGAGACGATCGTCCCAGGCAAGGAGAAAAACACATGACACCACAAGAAACAGTATGGATTGTAGACGATGACAGATCGATTCGTTGGGTACTGGAAAAAACCCTAGAACAAGAGGGCATCCAGTGTCGCTTATTCGAATCCGCTGAAACCCTGGTGGACATTATTGATCATGAACAACCCAGTGCGATCATCAGTGATATTCGTATGCCGGGCATGGATGGCTTAACTCTGCTCAACAAGCTGCAAAACGACCATCCTCATTTGCCAGTGATTATCATGACGGCGCATTCTGACCTAGAAAGTGCGGTGGCCTCATATCAAGGCGGCGCGTTTGAATACTTACCAAAGCCGTTTGATGTCGAAGAAGCCGTCAGCTTGGTAAAACGCGCTATTTTGCACCACAGAAACTCCATGCCAAGCCTCGACGAGCCAGTCGAAGAAATAGAAACACAAGTGGACAAGGACATCATTGGTGAAGCGCCAGCGATGCAAGAGGTATTCCGTGCCATCGGTCGTCTTGCCAATTCCAATATTACTGTACTGATTAATGGTGAGTCCGGTACGGGTAAAGAGCTTGTCGCTCAAGCTCTGCATACCCACAGCCCAAGAGCGGCTAACCCTTTCATCGCTCTGAACATGGCGGCGATTCCCCATGACTTAATCGAATCCGAATTATTCGGCCATGAGAAAGGCGCTTTTACTGGCGCCAACACACAACGCCGCGGACGATTCGAGCAAGCCAATGGTGGCACACTGTTTCTAGATGAAATAGGCGATATGCCAGCGGAAACACAAACTCGACTACTGCGTGTATTAGCCGACGGTGAGTTCTATCGTGTGGGGGGCCATACACCAGTAAAAGTCGATGTGCGCATTATCGCGGCGACTCACCAAAACCTTGAAGGCTTGGTGCTAAAAGGCTCATTCCGTGAAGATTTATTTCACCGCCTAAACGTGATCCGCATTCATTTACCAAAATTAGCAGAGCGACGCGAAGATATTCCTAAGCTGGCACGACACTTTTTAAGCCGTGCTGCCGAAGAACTGGCGGTAGAACCCAAACTGCTGACCAAAGAAACCGAAAACTACCTCACCCGACTGGAGTGGCCTGGCAACGTGCGCCAGCTCGAAAACACCTGTCGCTGGTTGATTGTTATGGCATCGGGACGTGAAGTCCTAGTAGAAGATTTACCGCCAGAGTTACTCTCAGCAACTCCGAGCGAGCAGCCTTTTGGCTCTTGGGAAGAAGCGCTGAAAAACTGGGTAGACAGCGCTTTAGCCAGTGGTCAAAAAGGCATTTTAGAACAAGCGGTGCCAAAGTTTGAACGCATTATGATTGAAACGGCATTAGCCCATACTGCAGGGCGCCGTCGCGACGCCTCTTTATTATTGGGCTGGGGACGCAATACGCTGACCCGAAAAATAAAAGAACTCGGCATAGATAATACCGAACAAGAAGAAGATTAACGCTTCTACTAAAAGATGATTGCAGGAAAATGAAGGCGGGTAATTAATTACCGGCTTCCTGCGTCATCTCAATTTTCTTCTGCTTTACCCTTGCTTTTAAACATAACAATCCCATACTACTTAACTAAGTATTATACAAACACTAAATAGGACCTTGTTATGCATCCAACGCTTGAATCTATGGGCATCACCAGTACAGAAAATATCGAAAAATTTACCCTTCGATATGAAAATGGACAAGATGTTTTAAAAGTATATTATCGTCGTGAAAAAGGCTCTCTACTGCCAAAAAGTAAAAAGTTTAAATTCGGCCGATCAACCAAAACCGTATTAGCCGATGGCGGACAACAAACTTACCGCCAAGTACAAGAACCTTCTTTAATTGTGGTTCGTGCGTTAGAAGAACTTGAGCAGATTGTCGGTAAACAACATGAAATCAAAGTTTCTAAAGATGATCTAATTGTTGAGTTAGAACATCTAGAAAAAGTCATGGAAAGTAAAATTGCTGACATCAAAGAAAAAATCAAAGCGCTAAAATAAGCGATTGATGCTCTTTCAAGTCATCTAGTTGGACTCTGGGCTGATTAATTTTTGTTAATCGGCCTTCCCTTCTAGCTCCTCATAAGAAATACCCTTAAAATTCCCTCTGACAATTTTCCTCTTCCTGTCTGAGTGATCTTCCATGAAACTGATACATTCCCCTGAACTACTCGCCGACATCATGCGTCAAGGCGGTGTTGTTGCCTACCCAACGGAAGCCGTTTGGGGTTTAGGTTGTGATCCATTCAACGAATCTGCAGTCAAAAAGATTCTGTCTCTGAAATCACGCGCCATGGAAAAAGGCCTAATTTTGGTTGCGAGCAACGCCTCCCACCTTCTTCCTTGGACAAAAACACTGAGCGCAGAATCGGCAACACGACTCACCAGTCGCACGCTTATACCGACTTCTTGGGTAGTTCCAGACACTCACATCGCACCAGAATGGGTCCGTGGACAACACGCCAGCGTGGCCATTCGTCTGTCGCAACATGCGCCAGTTCAGGCATTATGCGATGCCTTCGACGGTGTTCTTGTCTCCACTTCGGCAAACCCTGCTGGGCTCGAACCTGCCATGTCGAAAGAAGAAGTTATGGCTTACTTTGGCGATGGGGTTGATGCGATTTACGATGCTCCTCTTGGAGAAAGCCTGCAGCCTTCGCAAGTGAAAGACTTAATAAGCGACACCTTATTTCGCGCTTAATGCCCTGTTAACACAGTGCTCAACAGCAATAAAAATGGCGAACCCTAATCCATAGAGTTCGCCATTTTTTATTTCTAAGTCAGTAACTTGAGCGAATTAATGTCCGCCTAGATACGCCTCTCGCACTTCTGGATTCACCAACAACTCAGCCCCTGTGCCAGTCAAACGAATTTCTCCGTTTACCATCACATAGCCACGATCCGCCAGTTTCAATGCGTGGTTGGCGTTTTGCTCTACCAAGAAAATCGTCATACCTGTGCTGGCCACATCCTTCAAGATTTGAAAGATTTGCTTCACGATAATAGGCGCAAGCCCCAAACTCGGCTCGTCCAACAACAACAGCTTAGGACGACTCATTAACGCCCGAGCAATGGCCAACATTTGTTGCTCACCACCAGACATGGTCGACGCCCGTTGATTGCGGCGTTCTTCCAAGCGTGGAAACAGCTCAAACATACGTTTCATGTCTTCATTCGCATACTGCATGCCAATTGGAATTGTCCCCATCAATAGGTTCTCTTCGACCGACATGCTCGGAAATATACGCCGTCCTTCTGGTGATTGAGCCAACCCATGAGACGCCACATAATGGGCAGACTTTTGCGAAATGTCTTCTCCACGGTAAATAATCTCACCGCTCGAAATACGTGGCTGGCCAAAAATAGACATCAGTAGAGTCGACTTACCGGCGCCATTGGCACCGATCATGGTGACAATTTCACCTTCATCTATCGTTAACGATACCTTTTTTAACGCTTGGATTGGACCATAATGGACATCCACCTCTTTAAATTCCATCAAGGTTGTCATAGGGTCACCTCCTCGCCTTCTTCTGCCCCGAGATAGGCGGCAATTACTTTTGGATTACTCTTGATATCATCAGGACCGCCATCGGCAATCACTTCACCATGATCAAGAACAACAATATAATCCGAAATATCCATCACCATGCCCATATCGTGCTCAATCAATAAGACGGTGGTCTTATGCTGGTCTCGCAAAACACGGATCATTTTCGTTAAGGCTTCGGTTTCCGACGGGTTTAAGCCAGCGGCTGGCTCATCGAGACACACTATTTCTGGATTAGTACACATGGCCCGAGCAATTTCTAAGCGACGCTGCTGACCATAAGAAAGCTCTCCCGCTAAACGGTTCGCAAAGTCCACTAGATCAACAACCCCTAGCCAATAAAAAGCACGTTCTAGCGCTTCTTCTTCTGCGAGTTGATAGGCTTTAGTGTTCAAAATGCCGGCCAATAGGTTGCGATTGACGCGCATGTGCTGAGCCACCAATAGGTTCTCTACCACCGACATTTCTTTAAATAAACGAATGTTTTGAAAGGTTCTTGATAAACCTGCACGGTTAACCAAATGTGAGCCGCCAAACATTTTGTATTTTAAGCGCTGAAAAAACGCCACCGGTGAAATAAAGTCAGTGCCTTTAAAAGGTTCACCTAACACTTTGATCACACTGGTTTCTTTGTTGTTGGCAGACAACATGATGTTGCCTCCCGTGGCCTTATAAAAGCCTGTCAGACAGTTAAATACCGTTGTTTTACCTGCTCCATTAGGCCCAATCAAAGCCGATACTGAGCCGCGTTTTATATCAAAGGTCACATCATTAAGGGCCTTAATACCACCAAAGTGCATGACCAAGTTTTCTACTTTAAGGATGTTTTCTTGGCTCATTTAACCGCCCCTTCTCTCGCAGCAAAACCATTTCGAGTCACACGAACGAGACCGCGAGGTTTCCAAATCATCATGACCACCATCAAGATACCGAACAACAGCACTCGGAATTCGGCCACTTCCCTTAACATCTCAGGCAATACGGTCAAACAGAACGCGGCAATAACCACACCCAGTGTTGACCCCATGCCACCGAGTACAACAATCGCGAGAATCAATGCTGATTCAAAGAAAGTAAACGAGGATGGACTAACAAAGCCTTGATAAGTGGCGAAGAACACCCCAGCCAAACCGGCGGTAGAAGCGCCCAACATAAAGGCAGATAACTTAACTAAAACATGGTTTAAACCTAAAGAACGACACGCAATTTCATCTTCTCGCAGCGCTTCCCAAGCACGGCCAATGGGCATTTTAACCAAGCGATGCTTGATAAACAGAACCGCCCAAACCACAGCAAACAGCACCAAATAGATAAACATGTATTTGTAGCCAGAATCGTAGGGCAAATTAAAGAACTCATGGAAGGTCTCACCGCTTGCGGATCGCCGCTTGAACTCCAGCCCAAAGAAGGTTGGTAGTGGCGCAGAAATACCATTAGGTCCGTGGGTCAAGGACACCCAGTTGGTTAACACCAAGCGAATGATTTCACCAAAGCCCAGGGTCACAATCGCCAAATAGTCACCGTGCATCCGCAACACCGGAAAACCCAGTATGGCGCCAGCAAACGCGGCGGCTATCGCTGCAATCGGTAGCATCGACCAGAACCCTAGACCCAGATTTTCATAGCCCAAAGCCAGTGCATAAGCACCGATGGCGTAAAAACCCACAAAGCCAAGGTCCAGCAAACCCGCTAAGCCAACAACGATATTAAGGCCAAGCCCTAGTAGGACGTAAATCAAGCCTAAAATCATTACCGTTAAGATGTACTTAGACGCAATAAAGGGAATCAGAAAACCGATCACCATGACCACAGGGATTACCCAAATCATTTTAGATTTAAAATGCGGAGGATTCACCGTTACGCCATCATGGTTGCTGGCGTATTTAAAGATCATTGCCTTACCTTTTTCGGTTTGAAAATAGTAAGACATAATAAAGCGGCCAACAAAGACAACGCAGACAATCACCGCCACCCGCTGAAAGTCGATATCAAATTTATAGCCGTCAAGAACGACCCCCATAATGGGGCCAAACACCACCAACGCCATCAATGCAGCAACAACGGCATCAGTGAAGCATTGCTTATAATTCATACCTGCTGTTTGACTCATTTATACTTTCTCCACTGCTGGTTTGCCTAGAAGACCACTTGGACGAATAATCAAAATGAGCACTAACAAAGAGAAAGAGAACACGTCTTTATAATCAGAGCTCACTAGACCAGCGAACAAGGATTCAGAAAGACCTAAAATAATGCCTCCTAACATTGCCCCAGGTAAGGAACCAATGCCACCGAGCACCGCAGCCGTAAAGGCTTTAATTCCCATAATAAAACCAATATAGAAATCAAACGCGCCATAATCGAGCGTGACCAACACGCCAGCCAGCGCAGCCATCGCGGAACCAATGACAAACACAGAAGAAATAACCTTATCGGTATCAATGCCCAAGATAGAAGCCATCTTGCGGTCTTGTTGAGTCGCACGACACATGCGGCCCAGCTTTGTCTTCTGAATAATATAAGTCAGTACCGCCATACCAGTGAATGCGATCAGCAAGATCAATAATTTCATGTAGGTGATCTGGACGAATCCATCGCCAATATGGAAGCGGAAGGCACCACTTAATAAGGTAGGCACACCTTGTTGGTTAGGCCCCTGACTAAGCTGTACGTAGTTTTGCAGAATAAGAGACATACCGATCGCAGAGATCAGCACAGAAAGACGACTAGAGTTACGTAATGGTCGATAGGCAACACGCTCTATCACCCACCCATAGGCTCCGGTAATCACAATCGTAAAGATTAACGCACCAAAAATAATGAAAGGAAAAGATTGCACGCCAAAGAAAGTAAGCAGTGCGATTGAAATGGCAGTGAGATAAGCAGAAACCATGTAAACATCGCCATGGGCGAAGTTAATCATGCCAATAATGCCGTACACCATGGTGTAGCCGATCGCTATAAGCCCATAAACCGAGCCAAGAGTTAGGCCGTTGACCAACTGCTGGAGAACGATATCCATCGTATAACCTCGCGGAAATGTAAATCGAAGAACAACTCGCCGATGCACTGAACATCGGCGAGTAATGAACTAAATTAATTCAGCAATTAATCTAATTGGATGTACTTACCTTTATCATTCCACTCATACATAACGTAATCCGATACGGTCAAATCGCCTTTTTTATCAAAGCTCTTTTTACCCATTACCGTATCAACAGAGTGAGTATGCAACCATTCCGCGCCTTTGATAGGATCTAAATCCGCGTGTTGTAATGCCGCTGCTGCAACCTGCAATGCCGTGTAAGAATACAGAGTATACCCTTCTGGCTCATAGCCATTTGCTTGGAACTCTTTCACGACGCTTTTGCCTGTTGGGTATGACATTGGATCAGCACCAAATGTCATCATCACGCCTTTCACATACTGTGGACCACCGGCAACGGTAACAAACTCATCAGAAACGATACCATCGCCTGACATAAAGATGGCTTTTGACCCTTGTTCACGAAGCTGGCGAACCAATGGACCCGCTTCAGAATGCAAACCACCAAAATACACAACGTCTGCATCCACAGAACGAATCTTAGTGACGAGTGCGTTAAAGTCTTTTTCACCACGAGTTAGACCCTCGTACATGACTTCTTTCGTACCATACGCGTTTAACGATGCTTTCATTGCATCTGCTAAACCTTTTCCGTAGGTGTCTTTATCGTGAATAATCGCCACGCGTTTTGCTTTCAATTTATCAACAATATAACTTGCTGCTACATCGCCTTGCTGGTCATCACGACCACAAACACGGAAAACATTAGGCAGGCCACGATCTGTGATCGTTGGGTTCGTTGACGCTGGTGTTACCATTAAGACACCCGCTTCAGCGTAAATATTTGAGGCCGGTTGAGTAGAAGAAGAACAGAAGTGACCAACGACCGCGACAGCGCCATCAGAGTCAACTAAACGGTTGGCAACAGACACCGCTTGTTTTGGTTCACAAGCATCATCGGCTTTCACCAACTTAATCATTTCACCATTAATACCGCCTGAGGCATTAATGTCTTTTGCCGCCTGCTCAGCCCCTTTCCATAGTTGTTCGCCAAACGCAGCATAAGCCCCTGTATGAGGACCTGCTACACCAATTACCACATCTGCTTGAGCCAGTGTCGCTGCACCTGCTACCGCAATAGAAATTAACGTTTTCCTTACTACCGCATTTGACATAAGAAGAGCTCCTACTCGTTTTTTTGTTTATCGTTATTATATAAAAGCAAGAAGCGTTCCAAAAATAAGCCACCCCTAAAATGACATATAAAATGGAACTTTATACGGAATTCCCTAAAGAATGTGCACCGCAATGTAGCAACAGACTAATATTTGAACAGTCCGTGGTCAATAGAGAAGCACTAAAATAGAAAAAATAAACTGCGAGAAGACTTTGAATAGATAAAATTAAACACTGTAAAAATACTATAGGGCGGTGTTTTATGCTCTAAGAAGGCACTTTACTAGGGGAAGGAGTTATCGTAATTAGGCGTAAAATGAGCCAGGATACAGCGCTAAACCACAGGGGGCATCGCAACGAAATGAGGACAGGAGCCAAACTTAGTGAAACATGCTTATGTGAAAATACTAACCGTTTGGACGATAAAATGAAAAGCATTTAAGTCATTAATTTAAATGCTTTTCACTGAACAAATTACGGCTTCTGTGGCGCTTTATGAAGCATCTCTGTCAGAGGCACCAATTTTACGCCATCTTTTCCTAACGCCACCAAACGTTTCTTTAAATACGCCATCGTTTCTGGGTAAGGATGACCAATCGCGAGGGCTTCACCGTTACGTTTTGCCAATTTGATCAAGCGTGAAAACTGCTTATCTATGGCTTTTTCCATGCGAATATTGTCTAAAAACACATCTCGACTGGTGGTTTTCAAACCATGACGTTTGGCTGTTTTTTCTGCCACACTGTGGGACGACGTCAGGCTATCAATGAAAAACAAAGAGCGCCCTTGCAGCACTTCCATGACCCAATTCATAGAGTTTTGCTGCGCTGTTAACAAGCTCCCCATGTGGTTATTTACCCCTTTAATACCGGGCAAACTGTCGATGTCTTTCACCAAGGCAGTCTTGAGTTGTTTCTCTGTCATTTTGACATACAAACCACCTGGCCCAAGCTTAAGTTCGCGTACGTTCTCCATAGGAGCATGCAGTATGGTTACACGCTGTTGGGCTTTGGCTTGCGTTGCTGTCTCATGAGCAAAAGGGGTTAACGGCAGTATGGCTAACGCCACATTTTTAGGCAAAGCCAGTGCGGATTTCATACCTTGTCGGTTGTACCCCAAATCATCAATTAAAATGGCAATTTTAGGCAACGACTTTTTAGGCTTGGTCTGCGCGAGATGGCTTCCTTTTGGCGCTATGGGGGTGATTGGATGCCAAAATGGCGGCACCGATTTTAACGGAACAGCCAGTGTCTCGCTTTCCTCTGGCGACGCCAAATCGTTAATAATAGGGCCAAGCCAATGTTCACTGGCGTCTGACCAGCTTTCTTCTTCAGCGGTTATCTCAAAATCCGATGAGGCGCTTTTCAGCACTAACGGCCCCATCGTAGCAGGCTGTTCGGATGTTGCTGACTGAGCCTGATTCCCCATCAAGCCAACCAAGATAAGAGCGCACCACAGCGCGCCCTTCTTGATGTTTATTACATTCACAATTTTGTCTCTCAAGGGTGATGATCAAAAGTCGGTAAGGTTTTTAAAATAGTCAGCGCTTGGAATAGCTGAAAATCGCTTTTCGCCAGATCGCTGAGCTTAAACTGCTCCGCTGTATTGGTTCTGTCCGCGCCACCTGTGCCATTACTAAGATGACCTTTAAGCTCCGCTTCTTTCACCACAAAATGATCTTTATTAAGCGTTAAGGTCGCTTCGGGAACCACCAAATCAGGCGTGATGCCTTGCGCCTGAATAGAGCGACCATTAGGTGTGTAATACAAAGCCGTGGTGAGCTTTACGGCGGCCCCATTAGACAAAGGAACCACGGTTTGCACTGAGCCTTTACCAAAGCTCTCTGTGCCCATGATCAAGCCGCGCTGATGATCTTGGAGCGCACCTGCCACAATTTCAGACGCAGACGCAGAACCATCGTTAATCAACACAACCAAAGGCGCTTTAGGTAATAACGTGTGCTTAGTCGTGGCTCTAAATTGGCTTTTAGACAGTTTATGACGCCCATCTGTGTAGACAATCATGCCTTTATCAATAAAGGTATCGACCACACCAACCGCCGCTTGCAGCACCCCACCTGGGTTATTTCTCAAGTCCAACACAACGCCATTAATTGGCTGTTCTTTTTGCAGTTTTTTAACGGCTTTATAGAACTCTGTGTCGGTATCACCTTGGAACTGCTTAATACGCAAATAAGCAATGCCTTTGCTTAACCATTTACTGGTGACACTCTCATCTTCGACCAAGCGGCGCTCTAGACTAAAATGTTTAATCTTGCCGCCACGCTCAATGTCTAAGGTGACCTTAGTCCCTACTTCACCACGCATTAAGTTCATCACGTCTTGAAAGCCAAGATCACTAATATAGGTGGTGCCGACTTTTACAATCACATCCCCAGGCAAGATGCCTGCTTGTTTGGCTGGTGAACCATCAATTGGCGAAACCACGGTTAACTTGCCGTCTTTCATCTCAACTTCAACACCAACCCCGGCATAGTTGCCAGAAGTCAGGTCTTCAAAGTCTGCCACTTCGTCTTTCGTCAGGTACTCAGAATGGGGATCCAATGCCGACACCATTCCCTTTAACGCTTTATTTAAGATCTGCTGATCTGATAAATCGTCCACATACCCTTCGCGAATGGTTTCGAAGGTTTCTACAAAAGACTGTATTTGAGAAAGGGGTAACGGCGATGCATGGCTATCGACTGGCTTATCTGCGGCCATACTCTGCTGCGCAGAAAAGGCCATCAGTAACAATACTAGACCTCGCTTCAAGGGGTTCATCATATTTTTTCCTGTTGTTGTGCCATGTATACAAAAACACATTTATTGCTACTAGGGGTCAACTAGACCGTACCCAAGAGAGCGGCGTTAAAGGTGCACCATTGTGTCTAATGGCAAAAAAGAGAGCCGCGTCCGAGCGTCCACCTGAGCTGCCAACCGTCGCAACCACATCATTACTATTCACCCATTCGCCCACTTCTTTTAACAGGCTCTGGTTGTAACCATAAAGAGACATATAACCATCTCCATGGTCAATAATCATTAAAAATCCGAACCCTCGTAACCAATCAGCAAACACCACTCGACCATTAAAAATAGCGTGTACCTGTGTGCCCTCTTTGGCCTCAAGGGTCACTCCGCCAAGGTTTACCTTGCCGTCAGTGGGCAAACGTACGAGTTTTCTCAATGGGCTTACTAGCTTGCCCTTCTGTGATGAGAAAGGCACGTCTTGGTCAGGCAGCTTCACATCTGCCAATGCTTCTTCTAGGCGCTTCAGCATTTCTTTAAGCTCTTGTTGGTTTTGCGCCAAACGCTGAGAACGCTGATTGCCTTTTGCTAAATCTTTATCCAACTTAGCCAATAGGGCGCGACGCGCGGTTTTCTCTTGGCTGAGTTGATTGCGTTGTTCTATTAATGAGGCTTCTTCTTGGGCTTGTTGAGCGCGTTTCTGGCGCAGGCTTTTTTCCACCAAATTGAGGTCATTCACCTCATTCGCATAGCCATTAATAAGGGATTGTCGAGCCGTTGAGAAATAACGATTGTATTGCAGCAAGCGCATCGAGGTCGCAGTGTCTGACCCATTGAGCAGCAACTTAATGCCTTCTTGCTTACCGGAACGATAAACCGCCCTTAATTGGGCGGCTATTTGTTCGTTTTGTTTTTGGATACTAAGCTGAAGAGTTTGCTGCTGCTGCTTTAGCTGGCCAAGCTGCTTTTCCCCCTTCTTCAGGCTGTCTTTCAAGTTTTGAATCTTGTTAAGCAATCCCTGAATCGCCTTCTCTTTGCCTTCTAATTCTTTTTCCACATCAGAACGCTGAGACTTTGTATCCTTCAACCAAGCATTCAGCTTTTTCAAATCTTGCTGCAATGCTTGAATTTGCTGTTTGGCTTCTTGTGGCGTTTTAGGCTCCCCTGCTGCCCAGCTCACACTGGACAACAAGAGCAATACGACACAGAACACATGACGACATAATAAAGTCATCAATGCCTCACTGGCGTGTGAGCAGACTAACGCCACTCATTTCTTCAGGTTTTTCCATGCCCATCATGTCCAACAAAGTCGGCGCGATGTCACACAAAGAACCTTCTTTAAGACCAAGACCTGGAGTGGGAGAGAAAAGCACCAAAGGAACAGGACCAATCGTATGAGAGGTCAATGGCTGAGACCCGTCATTGCTTAGCATTTGCTCAACATTACCGTGGTCTGCGGTGACCAAACATTGGCCGCCATTCACTTTCAACGCCGCCATAATTCGGCCTAAACATGCGTCTACCGCTTCGACCGCTTTTACCGCTGCATCGAAAATACCACTGTGCCCAACCATATCACCATTCGCAAAGTTACAAATAATGGTGTCGTATTTGCCCGCTTCGATCACTTCCACCAGCTTATCTGTGACTTCTGGCGCGCTCATTTCTGGCTTCAGGTCATAGGTGGCTACATTAGGAGAGGGAATCAATTCACGATCTTCCCCATCAAACACCGCTTCTTCGCCACCATTAAAGAAAAAGGTAACGTGGGCGTATTTTTCGGTTTCCGCAATGCGCAGTTGTTTTTTACCAGACTTAGAAAGCACTTCGCCTAGGGTGTTGCTCAACGCCAATGGCGGGAAGGCCACATCGGCAGCAATGTCTGAGGCAAATTCTGTAAAGGTCACGAACGACGCGTACGCAGGGTGCGCTTTACGCTCAAAACCAGCAAATTCTTGCTCAGTAAAAGCACGGGTTAGTTGGCGCGCACGATCCGGACGGAAGTTCGCAAATACAATCGCATCGCCATCTTCAACTGGCACAGGCTCACCAATGACGGTCGCTTTGACAAACTCATCATTTTCATCTCGCTCGTAAGCGGCTTGAATCGCTTGTTCTGCAGACTCGGCTTGGAACTGGCCTTCACCTAATACGATCGCGTCGTAGGCGGTTTGCACACGATCCCAGCGATTGTCTCGGTCCATTGCAAAATAACGACCCGTTAAGGTAGCGATTTTACCAACGCCCAATTCCGCAAGCTTGGCTTCTAATTCCATAATCGGTGTTTGTGCTGAACGCGGTGGCGTATCACGGCCATCCGTAAAGCCATGAACATAAACCGCTTTGGCGCCACGTTTAACGGCTAGCTCACACATTGCCATGATTTGCTCATGATGACTGTGCACACCACCGTTCGAAAGCAAGCCTAGAATATGCACAGCTTTGCCCGCGGTAACCGCTTTATCGACAGCATTAACCAAGGCCGTATTTTCAAAAAACGAACCATCAGAAATGGCTTTACCAATACGAGTAAAGTTTTGATAAACCACTCGACCCGCACCTAGATTCATATGGCCAACTTCAGAGTTGCCCATCTGGCCTTCTGGCAAACCAACGGCCAAACCCGATGTTTTGATTAAGGTGTGCGCGCGGTTCTCCCACAAACGATCCCAGTTAGGCGTGTTTGCTGCAGCAATGGCATTCGATTGGGAAGTTTCGCTGTAACCCCATCCATCAAGGATGAAGAGTGCGGTGGTCTTTTTATTCATGGTAATGTGTCCCGTAAATTAAACATGACGATGGTTCGATACTATCACAGGCGTGTAATTTAGTTACAGACTGACAAGACTATTCCGCTTATTAATTCTCTTTATGATCGGGCTTGTTTGGCCAACAACCAATCTCGAAAAGTCACCACTTGCTCTAAATCGGCTTTGTCGGCCGGATAAGACAACAAGTATTCATGGGGGGTCGCCACTTCATCACCAAAAGGCGCAACGAGATCACCATTGTTTAGGCTACCTTGCGCTAAGATACTCGGAATGACCGCCACGCCCATGCTGTTTTTCGCCGCTTCAATCAGCATATGAAAATGCTCGAACGAGGTGCCAGCAAAGGAGCCACTTTCTAATCCCTGCGCCACCATCCAATCGGGCCAAGCATTAATACGCGCAGACGAGTGCAGCAAAGGGAGCTTAACCACGTCGCTGCATTGCCATTGCCCATCGGTTTGCTGGTCTTGATATTGCGCTAACAAAGCGGGAGAGCACACAGCGACGACCTTCTCTTGCATCAGCTGATGCGAGACAGCACGAGGCCAATGATCGCCACCATAGTGAAGAATGATATCGATACATTCAGGGTCGATTTTCGCCGCGTCATCGAGGGAACGAACTTTGATTTGAAACTGTGGGTACGTTTGCTGGAATTCAGCCAATTGAGGAACCAACCAATGGGAAGCAAAGGTCGGCAACGCCGAAATGGTCAACGTTGTTTTTTCGTCTTCTCTATGCAGCATGCGCAAACACGCATTCTCCATACCATCGAGTAAGGGTACGACTTCTTTGTAATAAGCCGCCCCAGTGCCAGTAAGAACTAAGCGTTTGTTTAAACGAATAAATAAGTCACGAGATAAAAACTCTTCCAGATTACGAATCTGACGACTCACAGCACTTTGAGTTAGGTGTAACTCTTGTGCCGCGCGCGTAAAGCTAAGGTGCCTAACCGACGCTTCAAAACATTTGAGCGCGGTTGACGACGGGATATATCTCCGCATTCTTTGGCCACTTCATTCTAAGGTGATAGAGGGATAAAAATATACTCTACCTTAAGCTTATTAGGCATACAAAGGAATGCCCTAAAATTGCGCATTCCTTCGTTTTTATTGTCAAATCATCCGATTAAGCTAATCAAAAGCATGTGTTTTTTGGCCTAGGTGATAAGTGTGCGCGCCCACTTCGTAAAATAGACGTTTCAACTCCCGTAATGGAATATCGCGCAGCATGGTAGTGGGCACAGACAAAGCGTCTCGTTTCCCTGCAAACCACTCCGCCAGCTCTTTCCCCATCATGGTGCCCGGGCCAATACCACGACCGCTGTACCCTGCAACACTGAACAGCCCGCGCTGTAATTGCTGACAATGGGGCAAATGATCCTCACTGTAGGCAATTTTGCCACTCCACGAATACGCCCATTCCACCTTATTCAAAAACGGAAACAGCTCACACACTCGTTGAGACGCCCAATTAGATAAGGCACCGCCTTCTCCGCCCATACCACCAAAAATCAAACGCCCTTGCTGGTCAAGCCGAAAAGAACTCATCACAGTACAGGTGTCCCATACCCCTTCACCGTTCGGTAAAATCTGCGCCAGCTGAGCGGGCGTTAACGGTTGGCTGGCTAACTGGCTGTAAAAGATGGGCACAAATTTACGCGCTTGCTCCTTTACCCCATGTTCGCTGTACGCATTGGTCGCCAAGACGACTTTTTGGGCGTGAACTTCGCCATCTGGCGTATTCACAATCCAGCCCTCTGACGAAGGTTGCACGCTGCTGACGGGAGAGTGATCAAACAGCAAAGCCCCCTCTTTTAGGGCCGCCTTTGCCAACCCACGAGCGTAGGCTAATGGCTGAATCGTGCCGGCCCTAGGGTCGAACAATGCAGAATTAAACTTGCTTGAACCAATGCGCGCTTGGGCTTCTGCGGTGTCCAGCAATTGCACGGGCGCACCGCGCATTTGCATCTGCTCACAACGGCGCTGTAATTGCGCCAAGCCAGGCTTACCCACGCCCGCATGCAAAGTACCATGGCGTACCGCTTCGCATTGGATTTGATACTTTTCGATCAAGCTAAACACCAACTCGGGGGCGTCTGCTAAGGTGTTATATAAGGTTCGTCCCGCGTCCGCGCCTATGGTTTTATCCAGTTGATCTGGCTCCAGCCAAACCCCAGCATTCACCAAGCCCACATTACGGCCAGAACCACCAAAACCAATTTCTTGCGCTTCAATAACCGCAACAGACAAGCCTAACTGAGCAAGGTGAAGCGCCGCGGATAAACCGGTAAAACCGCCACCAACAATCGCCACCTGCACCTCGTGACGCCCTTCTAAAGGCGCTAACTTAGGGCCTTCTGGTGCACTGGCCCGCCACAAAGAATCACACACAGATTCCAGCATACTCACGACCTTAAAGCCGACGACAACGGCCTTAGAAATGGATGGATGAATAAACAACACACCTTACTTGGGTAAGGCTCACAATAAACGGCGAGCCAAACTCGCCGCGTATTGCACTATGCTCGCAACCTAGCCTTACTCAAAAACAATGCCTTGAGCCAATGGCAGATCGCCGCCATAGTTAATCGTATTGGTGGTGCGACGCATGTAGTTTCTCCACGCATCCGAACCAGACTCACGACCACCACCAGTGTCTTTTTCGCCACCAAATGCACCACCGATTTCAGCGCCAGAGGTGCCAATATTGACGTTAGCAATACCGCAATCTGAGCCCGCTGGCGACATAAACAATTCCGCTTCACGTAAACGCTCGGTGAAGACCGCAGAAGATAAGCCTTGTGGCACTTCATTTTGAATTTCAATCGCTTCTTCGAAATCACTGTACGTTAGCACGTACAAAATAGGCGCAAAGGTTTCTTCGTGAACAATAGGAGCGTCGTGAGCGATTCGTACAATGGCGGGGGCCACATAAAAACCACCTGCTGGCACGCCATCCGTTACGCGTTGTCCGCCACAAATGATTTCTCCACCTTGTTGTTTCGCGGTTTCTAACGCCGCTTGCATGCGTGCAAAGCTGCCTTCATCCACCAAGGGCCCGACTAAAGTGCCTTCTTCTAATGGGTTACCAATCGGTAATGAGGTATAAGATTTCGCCAAACGTGCTACCACGCCATCTACCACAGAAGTATGAGTAATAAGGCGACGTAAGGTTGTGCAACGTTGTCCCGCAGTACCCGCGGCGGAAAACACAATCGCCCGCAAGGCTAGATCCAAATCGGCGGAATCCGACACTATCATGGCATTATTGCCACCAAGTTCTAGTAAAGAGCGCCCTAAACGACCAGCCACAGTCGTCGCCACTGCTCGACCCATGGCCGTTGATCCTGTCGCCGACACGAGTGGGAAAGTATTGCTAGCGGCAATGGCCTCCCCTAAATCTCGACCACCTATCATCACAGACACCGCCGCTTTTGGAATGTCTGGCATATCCGCCAATACATTCTGCGCGATTTGATACATGGCCAAGGCACACAAAGGCGCCTTTTCAGACGGTTTTAATAACACAGGGTCACCACAAACCAGCCCAAGCATGGTATTCCACGCCCACACGGCCATCGGGAAATTAAACGCCGTAATCACCGCAACAGGGCCTAGTGGTTGCCATTGCTCCATCATTCGATGCCCTGGACGTTCAGAAACAATCGACAAACCATGCAACATACGAGATTGACCGACCGCAAAGTCACAGACATCGATCCATTCTTGAACTTCACCCAAGGCTTCAGGAACAATCTTGCCCGCTTCTAATGAAATGACTTGAGCCAGCTCTTCTTTGTATTTACGAGCTTCTTCACCAATACGACGCACCAACTCACCACGACGTGGCGCTGGAATGGTTCGCAATACGCTAAAGGCGTCTCTTAGTTCTGCACTGACGCCTTCTAACTGTGCTGGTGTGGCATTGTTGAATTGTGACAAGCGCGCGCCGTCAATGGGGCTGTGCGCAGAAAATTCACTGCCGTCACCCAAGGCTCGTGTATTACCGGTCAACACACTGTAGAAAGTATCGCCCTGTTTTAGTTGATTAACACCCAATGTTTCTAAGCAAGTTAATGACATTCTGAACCTCTGTAATCTTGGTGAAATGACAAATAGAGAAAGCGCTGATGGTCAATTTGCCGCGCTCAAGTCTTTCCAACACCTTACTCAGCTTAGTCAATGATGAGAAATACCGTTTTCCTGAGGGAGGTCTAGTTTTTACCTATAGCCTGCTCCATACTCAGTAAAACACAGGCTTCTGAGGCTCTCTTTATGGACGTTCGATCACTTAGGTACTTCATTGCAGTTTTTGAAGAACGCAGCTTAAGCGCAGCAGCAAAACGCTGCTTTATTGCTCAGCCGTCTATTTCGGCCACCTTAGCGCAACTGGAAGAGGATTTAGACACCAAGCTGTTTGTTCGTCACTCTAAGGGAGTGGCGCCCACGGACAGTGGCACACAGCTCTACCCTCACGCTTGTCGTATGGTGAATGAATTCAGCAATCTCAAAGACATGTTCCGCCACAGTGCCAAACCTCTGGCGCTGTCCATTTCTTTGGCGCCTTTTTTATCTGGCACCTTAATCAGCCAAGTCATTAAAACCATGCTCGATGACATTCCGGGGCTGACATTAAGCTTGGTTGACGCCTCTGAAAGTGCCGACTTACGCTTTACCTGCAGCAACTACATAAACGAAGACGATGTGTTTTACCCACTTTGGGAAGACGATTACGTCATTGCTATGCCGGTTGGCTATTGGTTGGCCGATTACACCTCGCTTTCTATCAAGCAGATCGACAAACAACCTTTTGTCTCGCGCACACCCTGCGATATTTTGGAATCTTGGAACTTCATTATGCAAAAGCAAGGGCTCACCACCGATGTTCGCGCACAAGTGAAAACCGAAGAATACGCACTCGATCTGGTGGCCGCAGGCTTAGGCATTTCACTGATCCCAGAACACTCATCACGCGGCCGTGGCGACATAGTATTACGCACGTTAAATGACATTGCGCTGAAACGAGTAGTCGGCCTTGCTCACAGCAAAGAACACAGTTTTCCTGCGTATGTGATCAACACTATTTTAATGACCAAAAGCAGTTTATTTAGTAAAAAAGCCCCGAAGCACCGTGACCCGCATAATTTTTTTGCATGACTAAGTGCGTTTTTACCCTTTGTCGGTGGGTCAACGCATCCAGTAAAGTCGTTATCAACCGTCATCCTATTTTTAGAGGTAAGTTATGCAAGCATCAGAATTTTTCGACTCTCTATGGCAGCAGTACATTAAGGTGACTCCTCAAGCTAACCGTATCCAAGCTTTGTTTAAAAGCCATGGAGAAAGCGTTCTTAATGATCATGTTGCGTTTCGCACCTTCGCTAACTCACCGGTTTCGTTGGCAAAATTAGAGCCTCAGCTGCTCAGCATGGGCTACCAAGCTTACGGTGCTTTTCGCTTTGAGAATAAACACCTAGTGGCGCGCTGTTACAAACACCCAGAGCATGACGAATTGCCTAAGATCTTTTTGTCAGAACTACTGGTGGACGAGCTCCCTGACAATTGCCAAGCCATCATCCAGACCATGATCAAACAAATTCCGGCAGACGCTGTTCAGTCGCCAGCCGTATTTTGGTCCGGTACCTTATGGCAGCCATTGTCATTCGACGACTATCAAACACTCACCGAACACAGTGAATATGCGGCCTGGCTATCCACTATGGGGTTACAAGCAAATCACTTTACGGTGAGCATTAATCTGTTAGAAGGCTTTACCAGCATCGAACAGGTGAACCAATTACTGTTAGACCAAGGCTATCGCCTAAATGAAGTCGGCGGTTTAGTAAAAGGCTCACCAAGTGTCTACCTCGAACAGTCTTCCACTATGGCCGACAAGATCGAATACACTTTTTCAGACGCCAAAACCAGCACCATCCCAAGTTGCTTCTATGAGTTCGCGCGTCGTCATAAGACACCAGATGGCGTCTTATTCGACAGCTTTATTGAAGGCAATGCGGATAAAATATTCGACTCAACTAACAGCAACTAACGCCTTTTTATAAAACAGGCGATGTTCCAAACGCCAGCCGACTTTTCGTTCAGTGACAGCAGGATTCTGTCACGCGAGCGGCGAAATAGTCGGCTGGCTTTTTTGTCTGTTTTGCCCGTTCTGAAGAAATCTTTTTCTGAGAATCCACATCCTCTGATAAGGAGTATGTACCCGCTAAGCTGGCCGTGTATAATGCTGGCAGTTTTTTTACAGGTCTTACCGTTATGATGATGAATCAAATTATTGAATTTGCGACTAACCACTGGGAAATGGTCGCGGTATTTTTAGCTGTCCTAGCCACATTAATTTTCTCTGAAACAAAAGGTGGCCCACAAGGATTAACCCCTTCTGCGGCAACGACTCTTATGAACACAGAAGACGCTGTGATTCTTGATATTCGTCCAGAAAAGGAATTTAAAACTGGCTTTATCACCGGCTCTTTAAACATCCCTGCGACTAAGATCAAAAGCAGTCTAGGCAAGCTTGAGAAACACAAAGATGCCCCTATTATTGTAGTATGTAAATCTGGCATTCATTCTGGCCCTAGCTCGAAAGAGTTGAAAAAAGCAGGCTTTAGTAAAGTCTTCAAACTTCAAGGCGGCATCGCTGAATGGCAGTCATCTAACCTTCCTCTAGTGAAGAAATAAGAGAGACTATTATGGCAACAGTAACCATTTACTCTAGTGACTACTGCCCGTTTTGCACTCGAGCAAAGCAGTTACTTAGCACAAAAAACGTCGCATACGATGAAATTCGTGTGGATGGACAACCTAAAAAACGCCAAGAAATGATGGAAAAAAGCGGTCGTCATACGGTTCCTCAAATTTGGATCGGTGAACAACACGTTGGCGGTTGTGACGACTTGTTTGCGTTAGAACGTGAACAAAAACTGGATGCTTTGCTTGCTCACTAAATAAAGCGGCAAAAATAGCATCCGGAAAAATAACAACGATATCGCTGTCTAGGACAGTAAATCGGAACACTCTTCATAAGAAAAAGGAATAATAATGGCTGATAATAACGAAGCGGCAGTAAACCAAGAAGAACAAGGTCCTCAGCTTTCTTTACAACGCGTATTTCTAAAAGACATTTCTTTTGAATCTCCACGCTCTCCAATGGTTTTCCAAGAAGAATGGCAACCAGAAGTGGCCATGGAATTGAACACTCGCAGTCGCCAAGTGGGTGAAAGCGTTTATGAAGTCGTGTTAGATATCACTTTGAATGTGAAAAATGCCAATGAACCTGCTTACCTTGTGCAAGTTCAACAAGGTGGATTGTTTGTCATTGCCGGTCTAGACGATCAGCAATTGCACCACGCATTAGGCGCTTTCTGTCCAGCAACATTGTTCCCTTATGCGCGTGAAAATGTTGATGCGACCATTGTTAAAGGCAGTTTCCCTGCCGTGATGCTAGCGCCAATCAACTTTGATGCGCTTTACTTAGAAAATCTTCAGAAACAACAAGCTGAAGCGGCCACAACACAATAACCCGTGTGCACGTTTTTTGCTTATAAAAGGAGGCCCTGTGCCTCCTTTTTTGTGGCATAGTAGTCGTTAGATGCGCTCCAACAGTAACCATTAACTTGGCGTTTACCCATCATGACGAAAAAAAAGAAAAAGCCTTGTCCATATTGCCTTAAAGCTCGCTGGCTTTTACTTTACTTAGCCTGCATGGCATTGATTGGCGTTCTTTTTATTAACCAATTTCTAGGCAAAGGGCATTAATGTTGAAGTGGGCTATTATTTGCGTAACTTTCACCCTATTGACGGGTTGCGCGACCTATAAACAGGAAATAGACCAAGGCTTAACCCTGGCCAAACAAGGCGATTGGAAAAACGCGGAAAACCAACTCACCAAAGCGTTGCACGACAGCCCCCATGACCAATTACTCTATTTCCTTGAAACGGGCGCATTGGCGCAGAATCAAGGGGATTATCAGCGCAGTAACGCCTTGCTGGAACAAGCCGATGAGCTTAGCGATACCTTCTTCCAAAAGAGCTTCAAAAATCGCGCTTGGGCACTCTTAAGCAACCCCAGACAAGAAAATTACCATGGCAGTGGTTTAGAACGAATCTACATCAGTTATCTTAAGTCTCTCAATTACTTAGCCTTATCAGAACAAGCCACTAATCGTGAGCAACGCGACAAACTACGGGACTCCGCTCTGGTAGAAGCCCGCCGCATCGACAATAAACTCAATGAGATTCAAGCGCAGAAACCCAGCTACCAAGATTTAAACGCGAAACAAGACCAAGCCTTTTATATGAAAGCGCTCAGCTGGCTGGGTAACTTCTATAATGGCGGTCGCAGTACCGAAGAATACGCCTATCGCGATGACGCTTGGGCGCGTTATTTAGAAGGTCTGCAATATGAGATCAGCAAACAATACGACGACGCTCGTATCAGCTATCAAGACGCCGCCAAGCTCTACGAAGCAGGTTACGCCAAACAATATAGCCTGTCTGATATGACCGCAGAACGCGCCTGGCTAGACACCATACGTATGATGCGTAAGGGCGGAGGCTGGAGCCAAGATGAAATAAATAAACTCATCAAAAGCAAACTCTCTTTGCCGATGCAAACCGTGCTAGACAGCTACAAAAAAGACGACGCAGAGCTCGTCATTCTCGAACACGAAGGCTTTATTCCAGACAAAAGCGAAATGTCGCTGCGTCTGTACGCCGACCCGAATGCCTATTCTTTGGTATTACAACCTGTAATCGGCGGCAGCCACCAGCAACAAAACGATGCTTTTCGCTGGTTTACCATGGTGTATTCAGACATTAATCCGCTTAACTTGATCGCCAATTACAAAGCGGGTGGCGCTTGGGGCGCCGTCAGTGGTGTCTTCACCAAGCGCGTCATTGTCGGTCCGGCGGTGTGGAAACAACTCGAACAAGCCCATTTAGACACACTACTAACCCAGCAGTTTATTCGCGTCACCGTGCCCTATTACACACGTTTTACACTCGACCACCAAACCCCTATATTGGCATTAAACGCCAGCGGCACAGATAAAGACACGGCCAACAGTACTGGTAAAAGTACAGACCAAAACTCTGACAAAAGTACAGATAAAACCGAGCCGGCGAGCCAAACCATCCGCATGACATCCCTGGCGGATATCGCCTTCCAAGAACAGCTGTTTGAAGCACAGCGCGACATATACGAAGGCTTGGTTCGTGAATTATTACGAAGTTGGCTCGCTGATCGGGTGGCGCGAAGTGTCAAAGATGATACCGCCAGCTTGATCCTCAGCTTGATCGGCCAAGTGTCTGTGTTCGCCTCTTCGGCTGCCGACACGCGCAACTGGCTCACCTTGCCTGCGCAAGTGCGTTTAACTCGTAAAGCAATACCAGCTCGCCCTTACGAGCCAACTTACTCGGTAGACAAGCAACATTTTTCATTGGGGAAAATTGTGTTAAAACCCAATGAAATAAAAGTGTGGAACTTACGTAACCCAAACTAAACTGACGACTCTAAACACCTAAAATTTTAGGTAAGTAAATAAGGACTCTGATCATGCGCCTATTAGCTCAATGGAAACATTTAATTGTGATACTGCTCGCCGTTACCTTAGTAGCCTGCTCGGGTAGTGTTAAACGAATCGACACGGACAAAGAAGTGGCGGTTTCTGATCGCTGGAACGACATCGATTCTAAATTGGTCGCCGATGCCATGATCAATGACATGTTGAGTTTCCCTTGGTACCGAGATTACAACTTCTCGAAAAAAGGCAATCCAACCGTCATTATTCAGACCATTCGCAACAAAAGCTCAGAACATATCCCTGTGGATACCTTTGTGAATGACATCAAACGCAGCCTGTTACGCGCGGGTAAAGTGGACTTTGTGGTGTCTGGCGAAGAACGTGAAGACATTCGTACCGAAAGAAGCGATCAAGAAATGAATGCCGCTCCTGATACTGTGGCGAAATTCGGCCTTGAACAGGGTGCCGGCTTTGCTTTGTCTGGCACCATCAACTCCATCGTCGATTCGAACGGTGACGAGCGAGTGACTTTTTATCAAGTGGATTTAAAACTGATCGACATGACAACCAACCGAGAAGTATGGAATGGTCAGAAGAAAATCAAAAAGCTGGCGACTAAAGGTGGTTTCTTCTAACGATGAACAAAGCCTCCTTGTTTCGATCTTTTAGCTGGCTGCTCGTCGCGTCCTTTAGTCTCGCCAGCTTAACCGGCTGCATCAGCGCATTGAGCGGCGACAGCCTGGTCAAGACAGACTCATCCGATGTGCCTGATTGGGTCTTGTCTCCGCCCAGTGATCGCTCTCACCTGTATGGTGTTGGCAGTGCGCCACGCATCGATAATCTCGCGTTGGCGTTCTCACAAGCAGAGCAAAACGGCAATGCACAGATTGCCCAACAGCTGCGTACCCAAGTGAGTCAGGTTAATACCCAAGACACTCAGGTGTCGTCGACCTCAGGGCAACACGAGCAAGTCGTGCGGATACAAAGCGCGTACACCCAAGTCAAAACCGCGCCCATTGAACTAGAACAAACCGTCAATGAGCAACGTTTCGCAGGCGCCGATTACGTCTATGTTTTGCAGTCCATTGATCGCCAACGCATCATCGCAAAATTAACCGCTATGCTAAGCGACACCGACGACCAGATTCGCAGCGCGGCGGCTAGGTTAAGCACCACCCCTGAGCAAACGGCAGCCGTAAAAGACTGGCGCACTTACATGGGATTGATTCGCCTATTTGCCCAACGTAAAACCTATCAGGATGAGCTCAATCTCTATTCGACTCAAAATGGGTTAAGCGGTCGTGCAGACAAAGACTTACAAGCCACGGAGCGTCAACTCAATCAAGCACTAAGCCAGTTTGGTTTTGATATTTCTGCCACCGAGCAAGGTCATTTATTGGCAAGTGAATTGTCCAAATATGGGTTGGTTGCAAAGCAAGGTGGTGTGTTTCGCTTATCCTCTAAAACCTCCAGCCATAGTCAGACACAAAGTGGGCGCTATTATGTGTTCCAAGAAGGCACCTTGTCCCTTATTGGGCCTGACAATGGTCACTTGGCATCTTGGAACCTGAGTGCTCGTGGAATAGATAAAAACCAGCAAAGCGCAGAAAACAAAGCCGCTGAAGATTGGTCGCAACAAGCCATCAGCACGTTATTTAGCTGGCTGACCAGCCAGAAATAAACGTCTGGGTATCATGGCCAGACGGCAGCTTTTCGCCAATTAGTAAAGGTAAAAAAGCGGCCTCTGTGATCCACAGAGGCCGCTTTTGTTTATCTGCTCAACTCGATTTGTCAGTTAATGCACCAAGCCCACAGCAATCACAGGGAAGGCGACAATCAAGGCCAAGCGCAATAAGTCAGAGATCACAAACGGCACCACGCCCTTGTACATGTCTCCCAGACCAATATGCGGCGCCACTGATTTAATCACGAAGACATTCATGCCAACCGGTGGCGTTATCAGCCCCAGCTCAACGGTAATCACAGCCACAATACCAAACCAGATAGGGTCAAAGCCCGCGGCTTCAATCAGGGGATAAACCACAGGAACGGTCAGCAACAGCATGGCAATACTGTCCATCACACAGCCCAGCAACATAAACAAAACAAGCACACACAATAACACCATGTATGGGCTCAGGTTTAAGCTGCCGACATACTCCACCAAGGAGAAAGAAATACGCGATACCGATAAGAAATAACCAAATATTTCCGCGCCTATGATCATAAAAAAGATCATCGCAGACATCACCAAGGTTTCGCTCACGGCTTCTTGAAATTGCTGGAAGCGCATCCCTCTGGCCAAGGCAATAACCAAGGTCGCACCTGCACCCACAGCAGCGGCTTCAGTTGGCGTAAACCAACCGGTGTAAATACCGCCGATAATAAACAAGAACACCGTAGAGAAAGGCAACAAGCCTTTCAAGCCAATGATTTTCTGCTTTAACGTCGTCGCTTCACCAGGGTTCGCACTCTTCGGAAAAAGCGTCACCACCACGGCCACAGTAAGACCGTACATCACCAAGCCCATGAGGCCTGGCACTATGCCTGCGATAAACATATCGCCCACCGATTGCTCAGTGATCAAGGCATACAACAAGAGCGCAATCGACGGTGGAATCATCACCCCTAAAGTACCGCCTGCCGCTAACACACCACTGGCCAGCGTCGGTGCATAACCGTTTTTCTCCATTTCAGGCAAGGCCACACGAGACATGCTTGCCGCCGTCGCCAAAGAAGAACCTGAAATCGCAGAAAAGATGCCGCAGGAGGTCACGGCCGCCAATGCCATGCCACCACGCCAGCTGCCAAACATGGTTCGTGCGCCTTGGAAGAGCGCCTGTGACATGCCGGCTTTTGAGGCAAATACCCCCATCAAAATAAACATAGGAATAGGACTGAAACTGTAGTTCGACAGAGTCTCAAAAGGTCCGTTTGCCAAAATAGACACCGCAGGATCAAACGCCACAATCCAGGTAAACCCACCAAAGCCAATCAGCGCCATCGTTAACGCAATGGGCGCTCGCAGCACAATTAATAGCATCATAAACGCGATGCAAACTAAACCTATCATTGAGGTACTCATGATTCTGCCTTCCCACAAATTAATAAATCGAACGCGTAGACAAACGCAGAAACAGCCAGCATCACGGTTGCAAATGTGGCCACTGAGTAAAAGTAGGTTAATGGGATCATCAGGTCTTGAGTGGTTTCATAACTCATCGCGGCGTCTTCAATGTGTAGGTAAAAACTATATGCCATCGCCGCCCCAAATAGGCCAAAGCAAACACTATAAAACGCTTCAAACATGACCTTTGTTCTGGCTTTAAAACCGTCTGTAAACAGGTCAACAATCACCTGTGATCGGCTGACCGAGTGCGGCAAAATAAACAATACCGTAAACAACAAGCTGTACTTAACCAGCTCTATGCCACCGGTAAAAGTCCAATCCAGCGCGCCATCGGTAAGGGTAAAGATTCCGCGAGTAGCAACATCCACTAAGGTTACACACATCATGGCGACTAAAAAGAAGCCGCCAATCAGATGCATAAAATGGGTGATTCGCGCTATAAAACAGGTTACTGCTTTCATGAAAAGTCCCCAGATAACGCTGTAAAAACAGTCTTCATCATCGCTTATTTACACGCGGTTTGTGATAGTTCGATAGCGCGAGCGTAGACCTTATAAGAGGGTAAGCCTTTCTTTTGCAGCTCTTTTAAGTAATCTTCGGTGGCTTGATACAGCACAGGTTTCCACAATGGGTTTTCTGCACCATCTTTGATGATGTCTATCGTGTCACCCATTTCAATGGCTTGGGCACGCCCTTTCGCATCCAGTTCATCAAATACCTTCGCGGCTTTTTCAGACCATTTCATGCCTGAGTTGTTATCGATGACCTTTTTAAGATCGGCAGGAAGGCGGTTATAGAAGGACTTGTTCATTGTCATCACGAAGGCCAAGGTATAAAGGCCACCCACTTCTGTGTGGTATTTGGTTAACTCGTTAAGTCGGAAGGTATATTGCCCTTCCCATGGCAAGGCAACCCCATCAATCACACCGCGCTGAGTGGATTGATAAGCGTCTGGCGCAGGCATACCAACAGGCTGAGCACCGAGTCCTTCTAATAGTTTCGCGACCACAGAAGTCGGACGACGAATGCGTAAGCCCGCTAAATCTTCTGGGGTTTTAATTTCTTTGTCTGTGGTGTGCAGCACACCAGGCCCATGGGTAAACATAAACAGAGGCTTGGTTTGGCGATACTCTTTCGCAATCAAACCTTCATCGTATAAGCTTTCGACGATGCAAGAGCCTTGCGCAGCGTCTTTCGCCACCCCTGGCAGCTCAACAATTTGTGTAAGAGGGAAACGGTTGGCGGTGTAACCCTGAATAGCAACGGCCACATCAGCAATGCTGTTTTTCACCGCATCGTATTGGCCTGTGGCTTTCGCCAAGGTACCGGAAGGGTAGATTTGAACGTCTATGCGCCCATTAGATTCTTCTTCTACCGATTTTGCCCACACATGGAACAGCTCTTTACTTTGCCCAGAAACCTCTGGGAAAAAGTGACTGAAACGCAAAGTGTATTCAGCGGATGCGTGTACTTGAGCAATGGCGGAAACGGCAACGGCTGCGACAGCCGCCTGCTTTATTATTTTTCTCATGTTCGACTCCGAAGTATCATTATATTTATTATATTGTGCTGCGATCCTTTGCAGTATTCTCTTTAAAAGCTAACAAGCAAATCCTTAAAAAGGTAATTGATTCTGAGTTTTATCTATTGGAAAAATGAATAGCAAAATCTTATTTTTGAAGGAGGTGTTTTCCTTCCGCTCAAAAATAAAATACAAATATTTTATAAACCCAATGATTTATAAGGCTTTTTAAGAAATTGTAATTTCATACTTTATAATCAACCTCTTTCATTTTTTGTTTAACCTAATGATTTTCACTTGGTAAAATTGGCTCATAAGGCAAGCCGACATATTGCATAGCAATCACTCGGCGCCCTTCTTCTGTTCCCGTATAGAAGTTCAACTCAGAACTCATGAATTTTTCAAAGGTTGCGGCGTCTGCGCCATTGACCGATACATCACCAAAATCGTGCATCATATTCGTCATCCACCAAGAGAAACGCTCGCCATTCCACACTCGACGCAAACAAATATCAGAATACTGAGAAATACAGGCGGTATCCTTATGTTGATACACTCGGGTCAACACCTTGTATAAGGTTGCAACATCAGACGCCGCCAAGTTCAGCCCTTTTGCCCCTGTTGGCGGCACAATATGCGCGGCGTCGCCGACGAGAAACAATTGACCGTATTGCATTGGCTCACAAACAAAAGAACGCAGTGGGGCGATGCTTTTCTCAATACTTGGCCCTGTGACCAACTGACTAGACACATCGTCTGGTAAACGTTTCTTCAACTCTTCCCAAAAATCATCATCGCTCCAGTTCTCCGCTTTGTCGGTTAAAGGCACCTGTAAGTAATAACGGGAACGGGTTGGCGAACGCATACTGGCGAGGGCAAAACCTCGATCTGTTTTGCAGTAAATCAATTCATGGTTAACCGGTGGTGTATCGGCTAGTAGCCCTAACCAACCAAACGGATAAACCCGTTCATACTCAGTGCGAACACTTAGGGGAATAGTTTGACGAGAAACACCATGAAAACCATCGCAACCGGCTATGTAGTCACAATCCAAGCGCTGCAATTGCCCGTCTTGCTCAAAGGTCACATAAGGCGATTCGGTTTTCACGTCGTGCAAAAGCACATTGCTAGATTCGTAATGGGTCGTTAATCCGGCGGCGGCACGAGCTTGCATCAAATCCCGTGTCACTTCGGTTTGACCATACACCATCACGGTATCACCGCCGGTGAGTTCGGCTAGATCAATGTGCACACGCTTATTATTAAAGGCCAATTCAAAGCCGCTGTGAATTTCACCTTCTTTATCCATGCGCTCATTCACACCCGCTTCACGCAATAAGTCCATCATACCTTGCTCAAGAACACCGGCACGGATACGCCCTAAAACGTAATCCCCTGAGGCGCGCTCAATAATGACATTGTCTATTCCTTGTTTGGCCAGCAACTGGCCTAACAATAATCCTGCCGGACCTGCACCGATAATAGCGACTTGTGTTCTCATTTTTTCTCACCTTATGCTTTTATTTTTTTTCTTTAGCGAGATCATTGCTCGCCATAAAGTGAGTTTATAGTGGCGAATTAAAAGCCCTTCCGTTAGGCACATTATGATCAAAAAATTGTACTTTTCGATCATCTATAGATTTATTTAAGAAATCTATATTTCGACAAAAACCATAGAAAAGGCGTGCTTTTGTGGCTATTTTTAAGTAAAAACAGAGATATTCAATAAAAAGTAATCATAAAGAGCACACGCTTTGGTTTTCTCTTTATTGCACCTTTTGGAAAAATAATAAAAACATGATGACAAACAACAGCATTCCTCACTTTGGTTTATATGGCGAATCTAATTGGATTGATGACCCTGATTTTTTTCATATAGAAGCGATAGAATCTCGCAGCAGTCATTTGGATTGGAAAATCAAAGCCCATCGCCATGCCCAGTTGTTTCAGATTTTGATTCTTAAATCGGGCAGCGCCAATATTCAAATGGATGAACAGCAGCAACACTTACTCGGCAGTTGGGCCATTATTGTGCCTACGGGGGTGGTTCATAGTTTTCAATTTGCTCCCGACACTGATGGTCGAGTCATTACCATTGCCGTGCCTGTGATCGACCGCATCGGCAAAGAAGCCGAACAATTTATCAAACCCTTATTGAATCAGCCAGGCTACATCCCTTTTAACGGGCAGCCATCCATGCTGAGAGAGCTTTGGCCGCTGATCGAGCAACTGGAAAAAGAACTGCAATACTCGCGAGAAGGCCGTGGATTGATGTGTCATTACTTAATCAATGCCATTCTTCTGCAATTGAGGCGTCAACAACGCCTGAGTGGTGAGCAACATGCGGTCATGTCGACGCAAGACCGTCAGATGCAGGCACTAAAAACCCTCATCGAGCAGCACTACAAAGAGCATTGGAGCAGTGATCAATACGCGCAGGCATTAGGTTCCTCTATTAGCCGTTTGAATCGCGCCAGTAAAGCGGTTCTGCAACAGAGCATCCATGACTTAATCCATGGGAGGTTGCTCTTAGAAGCCAAGCGGCAACTTCTGTACACCAGCCAATCCATTGAAGAAATTGCTTATAATCTAGGCTTCAAAGACCCGGCCTATTTCTCGCGTTTTTTCAAAAAGAACACAGGCTATCCTCCAGGAAGGTTCCGTGCGGCCAGCCAGCAGCCGATTCAATAACACAGTAAAAATCACCCTATGTAGAGGGTTGTTGCGTTAACGGTTAGTTTTTCTCAACTATTAGCTGAAAATTGATCGTTTGTTCAAGATTCATCCATTCGCTACTATAAAAAGCGTAAACAAAACACGATTTTTATTTAGGAGATAAACGATGAAAACTGATTACAAATACGACAACCTAGGTAACTTAGACACTGATTACTACGTAGAAAAAGCCTACGAAATGCGCCGTGTTTACCTTTCTCTAGCGTTCAAAAAAGTGGTTTCTGGCATTAAAAAAGTAATTGTTAGCTTGATCCCTAATCGTTCAGTTCAAGGCCACACAGCACACTAATCATTCGCGTCACCGACTAGTCGATTGCCGTTGTTATCAACAGCCGTAATGAAGACTAAACGACCCACGTTCCCGATCGTAAGGTAAGAATAACAATACCGATCTGGTTACGGGTTCAATCCCCCTCTTAGTACAACTCTTTTCCTACCCTATTTCTCACTCTGCTTTTCAAAAACAACACACCCTATTTTAATGCGTTATTACCCCGTTCTGTGACAGCCTATGGCGCTCACTGTGTTCCACCGACTCGTGCCCGACAGACCGTCATCAAACGGTCATAAATACGACATAAACTGATGTGCATCAACAAGCTGATGAAGTGTTAAGACGACGATGAGCACGAACGAGAACAAAATTTTACTGGATAAGATTTTAAATGACGGCTTAATTACGCCGCTTTTTCAGCCCATCTATGATTTATCATCTGGTGCAATCTACGGCAATGAAGCCCTCTCTCGAGGCCCTGAAAACACGCCTTTGTTCACCCCTGACGCTCTGTTTACCTTGGCCACTGAAGAGCATCGATTGCACGAACTTGAGCTGCTTTGTCGCGAGCGAGCACTGACTCGTTTTGCCAAACTGGCGCTGCCAGGACGCTTATTTCTGAACGTGAGCGCGTCTCTATTAAGCTCGCCTTACCATCAAAAAGGCATGACGCTCAATATTCTTAATGACCTTGGTCTCAACCAAAAAGACATCATTATTGAGCTCTCTGAACAGCATCCTTACGACCATAATGGATTGTCGAGAACCAGTGTCGAGCATTATCGAAAAATGGGCTTCCAAGTCGCTATTGACGATCTTGGTGTGGGGTATTCAGGCCTTAGATTATGGTCAGAATTGCAGCCTGACATTGTCAAAATCGACAAGCATTTCATTCATGACATTGATAAAGACGAAATCAAGCGGGAGTTTGTTCGCTCCATCATTACCATTGCCCAACGCTTAGATTGCAAACTGATTGCCGAAGGCATAGAAACACAGCAGGAGTTGGACCAGCTCATCGAAATGGGGGTCACATTCGGCCAAGGTTTCTTTCTCGCTCGACCGGTAGAAAAACCCTCATCACAACCTAACGCGTATTTGGAAAAACACGCCCAACGTCGTGCTGCCTTCAACATTGATCATGCAGAAACAGTACAAACCTTATCAAGAGCCACGCCTAACGTTTATGCCGACAGCCCTTTAAACAGCGTGTCTCTGCTTTTTACCGAGCACCCTGACGTGTTCGCTATTCCGGTTCTAAACAAGGCAGATGAGCCCATCGGTGTTGTCCGACGCTATCAGTTGCATGAGTTATTTTCGACCACCTATGGCCGCGCTTTATACGAATACAAACCTGCCATCACCTTACTTAGTGAAGATGTGCTGATCGTTGAAAGCGGCGTTAGTCTGGCGACTGTGTCTGAGCTAGTCACCAACCAAGAAGCCAATACACTCAACAACGAAATCATCATTGTTCGAGACGGTAAATTTATTGGTACAGGGCATTTACGCGATCTGCTCAAGCGCATTACCGAACTCAAAATACAAAATGCGACCTACTCGAACCCGCTCACCTTGTTGCCTGGGAATGTGCCAATCCACAAAGAAGTCAGCCTGCGTTTAAAAGCCAAAGAAGACTTCTATGTGGCCTATTTCGATCTCAATGATTTCAAACCTTTTAACGACTACTTTGGTTACTCCAAAGGGGACGCTATTATTCAATTGGTCGGCAACCTTATTAAAGATGAAGTGAGTCCTGATGGTAACTTTATCGGCCATATCGGCGGCGATGATTTTGTCGCCATTTTTCGATCGCCAAATTGGGAACAGCAATGTCGCGCTATCTTGGCTAGGTTTGCTCAAGAAGTTCGTCATTTCTACACACAAGAAACCCTCCAAGAAGGCGGTGTCTGGACGCAAAGCCGACAAGGCGAGACGGTATTTCACCCCATTTTAAGCCTCGCTATTGGGGTGGTGAACCCAAACCCTGATGAATGTGACAACCACCATCTCGTCGCCGAGCTAGCGGCGCAAGCCAAGAAATCCGCAAAGCAAAAAGGCGGCAATTACCTTTACCTTCAGCCTTATCAAAATACCTATTTCACCCCCAGTATCGCTATGTGACAGAACCGTCATCTCACGCTCATATATTTGTCATGAAGCCAGCTTATCTTAGAAGAACATGGCGCTCAGGAGACTTTTATGCAAACGACGTTTCGATCGGTTTTCATCTCAGATGTTCACTTAGGTACTAAGGCTTGCCAAGCAAACCACTTGTTGGATTTTCTGCAGAAAATCTCCACACAAACCTTGTACTTAGTCGGAGACATCATCGACTTACAAGAAATGAAGAGTCGTGCCAATTTTATTGATACGCACACTCAGATCGTTGAACAGATCCTCAGCATGGCGCGCTCAGGCACCAAGGTGATTTACATTCCAGGCAATCACGACGCCTTCTTTAGACAATTTGCGGGACAAACCTTATCCGGCATCGACATTCGTCTAAACGCCAAACACATCACGGCAGATGGCCGAACCTTCCATGTCAGTCACGGCGATGAGTTTGATCAGATGATCAAAATCAGCCCGCTGATGTTAGCCATTGGCGACCGAGCACACGGCCTGATGCTCTCGCTTAACCAATGGATTAATGGCATGCGTCGTTTAATCGGTTTGCCTTATTGGTCGCTGGCCGGATACTTGAAAACCCATATCAATAAAGCCAAAGAGTTTATTGAGCGCTTTGAGACAGCGGCCCTAAAATCTGCCAAAAACCACCATCTTGATGGTTATATCTGCGGCCATATTCACTACGCCTCTTTTCGCCTTAAAGACGCGACCCTCTATTGTAACGACGGCGACTGGGTAGAACATTGCACGGCGCTCACGGAATCAGCCAGCGGTCAGCTTAACTTGATTCACTGGTCTGAAAATCCCAAGCACCTGGCGTCCGAACCGACGGATGAGGAATGGGCATTTAATCCAAGCCCTTCTCGTAGCTAGAGAACAATAACTGAAGAAGTAAGCACATTAGCCTGATAACCGCACAAAAATAGGAGCAAGAAATCAAAAAGCAAGGAAGCAGAATAGATAGTATTGCAATTAAATAGCGCACTATCTATTATCTACGAATCCAGAGTTTAGAGGTAAGTCCGCCATGACAGGCGTTCCAAAATTGAACGAGCTTTTGTGTTTCTCCTTGTACTCAACGTCGTTGGCGATGAACAAGTTATACCGGAAACTACTCAAGCCCTTAGGCATCACTTACCCACAATACCTGGTTTTAATTGTACTTTGGCAACATAGATCCTGCTCCGTTTCTACCATTGGAGAACAGCTCTATCTGGACTCAGCCACCTTAACGCCATTACTGAAAAGAATGGAAACAGCTGGCTTAGTCACAAGGCACCGTGCGAAGGATGATGAACGTCATGTCATCATTGAGTTAACTCAGCAAGGGGAAGCTTTAGAAGCCAAAGTAGAAGGCATTATTCAACAAGCGGTCTGTGCTTCAGACCTTTCGTTGGATGAGCTGGCGAAGACCAAAACAGCCATAGAAGCACTGCGACAGAACTTACTCACCCACTCTTAATGGTATAGCCGTTAACTGTGCTGATGTGATTAAGTTCTTATTTTTTGATAATTATATAGCGCGCTATTTAATAGCAGACAATATAAATCCAAGATTAGGAGACAGCAATGACAGCATTAAATGATGTTCTTTATACCGCTCGAGCAAAATCAACCGGTGGTCGTACTGGTGAATCTCACTCTGATGATGGCGCATTACAGGTCACCCTAAGCACACCAAAAGCGTTAGGCGGTGCTGGTGGTAATGGCACCAACCCTGAGCAGCTTTTTGCCGCAGGGTATTCAGCCTGTTTTATTGGTGCGTTACAACTGGTTGCTTCGCAACAAAAAGTCACGCTGCCTGCAGACACCAACATTGACGCGTCTGTCAGCATTGGGCCAATTGAGCACGGTTTTGGTATCGCTGCGGACCTAGTTATCAACGTACCTGGGCTAGACAAAGCCGTGGCGGAAAAACTGGTCGACGATGCACACCAAGTTTGCCCTTACTCAAACGCCACGCGCAACAACATTGAAGTCACTCTTAGCGTTAACGTTTAAGCGTTTGCTTTGATCCCAAGATGACATGACCGCCGCCCATTTGGAGCAAGTCATGTAAGCGACAACCTTTGCCTTGATAAGCGACTTGCGCAAGTAATAACTCCGCCGTCGCCAAGGCATCGGTTAACGCATCATGCCCTTGGTATTCCGGTAGCCCATAACGCATTCGACAAGGCGCTAAACGAAAGCCTCCTTCTTGTATTGGTTGACTGCTGCGTGCTGCCTTTGTTCTTTCTATCGCCAGCGTGTCCAACCAACTTATGGACAACGAAGGCTGCTTCAGTTGGCGCCACCAGCTCTTTAAGAAACCAAGTTCTAACGGTGAATGGTGCATCACTAAGACCTTGTCACGTAACAGCAAACGCAGATAACGGATCACGCTTTCTTCACGACGACCACGGTCTTCTAGGTCGCCATCTGTGATCAAATGAATGCCCACACTGGCGTCCACTTGTGCGCCATCTAACAAGAGATGCTGCGCCGAATCCAACTGAATCTGACCCTGTTTGATCAACACCCATCCAATACTAACAATGTGATCTCGCTTGGCATCTAGCCCACTGGTTTCAATGTCTAATACCAAATATTCCCACTCTTGCCATGGCCGTTTTTCGCTCAACTTATCGCGCCGCCACCTTTTATACCTTGTTATCAAACAGCCAAGCACTAAGCATATCCTCTCGCAAAACGCTGTAGAACAATCTCTTGAGCGTCTTTAATCGTGGCGAATGTCGCCTTCAAATGTTTGCGCTCTAAAGGGCTCAGCACACTCGGATCGAGGTAAGCGCTGGCCTTACCAGATGACTGCCAGTGTCGGCGCTGAGCATCAAGGCGCAAGCCATTGAGTTCGTCCCAGGCGTCGATTAAGTTGCGGGCGGTGTCGGGGGTGATCAACTTCTCACGAATCGCTTGCTCTAACCGCTCAATCGTACCCACTCGATACGTGCGGCACGCCAACCCATATAAACGCGCAATATCATTGATCAGCGCCAAGCCCTGATGTTTCAGATCCAGCTGGTGTTTATGCTCACCAGAAGACTCTAATAAAAAATGACGGAAGAAACCCAGCGGCGGTTTTGAAGCGAGAGCACTGCGCGTTAAAGAAGCCAAAAACAGACTGTTCTTAGCGACGTCTTTTTGCACTTCGGTGATCAAGTTCGCCACCGATTCGTCATCCCCATACACACAACGAATATCAAAGAAAATACTCGCGTTCAGTAACGCGCTAGGGGCAGCGCTGGTTACCCAATTAGAAAATACCTGACGCCACTGTGCCGCCGTCATCCGCCAGTCTGGGTTACTTGCCATAATGTTCCCAGGGCACAAGCGAATACCACATTCCCCCAAACCTTCGCAGACAAAGGAGGCCAAGGCCGCAAAGTACTCTTCTTCCGTTTGCGTTGGCGCTCTCGACAGCATCAAGCCATTGTCTTGGTCACTGCCTAATGACTGATCGCTTCGCGCTTGAGAACCAAACACCAAGAACTGAAACGCCATCGGCGGCTCCCCGAGCGTCTTAATGGCTAATTCAATCAAGCGGCGGGTCAGATTGTCACTCACTGCGGCCAATACCTTGCCAATGTCCGCCGGTTTCATGTCCGTTAAAATCAGATTCACAATCAAAATAGGCCATTGCTTGCACACCCGTGCAAGGCTGTCGACACTGGCCTGCCGATGAATCTGGTTAATCAATAAAATGGGGCTCAACTCTTGGTGGCGCAATAAATCCGCCGCCGTCACCATACCGACCGGAAGGCCTTCGGCAGAAACCACTGGCAAATGGTGAATATTGTGTTCGCTCATTAAGGTTTGCGCCTGCATCACCAAAGAGTCTGGTAATAAGGTCGCTGGCTCGCCGGTCATGACCTCAGCCAGCGATAAATCGGCCGTGATACCCAACGCCAGCACTCGAGAACGAAGATCCCGGTCTGTCACTATGCCAACTAGGCGTTGCTTCTCCTCTTTACCTGCAACAATAAGAATCGAGCTGACGCGCGCCTCGGTCATGCGCGCCGCCGCTACTTGCACGGTTTCTTCAGGAATCGCTTGAATAAGCTGGCGCGTCATCACTTGTTCGATGGGCGTTGAGAGCTGCAACGCTGGCGTATTAATATCGCCTGATTGGGTGCGTAATAATTTGCGCGACCTATGGTGTCGAGTGTGTTTGAAAAACAGCGCAAAGGCGTCGCTTTGTGCAATCACGGTCAGAAAAGAGGCTTTATCAAACCGGTAAACGAGACTGTCTTCCATCGCCACGATTTCCAAACCGTCTGGGTTTTGAGCCAACACACTTGATACCCCAAAACACTCGCCATCGGCAATTTGATCAACCAGCGCGCCTTTGGGTGTGCGTATTTCACACGCCCCACGACGGATCAGGTGCAAGGTAGCGGCCTCCCCTTCCAACGTTAATGTCTGCCCTTGGCGCACATAGGAAATACTTATGCCGGTGAGCAGTGTCGTCACTTGCGCAGTAGAAAGATTAGAGAAAGGAGGAGTGCTTAAAATGAACTTTTGTACTTCTGAAACGTCGATGGCTGCCATTGTTATTATGCTCTTAGTCTCGAGTTAACAACATAATGCGCCTTTTTCAGCGACAATCAAACGCCATCTAGACTAATGTCTAGGGAAGGAAGAGCAAAACTGGCACCTGCAAGAAGGCACCAGTAAAAGGATAATAAGCGCGTCACTGGCGCTTATCTCAATCGACGGTTACTTGATTACGACCTAGGGATTTGGCGGCGTAAAGTGCATCATCCGCCCGTGTTAGTAAGGAGTCTATGGTGTCTCCTTGACGATGCTCACTCAGGCCGATACTGACGCTTGTCGTCAATCGTTTACCATCAAAATCAAGCTCTAGCTCAGCGATGGCAAGACGCATTGCCTCCATCAATTGTTGCGCTTGCTGGCGGCTTTTCCCTGGCAGCAATACCAAAAACTCTTCGCCGCCCCAACGCCCAATGTAGCCTTCTTGTGCGATGACAGCAGGCATGGCTTTGCCGAGTGCCACTAACACATCGTCGCCCACCTGGTGCCCGTATTCGTCGTTCACTAATTTAAAATGATCCACGTCCACCATTGCAACACAATAGACTTTATCACGCTCGTCACGCTCGAATTCCGTAGACAAGCGTTTCATCATCATTCGACGATTTGGTAACTCGGTCAAAGGGTCAATCAGGGCCGTTTGTTCAAGCTCACTGTTCACTTGTTTTAACACGCGTTGGTAATGGTCTGAAATTCGAGTGATTTTTTCCAATTGACGCAAATGCTTATCAAAGCGAGCGCTGAGGCTTTTTTCTCGCTTCATCATCATATCTTGGTATGAATCCGATAAACGGGTAATACGTTCGACTCGATTCCATTGGTTAAGATTCATTTCCCATAATCGACCTAAAGCATCACGGGCTGGGTGATCGTCGTATTCAGGGGTGTCCAGAATACGCTGAACTTCCTCTTCTAAGGCCGAAAAATCAATCTTCATTACCCACCTATGATGTCAAAAGGAAAAGAACAGTCTTCTTTAAATTCTTCTGCGAGTTCAGCCACGCGCTCGTTGTCTTCGTCGTAGAACCACTTTACCGACACCTGTCGATCCGCTTGGTGCATCTCTTCCATTTCATCAAAAATATCCATCATCACTTTGATGCTGCTGGTATTAAGATAAACCAAGGTCAATTCTAGGGTCAAAGGAGACGATGTTTCTTTCAAAAAGCGGCTAACCCAAGCCACCACATCGCTATACAGTTCATAGGAATTCTCAGGGTACGAATCGCCCTTCATGTACAGAATACCATTTTCCCAATCCCCACGAATTTCAGGTGAAGACTGGGTACTGTTAATTAATAACTCATTCATAGTGTGTCTCAGATTTGTATACTTAAGCTGAAATAGGCAGTTTCATCGTCAATGGGCTTTAATGTCGCTTCCATTGGCTTGGTCGATTTTCGAGCCATGTCGATCAACCCTAACCCTGCACCTGTGGTGGCTTGGGGATCTCGCGGCTGGCGTAGCTGAGTTTTATACGCTGCTTTTAACTCAACCTTATCCATTGTCGCAAATAACTCAATGCGTTTTAACAGGGCTGCACCGTCGTTTATACGCACAATATTACCCGCTGCCACGCTATAGCAACCTTCGCTGTGGCTCACGATCACAGTGGCGGTGTCCGCCCCTGCTAGCTGAGATTCGATGGCATAATGTCGAATGTTTTGCGTTAGCTCAATGTACGCGGCAAACACATCCATCGCGGACGCTGGCGGAAGCTGTTCCGATTGTAAATAGTTTTTCAGCGCATTGCCGATCTCTTCAATCAAACTTCGCGATATTGGTCCATTAAAGCACAGCAATATCTTATCTTTTTCAAAGCGCTCTCTTAAACCATAAAGGTCCGGTGTTGGCATAGCTTATTCCCCATGATCGACTGGGTTATTGATCAAAGCGAAAAGACAATAAAGTGATGTCGTCTCGTTGCGGCTGATCGCCCATGTACGTTTTTAATGCCTCTACAAATGCGGAAGCTTGGTCATTCAATGGTAGCTCCGCATTCTCTTGTAATAAGGACTCGAAGCGACGATTCCCAAAACCGAATTTTTTCTCTCCGCCGGCTTGGTCCAAGAAGCCATCGGTGGTCATATAGTAAGTCCAACCCGATACTGGCAAGTCCACATTTACATACTCACCTAGGCGTCTGTCTCCTAGCGCTCGACGCGACGGCTTAAACTTCACGACGTCTTCACCATTGCTAGCATACAAGCCAATCTTAGCACCAGCAAATCGCATATTCTTGTTATCTTTCGAAATATAAACCAATCCGACATCTGCGTTCGTGGCCACTCGATCACCACTGGCGTCTTCATTCAACATGGAACGCAAGGTGCTATCAATAGAATGCAATAAAGCGGCTGGGTCTTGAATGCCGACTTCCGTGGTGGCATGGTCGATCGCCGCGCGCATTAGCATGGTCATCAAAGCCCCCGGCACACCATGACCAGCACAATCAACAATGCCTAATAAACAACCGTCATCAGAGTGTTTAAAAACATAGAAATCACCGCCAACCACATCCCTAGGACGCCACACCACACTATGGTGTTCACCCAAGAATTGTTTCATTTGTCGGTCGGGTAAAATCGCCTTTTGAATCAAGCTTGCATAGTCAATGGACGCGCCAATTTTCCGATGGGCTTCGGCCATTTCTTGATGGGTAGCTTGCAGTTGAGTGGTTCGCTCAGTGACCTTACGTTCTAATTCTTCCGTGTGGTTTCTAACCTGTTTCGCCATATTGTTAAAGGTTCGACTGAGATCGCCAATTTCATCATTGCCCGTTACCGGCAAACTGACATCGTAAGAGCCGCCTTCCATTGCTTTTGCCGAAGATTGCAAATGACGAATCGGAGAAATAACCAAACGCTCGACCGCGAAGCCAAAAACAGCGAGCAACAAAATCAACAATATAACAAACACACTGGCCGTCGGCAGCAACACCTTCATGTTCAACAAATTGACATTGTTCAGGTCAACGTTGGTCACCACATACCAATCCAGCAATGGGAAGTACATAAAGGACATCAACTGCTGCGTTCCCTTTTGCTGCACCATGACAGAAACAACATTGGAGTCCAGGCCTCGGGCTTTTTCCATGGCCTGTTTTACCTTTTGTTTAGACGCATTATCGTCTAGTAAGGCAAAAATCGAACGGGCACCGTAATCGCCATCCAAGGTATCAAAGGCGATTAAATCCTTGTCTTGATGAGCCTCAATCCCGCCATTGGCATTAATAATAAAGGGGTGAACGCCGGCCACAGGCGTGCTGGTATACTCATCCAAAAAATGGCTTAAATCAAAACCTGTTCCAGCCAAACCGACAAAAACACCTTTGTTTTTGACTAGGTAGTTGACCCAAATTTTGGTGACTTTTAAGTGTTCATCTTCATCAACATTAATATTAAAGGGCGCTAACTGCTGACGCGTATGGAAATACCAATCGTCACGAGGATTCGCGTGGGATATCCGGTATTTTGGCGTCATGCTAAAAGGGTTATTGGCATCGGCAAAATAATAGTCTTTCGTCGCATCGGTAACGAAAAACATCGAATGATCCTGAAATACCCCTAAGAAACCTTTTGCGTCTTCAACAAACGCCGCTTGTTTTTCACTGTTAGTCGGGTCTTGCATCCACTCTCGAACCGTCGAGGTGTCCGCAAACCGCTCCGCCAAAGCTAACTCGCGAGAAATAGGGGTTAGAATTTTTTGATAGTTCAGTTCGGTAAAACTTTTGGCGTAATTTTTAGCCGAATAAAGCTTACCTTCTTTTAATAAAAGCCAGCCCATAAATGTCGTAAACAACAGGGCTAGAAAGCAGGTAACAGCCAATGCAAACAATGATTTACCACGTAATCCCCAACGAGCCATACAGAAAAAACCTTACCAATAAGTTAAACGTTAATACGTTCTAAACAAGTCATAGTATTCGACAAATAATGCCAATTAGTTCGTATCTTCCGTTATAACAAACTCATTGCTCGGTTGTGGGCGCCCTAACAAAAACCCTTGGTAAAGATCACATCCGTGATTCTTCAGCCAGTCAAATTGGGCTTGCGTCTCAACCCCTTCGGCAATCACTTCCATGCCTAAATTGTGCCCCAAACCTATGATCGACGCCGCCAACGAAGCTTGCTTATCGCTTTCTTCTATCGCACGGGTGAAGGATTGGTCTATTTTTAGTTGATCAATCGGCAACTGCTGCAAATAAGACAAAGAAGAGTAGCCTGTACCAAAATCATCCAACGAAATCAGAACACCAAGTTTTTTCAGTGCCTGCATTTTTTGGATAATATCTAACTGATCTCGTACCAGCATGCTCTCCGTCAATTCTAATTGTATCTGCGCAGGATTGACGCCTGTCTGCGTCAAGGCATCTTCCACTTCAGAGACAAAATCTACCGTGGTAAATTGCAACACACTGACATTGATCGACATGACAAGATCACTCAATTGAGTGGTTTTTTGCCAGCTGGCCAGTTGCGCCATCGCGCTCTGCATTACCCAGCGTCCGAGCGGTAAAATCAGTTTAGATTCTTCTGCGAATGGAATAAAAACACCTGGCGGTATCATGCCTTTTTCTGGGTGAATCCAGCGCACTAGCGCTTCAACACCGATCATTTTCCGCTCGCTATTCCATTGTGGCTGAAAATGTAAAACAAATTCATTGCGCTGCAAAGCCAATCTGAAGCTACTGTCTAGCGTGACTCGTTCAAGAATTTTCTCATGCATTTGAGGAGCATAAAAACACACATGATTACGGCCCAAGCCTTTGGCTTCATACATCGCCATTTCAGCTTGCTTAATAATTTCATCACTGCCGATGGCGTCTTGGCCAAAGATGGCGATACCAATACTCGCCGTCATCGAATATGGCTGTTCATTTAACTCGAAAGGCTGCCCTAACGACGTCATTATTTTATTCGCAACATGTTTGGCGCGGTAAGCAATGCGATCTGGATTTAACGAGATGTCCACATCTTCTAAAATCACCACAAACTCATCGCCACTAAAGCGCGCCACAGAATCACCTGAGCGAGTAGCGTCCATTAAACGAGAAGCCACTTGCTGTAGCAGAAGATCCCCTAAATGGTGACCTTTTAAATCGTTCACATCTTTAAAGTGATCTAAATCGATAAACAAAACCGCACTACGACGACACTTAAGGTCAATATGAGTCAGCAGATAATCAATTTCTTCTGTCAACATACGACGGTTTGGTAAACGCGTTAAGCTGTCGTAATAATTAAGCTGATTAATACGGCGCTCATTGGCTTTGCTCTCAGAGATATCTTTAAAGGTCGCGACATAATGAGTCAGCTCGCCTTCGTCATCTTTTACGATGGAAATGCTTAGCCACTCTGGGAAAATTTCGCCATTTTTACGACGATTCCAAACCTCCCCTTCCCAGCTGTCGTTTTCTTTAATGCGTTGAAACATTTCCCGATAAAACGATTTAGGGTGACGGCCGGAACTGATCACACTCGGTAGGGCTCCAATCACTTCGGATTCTTTATAACCCGTAATGGCTTCAAAGGCTGAGTTGACTCGTATAATTTTGTTGTCCGCGTCTGAAATCAAAATACCATCTTGAGTTTGGAAGGCGGTCGCCGCGATACGCAACTCAGATTCTACCGATTTGCGCTCAGTAATTTCTCGCGACAATAAGATGTAAAAGCCGTTTCCACCTTCATTGTCACCAGTGTAAGTCATGGAGATCTCAAACCATCGACGATGCTCACCAAAGTCATAGTAGTATTCTTGGCCATTGGCATAGCCCTCTTTTTTCGCTTGCTCCATCACTTTCTTAAAAATTGCGGTCGACTCTTCTCCTAACAACTCACTAAAATGCTTGCCTATCGGCCAGTCCGTTTTCTGATACCAGGCATCCATTCTCGGTGAATGGTAAGACGTTACGACACCGTTCTCGTCGGCTTCATAAAAGGAGTCGGGCAGCGCGGATAAAATCGCTTTCATACGCAAGTTAGAAGTACTTAGTTGTGCTGTGCGTTGTCCGATAAGTGCCTCAAGGTTCACTTTTCCTTCGCGCATTTTCAATGCCACAAAAACCACCCGCCCAAACAAGAGGCTCATCAGCAACACAATGAGAAAGTCGCCAATCACAACCCAAGGAGACAGCCAATAACCTTGTGGTGACAACATCAACTGCCAACGCCCATTCGGCACCGCGATTGTCACCCCGATATGATCGTTACTGACGGCTTGTTTTGAAGAGGCAATCACAACAGCCGATTCACTTCGCTCTTCCTGTAACTTCGTCAGTTGGTAGTTAAAACCGCCGTTATCCAGGTCGGTAAAATTCACATAACGCAACAAGTCTTCAAGGCGAATAACGACATTGGTAAACCCCCAAAAAACCGGCTCACTGTCATCGTATTGCGGCAAATAAACAGGCAAGCGTCCAATCACCCCTTTGCCGCCTTGAATCAAGTCCATAGGACCGGCAAGAGTGAGCTTTCCGTCTTCTTTCGCCTGTAATGTTTCTTTTCCTTGCTCTAAGTCTGTTAACTGATCAAAACCTAATGCGGATTTATTCTCTTCAAAAGGAAAAACCTGACGCACAATGCCATCAGGGGAAAGCGCGAAGCTGGATACATCTGGATAATCTTTTTGCAGGTTTGCTGCGAAGGAAGGGAACCAATCCGTTCTTTCATGCTCTCTAGCGGCCACCGCTGCCAGGGCATAATTTGCAGACAAATTTTTATCGAGTGCGGTTTTTAATAATAAAACATGACTTTGCGCTAGAGAGAGCGCCACAGATTTCTTTGTTTGTAGTTGCTGGTGCAAAATTTTTGTCGTTGCGAAACCAAATACAAGCAACACAAGGACAAAAACGGCGACACCAGCGCGTTTCGGTCGAGCCAATAGTGTATGAAATATTCGATGCATTATTACCAGCCAACCTATGAAGAATACATTTAAATTCTGAAGTCAAAATAAAGCTTACATGCTACTACACACCCCTTTATTAATCGAGGCTCTCTCATGGCTTTATAGATACAGAACAAAGAAACGCAAAAAAGATATCTTTAGATATCAATCCATTATGAAAAAACCAATAAAAATAAAGATATCGAACTTGACCCAGACTGAACGTTACCGGTAACATATCACTCTTAAGTTACCGGTAACAAATACTGGTATTAGCAATCCATTTTCCTAAAACAATAAACATCGGGAAGCGATCTTATGAGCAAGTTAATGACCACACTGACCTCTGTTGCTCTAGCAGGGGTTTTGTCTACTTCCGCATTCGCGGCAGACTACAAATTTAAATTCCAGTCCTCAGACCCATCGGGTGATAAAAATTACCAGATTCAGCAGGAATGGGTAAAACGCGTTGAAACCATGACTGGCGGTCGCGTGCACATTGATTTGCTTCCTGTTGGCAGTGTGTTCAAACACACCGAAACCCTAGATGGCATTAAAATGGGCATCTTGGACGGCCAAATCACCGCAACAAGTTACTTCTCAGGTAAAGATCCAGCGTTCGGACTGATTGGTAATACCGTCGGCGCTTGGTCCAATACTCAGCAACTTCTACAGTACATTAACTACGGCGGTGGTTACGAGTTGATGAATGAACTTTACGCTCCTTACGGCGTGAAATTCATTGGTGGCTCAACGACTGGTGTTGAAGCCTTAGTATCTCGAGTCCCTCTAGACAGTGTTGCGGATCTAAAAGGCCTAAAAATTCGAGCGCCTGAAGGCCTTGTTCAGCAAGTCTTCGCCGCGGCGGGTGCCGCGCCGGTAAACTTACCAGGTTCTGAAGTCTTTACAGGCTTAAGCAAAGGCGTTATTGATGCCGCTGATTACACTGTTTTCTCGACAAACCAGAAAGCCGGCATGAACGACATTGCAACGCATCCTGTGTACCCAGGCTTCCACTCTTTGCCATTGATTGATATCTCTATGAGCAAGAAAAAATGGGACAAATTGCCTGCCGACATTCAAGCGATTCTAACGGTTTCTGTTCGTGATTTTGCAGAAGACATCACCACGCAATTGCGCATCGCAGATGAAGCTGCTGTGAAGGTGGCTAAAGCCAATCCGAAGATCACCATTCATAACTGGTCTCCAGAAGAACGTAAGAAGTTCCGTGCTATTGCTCGTGTACAGTGGAAAGAGTTTGCTAAACGCTCACCAAATGCACAAAAAGTGTACGACTCTATCACTACTTACCTAGAAGAAAACGGCCTTCTATAATCTGCCGATTTTCATAGATAGAACAGCGCCTTTGCGTTGTTCTATCTCATTCTCTTAAACCTCGTTTATTAGCCTCGCGAAGAAGAGATTTTCTGTCTCAACTTTACATTGGACCACTGCTATGAAACCCGAAATAATTCACCCAGAAATAGACCCTTCTGAACAACCTCGTAACGGCTTAGATCACGTTATTCATGGGTTGGGCAATATCTTAAGTCTGTTGTTTATTTTTACCGTTGGTATTTCTTTTTATGAAGTATTAATGCGTTATCTATTCGACTCTCCAACCATTTGGGTGCATGAAACGGCGTCGTTTATCGGCGGCTGCTTATTTGTCTATGGCGGAAGTTATGCCATGGCGACAAATAAACACGTTCGCGTGGTACTGATTTACGACATTGTTTCCGACACGGCTCGTCGCTATTTAAATGTCTTCCACCATATTCTGGGATTGGTATTTACCAGTTTGCTTATTTGGGCGTCATTTCAGATGGTACATGACTCTTGGTTATCACCACTTGGTGGATGGTATTTAGAAACCTCTGGTTCTGCGTGGAATCCCGCTTTTCCAGCCTTAGTAAAAGGCACTATTTTTCTGACAATTTGTCTGATGTTTGCGCAATTTTTCTTACATCTTATTCAAGAGATTAATGGCCTAAGGAAGCATAAAAATGTTTGATTTATCCTCCCTAGGAATAGGCTATGGCAGCCTATTAATGCTCGGTTCAATGATTTTCTTATTGCTAACCGGCATGCAACTCGCGTTTGTTACCCTACTCGTTGCCATGTTTTTTGCTATTGGTTGGTTTGGTGTAGGGGCATTGCCTCTGGTTACCAGCCGCTTATACAGTTTTGTCGGCAGTTATGTGTTCTTGGCTGTGCCCATGTTTGTTCTGATGGCCGCCTTGCTCGATCGTTCCGGTATCGCCCGCGACTTATTTGACGCGATGAAGGTATTCGGTAGAAAGCTACGTGGTGGCGTTGCGGTTCAAACCTTATTAGTGGCCATTGTATTGGCGTCTATGTCTGGTGTGATTGGTGGCGAAACCGTGCTGCTGGGCATTCTTGCTTTGCCGCAAATGCTCCGCCTTGGCTACAACCGTAAGCTGGCGATTGGTACCACCTGTGCCGGTGGTGCGTTAGGCACCATGTTGCCACCCAGTATTGTCCTGATCATCTATGGTTTAACCGCCAGTGTTTCGATCGGCGAACTGTTTAAAGCCGCCTTTCTTCCTGCGCTGTTGCTCGCTTTTGCCTACATGGCGTATGTGTTGATTATTTGTCGTCTGCACCCTGAGTACGCACCGCTTCCTACGGAAGAAGAGCTCGCAGAAGATGCCAACGTCAACTATTTCAAGGCCTTGTTCTTCCCGCTACTGTCTGTGGCTGTGGTGTTGGGCAGTATTTACACCGGTGTGGCGTCTGTGACCGAAGCGTCTGCATTAGGGGTGGTAGGAATCATGATCAGCGCGGTGATTCGCGGTGAAATGAGCTTCTCCATGCTAAAAGAAAGCGCCAAAGCCACTATGAGCACCTGTGGCATGATTATTTGGATCGGTATTGGTGCCACCGCGTTGGTAGGCGTTTATAACCTGATGGGCGGCATCGACTTTGTCGAAACAACCATTTTGGCCTTAAGCGGCGGCAGCGTAATGGGCACCGTTTTGATCATGATGTTGGTGCTATTTGTGCTCGGCATGTTTCTTGACTGGGTGGGCGTTGCCTTGCTCACCATGCCTATTTTTGTACCTATTATCATGAACTTAGGACTAGATCCTGTGTGGTTCGGCGTGGTCTTCTGTTTGAACATGCAAGTATCATTCTTATCCCCACCGTTTGGTCCTGCTGCGTTTTACCTAAAATCCGTAGCCCCTAAAGACATTAGCCTAGGCGAAATCTTCAGTTCTTTGTTGCCCTTTATCGGCTTACAAATTCTGGTATTAGCACTGGTTGTCTTCTTCCCTCAGCTGGCTTTGTGGTGGAAATAATTAACCCTAGGTCATGCCGTTCAACACGGCTTTTTGAACGTACGGTCTTTGTCTCAATCAGCAAAGACCGTTAGGAGACATGAAGAAATGATTAAAAAAATTATTGTATTGGGTGTATCTGGCTCAGGAAAATCCTCTATCGGACAGCGACTTGCTGAGCAACTAGGTTATCCATTTTTTGACGGCGACGATTACCACTGCGACGCAAACGTGAAGAAGATGGCCACCGGCACTCCGTTGAACGATGAAGATCGTATGGGCTGGTTAGCCACGCTTAACCAACTGCTTCAAGACACCGATAAGGCCGTCATCGCCTGCTCAGGGCTTAAGCCGGAATATCGCAATATCTTACGCAACGGCGTCGATCAACTCGCCATGGTGTACTTAAAAGGCGACATTGAAACCATCTGGCAGCGTCATCAAAAGCGCGACGGCCATTATTTTAAAGGCCGTGGCATGCTCGAAAGCCAATTTGCCACCTTAATTGAGCCAACCTCTGATGAAGCCATTATTGTCGACATCGATCAAGAGGTAGATGCCGTCGTCAACGAAGCCTTGCAACAACTAAAGTCGTAATTTCACAAAGGCACCTTTCGTTGCGTGCCTTTCGTTTTAGATCCAAATGAAGTTAATACTCACTTCTACATTACTCCCTATAGATAAAGAGATTAGAAAGGCGTAATAGAGAAATTTTTCTTTCTCGTAGGCTGAGTGATATGCTAATGTTACGTGTAACAATGAGATGGATTTAAACAGAGAATGAAAAAGAAACGCCCTACGCTTCAAGACGTAGCCGACCTTGTCGGCGTTACCAAAATGACGGTCAGCCGCTATCTAAAAAGCGCCGATCTGGTTTCTTCTCCATTGCAAATCCGTATCCGCGACGCCTTAGACACCCTAGGCTATATTCCAAATCGCGCACCGGATATTTTATCCAATTCAAAAAGTCATGCGATTGGCGTGTTATTGCCTTCTTTGACCAACCAAGTGTTTTCTGAAGTCATCCGTGGTGTTGAAGCCGTCTTTGAACCCGCTGGTTACCAAACCATGTTGGCCCACTATGGCTACAGCCGAGAGTCGGAAGAAGCCCGGATCGCAACCTTGCTGTCATACAATGTGGATGGGCTGATTATCTCCGAGAGTTTCCACACCGATCGGGTACGAAAAATGCTCGAAGTGGCTGGGGTTCCTGTGATTGAAATCATGGATTCTGTGTCACCACCGATTGAACAAGCCATCGGCATTGATAACGAAGCCGCCGCTTATGCTATGACCAATTTTATGATCGAGAAAGGCCATCGAAAAGTGGTTTATTTTGCCGCTCGCATGGACGAACGAACCCTACTCAAAATAAAAGGATACGAAAAAGCCATGCAAGATCATGGCTTTACCCCGTTATGCGTCAAAACCACCAGCGCTTCTTCATTTACCCTTGGTGCGACTTTTTTAGAAGAAGTACTGAAGCAACAACCGGACACCGATGGCATCTTTTGCACCAATGATGACTTGGCAATCGGGGCGCTTTACGCGTGTCAGAAAGCCGGTATTAAGGTGCCTGAAGAAATAGGCATTGCTGGGTTTCATGGCCATGATATTTCCCGTGCTATGGTGCCACTACTCGCCACCGTTATTACCCCTCGCGAGGAGATAGGTCGTTTGGCAGCGGAGCATTTACTGTCGCGTTTGCAAGGCAACCCTATCCAACAGCGCATCATTGATTTGCCATTTCAGATCGAAGCCGGCGAAAGCCTCTAGCACAAACTTGTGTGATAAATTTGGCGCCAATCTGGCATCAAATGTGACTATTGGATTGACAAAAAAGCAGCACATCTATTTAATGAGACTTATTATCATTTGGTAATTCTCATTAAAATAAGAGGCGACAACATGCCGCACCGCGCGGATCCAAGAGTGCAGCAGGAGCTAATGCACTCTCTTTATTCAGATCACCATAGTTGGCTGTTTACATGGATGCGCAAACGCTTAGAAAATCAATGTGATGCGGCAGATCTCACACAAGACACTTTTGTTCGGATTCATACTCGCCAAGAATCGGACAAGATAGATTCACCGCGCGCCTATTTGCTCACGGTGGCAAAAGGCATCATCAGCCACTTTTATCGCCGTCGCTCCATCGAACAGGCCTATCTTGAGCAACTCGCTTTATTACCTGAACAGGCAATGCCCTCCCAAGAGCACCAGCTGATTATTTTGCAAACCCTTGAGCAAATAGACGCCCTGCTTGATAACTTGCCAAAGAAAGTCAAAACCGCCTTTTTACTGTCTCAAATTGAGGGTAAAAAGTACCAAGAAATCGCCGATGAGATGGGCATTTCGCTGATCAGCGTAAAGCGTTATATGAAGCAAGCCTACCTGCAGTGCCTGATGCTTATGGAGGAAGATTTTTTTGCCGGAATCTAACCAGAAAATTCCCTTACGAGCCTTAGAGGAAGCCGCAGAATGGCTACTCAAACTCCAAGACGCGCCCTTGTCCAACCTCGAACAGCAAACATTGTTAGATTGGCAGCAAGCCAACACTGACAACCAAGCCGCATGGGAAAAAGCACAGCGCTTGATGCATGGCATGGCACAAATGCCAAAAGACATCGCAGGGCCAGTGCTCAATCGTGCAGACGACGAAGGCCGCCGCCTTGCTATTGGTAAACTTGCCCTACTGCTGGCCGCTGGTCCCACTATTTGGGGCGGCAGCAAATTGGTCGAAAGCCAACAATGGAGTGCCGATTATCGCACCACAAAAGGTGGCTTTAGCTCGGTCACGCTGCCGGATGGCTCTACCGTAAAGCTGAATACAGCCACGGCATTTGATATTCAATTTAATCCAACGCATCGGCTTTTAACCCTGCGCGAAGGGGAAATTGAAATTGTCACGGCGCCAGTGAACAGCAAGCAGTTCGGTCCTTTTCTGGTCAGCACTCAAGAAGGGGAGTTGATGCCGCTAGGGACACGTTTCACGGTTCGACAGCACCAAGAAATGACGCATCTAGTGGTTATAGAAGGCCGCGTCAAAGCCACACCAAAACAGGCTACACAACGCCAAAATAACATCATAGAAGCAGGGCAAGAAGTCAGTTTTTCCCGCTATCAGCTTCACACTCGCAAAGCCTTAAGGCCAGAATCGACCGCCTGGCTACAACGCATGCTCGCCGTTCATAACATGCCATTGAGTACTTTTATTAACGAAGTGTCCCGCTACCGACATGGCCTGTTACGAGTGTCGCCCAAGCTCGCTGAGCTGCCTATTTCTGGCTCGTTTCCCACCACAAATACAGACACGATTCTTACCATGCTCTCGCACACCTACCCACTGACAGTGTCGCGCCATCTTGGGGGCTACTGGGTAACATTAGAAGCCAGTTGAGGCGATGGCAGAGCAGCCAATAGAAATTAATAGGAATAATTTTCATTATCATTGATACCTTTTTTATTTTCGAGTGGCTTAGTTAGTAACAGTCAATAAAACAACTAAACACACTCAATCGAAAAGAAAGGAGGTGGCTGTGGCTACCCGCAAAAATAACATGGTGAAAACGCCATTGCAGCAGGCAATAAAAGTGGCACTTTGCAGTACTGGCTTATTGCTTGGTAGCAGCATCAGCCTAGTTGCCATTGCCGCTGACTCGGCGCAACACAGCGCACGTCAGTTGTTCACTGTGCCGGCTGGCGACTTAGGCAAGAACATCACCGAGGTCGCGGCGCAAAACCACATAGCCTTGTCTTTTAATCCTGCGTTAACTCAGGGGCTAAAAAACAAGGCAATTCACGGAGAGTTTACGCCTCTCGAATTGATTGATCGTCTGCTCAGTGGTTCGAACTTATTGATGGTCGCCAATAAAGATGGCACCTACAGCTTACTAGACCAACAAGATTACACCTTACCCGGTGTTGCTGTGTCGGCCGACAAGGTGGCGGAGAGCAAGTTAACAGCCTACTCAGGCGGTCAAATCGAAGCCGGTGGACGCTTAGGCACTTTTGGTGAGCAAAACAGTGCCAATGTGCCCTTCAGCGTGATTTCTTATACGGATAAGACCATCGAGAACCAACAAGCCGAAAGCATCGCCGAGGTGCTGGATAACGACGCCTCCGTTCAATCTGGCTATGGTTACGGTAACTATTCAGAAACCTTTATGGTGCGGGGGTTTGCGCTCGACAGTGACGCCATCTCTTACAACGGTTTATACGGTATTTTACCGCGCCAAGTGGTGTCGACTAACGCCATCGAAAGCGTACAGTTACTAAAAGGCTCCAGTGCGTTTCTCAATGGCGTCACTCCGGGTGGCTCAGGCATTGGAGGTGCGATTAACCTCCAACCCAAGCGTGCCGACGCCGATCTAAACAAGATCACCCTTGATACCTCCGCAGAAGGCCAAACGGGCATTAACCTAGATGTGGCGCGACGCTTTGGTAGCGAAAAACAATGGGGAGTGCGCAGCAATGTACTGTATCGTGATGGTGACAGCGCCGTAGACAATGAATCCCGCGAAGAGACGGCCATTAGTATTGGCGCCGATTACCGCTCAGACACCCTTAGAGTCTCAACGGACATTGGCTATCAGAACCTCAAAATAGACAGCGGTCGCTCCGTGGTTCACAACTCATCTTATTTCGATGTTTCAGCACCAGACGCCGCAACAAACTACTCGCCATCGTGGGCGAACTCTCGCTTAAAAACCCTTTATGGTATGGTCAATGCCGACTACGATTTGAATGATGATTGGACCCTTCATACTGGCCTAGGCCTGAATAAAAACAAGGAATATGGCGACTATTCGTCCCCTACTTTGAGCAATGCCGATGGTGATGCCACTGTGACTCGCTTGTCGGTACCTTATGAGTCAAACACCTTCGCCTCGACACTGGGTCTAGTCGGTCATGTTAATACTGGCGATGTCACTCATCGGATTAACCTTGCCTATTCGGGCTTCGTGAATAAAAGCTATAGCGCGTATACCTATGGTAGCGCTTCAGATAATACGACAAATATCTATAACCCGAACGACACCGACTACCCTACAGCCTCCTCCTTAGCCGATGGCAACATGGACAACCCTAATATCCGCAGCAAGACCAACGCTCGAGGTGTTTCCCTTGCGGATACCCTAGGCTTCCTGGATGACACCCTGCTTATTACAGCGGGTCTGCGCCGCCAAAATATAACGGTGAACAATTACGACTACGACGGTATTGAGTCCAGCTATTACGACGACGCGGCCACGTCCCCTATTTACGGAATCGTCTATAAACCCATAGAGAATGTTTCCTTGTACGCAAACCATGTGGAAGCGTTGCAACAAGGAGATCAGGTTACCGACACCTCCGCCGCCAACTATGGCAGCGTATTAGCGCCTTACGTTTCTAAGCAAAATGAAATTGGTGTGAAGTACGAAAATGGCACCCTAGGCGCAGAGCTGGCTCTCTTTGAAATCACCAAACCAGAAGCCTACACCTTAAATGGCGACTATGGTCTGCATGGCGAACAACGTAACCGCGGAGTGGAAGTCAGCCTGTATGGCGAACCTATGGCTGGAGTACGCTTGCATACCTCAGCGACGGTTCTGGACCCAGAGTTGCGCAATGCAGAAAACAGCGACAATAATGGCAATGATGCCGCTGGCGTCGCCAAGTATCGTCTTGTTGTTGGAGGAGAGTACGACGTACCATTCTTCGCTGGCGCCACGCTTGGCGGCAAAGTCATTCGCAGTGGTCCGCAGTATTTAGACGCTGCCAACACCACCGAGCTAGATTCATGGACTCGTATCGATTTAAGCGCACGCTACCAAACCCAACTCTCAGAACATGAAGTAACATGGCGCTTAAACGTCACCAATCTAATGAACAAAGGGTATTGGGAAAGCGCCAGTAGCTCAGGTTACTTAACCCAAGGCAGTCCGCGTGAAATCAAATTATCCGTGAGCAGTACATTCTAGGGAGAAGCCGCTAGCCTTCCCTAATACTAGGGTCAAACTACAAAGCCAGTAGCCATTTGCTATTGGCTTTGTGCAACCGCTGAAGAGAGTAAAGTGAAGGCACTGTCTTGAGAAATGACCGTGGCGTACTCGCCGTCTAGATTCGCCAGCGACATCGCATGCACTTCATCCGCCGAGCGCTCATAGCCATTAAAATCCGCTTTGGCAAAGGCGAAACACGCCTCCTGAACCACATAGGTGTTAAACCCTAAATTGCCCGCCGTACGCACCGTCGATTCCACTGAATTATTGGTGCTCACGCCCACCACAACCAGATCCTTAATGCCTTTTTCTTGTAACCAAACGGCCAGATTTGAATGCGTAAATGCATCAGGCACAGACTTATCAATGACCATTTCATGACTCAATGGCTGAAACACATCTTGGAATAAAGCACCATCTTGCTCTGGCCAGAACAGTGATTCAGGCTCCAGTGAAAGGTGTCGAACATGGACGATAGGCGCATGGTGTACTCGCCAATGGGCCAGCAACTCAGCAATGTCTTGTTCTGCATTAGGATTATTGCGTTGCCCAGCTTGCGGCCATGACATTCCCTTTTGCATATCAATAATAAGCAGGCACGGCATATTTTTCATGGTGCAATCTCCTTTTGTTTCACATCCAATAATCGCGTTAATTGGCGCGCTTGGCGTCGCTGAAAAAACAGACTAACCAGCAAGGCAACAAACAGCAAAAAGACTAAGTTGGTTAAGAAGTCGATGCGATCTGTCGCCTGAGAGTTTTCTTTCACTGTGGCCGCTAGCTGCTCAATCTGTGTTTCAAGCGTCTGATAGTCATCGCTTGAAGCAGTAGACACCTGCAAAATTGCCATACTGCGCTCTAACTCAATGACCTTCTTTTCGACGCTTTGTAACGCCTTATTAGAATGAGATTGCGTGGCCATGGCGGGCAAAATAAAACCGCCAAGTAAACACAACAGTAGGATGCGAAATAACATGAATAAGACCTATGTCGATTTAACGAATATCAACATCATAACGGTATCCAAGGCTAGATGGCTATCATTAGAATGGGACCTTGTTTAACCTTTACTTTACTGAATGCGAGAAAACGCCTGTTTCAGAAAATCGACCACCAACCGCAGTTTTTTTGAATTTGCCGTGCCGGGCGGAAAAACAGCAAACACATCAATATCAGAGCAGCGGTAATCAGCAAGAATGCGCTCTAATGAACCATGCTCAAGGCGCGGCTTTGCGTCGTAACTGGGAATCCGGCCGATACCATTCCCCCCTTCTAAAAACAGAGTGCGGGCGGCCGCATTATTGGTGCTAACGGCGCCAACCACCGAAATACTAAAAGAACGCCCGCCTTGGCTAAGATGAACGGAATTGGCCGCTTGCCGATACACGACCCAATCATGGTCATACAATTCTTGCGGCTGAGTGGGTTTACCACGCAAGCGGAAGTATTCTGGTGCGCCACACAAATAGGTCTCAAACGACGCCAGCTTACTGGCCTGCAAACCGGAATCCGCCAATGGCGCCCCACGAATAGCCAGATCGACACCGTCTTTTATTATGTTCACCACCTCATCGCCTAATGACACATCCAGCTCAATAAGCGGATACAAACGACGAAACTCATTCAAAGCAGGCACCACAATCTGTAACCCTAAATTCACCGGGCAGGTGATTTTTAACTTACCTATGGGCTCTTGCTTGGCTTTTTCTATCTGTAAATTGGCTTCGTGCGCTTGATGGGCAATCGTTCGACAACGCTGATAATACGCCTCTCCCGTTTCCGTTAACGATATTGAGCGAGTCGTGCGGTTGAGTAACACCACGCCCAATTGATCTTCTAGCTTTTTAAGGTGGTAGCTCACGACGCCACGAGAAATCCCCATCGCTTTTGCCGCGGCCGTTAGGCTGCCTTGCTCGATAACCTGAGAAAACACCACCATGCTTTTTAACTGTTCAAAGGAAATATCCATCGTGTCTCACGCTTTGTAATCAATGCGTCTATTGTATCAATAATTAAATCAATGATGTCAATTTTGTCCCCATAGTCAAGATTTGAATCCACCTCTATACTAATCCCACGCTTATCGGTACAGATGGCATTCGCGATTCATCGATAGCAAACCAAACAAACACTCGCTTATAAGGAGCCCGTGATGAGCAGCAAGAAAATTTTAGTTGTCCTAACCTCTCATTCAGACTTAGGAAACACAGGCCATAAAACCGGTTTTTGGGTAGAAGAGTTCGCAGCACCTTATTATGCTTTCATCGATGCTGGCGCAGAAGTGACCGTTGCGACACCAAAAGGTGGTCAAGCGCCCATCGACCCAAACAGTGAATTGAGCGATGCGCAAACCGCAGCCACAAAGCGCTTCTACGAAGACCAAACAGCACAAAACATCATTGCCAACACACAGCTATTAAGCGACATGAAGCAAGAAGATTTTGATGCCATTTTCTACCCAGGTGGCCACGGCCCATTGTGGGACTTAACGAACAATGAAACATCCATTGCCTTGATCGAAAGCTTCCTACACGCAGAGAAGCCTATTTCTTCTGTCTGCCATGCCCCTAGTGCGTTTTTGAACATCAAAGACAGCAAGGGTGAATATTATGTCAAAGGGAAAACCGTCACTGCGTTCAAAAACAGTGAAGAAGACGCCGTACAACTGACCGATGTGGTTCCTTTCCTACTAGAAGACGAGCTGAAAAAACGCGGCGCGGAATACCAAAGTAGCGCGGACTGGAGTGCATTTGCGGTTCAAGACGGCTTAATGATTACCGGTCAGAACCCAGCAAGCTCTGAACTTGTTGCAGAAAAACTGCTCACTGCACTGAGCAAATAAAACACCTTAATTAGCCGCCAAAAGTGGCTTAAAGCCTGTCTTATTTACCCATAAGGCAGGCTTTTCTACGCCTAAAAACCAACCATTTTTTCGTTTAATTCAGCCTTGTTTAGCCTTCATTATCAGAAATGATAAGGATCTGAGTGAAAAAGCACATCTGTTTGCAAATTCTATTATAAAAAGTATTTATATCTCGAATTCCGCAATTTTCATTCAAAGAATTGGACCAATTATTGATTCAAAGCCTCTCCTATAGATTACGAAATCCAAGCTGTCTATACTAAAAACAATTCGAAACCTGACACATTATTGACCCTTCTGGAGTTCTCAAATGACTGTTATCCTAGTCGCAAGTGCTGCCTACTTTTGGTTGTACGCTGTTTAGTTTCCTGTTTGTAGAAAACAAAAAAAGGCCAGAAATTTAAATTTCTGGCCTTTTTTTTCGCAATAATCGTTGTTTTAAACGGCGAAATCCAGCATCACCACATCTTCTAAAATTGGCAGCAACTCGTCATTAACTAAAGATTGGTGCACAGGATGAGGAAGGTAAGCATCACGGGCTGCTTCATCAACAAAAGTCATCAGCACACAGTGCGTGTAGTTTTTAAAACCAACAGGGCTGTTATTTTCACCCCATTCAACCGCTTCGATGCCATCGATTTTGTCCTTTAGCCCTGCGATGTTTTCTAGACAGCTAGTTACATCTGCCGCGCTTGCTTCTTCTTTAAATTGAATAAATAGTATATGGCGAATCATATGAGCGTCACTCCTCGTGGATAATCACATTAAAATTTAATAATAGGCATATTATCACGAGGTTATTAAACAAATAATTAAGAATTATGGCAAATTAAGGCATTTTGCTCGCCAGAGCAAAAAAGGTGAGGCGCGATAGCATTGGCCCAGACTCGATACTGAGGTGCATTAAGATGTAAATAGTCCGCCATTATGTCCGGACTCACTCGACCAGTGCCATCTAAGAAGCAGTCACTAAGGTCAAGGTAGCTTACCCAGTCACCATCCCCATAAGAAGCTATCAAGCGATTGACGCTATCATTTAACACTCGTAATTTTTGGCTTGGTTTAGCGCTTCTAGGGAAGATCGCTAATAACAATATTTTTGTCTGGGGCAGTTTTTCCCGCAGCACGCTAAGAATATGCTGAATGCCAAGCGCTGTCTCAGCGGCCGAATCTTGTCTGTGCCCTGTGTTATTGGTGCCAACCAACAGCACCAGTAACTTGGGCGTAATATTGTCCACCGCGCCATGGGCCAAACGCCATAAGACATGCTCTGTTCGATCGCCATTAAAGCCTAAATTTAAAGCATTAAAAGGCGCATAACATTCATCCCAAACAGCGCGACCAGCGTCTTCCCAACCCTGAGTAATGGAATCCCCTAAAAACACCAGATCGACACTTTCCATGGTATTTTTCTCGGCCAGCTTTTGCTCATGCCTTGGCAGCCACCAGTCGGCCGTTTGCACCGCTGGCACAACCGATAAAGGCATAGCTACTGGCTCATCGTTTCTCATAGAAAGTCTCTCAATATTATATCTAGACGGGTAAACAAGGTATTCTAAGCTGTCCATTAACAGAAGCTTATTTTCCATGACTCTTAGCCTTTTCACTGTCAAAAAGGTAATCGGTATGGCTCTAATGCCAATCCCGTTATCTCTTATTATCAGCTTACTCGCTTTGCTGCTGATTTCCACTCGACCAAAAATAGCAAAAGGCTTATTAGTCACTGCCATTGCCCTGTTAGGATTGACCAGCTTTGACCCAGTTGCCAATCAGCTCATTGCACCACTGGAAAACACCTATCCGACCTTTGACACCCAACAGCCTGTAGACGTTGTTGTGGTCTTGGGCAGTGCCCATCAAAGCTACCCTAATAAGCCTGCTGTGATGCAGCTAGGAAGAAGTGCTATTTACCGCCTTGAAGAAGGTTTGCGGATTTTAAAAGCCAACCCAGACGCTCAGCTTTTTGTCTCGGGTTTTGCTGGGCACGCAAAAATCATGCATGATGCCGCGATAGAATTAGGCACAAAGCCAAGCAGAATAGTCATGTTTCCAAAACCAAAAGACACGGAAGCAGAAGCCAATGCCATGGCATCACAACTAACAGGGAAACGCGTCGCGCTGGTCAGCGAAGCCTCACATTTAAGGCGCGCTCTTGGCTTTTTCCAACAAGCGGGCATCACGGCAACGCCCGCCCCAGCCTTCCGCTTAAGTGACACCCGCACCGAATGGCGCATCGGCGCCTCTGAAAACTACAAATCCCAGCGCGCTTTTTACGAATATTTAGGGCTCGCGTGGCAGTGGCTGAAAGCGAAAAACGTCGAATGATCAATGGGCATCACGAAAACAAAAAAGGCCGAGCAGATGCTCAGCCTTTTCGTATTGTCTCTTATTTATACTTGAAACAAGAAGTTCTTAATCAGGTCTTTGCCACCTTCTGTCGCAAAGGATTCTGGGTGAAACTGAATACCTTGAATCGGATACTCTTTATGGCGAACCCCCATTAGCTCAAAGTCACCACCTTGGTTTATCGTCTTAATATTGCTGAAGTCCGCCTCTTGCAAATTCCCCACAGACGCCGTTACCTCTAACACATCAGGAAAGCTTTCTGCTTCGGCAATCAGTGAATGGTAGCGCATGACTTCTAACTGGTCTGGAATGTCATGGAAAATACCTTCGCCATTGTGAGTAAGGGGGCTGGTTTTTCCGTGCATTGGCAATGGCGCTTTCACCACTTTGCCGCCAAACACATGGCAAATACCCTGCATACCAAGGCAAACGCCCATTAATGGGATGGTTTTGCCAAATTCCACAATCACCTCAGCACAAATACCAAAGTAGGCCTTATCGTCTGGTGAACCTGGGCCAGGAGAAATGATGATGCGGTCTGGTGCGGCCTTGCGAATGTCATCCAAGGTCACTTCGTCATTACGCTTCACTATCACTTCAAAGCTTGAAACTTCGCCCTTGCTTTGTTCCGTTTCCAACACTTCGCCAATAAACTGATACAGGTTGTAGGTAAAAGAGTCGTAATTATCGATAATGTATACTTTCATGTGTTTACTCCAGACCCGCATTGTTTATGGCGTTGGTTTTCGGTGCAAAGCTTTCTAAAACACGACGAGTGCCAGCAAATTTGCGTTGAATTTCTTCGTATTCGTCTTCGGCATTAGAGTCATAGACATTGCCGCCACAAGTCTGCACGTAGGCTTTCTCACCTTTCGCAAAAACAGTACGGATCGGTATCGCAAACATGCAATCGCCATTGAAAGAGAATTGACCAACCGCACCACCGTAAGGGCCACGACCATCGTTTTCTAAATCGTCGATGATCTTCATCGCTTCGATTTTGGGTGCGCCCGTCAAGGTGCCCGCAGGGAAGTTGCTCGCCAATGCAGAAAACATGTCATGATCTTCCGCCATGATGCCGACAATTTCACTGGAAATATGCTGAACATGACTAAAGCGTTTGATGTCCATCAGGCTACGCACCTTCACCGTGCCAAAGCGAGCCACTCGACCAATGTCATTACGATGCAGGTCGACAATCATGTTGTGCTCAGCAATTTCTTTCGGGTCATTCAATAAGGCGCGCGCTAAGGCCACGTCTTCTTTTTCGTCTACACCACGCTTCGCTGTGCCCGCAAGCGGGAAGGTTTCCATTTCCCCTTGGCGCACGCGGAACAAGAGTTCAGGACTGGCGCCAATGACTTTTTGCTCGCCAAATTTGATGTAATACATTTGTGGTGACGGGTTCACTTCACGCAGTTGCTCATACAAGTTAATCGTATCGCCTGCCATGTTGAACCACATTTTGAAGCCCACTTCACACTGGAATATTTTGCCGTCTACTATGTCTTGTTTCACTTTCGCCACCGCATCTGCGTGGTCAGATTTAGACATAGATTCACCCGCTGGCGTCACCACGAATGGGCCATTTTTCGGCGTTTCTTCTGCCATCATCTTATTCACGAGTGCCACACGATTGGCATCGCAATGCTCATCTTCGTAGTAGAAGTAGACCACTTCGCCGGTCATCTTGTCGTAGATCAGACCGTCTTTGTACAAACCAAAACGGAAGGCATCAAACATCTCACTCGACTGCAGATTCAAACTTGGTTCAAAGTAGTTCATGCTGTCGTAACCAAGATAACCGGTTAACCCACCCGCGAAACCGCGCGACAAAATATTCTGCGGCACAATGTCTCGTAGCAAATAATATGGGTTCTCAGATTCGTAGGACTCAGTCGAGCCATCACGTTCTTGAATAAACAGCTGTTTGCCTTCAGCCCAGATCAATTTCTCAGGATCAAAACCAATGATCGAATGGCGGGAAATAAAACTCTCTTCGCCAAGGGATTCCAACATAAAGCAGTTATCGAAATGCTTTTCTACCGTTTTAAACAAGGCAAAAAAGTCACAATCGGCGCTGATAGTAATGTACTTAGGCTTGCGCGGTAGCGTGATGCGCTGCGGCTTTTTTTGATAGTAAGACTGGCTACTCATGATTCTTTTAATTCCTTCAATGCGCGGGAGCCACGGGTCACCGTAGCAATACCAACACCTAACTGTTTTGCGATGTCGCGCTGTGGCACACCGTCGTCTAATAAGGCAATGATTTTTAACCGGCGCGCCATTTCGCTGATCTCGTTTGGCGTCAGCAACACGGTTAAGCGCTTTTCTAACTCGGCGGCATCATCAACTTCGGATAAAAACTGGATCAAGTCCTTCATAGGTTGTGTCTCTAATGACTCTTATAAAAAGGGCTATGTATTCACGTACTAGTACAATATAGATTTCAAAGGAGTGAAGCAAGAGGTCTGAGCATAAAAAGACAGGGTGCTTCATCATTAAATTGATCCGTTCGCTAATTAAGACTTTCAATGAAAAACTAACAAAACTATGGAAGAGCGAGGTTTAACATGAGTATTTTTGATGAATTAAAATCTTCTTTAGAAGAAGCGGTAAATATCCACCAAGGTCGTAAAGAAACTGGTCGTATTACTCGCTTTGAGATCGCAGATGTAAAATCTATTCGCGATGACCTTCAAGTCTCTCAGGCTGAGTTTGCCAAAGCGCTTGGCACCAGTGTGGATACGATTAAGAGCGGGGAAAGTCGACGTCGCAACCCAACAGGCTTAGCGGCTAAGGTATTGGCAACGATTCAAGATAACCCCAATTTCTATAACGAATTATCAGCACACTGACAATATCCTCAGTCTTACGCATTAAAGCGCTGCTCTGTGTCTAAGTAACGCTTTATCCTACCAACATAGTGTTAAATCAAGAAAAACGCTTTCGTTGTTCTATATAGTGCTCGCATCATCCATCATGAGGAAAGCTAATGGGTATTGTCGTCGCGGTTTGTATGTGGCTCATCTTGCTGATGTCTGTTCCTAACCCGCTGCGCGGTAAATTAGAGAAACGGCAGGGCACGCTCGCATTGTTGGCATTTATAACAGGGGTTTGGAACTTCGCTTTTTATGGATCCTTTCATCTTGGGGAGTTTTGGGGAAATGCGGCCTTTATTTCTGGCTTCTTTATGATGTTCAGTAGCTTTCCGCTCTTACAAGCCGACACCTGGCCTTCGCCGCTAAAAAGCCCGATTCAAACGCTGCAGCGTTATCGTCATGCAATACACAATGTCATCAATAACTTAGCCCTGTTTGCGCTTGCCATTTATGCGTCACTTTACACTTATGCCCTTATCCTACTGAATTTGAACGCCTAACCCATAAAAAAAGAGAAACCCTTTGTATAAGGCGTTTCTCTTTATGGCTGACAATATTATATTGTGGCTTTCAACCTGATCTTGGTTACAAGAACATACCGCCGGACGCTTCGATACGCTGCCCGGTTATCCAGCCTGCCCCATCGCTCAATAGCATAGCAACCGCTTGACCAATGTCTTCGGCTTCACCGACACGCCCTAATGCCGTCACCGAAGACACCATTTTATTCATCTCAGGGTTGTCGCGCACATTGCCATCACGAAAATCCGTCGCAATCGCTCCCGGTGCCAAGGTATTCACGCGCACTTGTCGTTGTGAGAATTCTTTTGCCATATAGCGAGTCATAACTTCTACACCGCCTTTCGCAATGGCGTAAGCACTTGAGCCAGGCAAGGTGAAGCGCGCTAAACCAGACGAAACATTTAAAATATGACCGCCGTTTTTAATCAATGGCAATAAAGCTTGAGTCAAAAAGAAAGGCCCTTTCACATGTATTGCTAGCATCTCTTCTAGCGCCTCATAACTGGTTTCTTCAATGCTGCTTTGTATGCCAGTGCCAGCATTATTTAGCAGATAATCGAAATCCCGGCGCCCAAATTCGCTTTCTAGCACCTTTTGTAAGCGCTCTTTAAACTGAGGAAAAGCCGCCACATCTCGAGTATCTAATTGCAGCGAAAAAGCGTTTTGACCTGTTTCTTTGATCGCTTCCACTACGCTTTGTGCGCCATCAGCATCTTGATGATAGGTCAACACAACATCAACGCCCGCTTTTGCTAAAGCAAGTGCGCTGCTCTTGCCCAAACCACGACTACCACCCGTAATAATTGCTAACTTGCTCATTATGCACCTCTCTTAGTGATCAAATGCTCCAGGCTATGCCCGAAGGGAGCCTTAAGAATAGCCATTAGAGTAAGCGCTTTATTGTCATGGATATAGAGGGTAAAGGTGATAACATTGTTCGGATAAAACAAACAATCTGGAGTATTGAATGGACAAGTTTGATGCCATGCAGCGCTTTGTATTAGTCGCGCAATCGGGCAGTTTTACCAAGGCCGCTGAGGCTCTTGGCCTGCCAAAATCCAGCATTTCACAAGCCATACAAGGGCTTGAGAAATCATTAGGAACACGACTTTTGCATCGTAGTACCCGCAGCGTCGTGCTGACTCAGGATGGGGAAACCTACTTGCCACAGTGTCAGGCACTATTAGCGGAACTGGACGCAATGAGTGGGCAATTTCAGCGCCACCAAGACACCATTCGTGGCGTATTGAGAGTCGACATGTCGAGCCGTTTCGCTTCTACTGTGGTGCTTCCAAATTTGTCCGACTTTCTCACTAAATACCCCAATATCCAGTTAAAAATCAGCAGCTCTGATCATCGAGTAGACCCAGTCAAAGAAGGCATTGATTGCGTTGTACGCACAGGAGAATTAAACGACAGCAGTTTGGTCGCTCGAACCTTAAGCCACTACAGAAGCATCAACTGTGTTTCGCCAAGCTATGTGGAAAAGTTTGGTATTCCTTTGACCTTGGACGATTTAGCCAACCATCAATTGATCGACTATTCGCACACCCTTGGCAATCTAGAAGCGCAGTTTGAATACATGGAACAAGGCGTCGTAAAACACCATATTATGCCCAGCAGCTTAGCCGTTAATGGCACAGATGCCTATTTGTCTGCCTGTTTATCTGGCTTAGGCATTGCACAAATACCCACCATAGGGGTGGAAGATTGGATCGCTAAAGGTCAGTTGATACACATTTTACCGCAATACGAAGCCGAGCCTATGCCAGTGTCTTTGCTTTACCCGTCGCGCCGCCAACCACCCAAACGCCTGAGTGTTTTTATGTCGTGGCTAGAAGAGGTGGTCACCAAGATCGACCAAACGGGTTTGCGTGCCTCTCCTAGTGCAGCACCTTAATCTCAACATCAATCACCCCATGATGGGTGCTCGCAATACGTTGGAACGCCGATTTACTCAAATCGATAATACGGCCTCTCACAAAAGGACCACGGTCATTTATGCGCACAATCACACTTTTACCATTCGCCACGTTTGTCACTTTTACCTTGGTGCCAAAGGGGAGGCGTTTGTGCGCCGCCGTGTGGGCATGCTGATTAAAGCGCTCGCCACTGGCGGTTTGTCGCCCTTGGTATTTGTCCGCATAGTAGGAGGCCTCACCTGATTCTTCATAGCCCATCGCCGCTGAGCGTGTCAGTGGGGTGCTCGAACAGGCGGTGAGCCATAAAGACAAAAAGACCCAATAAATAGGCGCTGCATTTTTCATAAGATTCTCTTTTTCATTGCTTGTTATCACAGGCGCGAGTGACAACAGGGTCGATGGGGGTAATCTGCTGTAGAGCGATGAAAAGTCTAACAAATCTTGATCATGATAAAACAAACCACTGCGAACTTTGCGCTTTCCTCGCAGGCTTTTACGCTTTGTACACGAGCGCACTCCAGGTTTTGGCGGTTCGAGAAAAATGTGAATAGATTAGTGACACCCTCTTCCATTCGCTTATTATTCTATGATTTCAGGTATGCTCTAAATACCGCATTCCTTCACCACTTTCTTGGATCAGAAACATGCCCTCGCCAGAGATAAACACTGCCACCTTAGCTCACTGGCCAACGCCTTGGCGGTTTCTTCTACTTTTCCTTTTGTCCTGTGTGTTTGCCAGCGTATTAGAATACTTTCACCTACCGGCCGCTCTATTACTCGGCCCCATGGTAGCGAGTATTTTTATCACAGTGAAAGGGGCTGATTTGAGTCTGCCGAAGCCGCTTTTTTTGATGGCACAAGGCACCCTTGGTTGGATGATAGCGGGTCATTTACCCACCAACATTTACCTTGAAATCGTTCAAGAATGGCCAATTTTTCTACTCGGCACCGGCTCTACGATTGTCGCATCCAGCTTCCTTGGCTGGCTATTGAGCCGAACCGGACTCTTGCCCGGCACCACGGCTATTTGGGGTTCATCGCCAGGGGCTGCTTCCGTCATGACTATCATGTCTGAATCCTATGGGGCCGACATGCGCCTCGTCGCTTTTATGCAATATTTGCGGGTCGCCTGTTGTGCCATCGCGGCTATGGTTGTGGCTACCTTGTTCAATGTGGACGGTGTCAAGCCGATCCATTGGTTTGCCATGAGCTCGTCCTCTGGCTTTATCATGACCATAGCGATGAGCTGCGTCACCGTCTATTTAGGCGTGAAATTGCGCCTGCCTGGCGGTGCCTTACTCATGTCCATCGCAGTGGGGATTTTCATCAAGTTCTCTGGCACCTTTCCCATTGTGTTGCCTTATTGGTACTTGGCCATCAGCTTTGGCATTCTTGGTTGGGGGATTGGCTTTCGTTTTTCACCCGCGGTATTGCGACACGCGCTGCACGTCTTTCCTCATGTTCTGGGCGCGATTATTGCCCTGATTGTGATCAACGGTGGTTTTGCCATGCTGCTGGTGTACTTTGCCGACATTGACCCGCTTACCGCCTTTCTTGCCACCAGCCCAGGGGGGGCGGATTCTGTGGCCATTATTGCCGCCACCACCCACGCGGACGTGGCCTTTGTGATGGCCATGCAAATCATGCGCTTCTTTGTGGTATTGATTGCTGGCCCTATGCTCGCTCGCTGGCTATCGGTAAACAAAAGCCTACCTTCGAGCTAACGAGCGGGCATAAAAAAGCCACGCTGAACGTGGCTTTTAACCTGACATAAATCGGCGTTTATTAAGCCAAATTTTCAGGCCCAAACGAACACGGCAACAGCTCATCCATCGCAAAAGAACGACGTACTTCCGTCGCGCTGCAGACGTGAATACGCGTCGCTTCTGAGGAAAACTCACGAATCCGCTGACGGCAACCGCCACACGGTGTCACCAGCTCACTTCCATTGCCCATAACGTAGATGTTTTTGATCTGGCTTTCACCGTCTAAAATCATCGCCGCAATCGCGCCTGCTTCTGCACAGGTTCCTTCAGGGTAAGAAGCGTTTTCTACGTTACAGCCAGAATAATAACGACCGTTCGCCGTTTCAATGGCAACCCCAACCTTGAATTTAGAGTAAGGCACATAGGCCTTACTCATCGCTGTTTTGGCAAGCTCAAATGCTTGTTCGTTCATCACCGCATGACTCATAAACTAAGCTCGTTCTTTCAGATAAGGACGACCAACGGCTTTTGGCGCGACCGCTTTGCCAATAAAACCGGCCAACAACAGAACCGTCAGCACATAAGGCAAGACTTCAATCAATTGCACTGGCACTTCACCCATACCTGGAATGACAACCCCTTGCAAACGTACTGCTACGGCATCTAAGAAGCCAAACAGCAAACAAGCGAACATCACAGGCACCGGACGCCATTTACCAAAAATCAACGCCGCTAATGCCATGTAGCCTTTACCCGCACTCATGTCTTTTAAGAAGCCAGCATTGTGCGCAGTAGACAAATAAGCCCCTGCAATACCACATAAGATGCCGCAAACAATCAGCGCACGGTAACGAATCCAAGCCACCGAAATACCGGCGGTATCCACCGCATGAGGGTTCTCACCCACCGCACGTAGGCGTAAGCCAAAACGGGTTTTATAAATCACCCAATAGGTCACCGGCACCATCAAAAAGGCAAGGTAAACGATGATATTGTGGCCACTGAGTAAATTCGAGTAGATCTGACCAATCACGGGCACATCACGCAAGGCATCGGCAAATGGTAAAGTAATATCGGTGAAACGCTGGTCACCAGACAAGGTCGGCGTTTGCCCACCCATGCCAAACCAATCCAACCCCAAGGTGACTGTTAAGCCAGCCACTATGGTGTTAATGGCGACGCCGGAGACAATGTGATCACCACGATGAGTGATACAGGCAAAGCCATGTATCATCGCCAACACAACCGACGCGGCAATACCACAAGCCAAGCCTATCCACGCAGAACCGAATATGGCGGCGCCCGCGGCGGCGGCAAAAGCACTGCCCAAGATTTTACCTTCCAAGCCAATATCAACGATACCAGCACGTTCAGAATACAAGCCCGCTAATGCCGCGAGAATCAAGGGAGTGGAGACACGCAAGGTGGCATCCAGCATTATGATTAGGGTATCAAACATTTTATTTCTCCTGCGCCGCGGCTCTGCGAATAAAGAAGCCTTCGATGCGACCTTTGAACATGTGCTCTAGGGCACCACAGAACAAAATCACCAGACCTTGAATAACCACCACAACTTCAGGTGTGATACTTGGAATTTCAAACGCTAGCTCAGCGCCACCTTGATACAAGGCACCAAACAAAACAGCGGCCAGCACAATACCAATAGGATGATTACGGCCCATTAAAGACACAGCAATTCCGGCAAAACCATAACCTGCGGTAAAGTTCAGCAATAGACTGTGGTTTACCCCCATGATTTCGTTAATACCCACAAAACCAGCCAAACCACCAGAAATCAACATCACCCAAATAGTGACTTTAGCGGTATCAATACCCGCGTACTTAGCCGCTGTTGGGTTGGTTCCCAAGGTTCTAAGTTGGTAACCCCAACGGGTATGCCAAATTAAGACCCAGACCAGCACACAGCACACCAAAGCCAAAATAAACGCACCATTTAATGGAGAATCACCGATGTCGATACCCAATGGAGTGAGCATATTGTGCAGATACGGCATCCAAGCGTTTTCTTCGAAAGTACGACTGTTTGGCGCCATGCCCGTTTTTTCTTTTAACCAGTTCACCATTAGGTAAACCATCAAAGACGAGGCAATAAAGTTAAACATAATGGTGGTAATAACGATGTGACTACCACGTCGCGCTTGCAAGTAAGCGGGAACATACGCCCACGCTGCACCAAACAAGGCGGCCGCTATGATCGCCAGCGGCATAATGACAATAAAGGGCATAGAGTGATCAAGCGAAAGACACACAAGGCCAACCCCTAACCCACCGATATAAGCTTGGCCTTCACCACCGATATTAAACAAACCCGCTTTGAAGGCGACCGACACCGCCAAACCAGTAAAGATGAAGTTGGTCGCGTAATACAGCGTATAACCAATCCCCTCATCGTAACCAAAGGCGCCATACACCAAGTAACCCGCAGCTTCTATTGGGTTTTGGCCAATGGCAACAAACACCAAACCAGACACCAAAAAGGCCAGTACAATATTAATAAACGGAATTAGGCCGACATTGACCCAAACAGGAACCTTAGCCTGACTCATTACGCCACTCCTTTTTGGTCTTCGTTGTAGGCGTTTGCCATCATCAAACCAAGAGTACGTTCGTCGGCGTCTTTTGCATCAAGCTCACCAACAACCGCACCATCAAACATCACTAGGATGCGATCACTCAGTGCCATAATTTCGTCCAACTCTACCGATACCAGCAAAATCGCTTTGCCAGAATCTCGCAATTTTACAATTTGTTCATGAATGTTTTCGATGGCGCCGATGTCGACACCACGGGTTGGCTGACCAATCAGCAACACATCTGGGTTCTGCTCGACTTCACGGGCGATCACGATTTTCTGCTGATTACCACCAGAGAAGTTGGCGGTTTTTAGATGAGGATTTGGGGGACGAACGTCCCAAGCTGCCATCCGAGTATTACACTCATCTAGCATGGCCTTGCGGTTCATCAAAAAGGCGCCGTTATAGGCCGCTGAATTGTGATAACCCAGCACCGCCGCTTCATACGCTTCAAACCCTGTTACCAAGCCCATTTTATGGCGATCTTCTGGCACGTGGGCCATTTTCATATCACGCATTTGCGCTGCATTTTTAGGCGCACTGGCGGTAATGGTTTGCCCGGCAAATTGAATTTCACCTTCGTCCATTGGCGTAATACCAGACAACACATTCAACAGCTCACTCTGGCCATTACCAGAGACCCCTGCGATGCCTAGGATTTCTCCAGCACGCAGTTCCAAGCTCACTTCTTTTAAACGTTTCACGCCTTGGCTATCAAATTGGGAAAGGTTTTTGGCGGATAAAAAAACGTCCGTTGGTGTCGCGTCGTCTTTATCGACTTTCAAGCGCACCTTTTTTCCCACCATCAGCTCGGCTAACTCTTCTTTATCCGTTTTTGCCGTCTCACGATGCGCCACCATTTCACCTTGGCGCATCACAGAGACATTGCTCGTGGAAGCCAAGATTTCACGTAATTTATGCGTAATCAATAAAACCGTCACACCTTGCTCAGTCAACGAGCGCAAGATACGGAATAGGTGATCCGCTTCTTGTGGTGTTAAAACGCCTGTCGGCTCATCTAGAATCAGAATGCGCGCGCCACGATACAGAGCCTTCAAAATTTCAACACGCTGCTGTAGACCAACTGGGAGCTCTTCCACAACCGCATCTACATCAATGTCTAGACTGTATTCATGAGCAAGACGCTTCAATTCAGTTCGAGCTGCATCCATACCTTGCTGCAATAAGGCACCACCCTCGGCCCCCAACATCACGTTTTCCAAAACCGTGAAGTTTTCAACCAACATAAAGTGCTGATGCACCATACCTATGCCGGCTTTAATCGCATCTTGTGAGTTGCGAATATCTACAATTTTTCCATCGACTTCAATATGGCCCGAGTCCGCCTCGTAGAAACCATAAATAATACTCATCAGAGTCGATTTACCTGCCCCGTTTTCACCGATAATACCGTGAACCGTACCTGCAGGAACTTGTAGGCAAATGTCTTTGTTCGCCTGAACGGCGCCAAAGCGTTTGCTAATATCACGCAATTCAATTGCGTATGGCGTTGTATTGTTTGTCATATTTCAATAATAATTCGTCTGCTTTATGTTAGGGCGGTGAAATCATATTTTGATCAAAATACACTCAGCCTGCCTATATCGCTACCTTAGTTTGATGGCTATCAATGCCTGCTCTGCGGATAAACACTCAACAATCTTACTCAATGAAAACAAACGATTCAGAGCATGACCCATGCGATATTTTTCGTTAGCAGAAACATTTTTCACAGAAGCACTAAGACAAAAAAACAGCCGCCCACACAATGGACGACTGTTTCTCGATATAACTTAGTAGTTACAAGTACTGTCTGACATGTAGTCATGTACTTTGATGTCACCACTGATAATTTTTGCTTTGATGTCCGCTAATTTCGCTTTCATCTCAGCGGTTACTAAGCCCTTGTTATTATCATCAAGCGCCCAATCCACACCATCTTCAGCCAAACCTAGTACTTGAAGACCTGGTTTCCAATCTCCCGCTGCACCGTCTTTAAAGGTGTTGTACGCTGCACGGTCAACGCGTTTAACCATAGAGGTTAGCATCACACCTGGGTGCAAATGGTTTTGGTTAGAGTCCACACCGATCGCGTAATGACCAGCATCGGCGGCGGCTTGATAAACACCGATTCCTGTACCGCCAGCGGCCGCGAAGACAACATCAGCGCCTTGTGAAAACTGGCTTTTCGCCAATTCAGAGCCTTTTGTTGGGTCGTTAAACGCCGCGCCAGTAGAACCTGTCATGTTTTGGATAACTTTGTCATTTGGAGCAATGTATTTAACACCTTGCTCGTAACCACAACCAAACTTACGTACCAAAGGAATGTCCATACCGCCAATAAAGCCAACCGTACCGGTTTTAGACTTCATTGCTGCCAAAGCACCAACAAGGAAAGACCCTTCGTGCTCTTTAAAGACAATGGATTCAACGTTTGGCAGATCAACCACGCTGTCAATCAAAGTGAAATGAATGTTAGGGAAATCTTTCGCTACTTTTTCAACAGAAGACGTCATCGTGAAACCAACCGCCACGATTGGCGAATAACCACGCTTAGCTAAACGGCGAAGGCCTTGCTCAACTTGCGCTTCATTCTTTGGTTCGAATTCGCGAACTTTAACGCCACTCTCTTTTGTGTATTTAGTAATACCGTCGTACACGCCTTCGTTAAAAGACTTGTCGAATTTACCGGCTTGATCGTAGACAACCGCAGGTTTGTCCGCAGCATGAGCCACACTTACAGATACAGCCAATGCCGTTACGGACGCAAGAAAGATACCTTTCATTCCAATTCCTCTCATGTTTTTTAATGATGGCTAGCCCATTTTTATTTTGAAGCTGCCTAACTGGTCAAAAATAAACTGATTAATGTCATATCGCAATGACAACAACGTTCAGATGACCCCCTTATTCCAAGAGGAACATCAAAATACTGCCTGTGATAAAACACGAATCAAGATTCGCAAGAACAACAGCAATAAACATGCCTATAACCTAACCAATGGGTCAGGTTTGGCATTTTGGACAATATACCGTACTTCGTTGACCTTGTCTTATTTCCTTTAAGACCGCACCACAGGCGGTACACGCCTGATCGGCTCGTCCATATACCATAAGCTCTTGCTTGAAGTAGCCAGGTTTACCATCACCACCGACAAAATCTTTTAAGGTGGTGCCGCCCTGTTTAATCGCCGCTGCTAGCACGGTTTTGATGCACTCAACCAATACAGCATAGCGTGCTTTACTAATGTTGCCCGCCATACGTGTTGGTCGAATGCCCGCCATAAATAAGGCTTCATTCGCATAAATATTGCCAACACCCACCACCACTTTGCTGTCCATAATGAAGCTTTTGATCGCCACTTTACGGCCTTTTGCCTTTTCATAAAGGTAATCGATATGAAAATCTTCAGACAAGGGTTCAGGGCCAAGATGCGCCAACAGCTCATGCGCCAGCCAATCGCCTTTTGTCCACAGCACAGCGCCAAAGCGACGAGGGTCCGTGTAACGTAGCCAAGGGCCCTTACCAGCAAAACGAAAATCCACATGGTCATGAAATAACGGCGCCGTTTCTGGTTCAACGAAATACAAGCTACCTGACATCCCAAGGTGGATAATTAACGTACCTGCCGCCGTGTGAATACCAATGTATTTACCTCGTCGCGTTAGGTGCGTGATCACTTGCCCCTGCATTTCTGTGACTAATGCAGGCGTAATCGGCCAACGCAACTTAGGTTGACGAACATCAATATGAGCGACGGTTTGCTCAACAAGAAGTGGCTCGATTCCACGCAGGGTAGTTTCTACTTCTGGTAATTCAGGCATAGGGACCTCAGCAAAAAATGCACGGTGAAAACAATGCTGACCATATGTTCAACAGGTTCTACTATATAGTAGATACAAAAAAACCGACTCTATTGAGTCGGTTTCTTTTTACAAAGACCGAAAATTATTTAATTTTCGCTTCTTTGTACATAACATGCTTACGTACAACAGGATCAAACTTTTTCATTTCTAGTTTGTCTGGAGTGTTTCGCTTGTTCTTGTCAGTTGTGTAAAAGTGACCAGTACCAGCAGAAGATACCATGCGAATTAAATCGCGAGCGCCTTTAGAAGCCATGATTCAGATCCTTATACTTTTTCGCCGTTGGCACGCATATCAGAAAGAACTGATTCGATGCCTTTTTTATCGATAATACGCATACCTTTAGAAGATACACGTAAACGGATGTAGCGGTTTTCACCTTCGACCCAAAAACGGTGCCAGTGAAGGTTAGGAAGAAAACGACGCTTAGTACGGCGTTTTGAGTGAGAAACGTTATTACCTGTAACAGGACGTTTCCCAGTAACTTGACATACGCGAGACATAATTAAATACCTTTTGCTATCCAGAAGATTATTGGAAGTGTGCTTCACTTCCTCAGGCGGAGCATGATTCCTTATGAATCAAAAATATCCCGTACCGAGGAATAGCGGCGCGCATTCTCCCATAAGCAGCTCTTCTGGGCAAATATTTTGTTAAAAAATTGATCAATTCTTCAAAGTTAGTCGCGAAAAAAGCCAAGTAGCGTCGAATTTACCGATAAATCCCCCATTACTTGTCTCTTTTTATAACAGGCCTCTTTCGGCAAGCGACACGGGCGTGCCGTCGCCTACTACAAAATGATCCAGCAATCTGACATCCACCAAGTTGAGTGCGTCTTGTATTTTTGTCGTGATTGAAATGTCCGCTTGGCTGGGTTCGGCCACGCCACTGGGATGATTGTGAGCCAGAATAACCGCAGCGGCATTATACTGTAGCGCCGCTTTCACCACTTCCCTCGGATAAACCGCCGCCGCGTCTATGGTGCCCATAAAAAGCTCTTGGTATCGGATCAAACGGTGCTGGGTGTCTAAGAACAGCACTGCAAACACCTCTCTTTGGGCGTGCCTTAGTTGCGCAGAAAGATACTGACGGACGTGTTCTGCGCTGGTAAAGACGGTCTCTCGCTTTAACTGCTCGTGCAAATGCCGCTTGGACATTTCAAGCACCGCTTGCAACTGAGTGTATTTGGCATCGCCCAGACCAAAGCCTTGGCAAAACTCTTCACGGCTGGCCGACATCAGGGCGCGTAGACCTCCAAACTGCAACAACACTTGCCGCGCCAACTCGACCGCGCTGATGCCTTGCGTTCCTGTGCGTAAGAAAATCGCCAGCAATTCAGAATCCGTTAAGGCACTTGCCCCTTGGTGAATCAGCTTTTCTCGCGGTCTCTCTTGTTCCGGCCAATGCTTAATACTCATGATCTACTCCTTGATCCATGTTAATCTTGGCAGCAATAAAACAGAGACGTCCTGTCTCTATAGTGACTAGTTTAGTCGTTATTTATCGATTGGATATTTTACCTTATCGGCCACCACTTGGATTGAGAAGTTTTATATGTCAAACCTAGCGCAAAAACGCATTCTATTAGGTATTACTGGTGGCATCGCTGCCTACAAAAGTATTGAATTAATTCGTTTGCTCACCAAGGCAGGCGGCGAGGTGCAAGTGGTCTTAACCGAAGGGGCAAAAGCCTTTGTGACAGAAATGACGCTGCAAGCTGTGTCTGGTCACCCGGTGCGCAGTACGCTTTTGGACCCCAATGCCGAAGCCGGTATGGGCCACATTGAGCTGGCCAAGTGGGCCGATCTGATTGTTATCGCCCCGGCATCCGCCGATTTTATGGCGCGCTATGCCCAAGGCATGGCCAATGACTTATTAAGCACCTTATGTCTCGCTACCGAATCGCCGGTGTTACTGGCGCCAGCGATGAACCAAGCCATGTGGAAGCACCCAGCAACCCAAGCCAATGCCGCCTTACTGTCTGCCCGTGGAGTATTGAGCATTGGCCCTGCGGATGGAGCCCAAGCGTGTGGTGATGTGGGACCTGGCCGCATGAGTGAACCAAGCGATATTTTTGACGCTATTACTGAGCATTTTAGCGCGTCTGCAGCAAGCCAAGATTTGGCCGGCCAACACTGGGTAATTACCGCAGGCCCGACCATGGAAGCCATTGATCCGGTACGCTTTATTAGCAACCACAGTTCTGGAAAAATGGGCTACGCATTAGCGCAGGCCGCACTGCATCGTGGCGCCGCAGTCACCTTGATCAGTGGTCCAGTGCAAATCCCAGCGCCAGCTGGCGCAAAGCTAATTCCCGTCAAAAGCGCCGATGATATGTTGGCCGCATGCGCCACCGCTATGACTCATCCAGCGGATGTTTTTATCGGCGCTGCCGCCGTGGCTGATTTCAAAATGAAGCAAGCTTCAGATCAAAAAATGAAAAAGCAAAGCAACACCGACGAGCTGCACCTGACCTTGGTCAAAAACCCTGACATCATTGCCGCCGTGGCCAAAAACAACTGGTCAAAATGCGTGATCGGCTTTGCGGCAGAAACTCAAAACGTCATCGAATACGCCAAGGACAAATTGGCCAGAAAAGGCTTGGATATGATCATTGCCAACGACGTGTCTCGTGCAGACATTGGCTTTAATCAAGACGAAAACCAAGTGTCTGTTATTACTAAAGACGCTCTTTGGACACCAGATAAGGCGACAAAAACAACCTTAGCCACTGAACTCGTCAGCCTAATCCAACAACACACCCATTCCTCCCATTAATCTATTATCGACAAGACAAAGTGAAGACTATGAAACATGCCATTCAATTAAAAATCATCAGCGATAAAATCGGCAAAGAAATCCCCTTGCCAACTTACGCCACAGAAGGCTCTGCAGGCCTTGATCTACGCGCCTGCCTAGACGAAGCCATTGAACTTTCTCCTGGCGATACAACGCTACTACCAACTGGATTGTCTATTTATATTCAAGACCCTAGCCTAGCGGCGGTGCTTTTACCGCGCTCAGGTTTGGGCCATAAGCACGGCATAGTGCTAGGCAACCTTGTGGGTTTGATTGATTCTGATTACCAAGGTGAACTCATGGTGTCTTGCTGGAACCGCGGACACTCGACTTTCACCATTGAGCCTGGCGAACGTGTCGCGCAATTGGTCTTAGTTCCTGTGGTTCAAGCGGAATTTGATATCGTGACTGAATTTGAAACAACCGCTCGCGGCGAAGGTGGTTTTGGCCACACTGGCACGAAATAATTGTTGTTTTCAAACGAGAAAAGGTGAATTTTTTTCACCTTTCCTCACACCGCTTTCCACATTCTCTCACCCATCTTTCAAAACTGAAATTGAATTTACTTTCATAAGTCTAAAGTTCGTAATTTTCATACAAATTTCTATAGTGTATCCCTCTGGATCACGCTATTATTTCAACCCTAAGTGGTTGCTCACACTTGTCACTAGCCTTGAACAGTCATCGTTCTGACACAGCAACCGGCTAAACTATTATAAAAATGGCTCTTTGCTGAGCCGCCAAGCCCCTAACCAACACAACCGGGGGTTTCATCGCTTAACAGGAGTAATTTTACCGTGGCTTTTTCGCGTGAATCCGCTTTAGATGTTGCCAATGTACTAAGTGAGTCTTTGCCTTATATCCAACGCTACGCTGGCAAAACACTCGTTATAAAATATGGCGGCAATGCCATGACAGACGAAAAACTCCAAGCGGGCTTTGCTCGAGACATAGTGCTAATGAAAGCCATCGGCATTCACCCTATCGTTGTGCATGGTGGTGGCCCTCAAATTGGCGACATGTTGGAAAAACTCAGCATCGAATCCAAATTCATCAATGGCATGCGTGTCACTGACACCGCAACAATGGATGTCGTGGAAATGGTGCTTGGTGGTCAGGTCAATAAACACATTGTGAATATGATCTCCCAAGCGGGTGGTAAAGCCATCGGCCTAACGGGTAAAGACAGCCACTTTATTCAAGCGAAGAAACTCTTTGTTAAGCATCAAGCCGAAGGCATGAGTGCGCCAGAGCCTGTAGACATTGGTCATGTTGGTGAAGTCGCTAGCATTGATACAAACGTGCTAAAAGTATTGGAAAACAGTGACTTGATCCCTGTTATCGCACCAATTGGTGTGGACGCTGAAGGCAACTCTTATAACATTAATGCCGATTTAGTCGCCGGCAAAGTCGCTGAAGCGGTTGGCGCTGAAAAGCTTATGCTGCTGACAAATATTTCCGGCGTACAAGACAAGCAAGGCAATGTGTTAACTGGGCTAACAACCGCTCAAGTTGATGGCTTAATTGCCGATGGTACTATTTATGGCGGTATGCTGCCGAAGATCAGTTGTGCACTTTCTGCCGTCAATGCAGGCGTCGGCAGTGCGATTATTATTGATGGCCGCGTACCTCACGCGATCTTGTTAGAAATCCTAACAGACAAAGGCGTTGGCACCTTAATCTCAAATACAAAAGCGGCAGAATAAGCCGCGTGTCAGCCAAGTTTTTCAAGACGACATATTAACAATAACGAGTTTGGGAACAGAACATAAATGAGCAACAAAAAAAGCGATCGTCGAACACAAATACTGCAGGCGCTAGCTCAAATGCTAGAAAGCAGCCCTGGAGCACGTATCACGACCGCCGCATTGGCGAAACAAGTTGGCGTCTCTGAAGCCGCTTTATATCGTCATTTCCCAAGCAAAGCGAAAATGTTTGAAGGCTTGATCGAATTTATTGAAGAATCGTTATTCACGCGCATTCACAGAATCGTACAAGATGAAAGTGATGTTCTGATTCGCATTGAAATGATTGTCACCCTAGTGCTGGGCTTTTCTACACAGAACCCAGGCATGTGCCGTCTTCTTACTGCAGACGCATTAGCGGGCGAGACAGAGCGTTTACGCGTTCGTATTGCTCAGCTGTTTGACAGGATTGAAACTCAGTTAAAACAAGTCATGCGTGAAGCGGACTTAAAACAAGGCTTACGCCCAGTGATGGGAGTGGCACCTTGCGCTAACTTTTTGCTGGCCATAATAGAAGGCAAAATCCGCCACTATGTGCGCAGTGAATTTAAAGTAAAACCCACTGAAGCGTGGACAGAACAATGGTCAGCATTAGTAAAAACGCTAATGCTTAACCGCTAGTACTGGGAGCCAAAAGCCCCCTAGTACTATGGCTTAGCACGGCTTCGATTACGACTCGATACCATACTGCTGACGGTACGCTTTAACAGCATCAAGATGCTCAGCAAGCTCAGGCGTTGCTTGTTCTGCTAAGTAGGTCATGATGTCATTAAGAGAAACGATGCTGATCACAGGCATGTTGAAGTCACGTTCGACTTCTTGGATTGCAGATAGCTCGCCTTGACCACGTTCTTGGCGATCCAATGCGATTAGCACGCCAGCCGGAACGGCTTTTGCTTCTTGTATGATGGACATGACTTCTCGAATGGCCGTCCCTGCGGTAATAACGTCATCGATAATCATGACTTTACCTGCTAAAGGGGCACCGACGAGAGAACCACCTTCACCGTGAGCTTTCGCTTCTTTACGGTTGAAAACGTAAGGGGTGTCCACATCATGGTGATCGAACAGTGCCACCGCGGTTGTGGTAGCCAAAGGAATGCCCTTATAAGCAGGGCCAAATAGAACATCAAATGGAACATTAGCTTCCATTAATGCGGCTGCATAAAAGCGACCTAACTTCGCTAACGCTTGTCCAGAATTGAATAAGCCAGCGTTAAAGAAGTAAGGGCTTACGCGGCCAGATTTGAGTGTAAATTCGCCAAAACGCAAAACATTTTGCTCAATGGCGAACTCGATAAAGTCTCTTTGGTAAGGTTTCATGCCGACTCCAGATAGATTTTAAAAATAGAACAAAGCGCCGCCAAGAACGAGCGAAGCCATGCCAACATTGGATAGGCGCTAATATAACACACGGCTAGGAATTGTAGGGACCAGAAATGAAGGTCATCAGCCTTAATGTAAACGGTATAAGACAAGCAGCCGATCGCGGCTTTTTCGAGTGGATGGTTCGTCAGGATCCTGATGTTGTCTGTCTGCAAGATATTCAGGCGGATGAACGCAGTCTTAATGACAGCGTCTTCTTTCCACCTGGGTACAACACTTACTTTTTTGACTCTATGGAAGACCCTGAACAAGCAGGCGTAGCCATTTATTGTAAAACGATGCCAAAAGCCATCATGACCGGCATGGGATTTCCTGAGTGCGACTTTGAAGGGCGCTTTATTCAAGCAGACTTCGATAAGGTCAGCATTGGTGCATTCCTAACACCACATGGGTCAAACCATGAAGATGCGCTACAAGAGCATAAATACCGTTTTATGGAAGGTTTTAAAAACCACTTGATTAAAACACGCCGTAAACGCCGTGAGTTTATTTTTTGTGGAACTGCCAACGTGGCACGTTCACCGATCGATGTGAGCAGCTGGTTTGTAAACCAACGCAACTCTGGTTTTCTGGCTGAAGAGCGTAAATGGATTAACGAAATTTTCAACGAGCTTGAATACGTTGATGCTTTCCGCCAAGTTAACAAACAAGACAAGCAATACACTTGGTGGCCTGACTACGAGCGCGCTTGGAAGTTAGATGAAGGAGGTCGTTTGGACTACCAAATTACCACGCCTGGCATCAAACACTTGATCCAAGGTGGCAGCGTCTACAAAGGTCAGCGTTTCTCTGACCATGCGCCATTGATCATGGAATACAATATCGATTAATCTGACTTGCCATTGGCGAAGACAGAGCGATCAATAAAAAGCCCACCAGCCTTGGTTGTATGACACAGTTTTGTGTTACACAAGCAAGGCTGATGGGCTTTTTTGTCATTAAATACCTTGTACCGTACAGTATCAGCCGTTTAACGTTAGCAGCCGTTAAACGTCAGCAGGCGTTAAAGGCGCAACCATAACATTCAGTCTAAGCTGGTGCATGTCGCCAGGCTTAATCTCGTAGGCATCGTTCAACGCATTGGCTGTTTCCACACAGACAAAGTGGCGATAGTCTTCGTCTTCCATGTCACTGCGTTGTTTGGCAAGCTCAGGGCCTGGATTCCACAGCACAGTACTTTGGCTGCCTGCGCTGCTCACCGTAATTTTGCGCTGCAAATCGAGGTCATGGATCTCACACACATCCGGTGACTCTAGATACACACTGTCCACACATTCAAATGGTGTCACTGTGCCTTCTTGCTGTTTACGGGCGCTTTTTTCAAGCTTATCCACATAGATCACACCATCTAGGCCATGCACTTCAGCCGTTTTGTTGTTACCCACATGGAAATAGGTATGTAAGGCTTCGCTAACCGGCATGGTTTTATCAGATAAGTTTGCCGCCGAGAAATTAATGCTAAAGCCATCGCTGGTGAAACGAAATACTTGTCTTAGCTCAAACGCTTGAGGCCACATTTCTTCGATTAATGGGTGATCCTCAGACGCCAATCGAAGCACAATTTTAGCGTCACCATTTTTAAAAGTGCCCACTTCGGCCAGTTGCCAGCGAAAATAACGTGCAAGACCATGTGCCGGGTAATCTTTGTGTTTCTCGTTCGCCCCAAACCACGGCCAGCAAACAGGCACACCAAAGTGACGGCGTCCAAAACGGGTATCAGCACCTTCATTGGCAGACTGAAACAAAAGATCGCTCTGCCCTGTCGGTATAAAACTCACCAAATGACCGCCCCACAATGCAATACGCGCACTGAAATCAGGCTGGTTAATCACAATTTCATCACACTCTTTTAGGCTGGCCGGTAGTATTTCACCACCCAGTGTTTCCAACTCTCGAATCAGTTGGCCATTCATTCAAGACTCCATAAGATTAATCTAGTACGCACATATTAGCCCCAGACAATACGATTACAATAGTTTGTGCTTATGCTGACTATTTAATAATTCTGAGAATCAATTTTTTACCGAATAAAACTTAACCTGGTTTGCTTTTTAGGCTATAAAGCCAGTCAATACGATAGCGTCTTCTACTGCAGAAAAACGCCCTCTTTTGTTTTTGCTATTATCGACATTCTAGTCAGAGCCAACGTCTTATGAATCAACTAAATGAACCCAAAATGGTCATCGGCAGTGAAGAGTGGTGTGCCTTCTCCTCTCTGAACATTCCGGCGGTAAAAGCGCGCATCGACTCCGGCGCTAAAACCTCTTCTTTGCACGCGATTAACATTCAGTATTTTTCACGGAATGGCGAGCAGTGGACCAGCTTTGAGGTTCATCCATTACAGGATAACCGTAAAATCACGGTGCATTGTGAAGCGCAGATCATTGACCACCGCGTGGTAAAAAGCTCCAGCGGTGACAAAGAAAAGCGCCCTGTGATTCGTGCGTCTTTAGCACTAGGGGAAAAGTCGTGGGTGGTTGAGTTAACACTCACCGATCGAGACAGCATGGGCTATCGCATGTTACTGGGTCGTGAAGCAATGAACGGCCGCATTCTCGTTGACCCAGAAGGTCACTGCCTGCTTGGCGATCGCCTACAGAACGATTTAGCGTCTTTATACAAGGCTCCTGAGATGCGCACTGGTGGCCTTAAAATCGGCTTATTGGCCAGTAATCCAGATTTGTACAGTAACCGACGCATCATCGAAGCGGCAGAAGCACGTGGCCATGAAATTCAGTTTTTAAACATCAAAAACTGCTATATGAAATTGGACGCGACTACCCCTGAAATTCATTATCGAGGAGGCCGTATTCTAAACGACCTCGATGCTGTGATTCCGCGCATTCGTCCAAGCAAAACCTTTTATGCCTGCACGCTATTACGACAATTTGAGTCATTGGGTATTTATTGCTTAAACACCTCAACCGCCATTGCCCAATCGCGAGACAAACTTCGCTCATTGCAGTTACTGTTAGACAACGGTTTAGACATACCGACGACAGGCTTTGCAAACTCGCCTCTGGACACAGGTGATCTCATTGATATGGTTGGCGGCGCGCCACTTATCATTAAGTTGCTAGAAGGCACTCAGGGAACAGGCGTGGTATTGGCCGAAACACGCAAAGCGGCCGACAGCGTGATCAATGCGTTTAAGAGCTTAAACGCGAACATTCTCGTGCAAGAGTTTATTAAGGAATCGAGCGGTAAAGATTTACGCTGCTTCGTGGTAGATGGGAAAGTGGTTGCTTCCATTCAGCGAACTGCCGCGGTGGGCGAATTTCGAGCCAATATCCACCAAGGTGGTCGCGCGGAATTGGTTAAAATCACTCCAGAAGAAAAGCGCATCGCGATTAAAGCCGCTAAAGCCATGGATTTAAAAGTCGCGGGGGTCGACTTGATCCGCTCCAATAAAGGCCCACTCCTCTTGGAGGTCAACTCGTCACCGGGGTTACAAGGCATAGAAACCGCGACCAATGAAGACATCGCAGTGCGCATGATAATGGCCATTGAAAGACAACTCATGAAGCCAAAAGAAGCCTAAGCGTTACCCCTCAAAGCCCAGCAATAGACATCGAAGCCGCTCTCCAATACCTGAAGAGCGGCTTTTTATTCGCTGTGTTTAGCCAAACGTTTGATTACGGCCAGAGGCTTTTGCTTTATACAAGGCTTCATCGGCTCGAACCAGCCAAGCAGACGACGTTTTATCTTCTTCCATCAGCTGGGCTACTCCCAAACTCATGGTGACTTTAATATCCCCTTTATCGGTTTTTATCGTCATCGCTTCGATCTTTTGGCGCAATTTCTCGCAAAAGCTTATGGCCCCTGAAGAGGGTGTATTAGGCAAAAGCACGACAAATTCTTCGCCGCCATAGCGACCAATAAAATCGCCTTTACGTGTCGATGCCATCATCAGTTTGGCGACTTCTTTTAATACGATGTCTCCAATGGGATGCCCATATTGATCATTGATTTTCTTAAAGAAATCCAAATCAGCTATCACTAAGGAATGCGTGCTGCTCGGTTTCTTCTGATACGCGGAAAAAATAATACCCAGGGCTTTTTCTAAGCTGCCTCGGTTGTGTAATTCCGTTAACGCATCGGTTTTACTGAGCTGTTCAAGCTGACGATTGGCCGATGAAAGCGCCTGTTTATGGGTCGCCGTGTCCGTCACATCATAAACAGCAATGCACACATGCTTCACAGTACCGTCTGCGTTGGCCAGTGGGCGCAAGGTGATATTCTGGTACATGTTGTCGGCCAGCCCAGTAATGGGGCGGTAGCTTTTAAAAGCAAAAAGGTAAGGTCGCTGCTCCCAAGAAATAAAAATGGATGTCCTTAAGGCAATCACATTATCTAACTTACGCTGCAGCCACTCTTTGTCTATTTCGGGAAAAAGATTGAATAACGACTGATCTTTGGCAATGGAGGAGCTTTTGCCACTGTGGTTTTCCATAAAGCTATTCCACAGGGTTATTTTGTAATTTTGATCGACCACAACAAGGCCCAGATCGATATGGTTGAGCATATCAAACAGCCAATGCAGCTCCATCATTTCATCTAGAGAGTTCGACATGGCTAATCCTCAACCAAATAAGACAATAAGTTTTCGAGCACGGGAATAGAATCCTCCGTAAAAAGCAAAAGCAAATCGCAACTTACATTGTGATTTTCAATCTCGTAGACAATTTCTACCGTTAACGTGCGCTTCCATGTCGATCTTTTTACATCAATGAGGTTGGCCATTTTGACATTCTGACCCAGTAGAGCTGGGTGCCCAAAACTGAAATCAATGTTCATTTGCTTGCCAAGCGCATCCATAAAAGGCCCAACCAGCACCGAAGAAACCTCCATCAGTAGTTCGACCTCTCTGTCACGATCAACCTCTCCCGATGAATTCAACAATTTGGCGATATCAGGAAAGCTAGTGTCGTTAAAAATAAGCAGGGCTTCAAACGCAACACCAGCACCGACAAAACCTTGAGAGATGGCAGAAAATCGACTGTCTTGCGAGCCATACCCAAGCGCCATTTGCAGCTCACTAACCTCTAAAATATTCACCGTAGGCACAGGCAATTTAACAAAAACATTGAGCATGTCAGCCAATACGCTGGCGGCTTTCCCCATCGCGACATTGGACACTTCTTGCAGGCATTCTGAGAATGAAAAATCATCCACAACAGACGCTCTAGCACTGGCAACCGAATGAACACCCAGCTCCATTAAACCTAAAGACTGAAGAGACTCACGTAGGGCATCCACCTGAATTGGCTTTTTATGAAAGGCAATTGCGCCAAGGTCTTTTACCCGTTGCACTGCTTGCGGCTGCACATCACCAGACACCACCAACACATGGGGCATGGCCCCACGGCCTCGTAACTCCTCTAATGTTTGGTAACCATCTTTGACGGGCATGTTTAAGTCGAGAAAAAGAATATCAATTTTCTTCTTCGCTATTATGTCTAAGGCTTCCTGTCCATCTTGGGCATAATCTACGTCAATGTCCCAGTCAGCTGGCAATGTCTTTGCCAATTGCTTCCTAGCAATACTTGAGTCATCGCAAATTAATACACTCTTTCTCATACGTATTTCCCAAAACCGAAAAATAGATTTACATCATAGATAACAAGGCTTTAACGACCATTTGCTCATCATATTTATGTTCTTTTTGAGCGATCAGTGGCGTCTTGATAACGCTCACACCAAGCGAGCTCAATTGCTTTTCATCAATCTCGCCATAATCATGACGATCATCCAATAAGAGGTAATCCAAACCACCAAACTGAATGGCTTCCATGGATTTTGCGTCGCTAAGTACGGTCGCAACCAAGCGCTCTACTTGTGTCATCAACGACAAACCGAATTGCTCAGGGTCCACGCCCAAATTCGGTAAATAGACCTTAGGATTTGGGTTCTGGCAAATCGCCCGACCCACGCCAACAGGCAGTAAATTAGCCAGCACGCTGCTATAAAAACTGCCCGGTGGATAACAAATTAAATCAGCGTGTTCAATGAGATCACGACGATCTTCGGCAATCTCACTGTTGATCGCAGACACCTGCTTTAAGCCTTTATTTAGCCACATGCGCTTAATTGGACTGTCTAGCACAGCATGCTCTTTGCCGGTAATCCGGTGCTGACCTAGAATGATCTCGCCATTATCAAGCTCTACGCTCAAATGGTAAGGAGCATCCAATATGGTTTTGACTTCGCCAAGCGCCTTCGTCAAACGCGAGAAAAGAAACACTATGGGGTCTAACTGTTGCTGGTTATTCAAATAACCACCTGAAATAATCAGGTTGCCAATGCTCGCTCCTCGCAAATCGAAGGTGTCGCTGATTTGCGCTTGAGTCACCCCAAGTTGCGTCTGTATCAACTCTCTCATGGGGTTTGGAATCGGTTTGATCAGTGAATGCGACCCATCCACTAGCTGCTTAAGCTCTTCTCGTAACTCAGACAAAGAAGCGGACATACCAAAACGGTGGGTAAACAAAGCATAGACTTCAGGTTGCCCCATCACGGTTTCGTCGGCCAACGCCATCAAGCGGCTGCGCAAATCTCCTACGGCCGGCATATCAAATTCAGCCCGCAAACGAGCAGAACTGCCACCAGAATCGAAAGGCGTCACAAGGTGTATAGAATGGTGGGTGTAGCCTTTGAGCACGCGACTGATTTTATTCAGTGCTGAACCGCCACTAAAAAATAATACTTTGGGACCTTGCTCAGGCAAACTTTGGTAACGGTGAATTCGAGCAAGATCAGGCATTTGCATGCGCCGCCAAATGCGACAAGAGCTAGACATATTGACCTCAAAACCATTGAACTGGCACTACCTTAAATAACCTAGACCATGACAACAAGAGGAAAAGTGTTAACGTGACTTACAATAGTCACGTTAGAGCACAGAAAAGAGTCAAGCAGAACACATTGCCTGCAATTCTTAACCAAAAGCGTGATTAATGCCGTGTAACGTCTTTTGTTTCATTTGGTTTTCTTTCACGCTTAACGCACAATAAAAACACACAGACTACTCATCAATAGGACCCATGATATGGCAATGACAGGACTGCTTGCGTTACTCGATGACATCACCACCTTACTCGATGACGTTGCCGTATTTTCTAAAGTGGCGGCCAAGAAAACCGCTGGCGTATTAGGCGACGATCTGGCGTTAAACGCAGAACAAGTCACCGGCGTGAAGGCGGATAGAGAGCTGCCTGTTGTTTGGGCGGTTGCCAAAGGCTCTTTCATCAATAAGATCATCTTGGTGCCACTTGCGTTGGTCATCAGCGCCTTTATTCCTTGGCTGATCCAACCATTGTTAATGCTCGGTGGCGCTTACTTATGCTATGAAGGCATCGAAAAAATCCTGCATGTTTATCAGCATCGCCACGATGATAAGAGCAAGCTACACGCTGACATAGTCAAAAAACAAAACCTGTCTGATCAGGCATTATTGGCACTTGAGAAAAGCAAAGTGCGTGGCGCAATTCGCACCGATTTTGTCTTATCATCTGAAATCATTGTGATTGCACTTGGCACAGTGAATGGCCAACCTTTGTTGACTCAAGCCGTCGTAGTGAGCCTGATTGCGTTATTGGTGACTGTTGGTGTGTATGCGCTGGTAGGGTTAATCGTGCGGCTCGATGACATTGGCCTTCATTTAATCCAATCAAAAGCGGCACTGGTGAAAGTAATCGGCTCAGGCATTTTGAAAAGTGCGCCCTGGGTCATTCGGCTGCTGTCTATTGTGGGGACGATCGCCATGTTTTTAGTCGGCGGTGGCATTGTTGTTCATGGTTTACCGGCGCTACACCATCTTGCTCAAGAGGCCGTTTCAGGGGAAATTACCCAACAGCCTTTCATCAGCATGATACTCAATACCGGCATTAGTTTACTGGTTGGCCTGTTACTCGGTACTCTGGTGACAGCTGGCGTCGTTTGCTTACAAAAAATGCGCCCCAATAAGCAAGGCTAATTCACGCCTTGCTTATCCTTCACGATTGGCAACACAGTTAAGTATTGGCCAATAAATAATCAGCAAATTCCGCAAAACCAAAACCACCAGGCTGCTGAGTTTGAAAGCCTGGGTGATGCTGCATATGATCTAAGTGCTGAGCAATATTGGCGACGCCTACACTTAATGGAAAGCGCGCGAACATGCTTTCATCATTGGGCGCATCGCCAACGTACACCACCTGCTGGCGACAGGCTTCTTCGTGCAAGCCATAACGCTCACGCAGCACTCTTTCTGCCATGGCAAACTTATCGTAGCCACCACCACTGACATTAATATGGATAGAACTGGCTTTGGCGTTCAACCCTTGCTCCAACAAAACCTTAAGCAAGGCGTTTTTCTCATCAATGGCAGGCGGTTTCACGTCTTGAGCATAATCAATCGCCACATCGGTTAACCGATAAGATTGGTCACGCGCCAAGCGCAAACGAGGAAACGCCGTTAGCGCTTGCTGAACCTTTGCCATAATACTGGCTTGGTCCGCGAGCATTTCCGCTTCATCACGCCAAAAAGTGTAATCTAATACGCCCTCTGTGTTGGCAATAAAACAGCCGCCACCTTCGGTAATAACGCCTTCCACCGGAAGCGTTCGTGCGATCATATCTGACCACCCAGCACAGCCTCCCGTTACTGGTATCACCTTGATGCCCGCTGCGCTTAAGCGCGTCAGGGCCGCTAACGTTTGCTCCGGTAAACGCCCATGCCAGGTTAAGGTATCATCCACATCCGTGAGGATAAATCGCACCCCGTGACAAGCCTCTTTACTGAAATGTTCAAGTGATTTTATCGACATACGATTCCTAACCAACCGGTCTTAACCCACCAGCTCTACTTTGACGCCAGCAGCCTTAAGCATTTGCTGTCTTGGCTGCGTCATTTCGTCACTAAAAAAACAGTCTATATTGGAAAAAGACTCCACTCGCGCCATCGCCTTGCGATTCCATTTGTGCTGATCAGCCACTAAAAATGAATGACGACTTTGTTCGATTAACACTCTGCTCACGGCCGCTTCTTCTGGGTCGAAGTCTAAAATACCTTGCACATCATCCAGACCACCGCACCCTAAAATGCCATAGTCGAAATAATATTGGCGCAAACCAGCAAGGGTTTCTTCGCCCACTAAATCATGATGTCGATGCCGCAACTTACCGCTCAATACCCGCACTTGAATATTAGGACGAGTGCCAAAAATACTGGCCACCGTCAGGTTGTTAGTAAACACCTGCAGCGCTTTATGCTCTAACAAGGCTCGACTCACATATTCGACCGTGGTGCCCACCCCTAGAAACAACGACGAGCCGTCTGGAATGGCCTTTGCGGTTCGCTCCGCAATCGCCAGCTTGGCCGCTATATTGAGATTGTGTCTGTGATCAAAAGGTAGGTTTTCCATGCTGGAAACCGGTGCAATACCGCCATGGGTACGACGCACCAGATTGCGTTCTGCCAGCTGATTTATGTCCTTGCGAATGGTCTGCGAGGAAACATCAAAATGCGCCACCATGTCTTCTACCAGTAAACTGTCCATTTGCTGAACCCAGTTCAATATCTGGCTTTGTCGTTCGTTGAGACTCAACATCATTGTCCTACACGACTAAATAAAAGAAGCAAACACAGAAGGATTGTCCGTAATCACGGCGTCCATTCCCCATTCCCAATGCTCGGTCACTGTCTCAGGATCGTTCGCGGTATAGCACAACAACTTATAGCCTTCGGCCTTCACCGCTTGCGCCTGCGCTTGCGTTAACAAGCTGTAATCACAATTCAAACTATAAGCATGAATTTGCTCTAATTGTGCCTGCCAATTCGCCGGGATCGCTTCATAAAGTTGGCCAAGGTGACGCTGTGGGTCCAACTCAAACACCATTTTTAGAGCGTCATGATTAAAGCTAGAAATAAGCAGCTTTTCATTGTCCACCCAGTACTCTTTTAATGTGTCTAAGACGGTCGGCACGATATTTTCGACGTCAGCTGTGTCGTGTTTGATTTCTAGATTCAAACCCAACCCCAGCGCCTGAATGCAATCCAAGGCTTCGATCAAGGTAGGAATGCTTTCCCCTTTGAATTCAGGTGCAAACCAAGCACCAGCGTCCAATGTACTGGCCACCAGCGGGTCGGTTTCTCGCGTCACACCAGCGCCATTCGTACAGCGATCTAGTGTGTCATCATGAAAAATAATCAAACCGCCTTTGTCGATCAGGTAAACGTCAATTTCTACCCACTTAACTCCGGTTTCAGCCGCCGCTTTAATCGAGGCTAAGGTATTTTCTGGTGCCAATAATGCCGCACCCCGATGCCCCATCACCTTACTTTTCAAAATGTCTTTTCGTACTGCTGGATTGGTTTGCATAAAAACCTCACAAACGTTGTTGGGTAGTGGCATCAAACAAATGCCAGTGCTTCAAAGGGGCCGTTAACCACATTCGACTTCCAATGTCAGGCAAATGAGGGCCTGCCAGTCGCACTACAATAGGTTTCGGTTGCTCAGTTCCATCCTCGAGCACACCATGAATTAGTGTTTCTGCACCAAGGGATTCTACCGCTTGTACTTGTAAAGAAAAGTCCCCATTGGCTTCATCGCTTTGCAGTAAATGCTCTGGACGAATCCCCCACTTGATGGCGCCACGGTATTGGTGAGGCATCAGCAAGGTTAATGATTCTGACAATTCTATCCCGCGTTCAGTCAACATGGCATCAAATAAGTTCATTGATGGCGAGCCAATAAACTCCGCCACAAAGGTAGTGGCTGGCTTATCGTACAGCTCCATCGGCGTGCCAATCTGTTCCGCTTTGCCTTTGTTTAGGACCACCAAACGGTCCGCCAAGGTCATGGCTTCGACCTGATCGTGGGTCACATACAAGGTGGTGGTGGCAAGTTTACGCTGTAACTGACGAATTTCGACGCGCATTTGCACTCGTAACTTGGCGTCTAAATTCGACAAGGGTTCGTCAAACAAAAACACTTTAGGGTCGCGCACCATAGCGCGCCCCATGGCCACACGCTGACGCTGACCGCCAGACAATTGACCTGGACGACGGTCTAACAACTCGTCTAACCCCAACATCTGAGCCACATCCATCACCTTGGTGTGGCGCTCGTCTTTGGAAACACCACGGTTTTTCAAGCCGTATTCCATATTGGCGCGCACCGTCATATGCGGATACAAGGCATAGTTTTGAAACACCATGGCGATATCACGATCGGCGGGCTCTTTGTCGTTCACCCGATTGCCTTTAATCAACAAGTCGCCTTGGGTAATCGTCTCAAGGCCTGCCACCATGCGCAGTAACGTTGATTTACCACAACCTGATGGCCCAACTAGGACAATGAATTCACCTTCTTCAATGCTTAAATCAATACTTGGTATCGCTTGGTAGCCATTCGGGTAGGTTTTGCCTATGTTCTTTAATACTAAATCGGTCATTGCTTACTTCTCCGCGTCAACCAAGCCTTTCACAAATAATTTTTGCATTCCCACGACCACCGCAACCGGTGGAAGCATAGCCAATAAAGTGGTTACCATGACGTAATTCCACTGAATGTCGCCATCAGGAACAGACAACATGCTCTTTATACTCATTACCAAGGTGTAATAGGTGTCATCTGTGGTAATGATCAAAGGCCAAAGATATTGGTTCCAACCATAGATAAACATAATCACAAACAAGGCCGCGATATTGGTACGCGACATCGGCAGCAAGATATCAAAGAAGAAACGAATCGGGCCGGCGCCATCAATCCTAGCCGCTTCCACTAACTCACCAGGAATCGACATAAAACACTGTCGAAACAAGAAAGTAGCCGTCGCACTGGCGATCAAAGGCAAAATCAAACCACTGTAAGAATTCAACATATCCAAGTTCGCAATGACCTGATACGTCGGCACAATCCGCACTTCAACTGGCAACATCAGGGTCATAAAAATCACCCAGAAAATAGCACTGCGAAAAGGAAAGCGGAAAAACACAATGGCATAGGCAGAAATAATCGAAATGGCAATCTTGCCAATGGTAATTCCCAGCGCCATCACTAAAGAGTTCAATAACAAATGCCAAACGGGAATTTGTAAGGTACTGCCCGCTTCCGCAAACAATACATGCGCCCAGTTCTGTACACCTTGGTCACCAAACCACAAAGGAATACTACCGGAGTTAAAAGAACCTTCTGGTTGTGTCGATCCCACCAAGGCAACCCACACAGGCAAAGCAACAATAAACACACCAATTATCAAAATAAGATGGCTAAGCAATCTCGACCAAGGACGATTCTCTATCATTAGTATTGCACCTTACGCTCAATGAAACGGAACTGAATCACCGTCATGAGTCCAACAATGGCCATTAAGACAATAGATTGCGCCGCTGATCCGCCGCTGTCTAAGCCAATAAAACCGTCTTTAAATACCTTGTACACCAGTGTATTGGTGCTGCCGTCTGGTCCACCTTGAGTGGTGGTATCTATCACCCCAAAGGTTTCGAAAAAGGCGTACACCAAGTTGACGACCAACAAGAAAAATGTGGTGGGTGACAGCAAGGGAAACACAATGTCCCAAAAGCGCTTGAAAGAGCTGGCGCCATCGATCGCCGCCGCCTCAATCAAAGACCGAGGGATCGCTTGTAACCCAGCTAAGAAAAATAAGAAGTTATAACTAATCTGTTTCCAAGTCGCAGAAATAACCACCAAAATCATCGCCTGATCACCGTTTAAAAAGTGATTCCAATGCAGACCAATACGATCTAAAAACAAGGCCACAGGGCCGATATTTGGGTCAAATAAAATCCACCACAACACCCCAGCCAAGGCCGGCGCAACAGCGTAAGGCCACACTAATAAGGTTTGATAAACCATTCTGCCGCGAATCACTCGATCTGCCATCACCGCCAGCCAGAGCGCCACAGCGATGCCCAAAAAGGCGACCGAAAAACTAAAGACCATGGTGACTACCATGGATTTGTAATAAAGCGGGTCTTGGAATAAATCAACGAAGTTCTCAAGGCCAACAAATTGCTGGCTCAAACCAAAGGCATCTTCACGATAAAAGGCTTGCAGCACCGCCTGTCCAGCAGGCCAAAGGAAGAAAATCGCCGTGATCACCAACTGAGGTAACACCAGCAAGTAAGGCAATTTTTTTTGCGGGAAATAAACAGACATAACGTCACTCGAACAGAAACAAGAAATCAAATATCCCTATCCGTAGGACGGATAGGGATAACAACCAAAGCAATTAGTTGTGCGCTTTTTCGAACTTACGCAACAACATATCGCCACGTTTCACCGCGGTGTCTAGAGCGGCTTGTGGTGTTTCTTTACCACTCCACACACTTTCTAGCGCGCCGTTGATCACATCGCGAATCTGCACAAAGTTACCCAATCGCAAACCACGAGAGTTTACCGTCGGCTCTGATGCGGTCATTTGCAGAACCGCCGCTTCAGTACCTGGGTGCGCTTGGTAGAAACCTTCTTTTTTGGTTAGCTCATAAGCCGCGTGCGTAATCGGCAAATAGCCGGTGAACTGGTGCCACTGAGCTTGGATTTCTGGCGTAGATAGGAAGTGAAGGAAAGCCGCAGCCGCTTTGTATTCTGCTTTGTCTTTGCCTTGTAGTACCCATAAAGAAGCACCACCAATGATGGTGTTGTTAGGCTGTTTTACTTCGCTTGCCCAGTAAGGCAATGAAGACACACCAAAATCAAATTTTGCGTTACGCGTCATGCCGCCAAACGCAGAAGAAGACCCTGTGTACATAGCACATTGCTGGCTATAGAACTTAGGAGCGGAATCGCTACGACGACCACCGTAGCTGAAAATGCCACTCTTCTGCCATTCGTGCATCTTAGTGATATGCATGACTTGCAGAGGGCCATTGAACAACAACTTGGTGTCTAGGCCTGAGAAGCCATCATCATTGCTCGCAAACGGCACATCGTGCCGTGCACTTAGGTTTTCAAGTTGAACCCATGACTGCCAACCCGTGGTAAAACCACATTGTGCGCCGCTGGCTAATAATTTTTTAGAGTAGGCTGCAACCTCTTCCCATGTTTTTGGCGGTGTTGTTAGCCCCGCTTTTTTAAACATTTCTTTGTTGTAATAAAGCACTGGGGTTGAGCTATTGAAAGGCATAGACAACATGTTGCCATCTACATCCGAGTAATAACCGGTAACAGAACTGAGGTAAGCACTTGGGTCAAAATCTGCCTTGGTGTCTTTCATCAGCTTATAAACAGGATAAACAGCGCCTTTGGCGGCCATCATGGTCGCGGTACCCACTTCGAAAACTTGGACAATGGCAGGTTGTTTGTGGGCGCGGAACGCCGCAATAGCGGACGTCATGGTTTCTGTGTAAGTCCCTTTAAAAACAGGGTCTACTTTGTATTGCGTTTGCGAGTCGTTAAATTCTTTAACGATTTCATTCAATTTTTCACCGTTAGCACCACCCATAGCATGCCACCATTCAATTTCTGTGGCGGCAAAGCTGGAACTAGCAATAGACAAGCCTAATACGGTTGTCGCGAACATTGATTTACGCATTTAGGAGTTCCTCATGTGATTATTTTATTGGTTGAGAAAGCACTTTAGTAGCTCAATGTTTCATTTTTATGATATTTGAGTTTCAAATGAAAGAAAAAAGTCGAAAAAAGAAAATAATTGAACCTAAAAAGACGTTTTTAGGTTCGAAATGGATATTAAAATTCGCTAGATGAAAGCGCTGCGGTGAGCGCTTTATACTCTTTTTGCAGCTGCTCTAACGCCTGCTGCACTGTGGTGGCGTCGTCAGCTTGTGCCGCAGATTCAATGCGCTTGGCAGTGTCACTCATGGCGAGCCCCGACACCTCAGCGCTTGCGCCTTTAATTCGGTGAGCAACACGCGCCACGTTTGTCCAATCTTCTGCTGCCGCATGCGCCAGTAATTGTTCGACTAGAGCGGCGCTTTCTTTCAAAAATTCTTTCGCCACCAACGTCATTAGCATCTTATTGTTGCCTAGACGATTGCCATAATTAACCGCATCAAAGTCCTGCATCCTTTCCTCTTTATTTATCCTGTATTAAGGCTTCTGGTAACCATTTTTTCAGTTGCTGTTTTAATTGATCTTGGGCAATAGGCTTCGCTAAATGGTCGTTCATTCCGGCCTCAAGACACAACTCTTTGTCACCCTTCATGGCATTCGCGCTCAACGCGACAATAGGCACATCATTCGGGGTTGCTCCAGCGGCCAACTTACGAATTTCACGGGTCGCTTCGTAGCCATCCATCACCGGCATTTGGCAATCCATGAAAATAAGATCGTAGGCTTCTGTACGCACTTTTTCCAGTGCCTCTTGCCCATTTTCTGCCACTTCAACCTCTACACCAAACATATTAAGCAGCCCTCGCACCACTATCTGGTTAGTTAAGTTGTCTTCCACCACTAACACGCGGGCATTGATAGTTAGACCGCGGCTCACTAACTCGTCTGAAAAGGTACTTGCTGCCATGATTGATTCCCCTTGTGTCGCCAATGCCATGGTTGATAATAATGTTTCTAACTGAGAATAACTAATGGGCTTTTGTATGGACTCTGACGCGGATGTTTCGGCCTCTTCTAAGCTGGATTGTAACCGAATAACCCGCACTCTAGAATGACGACATGCCGCCTGCAATCTCGACGCGTCATCGGCAGAGCAAGCTTCAGAAGCGATGCTATCAAGCAAAAGGCCATCGACATTCGATAATGACGCGTCCAATAGTAAGCTAACGCTCTCGTATAACGTATGCTGAACGTTAAAGTGCGTTAATAACTGACTAATATAGTGACGCCCTGTTTCATTCTGATAGACCACAGCCAGAGACAGATCGTACTCCGCTGTGTCTATGTCTTTTTTCTCGTGATCTAGGGCAACATGAAACCAAAAAGACGCGCCCTTGCCTTCCTGCGAGGAAAAGCCAATTTCACCGCCCATTAGCTCGATCATCTCTTTGCTGATTGCCAACCCCAAACCGGTACCGCCATATTGACGAGTGGTGGAACTATCCGCTTGTTTGAAACGCTGAAACAAGCGCTCATGCTGCGACTCAGGAATGCCGATCCCAGTATCATCAACACGCACATAGAGCTCACTCGCGGTGTCACTTAAGGTGCGCGTAGAAAGGTATAAATTCACTTCGCCGTCACGGGTAAACTTAATCGCATTGCCCAATAAATTGACCAATATCTGCTTCACCCTTAACCGATCTCCGATCAGCACCACGGAAGGTATGTATACCGCAGGCACATTAAAGGCGATGTTTTTTTCTTCTGCTTTTACCACCAGCAAACGAGACACTTCTTCCACCAATTCTCGAACATCAAACGGCTCATGCTCTAATGCAATGCTGCCTATCTCGATTTTAGACAAATCCAAAATGTCGTTAATAATGCCCATTAAGGACTCTGCGCTTTGTTTCGAGAGGTTCGCTAAGTTCGTTTGTTCTGGGCGAAGCCCGGTATTTTCTAAGAGCGACAAACACCCAATCACACCATTTAATGGGGTCCTAATTTCATGGCTCATATTCGCCAAGAAAGCGCTTTTCGCTCGGTTCGCATTTTCGGCCGCCTGTTGGGCATCGCTATGGGCAAGCTGGGCTTTTTTTAACGACTGATTGGCACGCGATAAATCCCTCGTACGTAACAACACTCGGCTTTCTATTTCCGCCGTATGGCTACTAACCACCAATAAAAACCACCCAAGCATAGCGGCTAAGAAAAAGCCCCCAGCCAACACAAAATGCACGCCCCAAGGTTGGCGATAAAACGCCGCTTCACTCACTTGAAATAAATGCCAGTGCTTTGCCCCTACAACCACTTCGTAACTCACCGCATGGCCAAAAGTCTTCGCTTCGTATCTGTCTAGAACGGTTTGTACTGACAAATCCGCCCCCTGACTCTTGGCTAATATCGCGGGCGAGGCCCCATTGTCGCCTTCATCAATTAAGTAAAGCTGCGTATTGGGCAACACGCCTCTGTCCACTATTGCTTTGGCTAAAAAATCCATGCGCAACACCATGGTAGCGACGCTTTTTAGCTTGTCTGAATTGTCATGAAACAGAGGCAAAAAGAGCAATACGGCCGTATCACCCTGCACTAACTGAATAGGCGGCGTCGCGTAAAGTCGATTGAGTTTGATAGACTGATCTAAGGCGTGCCGTCGGCTTTTCTGTGAATAAATATCATAGCCCAACGCATTTTTATTGCTTTCCTGCCGATTCATAAAGGTCACAACGATATATTTAGACCGCGGCTCGACTGGAATAAACCCACCCTGACTGTCTCTTTCTTTAACGTAGAATTTATAATCTGGGTAATTTTTCTGAATCTCTTCCTCAAACGCGGCAAGGTCCTGTTGATACACCACCATATTCAGAGAGACCGCATAAATAGACGAATCGCGCTCTAAAATACCGTCCGTATAACGCGTAAACTCGTCTGCGGTGACACCTTCGCTGCCCCTTACCAGCCCCATGATGCCGTATAGAATACTTTCCATATTATTGAGTCGATTGTTCAATGAGATGTCCACCAACTCGGCGTTTGAATCAAACTCTTCTTGTTGCTTAACATACTCAAAATGCCGCACACCATAAGACAACCCTATGGTGACCGAGATGATAATTAAGAGGCCTGCTAGCAATTGAAAAGGGCGATCCAGCTTGCTATTAAACACAGACGGAAACAGCACCACAAACCACGGCACCACAACCAGAACGCCAATAAAATCCCCCGTCCACCAACTGAGCCATTCAGCTAATACATTGCCTCGCTCAATGCGCCCCACTATGTATAAAGCCGTGACCGCGATGCTGGCACTCACAACCGTCGAAAGCAGGCCAACCAAAACAATAAAGCGCAAAACTAATGCGGAGTTATGAAACGCAAATGGCAAGGGACTATAACGTTGGACCAGCCGATAACCGATGTAAGTTTGTAGGGTAGCCGCCAAAGAAAGAACAATAAATAAGGGCAGATGAAAGGCATGATGATGCATTTTCGCGACCATCACGCTTAAGAGAATAGAACCGATAAATACACCGAGTAAGGCCCAATATCGAAACAGCAACACGGCCATCAAGGCAAACCCAGCCGCTGGAAATACAATGGTTGCGTAACCTGGCGATACCACCTCTGCCAACCCTAATAGGCCAAACAGAAGGTATCCTAATGTTGTCAGTGCAGTGACTGTCATTCCTTTGCGCATAGTAGGGGTCATTCGTCTGTTTGAAAGCAATCTGTGGGCTTATCTATTATCAATTTATATTAACATCAAAGACCAAGAACAAAGTTTCTATTAGTGTAGACAAAAAACGCCCGCCATAGGCTCCTAAAAGCGTTACGATATGTAATAGGAAAAGTGTGTATGTAAATGGCGCGCCACACCCTGTCATATCAGTATCTTATCGGCATAAAAAAGGCGCGATCTTAGACCGCGCCTGCCGCATTACAACACGGTGGATGACCTTGTTATAACTGGAATTGATTGACCGCTAAGGTCAGTTTTTCGGACAAGCCATCTAATCGTTTGGCGGTTGAAACCGTATTTTTCGCCGCGGCCGACCCCTCTCCAGTAATGGTCGCAATTTCATCTATTTTGCGCGCTATATCATCACTGGCATTGCTTTGCTCTAACAAGGCGTTACAAATATAGTTAATCGCTTCCTCTACCTGATCGGTGCTGCCGCGCACTTGCGTCATAGAGCCGCCGGCTTTTTCTGCCAACAGAACCCCTTTTTCGACCTGCAACAGTTCGGCCTCCATACTGCCTGCCACGGCAACGGTCACTTCTTGAATTTTGGTGACGATAAAGGTGATTTCCTTCGTCGATTCGGCGGTACGCTGGGCAAGATTACGAATCTCATCGGCTACAACAGAAAAGCCTCGGCCTTGCTCGCCCGCTCGTGCGGCTTCGATCGCGGCATTTAGCGCCAACAAATTGGTCTGATCCGCCACATCTCGAATCACCTGCATGATGTTATTAATATCACTAGAGCGTTTTTCTAAATCTCGAATCAATGACGATGAATCTTGTGACAACTGAGAAATTTTGGTCATCTCTTTGGTCGCCGACAAGACCACTTCTCCCGCTTCGGCAGACAACTTGCCAGATTGAATCGAAAAGTCCTGCGCATTCTTCGCCTGCTCTGCCACCTGCCCTATGCTAACCGACAATTCTTGTACCGTAGAAGCCACTGAAGTCGTCGCTTCGCTTTGCCCTAGGGCGCTATTTGCACTGTGCTCTGACGCGTCGAACAACTGACTTGCCGCCGCAGACACTTCGTGTGACCCTTCTTTTACATGACACAAAATGGCGTGGGTTTTCTCAACAAATTCATTCATAGAGCTGGCAATGGCCGCCAATTCATCACGTCCTTCCACTGGCAAACGCTGGGTTAAATCCCCTTCGCTAAGCTGCCCTACGACGGTTTGAATGCGAAACACTCGCTTGCGTAAATCGCTCGCCACAAAGCGTTGCATGGCCACCACAAACACACCACCGGCCAACAAAGGCGCGAGGATCAGCCATAAAATACTGTGCATCAGTTCAGAAATCACATCGTAAGACTGCTGCTCTTTGACTTGGTTATCCTCGATCAGTTGATCAATGCGCTCGATCATAGGAATAAGCTGAAGCCCATAAATGGCATCGGGGATTTGCAACGCATCTTGGGGGCTGTCTGGCGCAATTTTTATCGCACTATTAAATTGCTTGTCGTATTCCGACCATAATCTGGCGATGTCATTCAGTAAGGCTCTGGTTTGCTCTGGGCTAATTGCCTTAACTGCTTCTGCCTCTTCCGAGTCATCTGCGTTACTAACAGCACCCTGGTGAGGTTTTTCTTGCTGTGTGTTCGAGTCATTTTCAGACTCTTTCTTTTCAGGCGGTAAGCTTGTTTCGATTTGCGCCAATAGCGAGACTATTTTGGCATTGGCGGCGTCGAGCGCGGTTTTTGTATTCGGTAAAATGGGGTCGTTTTTTGCCACCGATAAAGCCGTCGCTTTGATTTCAAAAAAGCTCTGAGAGGTCGCAACCTGACTTTGATACTGGTGAAAGCCATTGCGCAAACCCGAAAGGGTATAAGCGCTGAAAACACCCACCAAAATAATACTGATCGAAGTAATGGCAGAGAGCAGCCACATTTTTTTATTAATACTCAAACCTGTGTCTCCGAAAAAGAAGGCTAGATCACGCCCGAAGCGCGACTTCTGAATCGGTCACAATACAGTAACAATATTAAGGAAATGTAACAGTGGCTCACTAGATCAACTTGTATTGCTCATACACTTTTCCCATTATGGGAACTAGCAGAAAAGCCCAAAAATGATGACGACCTAACGAAGTTTGTAGGCCAACGCAGTCGTTTTAGTGAAGTTCTGAATAAAAAAAGAGCACTTAGCCTTAAAATTATTCGCAGCCTTCATCAGGGGCTGAACATTCCTTTAGACGCACTAGTGAAAGATTACCCACTAGAAAGAGAAACGGTTTAACCTCGCTTTCATAAGGGTTGTTAAATGGATTTATCTCCCGCTGATGCGGTCACCGTGAAAGTGTGGCTTAAAACGGCGATACAGAGCTTGAGAGGCTGTGATTTATCAGAAAAATAGGTCTGGGGGCTTTAGGCAGTAAGAAGAAGTGAACGAATACAGAGGATGGTGCCCAGAGACGGAATCGAACCGCCGACACGAGGATTTTCAATCCTCTGCTCTACCGACTGAGCTATCTGGGCAAATCAAGAATTCATGGTTTTTTGGGAGTAAACCATTTTTGCCAAAAAAAAGGCCATCTATTGCTAGATGGCCTTTCTTTTTAAATCATGGTGCCCAGAGACGGAATCGAACCGCCGACACGAGGATTTTCAATCCTCTGCTCTACCGACTGAGCTATCTGGGCAAGTGCGGCGTATTATAGATGAGTCTCATTGTTCGTCAATAGTTTTTTTAAAATTTTTAATAAAAACTTAGAGATGCGCTTAGGTCTGTTATTATCTCCTCATATCAAGGAGATAAAAAATGCTTCATATTGTTTTGTACCAACCTGAGATTCCACCTAATACCGGCAACGTGATTCGCCTATGCGCGAATACCGGCTACCAGCTTCATTTGATTGAGCCATTAGGCTTTGATCTAGAAGATAAGAAGCTGCGCCGAGCTGGGTTGGATTACCATGAATTTGCGCGCCTGAAGCGCTACCCAGACTTTCAGGCATTTGTTGACCAGAATGACATAGGCACGATTTACGCGCTCACCACGAAAGGCAGTCGCCCTCACAGTGAAGCGGCGTTTAAAGCCAACGATGTGCTGGTATTTGGGCCTGAGACACGTGGCTTGCCTGCTGAGTTTATTGAAGCGCTACCAAAAGAGCAGCGCTTACGTTTACCGATGCAAGCTAACTCGCGCAGTTTAAATCTGTCTAACACAGTTGCCGTGATGGTCTATGAATCATGGCGTCAGCTTGGCTATCAAATGCCGGCTGGCGAGCAATAATAAAGCAGGAGCAGGATGAATTCGCTTAGCTTACTTATCAGACGCAATAAAAATAACCGATACCGGTATCGTAGCGAAGTCTACCTTCATGATAAACAAGACTTAAGAAAGCGCGTCCTCTTGCTCTTGCTTGTTATTGGAATGCACTCGATCGCGATGGTGTTCTTTGAAGACCTCAATTGGTGGCAAGCGTTTTGGCTGACCATGACTTCTGCCAGTACCACTGGCTATGGAGACATATCGGCCGCCACCTTTTGGGGGCAACTGTCCACCATTGTGCTCATTTACTGCATGGGCATCACCCTGTTAGCCCAAATAGCCAGTGATTACATTGAGCTACGAATAACACGCAAAGAAATGCGCATTAAAGGCCGCATGGAGTGGAATGCTATGCAAGATCATTTGCTCATCATTAATACCCCCAAATACGATGCCGACAGGTACCTTGATTTGCTCATCACACAGGTGGCGAACACACCTGAGTTGGCAGACATTCCCATTCAGATTCTCACCCCAGATTTTCCAGAAGGCTTGCCGTTGAAGCTGCGTTCTTTGGGTGTGGTGCATCAAACTGGCGACGCAACCACCAATGGCATGCTGCTGTCCGCAGGCGCAGACAAGGCCAAGTACATCATTGTCTTGTGTCCGGATTATCAGGCATCGCACTCTGACAGCGTCACTTTCGACACCTTGCACAGAATCAAAACCTTGCGTTCATCGGCCTTTATCTTGGCTGAGGCCATCGATGACAACAACCGTTCGCGGTTTCGAGAAGTCGGCGCCAATGCGGTGATTCGTCCGGTACGGGCGTACCCAGAGATGCTGGTGCGTTCCTTGATCGCGCCAGGCACAGAACAAGTCTTGGAGAATTTATTTCGTTACGAAGGGGACCACACTATTCGTGTCGATATTCAATTGGAAGGATTCACTTGGGCTGACATTGTCACCAAATTGATTCAACACAATGTGGGAACGGCATTGGGATTTGAGAACAATAATGGGGACATTATTACCCACCCTTCCACCACAGAAAAAGTCTCTGCACGCTCTCTCATATTGCTAGTAGGCGACAAACAAGTGTTACCCAGCAAAGCGCAGCTCTATGGCTACTTTAACCTATAGCGTGCCGCTGGCTTACATCACGCCTTCATAAGAGGTGCTTTTTAAGCATAAAAAAAGCGAGGCATTTGCCTCGCTTTTTCAAGTAACACCTTGATTACAGCTGACCGGTCAATACTAGGTATTTTTCCATCAACTGTTCTTCTGTTTCTTTGCGATTCGGATCTAATGGAATGCAATCAACAGGGCAAACTTGCTGACACTGTGGCTCATCATAATGACCGATACACTCGGTACATTTAGATGGCTCGATCACATAAATCTCTTCGCCTTGAGAGATCGCCTCATTCGGGCACTCAGGTTCACAGACATCGCAGTTAATACATTCATCGGTAATGATTAAAGACATCATTCACTCCTAACGATCTACAAGGCAGCCCTTGCAGGATCAAGACAACTTAATTTCGTTTTAACGCGTTATAGTGTTCTCTTAGAACACTCGCCACTTCAGGGTTTACAAACTGCCCAAAATCGCCTTCTAAGGACGCAATCTCTCGTACTAAGGTGGACGAAATATAAGAATGCTTTTCAGAAGGAGTCAGGAAAATACTTTCTACATCTGGCGCAATAGCACGGTTCATATTGGCAAGCTGGAATTCGTATTCGAAGTCTGAAACAGCACGAAGCCCACGAACCACCACCTGACCTTTCACTGAACGAGTAAATTCAGTGAGCAGATTATCAAAGCCTACGACTTCAACATTCGGCAAATGCCCCAATACTTTTTTCGCCAACGCAATGCGCACTTCATGAGAAAGAGCAGGTTTCTTTTTCGGGCTCGCCGCTACAGCCACGATAACCTGTTTAAACAGTTTTGACGCACGTTCAACCAAATCAGTATGGCCGTTGGTAATGGGGTCAAAGGTACCCGGATAAACCGCAATCGTACTCATAGCTTTCATCCAAACAATTATTAAAGGGAGAATAACTCGGCAAGCTGATTATTTACTATCCACTTTGTATTCCCATTGAGGGGTCGCATCATATAGGAATACGCCCCCTTTCTCAATTCACGGATACCATTACTAACATGAGTAATGTGTATACCACTAATCTATACTTGTTATATCGCGTATGGCGCTAAAAACTGCTTCAGCAAGGAGATCGCCAGAAAGAGAAATATAGGCGATAAATCCAAACCACCCAAGGTCGGAATGACGCGATGACACGCTTTATACAAGGGTGCGGTGATCTGTCCAACCAACATAGCCCCCGGATGACTCGCCCCTGGTGCAACCCAGCTTAGAATCACCGAAATCAGCAATGCCCAGAAGTACAAATCCAATAGGTGATACAGAGTCCCAACCACGGTAAAAATCGCATAATGCGCCGGTGTTGCACTAAAACCGGCCATCATAAAAATAATGACCGTTGTTAATAGCTGTACCGCTAGAGCAAGCACAAGACACGAGGTGTCTAAGCGTCCAATAGGTGGAATAACCTTGCGCAAAGGCAACAGCAATGGGCTTGTGGCTTTCACAATACCCTGACTGATAGGGTTATAAAAATCCGCACGGCTAAACTGCAATACCAAGCGCAATAAAACAACGAACAAGTACAGGTTCGCGATGGTTTTGATCAAAAAAACAAATGGATCTGACGTCATGGAAAAAGTCCTAGTTAATCAATTTGACCAGAAAACTGGCTAGCAAGCTGTTTGGAACGATTGGCACAAGCCGTCATTGCATCGTCCACTACCTTGTCAATATTAGACGCCTCAAACGACAACAATGCCTGTTCTGTGGTGCCCTTTGGTGAGGTAATGTTTTGACGCAATTGACTGATTGGCTCATCCAACTCTGTGACCATTTTAGCGGCACCCAACATGGTGTATGACGCCAGACGAGTACAAGCTTCTTCACTCAAACCTTGCGCTTGACCACTTTTAATCATGGCTTCTAAAAAGCGGAAAAAGTAAGCCGGCGCACTGCCAGACAAGGCGGTAACCGTATGCATATGCGCTTCATCATCCACCCATACTGAGTCGCCAATACTGGCAAACACATCAGACACCCATGTTTTTTGTTCATCACTGGTGTGTGCGTTAGCGATCAAACCAGACATACCAGCACCGACTTGTGACGGCGTATTGGGCATACTTCTTACCACGGCGACTGGCTGTTTTAGCCATTTTTCAATGGCTGCCAATTCCACACCGGCGGCCACTGAGAGAAAGATCTGATCGGGGCGAACCTGATCAGCAAAGCCTTCAATGACACCTTGAATTTGAGCGGGCTTCACACATAAAACAACAGAATCTGCTTTTGCCACGGCGTCATTATTGTCGGCGAACATTTCGATGCCGAATGCCGCGCTGTATTTTTCTCGTTTCTCTGCGGTGCGAGAGGTTCCCATGATTTTTTCAGCTGGATAACCCGCTTCAATCATACCGCCGATAATGGCACTCGCCATATTACCAACGCCAATAAAGGCAATACTTGGTTTCATTTCATATCCTAATCTATGTATGAGGTGACGGTTAACATTGCGACCGCCCTCTTTGTAAAATCACTACGCGGACACTCATATTATGCCGTCGTATCGTTCGTATTATGCTGTCGTATAGTCCCGTGCGCCAAAGATAGCGGTGCCCACGCGAACCAGGGTACTGCCCGACGCAATCGCGGCGGATAAATCACCAGACATACCAATCGACAATGTGTCTATCATGCTATCAGTCGCGGCTAATTCAAGGAAGGTTTGATGCAATGGCGCATAAACCTCTTTTTGTGCTTGTTCGTCTTCTTGTGGCGCAGGGATCGCCATTAGGCCACGCAAACGAAGATTCGCCAGCGAGTGAATCAAGGATGCCATAGCAGGCACGTCACTCAGTGCAATACCAGACTTGCTTGCTTCGCCGCTGATATTGACTTGAATACACACGTTTAACGGTGGGCTACCTTCTGGTCGCTGCTCATTCAAGCGCAGGGCTATTTTCTCACGATCTATGGTGTGAACCCAGTCCATGTTTTGGGCAATCAAGCGCGATTTATTAGACTGAATTGGCCCAATAAAGTGCCACTCGATGTCACTTAAATGCGCCAATGCCTGACGCTTTTCAACCGCCTCTTGCACGTAATTCTCACCAAATAAGCGCTGCCCAGCCTGATAAGCTTCTTCTAGCGCTTGCAGAGGTTTTGTTTTGCTCACGGCAAGCAAACGCACGCTGTTATCTTGACGATGATAACGGCGTGTAAAATCCGTAATTTGCTGAGTAACTTGAGATAGATTGGCTTCTATACTCATAGCAGCTTGCGCTCCTTTGTTATCGGTAAGGTAAATAAAGAATAGCCAAAAGGCCTTTTTACCGGACAGTAAAAAAGCCGCAAGGGATCATAACATTCTTATCAGATCGTCAATAACACACTAAAAGGTATAGAACTCTGTACTGGTGGTATAAATAGCACCATGAAATTCGATACGATAGCCAAACACGTCTGGCACTGAATTGGCCGCGTATTCGGCGGCACGGTGTAGATCGTCTAGCGAAGAATGCTCAGGGTAGTACGCAATGCCAATGCGAACGCCGTCTTTCGTCAGTCGATTAGACTCGCTGCCGGGAGCAGAAATAGCCTTAATCAGTTTACTGGCAACCACTTCGGCATCTTGCATGTTACGAATACAGACCCCCATCACAAATTCCCCATCACCGTAATACGCCACTAGGTCGTTGTCGCGAACGGCGGTTTGTATCTTGCCGGCAATGTCTTTTAATTGTGCGTCATCGTGGGAGGTCAGTGTGCCGCGCAGCTTAAGAGAGATGAGTGCGACGCGCATAAAATGACGGCGCGAGTCTTTCAATACCATCGAAAAACTTTGCTTAAAACTGAACGCTCTTAAAAGATGGGTTTGTGGGTCAAAGTGCCCTTTCTCTAACAACAGCTGATCTGTGTATTCACGCAAGGCGGCGGCTTCGATAAGCTCAACACTGCCTTTTAAAATCAAGTGTTTAACATCATCAAGCGGTGGCATCTCATGTTGTAACACCAGCATGAGGTACGCCCCACTGTGCGGCTCATTGATGTTCAGCATGACGGCGTCAGTGAAATTATTGGCGGCTAGAAAGGCGTGCCATATCGCCCAGTCAGAAGCGTGCTGTATGTTGCTTTCTTGTCGGATCGGACAAGACGGACTTTGAGAAAAAGTATTTAACGAAGCGGGCAGCTTAACAGCACTGCTGTTTGGGGTTAATAACTGAGTATTAATGTCATCATGACGCATTAGGGCCCATTCTTGCCCCTCCGCTCTCGTCAACAAGGTTACATACGCATCCGGTAAGATGGCTTTGCAATCTTTGAGTACTTCGTCCCAAAAAAACGAGACAGATTTACCCTCTGCGATAGAGCGTAAACGTCGAGCCGTGTCAGAATCCCGACACTTTAATAACTCACGTTCTTTTTCACTCTGAGCAAGTCGAGTTTGTAATTCTTGAATATCGAGCGGTAAAACATCAGACGCCATGTAGATGAACCAAAATAGTAGATACTGAATAATCAGATTAACGAGTCGATTATAAAAGTAAAGACTAAACAATCAAATAGGGCAAAGCCTTAGACGATTTCTAGCTTTGCCCTAGTGATTATCAAGCCAATGATGATTACACCAACTGGTAGACTCGCTGCCCAGAAATAAAGGTCGACATAATACGACCGGTGAAATGCTCCCCTAAATAAGGCGAGTTTTGGCCTTTGGTTTTACGATTTTCCATGGTCCACTGCCATTGGGCCGTGCTATCAAACAACACAAAGTCTGCAAAACTGCCCACCGATAAGGTACCGGCTTCCAAGCCAAAGCAAGAGGCAGGGCCGCAGGTTAAAGAAGACAGCACAGTAGACAGGTCTAGATCCCCTTCATCCATCAACTGCATAGCAAGCGACAACAGTATTTCGACATTCGCCATACCCGGCTCAGTGGCGGCAAACGGCGCGATTTTTGCCATTTTCTCGTGGGGCTGATGATCAGAACAAATTGCACTGATCACACCGGCTTTGACGCCTTCAATCAAGGTCAAACGGTCGCCTTCACTGCGCAATGGCGGCAGCACATGGTAGTGACCATTAAACTGGTTAAGCACCTGATCGCTGAGCAATAAGTTGTGCACTGCCACATCGGCCGTCACATCCAAACCAGACGCTCTGGCATCGGCCACCATTTCAACCGATTTCGCACAAGACAAGCGAGCAAAGTGGGCTCGTACGCCGGTTTTCTCGACCAACAGCAAGTCACGCATCAAGGCGATGGTTTCTGCCGTCTCAGGGATGCCCGCTAAACCGTGCATGGTAGACATCAAGCCTTCATGCGCACAACCGCCTTCCGACAAACTGCCTTCGTCTGGGTGGAAGACCACCAATAGATCGTGGGTGGCGGCGTATTCTAAGGCTCGCGACAGCACCTTAGTGCTTGCCATCGGACGACGATGGTTCGATAAGGCGACGCAACCTGCGTCCGTTAGCGATACCATGTTGCTCAAATGCGCGCCGTCCAAACCTTGGGTCAAGGCACCAAGTGGGAAAACATTCGCCATGCCAGCGTCATCGGCTTTGTCTTGAATCAAGGCCGCGACCGCAGGCGTGTCTACAATAGGGTTGGTATCAGGCGGGCACACCAAGGTGGTGACGCCTCCAGACACTGCCGCACGACCTTCGGTGGCAATACTGCCCTTTTGAGTCAATCCAGGCTCACGCAACGCCACGGCCAGATCCACCAGCCCAGGCAATACCCAAAGCCCTTTTGCGTCAATCACTTCTGCGTTTTCAAAACCTGCAGGCGCTTCGCCTATTGCCGCAATTTTCTGGTTCTCTACGTACAGATCGGTGACACGGTCTAGTTCTTGGCTAGGGTCGATTACACGACCATTTTGAATTCGTAATTTCATTGTCTTATTCATCCCCTGCCGTTTGCGGTTCATCACGTTGCAACTGACCACTCATCGCCATCGACAGCACCGCCATGCGCACCGCGATGCCATTGGTGACTTGATCTAAGATAACGGAATGCTCGCCGTCTGCGACTTCTGAGGAAATCTCAACACCACGGTTAATCGGCCCTGGGTGCATTACAATGGCATCAGGCTTCGCCCATGACAGGGACTCTTCCGTCAAACCATATAGACGGTAGAACTCGCCTTCGCTTGGCAATAAAGCGCCTTTCATGCGTTCTTTTTGGAGGCGTAACATGACCACGACATCCACGTCTTTCAGACCGGCTTCTAAGTCATGACAAATGGTCGCGCCCATTTCGGTAAAGAACTCAGGCACTAGGGTTTTTGGCCCCACTAAACGCACTTCTTCAACCCCTAAGGTCGTCAAAGCATGAAGCTGAGAACGCGCAACGCGAGAGTGTAAAATGTCCCCTACGATGGCTACTTTCAGCCCGTCAAACGTGCCTTTGTGGCGACGAATCGTAAGCATGTCCAACATCGCTTGAGTTGGGTGCGCGTGGCGACCATCGCCGGCGTTAATAATCGCCACATTCGGTGTGCAATGTTCCGCAATAAAGTGCGCCGCACCACTGTCTGAATGACGCACAATAAACATATCACTCTGCATCGCTTCTAGGTTTTTAAGGGTGTCTAGAAGGGATTCCCCTTTCGAGGTGGCGGAAGTTTCAATATTAAGATTGATGACGTCGGCAGACAGGCGCTTAGCGGCCAATTCGAACGTAGTACGGGTACGAGTGGAGTTTTCAAAAAATAGGTTTACAACGGTTTTACCGCGAAGCAAGGGGACTTTTTTAACTGACTGTTCACCCATTGAGAGAAACGAATCTGCTCGATCTAGGATTTCCGTCAATATGGTTTTGTCCAAACCATCCAAGGTTAAAAAATGTTTTAGCTGACCGTGTTCATTTAACTGTAATGCCCGAGGGTCGGATCGCATCATGGTTTGCTTTCCTCAAACTGCAAAGACAGAATCGTCTTTCTCTATGTAAGATAGGAAAATGCCCAGCAAGGAGTATTCCATTACTGGGCATGTGTGACGCTAAACGGTGAGCTCGCCAGAAAGTTCTATGTGATCTCAAGCGTTTCAACCGCGTTTGCTAACCACCTTATCCATCTGCTAATTGTCGTACGAGTAGACTAAAAAATAAAGCGTGATAAGCACTTTAATAGCCATCAATCACAGAAACCGTAAGGGGTAACGGCCCAGATAGCTTAACTCTTTGGTCAGGATTAAGTTGCAATCGCTCGCCAATGACATCCGCTTGAATCGGCAGTTCGTGCTGTCCCAAATCATAGAGAATGGCCAAGCTGATGCTCGCAGGGCGACCGAAGTCAAAAATCTCGTTCATGGCGGCACGAATGGTGCGGCCCGACATCAAAACATCGTCGACTAAAATAACGTGACGATCTTCAATCGCTGGCAACAGTGTTTGGTTCACTTTTGGGTTTAATCCCGCTCGGGTGAAGTCATCACGATAAAACGTAATGTCGAGCGTGGCCAATGCCTCATCTGTGTCTACCACCGACATCAACTGCTCCGCGACCCAAACGCCACCAGTGTGAATCCCAACAACGATCGGATTTGTTATGCCTTTTTGCGAACAATACGCGGTGAGCTGTGTCTTCATCGACGCCAGAGATTGCTCTAAATCTAACTTCATTTCTACTCCACTATGTATTGAAATCAACAGACACTTTATCCACTCGTGCCTGCCAGCATACTGATTGGTGACGGCTATTCTTTCGATTCCATAAACCAGGTTTCTAAAATCATCTGAGCAGCCAATCCATCTACTGAATTTTCTTTAAAATTACGATTGCCGCCGCGTGCAATCACTTGGCCTTTCGCCTCAAAGGACGACAAACGCTCGTCCATCATATGGTAAGGGCGATTAAAGCGTCCATGGAGGCGCTTGGCAAATTTACGTGCGCGTTGACACATCTCATTTTCCGAACCGTCCATGTCTAATGGCAATCCCACAACAAAGGCATCTGGCTTCCATTCATCAACCAGCTTAGTAATCTCATCCCAATTAGGAATGCCTTCTTTGGCCTTAAGTGGCGCTAATGGCGTCGCACTCCCGGTGAATGATTGCCCTATGGCAACCCCCATTCGAGTGGTACCAAAATCAAAGCCCAATACCGTATTAACGGTATTGGGCTTTTGGTTATCGCTCTGTGACGGTGTTACTGTCATTAACCATGTCCTATATCCGGTGAAAGTCTGGCCATGTCAATTCCCAACACCTTAGTGGCGGCGGTAAACTGCATGTCACTTGGAGTATGGAATAATACGTCTAAATCAGCCTCACATACCAGCCAATCATTATTCGCAATCTCAGACTCCAGTTTTCCAGCGTCCCAACCGGCACACCCTAACGTAATACGAAACGCTTCAGGGCCATTGCCTTCAGAAATATGCTCTAACGTTTCTAACGACGCCGATAACGACACATCACTGGTAATTTTTAACGTATTGCTCCACGACTTATCCGCGGTATGCAGAATAAACCCTCGTTCTGCTTCAACAGGACCACCATTATAAATAGGCTCAGATGTTAACCATGGACACGCTATCTGCATACCTAGATGATCCGCTAATTCGGTAAAGTCGATATTAGATGGGCGATTAATTATGATGCCCATTGCGCCATCTTCAGTGTGTTCGCAAAGATAAACCACGGTGTGCTGAAAATGTGGGTCATCAAGATGTGGCATTGAAATTAGAAAGTGATCTTTAAACGAATCAAAAAATGCATTCATACTAATTTGCCCTCTTTTTTTATGAAAACGCAGGGAACTCACGTCATTGGAATGCCTCAGAATAAGGCTGTTTTACATAGGAAATTTCGGCCAATAAAGACGCGCCGACCTTTGCAGTATAGGACAAGCTTTGCATTTGCCTAGCCCGAACGCACAATTTATCTCGGTTTCGCTTCAAAATAAGCAACCCAAACGGTAAACTGACTGCCTTTAGATCGCTCTCGATCTATTCGATAACAGAACCATTCACCCAATTAAGGAATGACAAACATGTCCTTTGCATCCTCATCTACCTTGTTAAGCACACCGACATACGTCGCTGCGTTTGGCTGTGCGATGGATTTGGCTGATTGGCAACGTCATTATCATGCGGAGTCTATCGACTTACGTCTCTTTTTCCACAGTGGTTGGTCTTCTTAACGCCCTGCTTCGTCGCATTATTTTATTCTCAACAGGCAGCAAGGCTCTCTGTCCTTGCACCTGTCATATTGCCTTTGCTCGCCCTATCGCGAGCACAACGACATGGCCTTTGGCCAACAGGAAATAATCATGAAATTAGAAGCCGTAGATTACACCAGTGCCACTGCACAAGAAGATTTTGTTAAGTCCCTTCACGACACCGGTTTTGGCGTATTGAAGAATCACCCAATCCAAAAATCCTTAGTCAGCGCCATTTATCAAGAATGGCAGGCGTTTTTTGATAGCGAAGAAAAATACGACTACCGCTACAACAAGGGCACTCAAGATGGTTACTTTCCTCCGGATGTGTCAGAAACCGCGAAAGGCCACACTAAAAAAGACATCAAGGAGTACTTTCACTACTACCCTTGGGGTCAGTGCCCAGAAGACAAAAAAGCCCTGCTCACTCAGTATTACTCAGAAGCCAATAGCTTAGCGGCTGAATTATTGGCTTGGGTTGAAAAACACACCCCAGCTGACATTGCTCAACACTACTCTCAATCGCTTTCAAGTATGGTTGATAACAGTGACCAGACACTGCTTCGAGTGTTGCATTACCCACCACTGAAAGGTGACGAAGAGCTGGGCGCTATTCGTGCGGGAGCCCATGAAGACATTAATTTGCTGACCATATTGCCGTCAGCCAATGAGCCTGGCCTGCAAGTCAAAGCAAAAGACGGCAGCTGGGTGGACGTTCCTTGTGACTTTGGCACGCTAGTGGTCAACATTGGCGATATGCTGCAAGAAGCCTCTGGCGGCTACTTTCCATCGACATCACACCGAGTGATCAATCCAGAAGGGGCGGACAAGACCAAATCTCGTATTTCTCTGCCACTCTTCTTGCACCCAAAACCCGCTGTCGTGTTATCTGAGCGTCACACTGCAAAGAGCTATTTGCACGAACGATTGGTAGAACTAGGGGTCATTTAACCGGCCTTTTTCAAGCCCATAAAAAACGCGCTAACAGTGATGCTAGCGCGTTTTTTCATTCTACTTTGTCATGACAAGCACGCGATTGTGCTTATCATGAGATAAGGCTATTGCTTCCCGCTATAGCCAAATTCCACTGCCGTTCGCGTATAGAAGATTTTTATGTCTGCTTGCTCCAAACGTTCCAGTAATTGAGCTTCTTGCTCAGGTGACGCAATAAAGGTGATCTGCACTGGCTCATCGGAATCATCCAACCAAGTTTTGCTGTGTGTTTCACCGTGCTGACCGACGCCCATTAAACCGCTGGATACCGTAGCCCCAGGTAACGCTAGCTCGGCTGCCAATGCCATCAAATATTCAGGCACATTATGATTTTGGTACGCTCGTCCATAATAGGTATAAAACGTAATCTGAGATCCTTTCATAAACCACCTCTTAAAAATAGAACACTCTAGTCTGTGTAGTATGCGCGCTTATTGATCCGTATGAATCACTGGGCGAACCGACATGCCCACACGCAGTTGCGTCAATGCCGCTTGCCCTGGTGTTAGCTGAATGCGCACAGGAATACGCTGGGTAATTTTAGTAAAGTTACCCGTTGCGTTGTGCGCAGCAATAGGGGAATAGCTCACTAAGCTCGCTGGCGCAATATGCTCAACCGTGCCTCTTAGAGTCACATCTGGCAAGGCGTCTACTTTAATGGTTACTGGCTGCCCTTCTCGAACGTGCGCCAGTTGTGTTTCACGATATTGCGCTTCGATGTATACCTTATCAATAGGCACAATCGTTAGCAGAGGCTGACCAACATTAACGTGGCCCCCTTTACGCGCTTGAACCTGAGCGACCATGCCAGACTCTGGCGCGGTTAATTTCGCGTATGACTGCTGCAAAATAGCGCCGTTCAATTTCGCTTGAGCGGATTCTAACTTGGCTTCTGCTTGTTTAAGCTGCGCCATTAAAATCGCCACCGCTTGCTTGGTGGATTCCAAGGTCGCTTCGTCGCGCTGCTGAATGGCTTGCTGGGTTTGCAAGTCTGCATCGGCTTGTTGCTTCGCCAATACGGTTCCAGCCCCATCACGAGCTAGGTTTTTAAAGCGTTTCTGATTCGCTTGCGCCAAACTTAGCTTCGCTTTATCGAGCGACAAGTTTGCTTCCGCTTGCTTAATCAAAGACCCTTGGCGGGCAATCTGTGCGTTTAAAATAGCCAACGAAGATTGCGCCGTCATCACATCGGCCTGCGCTTCTTTATGAGCAATCGCCAAATCACGCTCATCAATGCTCACCAAAGGATCGCCCGCTTTGACAGAGGTGTAGTCCGACACAAAAACCTGATCGACAACGCCACTAATGCGCGGCGAAATAACGGTCAAATCTGCATCAATATAAGCGTCTTCGGTCGCTTGATCTACGTTATTAGACGCATGCTGGTTTAATTGCCAAACACCGCCGCCCACGACAACAGCAACCAATGCAATGACAGCGGAGTAACGAATATTCTTAATCATGTCTAACCTATTTAAATAACTTATTAGTAAAGGCACAGAGGCCGAATTTTTCACGTTTTGCAGCCTATTAAGCAGGCTTCACCACTTTTGGCGCAGGGATATACATCAAACACATTACCAATGGAATCATCACAAAAGCCGCAACACCGAGTCCGATAAAAATATCTTCTCCCGACAGCACACCCGCTTGTTTAGCCAACTCGCCAGCCCAATAAGCGTTGGTGTGTACTTGCGTTTCGTAGATGGATGCGTTGTTCCAGTGAGCCAACAAATCTTCAAAATGGAATTGATTACGAACCACCATAATTTGACCGATCAAAACACCACCGACCATGGTGCCCAAGGCTCTCAAGGTGTTAATGATGCCGGATACAAATGGCCCTTCCATTGGTTGCACCACGCTGGTTGCCAAAAACAACAAGCACACTACCGCCATTGGCTGGCCGATTGCTTGCAGTACTTGAGCGGTAACGAATTGCGCCGTCATCCATTCACTGGTGACATTAGAGGCCAACAAACAAGCACTACCAATGCACGCCAAACCAATAGAAAACAGAACTCGAGCATCCACCCATGATTGGTACAACAAGAAGGCAACAACAGAACCTAAGAAGATCTGCGGCAAACCTATCCACAAACCAATGGACGCGAGTTGCTCCATTCGGAAACCCTGAGTTTGTGCTAGTAATTGCAATGGCATAGACACACCACTCGCCAATACAATCAATAATGCGAAGAACAAGGTGAATCCCAAACCTAAATTACGCTTTGACAATAACTGCAAACGCATAAAAGGAGTCGGATGGTGGAATTCCGACCACAGGAACAACACCAATAAACCCGTTGCTATCATCGCGGTGCCACGAATAAAACTAGAATTCAACCAGTCCATCCGTATTCCCTGAGTCAGAGTAATCGTCAGAGCAATGATGCCGAACACAGCGCAAAAAGCACCGAGGTAATTCGCTTCTTTTATGCGCGATCTCATTTGTGGCAGCTTAGGGATTCCGTAATAAACAAAGCTGATCGACAACAGACCTAAAGGAATGACATGCCAATACAACCAGCGCCAGTCATGTATTTTGTCTAAGAATAAAGCGGCTAACCAAACGGCCACATTCGGTGCCAGTGTTGCTGTCATGGCATACAAGGCTAAGCCGTGTAAACGAATCGACAGTGGCAAAAAGCGCAACGCCGACATCATCAAAACAGGCACCAAGGAACCCGCGAAATAACCTTGAACAAAACGCAGCCCCATGAACAATTCAGCGTTTTGGATAAAAGGTAGAAACACGGCAATAGTGATCACGCCGATTTGCGCGATAATCTGAAAGCGACGTAACGAGAAGGTAATCGACAACCAACACGCAAACGGCATTGCCATCAGCTCACCCGCCTCGTACCAAGTGGTAATCCAAGAGCCTTGATCACTACTAAAGCCCATGGCGCCTAAAAAATCGGCTTCTCCCAAAGAAGGCAAGCGGCTGTTCAAACCAGACACCATGGCCGCCAACAACACGCCCAATAAACCAATGGCTAAGCGAACGCCAAAAGCAGGGCCTGGCGGCGGAGTGGGTTTACTGGCCTGAGGCGCGCTGTCCACTACTGGACTTTGCACAACTGCGGTCATTTCGACACCTTCTCACCTGAAAAAGGTTGCTTAACATCGCCACTCCAATCACCGCCCAATGAACGATAAAGAGCGACCATGGCCAATGCTTGACTCACTTGCCCATCCATCAAAGAACGCTTCGCGGCAACCAAAGACTGTTGCGCATTCAATACATCGCCACGGTCTGCTGCCCCTTCTTGGAAGGATCTAAGCGCCGCGTGCAATGCTACTTCACGCTGCTTTTGTGCGGCATTTAAGCGACGCACACTTTCACTTTCTGAGGTCCAAGCACCCAATGAGTTCTCGACTTCATGCCACGCTGACAGTACGGTTTTGCGATAAGTAACCGCCGCCGCTTTTTGTTTCGCTTCGGTTAATGCCAAGGTCTGGCGTAATTTTCCGCCTTCAAAGATTGGCAAGTGGAAAGAAGGTCCGACAGAGTATTGACGAGAGTCCCAGCTGCCCAAATCAGACAAATCGTTCGACAAGGCGCCGATTGAGGCGGTTAAACGAATGCGTGGGTAAAAATCAGCATTCGCCGCGCTTACTTGGGCGATGCTTGCTCTCAATTTGGCGCCCGCCATCAAGATATCAGGACGATTACGCGCTAAATCAGACGGCACACCAACCGCTAATACAGTCGGTAAAGAAGGCGCTTTTGGCTGACCGCTTAATTCAAGATCTAAAGCGTGCGGCGACAAGCCCAACAATAACGCCAGTGCATTTTTCAACACCGCTTCTTGATGCTGTAAAGAAGGCAATTTCGCCGTCACATCAGACAACTCAGCTTTAATTGTTTGCGTTTGGTAATTGGTGCCTACGCCATTTCGCTCGCGGTTTTGCGCTAGACCATAGCGGCTTTTCGCGATTTTTATTTGCTCTTGAAGGTACTGCTGCTGTGCCTGAACGCCGCGTAAACGCCAATAGTTACGCGCAATGTCTGCACTTAACGAGACTTGCACCATGTCGTTTTCAAAGGCGGTGGCTTGCAACTGTTCTTTCGCGGCTTTTTCTTTGTCGCTTAAATATCCCCAGAAATCCATTTCCCAGCTTGCGCCAGTACTCAAGCTCCAAGTATCAATACGGGAAGTCGGAGCACCAACACCAGCAAGCGGAGCGTCTTCACTCAACCCTATGCTACTAAAGCCACCATCGACAGACAGCTGAACATTCTTCTGAGAAGACACCAAGCCCAATTGCGCGCGGCTTTCTTTCCAACGAATCGCGGCCAACTGCAAATCTAAGTTATTTTTCTCTGCTCTACTTTCCAGCGAGGACAAAACATCATCGTGAAACAGCGTCCACCAACGAACAGGCGTCGCCACCGAGCTCGTTGTTTTAAGTGCTTCCCAATTAACACTCACCTCTGGTTTGCTGTCCTCTGCGGACAAGGTACTTTTCGGTATCAGAGCACAACCTGTCATCAGCCCTAAGGCCGTGATAACCAAGCCGCCTTGAAACCAACGGGAATATTTTAAACCCTTCGTCATATCGTATAATATCTCTAGAAATAAACTGGTTAGTTTAGCTTTGAAAGAACCAATAAATACCATAAAAACCTTTATTAATTGGAATTTAAAGTAAAAATTGAACCGATCAGTACAGTTGAATTTCGTATATTTTAAACCGATCGGTACACCTTGTGTCAAGATAAAAATGAGAATAGAATCTATTTCCTCAAAAATGAAAAATGGTGAAGAATTGTGACCTCAGAACAACCGGCACCGCAGGACCCAAAAGCACAACTTGTGCTGGAAGCTGCGACGAAAATATTCCTACAACGTGGCTTTTCAGCCGCCACCACAGACATGATTCAAAAAGAAGCTGGGGTATCAAAAGCAACGGTATATAACCGCTATCCAAACAAAGAAGCCTTGTTTTTTGCGGTCATTGAAAAGGGCTGTTCAAATACCATTTCGCAAGTCAAAGCGATCCAAGCATCGGCGGATAGTATTGATAAAGTACTCGCTGAAATTGGCTATACCTATCTAAAATTTACCTTATCTCGCGAGGGTTTAGCTCTTTTTCGCACAGTGGCTGCCGAAGCGATTCGCTTTCCAAATATCGCAGATGCTTTCTATACGGCTGGGCCAAAAATGACCCTAGAAATTATCTCTGAACACATTGCTCGCGCCGCCGATAGAAATGAAATCAAGGTGCAATCCATTGGTGTAGAGCAAGCCGCTTCTTTGTTTATTAGTATGCTCAGAGGAGAAGGTCACATGATTGGCGTGATGTATGCGGACTCTGTACCGTCACAAATACAGATTGAAAAGTGGACAAAAAATGCTGTAGATACCTTTATGAAGGCGTTTGCACCTTAACGATTTTGGCGGATCTCAGACAAAAACGTCGAGCGAATATCGAACTTAGCGCTTGTCTATTGTGTAAATTACCAGCAATTAGCAGGAAAACGTTTTAATTTCTTATCATTGCCCCCAACCATTTTAAATAGTGACTAATTTAAATATATATGGAATTACACAATGAAAGATAAAATCGATATTCAGTTTGTCTCCGATGTTATGTGCCCATGGTGTGTTGTCGGATTGGGAAACCTTAATCAAGCCTTGGCGCAATTAGACGACAAAGTCTCCGCCAACATGACGTTCCAGCCATTTGAGCTTAATCCTGACATGCCTCAAGAAGGGCAAGATTTTGATGAGCACATCCAGCAGAAATACGGCATTTCAAAAGAACAATCTGACCAGAACCGTCAGGCCATCAAAGAGCGTGGACAAGAAGTGGGTTTCGACTTTAGCTTCAAACCAGAAAGTCGCATGTGGAATTCTTTTGACGCCCATCGACTGTTGCATTGGGCAGAACATGAAGAGAAACAAGCAGAATTAAAAAACGCCTTGTTCAAAGCGCATTTCACTCATGCTCAAAATGTGAGCGACCATGATGTGTTGGCCAGCCTTGCCGCAGCCGTAGGTCTAGACCCAAAAGCAGCAAAAGGCATTTTGGAGAGCGGTCAGTTTGCCGATGAAGTTCGCCAAAAAGAAGCCTTTTGGCAGCAAAACAACATCACATCTGTACCGACTGTGATCATCAACAACAAATACGCCATTTCGGGCGGCCAACCTGCTGACGTATTTAAAGAAGCGCTTGAAGAAATTATCAGCAAGGAAAAAGCGGGCTCAGCTTAATCCTTTCGCTCCGCTGATCCTATCCTCGGCGGAGCGTAACGCCTTTTCTCTACTCACCAATATCCACTAAACCTTGTTGTTCTTTTACGATCTGCCCAAGGCTTGGCAAGATAGAACGCGATGTCTGAGCGTCATTCGACCAAATTTTGCCTTTAATCATGGCTTTTGGGCAATGGAAATACATCTCCTGAATCGCTATTTTGATGACCAATTTAGGGACTTTCGCGCCATCTGGGCAGCCCGCCAGTAACTCCGGATCATCATGGATAGAAGCGGTTCCCTTAAGTCGCACCACTTCATTGATGCCTGGAATAGTAAACAAGACGCCAATTGCTGGATTCACCAATAAGTTTTTAATGGTATCAAGACGATTATTGCCTGGGCTGTCGGGTATCAGCAAATGAGTGTCGTCTAAAATCTTGATAAAACCTGGCTCTCCACCGCGAGGCGAGACATCCAACAAGTTCTCAGAAGTTCGACTGGATAACACCACAAAAGGACTGTGTTCAATAAAGGTCTTGATGTGAGAATCCAACGCGTACACCGCTTTGTTTTCGACGATCGGATGAGGGGCAGAGTAAAGCCTATTGAGTTGCTCTACACTTGTGATTTGCGCCATAAAATTCGCTCTTTTTGGGTCTCAGCTGACGTACCTCATCGAGATCATTGATAAAAACACCAAAACATCAAATGAGAAGCATTATTAATATTAATTTTATATGTTATTGTATGGTGCAAATTCACCCAGTACAACACACTCTATGTTTCAACTGAATAATGCGGCCTTCACCGTGTCGAGCCATACCATACTGCACCCCACGAACATCACATTTGAAAAGGGTGTTGTCACCACCTTGCTGGGTCACAATGGCTGTGGCAAATCCACGTTAATGAAATTATTAAGCCGCCAGAATCAAGCGTCTCATGGACAAGTATTACTTGAGAATCAGGCAGTTAGTCAGCTTAAACAAAAAGACTTTGCCTTGAAGGTGGCGTACTTGCCACAGCACCCGCCGATCACAGACGGCATCACAGTCAAAGAGCTGGTTCGTTTTGGGCGCTATCCGTGGAAGGGGGCGTTCGGCCGCTACACAGATCAAGACAACAATTTGGTAACGCAAGCCATTGAGAAGGTGGGCTTGGAAAACTACCAAGATCGATTTGTCGCCACCTTGTCTGGTGGAGAGCGTCAACGCGCTTGGGTGGCTATGTTACTGGCCCAACAAAGCGAATGCATTCTGCTCGATGAACCAACGTCTGCACTGGATATTTCTCACCAGCACGAGCTTCTTGCCCTGATTCGAGAATTAAACCAGAGCCTAGGACTCACCGTCATTATGGTGCTTCACGATATCAATATGGCCGCCAAATTCAGTGACCATTTAATCGCGTTGCATAGTGGCAAAGTCATCGCTCAAGGCAAGCCCAAGGACATAATGAAAGTCGATGTTCTAAAACAGATTTACGGCATGGATCTGGCACTTTTTGCCCACCCCACGTCCGGCCACCCCATCAGCTACATCCCTTAAAGAGGCTATTTTGAAGTACTTACTCATTGGTTTATCTATGCTTTTTTCAGGCCTAGCCGCCGCGAATCCAATCACACATGAGCTGACGGCTAGTGATTTCGCAACGCCACCAAAACGCATCATATCCATCGACTGGGCGACCACAGAAACCCTGATCAGTTTGGGCGTCACGCCTTTAGGTATCGCAGACATAAAAGGCTACCAACAATGGGTAATTCGCCCTACTTTGCCCAAAGGAATCTTGGATGTCGGCGCACGAAACGAACCCAATTTGGAGCTCATTTCTAGCCTAAAGCCCGATCTCATTTTGATCAGTAGTAGCTTATCGCCAGCCTACGACAAGCTAAGCAAGATCGCGCCAACCATAATGTACAATGTGTACAACGAGGAAAAGACACCGCTCAAAAACGTACAGGCCTTAACCCTCAAACTGGGTAATATTTTAGGCAAACGCCAAGCCGCGGCAAAACTTATTGCGCACACTCAAACACTGTTAAGAAAAAATGGCGAGACCATACGCGCCGCTCACCCTAACCTAGATCCCTTGCTATTTGTCCGTATCGTGGACAACAGCACTCTGCATTTTCAAGGCAAAGGCTCCTTGATCAATGACACGATTCACGCCATGGGACTGAAAAATGAATGGCACGGAAAAACCAATTTCTGGGGATTTTCAACCGTCGAGATTGCAAAAATTGCCGAGCATCAACAAGCCAATGTGTTTCTTTTGCAATCGGTAAAAAAGGCCGAAAAGAAAAAGTTTCTCAATTCGCCTTTATGGAAAGCCATGGCCTTCAGCCAGCAACATAAAGTCTACGAGTTACCTCCTATCTGGAGCTATGGCGGGCTGCTGGCGGCACAAAGATTCAGTAACCAACTGGTTAATCTACTCACCGAACAGCCATAACGGTCTTTGTATTTTATGAACAACACCTTCCGCCTTAGCCTGACGTTTGGTCTAGTGGCCAGCGCCTTACTTATCTCGGTATTGATCCACCTGACGGTGCCTTACTCCGGCGGCTGGACGCTGATACAGCGTACTCTTTTTGCTTACGACACAAGCAATTACCAAGAGTTGATTGTCCATATGACCTACCTTCCTAGGCTTACTATTGCTTTGATTTGTGGCTTTTCACTCGCCATTGCAGGCTGTGTCATGCAGTTTGTGCTACGTAATCCCATTGCTGCACCTACGACGCTTGGTGTGGCGTCAGGCGCACAGCTGGGGATGGTGGCTGGGGTATTGTTTTTACCCGCAGGCCTAGCATTACCCAGCTTTATTCCGGCCTTTTTAGGCGCGGCTTTTTCCAGCTTGTTGGTTTTTTGGATTGCCGCTAAAAAAGGCTTTGCACCCATTCATTTAGTGCTCTCAGGCATGGTCATCAGTTTGTTCATTGGGGCAATTAATACCATGCTAATGCTGGTGTATGAACGCTATTTGAGCAGTGTCTTTATCTGGGGAGCGGGAGCGCTCAACCAAAACAGCTGGGAGTCGGTTCACCGCTTACTCCCTCTTTTGTGTGTGCCGCTGGCCGGACTCTTTTTGATGCAGCGCCCCTTGTCAGCGCTTATTCTAGGCGACAGCGTGTCCAACACCATTGGCGTCAATGTAAAGCGTATTAAACTGATTGCGCTGACCTTGGTTATCTTTGTCACCGCGGTGGTGGTCAGCGAGGTCGGTATTATTGGTTTTATTGGCATAGTCGCCCCCGGTATTACTCGACTCTTGGGGGTTCGCCATCTTAATGCGCAGATCCTCATCAGCGGTATGATTGGCGCTTTGATGCTCTTACTGGCAGACCAACTTACTCAGCCAATTTCAGCGGCCACTGGGGATTTATTGCCAACTGGCGCCATGACAGCGCTACTCGGTGCACCATTTCTGCTGTGGTTATTAAACCGACAAACGTGGCCGTCACAACTTCGCGCGACAGAAGACACTGTGCCCGATTGGCGCCATCGACGCTTTATACCGCTGTTCATTACTTTGCTCATCGTATTGGTGTTAACTAGCCTGGCGGCCTTATGGGTAGGCAAAGACCCCCAAGGCTGGAATCTACTCATCAATGAAAACATCGTAAATTTGCGCTTACCGCGTATTTTAGGCGCGCTGTTTGCTGGGGTGGGCTTAGCGATTGCTGGCACCTTGGTACAGCGCTTGACCAATAACCCTATGGCAAGCCCTGAAGTGTTAGGCATCAGCTCTGGCGCTGCGTTGACCTTGGTGATTTGTGCCTTACTGGGGCTCAGCATCAACCGTTACGAGCAAATCATGCTGGGCACCTTAGGCGCATTAGCGGTCACTGGGGTTATTTGGTGGCTCGGCAAAAAACATCGCTTTGCCCCTGCGCAACTTTTATTAACGGGCATTGCGTTAAGTGCAGGATTGGACGCCATCATGCGCATCGTCATGTCTTCAGGGCAAGAGGATGTCAGCAGTTTATTGACTTGGCTCTCTGGCTCTACCTACTTAGTAAGCTATCAAGACGCAGCGATATTAGGCGTGGGCGTGATGATTTTCGGCACAATGGCCATTCTCTTGCATCGTTGGTTAGATTTGATTGCTCTTGGCGAGGTCTCTGCCAACAGTGTCGGCCTCAACAGCCTTATGGTTCGGCGGGTATTGATTTTACTGATCGCGGCCCTCACTACATTATGCACAGCCATCATTGGGCCGCTGACCTTTATCGGTCTACTCGCCCCTCACATGGCTCGTTCGCTCAGTCAAAATACGGCAAAAAAACAACTGATCACCGCCTGTTTATTAGGCGCTTTAGTCATGGTCATTGCCGATTGGGTCGGCCGTGTACTTTGGTTTCCGTGGCAGTTTCCGGCAGGTTTATTATCGTCACTTCTTGGCGGCGCGTATTTCCTTTATCTTATGAGAAAGTAACGCTAAAGGCGGTTTTTTAGCTTTAATTTCTGACGAATACGACTTAATGCCACCGGCGTAATACCAATATAAGAGGCAATGTACTGCTGAGGGATTCGCTCTTTCAAATCTGGAAAGGCCACACAAAAATCCAGATAGCGACGCTCAGCGGAGTCCTTAACAAAGGTGTTCTCTCGCTCCTCTTTGAGGATGAAAATCTCTTCCAAAAAATGGCTATAACACTCTAAAAATGCGTTATCGCGGCGCATCTGTTGGTAGAACTCTCCCCAGTCATAGGAGGTGATAATGCTGTCTTCAAGTGCTTGGATTCCAAACAACACTGGGGACCTTGTCACCATGGATCGGGTCGAACCTATGATTCTAGGCCCCTTGGCAAACGTCTGCGTAAACTCTTTTCCCTCACCAGACACACTGACATAACGCACCAAGCCTGAGTGCAAAAAATACAAGCGCTCGGCGCTCTCTCCTTGCTGAAATAAATACTCTGATTTCGCCGTTAAATGCACTTCAATCGGCGTGGAAAGCCTTTTCCAATCGATTTCGTCACCTAGCCGGTTAAAGTAAGAGAACACATTATTTTGCAGATGTACCTTGTCCATGAAGACTACTTCTCTGTTTAATTCGTTCGTCAATAAGCACCAGTGCAAGCAATAACAGCAAGACTCCCATCAAAAAGCCAGCATCCAATAGGGACCCTAAATGCGACTGTGACAACGCCGTATAACAGGCAACCCAGACAGGAATGGTATAAGAGATCGCCAGTAATCGGCTCGCCCCCACCTGCACCACTAAGCGTTGTTGTAGGATAAAGGTCAGCAGTGTGGTGAAGAAAGTCAGGTACAAAACATTCACCCAAAAACCACTGTGCGACCATTTCACACCCGCAAGGTCTCCCCAGATTAATGTCACAGGCAACAACCATATTGAGCCAAACAACATAATCATAAAGGCGCCTGACAAGGCGTTAAGTGAGCGCCCCCATTTTTGCACTGACACCACATGTAAAGCCAATAAAAAACACGCTCCTAGGAAAATGGAATCCCCTGAATTCCACTGGAAGCTAAGCGCCTGTTGGGTTGCCAATAATACGCTCAGCGCCCCTATTGTTCCCAATAGAAACCCTAGTATTCGCACGCCTGAAGTGCGCTCTTTTAACCATACTCTAGCAATCAGCACTCCCATCAAAGGAATCAAGGTATACAGCACAGAAGTGTGCAGTGGCGTAGTGGATTGCAGCGCCCTAAATAAGCCAACAAAGAAGCCCACCAGCGCACCACTGATCAAAAGATATTGGCACACTCGTCGCCAAGACTGAAACAACTGCCGACACTGCTCAGCCATGTTGAGCTTCGCATTATGCCAACGAAACAAGAGTGCAATTGTGATCACCGCCAGCGCTAATAAAAAGCGAAAGCCAGAAGTGGCGAGCGGACTGGCGTACGCGGACATATTTCCAGACACCACAAAGGACGAGGCCATCAACCAAGCCCAGAGCAACAAAGTAAATAGGGAACTCATTGCTCTCTCCTTTTTTCTGCGATCCATTTAGCGCCGATAAAACGGTCAAATAGGTGCTCAGCGACCACCAATTCCAGCGCGATCGAGAACACATCCGCGAGCAAAGACTGTAGCGCTTCTGCGGATTCAATTTGCTGTATTTGTGTTCCGTCTCGTGTGACCATTTTGAAGTTTTCATTTTGCAACGACGCGGTTCTTTGTTGATCCTTTACGCTCACCATAAGGTTATTCACAAACACAGCATGGGGATGTTTATGTGAATAAAAGTGGCCTAATTCACAATCTGCATCGCTGTATGTGGCTAAATCGAAGCGATAAAGGGTAAAAAACGCCTGATCTTTTTCTATCTGCAACTCGTATTCACGCACGCCAAAACGCGTCTCATGGCTCGTCACTTGATAATGATCAAGCCCTGAGGTTTGTCGTAATCCAGAGGTTAATAGCAATGGGGAAATTGGCCCATTTGCGCCAAAGCCAGTGTCGATCAAATAACGGCTGCCATCCAACGTGAGCAAGGTGACTCTATGGGTTCTAGGGGCGTTTATGTCTCGATTATTCAGCACCCTTGCGAGCACCAACTGAACCTCATAACCCAATGCAGCGAGCAGCTCAAAGGTGAGTTTATTGTGTTCAAAGCAGTAACCACCTAACCCCCTCGTCACAAACTTATCGCTCAGTGAGACAAGGTCGAGTGGTAAGGCTTCTCCTAGCACCACTGACAAGCTGTTAAAGCTATGACGCGCCACATGGCGACCTTGTAACTGCTGGACAAAGGCTAAGGAAGGCTGATGCGGTGCCGCCAACCCTAAATCGGTGAGATAATGCTGTAACTCTGGTGAAAGTGTTTTCATGACTGCGTCCTCTATGGCGAGCTTGTTAAGGCAAAGACTAAAGGAAAACCACACAAATGAAATTAACCTAGGTTAACTCCCTCACCACTATTGTTTGGTGGGTAGAGCCGTTCGTGCTTCTCTCTATTATGATCACTCGATCTCGCTCTAGTGCGCAGATAGGATAATTAGGCGCGACAGGGATTATCACGGGGACGATAGTAGCTAAGGTAGGGGAAAGGGGATTGTTAAAAAGAAGCCAATTTGGCTTACTTTGTTATCCACGCCACTCCAAAGTATCCGATGGGCGCTCATCAAAAAGCTGACGGTAGTCTTTGGCAAACTGGCTCAGGTGCCAAAATCCCCAACGGACTGCAATGTCGCTCACGGACTGGGTATGATCGGCATTAATTAACTCTCGGCGAACCCCATTCAATCGGCTGATGCGCAAATACTGAATCGGACTCATGCCCAGAATACTTTCAAAACTGTACTGCAAGGTACGACGACTAACGTTGGCTATTTCACATAATTGGGTGACGGTTACCGGCGTATCTAAATGATGATCCAAAAAATGTCGGGCACAATCTACCACGCTTTTCCGGTGCACATAACTCTGTGTTTTCACGGGCTGCGGCGTTTCCACTTTGAGCACTTCTAATAAGGCCATCATCACAATATCATGTTGCAATCGAACCGCGGCCCCTGCGTTCTGGTTTGATAAAAGTCGCGCTAATAAAAAACGCACTTCTCCCAAAGTTTTATCAGGCACACCCAATCGGCCATGCTCTGTTAGCTCTTGCCAATTTAACTTCACGCCATGGATAGCCGCCACTTTCATCAAGGCTTGATGGTCCACGACTAAACCATATAAGTTGTAATCTTGCGGCGTAGTCAACTCAAAGTGACAGTCGCCAGGACGGCACATAATAGTATTGGGTTGAACGGCCAACCCATTGATACGACCCTCCGCTTGATCCGCCAAGGGAATTCCTAACCACACAGAATTTGGCCAAACAACGCACTTTTGTTGCAACGCCTGATTCGTATGTTCACGAAATACTTGCAACCCTTCAAACGGTAATTCAACAATGCTGCCATAAAAACGACCACGACTCGTTTGATCGTATTCCTGTTGCCAATTGGTCAAATTACTGGCGTGTAAATCGGCATCCCGAGCTTCGCTGACATTAACAGCAACGCTCTCATTTGGTGCGTTTATGCATTTATCAAACATAACTTATTCCTAGTGAATAACGAAATAACGCAAAACTTTCATTTAAATATTTCATAAATAATTGATAAATATAGATTTATTCTTTTTGCCAATATTCGATAACCACTCATGGTGGTATTTATTAAGCTCTATATAAGCAACATTTATACCTTTTTTGATTCATCTTATTTGACCCTATTAATACTGAGTCAAAACAAAATAACAACGAGAGTTTGTTTATGACAAGTCCCAATTCTGCTTTTCAATTTCGTCATATGGTTGGCGAGCGCACGTTTGGTTTTACCGATCTTGCCGATTTAATGGCAAAAGCCACCCCTGCTCGTTCAGGGGATCGACTTGCAGGTGTGGCCGCTCGTAACGCAGAAGAAAGAGCCATTGCACAAATGACCTTAGCCGATGTGCCGCTTTCCTTGTTTCTGGAACACCTGCTTATTCCCTATGAAGAAGATGAAGTCACGCGGTTAATCATAGACGATCACGACAAGCTGGCTTTTGCGCCCATTGCCCACTTAACCGTTGGCGGCTTCCGCGATTGGTTACTGAGTGACTTAGCCACAACATCGGCCCTAGAAAGCATTCGCGCGGGGGTCACGCCAGAAATGGCGGCCGCTGTCAGCAAGATTATGCGCAACCAAGATCTCATCCTAGTCGCCAAGAAATGCCATGTAAAAAGCGCCTTTAGAAACACCATTGGCTTGCCTGGTCACCTTTCTACGCGCTTACAGCCCAATCATCCTACCGATGACTTAACGGGCATTGCCGCCAGTATGTTGGATGGCTTGTTGTACGCCAATGGCGACGCCGTGATCGGCATTAACCCTGCGACAGATAATGTCCAACAAGCCTCGCGCCTAATCCGCATGATGGATGAAGTCATTCAGCATTATGAGATTCCTACCCAGTCCTGCGTACTGACCCATGTCACCAACACGATAGAATGCATTGATCAAGGCGCTCCTGTGGACTTGGTGTTTCAGTCCATTGGCGGCACTCAAGCGACCAATGACAGCTTTGGCTTTAACCTCAACACCTTAGCAGAAGCCCAAGATGCAGCGCTGTCATTGAACCGTGGCACCGTTGGCAACAACGTCATGTACTTTGAAACCGGCCAAGGCAGCGCTTTGTCTGCCAATGCGCACCATGGTTTAGACCAACAAACTTGTGAAGCGCGAGCCTATGCCGTGGCCCGTAAATTTAACCCTCTGTTGGTCAATACTGTGGTTGGTTTTATTGGTCCTGAATACTTATACGACGGCAAAGAAATCACCCGCGCCGGTTTAGAAGACCACTTCTGTGGCAAGTTGCTTGGCTTACCTATGGGGTGTGACGTTTGCTACACCAACCACGCCGAAGCCGACCAAAATGACATGGACAACTTGCTCACACTGCTCGGCGTTGCTGGCTGCACTTTTATCATGGGTATCCCAGGCTCTGACGACATCATGTTGAACTACCAGACGACATCATTTCACGATGCTCTCTATGCCCGTCGAGTATTAGGTTTAAAACCAGCGCCAGAATTCGATGCTTGGTTAGCCACAATGGAGATATTCAAAAATAACGAGCAATTCACCCTCAACCACCAACTGCCAGCGGCCTTTCATAAATCACTTAGCCGTATGATTGGAGGCCACTGATGGACAAGCCAGATCATAATAAACCCCATCTCAGCCCCACCCATCCTCACAACGACCCCATGGAGCCGGTCACCACCAACGCATGGAGTAAGCTTAACGCTTTTACCGATGCCAGGGTGGGCCTCGGTCGCGCAGGGGTCAGTGTGCCGACCAAGCATCTGCTGGCTTTTCAGTTAGCCCATGCACAAGCAATCGACGCGGTCCACACGCCCTTAGATGTGTCTGATTTGAGTCGTCACTTAATCGATCAAGATTGGGCGCCTCGTTGCGCGCCCTTGCAACTGCATAGCCGTGCCACAGACAGAGCCAGCTACTTACAGCGACCTGATTTCGGACGTCTATTAGACCCAGCTTCAGCTGACCAGCTCGATGCTCATAGCGCCGACAACCCTCAAGGCTACGATCTGGCTATTGCCGTGGTTGATGGCTTATCCGCTCTGGCTGTAAAACAAAATACTCTGCCTTTTTTAAACGCACTGTTTGAACTGTTACCACTTAGCCATAACGATGACGCTGCTCTTGCAGAAGCAGAAGCAACACCATCAGAAGCTAAAAAACCTTGGACACTGGCGCCCATTTGCCTAGTCGAGCAGGGGCGAGTCGCTATCGGTGATGATATTTGTCAGCGTTTAAACGCCAAATGCGTGTTGGTTTTAGTTGGCGAACGCCCTGGACTAAGTTCTCCAGACAGCTTGGGACTCTACCTAACTTGGGAAGGAAAAGTGGGCCATACAGACGCGTATCGTAACTGTATTTCTAATGTTCGTCCTGCCGGTTTGAAATACCAAGAAGCGGCCAGAAAGGCCTACTACCTACTGACAGAAGCCAGAAAACTGCAGCTATCAGGGGTGAAATTAAAAGACCGCTCCGATGATGAACTCGTACTAGACAACAAAGAAACAACCAACTTTCTCGTGTCCAAATAGAACGCTGCTAACCCAGCGTTCTACATGCTCAAAAATACCTAAAAAAATAAACGCGTACAGCGTTAGAAAATCACAAATGACTTTTAACATTCTGAAATAAAGGAACACTTATGTCTGAACAACTAGATAAAGAGTACTTGGCAAAACGCCAGCTAAAACGAGGCTCAGCAGGCTGGATTTTGCTCGCGGGCTTAGGCGTCTCATACGTTATTTCCGGCGATTTTGCGGGTTGGAACTTTGGGATTGCTGAAGCCGGATGGGGTGGTTTTGCTATTGCAGCCTTACTCATGGCCGTCATGTATTTCACCTTGGTTTTATCCCTAGCAGAAATGTCTGCGGCCATACCAGCCGCTGGTGGCGGTTATAGTTTTGCGCGTCAAGCGATGGGGCCCACCGGTGGCTTCTTAACTGGCTTAGCTGTGCTTATTGAGTATGCTCTGGCGCCTGCGGCCATTGTGATTTTTATTGGCTCTGCGGTAGAAGCGTTACTTGGGTTTAACGGCCCTTGGGTCTACGCCGCATTTTATCTTGTTTTTATCGGTATCCATTTAGCTGGCGCGGGTGAAGCGTTAAAAGTCATGATGGTTATCAGTGGTTTGGCTGTCATTGCGATTCTCGCGACAGCGGTCGCATTAATAGGCGACTTTGATACCAGCCGTTTATTTGATGTGGCGGTTAGTGACGCCGCTGGCGCAACAGAATTTTTACCAATGGGTTGGTACGGTGTTTGGGCTGCGCTGCCATTTGGTATGTGGTTGTTCTTAGCGGTAGAAGGTGTTCCATTAGCGGCGGAAGAAGCTAAAGACCCAGCTAAAGACGTACCTAAAGGCATTATTGGTGCAATGATTTTCTTATTGTTCACGGCCTTATTGGTTGTCTTCTTACTCGCCGGTGCCGCGGGGGCAGATGCCATGGGAAAAAGTGCCGTACCCTTGGTTGATGCGCTAAATTTCGCAGGCCATGAAACATTAGGAACCGTCGTAAACGTACTTGGCCTTGCCGGTTTGATCGCCTCTTTCTTCTCCATCATCTATGGTTACAGCCGTTTGGTGTTTGCCTTATCCCGTGCTGGCTATATTCCGCAAAGTTTGTCTGTGACGAATAAACGTAAAGTGCCTGCACGAGCTTTGATCGTACCTGGCATTTTGGGTTTTCTGGCCTCTTTGACAGGTGAAGGTGACTTAATGCTCGCCATGGCGGTTGTCGGTGCAACCGTCTCTTATGCCTTAATGGCACTAAGCCATATTTTGTTGAGAATCAAACAACCAAATATGCCTCGACCGTATAAAACCCCTGGTGGTATCTTCACCTCATCCATTGCTTTTATTCTGTCTTTACTCGCGCTTTCTGGTGTGTACGCTTACGATCCTAGAGCCTTTAACTATACCCTCGTATTGTTCGTCATTGGCGCCGCTTACTACTTCTTATATAGCAAAAAACATTTGGTTGCGAAAACGCCTGAGGAAGAATTCACCATGCTCGCTGCTGCTGAAGCGGATCTCAGCGCGTCATAATCTGTTTACTTTCCCCCTCCTAAACAAAAGCCTATTGATTCATTTTCAATAGGCTTTTTTTTGTTGCTGCTTTTTATTCATGTCTCTCACCTTTCTTCTGCGTTACATTTAAGACACAGTAAATTTTATTTATTGACACAAATATGAAACAGTAATGATCTATTATTACATTTATCTCGTATTGATTCGTATTGAAAATAGCAAAAGGTGGAGGCCAATATCATGGAAATGAAGATGAAAGGTCAAATCGAAAGCATTTATCCTATTAAAGAACATAAGATAAAACGTAAATCCGCAAAAAAGGCTCAGAAGAAAGCCAAAAAAGCAGAACAAAAGTTAGCGCTAAAAATAGCCGATGCCGAGCAACAGGAAAATGCTAAGACGGCCAAGCAAGATGACGCTATGCAAAATCGAGCATCGAAGAATTCTCAACCTCTTGATAACCAAGAGAAGCGAAAAGTCATGAAAGACATCATCAACCGCATGATGGACGGCGATTTATCTCAAGGAGAAGCGCTAAAAATGCTGCGCATTCGAGTGCTTGGACTAAAACAAGAGGACTACGCACAGCTTGTTGGCGTGTCGCGAAAAACCTTGTCAGAAAATGAGAATAATAAGGGCAACTACAGCGCGGATGTGGTGAATAAGGTCTTTCAGCCTTTTGGCCTGAAAGTTGGGTTAGTTGCAATATCCTAATAGAAAACCCGTTACTATAAACAGCGGCGGCAAAGGCACACCTTCGCCGCTTAATGGTATTCTCTGTGCCCTATGCCTTTACCCTGCAAAGCGGTCCATTCGCTTCGCTAAATCAAAGTCTTTTTCAGACACCCCACCCACGTCATGAGTGATCAATTGCACTTTGACCTTATTGTAGGTATTAGACCATTCTGGGTGATGGTTCTTCTTTTCGACATATAAAGCACTCATCGTCATAAAACCAAAAGCGTGCTGGAAGTCTTTGAATTGAAAGAGTTTTGTTAGTTTGCCGTCTTCGATAACCCAAGGAGAAACTGTTTCGCTGTTTAACGACTTAAGTGCATTTGAAACACCAAGTTCACTTAACTTGTGTGCGGTCATAACATCCTCCTATTTATCCTACTGATAACTAAAGAGTAGCCCAACGAACTATATCAGGCAAAGGTCAATTCACGCTGTAAAGCAAAGAGATAATAATGCAGATAACGGCAGCTCACATAGACAATGACTAAGCTTGCGATCAAGAGTTCAAGCATGCCCAGCGCCCCTAATAAAGCGATCAAAAGCTCGCTACTTTGCCATGCAATACATTGCTCCTGGACTTTAAACAACGCCGTTGCCCCGATGGCCAAAGGAAACGTAAAGGAGGCATAGCCTGGACTAAATGGCAAACGAACTAGGCGCAATGAAAAACCATACACCACGCCAGTTTTGATTAATGCCATCGCCAATAACAACACAACGACATACTGAGACGGGGCACTCACCACGGTTAAATAGCCGGTTAAACACACACTGGCTGGTGCCGCCAATACCGCTAAAGTCGGTTTGGCATGCTCCGGCAATGCATCGCAGTACACTAAACGATAAATGATCACAGGTACCAGCAGTAGGTAGCAGAGAATACCGAACCACAAAACCCCTTCTGCAAATGGCTGAAAACGCGCAGCAGGAAAGCTGATCGCGGCCACACCAATACCCGCAAAAGGAACAAAGCAGCTGGGTAGCATGTCCGTCATTCTAAAGCGCTTCACTCTATGATAAATAAAAGTCGTCAATAATAGGCCATGCAAGATAAGCGCAAACCACCACAAGGCCACGCCTGCGGCTGGCAGTAGGTTGTTGAGAGAAATACTAATCACCATGAGAGCCATGGCAAAGGTAGGAGCTGTGCTGCCTAGAATAGGATGACGTAAGTCTTGATTCAGTAGTTTTGGCTGTAAAATAAATTTGCTAAGCACAAGCAATAATAACAATGAGGCAACGATCGCAGACACATATTGAAGCACAGAAGTACCGACCTGCAGGTAGCTCCAACCCCGTCCTAAACTCGCAATCCCCAAGGCAAGCCCAGCCATTGAAGTGGGAATGAAAGGCGCTATTTGACGAGTCACTTTAAACATTATTAACGTCTCGGGACACGCTTAGGTGTCGGTTCTATTATGGCGGTGTTGGCGTTATGAATAGAAACGCAGGCATGAGCCATCCAATGGATGATCTCATGCCGTCAGGAGGTGCGTCTCTTATTGAGTCTTAGAGGAAAATCCGCTTTCTCTAGAAGTCTCTTGGCTCAATGCTTTCATCTGCCAAGCGTTCTGGGTCTACTGTCTTACCTTGAGTAATGAGTCGTTTACAGATCATGAATTCTTTTGGTCTGTTAATACAATCTGCGCAAATCAACTGACCGGCACGCAGATAAAAAACCGCAAAGCTTCGGCTCGACTTATGGTCCCCACGAATAACCACCTGATCGTGCCCTTGGCTCAATCCCGCTATCTGCAATTTCACCTTGTATTGATCTGACCAAAACCACGGTAGGGTATTGTAGGCCACCTCTTTGCCACACAAACTTGCCGCCGCAGATTTGGCTTGCTCAGTCGCATTAGGAACCGACTCCAAGCGTAAAGAATGACCGTAGATCAAATTAGGGTGGCGAGTCACGTCCCCCGCCGCCACAATATCTGGGTCTGAGGTTTGGGCGAATTGATCCACCACCAAGCCATTGTCCACCACCAAACCGGCCGCTTGTGCTAGCTCAGAGTTTGGCACCACACCAACCCCTATCACCACGAGATCGGCAGGTAATTTCTCGCCGTCAGCACACACTACGCGCTTAACAACGCCCTTGCTTCCTTCAAACCCAGCCACGCTGACCATCGTTTTAATCACAACGCCTTCTTCGCGATGCAGACGAGTATAAAATGCCGACAATTCAGGGGCCGTCACCCGTGCTAATACACGAGGTGCCATTTCTACAACGGTCACATTCATGCCTTGCGTTTTCAGCATCGCGGCCGTTTCTAACCCAATATAACCACCGCCAACAATCACCGCGTTATTGCCTGCAACAACACGGCTTTTAATGTTCTCTACGTCGGCAATGTTTCTTAAATAGTGAATGCCTTTTAATTCGACACTCGGTAAGTTCACAAGGCGTGGTCGTGCGCCAGTGCAAAAGGCCAATTTCGAATACGGCAGGCACTCGCCATTTGTCAGTGTTAGGGTTTTATTCGAGCGATCTATGCTCTCGACTCGCTCCCCTAATCGGCATTCTATGTCGAATTTCTCATAAACCGAAAAAGGACGAATCAGCATACTTTCAACATCTTGCTCGCCTGAGAGAAACGTCTTTGATAATGGGGGACGATGGTAAGGCAAATGCGTTTCGTCCCCGATCATGATGATCCTCCCCTCCCAGCCTTGTTGTCTTAAGCTAGGAGCAAGCTGTGCCGCAGCATGACTGGCCCCGATAATAATGCAAGTTGCTGATTCCATATTAAAACTGCTCTTCAGGTAATCGAACCACTAAGCCATCTAAGTCATCAGATACCGTAATTTGGCAGCCTAAACGGCTTGTGGGCATTGGCTCAGGCACCCCTTCTAGCAGCTCACTTTCTTGTTCACTCGGGCCACCTGTTTTAGTAAACCAAGCATCGTCAACAATGACATGACAGGTTGCGCAATTACAGCAACCACCACAATCACCAAGAATCCCGTCGATTAAATTATCAACGGCACCCTGCATAATCGTTTTGCCGTCTTCTACTTGGATTTGATGCTCTGCACCAGAATGTTCGATATAGGTAATGGTCGCCATGTTAGTTCTCCGCGATAATCATAAATTCATCAGATACGGAGGCGTTGTTCGCCTCCGTGTTACACATAGGGGCTGCTATTTTTCAGCTTTCGCCTTCTCTGCTGCTTTTTGTTGCTTGCGCATATAAACGGTCTGGATCCCTTTTTCTAAGTTTGGACCCGGCCCGAACGCTTCACAAAAAACCGAATCTTCTAAAGCTTCTACCTGATGAATCACATTAGAAGGAACGGTCAAAATATCGCCCGGTCCCATCTCGCAATAGACTTCTTCGCCTTGCGGTCCACTTCGGGAGCGCAAGCGGCCACTAATCACAGCAACCGTTTGCTCATCTTCATGGCGATGCAATGGCGAAGCGTTACCTTCTTTCATTTCAACCCATGTCATGGCGACGGTTTTCATATTAAGTCGACGCAGATCGATCCCTTCACCGAATTTTTGTATTGGGATGTCCTGATACTTATTAACAACAGCGTCTATTCTTTCGTTTTCCATGTGTGCCTCCTCAGCCCATAGATACATTTTGAAAGTCCACTTTTTCTTATATTTCAATGACTTTCATGTTCTGCAGCTTGTTCTGGCTAGACAAGGACAGGTTCTATCAAGCACCTGCCTTTCGCACAAAAAACATCCATTCCTAAGCCGCACATTCAATATAGGTAAAACTCTTTTCTCTCACAATACAGGCAAAAGTGCTCAGTCTGTTCGCGTTTCGCAAACAATGAAAAAGCCTTACCTATCAATGATTAAGAGCACCACCATCTACATTTACACATTGCCCTGTCATAAAATCGCTGTCTTCGCTGCTCAGGAAATACAATGTGCCAAGCAAATCATCAGGGACCATTGCGCGCTTAATAATACGAGCGGCCAGCGTGCCTTCTTTGGCGGCGCCCAATAGCTGCTTATGGTTTACCACCCCTTCACTTTCCGTCAGACCAACGACAATGCAGTTCACTTGAATGTTGTCTTTGCCTACCTCGGTCGCAATCGCTCGGGTTTGCCCAACCACAGCCCCTTTGGAAGAAACATAGTGGCAAAACATTGGCGCCCCTCTTAAAAAAGTGCCAGACGAAATGTTAATGATTTTGCCTCGGCCATTAAGGCGCATGCTCGGTAGCACCGCTTTTGTGGCTTGGAAAGGACCACGCACATTCACCCTCATCACTTGATCCCATTCGTCTTCATCAATTTCGGTAAAGGGTTTGAGAGTCAGTGCGGAGAAAAGCGCGGCATTGTTGACAAGAATTTCTATAGGACCAAATTCTGCTTCTGTTTGTTTTACCATCGCCTGCAACGACGCGTTGTCCGTCACATCCACTTGGCAGCTAATGGCCTTTCCTCCAGCGGCGCGGATTTCACTCACTAATTGCGAACAATCGGACCGAGCCGCGATCACAACCTGAGCACCTTCCGCTGCCATGCCTTTGGCAAATACGGCGCCAATTCCCTGAGAGCCACCCGTAATAACGGCGACTTTACCTGCTAATCTTTTCATTATTTTTCTCCGAAACGAGGCGCAACAAAGCCGTAGCGTATGAGCGATCACTCACCACTTGGGGACTTATTCTCACATTCGTTTGCTTGTTAGTAGGTTAGATAACGACCGGTGAGTTTGACTTTATGACTCACTCGATTGATATTTCTCTGCTCACATCAAGGCCTGACTTGCATAAACGTTGCGTCGATACTTGCTTATCAGGGATACCCATTCTGTAAACACTCAGTTAAGATAATTAAAAGCCAACGAGCTAACAATATAATAAAAAGAGATCACTATGTTCGTATTATGCCTACAATATCAGCCAAGTTATGAATGAGTTGGAGTGTATTCGGGCCTTTGTAAAGGTCGTCGAAGTCGGCAGTTTTACCGAAGCCGCACGCCAAATAGGCACGGTAAAATCAGTCGTTACTAAACGCATAAACCAACTCGAAGAGCACCTTGAGTTACAGCTTCTGTTACGTTCGACAAGGCGTCTGACAGTGACCGATGGCGGCTCCGATTTTTACGAAAGAAGCGTCCATTTACTGGCCGAGTTAGACAATGCCAAAGCGGCTGTAAGCTCAGTAGAATGGGGACTGACGGGGAATTTTAGAGTCAGCTGTATTTCATCGTTTAGCGCCTCTTACTTAGCCGATGATCTTTGTGAGTTTCAACAAGAGCACCCCGATCTCAAAATTGAGTTGCAACAAAATGACCACTTCTGTGACCCAGTACAAGAGGGTTATGATGTGTGTCTGCAAGCCCCAGGAAGCGCCGGCAACATTCTAGAAAAAGTCGACATATTACCCTTGCGTCGATTGATTGTGGCGACACCAGATTACCTCATGAAAAACGGCTCACCCGAGCGCCCTGATGACCTTAAATCGCATCGTTTTGCCCATAACAATCATATCGACCCAGATTGCATTATCCGTTTTACGGACCAAGAACACCCATTGGAAGTGGCCGTCAACCCCGATATCTTGACCAACACCATTTGGATGTTGCGAGCCGCTGTATTGAAGGGTGAGCACATGGCAATGATGCCAGCCTTTTTTATCGAAAATGAGCTGCAATCGGAACAATTGGTGCCAGTATTACCTGACCTGAAAGTACAAAGTTCCCAACTCTCTGCGTACTACCGACGCTCATCATTCGTGCCAATGAAAGTGCGCATCTTTGTGAATTTTCTACAAAGAAAATACGGCGAGCACCCTTCGTGGGAACAAAGAATATTAGAGAAACATCCGAACCTAATGCTCGCCCTCAGGCCAACTAACCACCCATAATCAACGGGCTAGCCTTTGATAGAAGCCTACTCGCAATAAAAAGGAGGATGACGACAACACTGCGACGAGGCTATTATTTTGACGACACTGTTTGGGCTTTCTAACCTTTATGAAAATCACACTGCAACAAATCCGAGTCTTTACTGCCATCGCTCGTCACGGCAATCTAACGAGTGCCGCGGAGATTCTGTGCCTTAGCAAAGGCGCAGTGTCTCAGTCACTACAACAACTTGAAAGCCATTTAGACACCGCGCTTTTTGATCGAGTTCATCCCCGGTTAAAACTGAATCAGCAGGGTAAACAACTACTGCCGATGGCGGATGAATTAATAGAAAGAGCTGCGGATATAGAACTAAAATTTGGGAAAAACGCCGATAACTTGGGAGAATTACGTGTTGGCGCCAGCCAGACCATAGGCAATTACTTGCTGCCGTCACTGCTCGCAGAACAAGGCGTTCTGCAGCACCAAGAAACCAAGGTGACCATCACCAGCAGTGACACACTTTGCCAAATGCTGCTTAATTTTGACCTCGACTTGGCTTTGATTGAGGGCCAGCCATCCCGCCCAGAGTTGCAAACCACCCCTTGGATTCAAGACCACATGGTCATCATATGCGCAACAGACCATCCTCTGTTGCACAAAGCTCCCTTAACATTAAACGAGCTCAATCAAGAAATGTGGGTATTACGAGAGCCCGCGTCAGGCAGCCGGCAACAATTCGAGCGTTGGATTCGTCCTTCTCTTGACGATAACCAACACTCATCGCTGGAATTGAGCAGTATAGAATCCGTTTTGTTAGCGGTTGAAAAAGGGTTAGGGATCAGCTTCATGTCCAATTTGGCGGCCAAAGACAAGCTAGAAACAGGCAAGATATGCATACTGGAAATCGACCACACCTTCCCCCGCCAATTGCATCTCGTCTGGCATAAACAAAAATATTTACCTGGGCGTTTGGCGCGTTTTAGCCAGTTTTTAATCGCTTGGGGAGAGCGCTATCGGCCGCAATAATGCCGCCTGATAGCCGTATATTTCCACTTATTTTGGCGCGGCAACCACAGGACAATTGAGTACCACATTGGTCCGAGTAATGGTCACCAAGCCTTTATCTTCTGCATCGAAAATGGCTTCTTCCGAGGTTAATTCATGGGCAAGAGAGGGTGTTTTCCACGTGACCACATACATTAACCACAATGGTGAATAATGCGAGTCATTACTTTGGTAGCCTAACGGCGCGGGCACTGAGGCAAACACACTACGACCTTGCTCCCCATTTGGAAAAGCATAAACTCGCTCTAGGGCGGTTTTGACTCGTGGTGGTTTTGGATACTGAGGCACCGCATCGGTTAATCTCGGCGCATAGTTCGCGTTCTTGGCTTTTGCAATCGCACGATCAGACACGTCAGTCGTAATATAAAAGACGGTTTCACCATCGTGCCAGCCTTTTAATAAAGGCAAACTCACCTGATCAGTACGTACTGTTTGGTGACTACAAGCTGACAAAAAGATCGTCAACACAATCCCCATCAACAGTTTATATTTCATAATAAAACCCACTCCTAACCAGATGATACAAAGCGAACGACATTACCTTAGTTTACCGTATTTATACACGGTATTGCGGCTAACGCCTGCGACTTTTGCGGTTTGAGACACATTCCCTTTATATTCGTTTAACAATCGAGGGATCAAGATTTCTAATGGCTCATGCCTATCATCTGGCGCATCGTGTGATTTGCTCGAGTCTAGATTGCCTTCGTTTAAATCCTCAAAAAAATCATCCGGCAAATGCCACTCTTCCAGCACGTCTTCGTCGGCCATCGCCATGCCGACTTTCAGTACATGGACGAGTTGACGCATATTGCCAGGCCAAGGGTGTTGCACTAATAACGCCAACATCTCAGCCGACAACTCAGGACCTGGCTCCTCTTGCCGCAAACGATTATGCAGATATTGGATCAGCTGAGCCTTGTCTTGACGCTGACGCAAAGGCGGTAATTCGATGTTTAACCCCGAAATCCGATAGTACAAATCCTGTCGAAAGCGCCCTTCATCGACTTCTTTTTTTAAGGCTCGGTTGGTCGCTGAAATAAGCTTAATGTCCACCGGATAGGTTTCTGTAGAACCCAGTGGCGTAACCACTCGCTCTTGTAGCACACGCAACAATCTGGATTGAACAGGCATTGGCATTTCACCAATTTCATCCAAGAATAAAGTGCCACCATGGGCCCGTCGAATGAGCCCGATAGAACCTTTATTCTGCGCTCCTGTAAAGGCGCCTTTTTCATAACCAAATAGTTCAGACTCAACCAATTCTGAAGGAATGGCAGCACAATTTACGGCCACCAGCATGCTACTCGCTCGAGAACTGTGATAATGCAAACTGCGTACAAAAATTTCTTTTCCTGCGCCGGTTTCCCCATGAATCAAAATGGGAATGTCTTTTTCCATGATCTTATGCGCTTGTCGAACCAAGCGTTCAACATGCTCATCACCATGCTGCAATTCGTCTAAGGGAATCACATTATCAGGAATCGATTGCTTTGCCATGACGGGTTCCTGAGGCTTTTCTTTCAATGAGTTAGACGGTGATACATAGTCCGCACGTTGTCGAAAGTCCGGAACTCTCATAACCTGTTGCACAGGAGGAATCACTTTGACATAAAACTGATAACGTCCTAATGAACGCAATTTAATCGGCATACTAGGGGGATGATGTCGAACCTCGCGCATCTCTATGTCAAATATCTGATTGATATTTAACAGCGCCAAATCTCTTGCCAATACCACTTCAGCTCGACGGTTCGCCGATACCACGGTACCGCTTTCATCCAATACCAAAATACCAGACCAATGACTGTCTAAACTGACCACATTGGTGTTAAAGGTCAAAATAAAATGGTCTTGCTGAAACGCAGAAAATATCAGTCTATTTTCCACACTAAGAGACATGAGTTTGACCATGCCAAAGGTATGATCTTGAGGAAGGTACGCGTCTGAAGAAATATCCAGCACGCCCACTAGATCGTTTTTGGTGTTATAAATCGGCGAAGCAGACCCCACCATAAATCGGTTAGCACGAAGAAAATGCTCATCTCGTCCGACCTGAATGGCTTCACCGGTAATCAGTGCTGTGCCTATCGCATTGGTGCCTACTCGCATTTCGGTCCATTGATTTCCACCGATTAAGCCATGCGCCGAAGCCCGACCAAAGCGTGGCTGCCCCCATGTATTAAGCACATGACCTTGGCGATCTGCGAGCACAATCATACAAGCCGAATTACTTAAAATATTCTCGTAATAAGGCAATACTTCATTTTCTGTGGTTTCCAACAAGCTACGATGCTGATCCATCAGGTCGTTCAACGTCCCCTTTGGCAGGGTCGCAAAATCAGGCCGACTGCTGTGATCCAAACCGAATTGCTCACAACGATACCAAGAGTCCTGTATCCGCTCTTTATGGTCTTGTTTTTGGCCAGCAATCTGATTTAAAGCCGTGTCATCCAAGACACTATCTGGCTGCTTTTCTTGTTGTTCCTTGTTGTCCATTTCTGGCTCCAAAGCATTCGAGCAAGGCGCTGACGCCTTACTTGATTGTCGATATTGACACTTTTTCTAGTACAAAATGAGCGTTTTAAGATAACGACAATGTGCATTAAGTGTTCATTATTTTTACCTACTGTAAACACTTTGAACACCTGTGAACAGTTCTTTTTCGCAACAGAACACCTTGATCTTTTCCGAACATGTTATAAAAAGAATAGTAATTTCAATAAGATAGAAATTTAACAAGACCTATAAAAAATCATGGCATGGGATTTGTAAGCGTATATAGACAATGTGATGTTCGATTTTGCACCTGTTCAGTCTCTCTATCATGAACAGGTTGAACTCGGTGCCTTTTCAACACCGCCAAGATTGTGTCATCACAAGCAATAACCAAAAAAGCACAACAAACAACAATAACAAAAAAGGGTACACACAATGTCTTTGACGCTGCAAAATGTGTCTCGCGTTGTTGACGGTGAAACTTGGATCGAGAACGTCGACTTGACGCTTGAGCCAGGCTCCTTCAACGTTCTGCTTGGCCGAACACTGTCAGGTAAGACAACGCTGATGCGATTGATGGCGGGTCTGGATAGACCCAGCACAGGAAAAATTCTGATGAATGGCGTCGACGTGACCGGTATGGCGGTGCGCGAACGCAATATCTCCATGGTCTATCAGCAATTCATCAATTACCCAAACCTCTCTGTCTACGAAAACATAGCGTCACCACTACGACTCGCCAAAATAGACAAGGCTGAAATCGACAAACGGGTTCGAGAAACCGCAGAAATGCTGCGCATTGACGAATTCTTAGATCGCTTGCCTCTGCAACTTTCCGGTGGTCAACAACAACGTACTGCCATGGCGCGCGCACTGGTCAAAGACTCACAAATCATTTTATTTGATGAACCCCTTGTTAACCTTGATTACAAATTACGCGAAGAGTTGCGCCAAGAACTCAGAGCGCTGTTTAAAGCGCGTAATTGCATTGCTGTCTACGCCACCACCGAACCGAATGAAGCCTTAGCCCTTGGTGGTAACACCGCGGTCATGCACGAAGGCAAGTTGCTCCAAATGGGGCCAACCGCCGAGGTTTACCATCAGCCAAAAGACATTATCACCGCTGAGATGTTCTCCGAACCACCGATCAATGTCGTCCCTGGGCGTGTCAGTGAAAACGAAGTCACCTTTGATGAAACGGTTCATTTCCAACTCAACAGTGATTTGCGCCAACTGACACCCGGACAATATCAATTTGGTGTGCGCGCCTCACACATTGGCTTGGTCCCACACTCTGACGATGATTTAGAACTGCCCGTCAAAGTAGACCTCGCCGAGATCAGTGGCTCCGAAACCTTCTTACACGTCCACAACCCACACTTTGATCTAGTGCTCCATTTGTCTGGCGTGCATGAGTATCAAGTCGATCAAGACATCAAGGTGTACTTCCCCACGCACAAACTCTATGCCTTCGATAGCCAAGGCAAGATGGTGCATTCACCAGCGCGAATGAGGGATTAAGATCATGGCTGAAATCACACTCAATGCACTCGCTCACAGCTACAGTGAGAACCCAAGTAAAGCCGAAGACTACGCCATCCGCGAGATGTCTCACGTCTGGGAACAAGGCGGCGCGTTTGCCCTGCTCGGCCCTTCTGGTTGTGGTAAGTCCACCCTGCTCAATATTATTTCCGGCTTGCTGGAACCGTCTGATGGCGAAGTCTTATTCGATGGAAAACGCGTCAATGAGCTGAAACCAGAAGAACGCAACATTGCTCAGGTTTTCCAATTCCCTGTGGTGTACGACACCATGACGGTGTTCGACAATCTGGCGTTTCCATTGCGCAATATTGGCGTGCCAGCCCATAAGGTCACCTCGAAAGTTCATGAGGTCGCTGAGATTTTAGAACTGTCTGATCAACTCAAACGCAAAGCGAAAGGGCTGTCAGCAGACCAAAAACAAAAAGTCTCCATGGGACGTGGCTTGGTTCGCGATGACGTATCGGCGATTTTATTCGACGAACCATTAACCGTGATCGACCCACAATTAAAATGGAAATTGCGCCGCAAGCTCAAGCAAATCCATGAGCAATTCAATATCACCATGGTGTATGTCACCCATGACCAATTAGAAGCTTCCACTTTCGCCGATAAAATTGCGGTGATGTACAACGGGCAAATCGTCCAATTTGGCACCCCACGAGAGCTGTTTGAAAACCCAGCGCATACCTTTGTTGGGTATTTCATTGGCAGCCCAGGCATGAACTTTTTTGACGCCGAACTGCAAACTGACCACCAAGGCCACACACGGGTGATGTTTGGCGAACATGAAATAGCGATTCGAAGTGACGTACTAACAACCTTAAAAAACATGGCGGCGACCAAACTACGACTGGGCATCCGTCCGGAGTTTGTTCACGTTTGGGATGGCAAAAACGACGACGCCTATCAGGTAGAGGTCGATTATGTAGAAGATCTAGGCACCTACAAGATCCTCTCATTCCTGTTTAACGGTCAGATGATGAAAGCTCGTCTGAGTGAAGACCAAAAAGTGCCGTCTGGGCAGATCTTTGTGAGTTTCCCAGAACAGTGGACCAAGGTGTATGTGAATGAGTATTTGGTGGAAGCCAGTACGCCTATGGCTACCTCGGCAACCCAGGAGGTAGAAGATGCAAACTAAAGTCGAAAACAACAAGGCGTGGTTCCTTGTTTTACCGGTTTTTATCATTGTGGCCTTTTCCGCCATCATCCCTTTGATGACGGTGGTGAATTATTCGGTACAAGATATTTTTGACCAAAACACCAGCTATTTTGTGGGCGCAGAATGGTTCAAGCAAGTGATGCTAGACAGTCGTCTGCACGATGCCTTGATCCGCCAGTTCTTGTTCTCTTTCACTATTTTGCTGATCGAAATTCCACTCGGAATCGGTGTCGCATTGATGATGCCAACCAAAGGAAAAAGCGCCTCTTTGTGCTTAATCTTAGTGGCGATCCCTCTGCTGATTCCTTGGAACGTGGTCGGTACTATTTGGCAAATTTTTGGACGCGAAGACATAGGTTTGTTCGGTGCTTTCATGGGCGCTATCGGCGTTGACTATAACTACGCATCAGACCCAGTTGATGCCTGGTCTACCGTGGTTTTAATGGACGTTTGGCATTGGACACCACTGGTCGCCTTGTTGTGCTATTCCGGTTTACGGGCGATCCCTGAAGTCTATTATCAAGCGGCGCGCATCGATCAAGCGTCACGCTGGGCAGTGTTCCGTTATATCCAACTGCCGAAGCTCACCAACGTACTGATTATTGGTGTGTTATTGCGCTTTATGGACTCTTTTATGATCTACACCGAACCGTTTGTACTCACTGGTGGCGGCCCAGGTAGCTCGACGACCTTCTTAAGCCAAGCCTTAGTACAGCAAGCCATCGGCCAATTTGACCTAGGTCCTGCGGCGGCGTTCTCTTTGGTGTATTTCCTTATCATCTTGTTGGTGTGTTGGGTGTTCTACACCACCATCATGAACATGCAAAAAGACAAGTAGGAGCGGATCATGACGCAATCATCTACGACACACACCAACAAATCGTCCGCGGCAAAAACGTACGGCACCGCCGAGACGGTTCAAGCGCCGGTTTACAGCCGTGCGGAGCGTAAAGCCCGCAATGCGACGCGCCGTAGCCGCCTAGGCATGGTGATTTATTTAGTCCTGTTGTTATTACCTATTTATTGGCTAATCAACATGTCCTTTAAAACCAATACCGAGATCCTCAGTGGCTTGTCTTTCTTCCCTGAGCATTTCACCTTGGATAACTACGCGAAGATCTTTGGTGATCCCACTTGGTACATGGGGTACATCAATTCCACTTTGTACGTGGTGATGAACATGGTCATCAGCTTGTTGGTCGCCTTACCAGCCGCCTACGCCTTCAGCCGTTATCGCTTTGTTGGTGATAAGCACATGTTCTTCTGGTTATTGTCGAACCGTATGGCGCCACCTGCGGTGTTCTTATTGCCTTTCTTCCAGCTCTATTCCTCTGTGGGGTTATTTGATACTCACATTGCGGTGGCCTTGGCTCACTGTTTGTTTAACGTGCCATTGGCGGTCTGGATTTTAGAAGGCTTTATGAGTGGCGTTCCTCGCGAAATAGACGAAACCGCCTATATTGATGGCTACACCTTTCCGAAGTTCTTTGTGCGTATTTTTATTCCTTTAATACGTTCAGGCATAGGGGTTACTGCGTTTTTCTGTTTTATGTTTTCTTGGGTCGAATTGCTATTGGCGCGCACCTTAACCTCGGTCGAGGCCAAACCGATCGCTGCCATCATGACCCGAACAGTCTCCGCCTCGGGGATGGACTGGGGGCTGCTCGCCGCCGCCGGTGTGCTCACTATTATTCCTGGCATGTTGGTCATTTACTTTGTTCGTAACCATGTGGCGAAGGGCTTTGCCCTTGGTCGAGTGTAAGGAGAATTATTATGGCTTGGATGTCTTGGACACTACCAACCGCGCTCTTTTTTATTGGCATTGGGGTCATCCTAGTGGGGATGACCGCGTGGCAAATCGCTTCCCCTTGTGTGGAGCGTCGAGGCTTTTTACCGCTCGACACCACACGAGGCGATCGTTTGTTTATTGGCCTGCTGAGCAGCGCCTTTATTCATCTCGTGTTCGTTGCGTTAACGGATGCAAACCTTGCGGTGGCAACCGTCCTTTGCGCTATTTGGATGATCATCCTAATGCGTTGGGGCTAAACCACCAGTACGACCAGGACTATTCGGCACGGACGCCACCAGAAAATTAAACTATGTTGAGGTACATCATGCACTACAATAAGAAAAAAATTGCACTGGCAGCCTTACCCATCGCGGTGATGCTTCATTCTGCTTCACTGTGGGCTGATCAATACTCAGATGCCGCAGAAAAATGGGTAGACAACGAGTTTACTGTCTCGACGCTAAGCAAACAGCAACAGCTTGAGGAAATGCACTGGTTTACTGAAGCCGCAAAAAGCTTCCGAGGCATGGACATAAACGTTGCGTCAGAAACACTCACCACGCACAAATACGAGTCCCAAGTATTGGCCAAAGCCTTTACTGAAATCACTGGTATTAATCTGCACCATGACTTGATTCAAGAAGGGGATGTGATTGAAAAACTGCAAACTCAAATGCAGTCAGGCCGTAATATTTATGACGCCTACATCAATGACTCCGATCTGATCGGTACCCACTTCCGCTATGGTAAAGTGGTGCCAATTTCCGACATGATGGCGGGCGATGGCAAAGATTATACCTCGCCAACCTTGGATCTAGATGACTTTATCGGCCTGTCCTTTACCACTGGACCAGACGGTAAATTGTATCAACTTCCTGACCAACAATTCGCCAACCTTTATTGGTTCCGCGCCGATTGGTTTGCGCGCCCGGATCTAAAAGCAAAATTTAAATCCATTTACGGCTACGACCTAGGCGTACCAGTAAACTGGTCTGCTTATCAAGACATCGCTGAGTTCTTCACCGATAAAGTGAAAAACCTGGATGGCAAACGCGTTTACGGCCACATGGATTACGGTAAAAAAGACCCTTCTCTTGGCTGGCGTTTCACTGATGCTTGGTTCTCTATGGCCGGTGCTGGCGACAAAGGCTTGCCAAATGGCTTACCGGTAGACGAATGGGGTATCCGTGTCGAAAATTGTCATCCGGTCGGTTCGAGTGTGTCTCGTGGTGGAGCAACAAATGGTCCAGCGGCCGTTTATGCCACTCAGAAATACGTTGATTGGTTGAGTAGCTACGCGCCACCAGAAGCACAAGGTATGACCTTCTCTGAATCTGGTCCGGTACCGGCTCAAGGTAACGTTGCTCAGCAAATTTTCTGGTACACCGCCTTTACCGCAGACATGACCAAAAAAGGTCTGCCTGTGGTGAATGAAGACGGCACGCCAAAATGGCGCATGGCACCGTCTCCTGTTGGGCCATACTGGGAGCAAGGTATGAAAAAAGGTTATCAAGACGTTGGCTCTTGGACCTTTATGAAATCCACGCCTGAAAAACGTCGTCTAGCGGCTTGGTTGTATGCTCAGTTCACCACGTCTAAAACGGTGTCTTTGAAAAAAACCTTGGTCGGCTTAACGCCGATTCGTGAATCCGACATCAACTCTCAAGCGATGACGGACGCGGCGCCAAACCTAGGTGGTTTGGTTGAGTTCTATCGTAGCCCAGCACGTACCGAGTGGAGCCCTACCGGTACTAACGTACCAGATTACCCAAAACTGGCTCAGCTTTGGTGGCAATACGTTTCACAAGCGGCCAGCGGTGAAGCAACACCTCAAGAAGCGTTGAACGGCCTTGCGGCGGCTCAAGATAAGGTAATGGGACGTTTAGAACGCGCTAAAGTACAGCCTAACTGTGGCCCTAAGCTCAACAAACCACGTGATGAAGCTTACTGGTTAGCGCAACCTGGCGCACCCAAAGCCAAATTGGCTAACGAGAAACCTCAAGGGGTGACCGTGGCTTATGACGAGTTGCTTAAATCGTGGCAGAAAAAATAAGTTTACTCTTCTAGGAGAGTAACTTTCTCTGCTGTTTAGCATTGTTTTGGCATCAAAAAAGGCGTGATTCTTGGTTTAAGAATCACGCCTTTTTATTCATTAGAGAGTCAGCCAAACGTGACGAGAAAACTACAGATCAAATTTCTCTTCTAAATCTTCCACTAAAGATTCACTGATATTGTCTGCGTCTACGTGTTCGTCTTTTTCGTCCCATTGATGAATGGCACGCTCAATATTGACGTAAACCGCTTTAAAATAACCATACAAAGGGGTGTAATTGTTTTGCACCAGCTTGGCAAGCGTTTGATTACCTTGAGACACCACGACCTGATGAGAGACTAATGGACGACTCAGAGCTCGCCCTCCCATTTTATAACGGCGTAAATAATCAATGGTAATGTCTAATTCGCCCACATTAGGCCCCGGTTTAGAAGCATAAAGGCCTTCTTCTACTAGGTGTTTATGAATCGAATAGGCGAAGTCTTTGCTCAGTTTACTCTCAGAAGCAAACTGTTTGCTGCCAGGAATCGCTTCAACAGACTCGGATAAATTAACCGTCAGTTTTTTCATATAAAACGCGCGAATTGTTTTTTGTTCTGGTGCTTGATCTACATGCCCAGCACAGCCAACTAATGCGAGGCCGGCACACCAGATAATATTTCTAAAACGCATTTTCTATCCCTATTCAAACGGTTTCTGATAAAAACATGAGCAAAATGCCCATGTTTATGGGTGAAATAACATCGCTAAAACACGACTATTCATCCATTTTAAAAATTAAAAAATACGCTTGAATAGTGTAAATATTATGTATGTTATTCATTTGTGAGACATTTTAAAAGTGTTAGTTAAATCTCGTCATTTTAAATACGCTAAGCGCTGTTTTTTCCGCTATTTATCGCTGTTAAAAAATAAAAAAAACTCTATGATCAGCCATCCGGTTCACTGCTAGAGAAAACCTTACATGTTAAGTGATGATTTTATTGATGTGCTCAAGTTATTGATTCGACAGCCTAGCGTGGTTGGCGCAGAACATTCTTTTTTCCGCGTATTGCAGCGTGAGTTAGAAGAGCGTGGCGCCAAGGTCACCTGGTATGAAGGGTTATTGGTTGCCCAAGGCAGTGAACCAATGAGCACTATGTTCTCGGCACACATCGACCGCCATGGCTTGGTCTGCACTGGGCCGAATGAATTCCAGTACGCCGCCTTTGTCTCTGCGAATCGCACTGATCTACTGAACAACTCCGTTTCTGAAGAGTTAATGAGTAAAATCACCGAGCGCTTCCACCATGAAAATGTCTATGCCTATGAGCCTTGGTCCGGTGTTTATCGTGGCAAAGGCGTCATCAAACACGCTTATATCTGCGAGTTTCGCAACAACTTAATTTTTGAAATCGACGGATTAGAAGGCGTGGTCGCAGGCACGCCAATTGCTTTTAAAGACAAGCTGCATATCAAGGAAGACCGCCTTGCAGGCCAATTGGATAACGTTATCTCGGCGGCTGCGTTGGTGCATTTGTTTAGCCTTGGCTTTAAAGGTACGGCGTTTTTTACCGCACAAGAAGAGTCCGGCAAAAGCTGGCGTTATTTATTAGAGTGGTTCCGTCGTTTTGGCGGCTCTACCAACCGCTTATTTGTTATCGACACCAGCCCTTTTCCTAGCGTTGCCTCCGCCAATGAGCAGCAAATCGTGCTACGGGAAAAAGACGCCAACGCCACGTTTAACCCAGAAACGACTCAGCTTATTGAAGCGCTCTGTGTGAAAAGTGGCATAAGTTACCTCTTCAAAAATCGCTATGCAGAAGCTGAAAATAAAAAGCGAGAGGCCAATGGTTTACCGCCTTCATCAATCGGCAGTACAGAATTAGGTCGCATCATTGCGGCGTCTAATGGCTTGGTTGATGGCACCACCATTCAGATTCCCACCACCGGCTATCACACCATGCATGAATCGGCGTCCAATGATTCGGTTAACGCATTTTTAGAGATTCTTAGACACGTTTCTAATACCTAAACGTGTCGTCGTTAATTTAATTTGGCTCGGCCTCCCCATTCCAATCACAGCACCTCGCTTTCTTGGTGCTGTTTTATTCGCTCTTATTTGCGTCAACACTCGTTATCAAATGGCGATAAAATGCAGATATTCTAAGCTTTGTGCCTTTTTTTCATCTTTTTTCACGGCACTATTCTTTATACTATGGCGATACCCTATCTTTAGATTAAGAGAGACGATGTGAAAGTATTAGTAACCGGAGCCGCTGGGTTCATTGGACACGGTTTAATTAAACCACTCCTTGCTCGAGGTGATGACGTTGTGGGCATCGATAATCTCAACGATTATTACGACCCGGCGTTAAAAATCGCACGCCTTGATGACCTCGCTCGTTTCAAAGACTCTCACCAAGCACAAGACCGCTTTCGTTTTATTAAAATGGATTTAGCAGATCGTGACGCCATGGCGACCCTCTTCGAGGACGAACAGTTCGATGTGGTGGTAAATTTAGCCGCCCAAGCCGGGGTACGTTACTCGATTGAAAATCCGCAAGCCTATATTGATTCTAACCTAGTGGGCTTTGCGAATATTCTAGAAGGCTGTCGCCAAACCAAGGTGAAGCACCTTGTGTATGCGTCTTCTAGCTCTGTGTATGGGATGAATAAAAAGCAACCGTTTAGCACAGAAGACAGAGTCGACTATCCTATTAGTCTGTACGCGGCCACCAAAAAATCGAACGAACTCATGGCGCATTCTTACAGCCATCTTTATGACATTCCAACGACCGGCCTACGCTTTTTTACCGTGTACGGTCCTTGGGGTCGCCCAGATATGGCGGCCTATAAATTTGTCAAAGCGATTTTCGAAGACCAGCCAATCGACGTTTATAACCATGGTCAGATGAAGCGTGACTTCACCTATATTGACGACATTGTTGAAGGCATTGTGCGCGTTATAGCTACCATACCAACGAAGATGGAAAGCGAAATTACCGCAGCGACCGCGCCTTATAAAGTATTTAATATTGGCAACAATCAGCCAATTGAATTACGACGTTTTATTGACGCCATTGAAAGCGCCTGTGGCAAGAAAGCCCAAGAAAACCATTTGCCAATGCAAGCGGGCGATGTGCCACTGACGTTTGCCGACATTGATGAACTAATAGAAAGTACCGGCTTTAAGCCAGCCACCAGTATCGAAGACGGCATGCAGAATTTTGTCGACTGGTACCGTGACTTTTATGGCTCAACCCACTAATTATACTGATAACGTAGGAAGATATTTTGACGACTAAAAAATACCAGATTGCCGTTGCGGGAACAGGCTATGTTGGCCTGTCTATCTCCATGTTGCTGGCCCAGAACCATAAAGTCACAGCGGTTGATATCGTCGCAGAGCGTGTGTCCATGCTAAACCAAGGACAATCGCCTATTAGCGATGCAGAAATCGAAGATTTCCTTGCCACTAAGACGCTCGATTTTGTCGCCACCGAAGACAAAACACAGGCTTATCAGAACGCAGATTTCGTAGTAATTGCCACGCCAACAGACTATGACCCTGAAACCAATTACTTCAATACCAGCTCGGTAGAAAGCGTTATTGCGGATGTGTTGGCGGTCAACCCAAACGCGGTTATGGTCATCAAGTCGACTATCCCTGTCGGCTACACAGCGGAAGTAAAAGCCAAATTTGGTACAGATAATATTCTGTTCTCGCCTGAGTTTTTGCGTGAAGGCAAAGCCCTTTACGACAACCTTCACCCGTCTCGTATTATCGTTGGAGAAGACTCCGAGCGCGCGAAAGTGTTCGCTGCTTTGTTGCAAGAAGGCGCGATCAAACAAGAGGTTCCCACCTTGTTTACCGACGCCACCGAAGCCGAAGCCGTTAAGCTTTTCTCTAATACCTATTTGGCCATGCGTGTGGCCTACTTCAACGAGCTTGATTCTTACTGTGAAGCCTTTGGCCTCAGCTCTAAGCAAGTGATCGAAGGCGTCGGCCTAGACCCTCGTATTGGCGCGCACTACAACAACCCTTCTTTTGGTTACGGCGGCTACTGCCTACCAAAAGACACCAAGCAGCTGCTGGCCAATTACGACAATGTGCCGAACAACCTGATCCGTGCCATTGTGGACTCTAACACCACACGTAAAGACTTTATTGCCGATGCCATCATCAAACGCAATCCTAGCGTCGTGGGCGTGTATCGCTTAGTGATGAAAACAGGTTCAGACAACTTCCGCGCATCGGCGATTCAAGGCGTCATGAAACGTTTGAAAGCCAAAGGTATTGAAGTCATTGTTTTTGAACCAGAATTAGAAGAAGACAACTTCTTCCACTCAACAGTCTATCGTGATCTTGCTGAGTTTAAAGTTGCGGCGGATGTCATCATGAGTAACCGCATGACCGACGAGCTGAGCGACGTAGCGGATAAGGTTTATACCCGAGATTTATTCGGTAAAGACTAAATTCGCAGCGCCATCGCGAGAGAAACAATGCCTTAAGAAAAACAGAAACCTAACAGACTCAGTGTGTTAGGTTTTTTTACGCGATATCACGCTACTCACGCTGGATGAAAACGCGCCGTGTTAGGCAAATATCTTTATATATTTGATAAAAGTGACGCTAAAATCTGTTAAAGTCGCTCTTTGAATCGCCAGTGATTCACCCTGACTGTACTGGACACCTAACACTAGGACTCTACTTTGACCAATAACGATATTTTACGCCGCCTTCGCTACACCTTTGACTTGAAAGATTCTTATGTAAAAGAGATCTTTGCTGCCGCTGATCAAACGGTTAATCGTGATCAAATCATCGCGTGGATGAAAAAAGAAGAGGAAGAGGGTTACACCTCTATGGTCGATATAGACATGGCCGCTTTTCTAAATGGCTTTATCAATGTGCGTCGTGGCAAGCGCGAAGGTGAACAGCCTGCGCCAGAGAAACGCCTAAATAATAATCTTATCTTTATGAAGCTGCGCATTGCGCTTAATCTGAAAGCGGAAGATATTCTTGAAATCATGCAATTGGCTGAGTTCAACATGAGCAAGCACGAGCTAAGTGCCTTCTTCCGTAAGCCAGACAACAAGCATTACCGTGAATGCAAAGACCAGATCTTGCGTAACTTCATCATGGGATTACAGCTAAAATTCCGTCCTAAAACAGACGTTTAATCCTGTTGTTTTAGGCAAAGAAAACGCCCTGCTGGGCGTTTTCTTGTTAGCAAAGTAACTCTCTCGCTTACGCGACACCGACGGCAAGTGGTTTCATACGATTTTCTTCCACCGCATGACATGCAATAAAATGCCCTTCTTCTGCTTTACCCAATAACGGCGTTTCACTGCGACAACGATCGTTCGCATAAGAACAACGACCATGAAACGCGCACCCAGACGGTGGGTTTAATGGCGAAGGCAACTCCCCTTCTAACTTAATACGCTGACGACGTTTATCCGGCGACAGTTGAGGCGTACTAGACAGTAAGGCCAAGGTATAAGGGTGCTGCGGATTTTCAAACAATTGCTCTCGAGAGCCTTGCTCAACCACCTTCCCCAAATACATCACCATCACGTCATCAGCAATGTGCTCCACCACCGACAAATCGTGGGAGATAAACACATAACTCAAGCCAAACTCTTGCTGTAAATCCATCATTAGATTAAGCACTTGGGCTTGAACTGACACATCTAGCGCAGACACTGGCTCGTCAGCGACGATGACATTAGGGTCCAACATCAGGCCACGAGCAATGGCAATACGCTGGCGCTGGCCACCGGAAAACATATGCGGATAGCGATCGTAATGTTCTTCTTTCAGTCCCACTTTTGCCATCATGGCCAAGGCTTTTTCTTTGCGCTGCCCTTTAGAAAGCTTGGTATTGATAACCAAAGGTTCTTCTAAAATCGAGCCAATTTTCTTACGTGGATTTAACGAACCATAAGGATTTTGGAAGATGATTTGGATCTTTTGACGCAGGCTTGCTTGCTCGTTTTTAGAAAGCGTTAATAAGTCCTGTCCAAGATGCGCCAGCTGTCCTTCTGTTGGTGTTTCGATCATGGTCAACATACGACCCAAGGTCGATTTACCACAACCAGACTCGCCAACCACCGCCAACGTTTTGCCTTTTTCCAAAGTAAAACTAACCCCATCCACCGCTTTTACGACGGCATCCGGCTTAAACATCCCCTGCTTAACATGGTAATGCTGCTTTAGGTTTTCTGCATTCAGGATCAGTGCATTGTTCTGTGATGTACTCATGCGGCCGGTCTCCCTTCAATGTCTAACGGAGTATGGCATTTCACTTGGCGGTCTAATGGACCTTGATTTTCAGGTTCTACCTTATGACATTGTTCCTGAGCATAAGGACAACGTGGGCTTAACAAACAGCCTTGCGGACGATCGTATTGCCCAGGCACAACACCGGGTAAAGCCTCAAGACGAGCTTTACCGGAGGACGACTCTGGCAGCGAAGCCAACAAGGCTTGCGTGTAAGGGTGCTTTGGAGAACGAAACACTTCCGCCGCGGGACCAGATTCGACAATTTGACCGGCGTACATCACGATCACTCGATGGGCGACTTCTGCCACCAACGCCAAATCATGGGTAATCAACACCAATCCCATTTTTTTCTTGCGCTGTAATTCGATCAACAGATCAATGATTTGTGCTTGAATGGTGACATCCAGAGCCGTGGTAGGCTCATCGGCTATCAATAACCTAGGATTACACGCAATCGCCATGGCAATCATCACACGCTGGCTCATACCACCAGACAGCTGATGCGGATAATTATCCAAACGTGATTCAGGCGCGGGAATACCCACTTGGGTTAACAATTCAATCGCGCGTTGTTTTAAAACTTTCTTGCGCCCACCTTGGTGGGTTTTAAGCGCCTCCATGATCTGATAACCCACTGAGAAACAAGGGTTCAAACTGGTCATAGGATCTTGGAAAATCATCGCAATATCCGAGCCCGTCAGTTTACGACGTTGCTTTTCTGGCATGGCTTGTAGGTCTTGCCCATCAAAGGTTAATTGATCGGCGCTCACTTTACCGGGAAAATCAATCAAGCCCATTATAGACAAGGAACTCACGCTCTTACCTGAGCCAGATTCTCCAACGATGCCAAGGACTTCCCCTTCCTCGACCTTATAACTGATGTTATCCACGGCACGAAAATTACCGAAGGTAACGCTTAAATTGTCCAGCTGTAGCAGTGACATCACAACCTCCTACTGTTTCAACTTGGGATCAAGAGCATCGCGTAAGCCATCGCCCATGAGGTTAAATGCCAACACTGTGATCAAGATCATCAATCCGGGGAAGGTCACAACCCACCACGCGCGTTGTACAAACTGTAAGGCGTCGGCCAACATAGAACCCCATTCAGGCGTCGGTGGCTGAGCACCTAGCCCGAGAAAGCCCAGTGCCGCCATGTCCAAGATGGCGCTAGAAAAGCCCAGTGTCGCTTGCACGATCAGAGGTGCTAAGCAGTTCGGTAAAATACACACAAACATCAAACGCAATGGACTGGCACCCAAAACACGAGACGAGGTGACATAGTCCCGTGACATTTCCGCCATGGTCGCAGCACGCGTTAAGCGCACGTAATTTGGCAAAGACACCAAGGATATCGCCAGGGCTGCATTAAAGATGCTTGGCCCTAATATTGCGACAATGGCAATCGCCAATAGCAAACTCGGCATCGCCAACATGATGTCGACAAGGCGCATGATGCAAATATCAACAACGCCTTTAAAGTAGCCTGCTACCAAGCCCAACAATATGCCAATGACCAAAGAAATCGTTACCGCAAAAGCGCCAACAGACAAAGACAATCTGGCCCCATAAATAAGGCGTGAAAAAATGTCTCGACCCACGTCATCGGTGCCTAACAAGTAGGACCAACTGCCACCATCTAACCATGCAGGCGGAAGCAATAAGGCGTCTCGCACTTGAGCAGAGGGCGAATGCGGTGCCACAACATCGGCGAAAACCGCCATAAAACAAATCAATACAATAAAAACCAGTCCTGCGACCGCGCCTTTATTGCTGCTAAAGTAATGCCAAAATTCTTGTATCGGTGTTCTTGGCGCTGGTGCAGATACGGTATTCGTCGTCATAAAGCGCCTCCTTATCGGTTGTGTCGAATGCGTGGGTTAACAACGCCGTAGGCGATGTCGACCAATAGGTTGACGACAATAATAATGGTCGCAACAATCAAGATGCCGCCCTGTACAACAGGGTAATCTCGACGGCTAATAGACTCGATAAGCCATTTGCCAATGCCTGGCCAAGCAAACACAGTCTCGGTCAAAATTGCCCCTGATAATAAAGTTCCCACCTGCAAACCGATCACGGTAATCACAGGAATCAGAGCGTTGCGCAACGCATGAATAACAATCACTCGCCACGGAGCAATGCCTTTGGCACGAGCGGTGCGAATGTAGTCTTCACTTAAGACTTCAAGCATAGAAGAACGCGTCATACGGGCGATAACGGCCATCGGAATGGTGCCCAAGACAATGCTGGGCAAAATAAGGTGAGACACGGCAGACTTGAAAGCGCCCTCTTCGCCTGATAACCAAGAGTCGATCAACATAAATCCCGTGGTATTGTCGATCCAATAGACAACATCAATCCGCCCGGATACTGGGGTCCAGCCTAGGGTCACGGAAAACACCAACATCAGCAGCAATGCCCACCAAAAAATAGGCATCGAATAACCCGTTAATGAAAAGGTCATCACCGAATGGTCGAAAATGGTACCGCGCTTCACCGCAGCAAAAATACCGGCGGGTAAGCCAATTAAAATAGCAAAAATAGCCGCGCAAACAGCAAGCTCTACGGTGGCTGGAAACAGCGTCATAAACTCATTCATGACAGGTTCGTGGGTAACTAAAGACTCGCCTAAGTCACCTTGTACTATGCCTGCAACATAGTGGAAATATTGCTCATATAGGGGTTTATCTAACCCCAATTGGGCACTCAACTCAGCATGACGTTCTGGCGATACACCACGCTCCCCTGCCATCACTTCAATCGGGTCACCAGGAATCATGTGGATCAAGGTGAAGGTCAGTAAGGTAATACCGATAAAGGTCGGAATGACAAGACTCAAACGTCGGAAAATAAATTGGAACATAAAGGACTGGCTCTCTTGCGATTTGACTAGATCGGGTTTGTAGCCCGGTCAGCGGGGTGTTTGCTTGCGTCCCAGCAAACAAACACCCTATTACGGCGTCCGAATTGGACTTACTTCTCTTTGCTTACGCTGTAGAAGTAGTGACCACCAAGTGGATCAATTTTGTAGCCTTTCACTTCTTTGCGGATTGGTTCGTATACCACAGAGTTGGCAACAGGAATCCAAGGTGCTTGATCATGGAAAATAACCTGTGCTTGTTTGTAGTAGTCGTTACGTTTGTCCATATCAGAAGTACGTTTCGCTTTAACCAGCAGGTCATCATAGGCTTTGTTACACCATTCTGAGTAGTTTGAACCACCCACAGAATCACAGCTTGTTAGTACGTACAGGAAGTTATCTGGGTCACCATTGTCACCCGTCCAACCAATTAGAATCGTGTCTGGCTCACCCGCTTTTGCACGCTTAAGGTATTCACCCCATTCGTACGTCACTATGTTCGCTTTAACACCCACTTTGGCCCAATCCTCTTGCATAATTTCCGCCATACGGCGTGCATTCGGGTTGTAAGGGCGCTGAACTGGCATTGCCCAAATAGTGGTTTCGAAACCATCAGCATAGCCTGCTTCTGCTAACAGTTTTTTCGCTTTAGCTGGGTCATATGGGTAATCTTTGATAGACGTGTTGTAAGACCACATAGTCGGTGGAATTGGGTTCTTAGCGACTTTACCAGCCCCTTGGAAAACCGAATCAATGATCGCTTGTTTATCCGTCGCATAGTTCAATGCCTGACGCACTTTCACATCGCCAAACGGTTTTTTCGTCACGTTGAATGCTAGATAACCAACGTTCAAACCTTCTTGGCTCATCAAGTTAATATTTGGATCCGCTTCCATCTGCTTGATATCAGCAGGATTTGGGTATGGCATCACATCACATTCGCCGGCTTTTAGTTTAGCGTAACGAACAGAAGCATCTGGTGTGATAGAGAATACCAAGCGATCAATTTTTGCTTTGCCTTTCCAGTAATCTTTAAACGCAACGTAGCGAATCAAAGAGTCTTTTTGGTACTGCACTTTTTGGAATGGTCCGGTACCAACTGGGGTTTGATCCAGTTTTTCAGGCGTGCCCGCTTTTAAGTATTGATCCGCTTGTTCTTTTGAAAAGATAGACGCAAAGTCCATCGCCAAGTTGGCAATAAACGGCGCTTCTGGGTGGTTCAATACAAATTTAACTGTGTAGTCATCGACTTTTACTATGTCTTTGATCAGGGTATTCATGCCCATGTCATCAAAGTAACCGTAAGAACCGCCGCCCACTTTATGGTACGGGTTACTATCAAGACGCTGACGGTTGAATGAGAAGATCACATCGTCTGCATCAAAGTCGCGTGTTGGTTTGAAATCTTTTGAGCTTTGGAACTTCACACCCTTACGTAAATGGAAGGTATATTCTAAGCCATCGTCAGAGACATCAACGCTTTTGGCTAAGCTCGGCTCTACTTGAGTCGTGCCCAGTTTAAACTCCATTAAGCGGTTAAAAATTGGTTTAGAAGACGCATCGAAAGTGGTACCAGAATAGTACAAAGAAGGGTTAAAGCCTTCTGGGCTACCTTCTGAACAGTATACCAATGTTGATGCTGCATGAGCTGACGTGGAAATAGCGGCCGCGGCCATGACGGCAAACGGTAATGCTGCTAACCCTTTTTTCATTTTCATTCTCCATTAGCGTAATTATGATCGTGTTAAACACGTGGGAAGTTGAATCAAGGTAATCGTTACTTTGTGATATCTGAGAGGCAAGGTTGTAGTGGCATAGATAGAGAAACGACCTCGCTTAGATATCCATCTAAACGAGGTGTCCTGCCTCATCCTTGAGCCCCCTTTAGCTGTTTATCGCGCGCTACAATGTAACCCCGCTCAAAACCGCATCATTGAAGACTACTTAAGCTTTCCCAAATGACCAATCGAAATAACGATATGCCTCATGCGTGTAATGAATAAGTAATTTTTATGCACACATATAGCACCCGAAAACAAAGGGGTTGCAGCGTTATAAGGCTATTTAGGAAAAAGAGAAATGACGTGTTTTTTTCAAAAATAAAAACCTAACTCAATGAATATTAAGTTAGAAAGCGTGACAAAAGAGTAATAGCGAACAGATAAATCCCTTATAGATCGCCACGGTTTCCATGAAAATGTGACGCACAAAACGCCGGATACAAAAACAAATAAGGCCAGCATCATTCAATGATACTGGCCTTATTACTATCGTTGTTAATCACAAGCCGTACAAAATTAGGCCTGTTTGTCTCATGCTTTATTGTCTAATGCTTTAATAAGCACTGAAGTATCTTGGCGGCTACGACCTTCTGCCATTAGGGCTTGATAATCTTCATCTACGGCTTTCGTTAAAGGAATAGACAGCCCCATTTTATCTGCTTGAGCCAGGCAAAGAGTTAAGTCTTTATGCATCCATTCGATGGCGAAACCAAAATCAAATTCGTCTTTCGCCATGGTCTCGCCACGGTTTTCTAATTGCCATGAGCCTGCGGCTCCGTGTTTTAAAGTGTCGACTAAAGTGGCCATATCTAGTCCCGCTTTTTGTGCAAAGCGCACCCCTTCAGACAAACCAGACAATACTCCACCTATCAGGATTTGATTGACCATTTTTGCTAATTGACCATGACCAACAGGGCCTAATAACGTGGTGGATTTCGCATAACAATCTAACACGGGTTGAGCCATCGCTAATTGCGCAGGTTCTCCGCCCATCATCACAGTCAAAACACCATTAACCGCACCGGCTTGGCCGCCAGACACAGGGCCATCCATAAACAAGAAGCCCTTATCCTTTGCTACGGCACTTAGCTCTTTAGCGACTTCCGCTGAGGCTGTTGTGTGATCAATAAAGAGAGTGCCCGCTTTCGCCATATGAAAAGCGCCTTCCTCGCCTAAGTAGACGGCACGCAGATCCGCGTCGTTACCGACACACGTTAGTACTATCTCCGCGTCTTTGGCGGCCAGCGCTGGCGTTAGTGCAAACGCGCCAGAATACTCTTCACTCCAAGCCTGAGCCTTGGCCGTAGTGCGATTATAAACGGTAACATCATGACCTGCCTTGCTCACATGACCCGCCATTGGATAGCCCATTGTGCCCAAGCCGATAAAAGTAACCTTCATTATGACGTCTCCCTATTGGTTAGTATTTCACTGCCTTTGATCATAACGCCTCGTCAGCAGATTTCGAGGCACACAATGCCAAAAAACACAGCATACAGATTCTAAAAATGGCCAATCTGCGTCTATCTCACCGGTTTTTGCTCATTATTTGAACACGACGCTCTTGTGGATAACTTTGTGAAAGGTTTTTAAAAAAACTTGAAGATTGCCGCTTTCTGGTATTGACACAGGGCTCTCGGATTGATTTTTAAACGATTTTTTCTATTTGGTCAGGAATAGTTAAAAATTCCGATTCGTGTCAAGATCTGTGGCATAAAAACCGATGAAAAACTTTCCTCAAAAAAGCTTTCGTCTTAAAAAAGTCAATCCTTATCGCCAAAAAAAACATCTACAAATTAATTTTTCTCTTTTAAATCAGTGGGTTAATAAATTATTGATTTTACTCCTCCAAACATTAGAACCGTTAACACCCAACCTACTCCAATAAAGCTCAAGCCCTCTTTCAATAATCAACGATAAAACCGTGCATTGGTCTATTTAAGCGCGGTAAGCAAGCCAAACATCTGATGCGTATGGGTAATCTTCTGCTCTTGTGAAACACAGATCCAATTGGGGATAAAATAATTTACTAAGGCTTTTTCCACTCCTAAGGCCAGCTGTCACTGTAAAAGAAGCGTCCTTCTATAATGAAGAAAAAATGACGCTATTCTCTTGGTATTATGTCGGGGTTTCTTTGACTGACCATTAACAGACGGCGTTTTTTGTAAAGAATGCCCAGCCATTCTGGCGACTATGGAACCTTTGCGGTATACCCAGTTGGAAACTGTTTATTTTAAAAGAAGTCCGTATTGTAAAGAACAACGATAACAACCGGATTTACTTTATGAACGTCAGTGTTCAAAAACTTTTTGCGAAAACCTTCTCCTATATTTTCTTCACGCTGGCAGCGTTAGTGGTCATTACTAGCTTTGTTTCAGCCACCGGCAATTACTTAAATGGCGAAGACATTACTCAGACGCTAATCAAGATCATTAACTCAAATATTATTGCCATTGCGGTGTTTGAACTGGCCATGGTGATTAACAAAGAATATGGCAATGACGATGAACACGATGTGATCGTCATGATGCGACGCACCTTACCGCGCTTTATCAGTACAGTTTGTGTTGCCTTGGCACTAGAAGGGCTCATCATGGTCATTAAATACAGCCAAATGGACATGGCAGGAAATCTTTATTATCCCGTGGCCATTGTCAGCTGTGCCGGCTTCTTACTGATTTCCTTAGGTGTGTTTCTCAAACATGCTCCTAAAGAAACAGAATAATAACGCAGCGGCTTAGCCTTCTTAACTAAGCCGCTGTTTAAGCCATGGCATCAGACAATCGTAGTGCGGCCTATCGACCACATCTTGGCATCGTCACCCCGTTTAAATAGTGGCGGTTTTTACTTTCATTTGACTGCTTAATAGAGCCCCATAAACAAGCGCCGCAACAAGCACACCAATCACGGGCGGTAACACAGGCGTGAAATAAGCACAGGCGCAAGCGATCCCATAGGCAATCAAGCCGGCGTAATTAAAATTGGGCAATGCGGCACTGTCTAATGCGGGGTATTTACCGCGATATTTGACCCAAAAATCGGCCATGATGACGCCACCCAATGGTGGAATAAAAGTGCCTAACAAGATCAAGTAGGGAATCAAGTAATTGTACATGCCACCTAATGCCAACACAGTGCCAATGGCCGCTCCCAGCACAGTCACAAGGCGTCGTTTGTCCGTACGAACAAGGTTACAGCCCGCGACGGCGAAGTTATAAATGGTGTTGTCTTGAGTGGTCCACAGATTTAGAAATAGCATAAGAATCGCCAATGAGATGGAACCTTGAGCGATCATCACATCAACAATGTCAGCTTGTTGGTATATTAGGCTACCCAGCGCTCCTGTCACGACCATTAAGCCATTGCCTAATACAAAGGCCAGCAATGTCGCCCAAATGGCCACCTTGCCAGACTTAGCGAAGCGACTCCAATTGGTCGCCTGTGTTCCACCACTCACAAAAGTGCCAATAATAATGGTAATGGCCGTTGCCATGCTCATATTGGTCGTGGGCGCTTGTCCGAACACATCCCCTAAGCCGCTGAGATCCGCCATCCCTTTATAGAAACTGATCAAGATAAACAGCAACATGGCAGGTACAGCAAGACGGGAGAGGTAATCCATCCCCTTATAGCCAATCATCGCGGTAATGCAAAAAGCAAAACCAAAGAAGATCATCAAGGGCGTTTCGAGACTGGGGCTCAGATCCAGTGTCTTCACTAGCACAATCGCAATCGTCGCTGTGCCCCAGGCATACCAACCGATTTGCGTAAAGCCTAAAATAAAGTCAGACAGTTTGCTGCCTTTCTCACCAAAACAAAAACGCCCCATCAATACCGCGTTAAGGCCACTTTTGTAGGCAATATAAGCCAAGGCGGCGGCATAAAAGCCCAATAATAGGTTACCTATGGTAACCGCTAACAGCATTTCACCTAGACTAAATGCACTGCCTATTTTCCCCCCAGCAAACATGGTGGCGGTAAAAAAAGTAAAGCCAAGCAACACGATACTGGTAGAAAACAACCCTTTGCGGTCATTTTTTGGTACTTCAGTTAATGGGTAATCGTTCGTTTCCATACTGTTCGCCCTTCTTTGTTGGTATTTTAACCAAGCAAAGAATAAGCCAACGTCAAGGTAGTTGAGTTGCAAAGAAGCGTGCTGTCGGCGAAGCCGCAGAATAAGAGGTTGGTAGTGAACAAGCGCTGACGCGCACAAGGGTTATCATGCACGCCAGCTCAGACAAGGATCACACGACAGGGATCTCACGATGAACGGCGGGACGTACCACGGCACGTTCCCAATCACCGTATTCAACAAGATCGGCATGTTGAAAAGGTTGATTGTAAACATAAATCCAACCTTTCCCATAAGGAGATTGTACGCGTTTTCTCACAAACAAGGAGCGCTCTGGTGCCGCAGGATCATACTCTTCAAGACGATCCATTGCTTCCAATGTGCTGTCCGTTACCTTGTACCATTCGACACGAACACGTTGGTTATCTTCATGGGTAAACACCACACCAGGAAAGTCTCCAAAATTACCCATTCGGTAACCTGTTAACCAGCCCTTTCCAATAGGTTGGCTGTTCGCTAATAATTCGTGATTATCGAAACCCACTCTGAGAGAGCCATAAACGGCCACTATATTTGAAGGCATATTGATTTCCATCTTGTCATACTATTTCCAGAGGATCTCCTTACCGACTCCCTATTTCAAGAGCCTCACCCACTCTAAGCCAATAAATTAAACTTTCATGACGAAGACCAAAGACAACCTTTAACCTTCTGATAAAACCGTTACTAAGCAAATCCAGATGAAATGCCGCAATAAACCTTAACGGCCTCTTTTTATGCCCTCTATTTTGTTTTTATCGCGGCGAATATTTTTCGGCATTTACTAAAATAAACGTATCTTTTAGCACTTCTTTGGCTCTAAAATCGCGACCTGTTTGGCCATTGATTATTGTTAAATGAACATCATCTCTTTCGACGCATTACGCACCTTGCACCTACCGAATGTTCGCTACATAAAGCCTGAATCTATGTACGATCACTTAGAGGAAATTCAACAAGCGGACTGGCTTCTATTCCCACAGTATTGGCAGCTTAACGCGTTAATATACGGCTTAAAGAAGCGCATTTTTCCAAGTCTTGCGTCTTATATGATTGGTCATGACAAAATAGAAATGACGCGTACTTTTCGCACCATAGTACCGAATCAACACCCTTATACAGTGATTGCCGCGAACACCCCTTATGAAGCGGACAAAATCTGGGACACAATGTCATCTCCTTTTGTCGCTAAGATTCCAAAAAGCAGCATGGGAAATGGGGTGTTTCTGATCGAAACATTGGGACAGTGGCGTGACTATTTGGCCAAAAGTGATGTTCTATATGTACAAGAGTATTTGCCGATCGACCGAGATCTGCGCATTATTTGGGTAGGCAATAAAATTGTCAGTGGTTACTGGCGTTTGCAATCAGATAATGGCTTCCACAACAATGTTAGCCAAGGCGGGCAGGTAGAAGTGGCTTTGATCCCAAAAGAAGCTCAAGATCTTGTGACCTATTTGGCGCAATCTCTCGACATTAACCACGCCGGATTTGATATCGCTATGATAGGCTCAGTGCCCTACGTCATTGAAATCAATAGGATCTTTGGTAATCAAGGTATTACCAGTATTCAAACCGATGTGAATACAGAATTACTGAATTATTTAAATGAGCAACACCTGCTGTCGATTGCCCATTTAACAGACCAATTAAGCGGTTTCTAGCGTCTTTTTGGCCCACTATTCAGCCTGTAATTTAATTGTCATCTCTCTCTTTTATGCTCTGCGGCACTTGGCCTAAGAGCATAAAATCCACTTTGATCAGACACCGGTTGTTCACGCTCTCTATGAAAGATGGCGTGTTTACACTCAAGCGTTTAACTCCTGAATGCCGTGTCCGCCAAAAAAAGAGCAAGCAACAAAAGCCAGTCATCATTTTTGAGCGCTTGATGGCTGGCTTTTCCTTATTGGACTACCCAGCCAATAAACCTCTATGCTTATCCTGAAAACACATTAAGTCTATAAAAAAGGATACCAGTATGAGATTAACCAGCAAAATCATTTGCCTAATTGGCTGTGTTTTAGTGCCGACTATCTCCTTCGCTAAAGGCGAACAAGCAAACCACAATGCCGCTTGTTATAACCAGAAAATAAACTGCCAGACAAACAAACACTCAGCTCAAAAAAGTGTTTCACCTCCTGTCCAAAAACACAAAGTAGTGACACAAAAACATAAAGCCGTTACTAAGCACCAGAAACAACTTACCAAGAAAAAGCCGACTGTCTTTCGTAGTGGGCCACATATTGTCACGAGCAAGCGCTTAAATATTCGCGCGCAACCTACCACTAACAGCCCAATCGTCGGTGCCTTACGTCATGGAATGAAGATAACTGTGATTAGACAACATGGGGCATGGCGTGAGATCGTATTTAATAAACAGCATGTCTGGGTTTATGCGGCATACCTTAAAGATATACAGTAGCCTTCTTTACCCTCTTAGCACGCTAAAGAGAGCCCTTCAAACATCGTGGCTGGTTATAGCCAGCCACGATGTTTGAAGTACCAATAGGGCGCGAAACCAGACACCACCATTAGCCCCAGCGCACCTGGATAACCAAGGCTCCAGTTTAATTCCGGCATAATATGGAAGTTCATCCCATAAATACTGGCCACTAAGGTCGGCGGTAAAAACACCACAGAAGCAATCGAGAAAATCTTAATGATTTTATTTTGTTCTATATTGATAAAGCCTTGGGTGGAATCCATCAAGAAGTTAATTTTATCGAACAAAAAGGTCGTGTGTGACATCAGGGTGTCCACATCGCGCATGATCTCGCGTAATGTTTCTGAATGGTCCTGCTTGCTGGTCAGATGGCGCAATAAAAATGAAATATTGCGCTGGGTATCCATCAGGCATAAACGAATCTTTCCGTTACTGTCTTCTAGACGCGCTAATTTGGCGATAACAGAGTCGAATTCTGTTTCATTTTCTTCCAACACAAGATGGCTTACTTCTTCCAGCTGACGGTGTAAATCTTCCAAAATATCGGCATGGTTTTCGACCTTGTGCTCAAGCATGGTTACCAGTAATTGAGCCGGAGAATCGGCCGCTATCTGGCCGCCTCTGGCGCGCATTCTTAATAATCGAAAATCGGCAATTTCGCCTTCTCGCACCGTCACTAAACGATCTTTCTGCAAAATACAGGCAACCGTTGTGGTTTTGTGACGGCCTTCACTTTGCGTTAAAAACAAAGAGTGAACATGAATGCCAACTTGGTCCACAAAACAGCGAGCCGACGCTTCAATTTCTTCTACATCATCCGATTCAGGTAAGTCTGTGCGTAACAAGGTACGCAGCTGCGTGCGCTCTTCCTCATCGGGTTCATTTACATCAATCCAGTCTGCTTCTGTGTGCATACTGGGAAGCGCACCCTCATCTTTAGGGATTTCTTTGATCAAACCGTTATTAATTCTGAAAAATCTTAACATTCGCGTACCTCTGCGAACCGATACCTAATGCGTTCTATGTCATCAAAAAGAACGTCCATTCTGTTTCAGCGTACTACTTATTTATGACCGTTATTGTCACACCATCTAAGGAAAAAAAGACAGTGGCAATAAAGAAGGGTAGGAGTGGCGCTATAATAAATTTTAACTCGGGTAAAAGCGAAGCATAAACGCGTTTTTACCCTTCGTGGCTGGCGCCTATCACGCTCACAACCTAGTCATTTATGCAGAGAATGCGAATAAGAAAGCAAGATTGTAACTGACTTCTCATAACCCGAGTGGTAAAAAGAGGCTCATTTAAATAACAGCAAGGAAGTAGTCATGCCTCAGTCTTCCCAAAGCGGCATATTTTACGCCCTGACGGCGTTTACTTTATGGGCTATTGCCCCGATGTATTTCAAGTTTATGGCGTTTATTCCAACCACTGAGATACTCGCTCACCGCGTCATTTGGTCTTGCCTGATCGTGCTCATTCTTATTGTTGGAATGAGCAAAACAGACAAGTTAAAACAAGTGTTTAGCTCCAAAAAAACACTGCTGGCCATGCTTCTTTCAACCCTGCTAATCGGCGTCAATTGGGGGACTTTTATTTGGGCCATTAGCCACAACCAATTGCTCAGTGCCAGTTTAGGTTATTACATTAACCCCTTAATCAGCATTATGCTGGGGATGGTTTTCTTTAAAGAAAAACTAGACCCTGTGCGCAAAGCCGCCGTCGCCTTATGCTTTGCTGCCGTGGCGTTTGAGGTGATCCAATTTGGTTCTCTGCCTTGGGTCGCATTGTCCTTAGCACTGTCGTTTGGTTTTTATGGCTTAGTACGAAAAAAAGTCGCCATTGATAGCTTCACAGGGATGGCCGTCGAAACCTTATTAATGCTGCCAGTGGCTCTGATTTACATGTTCACTGTGCACACCTCAACGTCAAATATGCTAGCAAACCCAAGCCTGACCAACTGGCTTTTGTTTGCCGCTGGACCAATCACCATGGTGCCACTAATGTGCTTTGCCGCCGCCGCGAACCGAGTCAGCATGATTACCCTTGGCTTCTTCCAATACATAGGACCAAGTGGCATGTTCTTACTGGCTGTCTTTTTATACGATGAGCCGTTAAGCCCTGAGAAGTTAATTACCTTTAGCTTGATCTGGGGCGCTCTGGCATTGCTGATTTTCAATTCTATTCGTCAACTGCGCAATACCAGAAAAAAACGACCGTTAGACATGACTACGAAAACAGAAAAAGTTTAAACGCCGCCATGCAGGACATGATCCGGATCAGCCATTTGAACTGAACCGGATTCACTTTTTTCAAGAAGTGATAGCCAATAAACGACCCTATCAACAAGCCAGGCAACGCCATGACGCTCATTTTGGCCGTACCAACAGACAACAAACCTAAGCTGATATAGAGCGGCAATTTCAATAAGTTAATAATGAAGAAGGCCCATGCTCTTGTGCTCACATACGTTTTTTTATCGAGCTTTTGCTCCAACAAAAACAAGCTAAATAACGGGCCTGCCGCGTTCGCCATCATGCTCACAACCCCACCTAAAAAGCCCATGCTATATGCCGCAGCAGGCTTTCGCATAAAACCAGCGGGGCGAAAATCGAGATACAGACCCAGTAAGATCATCGCGATGACAATCGTCCCTAAGAAGTAAACAAACTGGCTGGCATCAATGCCCGATAAGAAATGCCCACCCACAAAGACGCCAAGAAAAGCCAATGGTAAGAAGCGCAACAAAACAGACCAAGCAATGTGGTTCTTATAGCTAAACACGGCCATCAGGTCCGTAATCACATAGAGCGGCATTAAAATACCTAAGGCTTCAGGCCCAGGGAACGCAATCATCACAATGGGCAATACCAACAACCCCATACCGCCTACGGAGAATTTCGAAAAACCCGTAATCAAACCCGCAATCAATAAGACAACGAAGGATGTATCCAACACTTTCTCCTTTAAAAAAACACTTTCATTTGATATTCACTATGATAAGGCAAATAATGAACGAAAAATAATTTCGTTTTGTTATTAAAATGATTGGATATATCTATCATGAAGCTAGATCAAGTTAGAGCGTTTATCGCGGTGGTTGAAACGGGTAGCTTTCGTTCCGCTGCAGACGCCATTCATAAAACCCAACCAAGCATCAGTGCCGCGGTAAAAACGCTGGAAGCACAATATGGCATCCAGCTGTTCGACCGTGACAGCTATCGCCCTACACTGACGACAGAAGGCAAAGCGTTTTTCCTGCAAAGCAAAAAGCTCATGTCTCAAGTACAGCAATTAGAAAGTTTAGGGCACAATTTAGCGCAAGGAACCGAGGCGCCATTACGCCTTTGCTTTAGTCAGAGCTGCTTTTCTAATGAGCTTATGACACGCCTCAAAAACTTTCAGACCAGTTACCCAGAGCTGTCCATCGACATCACAACGGATCATCTCTATGGGGTGCATGAAAACCTGCAAAAAGACAAATCAGAAGTGGCGATTGGCCCTCGATATGGTCTCGATGACAGACACGCTTTTATTGAATTATTACGACTGGAGGTGGTCACTGTGGTGGCGCCTGAACTGTTGGCAACACTGGGTCATAAAGGCAATCGTTTAAAGCAAGCTCAGCTTTATTCTACCGCGCACATTCTCGTCAATAATTCGGCAATCAACCAAAGTGAGAGTGGCCATCGCTACTTACTGCCGACCGGGAAACGCTGGTATGTGAATGATTACTTCGCGAAGAAGTCGTTATTATTAAATGGCTTAGGTTGGGCAAGAATGCCTCGCTATATGGTGGAGGCGGAGCTAGCGTCTGGCGCGTTAGTGACCATCGACATAGAAAACTTTATGTCTCATAACCAGCTGCCTATTTTTATGATCAAGCTTCGGCATCAAACACTCAGTTACCAAGCGAACTTATTCTGGGAAGCAATGAAAGAAAACGCACTAAAGTTGCTGCCTTAGTGCGTTTTAATCATTCTATTATCTGGCGTTTTCAAAGAGGCTAAACGCGCTCTAAATTAGCCTCGACGCCATGTATGGTATTTTTCAATCCACTTCAATATACGCTCAGGCGTATGAGCGCGTTTCCACTCACCTGCGGCGTATTTATTCGATTCAGCCCACGTAGGATAAGTATGAATCGTTCCTAGGATTTTATTCAAGCCAAGACCATGCTTCATCGCTAAAACGAACTCAGCCAATAATTCACCAGAATGCTCACCTACAATGGTCACTCCTAAGATCTTATCTTTGCCGGGCACGGTTAACACCTTAACAAACCCCTTGGTTGCACTCTCAGCAATCGCGCGGTCTAGGTCATCAAGACCGTAGCGTACCATTTCATACTCGATGCCTTGTTCTTTCGCATCTTGCTCACTTAAACCAACACGCGCCACTTCAGGGTCAACAAAGGTTGCCCATGGAATCACTCGGTAATCCGCACGGAATTTCTTAAAGGTTCCAAATAAAGCATTCACGGCGGCAAACCAAGCTTGATGAGCTGCGACGTGGGTAAACTGATAAGGGCCCGCGACATCACCGACCGCAAAAATATTTGGAAACAAGGTTTCAAGGTAATCGTTGGTCACTATGGTGCGATTTGTTTCTACGCCAAGATTTTCTAAACCGTAACCTTCAAGGCGAGCCTGACGGCCAACAGCACACAGTAGCGCATCAAATTCGATCACACTTTCAACGCCGTCTTTTTCAACGATAAGACGTTTGATGTCGCCTTCTTTCTCACAGCGAATCGCATTGTGCGACGTTAGTATGGTCACGCCATCCGATTCCATGCTTTCTTGAACCAAGGCCGACACTTCTTCGTCTTCGCGGACCATAATACGATCAGAACGCTCGACCTGAGTGACATTAGAACCTAGGCGAGCAAAGCTTTGTGCCAGCTCAGAGCCAATTGGACCACCGCCTAATACAACAAGACGCTTTGGTGGCTCGTCAAACTTGGCGAATTCACCCCACAAGGTATCGCTGGTGTAGTAACCCACATCGTCTAACCCAGGCAATGGTGGAACAAATGGACGCGCACCGGTCGCCAGAATAATACTGCGTGCCGTCAGACGTTGCGTACCACCGTCGTTTAATTGAATTTCAACGGTCCAAGGGTCAATTATTTTTGCATAGCCTTGAACAACATCGACACCAAGTTCGGTATAGCGCTCAACGCTGTCATGAGGCTCTACTTTACTAATAACATCGTGCACACGCGCCATGACTTTCTTAAACGAAAACGTAGGCTCAACATTTTCTAATCCATAGTGTTCCGCATGACGCATTTGTTGTGCAATTTTCGCACTCTTAATAATCGCTTTGCTTGGAATACAACCGTAGTTCAAGCAATCGCCACCCATTTTATGAGCTTCGATCAAGGTAACTTTCGATTTCACTGCCGCAGCAATGTAAGCACTTACCAATCCACCAGCACCTCCACCAATAACGATTAGGTTACGGTCAAAACTTTTTGGCTTGGTAAATCCTGCATACACTCGACGCGCTTTTATCACATCCAATAATTTTTTAGCCACCAAAGGAAATACCCCAAGCAGGACAAAGGAGAACAGTAAAGAAGGGGATAAAATGCCAGATAAGCTTTCTAATTGACCCAGTTGCGTACCCGCGTTCACATACACGACAGTGCCTACCAACATGCCCACTTGGCTAACCCAATAGAAGGTAAAAGCGCGCAGCGCGGTTAAGCCCATCAACAAGTTAATTAAAAAGAAAGGGAAAACAGGCACCAAGCGCAAGGTGAATAAATAAAAGGCTCCGTCTTTCTCGACCCCTTCATTAAACGCCTTTAAACGACTACCGAACTTTGCTTGCACCCAATCACGCAATAAGTAACGCGACACCAAAAACGCCAATGTGGCACCAATAGAGCTCGCGAATGAGACAATAACGGTGCCCCAAAACAAACCAAACAAGGTGCCGGCCGCCAAGGTCATAATCACAGCACCCGGTAACGACAAGGCTGTCACTACCACGTAAAGCAATAAGAAAGCGCTGCCAACCAATAACGGAGCTTCTGCACGCCAAACTTCGAATTGCACAAGTCCCGATTTTAGCCCATCAAGCGTTAATAACCGATCAAGGTCGTAATGGAAAAAGCCCACCACCAATAATAGGATAGCGATTACTAACCCGATTTTCTTCATTGCTAAACTCCAAAATAGATTAAGTTGATTTGCCTATTAAGCATAAATGTTTTACTTCCTATCCCATCTACGCCACCAACAACATAGGCATAAGATCAAGGCTACTTATCGTTAGACGCACCAACTCTGCGAACTCTTACAATGAAGCTGAATTATTTTTAAAGCGCTTCGCCAAAATACTCAAACTGCCGCCACAAACACAAAAAATCAGCACCAGTGAAATCAGCCCTTGTACACCAAAAAGACTGAGCATGGTCGCAAAGCTTGGCGGCCCAATGGTCGACCCTAAATTCCCTAACTGAGCGACTAAACCGTAGGTCTGAGCTTGTTCATTAGGGTTACGGGCGAGTGCCGGAATCATCGACATCGCCGCACCAGTCACCATGCCTGCAGACAACACCATCACACCGGCAACCACGCAAAATAACACCGGCGTAGCCACTAGAAAATTCAAGGCCACAGCGCTCGTAGCAATCAAAAAATATGCCATGATCGCGACGTTCTGGGGGCGCATCACATATTGAGACAAGGTACCGGCTAAAAACGTTCCTGCAATGCTCATTAAAGGCAAACAGGTACGGATAATAGAGCGCAAATGTTCGTCTTCTATCAAGCGAGGGACATACGTTAGTAACGAGACAAACATACAGGTATAAAATAAAAATATTGCGGCTGGCAGTATGTTTCTTGGGTTACGATACACCTGCGACATTTGCGCTAACATTTTATTCTGCACTGTGCTTGTTTGGTTTTCATACAAAGGGTTATTGCGCTCTAAACGAAAATACAGCACACAGGCAACGCCCCCAATAAAGAGGCCATGGGAGAAGAACAAACTTCCCATACCGTAATGGCGCAGAATCATGTCACCAAATAAGCCCGTCATCGCAAACGCCACACCAAAGAAGGTGCCCCATAGCCCCATCGTAATCGAACGATGCTGCGGTGCACTCAAGCGAGCAATCATAGTCGGCGCAGCGACAACGACACCCAATTGAGAAAAGCCTTCGATCACACGGCACAGCATCATCAGCTCAAAATTTGGCATCAAGGCTTCTAAAAAGGACATCACTGAGCCTAATGCCAAGGCCCCAATCAGGGCACGTCGATAACCAACACGGCCGACAACAACCCCCGCCGAGACACCAAAAATAAGCCCGATCACACCCACTACGGAAATCGCCGCACCGGTGAGTGTTGCGCCTTCTTGGTAATACGCCAGTAACGCATCATAAGAAATGGAAAACTTAGCAAATTGCATTGCCACTGATATCCCTGCCGCCCATAGCAGCATTACTTCCAGCCATGCCGTTTTCGTATCATATGGAGAGGTGTGCACTGTCATTTAACGCCCTTTTTATAAACAATCCGTTCAATAAACATTAAACATTGACCTATTGGTCAAAGTTTTGACGCTATTCTAATGTAAAAAAGCGCGGCTTGATGCCCAATGAATAAAAAAGATAGGTTTCATTCTATCGTGTTTTATACCACGCAACAGTGCGTCTCTGTTTTGGCCGATTTCAGATCACTTACATTGTGAGATAATGATTATCATTTATTAAAATAACGAACGAGTCGGAGTGTGTGATGAAGATCAAAAATGTTGTGGTTTCCAGTGCGTTAATGCTTGCCAGTCAACTGGTCATGGCCTCTCAGCCTGAGCGGATTGTGAGTTTTGATTACGGCAGTTTAGACACGCTCACAGAGTTAGGGTTAGCAAACCAAGTCGTAGCGGTTCCCAAACAAACTCTGCCACATTATCTTGCCGCCTATAATACCGACCAATACGTAGACGTGGGCAACGCCAAAAATATCGACATCACCGCCGCGGGCACAGCAAAACCAACGCTTATCATGATTTCTGGGCGCCAACAAAGCCACGAAGCGGAGCTGAAAAAACTCGCTAAAGTAGAAAACATGAGCTTTGACACAAAAGACTATTGGAAAAACTTCAGCGCTCAAGTAGAGCAGATTGGCAAGCAGTTCGGTGTAGAAAACAAAGCAAAAACCGCGCTTGCTTCACTGCATTCAAAGATCGATGCGCTAAAAGCCAAAGTGGGTCCAAACAAACACTTTGTCTTGGTCATTCATAATAATGGCCACTTAATGATGGGGAATTACCCTGTGGTGGATCAAGTCATGGGGCTTCAGCCATCCCCTATCCCTGCCGGCGTAGAAACAAAAAAACGTGGCAATCGTAGCTTCACACCACTAACGCCAGCCAACATAGTCACTATGAATCCAGATGTGCTCTACATAGTTGATCGTAGCGCAGCTATCAACAAGCCAGAAGAAGCATTGGACCTAGCGGCTTTCAAACAAACCTTAGCAAAACTGGGGGGTGGCGACATCAAAGTCAGCAACCTAAACCCTGGTCTTTGGTACATAGCCGGCAACGGTTTAGAAAGCGTTTATCTGCAAGCTGAAGAAGTCGCCAACGCCTTCTAACTCAAAGCTTAACCACACAAAATAAAAATGACGATAAGGGCAACCTTATCGTCATTTTTTTATGCTTGTGGGCTCGGCGGTCTGGCGCCGACTAATGTGGGCATGACTTCTCGAATCAACTCGAAAAATTTTCTTAGACGTGCAGGGTAATAGCTGGCGTAGGGATACACAAGATAGACAGGTAAAGGGTCTGCACGCCACTCAGGAAGCAGCTGGACAAGTGAACCAGAGGCAAGGTCATCGTTAATGACCCACGCTGAGGAAACACATACGCCAACCCCTGATAACACAGTGTTTCTTAATGCATACAAGCTATCGGTAATAAATCTGGGGGAAAATTCCAACTCTCGGCTGCTGTTGTGTGCCGCGCACTGCAAGGTTATTTTGTTGCGATAAAAGGTACTCAAGGCCGCCCAAGGCAATCGTTCTAACTCATCGAGTGTTGTCACCTCTGAATATTGCTTTAGTAACAAGGGTGACGCGACTATGATGCGAGGGACTTCGGCCAATAAAATAGCCACCATAGACGAGTCCGTAATCTCGCCGACTCGAATGGCACAATCAATGCCATCGTTAATGAAGTCAGGCGAATGGTCGTTGAGCATCCACTCGACAGAAATCTGTCCGTGATCGTTTAAGTACTTCATCAAAGGGGCGATCAACTGATCTTGACCAAACGCGTGAGGAACTCGAACTTTTAAGGTTCCGACTGGGTCATCATTGGCATTGATCAGATCTTCTTCTAGCGATTCCCACTGCTCTAGTAACTTTTTGGCATGTTGATAACAACGTTCACCATCGTCGGTTAACTTCATGGCGTGCGTCGTGCGCATAATAAGCTTGGCGCCCAATCTTGCTTCTAAAGACTGTAAGCGGCGACTCACGGTTGGCTGCGTTGTATTCAATTGCAATGCCGCCGATGACAAGCTACCGCTCTCAACAATACGCACAAACGTCTGCATCAATTCTATACGGTCGATGCCACCTGATTTTATTTCTTTCATACGTTCAACGTATATCAGTTTTACCTTACCTGTGGCTACCAATCTTTTCTACAAACGATAAAAATGTGTGCATTCTAACCGCTTCTCACCAGAACGAGATTCTACTATGTCATTGCAAACTAACACCCTTGCCACTCCCCAGCACAAAGCGATTGGGCCTTCTCGCTCGCTTCTTTTTAGTTTATCGGTCGGCGCTGGATTAAGTGTCGCGGCGATTTATTACAACCAGCCCATGCTCGGCAATATTGGTCAGGACTTTCATTCCAGCGTCAGTGCCACCGGCCTAATACCAACCTTGACGCAAATTGGCTATGCCTTGGGCATCTTGTTATTGATTCCACTTGGGGATCGTTTTAACCGCCGCCATGTCATCCTAGCCAAAGGATTGATGCTCGCGATGGCCTTAATCTTGTGCTCCTTTATGCCATCGCTTAATGGCATGCTGGTCACCAGCTTGATCATCGGCATCATGGCGACTATGGCTCAAGACATTGTTCCAACTGCGGCGATATTGGCGCCAGATGCCCAGCGAGGTAAGGCCGTTGGCACTGTTATGACGGGATTGCTAATCGGAATTTTGCTGTCTCGCGTGGTCAGTGGCGTGGTCACAGAGCTGGTCGGATGGCGAGTCATGTATCAAGCGGCGGCAGCCAGTATTATCGCCATTTCCGTGATACTTTGGCGCGTGTTGCCCAACATGGAAACCCACACTAATGTCAGCTATCTCGCGCTTATGCGCTCTATGCTGACACTCTGGAATCGCCATCCAACATTACGTCGTGCCGCGTTGTCTCAAGGCTTATTATCACTTTCATTTAGTGCCTTTTGGTCTACGCTTGCGGTCATGCTGCATCAAAATTATGGGTTTGGCAGTGCCACCGCTGGGGCCTTCGGATTGGCGGGTGCGGCTGGCGCATTAGCCGCGCCGCTGGCGGGTAGACTTGCGGACAAACAAGGACCTTCTCGAGTCACTCAAGTCGGATCTGGATTGGTGGCCTTATCGTTCGCACTGATGTTCTTACTGCCGTATTTGTCTACTAATGGCCAAATTGCTTTGATCATCCTCTCTGCAATCGGTTTTGATTTTGGGGTACAGGCTGCCCTGGTTTCTCACCAGACCTTGGTTTACGGCATCGACCCAACTGCTCGAGGGCGTCTAAATGCGCTATTTTTTACCGGCATGTTTATTGGTATGGCGGCAGGTTCGGCACTTGGCAGCCAAGCGTTAATGAGCCTAGGCTGGAGCGGTGTGGTTTCGTTAGCCACCATTGCAGGCATATTAAGTTTGATTATTCGAATGACAGAAAGAACGAAATAAAGCGCGCTATAGCCTCGCTTGTAAACAAGAACGCCTGCAAAGAAATAACGATTTGCAGGCGTTTTAACCAGGCTAATGTGATTGTTTAGCTTAGTGGCTCGATTTGAACTTCTCTACCATTCCTTGTAGCTCACTGGACAAATCGTTCAACGCCGTTGCGGTTTGCGATACCTGCTCAGACAAATTATTCGACTTCACAGTACCATCGTGAATAACAATCACATTGGTGTTTATTTCTTCTGCCACCAAGTGCTGTTCTTCGGCCGATGCACTGATCTGAATCATCATGTCTTTGATGCTCAAAACAGACGCCAGAATTTGCTCGAACACGGAATACGTTTGAGAGGCAAGATCAACGGACCCTTTCGCCACACTCACACTGTGTTCCATTTTACTGGCCGATACATTCGTTTGTTGCTGCAAACGCGTTAGCAACTTATCAATTTCATCTGTCGATTCTGCGGTACGTCCCGCCAAGGTGCGAACTTCATCCGCCACCACGGCAAACCCTCGGCCGTACTCACCGGCGCGCGCGGCTTCTATGGCCGCATTCAATGCCAACAAGTTGGTCTGCTCTGCAATCGCTTTGATCGTGTCCAAAATACTGACAATGTTATTTGATTCTTCTGACAGCACCTTCATCGACTCATTCGAGCTGAGCAATTCTGTTTCTAGGCCTTTCAATGAATCCATAGTTTCTTGAATCAGTTTATTGCCTTCTTGAACTTGTTGCTCGCTGCTTTCTGCGGCATGCGCTGCCGTACTGCAATTCGAAGCAACTTCATTGGCCGTCGCCACCATTTCATTAAACGCCGTCGACACATGATCGACTGAGTTCACCTGATGAGAGACGACTGACGTTAATTCAGAAGACAAATCGTCGGAGCGCTGTGCGACATCGCTAATCTGATGACACGAGGATTTTGCATGGCTAATAATGCCATCAATCGATGCCACAAACTGATTAAACGCGGCCGCCATTTGTGCTGATTCGTCATTGCCTTTTACTTCTAAGCGCTGCGTTAAATCCCCTTCGCCTTGGCTAATGTCTTCTAAACGAGCGGCCATCACTTTAATTGGGCGAATCACAATATTGGCTAACACAGAGCCAATCACAACAAAAATAACAATCATCACTAGCGCGATAATTAGCGTAATCATTAACAAGTGATTGGCTTCACCATAAACAACTTTTTCAGGCACCAAACCAATCAACTTCCATCCCAAATTAGGCGATGTATGAACCCGTGCAAACCAATCTTGGCCATCAATGGTGATACTCTGCAGCCCTTCCTCTGAGGTTAACGCCCCATACGGATAAGAGGCTTTATCAATCGCTTTAAAGTTATTTTCAGTGTCTCTTGGGTCTGCCAAAATAGTACCTGTGTCTTCCACCATGACCACATAACCATCGCCCCCGAATTTCACCGTAGACAATAATTCCGTCAACTTTTGCAGAGTCACATCAACACCTACCGTGCCTTGGAAACCGTTTTTACCATCAAAAGCATGCAAGAAGTCTACTAGAGGGGCGCCGGACGCTAAATCCTTGTATGCCGGAATTCGTACCGCCTCATCCTTACTATTGATAGAGCGTTTATACCAATCTCTGGTGAGTGGATTGTAGTTCGCAACGTTCTTGCCCTTTGGCCATTGCAAATACCCTTTGTCATTTGCCCCTAACCAAATAAATTTTAAATCCGGATGGGTTTGACCAAACGCATCCATTAAAGCAAACGCTGCCTGCTCTTTTTCAGAGTTTTGATCCGGTGTCATTTGCTGTGATTCTTTATCGTAATAGCTGGTAATGCTACCGGGAGTGAGTTCTGTTAAGGCTTGAGTACGGGCAAAAAAAGCCGCATTTTCCGCTAGATTATTTAGGTACATAGAAAATAAAGAGTCGACGTGCCCCATTTCTAACTGGCTTTGGCGCGAGAAATCAGCAAGCGCATTAGAGCGAACATTTCCTATAATCACAGCTGAAATAATAAAAACTGGCAGGATAACGCCTGCCGCCACTAACGCAATAATCTTAGACCGAACTGTCATTGAGACCTCTCATGAACTGACCAAAAAAGGGTATCTACACCTTTACTGAGACGTGAAGCAAGATGACCTACTAATTATTAACGGCCATTCCTCTGATACCACAAGGCAAAATAATCGATTTTTTGCACATTGTCAGTTGATTTTTACAATTTAAAGAGAGAAGGTGAAAATAGTTGGCTTGCTCTATGCTTGAAAACATTCTATTAGTTATTCAGACACTGTTAAAAAAATCCCCCCTCAACCTCTTTATTTGGAATAACAAAGCGACTTATGAAACTTTCAGCCTCTTTCTTATTAATTACTTCTGCGCTTACCTTTAGTGCGTTTGCTCAAGCAGATCGTCTTGAAGACATTCAAAAACAAGGCTATATCACGGTAGGAACAACCGGCGATTACACCCCTTTTTCGCATTATGATGGCAAAGAATTTACTGGCTATGATATTGATGTCGCAAAATATTTTGCTAAAGAAATGGGCGTGGAAGTGAAGTTTGTTCAAACCACATGGAAAAACCTAGTGCCCGACCTTAAAAGTGATAAATACGACATCGCTATGGGAGGAATTACCCGTCGAACGTCCCGTCAAATGGCGGCAGACATCTCTCAGGGGTACATGACATTTGGTAAATGCTTCCTAGTGGCGAAAGGCAAAACGGCCGCGTTTGATACATTGGCAGAAGTTAATCGTCCAGAAGTCAGAGTCGGCGTGAACATCGGTGGTACCAATGAAAAATTCGCCGATCAATACCTGCCTAACGCCACCCTAGTCCGTTTTGAAAACAACCTCGATGTACCCAAGGCTGTGGCAAGCGGCAAGGTAGATGTAATGATCACCGAAACGCCAGAAGCGCTTTACTACCAAGTAACCGACGATAAATTAGAAGCGTCTCGTGCCGACAATCCATTCACCAAAAGTCAGTTCGGTTATTTAATTCCAGCAGGCGAACAACGCCTGTTAAATACCGTGAACTTCATGATGGATGAAATGAAATTAAAAGGCATTGATGAGCAGATAATGAAAGAAAACCATCTGCAATAAATCTTTTTTGCTCAACCTCTGTCCGCTTTATAACGACTATAAATCAGACAGAGGAACTCTTTCCTTCACATAAAAGTGTTTTTCTTAGTAGTATCCTTGCTCGGCTTTTCTTATTTGCATTCGTTGATGTAAGGATACTCTCTTGGACTACAGTCTTTTCACTGTCTCGCTCTTAATTGGCACCGGATTTATAGCCGGTATTATCAACACATTGGCCGGTGGCGGTTCTAACCTGACCCTACCCGCACTCATGGTCATGGGCATGCCTGCTGATATTGCCAATGCAACCAACCGAGTCGGTGTGTTTTTGCAGAACTTGACCGCGGTGGCGGGTTTTAGAAAAGCAAAAAAACTCGATACGGCAGACATTATGCCGGTGATGATTCCCTCTTTACTCGGTGGTGTAGTAGGCGCCTTTGCTGCCAGCTACGCACCTGAAACTTGGCTCAAACCATTATTATTAAGCGCCATGATAGGCATGACGCTGATTATGATAGTCCGCCCAACCTTAATCGCGCCACCAGAAGGAACCGTGCCCTTTAAAGTGTCAGAAAAGCCCAGCGCATGGATCGCCTTATTCATTGCTGGGGTGTACGGTGGGTTCGTGCAGGCAGGCGTGGGGTTTATTCTTATCGCCGCATTAGCGGGTACGCTGCGTTATGATCTTGTTCGTACCAATGCTTTGAAAATGGTGTGTACGATCGGCTTTACCGCATTGGCTTTGGGGGTCTTTATTTGGAACGACCAAATTCTTTGGATCCCTGGTTTAATTCTCGCTTCTGGCACCATGTTAGGCTCGCATCTTGCGGTGAAATTCGCCATTAAAGCCAACCCAAAGCATCTTAAATGGTTCCTATTTATTATGACCGTATGTGGCAGTGCGGCGGCGTTACTAAGCGATTAAGCGCCTCACAACGAGCCCACAAAACAGATAAAAAAATACCCACTTCGACGTGGGTATTTTTTATCGAATAACTCGCCGATCACGCTTGGCTAAGCGCCAACCACCCAAGCAAGCATGTACATCGCAATAGCAACAACCAACGACATCAGCACACCATACAATAAATTCGACCGTGCTAATTGAAAGTTATCCACGGCGTATTTTCCTGCCACCGATAAGTTAATACCAGATAGCGGACTGATTGCCGTTCCCACGCCCCAAGAACAAAGACAGACAAAGGCCAATAAGGTGTTATCTACGCCATGAGCCGGCACTAAAGAACTCATTAATGAAATGCCCACAATCGGGTGTAAGCCCAGTAAGGCAATCGCACAAATGCCCACAAAACAAGAAAAAGCCTCAATAAAACCAAACGAATCAAACAAAGACCAATTCGCCCCTAATACGCCAGCCAAGGCCAAACTGACGGCCTTAGTGAGCAATCCTGCTGACAAAAAAAGTGACACTTCATTGGCCATATTCGGCAGGCGGATATGCGCATGGTCCGTAAGCCGCTGCTTAGTGTATCGGGCGCCGCTCTTCAGTACCAAAAGCACAATCACAGAGACTGGGCTCAACAAAGTCACAATCGATAAAATCGGCAAGTCCGGCATAATAAAATAATGGAACACCAGTACAGATGCGGCCAAGCTAAGGGGGAAAACCAGCGAATGGAAAGCCAGAGGAAACCCTGAAAATGCGGCAAGAGTGCCTCTTTTATTGAACTCCCACAGCGAAATCAGACAAGAAAGCATGGCCATTGGCACCCCTATTATGGCCAGTTGATGGAACTCCGCATGCGGCGCAATCGACAAGGCAACCGCCATCGAAGCAAAAAAAGGCGACCAAAACCCTGCACTGGTCAGCGCTCGAACCAAAATTGAGTATTGTGCTTTCGATAAGGACCCCGTGTTTCGTTGCAACTTATCACCAACTAAAAACACCGACGACATATTAATCACAGCACCTAATAAATGAACACTAGCCCAAGTGCTAACCACGCCTTTCGCACCAAGAATCGGCGCTTTTTGCTTAACGGGATCAGGTAGCAACCCCAATACAGACACTGCGGACAGCATTGCTACAATCCCCAAGTTGCCTTCTATCAAGCTGAAAAAATTCAAACTGACGCCGTTAAAATACGCCGTCAGTAAGGCAATAATAGCCACACCAAGCAACAAACGAATTTGCTTTTTATTGCGTGCATTTAAACGCGGCCACGCCATGATAAATACGGTCCAATAACAGAGGGCAGACAGCGCATAAGCCCAGCCCACACCCGGAATAATAGACAATAAAAACAAACCACAACCAAGCGCGACACCGTACCCTGAGAGCTTGTGCAATGAAAACGCGGAACCATCCTGATGGTGAAACATAAGGTGCCTTAATGAAAACGAGTAAGGGAAAAGGGCGTGACATCAAAAAAAGGTGGTGGCTAAAGCGATGGCATTAATGCCCAACCGCGAGCCTAATACATTAATAGCAATGTCGAATGCACTATGTGACAAATAATACCCGCCTTCAAAACACATAGAAATAAGTATTGATTCACTTTTCGACAAGCCATGATCAAGAACTTGGGCGCGAGTATTAGGATCAAGCTGATGATTTTTCGTCACTTAATATAAAAGCGGCTTATTTACGCCGCTTTTATCAAGGTAATAGAGGTGGTTTTTTCTGATTAAGGCTTCATTTTGTCGACCATTTCGACAAAGCGTTGTACGCCTTGCGTGATCTCGTCCAGCCCTCTCGAAACGTCTGTGATGCTTTCTTTGCCATGTAACGCGATGCCAGAAACAGAGCCTAATATTTGATCCATTACATTAATCAGCTCATGGTTACGTTCCACCACTTTCGCAATTTCCGCCGTGGCTTCAGACGTGTTACTGGCCAGATGCCGAACCTCGTCAGCAACCACCGAAAAACCGCGCCCCGCTTCCCCGGCTCGGGCGGCTTCAATCGCCGCATTCAAGGCCAGTAAATTGGTTTGATCTGCAATCGAGCGAATGGTGACCACTATGTCAGCGATGCTTTTTGATTGCGCCTTTAGCTCTTCTCCTGTACTTGATGCACTGGAGACCTTGTCAGCGATATCGCTCGACGTTTTCACCGACTCGTTCAGTACTTTTACCGCATTCGTCGCCACTTGGCTGGTTTGCTCGGAGGTGGCTGCCGCCAAATCAATGGCATTCAGCGCCATGGTCACTCGTGCGGTAATGTCAGAGGCAAATTTGATCACTTTGTAAACTTGCCCTTTCTCGTCGAAAATAGGGTTATAAGTGGCTTCTAACCAAATCAGTTTGCCATTCCCATCAAAGCGCTTAAAGCGACCAGAAAAGTGCTGGCCACTGGCAAGTTGCTGCCAGAAATTCGGATTGTCGTGATAAAAGTGCTCGTCACAAAACATCTTATGGTGCTTGCCTTTGATCTTGTCCAGTTCATAGCTCATGGCGTGTAAGAAGTTTCGATTGGCGGTCAAAATATTGCCATCTGGATCAAACTCAATCACGGCTAAAGAACGGTCTAGGGCATTTAAAATCGCATGCTTATTCTTAAGAGAGTCTTGCATTTCGGTCACGTCATTTGCCATCTTGATGACTTTTGAAACCTGACCATCCTGACCAATAACAGGGAAATAACTGGCTTCAAGGTAAACGGGCTCTTTGCTTTTTTTAAAGCGTAAGAAATTGCCGTTAAATGATTTCCCCGACTTTAGATCCTCCCAGAAAATCTTATATTCGGAGGATTTAGCGTATTCTGACTCACAAAACATTCTATGATGCTGGCCAACAATTTCCTCTAGTGAAAATCCCATTACATCCAAGAAAATAGTATTAGCGTCGATCACTATGCCATCGGCCGTGAAACTAATATAAGCCGTATTCGTTTTAATCGCGTTCAACTCATCTTGCACCTGCTCCGTGCGGCTCGCCATAATTGACTGGTCTGCTGATGTCTCTTTTTTCCGAGTGCCAAATAACATTCCTGTTACTCCTATGCCGTCATGATGGCTATCTATTCCTAGTGGATGTCGACAAATGATTTGTCCTGTTCAAACTTAGTAAACGATAGCGATATTTGCGAACACTTCAGACAATATAAGTCATCACTCAAAAGGTGTATTGCTTTGCAACTAAACGCCATGGTCTACTGAAGTCTGTTTAGATCAGACTGCTCGGAGTGTAAATGCTCGACCTTAGACCCAATTGCGAATGCTGCGACAAAGACCTTCCCGCGTCGTCTAACGACGCCATGATCTGTTCGTTTGAATGCACCTTCTGCTCTACTTGCGTGAGCACGCTACTGAATAATATTTGCCCAAATTGTGGCGGTAACTTTGTCCCACGCCCTATTCGTCCTAGCAACAAGCTTGAGCGTCACCCTCCTTCGACAAGGCGTGTTCTCTCTCCCTGTAAAGCGCGCTAAACCACGCCGCTATTTATCGCGCTAGATCATGTTTATTTTTCACTTGTTAAATCCTTATTAACACCATATTCTCTCGATCGATCAAGTAATGCAGAAGTTTGTTAATTTTCGTAATTCTTAAAACGCATTGCTGATAAAGGTTAAAACCGCCTCAAGCGCACATTCAACATAGATTTAACTTCATTTACCTATCACGATATCAGGAAGATACAGTGTTCACTAAAATGACTCTTAAAACGCAATTCATCTCTATTATCACCATTCCCTGCATTGCCTTATTACTAGTAAGTTTGTTTGGCCTAAATGGCCTATCAAACATGCAAAATCAGGCAGAGGAGTTAGCAGACAATACAAATATTCCAATGCGCTCATTAGCCGAAGTGGCCTCTCGCATTCCACGTATGCGGGTGGGTATTGATGTGATTCTTTTGCAAGAAATTTCGTCCATGAGAGACACGAAAGGAGTACTAACCCGCGTACAAGAAACACGTACAGAAGACATTCCTGAAATGGATGAAGCGCTCAAAAATGCCCTCGATGCGCAAGTAAATCCTCACATACGAACCAAGGTTCAAGCGCTCATCAATGTCTTTTCAAAGGTAAAAAGTGATGAACTAACCCCCATGCTTGCCGCAATGGAAAGCGGTGATCTGGCGACAGCAAAAACCCTCTACCGCACGCAATATGCCAACAGCTACAGCGTGATGCGAAAAGCCGTTAATGAGATCCTTGATGAGCTTCTTGCCCAAAGCCACAACAGCTACCTAGCAAGCTCAAGCAATCACAGCAAAACGCTCAATGAAATGGTCGCGTTAACCGCCATCGCTCTCATTACCTCAGTATTACTGGCGCTATTAATTCTGCGTCGTTTAAATAAGCGTGTCAGCCACTTGCAGCAACACATCACGCAAGCCAGTGATAACCTTGATCTAGGCTCAAGAGTGGAGCTTAAAGGCGATGATGAACTCGCCAATATTGGTCAACACTTTAACGTTTTCTCGGAGAAAATCCGCGCCGCCATTGAAGCGGTGGCTGAAAACTCCAAACAACTTGCTCACACCGCCAATGATGTCGCAAAAAAGGCGCAAGAGACGCATAACAACTCATTAAATGAACGTGATCGCACCACACAAATTGCGACGGCCATCCATGAAATGGGCACCACGGTAGAGAACATTGCTAGCAATGCATCCGACGCGGCAAAAGCGGCTCAAGAAGCCGATAGCCAAGCACACAGTGGTGCAGGTTTAGTCGATAAAGCGCGTCAAAGTGTGGTTTTGTTGTCTGGTGAAATTGAGCATATCAGCACCGACATTGGCTCTCTGGCGTCACAAACCGATTCCATTGGCAGTATTTTGGACACCATTCGTAGCATTTTCGAGCAAACAAACTTATTAGCCCTGAATGCGGCGATTGAAGCCGCTCGAGCCGGAGAGCACGGTCGAGGCTTTGCCGTGGTGGCTGATGAAGTACGCAACCTCGCTAGCCGTTCGTCAGAGTCGACTGATGAAATTCAGAAAATGATCAACCTGCTACAAGAGCAATCGGCAAAAACAGTAGCGACGATTAAAATAGGGCAAGAACAAAGCCATGATGTCGTGACACAAGCCGGCGATGCGAGTAACGCGCTGGTGCAAATCACCTCCCACATTAGCAAAATAAGTGACATGAACATTCAAGTCGCAACGGCGACAGAAGAACAGTCTCTCGTCGTCACCGAAATGAGCCGTAACGTCGAAGAGATTAATCAACTTACCACGGAAACGGCAGACATAGCTGACGCCCTAACAGCCTCTAGTCGCAACCTACAAAGCTTGTCGAATCAACTCGACAGCCTAGTGACGCAATTTAAGCTGTAAGCACTCAATATCTCGACAAAAAAAGAGCGACTCTAATTAGAGTCGCTCTTTTTTTGTTTTCTGTCAGTTGCCGCAAAGATTAATTAATTAAATTATGCTCAATCGCGTATTTCACCAAGCCAGCAGAGGAATGGATGTCCAGCTTGCGTTTGATGTTCTGGCGATGCGTTTCCACCGTTCGTACACTAATATTCAGGCGGACGGCAATCTCTTTATTAGAAAAGCCACTGGCCACTTCCACCAGCACGGCACTTTCTCTGGGGGATAACGCCTCTTCTTCCAATGCCGTCTTTGCTGCTTGTCCAAATAACGCATCTGACGCTTTTGAGCTGAAGTAGGTTCCACCTTGATAAACCATATTAATGGCTTGAACCAGCTCTTCGGATGACACATCTTTAAGCACATAACCATTGGCGCCAGATTGGATCAGCGACAAAATATACTCTTTATCATTGTGCATACTGAGCATGAGAATTTTAATGTTGGCTTGTTCACTACGAAAACGCTTGGTGGCTTCTAGTCCATTTAAAATAGGCATAGACACATCCATCAAGACTAAATCTGGTTGTAGCTGTTGCGCTTTTTCTAAGGCCTCAAGGCCATTTGATGCTGTGCCAATCACTTCAATGTTTGCTTCCATTTCTAACCGTGCTTGAAGGCCATCCAATACCAACATGTGATCATCCACCAGAAGTACACGTATTTTCGATGGCTCCGTTGTCATTCCGTTCTCTCTTCTTGTTAGATATTAATCGATTATAGGCGACGCTATCGACAGGATAGCACTGACTTTTGTGCCTTTCTCTTTCTGAGATTGAAAGACAAAATCGCCACCAACGAGCTCAATACGTTCTCTCATATTAATCAGCCCAATCCCGGGCGTTAACGTCGATTGATGAGAGCAACCTCGACCGTCATCCAAACACTCAAAAATCACCCGTCGATGGGACTGCCAAACTTGCAATATGACATTGCTCGCTTGGGAATGTTTTTCAATATTGGTTAACGCTTCTTGTGCAAAACGGTACAGGGTAATTTCAATTTCGTCCGGCAGCTCTGCCGTCACTTTAAAGCTGTACTTGACCTTAATATTGGTTCTTTCTTGAAACTGGTCGATCAGGCCTTTTAGACCGGTGTTTAAACCAAGATCATCAAGCACGGTCGGACGTAAATCATGGGATACTTGGCGGATGTCGCTAATCGTTTGGTTAATCAGCCCTTCGGCTTTGATCAATTCCGCTTCCACCACGTCTTTGTCGTCGTTGCGCTGTAATTTAGTACAGGCCAGCTCGATGCGAAACTTACAAGATACCAACATCTGATTAATGCCATCGTGCAATTCACGAGAAAGGCGCCGTTTTTCCAACACCTGTAAACGCATGAAACGCTGCACCAATGCTTTTAGTTTAGAGTCTGCTAACTTGTGCTCATGCAGATTAATCGCCAGCCCTAACAAGATAACAAATACCAGGGTGATACTGGCAACCACACTCACCAGAAAGAAGCTACGGCGGATATTGGCATTCATTGTCGCTTTGGCTTTGGCAAGTTCTTGGTAAACGTCGCCCAAATACAAACCTGTGCCCAACATCCAATGCCAACGATCGATCATGATCGCGTAGCCAATCTTTTCTTCTTGCTGCATTAATGGCGGCTTCTCCCAAATATAACGGTGAAACCCTCCGCCCGTCTTTGCGACGGCCATTAAATGCTGAATTAAATAATTACCGGAGGTGTCTTTAAATAACCAAAGATTTTCACCCACTAAATTCGGCTGGGTAGGATGCACAAGATTCACACCACTACTGTCGTACACAAAGAAGTAACCATCGTCGCTATAACGTAATCCATTTAAAATGGATTTCACTATATCTTGCGCTTCGTCATCGTCCATCGTTTCATCTTCTAATACTGGACGAATGGCGCTCATGGCGATTTCTATATGACTTTTTAACGCTTCTTTTTTCGCGTGGATTAAATTGAATTCATAAATAGAGAGTTCATCGGCGGCTAAATCTCGTGCCGATTGTTGATTCAAATAAATAATAATAACGGTGGAAACCACCAGAGGAACAACCGCCAGCAGAATGATTTTTATTTTTAGTCCCACACGAAGGCCTGCTTATGATGATTGGATAACAACTGATTAAATAATGCGAAGGCCGCAGAAACAAAAAAGCGGCGGTACCATCGTCTGAAGCACCCCCGCTTTTCGTGATATTACCCTTTGATTTAGCTCATGCCATACCATTCAGGGAAGATCATAAGGCTTGCAAGCACCAATACTTGGATCAGGATAAAAGGCATGACCCCTTTATAAATATCCGTCGTCTTGATTGAACTTGGGGCGACCCCTTTGAGATAGAATAAACTAAAACCAAAGGGAGGTGTTAAGAAAGACGTCTGCAAGTTCATCGCAATCAGAATCGCAAACCACACCATATTGATGCCCAATGCCTCAGCAACAGGCGCCAAGATTGGCACAATAATGAACGCAATTTCGACGAAATCGATAAAGAAGCCCAGAATCATAATGGCAACCATGGCTAAAATGATGAACCCCCATTTTTCGCCTGGTAGATTCAATAACACTTCTTCAACTATTTGATCACCACCGGTGTAACTAAAGGCCATAGAGAAGGCGGTTGCGCCCATCAAGATAGCGAATACCATGGCGGTAACTTTCACTGTTTCCATACTGCTTGAATACAGCATTTTCCAGTTAAACTTACGGTACAACAACGCCAGAACAATCGCGCCAACGCCACCCAATGCAGAAGACTCTGTTGGTGTCGCAATCCCGGTGAAAATAGAACCCAATACCACCAATACCAATGCCAATGGCGGAATGATGGCTTTAAGCGCGCTGATGATTTGCTGCGCGCGAGTTTCATCATCTAGATCTTCAGGTAACGCCGGAGCTAATTCCGGTTTTAGGAAGGTCAGAATCAAAATATAAACAATGTAACAACCGATCAACACCATGCCAGGCAGGATCGCAGAGTGGAACAAGTCGCCAACAGGAATCCCCAATACATCGCCAAGAATGATCAAAATGATCGATGGAGGAATGATCTGTCCAAGCGTACCAGAGGCACAAATGGTGCCGCAGGCAAGGGATTTATTGTACTTGTACTTCAGCATAACAGGGAGGGAGATGAGTCCCATCGCCACTACGCTGGCACCAACCACACCCGTCGAAGCCGCCAACAGCGCACCGACCAAAATAGTAGAAATCGCCAAGCCGCCACGTACGCGGCCAAACAACTTGCCCATTGCTTCCAGCAACTGCTCAGCAAGCTGTGTTTTCTGTAACACAATCCCCATGAAAACAAACAGAGGCACCGCCATCATGGTGGTGTTTTCCATGTAGCTTTGAATCCTAAAAGGCATAAAAGCAAACATGTCGAAACCTTCGGCAAAGACGCCAAAGATCAGTGCAATACCGCCAAACGTAAAAGCGACGGGGAACCCTAGCATCAACATAGCTAAGGCAACGAAAAACATAATAATTCCAATCATAAATGACCTATATGCAATGAGCTGGAAGTGCGCTTAGTGTTGAATCGGTGGGTTCTTAAAGCCATCTTCGCTGATACCGCGAATGGCATTAATAGAACGAATCATCATACCCACGCCACTGATGGCCATGGAGAAAAAAGCAAATGGAATTACGGCTTTGATAATCCAGCGATACGGTAGACCACCTGGGTCACCACTGCCTTCACCTAAAGCAAACGCTTCTTGTGCGTGACCAATACCGTAATAGCCAACCAATAACGTAAACGGCAGCATGAAAAAGGCACAGCCAAATAAATCGATCCAAGCACGCTTCTTGATGGACAAATTTTCATAAATCAAATCAACACGGACATGACCGCCATGTTGGATACCGTAAGGGATGCCTAATAAGAAAATCGCTGAGTACAGGTGCCACTCAAGCTCTTGCATCGCAATCGACACATCATTGAAGGCATAGCGCAATAAGACGTCGTAAAAGACATTACACAACAACGCGATTAGCAAGATAGTTGAAATACTACCAAGCAGATTAGAGAAACGAGTGATTCCTCTCTCTAGGTTTGTTAAAAACATGCAAAACTCCTAGAAAAGACGCACAACGAGATTGGCTCGTCGTGCGTCGTAGAGGGTTATTCAGAGATACTGTCTAAACTTTCAAGGTAAGCACGATCAGAGATGTTCGTCCAAACACGGGCCGTTTTCATGTACTCTTTTTGCGAGTCTAGAATCTCTTTAGTAAGAGGGTCTTTCGCGGCCGCTTCTGCCAACAATTCGTCGTTAGCTTTTTTCATGGCTTTTAGCACAGGAGTAGGGAAGGTTTTAACCTGAATATTTGGGAAGTCTGTTTTCATCGTCGCCCAGTTCACACCACTTTCATGGTAAGACTGAATGTACATGTCATAAGCAGACAGTTTCATAGAAACACGAAGGATTTCACGCAGGTCATCTGGTAAACGCTTCCAAGTACGCTCATTCACTAAGAACTGCAACTCAGTCGCTGGCTCATGCCAACCTGTGTAGTAGTAAGGTGCGATTTTGTGGAAACCCATACGCAAATCAAGAGAAGGACCAACCCACTCTAGTGCGTCTATGGTATTACGCTCTAGTGCTGTGTATAGCTCACCTGGTGGAATGTTCGTTGGCTTCGCGCCCAGTTTCGCAAGCACTTCACCAGCAAACCCTGGAATACGCATTTTCAGACCTTTCAGGTCATCCACAGTGTTGATTTCTTTTTTAAACCAACCACCCATTTGCATGCCGGTATTACCACCTGGGAAAGACAATAGGCCAAATGGCTTATAAACCTTTTCCATTAACTTCATGCCGTCACCTTCGTAGAACCAGCCATATTGCTCAGGGGCGGTCATACCAAATGGCATAGTCGTGAAATACAGTGTGTTGGCTACTTTACCTTTCCAGTAATAAGACGCTGAGTGGCCGATATCGTATTGCCCAGAACGAACCATATCAAAGATGCCAAAAGGCGCTTTGTGTTTGTTCGCAGAGTCGATGGTGATTTTTAGACGACCGTTAGACATTTCGTCTGCAATGCGAGCCATATTACGTGGCGCATCGCCAAAGATAGGGAAGTTTGTTGTCCATGTTTCTGCCATCTTCAGTTTATATACTCTGTCAGCAGCAGTAGAAGACATGGAGAAAGTAGTCATAGTCACTGCCGCAGCAGCCACTAATGTCGTTATTTTTAAAGAGTTCATCTTTGTGTCCTGTTGTTTATTATTTTTAAAACGGGATCAAGCAGACAGGATAATCACTCACTGGGGATTTGTAAGCTATTCGTATGAATACGCAAAAAAACATGAGCCACTACGTATTAATACTTAGTGCATATTTTATTACTGATCAAAACAACATCCCGCACGAACGTTAAAATCATCAGCAAAAGTCCATCATAGTGGCGATTAATTAGGATAAAAAGAGGACAAAAAAGACAGAAGTATCGCATTAATGTGTAATAAAGAATGACGAAATAATAATAAACAACTCTGTTAACAAAAAGCTTCATATTTACACAAACAACGCACAATTATCATGAGTGTTTTCTATATTATGCGCGCTTCCTGAGCCCCTGCTCCATATTAACCCTTCTAAATAGAGCCCTATATCTAATGCACAGCGCTTTTCAGCCTACCGCTTCTAGCTTTTTTTCTTTGCCTAAAAAAATGCACTGGATGGCATTACTATCAGGATTATTAGGGACAGTGATCGCCATCAGTGTGGTTCATGTGGTTATTATAAAACATGAGCGTGAGTTTCTACGGGGGTACTCTGAGGCAATCCTAAATCGCGGACTACAGGCCAATAAAGAAAGTCGCCTTTCATTAAAATTTGCTCAACAATCTCAGTTTGAACAATGTTCACCAGAAGACATTGAGTATCTTCGTGAAAGTCTGTGGAACTACGACTTTATTCATGACATAGGCCGAATCAAAAACGGCGCAATAGAATGCACGGCTGGCTGGGGACTCTTAGCAGAGCAAAAGAAACTGCCACACTTTAGTGAACTCACGCCAGATGGTTATCAATTTTGGAAAAGATTGAAAGACATTCCGACAGAAGGCATCACCAGTAATGCCATCGCGCGTCGCAATAGTATTGCGTTCGTCTCTCATTATGTTTTTAAAAACTTACCCCATAACCCTGAGTTTATTGCCGCAGTTTTGACGACTAAGCACAGCGATTACATTTATAAAACTTTTGGCGACCTCACTAAACAACAAGCCATTGAATTACTGAAAAAGAAAGAAGATCCTTTTTTCTGGTTGCCTGTCAAAGGACGTCAAATACAAACTCAGCTTTGCACGCAAGGCAGTACCGTTATTTGCACCACAGCGACGGATTCTCAATTAGGGATATTCGGTATTTCAAACACCTACCATGCTATTATTATCGTCATCGGTTTTTTATTTGGTGGCATTCTTTCCCTGTTATTGTCCTTTGCACGTCTGCGAAAAAATTCTCTTGGTGCACGACTCAAACAGGCTATTGATAAGAAACTATTGCACGTTCAATACCAACCCAAAATACAGTTACAATCAGGAATGATAATCGGTGTCGAAGCATTAGCCCGTTGGAATGATGAGGAATATGGCTATGTCTCCCCTGATGTATTTATCGCCTTAGCCGAGCAAAATAATCAGATTAAAGAACTGACTAAGCTGATTGTGTCAAAAACGCTCTCTGACATGCGCGACTATTTGGTGAACAATAAAGCCTTCTTTGTCAGTATTAATTTATCGATTCAAGATTTAACAGACTCTCAATTCTTGTTATTTATTGATGACCTAGTACAGCAGCATGGCATTCGACCAGAACAGCTCATTTTTGAAATTACCGAACGCTCTGCTGCCGACCAAGACGCCATGTCGAACACGACAAAACAGTTCGTCAAAAAGGGCTATCAAGTTTCATTGGATGATTTCGGTACAGGCTACTCCAACCTCTCTTGGTTGAGCGCACTGGAAGCAGACGAGATCAAAATAGACAAGATGTTTACTCAAGCCATCGGCACCGACTCCATCAATCAAAACATGCTCAATGGCATTTTCCAACTTATTGAAAACCTGAAAATGCACGTGGTGTTTGAAGGCATAGAAGAGCAACGTGAAGAGGATTATATTCTGGAGCGAAGCCCCAATGCGATCGGCCAAGGCTGGCTCTACTCACGCCCAGTCCTCGCCGAAGAAATAGGTAAGCTACTGATCTCACAACCGCTCAAGAAAACACACGCCTAATCACCTTCCCTAAAACGAAGAAAGCCGCGACACTGCGCGGCTTTCTGACTCACGACATCAAGAGATGAGATTAGCGTTGTGCCGCACGGCATGCCGCTGCTGTAAACAATACGTCGGTCGAACTATTAAGTGCGGTTTCTGCAGAATCCTGCAAGACACCAATAATAAAGCCGACGGCCACAACCTGCATTGCCACATCATTAGGAATGTTAAATAAGCTACAAGCCAAAGGAATCAGCAATAACGACCCACCCGCTACACCAGAACTACCGCAGGCGGACACAGCCGCGATAAAGCTCAATAGAATCGCAGTAGCGAAATCAACTGGAATGCCTAATGTATTCACGGCGGCTAAGGTTAATACCGTAATCGTAATCGCCGCGCCTGCCATATTGATGGTCGCACCCAGAGGAATCGACACAGAATAGGTGTCTTCATCTAGTTTTAAGCGTTTACACAAATCCATGTTTACCGGAATGTTGGCTGCTGAACTGCGGGTGAAAAAAGCGGTCACACCACTTTCTTTTAAACATTGAAACACCAAAGGATAAGGGTTTTGACGCGTGCTCAAAAATACTAAAATCGGGTTAGTCACTAGGGCAATAAACAGCATAGAGCCGATCAATACTAGCAACAAATGTGAGTAACCTAACAAGGCACTAAAGCCCGTTGTGGCAATCGTATTCGCGACCAGACCAAACACACCAAATGGTGCTAAGCGAATCACAAAGCCCACCACTGTGGTGACGCTGTCGGCTAGGTTCTGCAACAGATCTTTGGTCGCATCAGACGCATGACGTAAACCGATACCAAAACAAACAGCCCACGTTAAAATGCCAATATAGTTGCCTTTCACCAACGCATTCACTGGGTTATCAACCATATTAAAAAACAAAGTATGCAGTACTTCAGCAATACCTTGAGGGGCAGAACGGCTCAAATCCGCGGTGACTAGATCCAACTGAGTAGGGAAGGCATAACTAAACAACACAGCAACAAACGCCGCAATCAATGTACCAACACCATACAAAACCAGTACCGGACGGATAAAGGTTTGTTCATTTTGTTTGTGGTTGGCAATCGAGGCCATCACCAAAATAAACACCAACACAGGCGCAATGGCTTTCAGCGCTTTGACAAAGAATCCACCGAGTAAACCAGCAGACTGAGCGGCACTGGGTAACGCATACGCTAGTGCAATACCACACAGCACACCAATGATAATTTGCAGGACTAAGCTGCCTTTCATGTAGCGTTGAAACAAGGACGGGGTCGTATTTGAAGTCATGGGAAAAAATCCATCAAATTTTTTAAGTGGGGCACCTTAAAACATCACGTCCCATAAATGAACCATTTGTGGGCGTTTTCTTCCCAAATTTTGCGATTTGAAGGATAAATCCTCTTTAATTGACCGATACCAGTCGATCGCGTCACGGATGGCGAGCGGTATTTTTGCTTTTATCACGTGCATTAGTCTGATCGAACATACAAAAAAATGATCATTTCGGGCACTAATACAGACACTTGTACTCTGAGTAAGCAACACGCGATACTACCCAAAAACAAACAAGGAATGAGAAGGTGCTAAAACACATTGGAATCGTATTACTAACCGTGCTAATCAGCGCTTGTTCTAACAATGATTGGCAAACGGCAAGTCGTGAGCCGGCAGGTATAGCGCCCAACCCAGAGACAGATCAAGAAGCGGTTATTGAAGTCTATGCGGCGGATGCGTTCAGTTGGCGAGGTTGGTTTGCGGTACACACTTGGATCGCGACTAAGCCACAAAACGCCAAAGAATATAATGTCTACGAAGTGGTTGGCTGGCGTGTAAAAAGAGGCTTGCCTGCGCTCCATGAATATCAGACAAAAACACCCGATCGCTATTGGTATGGTGCGAAGCCAGAAAAGGTATTGTCGATACAAGGCGAAAAAGCCCAGCGCTTGATCCCACAAATCACGGACGCCGTGGCCCGCTATCCATGGGCGAATCAATACACTGTGTTCCCAGGCCCAAACAGCAACACCTTCCCTACTTGGATTGGTTTGCAAGTACCGGATCTTGGCTTGAAGATGCCATTTAATGCCATTGGTAGTGGCTACGCAGACTGAGAAACCACTGCGAATCCCTTTTCCATAAAAAAACGGAGTCGTTATTCACGACTCCGTTTTTACATACGTTTTAGAACGCAAACGTTAGAGCAAAAGACGATCAGTGCTTCGTCATTCCAGGGTTCGGAATAAAGTTAATCACCACTTCTTCAGCCTCTGGCGCGCTGCTGTGAGGCGTATTCACTCGCGTTGGAATTTCGGTTGGCTGCGCCTGTATTACCGTAGACTGCTCATCCGTGTAACCACACGAAATACACTCACGATATTGTTTTTCAGCGTCATCATCACGCCAAGCGCGTATTTTATCCATTTCACTACAACGAGGACAAACAGCCCCCGCGATAAAGCGTTTTACCGTCATAATATTGCCTATTGCCTCTTATAGAAAAGCAGCGCGTCGCCACTTTTCTATTTCGTTATTCGCCACGCTCGTTATGCAGTTTTCTACAGCTAGGCTGCAATGCCACTGTGTCTCAATAAAGCGTCGGTACTTGGCTCACGACCACGGAATTCAGCAAACAATTCTGCCGCTGGGCGAGAGCCGCCATTGGCCAATATGGTATCACGGAAGCGTGCACCCGTGTCTTTATTGAAAATGCCGTCTTCTTCGAATTTCGAGAAAGCATCTGCAGACAACACTTCTGCCCATTTATAGCTGTAATAACCCGCAGCGTATCCGCCCGCAAAGATATGTGAGAAGCCGTTCTGAAAACGGTTAAATTCTGGTGGTGTCGTTACCGCAACGTCACGACGCACTTCGTCAATAACGGATTGTACAGAAATGCCTTTTTGGTATTCGCGGTGCAAACGGAAGTCGAACAATGAGAATTCCAACTGACGCATCATTTGCATACCAGATTGGAAGTTCTTCGCCGCCAGCATTTTTTCTAGCAAGGCGTCTGGTAATGGCTCATTGGTTTCAAAATGCCCTGCGATATAGGCCAAGGCTTCTGGTTCGTAGCACCAGTTCTCCATAAATTGACTTGGTAGCTCAACCGCATCCCAGGCGACACCGTTAATCCCAGACACAGACGACACATCAACTTGCGTCAACATATGGTGCAAACCATGGCCAAATTCATGGAACAAGGTCGTCACTTCATCGTGTGTGAGTAAGGCAGGTTTGTCGCCAATTGGCGGAGTGAAGTTGCACACTAAGTAAGCAACAGGAAGCTGCAGACGATTGTCGCTCAAACGACGACGAGTCCGACACGAATCCATCCATGCGCCACCACGTTTTGCTTCACGGGAGTAAGGGTCTAGGTAGAAGCGAGAAATGTCTTCTCCACCTTTACTGATAGTAAAGAGCTGTACGTCTTTGTTATAGCTATCGAATTCTTTTTCTTCTCGAATATCCACGCCGAACAAAGTTTGTGCCACGTGAAACAGTCCCGATAAGACTTTATTCATTGGAAAGTAAGGGCGCAGCTCTTCTTGAGAGATACTGTACTTATGCTGGCGCAGCTTCTCGGCATAATACCCCATATCCCAAGCATTCAACTCGGTGACACCATTTTCGTCTTTTGCGAACGCGGTTAATTGGGCAAGATCTTGTTCTGCTGAGCTTTTTGATTGTTGCGCTAAGGTTTGCAAGAAGTCGATGACCTGCTGACCGTTATCGGCCATCTTGGTCGCCACGGACAATTCAGCGTAGTTATCAAAGCCCAGAATGTGAGCCATTTCATGACGCAATGCCAAAATCTCATCAATCAAAGGAGCGTTATCAAACTTGATATCTCCCCCTTGATCAGAGGCGCGGGTGGCAAAAGCTCGGTACATTTCTTCACGCAACGCGGCGTTATCCGCGTAGCTCATGACTGGCATGTAAGATGGAAAATCCAAAGTAAACAACCAGCCTTCTTTCTCTTTGGCTTCTGCCATTTGCTTAGCTTGTGCTAACGCAGAGTCAGGTAAACCGGCCAACTCTTTTTCGTCCGTAATTAACTTGCTCCACGCTTGAGTGGCGTCCAAGACATTTTCACCGAATTGACTGCTCAGCTCAGACAAACGCTGACTGATTTCACCATAACGTTTTTTGGCGTCGCCTTCTAAGCCAACACCGGACAATTCAAAGTCACGAATGGTTTGTACTAAGGCTTCGGTTTGCGCGGGCGATAGATGTTTGGCCGCATCACTTTCTGCTAAGGTTTTGTAAGCTTGATACAAGGCCTTATTTTGCCCTAAGTCTGTGTAATACTGGGTAAGTTTAGGCAAGCAAGCATTGTACACTTCTCGCAGCTCTGGCGTATTTTTAACAGAGTTAAGGTGACTGATAGGCGACCAGAAATTAGCAAGGTCGTCGTGCAACTGATCCAACGGCAGTACTAGGCTTTCCCACGTCGGATCGCTGTTTTCGTTCACGCACGCATCAATCGCGGCTTGTGTGTTACTCAAGCGCTCTGTCAATTCCGCCTCAATGCTCGTTACATCAATCGTGGAAAAGGTTGGTAAGCTGGTCGCATCCCATACGGACTGTGACATATCATGTTATCCTTCTATGCGAAAAAACGCGCTAAGACCACCATGGTCACTTGTGCATCGCGTTTCATAAAAATGGTTAGGCTTTGAATTTATGGCCTTATTAAAAGCAATCTATATGTAATAAGATATGTGGTGTTTGATTTTTTTCAATGACGCTATCGCTATCATGTCGATAGTTCATCTTTACTGCACACAAAACACCCTAAAAAGAGAGTCTGTATGGTGATGAGATCGTTTCGTGGTAAAACGCCACAACTAGGTGAGCGTGTTTGGGTTGACGACCATGCTGTCATTATTGGCGATGTGACCATAGGTGACGACAGCTCTGTGTGGCCTCTAGTGGCGATTCGTGGTGACATGCATCATATTCGCATTGGCGCCCGAACCAGCATTCAAGACAACTCCTGCCTGCACATAACGCACGCCAGCGCCTACAAACCAGAAGGTCACCCGCTATCAATCGGCGACGATGTCACCATAGGTCACATGGCCATGCTGCATGGCTGCCAAATAGGCAATAAAGTCTTAGTGGGTATGGGCACCACCATTTTAGATGGTGCCGTCGTCGAAGACCAAGTCATCATTGGCGCAGGCTCTTTAGTCCCCCCAGGTAAACGATTGGAATCCGGCTTTTTATACCTCGGATCGCCCGTCAAACAGGCTCGAGCATTGAGCGAAAAAGAGATCGAATACTTCCAATATGCGGGTCTAAATTACGTCAAACTCAAAGACGAATACCTAGCGGAAGCCGCCCAATTGACCCAGAATAACCATGAGAAAGACACTCAATGAAACGTAAAAACAACTCCACCGCTGCTTGGATTTTCACCCTTATCGCCGTCGCTGGTATTCTTTGTGGCCTCAGTGAAAGTTTCCGTAATTACTTTGAAGAACCGCATCTATCAAAAGTAGAACAAGCAGAACTAAACATTAGCCTCTTGCCTGAACCAAGAGACCTGCCTGACTTGTCGGCGGCTCTCAATGCCAAGAAAGGTCAATGGTACGGACTCTTAGTACAACCTCTCATTTGTGATGCTATTTGCCAGGGTGAGGTGTCCACTTTTGAAGCCAGCGGACAATCGGTTCTTCGCCCTGCGGATTCCGCCTACCAAAAGACCACCGTATTACTCAGCAAAGTCGGCTACTCAGACTCCCAAGGGTTACTGCTATTAGTTAATAAGCACAATCAATTAGCGGGTAATATCGCACCACCTTATACCGTAGAAAGCATCCATAAAGCATTTACAGCGCTTAACCGATAAGCGCTGTTACTTTTCTTAGCAAATCTTTTCCTATTACCCGAACATTTAAAGCATTGTGCAGTCTACAATGATGATAATCCATCAGTAGAGGCTTAAATGACAAACGCCAGTATCTCTTCAAACCCTGCACACACACAAGCTGCAAGCATCTTTATGAATGCCGAGTTTATGAATGACCTTCGACTGCAAATGGTAAAATTTGCGCGCATTCAAGTCCGAGATGAACAACTTGCTGAAGACGCTGTGCAAGAGGCCATGCTCTCGGCCTATCAAAATATCGATCGTTTTTCACGCCAAGCGGCACTCAAAACATGGGTCTTTTCCATTCTAAAAAACAAACTCATCGACCTGTTGCGCAAAGAGAAACGTCATACCGCGGCCAGCCAACTAGAAGATGGTCCGAATGTGAATGGCGAAGAGCTGATTGAAGTTTTATTCAACAAACACGGTCATTGGCAAAAAAGTGAGCGCCCTAAAAAATGGGACACGCCGGATCACTGTGTTGAAAACGCACATTTCTGGCGAGTATTTGACGCCTGCCTAAACGCCCTCCCCGAAAAATACAGCCGCTTTTTTATGATGCGAGAATTTCTCGAAATGGACACCGCAGAAATTTGCCATAACGAAGATTTAACCGTAACCAACCTCAATGTCACCCTTTATCGTGCTCGTTTACGGTTAAGAGAATGTCTAGAAGATAACTGGTATCAAGCGGAGAAGTCATCATGATGAGCTGCCACCAAGCCACTCAGTTGTTGTCTGAAAAGTTGGATCGACCACTCGATACGAAAGAAAAAATCGCGCTAGGGGTACACACCACCATGTGTCCACCCTGCCGTCGCTTTGCACAACAGATGGAAGAATTACGTTCTATTTCAAAACGTTATATGAAAGATCCTGACGTAAAATAATTTTTTTCCATTTTTTTCCGCAAATTATGTAATAAAACCTTTTCCGCCCTCGTCAAAGATAGGTAACACAAGCAAAGCATAAGGCATTGCTTGTTACCCCTTTGACATACTAATTAATAGAAAATGAGGATACACCAATGAAAAACACAAAAGCATCTCTAGCCCTAGCACTTGGTACAGCCGTTGCAATCTCTGCGGTATCTGTGCCAGCACAAGCTGCCAGCAAAGAAAAATGTTTCGGCGTGGCATTAGCTGGCCAAAATGATTGTGCAGCAGGCCCAGGCACTTCTTGTGCAGGTACTTCTAAAACAGATTATCAAGGCAATGCTTGGAAAATCGTCCCTGCTGGCACTTGTTTAGAAATGGACTCTAAAACATCACCAACTGGCCACGGCCAATTGAAAGCTTTCTAAATAAACGGACTCACATTCCCATGTCTCGTTTCACACCAAAAGTCGAAGATGCAATGCTTGCCTCTTCGACCTTTTCATCCCTCTCTGGTATCAGCTTAAAGCCTGCTTATTATCAAGGCATATTAGCGGATCTACCTGAGGTAGGTTTTTTTGAAATTCATGCCGAAAACTATTTAAGTAACGGCGGACCTGCGCGCCATTATCTGCATAAAATCCGCGAGCATTACCCTCTCACCGTACATGGTGTTGGGCTGTCCATTGGTGGTGAAACTCCTCTAAATATCGAACATTTAAAGCGCGTTGCCAAACTGGTTAACGAGCTTCAACCTGCTGTTTTTTCAGAACATTTGGCATGGTCAACGCACCATAGTCAATTCTTAAATGATTTATTACCAGTACCTTATGATGGCCCAACATTAGACCGTGTGTGCCGACATATTGAGCAAGTTCAAGAGTGTCTACAAAGACAAATTCTGCTTGAAAACCCATCGACTTATTTTGAGTTCACACGCAGCGATATGAGCGAAACGGATTTCATTCGTGAAATCGCCAAACGCACTGGCTGCGGCTTATTACTGGATGTGAATAATGTCGAAGTATCTTGTTTTAACAATAGAACCAACCCATACGACTACCTCAATGATTTCCCACTAAATGCCGTGGGGCAAATGCACCTTGCCGGTCACACCATAGACAGCAACACCACATTGCCATTGAAAATAGACAGTCATGATGAACCAGTCTCCCAAGACGTTTGGGCTTTATATCAATACACCTGCCTCCAACTTAATATGATGAACCAAGCTTGCCCGACGCTGATTGAGCGCGATGGCAACCTTCCACCGCTGACCGAGCTACTTGCTGAAGCGCGCTATGCCGACACAATTCGCCAAACGGCGTTGCGGGAGAGTCGCTATGAACAACGAATTTAAAGCTGCCTTATTAGGCGAAGATACCCGCTTTTATCGTGAAATAGACGCCTTATCAATGCAAGAAAAAGAAATTCGATTGAACGTCTACCGGAACAATGTTGTGGTCTCATTGATCGATGCTCTGTCCGATATATTTCCAGTTACTCAGGCATTGGTAGGGGATGATTTCTTTCGTGCCATGGCAAAACAGTACCTGCTCGTTTCGCCACCAGAATCCCCTATTATCAGCGAATATGGTCATCTTTTTTCAGACTTCATTCGTCAATTTGAAGCCGCTCAAAGCTTGCCGTTTCTTGCAGACTTAGCCGCACTCGAATACAGTTTATTGGCACTCACCCATGACACAGAACACGCCACACTAAACCATGAACAAGTAGCAGAAGCCTTTGCTCAAGTAGACGATCCCTCGGCGCTGTATTTAAGCTTACCGCCAACCTCGCAATTACTGGCGTCTCCTTTTGCTATCGGCTCACTCTATCAAGCCCACCGTAACGATGGGCATTTGCGCTTGAATCAGGTTGCCATCAACGAAGGCGAATATTTGCTGCTCGCAAAGTCTCACTTAATTGCCCAATTGCATGTGATTAGCTATGAAGAGGCTCGTTTCTTCAAGCAGTTATTACAGAACAAAAAATTGGAAGAGGCGCTACCAGACTCAGATGATTTCGATCTAGGGGCTACGCTGGCAAAGTTAATAGAATGGAAATTAATTACGAATATCGCTAATCAGCCCTTAGAAGCTGAATAACTGTAAACTGTGGGGTAAAAAATGTTGTCTTTAATATTATCTAAAAGTGATGCTTTGTTTCGTCGCATTCCAGAATCGCTGGTGCTTTTTATCGCAAGATTTGCGATCGCGGCGGTATTCTGGAAATCAGGACAAACCAAAATCGAAGGCTTTGCTCTCGATATTATTAGTGGCCAGATTCAATTAGGCTGGCCACATTTAAAAGATTCCACACTGTTTCTCTTTGAGTTCGAATACAACCTTCCGTTGCTTTCTCCTGCCATTGCCGCTTTGCTGGCAGCGATAGCTGAGCATGTATTGCCCATTTTAATTCTAACAGGCTTCTTTACACGCTTCGCCGCATTAGGCCTAGCAGGCATGACCTTGGTTATCCAACTCTTTATCTATCCAGATGCTTACCCAACCCACGCCACATGGCTCGCTATTGCGTTACTGCTTATGTATCGCGGCGCAGGGGTGCTTTCTCTAGATCACTGGCTCCTAAAACGCTAACCCTACCTTACGAACGAGTAGGCAGGGTAAAGATGGAAGTGGCTTCTTTCGTTTGCCCTGCTGAATCAAACAGCTCGTCGGTTAAACGACTCAAGCGTAATGAGGTTTCAGCATTGCTCTGTGTTACCTCCGCAATAAGCGTGGTATGAGTCGCAATGTCCTGCACCTCATTGGCTTGTTGCTGAGCCAGTAAAGACAACTCATCAAGACTGTGTAACGACTCCGCTGAATCCGCCTCTAGCTGACTTAGTGGTATAACCACTTCTTCGATATGCAATACACCTTCACGCATTTTCTCTTGGCCTTTAGACATTTCGTCAGAAAGCTGAATAGACAAGGCGCTGATGTCGGTGATGACTTTATCAATCGACCCAGTCACCTCTGCGGTGCTGGTAGCAAGGTTTCGTACTTCATCTGCGACAACGGCAAAACCTCGACCGCTCTCGCCTGCTCGTGCCGCTTCAATCGACGCGTTTAATGCCAACAAGTTTGTTTGTTCCGCCACATTGCGAATACTATTCACCAAATTAGAAACAGTGGACGCACTTTCTTTCAGTTTGGCGACAGAATGTGATGTTTCTTCAATATAGGCTGCTACAGAGGTAATATCTTGCGCTGCAGATGTAATCACTACCTTGCCCTGCTGTGCCAAGTGGTGAGCAGCTTCCGCTTGATTACGAGACACAGCAACGTGCTCCGCCATCACTTTTACGCCTTCAGAGAGTTCACCGACAGAGCCATGAATGTCATTCGCCATGGTTTGCTGCTGGCTGGAACCTTGCTGTACATCTTCCATGCTTAAACGAATATTTTTGACTGCACCAACAACGGTTTGCGCACTGTTGTCTATTTTTTCGATCACCCCAGCAAGGCTGGTTCGCATACTCACCACACTGTCTACTAGTAAGCCGATTTCGCCTCGTTGCTTAATCGAAATATCATGAGACAAATCGCCTTTGGCAACACGATCCAATAACTGCACCACTTGCCCAAGCGGTTTTACAATACTGCGAGTAATCAAGATAGACATGACCGCACCTATGACAAGCGCCAATACACCTTGCCCAAGAATCAGCATAATGCCAGATTCAGTTTCTGATAAAATTTGTTGCTGTTTGGATTGGATAAGATTTTGCTGACGCTCCGCAAAGACGGAGGTTTGATCTAAAAAGGTTTGCAAATCATTACGAGTTTGCCCAGCCATTAGGTTTTTAGCTTCTTCCAACTCACCCAATTCAAGCGCTTCTACGGTGGCTTGAAGGGCTTTTTGGTAGACTCCTCTCTGCTGCTTTAACTGCTCAACACTGCGCTGATCTTCTGGCAATTTCACCAAGGTTTGCATCTTGGCAAGGCTCTCGTCCATCATCCGATTGCGTTCATCAATTTCTTTATAAATAGAGATGCGGGCTTGTCTCTCTTCAAGGACAAAGAGCATCAAAAGACGACTGGCCAAACTCTCGGCATTCACATTTAGCTCACCGGTCAATTCAACCAGAGCGGCATTTTCACCAACAATACTTTTGATATTGTTAGATAAAAATTGAAAACGTGTCACCGAAAAAAACAACACCGAAAGCAACAACACAAACAGAATTAGATAGCTGCCCCACAGGCGACCTCTAATCGTTGAAAAACCAAGCATAGCATTCCCCACAGTCAAAACGAGATGATAAAACAGTCAAAAGACCCAGTAGACAAAAGTCACAAGGGAAAACCCTATTGGTCTAAGCATAGCAGTAAGACGTTACTAGATATGACGTTACTAGATAAGGCTTTATTACAGATATCAACAAAAAAGAGGAGAATGCTGCTCTAATAAAAGTAATCAGAGCAACGTCTTGTCATCACAAGGAAGGAAAAAGCGCGCTACGGCCGCTTGAATATCAAGCGCTAGGCCGTCCGACGCTTTAATGGTGACGTGTAAGCGATCAGGAAGAGTAAAGCGGCACAAACCACCACGCTTGGTCCTGTTGGTGTATCCCAATGATAAGAGGACCACACACCACCACACACCGCCAAGCAGCCTATCGCGCTAGAGATGGCGGCCATCTGAACCGGTGTATTCGATAACTTACGCGCCGTCGCAGCAGGAATAATCATCAACGAAGTAATCAATAACACCCCTACAATTTTCATTGCCACGGCGATGACTAACGCCACCAACAACATCATCAATAAACGAATCGCTTCGACGGGGTAACCTTCTACCTTCGCCAACTCTTCGTTAACCGTGACCGCCAGCAAGGGTTTCCAAAAGGCCACCAGCAACGTCAGTACCGCGAAACCTCCGCCATAAATCCAGTAAAGATCCGTTTGGCTCACCGCCAACAGGTCACCAAACAAATACGCCATCAGATCGATACGAATGTTGTCTAGAAAACTCACCGCGACCAAGCCAAGAGAAAGCGCAGAATGCGCCAAAATCCCCAATAAGGTATCGGTCGCAATAATGTGTTTCTTTTGCAGTGTCACAAGCACCGCGGCCAAGCCAACACACAAAACCACAATCGCCAGATTCAAATTAATATTGAATAAAAAACCCAGCGCTACGCCAAGCAAGGCAGAGTGCGCTAATGTATCGCCAAAATACGCCATGCGACGCCAGACAACAAAGGCGCCTAATGGACCGGCCACTGCCGCCACGCCTAATCCACCAAGCAAGGCTCTGATTAAAAATTCTAACATGCTACCGTTCGCTCCAAAGCCGCACGATTAATGATGAGAGCAATGCGAATGAGCATTGTCATCTTCAGACAAGATACTGCCATGCTCATTATGAACATGGTCGTGTTGATGGGCATAAATCGCAATCGATTCATCAGCACCTGGAATACCAAACAACGCTTGGTAAGCCGGATGACCTGTCACATGTTGTGGGCTACCTGAACAACAAACATGCTGATTAATACACACCACAGTATCGGTTTTCGCCATCACCAAATGCAGATCATGGGACACCATCAGCACACCGCAATTTAACTCGTTACGAATGCCTTCAATCAGGTTATAAAGCTCTACCTGACCATTCACATCTACCCCTTGAACAGGCTCATCCAAGACCAATAAATTAGGCTTATTCAATAAAGCTCGGGCCAATAAAACACGCTGTGTTTCACCGCCAGATAAGACATGCACTTGAGAATGAATAAGATGAGCAATGCCCACCTTTTCTAACGTGGGTAGAATTTGTTTTTTATCCACTCTGCGCACCAAAGCCAAAAAGTGCTTAACCGTGAGCGGCAACGTTGGGTCGATATGCAACTTCTGAGGCATATAGCCAATACGCAACACTTGATCTCGAATCACTTCGCCTTGCGTCGGCTCTTGCAGCCCTAATAAAGTGCGAATCAAGGTGCTTTTTCCGCTGCCATTCGGACCAATAAGCGTCACAATTTCGCCTTCATTAATGGTCATGTCTATGTTGTCTAATAGGACTCGCCCACCAAATTCGATGCCGATTTTATCAAAGGTAACTAAACGCTGACTCATGCGGAGGCTCCTGCGGCTTTGCAGGCAGAACACAACCCAGTGAGCTCAATGGTTTCTGAGCGTAATTCGAAATCCTGTTCTGCGGCTCTGGCTATCAGCGAGGCGTGAATATCTTGATAATCAAATTCCATAACGTTGTGGCACTCATCACAAATCAAGAAATACCCTTTATGCACTTTATCCGCATGGGCACAGCCTAAAAAGGCGTTCATTGACTCGACTTTATGAATCAAACCGGCGGCCAACAAAAAGTCCAACGCACGATAAACGGTTGGTGGCGCCGAGTTAAATCCCTCTTCCGCCAATTTTGCCAACAACTGATACGCACCTAGAGGACGATGGCTTTCCCATATCAACTCTAATGCTCGGCGGCGCACCTTGGTCAAACGCTGCCCTTGTTCAGTACATAACTGTTCTGCGGTTTCTAGCGCCGCTTCAATACAATCGTTATGATTGTGACCCGAGTGTGGGTGATGTTCTTCACTCATTAGAAGACCCTTCCTGCATTACTGCTGTAACTCCATATCATTGAGATACTGATAATAATCAAGACGATAGCGGCAAAAAAACCAAAGCCTCGGGACAGTTTTTGTCGCCAGACACTTTGCTTGCCCCCCATTAAAAAACTACTGTCGCGGATTATCACGCTGACCGTAGCCAGCCCCGCAACGGTTATTGCAGTACCAAGAGACATCGCCAGTGTTGCTAATATTCCCCAGTGAAAAATGCCGGCGCTCATCGAAAACAACAACACCAGAACAGCCCCACTGCAAGGGCGAATACCCACCGCTAAAATCATCGCGAACACACTACGTCGGTCTGCAACCTGCTCTTCTTTCATACTGACCTGTGCGTGGTCGTGGTCGTGGTCGTGGTCGTGGTCGTGGTCGTGGTCGTGGTCGTGGTCGTGGTCGTGGTCGTGAGAATGATCATGACCACAACTCGATTTGCCACGGACTAAACGCGTGAACATCCACACCCCAATTAACCCGACTGCCGCAAAACTCGCCAATTCGAAAAACCGACTAATCTGCATCGCTTTGCCAGCCAGAGAAAACAGTTGCCCAACGATGACCATCAATAACACCGCCATCAAGCCTTGCACTGCTGCACACAAAAAAGATAGGCCGATGCCGCGACGCAATGGCGCTCGACTTGCAAGCATGTACGCCGAGATCACAGCTTTGCCATGGCCTGGCCCTGCCGCATGAAAAATGCCGTATAGAAAGCTTGCCGACACCAAGCTCCACAACACCAGAGGACTGCCATCTTGGCTTAACTTCTGCACCGCCGTCGCGAGCTCGCGATGCAAGCTCACTTGCTCAAACACAATCCAGTGAATGAAGGCATCGTAACCAAATAGGCTGGTCGCCGCATAAACCGGAGCGACACAAAAAAGGCAGGATAAACAGAAAAGAACGGCGTTTCTCGCCATGACGCACTCACTTCAATGGATTAATTCTTGTTATACTATAACAAAAGAAAATCAAGAAGAAGTACAAACGATCAAACGCCTTTTTTGAACCCTATTCGCTGGGCTGTTTTGCTCACTAACAAGCAACATAAACAGCCCCATAAAACCGTCTAACTGGCGATAGGTTTTAAAAAGCCCATCAGACCGCTCATGAAAATTTGAGACGCCATGGCCGCTAGAATCAAACCGGTAATCTTTGAAAGCACATTCAATCCGGTACGGCCCAAAAGACGCTCTATCAAAGACGCGGAGTACAAAATCAGCGTCAAACTCGCCAACGCCAACAGCAAACCACCTAACCCCAGCGCCATTTCCCAGCCATGAAGTTCTGCACCATAAACCAGAATCGTACCAATCGTTGCCGGACCAATAATAATCGGCACAGCCAATGGCACAACAGACACGTCTTCACGCTCTTCACTTGGCATCCCTACGGCATGATTTCTCGTGCCATCCCTGACCAGACTCAAGGCCGACAAAAACAACAACACGCCTGAACCAATACGAAAGGCATCTAGGGTAATGCCTAGCACGGCAAACAAGCTGCCGCCGAAGAAAAACAACACAAACGAAATCACCACAGACGAGATAATGGCTTTATTTGCCACTTGTCGACGCACCGCAGAGGTTTCACCTCGGGTCAGTGCCAAAAACATCGATAGCACAAAGAATGGGGCAAACAGGAAAAAGAATTTAATCCAAGTGGAGATCAATAGGCTCATTTAGGGAAGTACCAGAAAAAGCAATCAGCGCATAAGCCAATTACCGATTTATCTTAAGCCTTGCGAGGTCATCGTTAAGGCCTACCTCATTTAACCCGCTTGTGGCGTCTTAAATGTTTGTCTAGAAGGCGTCTTCATAGACACGATAATTCTAGCAAAATAACGTCAAATATCGATGTTTAAATAGGCAAACAAAAAAGAAAAACCGGCACAAAGTGAGACTTTATGCCGGTTGTTTTTCTGGCAATTCGATTACGCCCTAAAGGCTTAGCCTTTGGCTGCAAAACATCGCCCTAGTCGAATAAGGTTTAGCGCTGGGTTAGCGCGAGCTTAGCGCCGAAACCTAACAAGAGTAATCCGGTTACGCTGTCTAACACTTGCGCCACTCTTGGACGCGCTAGCCAAACACGCGCTTTGTGCACCATTAGCGCTAAAAAGGTTTGCCACACCATCGCGATCACAAAGTGAAGCGACGCCATAAACAAGGATTGCGCTAAGGCAGAATGGCTTGGATCAATAAACTGCGGCAAAAAAGCCATGTAGAAAATAATCGGCTTAGGGTTCAATACATTGGACAAAATACCTTGGCGAAAACTTCCCCAACCCGTCATTGCTTTGCTGGGTTTAGCGTCTTTAAAAGACATGCCAGTAGGTCTAATAGCGCTACGAATTGCCTGAACCCCCAAATACACTAGATACGCCGCACCTAACAATTTAAACCCGGTAAATACGCTTGCTGAGCCTAATAAAATGACGGATAAACCCAGTGCCGACACAGTTGCATGGGCAAATAGTCCCATACAAATACCCAAACTTGTCAAAAACCCCAAACGCCAACCACCCGCGGCGGCATTACGCATCACGATAATCGTATCCACACCAGGACTCATAGTCAGTACCGTAATGGCAGCCAAGAACGGCAACCAGTGAAAATGCTCTAGCATTTAGGCTCTCCAATTTAATGACAATTATTAAGAGTAACGACCGTTATTAACAACCTTTCGTTAAGGTTGGCAACTCAAATCCACCCAGGTTTCAATGCCTTGTTCTTTGGCATCATGATCTAGAGGGGTACAACTTTCCGCCAAAGCGCCAGAGAGGCGTAACAAACCTTCTTCTAATGGCACCATAGCAAAATAATACTCAGAGTCGCCAAACGCCATACTCAGCGGCGTTTTTTCTAAATTAATGGGCGTCGACAGACTTACCTTAAGCGTCATCCATAGCATTTTGTCTTTCATGCCAAAATCAGTAATGGTCACTGACTTGGGTTTTATTACGTTACCCGCGACCTTGAGATGAACGAAGTAATCGTCTTTTTTGAGGTTTTGTAGGCCTTCTAGCAACTCGGCTCTTTCATTGCCGGTGAACTGGCCATCGGCGTTTTCATCGTAGGCTTCAAGCAAGCTCAACGAGGTAAAAACATCCCATGACCAAGTCGCGTTCAAGGTCTCTATGGTGGGCGCGTCTACTACCGCTTGGTATTGAACATCCACCCAAATATGCGGATGCGCTAGCGCAGAGTTCGCCCCGAGTAAGGCAAACCATAAAACCCCAATCAAGCGAAACAAGCGCTACTCCATTAACGCAGGTGCATGACGCACACGCGCTTCTAAAATACGCTGAAACTCTTTTGGATCATGCTGTTGCGCCAAACGCTCAGGGTCCCCTTTTGCACCATGCCACGCTTCAAGACGAGACAGCCAAAAGCGCACTGCGGCAATGCGTAACATGTGTGGCCAGGCAAGAATCTCTTCTGCATTAGGACGGCGCTCGTGAATATAAGAATGCAACAAGGCGCGATATTTCTCCATATCCAGCTCACCGGTGTCGATGTCAGAACACCAGTCGTTCACCACAATGGCCAGATCGTACATTACCCAAGAATGGCAGGCGTTGTAAAAGTCGATAATCGCCGACAGTTGGCTTCCTTCAAACAGAGTATTGTTAAAAAACAAATCCCCGTGAATGGTCGCTTTAGGCAAATCAGGATGCTGCTTTACAAAGTCATCAAAGGCTTCAATTTGTGACAACAAAAGATGCGCTTGTTCTGGCTCTAATTCAGGGGCAAGCGCCTGACTGGTGGTTTTCCACCATGTCTCTCCGCGATGACTTTCACGATGCTCAGGAAAATCTTCTCCCGCGATATGTAGCTGCGCTAAGGCAGACCCCATCAGACGACAACTTTCTACGCTGGTGCTTTCTAAGCCCTCGCCAGGAAAGCAATCCACAATGATCGCTGGGCGATCTTTCACGATGCGCAAACGCTCGCCATGAATGTCGATCAGCGCCGCAGGTACGTTAAAGCCTTTGTGTTTAAGGTGCGCAACCACATCTAAAAAGTAAGGCACTTCGTCAAACTCAAACTCTTCAAATAAGGTGAGGACGTATTTACCAGTGGTGGTATTGAGGAAATAATTGGTGTTTTCAACACCGCCAGAAATACCTTGGTACGAAACCAATTCACCTAAATAATAATCAGCCACTAGGGCTTTCATGTCAGAGTCTGAGAGGGAAGTGTAAACAGCCAAGTTTGCTACCTATTGATCGTCAAGGGGATAGAGCGATTAAGAAAACGCCTATGCTCCACAATAAGCGACGAAAGGTCAATTCGAAGTCACGGAAATCGTCGCTTTCTGCCGCGATTTTCTATTAAACGCGATACCACGCCCAACAGACCTTTTAACAGTTAAAACGCGATTTAGACTGAAAAAATCCTCGTAAGTGCTTAGAATAGGCGCCAATAATCGCCGATTAATACAGAGGTTTCATTTTGGCTACCGATTCTAAGACACACACTTCACCGATGATTTTGGTAGACGGCTCGTCTTACCTTTACCGAGCATTCCATGCCATTCCACCGATGAGCACCAGCGACGGCCAACCGACCAACGCGACTCGTGGTGTGATCAGCATGATACGTAGCCTCATCAAGAGTTACCCAGATTCACCTATGGTCATCATCTTTGACGCCAAGGGTAAAACCTTCCGCGATGAGATTTACAGCGAATACAAAGCACAACGTCCACCTATGCCGGACGATTTACGTCCACAAATCGAGCCGATTCACCGCATGGTAGAAGCCATGGGCTTGCCGCTGGTCATCATCGATGGCGTAGAAGCTGACGACGTCATCGGCACCATCGCCAAACAAGTGGGCGAAACTGGTCGCGAAGTCATCGTATCGACAGGCGACAAAGACATGGCGCAGCTGGTGACAGACAAGGTCACCTTGGTCAACACCATGAATGATACCGTGATGGACATTCAGGGCGTAAAAGACAAGTTCGGCATTCCACCAGAACTCATCATCGATTACCTTGCCCTTATGGGTGACAAGGTCGATAACATTCCAGGCGTGCCGGGGGTTGGTGAAAAAACCGCTCTCGCGCTCTTGCAAGGTTTGGGCAGCATCAAAGAAATCTACACGCGATTAGATGAGATCGCCGGTTTAGGCTTTCGCGGCTCAAAAACCTTAGCGAAAAAAATGGAAGACAACAAAGAAATGGCCGAGTTGTCTTACACGCTAGCGACCATCAAGTGTGATGTGGAATTGCCATTTAATGCGCTTGAATTGAAAAACAAAGAAGCCGATAAAGACACGCTAAAAGAATGGTTCACCAAACTAGAATTCAAACGCTGGGTGGCCGAACTTGACCAAGCTCCGAGCGTTGAAACTGCCAGCGATACTCTGAATACAGACGGGCAAGTCGCCGTGCCCGTTGCGTCTAACCTTGTCGCAGACTACACCACCGTCTTGGATAAGGAGACCTTCGCCGTTTGGTTTGAGAAAATTCAAAACGCCGAACTCACCGCCTTCGACACCGAAACCACCAGCCTAAACTACATGGCCGCCGAATTAGTTGGCGTGTCTTTCTCAGTAGAAGCCGGCGTTGCAGCGTATGTGCCCTTTGCCCACGACTACGAAGGGGCACCAGAACAGCTCGATCGTGATTGGGTATTAGAACAACTTAAACCTTGGCTAGAAGATGACAGCAAAGCAAAAGTCGGCCAACACCTTAAGTACGACGCTAACGTATTGAATAACTACAAGATTACGCTGCGCGGCATCGCCTACGACACCATGCTGGAATCGTACGTGTACAACTCTGTCAGCTCGCGCCACGACATGGACACGCTGGCGAAAAAGTTCCTCGATCACACCTGCGTAAGTTTTGAAGACTTGGCTGGCAAAGGTAAAAAACAGAAAACCTTTAATGAAATCGACCTAGAACAAGCCGCTTTTTATGCCGCAGAAGACGCCGATATTACCTTGCGACTTCACCAAGCGATTTGGCCACAAGTTGAAAAAACACCTGAACTGGTGAGCATCTTTAAAGATATCGAATGCCCTCTTGTACCCGTATTGGCGAAAATGGAACAAACCGGCGCCTTGATCGACCCAGATTTATTGCATGCGCAAAGCGCTGAAATCGCAGGGAAGTTACAGGAACTGGAGATCAAAGCTCACGAACACGCTGGCGAAAGCTTCAACCTAAGCTCACCAAAACAGCTGCAAGTGATCTTGTTCGAAAAACAAGGTTTGCCTGTCATCAAGAAAACGCCGAAGGGTCAGCCATCTACCGCCGAGCCTATCTTGCAAGAACTGGCACAAGACCACGAACTGCCACGCTTGATCATGGAACACCGCACCTTGTCTAAGTTGAAATCCACTTACACCGACAAGCTGCCAGAAATGATCCAGAAAACCGGCCGTATCCATACCTCTTACCATCAGGCCATCACCGCCACCGGTCGCTTGTCGTCCACAGATCCGAACTTGCAGAACATCCCGATTCGCTCGGCAGAAGGCCGTCGTATTCGCCAAGCTTTCGTTGCGCCAACCGGCTACAAGCTGCTCGCAGCCGATTACTCGCAAGTCGAACTTCGCATTATGGCGCACCTGTCACAAGACAAAGGCTTACTTGATGCCTTCACTAGAGACGCCGATGTGCATAAAGCCACAGCAGCAGAAGTGTTTGAAGTGAGCCTAGACGAAGTCACCACCGAACAACGCCGCCGCGCCAAAGCCATCAACTTCGGCTTGATCTACGGTATGTCTGCGTTTGGTCTGGCGAAACAACTTGGCATTAGCCGCCCAGAAGCCGCGAAATACATTCAGCGTTATTTCGAGCGCTACCCAGGCGTACAGCAATACATGGAAAACACCCGCGAAGGCGCGAAAGAAAAAGGCTTTGTCGAAACCATCTACGGTCGTCGTTTGTATCTGCCTGACATCAGAGCGAAAAACGCCATGATGCGCCAAGCCGCCGAACGCACCGCGATCAACGCACCGATGCAAGGCTCCGCCGCTGACATCATCAAACGCGCCATGATCAAGATGCACGACTGGCTTGCCGACACCGACCTAGACGTGAAAATGATCATGCAAGTACACGATGAATTGATCTTCGAAGTGGCCGAAAAAGACCTAGACGCCGCCAAAGAAAAAATCGTCGACATCATGCAGAATAGCAGTCAGATTGATGTGCCTTTGCTTGTGGAAGCTGGGATTGGGGACAACTGGGACGAGGCGCATTAGGGTTTCTTTCTAAACTTACAATCCCAATAGACTAAAAGGAGTCAGATCCTTTTTGGGAGTTTGAGTATCACGACCGACCCAATGACGAGCAAAACTTTGCTCATCATTGGTGTCTCAAAATATTTTTGCGCAATACTCTTCTCATAAGTAATTTTAAAAGACTATAATGAGCAAAACTATGCTCACACAGGCTGTTCAATGAAAACTCTCACTATTCAAGCTCTGATTCAACAACAATGGCGCGATATCGCGACATTGCAGCTACTCAGTCCTGAAAAAGGGATCGCCAGCCCAAGCCGCCTTGGTTATGAGTTTGAATATTCTATCAAGTGGTTAGACTGTAATAATGAACACGCTTGCAGCTTAGTACTACCAGTGCAAATTATGGTTGAACATGAAGCTGATCGTTGGTTTGGTTTTTTAGAAGACATTGTTCCCGCTGGTGCAGCTCGCCGCTATCTAGTGGATTTTTGGGGGCTGAAAAGTCTCTCTGCCGGTGAGCAGGATACTGCCTTATTGGAAAAAGGCACTATCGCGCCCGTTGGCAATTTGAGAATTAAAGAATCGCTTCCCAGCTTACCTGCTGATTCTACCCTTCACCTTCGCAAGTTTAATTTAAATGATGTAGCCGAACGCGATTCAAGCTTTCTAGAATACGCTCAAGAAATGGGGGCCATTAGTGGGGGCGCGACTGGCGCAGGTGGTGAAGCACCAAAGCTATTACTGCGCTGTTCTGAGCTAGATGAAGTCTGGATTGACACCTTCCAAGAGCAACACGATATTACTGATATGCATTACTTAGTGAAATTTCCACGAGGTCGAAAGACGCAAGACGATTGCGATATTTTACGAGCGGAATATCACTTCTATCATGAATTAACGGATATGGGATTTAACACGATCAGTACGGAGAAAATGAAGCTGCTTGAAGGTAGCCGCTATCCTTCTCTTTGGCTGCCTAGGTTTGATATTCATTGGAATAAACGCCACTGGGATCGTTACGGTTTGGAGTCTATTTTTTCTGTATTAAACAAACCGGCGGGAAGCTACCTTAATCATTTTGATGTCATCCGCTCTGTGTGCGCTTTGCTGAAAAGACAGTCAGTAGAGTTTGATACTGCTCGGTTTGTTTGCGAATGGTTAACACGCGATCTACTAAACATTGCTTTCGGAAACTCTGATAATCATGGTCGTAATACCGCACTTCTTAAAAAGCCTAGCGGAATTTGGCTATCCCCTATTTATGATTTTGCACCAATGAAAGTAGATCCGGAAGGTGTCACTAGAACAACAAAATGGGGGCCTCCATTTGAAGAAGGTGGAGAGTTCCGCTGGCAATCTATTACTGAAGAACTTAGCGACTTATGCCCGAGTGAAACCTCATTATCAGCATTAAAAAAAACAGCACGTCAACTAATTGGCTTACAGCAACGCTTGGAGGCAAGAGGGGTTCCTGAACGAATTTTAGAGGTTATCCAAGTCAAATGGTTAGAAACAAAACTCACCCGTTGGGGGCTTTTATGAGCATGACAGCAGAACAGCGCCAAGCTTTATTAGTAGAGCTTCTACAACAACATATATTAGGTGAGCTCACTCAAGGACAGATGTTAAAACGCCTTCGCAAAGAAGTGCTTGGTTTTTCTCAAACTCGCTATGCAGAGTTAGTCGGAGTCAGCCGTCGCACTTTGACAGACATTGAACAAGACAAGGGTAGTCAGGTTCAGAGTATTATCGATAAAGTGTTTAAACCACTTGGTATGAAATCTGGACTCACACCGATTCATCCACATGTCGCTAGGCATGTTATGAACATCAGTTCATCGAAAATAACCGAAAACTGATTTTCTCAATGCAATAAAGCAAAAGCAGACACCCAAGCATCTGGCGTTGGGCTGAGCCAGTACCCCACTGCGCAGCCAAGTACTAGCGCCAGCGATGCCAGTGGTTCGCCCCAGTCGGTGAGTTTAAGTGCGGTGCCGAAGGAGCGTTTGATGCGCATGCCTGAGAGTTCGATGCTGTATAGCTCGTCGAGTATCAGATGTATGGTGGCGCCTAAAAAGGTAAAAGCGCCGATTCCCCAGGCGGTTTTCGCGCTAAGGCCAAACACATGGTATGAGATGGGCACAGCAAGAGCAGCAAACATGACGTTGGCCAGCAAACTGTGCAATGTTCCTCTGTGTATGGTGAGTTGCTCAAACACCCATTGTATTGGGAAGCGTACGATTAGGTAGCCTGCCGCCGCCAGTGCAAGTACTTGCCAGTGGGGAAGTTGATTCACCCAAGCGGCGATGATCAAGCCTGCAACCAGTGCGCCGAACAGGCGAAATACCAACCGAATGGCAATCGATTCGTCGGCGTCGATATCGGGTAATAGTCCACCTAACGTCCCCGCTAAAGCATAAAGAATGGCGTCGTTCATATTGGCAAAACCCATAACAAAAGCGCAGGCTGCCAAGGGGGCACTAAGCGCGGCAGCCACGGTAACGTGGGTATTAAAATTGGCCATCAGGCGTTGTCCTTGTTGCGATGGTGTAAAAGAAGGGGCACATTGCGACCACTGTGAATTTCGGTGCGCGTATGCTACAGGAATCGAGCAATAGGGTCTGCGCACCAATAAGTAAAAGACCTGATCCTTTCCAGTAAAGAGAACGCCTTAAAGCAATAAATAGGTTAAACATCAACCAGTGAAAAATTGCTATTATAGTCTTTCAGAGAGGTATGGCCTCTTTCCCCCTTGAGGTAATGAATGGCAAAGCGTAAACCGGGTGTTTTCAACAAAGCATGGACTGTTTTATGGCGTGTTTTGATCGCGTTTGCTTTGATTCTACTGCTCTTTCGATTTGTGCCGCCACCGACAACGGCGTTTATGTTGCAAAGTGATTATCCGGTGACTCAGCATTGGATCAGTATCGATAAACTGCCACCACAGGTGCCATTAGCGGTTATTGGCTCAGAGGATCAACGCTTTCCCGACCATTTCGGTGTCGATTTTACGGCGATCACCAAAGCGCTTAGCCAATACGATGATGGTGAAGGGCTTCGCGGCGCCAGTACGATTACCCAGCAAACAGCAAAAAACCTGTTTCTGTGGCCAGGACGCAGTTTTATTCGCAAAGGGTTAGAGGCCGGACTAGCCATCAGCCTTGAGGCCATTTGGGGTAAAAAACGCATTTTAGAAGTGTATTTGAACGTCGCAGAATTCGGCAAAGGGATTTATGGTGTCGAAGCCGCTAGCCAGCATTATTTTGGCAAATCTGCCCGCCACCTGACAGCGAACCAAGCCGCCCGATTGGCGGTACTATTACCTAGCCCACGCAAACGTGACCCAAACCGATTAACCCCGAATCTTCGTCAAAGAGTGGATTGGATTGAGCGGCAAATGCAGCAACTCGGCGCAGGCTACCTAAATCCTATACTCGATAATTAGCAGGATATACCCCTTCTTTACTGCTAGAATGCCCCCTTATTTTATCCGTTGTTACGCTTAAAGGCAGGCTATGACCGTTCTTCTAATGACCCCTCCTATGACTCAGTTAAATACTCCGTATCCGGCGACGGCGTATCTCACTGGTTTTTTACGCTCTCGGGGCTATGAGGCGGTGCAGCGAGACCCTGCCATCGAGCTTTTTCTTGAGATGATGACAGCGCCTGCATTGGATATTATCCGCCAGCATGTAGAGGAAAACTTCGAGCAATTTGAAGACGACGAACTGCCCGATGTGATTTTCACCTTCTTAGCGGAATTCGATCGTTACCGCCTTGCGGTTGAGCCTGTCATTCGTTTTTTACAAGGTAAAGATCCAAGCCTAGCGTTGCGTATTATTTCCCGACGTTTTCTGCCTGAAGGCCCAGCTTTCGACACCATAGAACAAATGGAAGCGGTCTCTGGGGATGTTCTAAAAGCCGCGTTTGGTAACCTAGGGGTACAAGATCAAGCCAAGTATTTGGCTACCTTGTTTATCAATGATTTATCAGCGGTGATCACCCAAGGTGTTGACCCTTATTTCGAAGTAAGCCGTTACGGCGAGCGCCTTGCCGCGGCAAACCCAAGCTTCGACAATCTCTACGATACTCTCATGGGGGAACCTAGTTTTAGTTCTGAGATTTTAGAACAATTGGTCGAGCAGTATTTAGAAGAGACTCAACCCAGTGTGGTCGCTTTAACCGTGCCTTTCCCGGGCAATATGCTCGGCGCACTGCGCATCGCGCAAACCTGTAAAGCGATCAATCCTGATTTGCCCATCGTCATGGGCGGCGGCTTTGTAAACACAGAATTACGTGCTCTCAAAGATACCCGCGTGTTTGAATTTGTTGATTTCATTTGTCTTGATGACGGCGAGCGCCCTTTCATTACCTTGCTGGAATTCTTCGACGGTCAACGAGAAATTGACGAGTTAGTACGTACTTACTTTCTCGCAGAAGATCAAAACGGCGAGCCTTATGTGCATTTGAATGACAATAAAGCATTGCACGATATCCCCCAAACCGATGTGGGCACGCCAATCTACGACGGCTTGCCATTAGGCGACTATCTGTCTCTTTGTGAAATGCTTAACCCGATGCACCGCATTTGGAGCGATGGACGCTGGAATAAACTGACCATTGCCCACGGTTGCTATTGGCGCAAATGCAGCTTTTGCGACGTGAGTTTGGATTACATCGACCGCTACGATGCCGCCGGTGCGGACCTGTTAGTCGACCGAATTGAAGAGCTGATCGAAGAAACCGGACAAACTGGATTCCATTTTGTGGATGAAGCCGCGCCACCAAAAGCCTTATTCGCTCTCGCCAATCGTTTGATCGAACGCGGCGTCGTGATCAGTTGGTGGGGTAATATTCGTTTTGAGAAAACCTTCACGCCTGAGCGCTGTCAATTATTGGCAGATTCAGGTTGTATCGCTGTCAGTGGCGGACTTGAAGTCGCGTCAGACCGATTGCTAAAACTGATGAAAAAAGGCGTTAGCGTCGATCAAGTCGCCCGCGTCACGAAAGCGTTTAGTGATGCGGACATTCTGGTTCACGCCTATTTGATGTATGGCTTCCCGACACAAACAGAGCAAGAAACCATTGATGCATTAGAAATGGTTCGACAAATGATGGCACAAGGCTGCTTCCAATCCGCATTTTGGCACAGATTCGCGGCGACGATTCACAGCCCAATCGGGATTAATCCTGACGACTATGGCATCACACTTGCTGAACGCCCTGAGATTTTATTTGCAGAAAACGACGTAGACTTTACCGACCCAACCGGCACTGAGCACGAAATGCTCGGCGAAGGGTTGCGCAAAGCGCTCTACAATTACATGCACGGTATTGGCTTTGATCAGCCAATGGATTTCTGGTTTAAACGACCGGTGGCACGTACCACCATGCGACAGGATCTAATTGCCAAAGCCGTCAACGATGTGATTGCTCGCAGCTAGTCACATCGCCTAAAAGAAACGATAAATAGCACTGATATAAGTCAGAACCTTATGCAAGAAACACATTTTGTAACAGGCTCTCAGAACAGATTAGGCTACACTCGCTTCTCATTTTTATCATGTAAGACAAGACAATACGGCAGGAACTTCTGTGGGTGTCTTGTTGACTAACAAACACCTGTTTTCTGTAACGCTTGAATAGACTAAACGGATTCAATTTATGACGATTAACGCCCGCCTCGTTTTTGGCTTTGGTATCACGCTGGCTCTGACGGTTATATTAACGGTCATTGCGATCCACCGAGTGAATTTCATTGATACCACCATCACCCAGATGACGGACATCAACTCAGTAAAACAACGCTATGCCATTGACTTCCGTGGCAGTGTACACGACCGAGCTATTGCGGTGCGTGATGTGGTGTTGGCGAGGAACGACAACGAATTGTCTATTATTCTAAAAGACATCGCTGATCTTCATCTCTTTTATCAACAGTCTGCAAAAATGCTTAACTCAGCCGACATTCCAATGACGGCGCAAGAAAAATCTATTTACAACAACATACAAAGCATTGAGAAAAAAACCCTACCACTGATTCAGCAAGTCATCAGCGCCAAACAAGCCAATGACTTAGAGTCCGCCAACGCGGTGTTACTGAACCAAGCCAAGCCGTCTTTTGTGGAATGGCTCGCGGCGATCAATGCGTTTATTAATCTTGAAGAAATGGCGAACCAAGAAGCCACCATAGAAACTCGAGAGGTCTCTAGCTCCTTTCAAAGTTGGATGATTTCCCTCACCAGCATTGCCATTATTATTGGCCTCAGTGTGGCGTACTTGATTGCCCGTCGCATTAAAAACGCGGTGGGTGGCGAGCCTCAAGAAGCCGCCGATGTGATTGCGGAGATTTCTAAAGGCGATCTAACCGGCGCCATCTCCTCTTGTTGCCCAGACAGTATGATGTCGTCGGTGCAAGTTATGCAGAAGCAGCTAGTCACCATTGTAAACAGCATTATTACCTCGTCGACGGAGCTGTCTCAGCGCTCAGCAACAGTCGCCTCGGGCACCAAGCAATCCTTGGTGGCGGCGGACACTCAATTAGAATACACAAACTCAGCGGCGCATAAGCTGATCGAAATGAACGAGAGTATTCACTCTATTTCAGAGCGAGTTAGAGAAACGGAAAACAACTCAAACATTACTGCTGAGCTTTCTTTGAAAGGGCAAACTGCCGTACAAAAAGTCGCAACAGAAATTGAAAAAGTGTCGCAGACTGTCAAAGCCACTGTTGAGCAAGTGAATGTGCTAGAAGAGCGTACTCGCAGCATTGGCGACATCATCAATGTTATTCGCGGTATCTCAGAGCAAACGAACCTGCTGGCCTTAAATGCGGCCATTGAAGCCGCGCGAGCTGGGGAAACAGGCCGAGGATTCGCAGTGGTCGCCGATGAAGTAAGACATTTGGCGCAGCGTACCGGTGACGCGACCGGTGACATTGAGAAGATGATTCTTCAAGTACAAGAAGAAACCAAAGCCTCTGTTGAAGCAATGGAGACAACGGTACCTCAAGTCCAAAATAGCCTAACGCTCACCAATGAAGCCAATGCACTGCTTAATGAGATTCAGCAGCAATCGAAGAATTCATTAGCCAATGTATTGGACGTTGTCGCGGCCACCTCTCAGCAAGTAGTGACCATTTCTGAGATTAACAGTGAGATCCAAGAAGTGGCCAATATGTCGAAAGAGACCAGCCAAGCGTTGCAAGTCAGCTCAGAAGAAACGCTGGCTTTACAGCAGCTCTCTGAAACCCTGAAAGACGACATCAATTACTTCAAAGTAAAATAATGCGTCGGTAAGTACATTATCAGAGTCAAAAAACACGCGTTTTTCGGCTCTGATGAGAGGTCATTTACACGCCACTCTAGGCCTGCGTTAAACCGATAAATCCTTATCTTGCTGGTATTTCAGTATTTGCTTCAAGGGAATGGGTTTTGAGAAAAAGTAACCTTGTAGGTAATCACACCCGTAACCTAACAATAAATCGGCTTGTATTTGTGTTTCTACCCCTTCTGCAATAACCGACACACCCAGTGCGTGCGCCATTGAGATAATGGCTTCACACAGGGTTTCCGAAGCAGACTCTTGCCCTAACTTCTGCACAAACTCACGGTCTATTTTTAAATAATCGATGTCGTAGTTCATGATGTAAGCCAACGACGAATAGCCCGTCCCGAAGTCATCTAGCGCGACCTGAATGCCTTCTTCTCTAAACGCCAATAATGCCCTTCGTGTGCTTTCATCTGAGTTCATTAGAAGGTGTTCGGTAATCTCTACTACCAAGCCATTTTGAATGTGTGTGGGGTTGCCTCCCACAGGCTTGCTAAGCAGTTCGGTAAGTAAGCGGCCATCTTCACCTTGTTGCTTTGAAAGCTGCATTGGCGATACGTTCACACTGACCTGAATACCGTTACCGTATACATCACGAATTGGCGCCAGGGCCCGTTTCGCTTCTTGGATAACCCAATGCCCGATTTCGATAATCTGCCCCGATTCTTCTGCAAATTGGATAAAATGATCCGGCGGTATTAAACCTTTTTGCGGGTGATGCCAGCGAATAAGCGCTTCAAATTTGGCCACATCGCCCTGTTTGTTAATGATGGGTTGGTAGAGCAAATAGAACTCTTGATTAATAATCGCTTGGCGCAAGTCCTGAATAAGCTCTATTTTTCTGGTCAGCGCTTCTTTTAACTCCCAGCTAAAACGCCTAGAGGCATCTCGGCCACTTTGTTTAGCAAAATACATCGCCTGATCAACCGCCACCATCAGCTCGCCGACACTCGCCCCATCCTCTGGGTAAAGCGCTATGCCAATGCTCGCCGTCACGACGATTTCGCAATGCGAAACGGTAAAAGGCTGTTTAATGGAGAGTCTGATTCTCTCACTGAGTGTCGCTATTTGGTCTTCGTCAAAACCTTCTAGTAAAAGAATAAATTCATCACCGCCTAGGCGACTGATCAGTTGAGCCGATGGTGCACAAGCAATAAGACGAGAGGCAATCATTTTTAGCACACCGTCCCCTGTCTCATGCCCTCGAGTGTCATTCACTTCTTTAAAGTTATCTAGATCGAGCAGAATAACCCCAATATGATGATTGTTATGATTGGCCAACAACATGTTGGATAGGCTTCTATTAAGCGCATCGCGGTTAGAGATGCCGGTCAGACTGTCTGTTTGTGCTTGGCTTATTATCACCTTTTCGGCTCGCGCTTTACGCTCAGCCATGTCAATGAAGCGGCTTTGTAAATCGTCCATTTCCTTTACGCCAGTGGGCAAAACCGCTTCTATTTTCTCATTTTGACCCAGTCTCATGGCAAGATCCCCAAGGCGACTTAAAGGCTTAGAAATCGCGTTTATAAAAAACACTCTCAATAGCACAAACATCAGCACAACCATGATGGTAAAGCTCACCAAGATCAGGGTATAACGGTTTTTAAGAATGGATAATGGCTGATCGACTGAAATGCCAGTCAAAAAGGTCAGCAGCACTTGGCCATCTTCACCCAGTACTGGGTGGTAAACAAATACTCGATGAATGTCGTCATTTCCCTCCACGATGGCATCAAAGTATTCTGGTGGATCAAACAAAATGTCATTAGGGTAACTGGCCACCACTTTGCCATAGCCATCTAGCACATAAGCCACACTCTTCTCTGGCAGCTGACTATTACTCAGTAATAAATTCCACCAGTCCAGTGAAATAACGGCCACTACGACACCCAAGGCATCATTGTTTTCGGCCTCGACATGAATGGGGTACGCAAAATTAATCGTCGGACGACCAACAACACGGTCGAGCTGTACGCCGCTGGTCGTAAATCTATTTTGCGTCAAGGCTTGCTGGATGTAGCGACGATCGTACACGTCAATAGAAGACATAAGAGGCGTGCCATTACAGGTCAACACTCCCTCTGTATTGGGAATACCAATATTTACATAACGCTCAAATAACGGCGTAATATCGCTCACAAAACGGCGGCAACTTTCGGAGTTTGGCTTTTGTATCTGCGGGAGAGCCGCTAGAGAAGCTAGGAATCGGTGCGTAGAGGCCACCAGCTGATTCTGATTCTCAGCCACCTGATTAGAGACAATTTTAGCGGTTTTTAGAAATTCATCTTCAATGATTTCACTGCTGTAGTTGAAGCTAAAATAGATAAAGAAATAGAAGGGAGTGACGATCAAGACAGAGAGAAAATAGAGTCGTCCTTTGAGTGTGTTTAACATTGTGCTCTCTATACCTAAAGATACCTGCTCGGCATACTCACGAGACAATAAGAAATATTCACCTGATTTTTAATACATCAATATTCAACTAAAAACTAAGCGTTCTCCTGATAAAGTCTTTTGTGCCATGTATGCAACCAATATCGCCCTTGTTTATATCTCTTGAAACTAGCATACATATCTAAATGTATTCGTTCCTTTTTGTAATCATTCGCAAACCTATGTGAGATCCAACACCCCGACACGCCATGCAATAAAGCATGACAATGACACCATAAGCGGCCTTCCTGAAAGGTAAATTGTACTGTGGTGCAAATATGCTGGACTGCGAGGAAAACTTTTATCTGCATTGTGCTTAAAGTGGAATAGTGAAAATCACATCGCTTTAACACTCGTTCAATAAAATAATAAATCTGAGATGGAGTTCGTTATGAAAGCAGCAGTCGCTAATAAGTTTGGTGAGATTCTAAATATTAAAGACGTGGTTAAACCAAGCATCGAAGCACACCAAATTCTTGTCAGAATACACGCCTGTGGGGTGTGTCATACGGATTTACACGCCTGCCACGGCGATTGGCCAGTCAAACCAACATTACCCTTTATTCCTGGGCATGAAGGTGTTGGCGAAGTGGTTGAAGTGGGCAGCGCCGTCCAGCACATCGCCCTAGGCGATCGCGTCGGTATACCTTGGCTGTACAGTGCTTGTGGCCATTGCGAATACTGCTTAACAGGCAACGAAAACCTTTGTTTGTCACAACAAAATTCAGGCTATTCTGTAAACGGTGGTTACGCTGAATATTGTGCTGCTCACGCTGAATATGTCGTTAAAGTGCCTGAAGGTCTAGGCTATGTCGAAGCAGCACCATTGTTCTGCGCGGGCGTTACCACCTATAAAGCACTCAAAGTGTCAGGCGCAAAGCCAGGTGATTGGGTGGCTCTGTTCGGTGTTGGCGGGCTTGGTCATCTGGCGGTGCAGTACGCGGTCGCGATGGGATTTCGTGTTGTGGCGGTAGACACAGGAGCCGCTAAACGAGAATTGGCCATGTCACTCGGCGCTGAGTACTTCTTCGATTTCAAAACAGACGATGTGGTGAAAGACATTCTAGCAACAACCAATGGCGTGCACGCCACTGTCTGTACTGCGGTCAGCAAAGCGGGCTTCAGACAAAGCTATGATGTGATTCGTCGCGGTGGAAAATGTGTACTGGTTGGCCTGCCACCAGAAGATATGCCATTGCCTATTTTCGATACCGTACTCAATGGCATCAGTGTCATTGGCTCAATCGTCGGCACTCGTAAAGACTTAGAAGAGTGTCTGGAATTTGCCGCACGCGGTAAAGTCAAAGCCATCATTACTGAGAAGTCGTTAGAGGATATCAACGACATCTTCGAAGATATGGAAAAAGGCGATATCACAGGTCGTATCGTCATGTCCCTTTAAAACGCTATAAAAAAGCGCCAGACTAACGTGTCCTCTAATTACAGGCTCACGTCAGTCTGGCGCTTTATATTCAATTAACCCTACAGATGGCTAATTGGGTATCCAGACGCGACTAGACTCTTTCTAGGTGTATGTCTGCTGTGTCATTGCCAGCGTTAGGATCGTTGTAGATACTTTCATCTAACTGACCTTCACTTTTCGCGACAACCGCCGTCACTACCGCATCACCAGAAATATTAACCGCGGTACGAATCATATCCAATAGACGGTCAACACCGAGAATCAAGCCAATGCCTTCGATCGGCAAACCTACTTGAGCAAACACCATAGACAACATGATCAGACCAACACCTGGTACACCGGCTGTTCCGATGGAAGCCAATACCGACATCAAGATAACGGTTAAGTAACCCATCATGCCAAGGTCAACATTGTAGATGTTCGCAATAAAGACGGTAGCAACCCCTTGCATGATGGCGGTGCCATCCATATTAATGGTCGCTCCAAACGGGACGGTAAAAGACGCGACAGAGTTATTAACACCCAAACGGTCAGTCACAGTGCGCAAGGTCACAGGAATAGTGGCATTTGAGCTAGAGGTACTAAACGCAAACACTTGAGTACTGCGCATTTTCTTAATAAACGTCAGTGGGTTTAAACCCGACATCAGTTTCAAGATAATCTGCAATGTCACAAACAAGTGGAACATTAAGACACCAATCAAGACCAACACATAACCAAGTAGCTGCTCTAATAGATCCAACCCTAGGTTGGCGATGGCTTTCGCGATAAGACAGAACACCGCATAAGGTGCGACCGCCATAATCACGTTAACCATTTTCATCATGATTTCGTTCAATGCTTCAATAAAGCTGCTCACTGAGTCTGCTTTTTTGCCAACCATTAGCAAGCTGATACCAAAGACAATTGAGAAAAAGATAACCGGCAACATTTCGCCTTTCGCCATCGCACTAATCGGGTTAGATGGCACTATGTTGATGATTACAGAGGACAGTGGCGGCGCCGCTTTACCGGAGAAATTACTATTGGCAACAGCGTTCATGCCTTCGCCTATGCCTAAACCTGAGGCGATGAAAAGGGCAGAAGCAATCGCAATCGCCGTGGTCATCAAATACAAAACAAAGGCTTTTGAGCCAATGCGGCCAAGTAGCTTAATGTCGCCAATGCCACACACACCACAGACCAATGAGAAAAAGACCAAAGGCACGACTAACATTTTTAGTGCATTAACGAACATGCTGCCGACAATATGGAACAGGCCATTCGTTAGATATTGATTCACCCATGTGCCAGAGGCATTTAGTCCTGTTAAATTGATGACTAGCCCAACGGAGATGCCCAGCGCCATCCCCAGCAATACTTTCATTGTAGTACTCATAACACTCTCTCTAGTTTTTATATGTTACGTTGATTTGCTATGCCCAATAATTATTGCCAAATAAATATGGCTGAAAATAAAAGTGGGGCATGATACATGTCATCAAAGCGTATCAAAACCTCTATTTTCAATATCCATCTAAAAAGCCAATACCTTTTCTCCTTAAAGCCCCGTAATATCTAGCTTAGAGCGGATATAATAGACGCAAAATAGCGTCTCTATGTTGAACATAAACAGCGGCGATAAGAGAAATTTAGCGTGAAGCTGGTCACTAATTAGGCACTTTTGACTGTAAAGAAGGACTAATCTGCCACCTTCGTTTGCTGATTAGCACAATCTAAAAGGTCGATATCCGCGCTAACTTCGCTGTCGCTACCCACCAAAAAAGACCATGAGGAATACAGTTATGGATCAAAAACACACTGGATCATGCCTGTGTGGCACTGCCAAATTCGAGTTGCAAGGTGAGTTTAAAAAGTTCTTTTTATGCCACTGTAGCCGTTGCCGAAAAAGCTCTGGCTCCGCCCATTGCTCAAACCTTTTTGCGCCTGGGGCTCAACTCACATGGCTCAGTGGCGAAGAAAAACTCCGTTTTTATCAGCATGAAGACACTAACTTTGCTCGTACTTTCTGCTCTGTTTGCGGCTCTAACGTACCCACCGATGCAAAAGCTCGAGGCTTAGTTATTGTGCCTGCAGGCTGTTTGGATACAGATGTTGATATCAGTCCACAAGCCCATGTATTTACTAGTAGCAAAGGTAATTGGGATGACGGTTTTGAAAATCTGCCTGCGTTTGAAGGGATGCCAAGTTAGGCGGTGTTCGTAATTTCTTATTCTGTCCGCGAAAAAGCAATTACTAGAATCGTGTAAAACTCGATAGATTCAAATGATGACTGCCAAATAATAACGTTAATAAGGAAGCCTTCATGCGAAAATATCTCATTACACTTATGCTATGTGTGCTACTCAGCCCCTCTTCATACGCCGCTAGCACAGCGTCCAAGCCCTATGTTATGAAGGTGACCTTACTGGGCACAGGGAACCCAATTCCCAGTGCCCAGCGATTCGGCCCAAGCACGCTTGTCGAAGCCGGTGGTCACTATCTCTTATTCGATGTAGGCCGTGGCAGTATTATTCGTCTTTGGCAGCTTAAAGCCCCTATTAACAAAATAACCGATGTCTTTCTAACGCACTATCATTCTGACCACATTAATGGCTTATCTGACTTCTGGATGACAGGCTGGATGCCACTACCTCCCGTTTCTCCCAGCCGCACAACCCCTCTTCATCTGTATGGTCCAACAGGCATTAAAAACATCGCAAATGGTCTAACCGAAACCTTCAAAGATAACACTAGGATTCATATTGAAGATGAGCATTTACCGCCTGAAGGCATCAAACTTGTCGTGACCGAGTTCACAGAAGGAGAGCACTTGGTCTATCAGAAATACGGCATCCGAGTGACATCATTCAAAAATGACCACGGTAAATTTATTCACCCATCTGTTGGCTATAAAATACAATACAAGGGTAAAACCGTGGTTATTTCGGGAGACACTAGAAAGTCGCAAACCGTCATAAATGAAGCAAAAGGCGCAGACTTACTGGTGCATGAAGTCGCAGCCGTCAGAGATGGTTTGCTACAGAAACACCCCAATCTGCGCGCCATTTTCGAACACCATATTAATCCAAGACAAGCCGGAGAAGTATTCACAGAAGCAAAACCTAAGTTGGCGGCTTTTACCCATGTTGCGCTGCTAGGCACCAAGGACTTTCCGAAACTAAGCGTCGATGAGTTAATTGCCATGACCCGTGAAACGTATAAAGGTCCGCTTGTTGTCGGTGAAGACCTGATGTCTTTCGAAATCGGAGACACAGTGAAAGTGGTGCCATGGAAAGGTGAAATGAACAAATAAAACAAGCACACACAGCGGCTAAAGAGTGGTCGAAAATCGGCCACTCTTTAGCAGGAGAACAGCACAACTTGTATGACCTTCAAGACTGATGCAAACTAGCAGGCATTCATAATAAAAAAGAGTTAGATTGACCAGATGAAGTGCCCACACTGCCAAGAAAAACTGCCATTCTCGATACTAAGAAAAAGCCTACTACGCCCTCAAGCATGCCAAAGCTGCAAAGAAGGCTACGCACTCACTATCAGTATTGGGCGCATGTTTTTACTCTTGATACCCGTCGCTTTTAGTCTGATCATGATTCGCCCTATCAGTCTACACTGGGGCATAGACCCTACGTTCTTCTCTGCTTTGATTCTTGTTTTATACGGGCTTTCTTGCCTTACCCTCATGAAACGAGCGGTCAAATAGCAAGAGACTTATGCCGCTTTAGGACGCTTACGCTTGGCTCTAATCGGCGCGCTGACGGTGCGCCTTTGCTTAGCAATGGTGTGCGCCGCATCATAAATACTTTGCAATTCATCTAGGCTAACGTCCACAAACACATCTTGCTGTTGCAGTACTTGATGCAGGTCTTCCACATTGAAATGCTCAACACTAGAAGCGTCTTTATGAGCGTGCTGCGCGGTGGCTTTTCTGTTCAACCAAAAAAGTGGATAACGTCGCCAATGAAACAAATTATTAATGATCATCGCCAACGCTAAGATAATCAAAATATTCACAATAAAAACGACCACAGATTCAGACACGTTAATGTGTTCAAAGTTAACCACAAAGTAAAAGGCCGTCGCGCCGCCTGGTGGGTGCAGACACCCCAGATAATGCATCAAGATAACCGTTAGCCCTACCGCCAATGCGGCTGTCATCAAGCTAGAATCCAGCACACTCGCAAAGCTCACGCCCACTACAATGGAAATGATTTGCCCAGCCAACACTGGCCAAGGCTGTGATAAGGCGCCATGAGGCAAGGTAAACACAAGAAAAGCGGTCGCCGCCGTGGATGCGAAAAATAGGATATGGACGTCAGTAGATAAGCTCCATTTCGTCACCAATACGACAACGGCTATCGCTAAGCAGGTCGTCAGCCCCGAAATCAAACGCTCTATATGTGACGTACGATTGGTTTCTATGCCAATAAATTGGCAAAACGTTTTAAAAGCAGAAATCACCATAATAGGAACAACGAGTACGACACAGCAGAATAAAGAGCAGGTATGGTACGGAAACTCTTAAGATCAGTATAATGAATATTAAGTGATTATAAATTCAATTAAATTGCATTCAAATTGAGTACGTATGGACATTGAGCTAGCAAAAACCTTTATCGAGATCATGCAATCAGGCACCTTCGCCAAAGCGGCCGAGCGGCTCCATGTCACCCAAACCACCGTCACAGCTCGCATTCACGCCTTAGAAGCCAGCATGAATTGCTCGCTTTTTATTCGTAATCGTGGCGGGGCGCGACTCACGCCAGAGGGTGAGCGTTTTGTTCGATATGCCAAAGAAATGATCGCCTCGTGGCATGCCGCGCAAGAAGTCTGTCGCAATCCACTGCCCGACGAAAAAATAACACTGTCGCTAGGCGCGGAAAACAGCTTATGGAACCCGATTATGGTGGAATGGCTTGTGCAGCTGGCAGAGTTTGATCATTTGCGTCTGCATAGCCGAGTAGATTCTACGGATGCGCTTTATAGCGCCATCCGTGAATTCCAGCTGGATGCGGTGGTGGTGCACAGCGCACGTTATTACCCAGATTTAAACATTGAGCAAATTGCCGAAGAGAAGCTCATACATGTCGCCTGCACACACACGCCTAAACCGAATTTGTTTATCGATTGGGGGGAAGAGTTTACCCAGCAATTTGATCGCTGTTTGCCCTTTAATCGACAGACAGCCATGCAGTTCTCACTCGGCCCTATGGCGCTCAAAGTCATGCTTAAACAAGGTGGAAACGGCTATTTTCGCACCCGCGTCGTTGATCAATACCTACAAGAAGGCCGCTTGGAGCGAGTACCAAATGCGCCTGAATTTAGCTACCCCATATATCTTGTTTCCCATCGGGGTCATTTGCCTAATGAGTTTGAGCAAGTAAAACAACGTCTTAAAAGTGTTCTCAAAAGCACAGATCAATGGCCGGTATAATGCAGTAGAAAAAAAGCCGTCGGTTTTCTCAAAATGCTACACTAGCGACTTTCGTTCTCCGTCTACTATTTAAGCGAGCAAGTTCATGAGTTTTGCGTCATTAGGCCTTCATAAAACACTGGTCAACACGGTTTCTGAGCGTGGTTACAGTATTCCTACCCCTATTCAGAAAGCGGCCATACCAGCGATACTGAAACAAAGAGATGTCATGGCTGGCGCACAAACAGGGACGGGCAAAACAGCGGCCTTTGCTCTGCCTTTGCTGCATCGTTTATTAGAACAATTCGATCTCGACCAAACCAGTGAAGCAGGCTTAACCAATCAAAAGTACAAAAAAATCAGCGTGCTGGTGCTCACCCCAACACGGGAATTAGCCCAGCAGGTTTACAATAGTTTTGTCACCTATAGCCAGAACTCTTCGGTGCAATCTGTGGTGGTTTACGGTGGTGCGAGTATCAACACTCAGATCAATGCACTCGACAAAGGCTGTGATGTGTTGATCGCCACCCCTGGCCGTTTGCTCGAACTCTTGATGAAAAACTTGGTCAAGTTGCATGACTTAAAAACGCTGGTCTTAGACGAATCGGACCGCATGCTAGACATGGGCTTCATTGTTGATATCCAACGCATCCTGACCAAAATCCCAAGCAATCGCCAGACGCTGTTTTTCTCTGCGACCTTCAATAATGAAATTTTCGCACTCAGTAAAACGCTATTAAAAGACCCTAAACTGATCGAGGTAGATCAGCGTAATGCCACCGCGAGCAAGGTTAAACAGCTGGTATACCAAGTCGATAACGACAAGAAAAGCGGTTTGCTGTCTTACTTGATTGGCTCAAAGAACTGGAAACAAGTCTTGATCTTCACCCGCACCAAACAAGGCGCAGACGAGCTTGCTAAAGAAATGCAGAAAGATGGTATTGCCACGCAAGCCTTCCATGGGGATAAATCTCAAGGAGCGCGAGATCGCGTTCTGGCCGACTTCAAAGCAGGCAATGTGAGAGCCTTAGTGGCAACCGATGTCGCGGCGCGGGGCTTGGATATCCAGCAACTGCAATACGTGGTAAACCATGAATTGCCTTACAACGCTGAAGATTATATCCACCGTATTGGCCGCACAGGTCGTGCCGGTTTAGAAGGGTTAGCCATTTCGCTCGTGTCTGCAAAAGAGAGCTACTTATTGGCCGATATCGAAAAACTGGTTGGTGAACACTTCAATCCACAATGGTTTCCAGGCTTTGAACCAGACTTAGACAAGCAAGAAAGCAGCACAAAACGCCCGCCATCGAAAAAAACCTTACGTGCCAAAGCGTTAGGAAAAGGCCCGCGAAACGATAAAAAACCAATGAAGAAACCAAGACAAAACAGACGTTAAGCGCACGTTATAGCATGCGCGTAACGCGGCGTTGTCCGTGACTTAGCCACGGTCAACGCCTGAGTTTCTTACTATAAGCGGCTTAATTTCTGCGCCGCTTCCAGCAAGGTGTGCTCTTCTTTGGCAAAGCACAAACGAATCAGCCGTTGATCTTGTGGTGCTTGCTGATAGAAAACACTAACGGGTATTGCTGCCACACCCACTTCATCGATTAACCACTCACAAAATGCCACGTCATCCAGATCACTGATCGCACTGTAATCTAACAATTGGAAATAGGTGCCATCACAAGGCAATAAAGTAAAACGGCTGTTGGCTAGCGCGTTTCTTAACACATCGCGCTTTCGCTGATAAAACATCGCCAATTCGGCGCTGCTTTCCGGTATTTCCTGTAGGTGCTCAGCCAAGGCTTGTTGCAATGGCGTCGCCGTGCAGAAGGTCACATATTGATGAAGCTTGCGCAGCTCGGCCGTCAGCTCTGTTGGCGCCACCACGTAACCGACTTTCCAGCCTGTCAGGTGGAAGCTTTTCCCAAACGACGACACAACAAAACTGCGAGCCCTTAATTCTGGGTGTTTGTGCACACTGACGGCTTGCTCGCCAAAATGAATAAACTCATACACTTCATCCGATAAAACATAAATATCCTGGCTTTTAATGGCTTGCCATAAAGACGCCAAATCGTCCTCGGTCCAACAACTGCCAGTAGGATTATGAGGCGTATTAATGATCACCAAGCGCGTTTTCTCTGTTAGCAAAGACGCAAACGCTTGCCAATCGGGGCGAAAATCTGGCGCGGTGAGCGTCATCCGTTGGCACACACCACCGGCTAGGGTGATCGCAGGCTCATACAGGTCATAAGCGGGATCAAAAAGCACCACTTCGTCGCCTGGCTGGATAAGCGCGGTAATGGCATCGAAAATGGCTTCTGAAGCACCACTGGTCACAGTCACTTCTTCTGCTGAATCGACCTGTCGACCATAGTGGCGAGCAATCAAACTGGCGATCGCATCACGCAATACAGGCAATCCTGTCATCGGAGAATATTGATTATTACCCTCTAGCAAGGCATTGGATGCTCGTGTTAAAAGACGCTCATCCGGCTTAAAGTCGGGAAAACCCTGAGATAAATTGATCGCGCCTTTTTCCGCCGCTAGAGCAGACATTTTACTGAAAATATTGGTGCCCACGGCAGGAAGTTTAGAAGAAATAGCCACGTTATATTTGCCTTAAAACAAAATGAAGTACGAAAAGAATCAGGCTAGTAAAAAGGCTTACTCGCGAAAGGTCAATGCCTTCTCTTCTGGTTTTTTTATCCACCCCGATCCCGCGGTTCTATTTACATTCGCCACGATAACGATTCATTCAAAAAAGAAGCGTCATGAAAGAGAGCCATTATTGCGCATTTTCATTTACGATACGGTTAAAATCCACGTAGAGAAAGTCGGCTATCCAAGGTTATTGCTGTAAGATATAAGCGTTTTCACTCTAAAAAGTGATAAATTGACCAAATAACTGGAACGATTTATCGTTTCGAGCTGATATTCGTTAGCCTTGAAAAAGGAAAAGAAGGGATAACGGCCAGATCGGCTCTGAGCTACTATATATAGTGACCTAATTAAGTCTAATTTGACCAAGATAAGGAATATGTTTTTGTTTTTTATTTCTGTTAGTGACATCTGTTATCTAATGCCTGTACAAGGAGCAGCATGAAAATCCCTAAGAGAATTCAACCGCTTCTTGAAGACGGTTTGGTCGACGAAGTACTTCGACAATTAATGAGTGGCAAAGAAGCCACTGTGTATGTTGTTCGCTGTGGCTCAGATATTCGCTGTGCCAAAGTGTATAAAGAAGCCAGTAAACGTAGCTTTAAACAAGCGGTTCAATACCGTGAAGGCCGCAAAGTAAAAAACAGCCGTCGCGCTCGGGCGATGGAAAAAGGCTCAAAATTTGGCCGCGAAGAACAAGAGAACTTATGGCACAACGCCGAAGTAGACGCCTTGTACAAACTCGCCAACGCCGGTGTACGAGTACCAAAACCATACGGTTGCTTTGACGGCGTCTTGTTGATGGAACTCATCACAGATGACGATGGCGATGTCGCACCTCGTCTCAATGACGTTACCATGTCTGCTGAGCAAGCTCGCGAAGATTTCGATGTCATCATCCATGACATAGTGCGTATGTTATGCGCAGGCTTGGTGCATGGCGATCTATCAGAGTTTAACGTGTTGGTTGACTCGAATGGCCCTGTGATCATCGACTTGCCGCAAGCCGTTGACGCCGTTGCCAACAACCATGCTGAGTGGATGCTAGAACGTGATGTAAACAACATGCGTGACTATTACGGCATGTTTGCACCGGAGATTCTAGAAACCCAATACGCGAAAGAAATCTGGTCTATTTACGAAGCCGGTAAACTCACACCAGATACCGAACTGACCGGTTTATTTGAGGAGCCTACCGAAGAAGCGGATGTGGATGCAGTCTTGCTTGAAATCCAAGAAGCGCAAGCCGAAGAAGAAGCCCGTCTCGCCAGAATGAGCGCAGACGACGAAGAGAACTAATCACTCACTGGCACAGGATACACATATCGGTGTCAGTGCACTCCTCGATTCGCTAGTTTGGACTCATTTTGCAAAATGCGGTCTGAATCTAGCGATGCGATCGACACTTCCGCTTGAGCCGGAATATCGCCATTTAACTGCAATGCTTGATAACGCAAGGCACAAACACGCAAGAAAGACGTGAAGTTGGCAACATCGTGGCCGACGTTAATCGACTCTTGATAAAGCCGCGTAATTAACTGGGTCACCGTTAAACCATCTCGCGCACCAATTTCTGTTAATAGTCCCCAATACGCATTCTCAAGACGCACACTGGTTACCATGCCATCGATCCGCAAGGAATGCGTGGTTGATGACCAGAGATCTGCATCGGCATTAATAAAGAGCTTACACATGGTGCTTACCTCGTTATGGGCTGAGCAAAAAGTGTAGCGACAGAAATCCGAAAGGGCAATAAGACAAAAAAACACACAATCGGCCGATGACTAAGACAGTTAAAAGGGAAAGACAAAGAGAGGAAGAGAGTAAAAGAGAAAGAAGAAAACCAAATACGCGGTTTTCTTCTTTCTTTGTGCGTTATAGCAAGGCGATGAATTGCGCTAACCAAGCGGGGTGAGCAGGCCATGCAGGCGCAGTCACAAGATTGCCACTGGTCACGGCTTGATCCACAGGAATGTCCGCGTATTCTCCCCCAGCTTGCTCTACTTCTGGACGGCACGCAGGGTAAGCTGAGCATTTTTTACCATTCAACACACCCGCAGCGGATAAGATTTGCGCGCCATGGCACACAGCAGCAACCGGCTTATTTGTCGTAAAGAAGTGACGAACCATCTCCAATACCGCAGGATTTAAACGCAAATACTCAGGAGCACGACCACCAGGAATAACCAAGGCGTCGTAGTCTTCAACATTAATCTTGTCAAAATCGGCGTTCAGCGCAAAATTATGACCCGGCTTTTCGGTGTAAGTTTGATCCCCTTCGAAATCATGGATCGCAGTTTTAACTGTGTCTCCGCTGACTTTGTCAGGACAAACCGCATGAACCGTATGTCCGACCGCCATTAAGGTTTGGAATGGCACCATGGTTTCATAATCTTCGGTGAAGTCTCCGGTAATCAGTAGAATTTTTCTTGTTGTCATCACTGGCTCCTAAACTGTTTTTTTATCGAGCACCGATGGTAACAACAGTTAAAAGTGAGCAGGTATTAGGTCATTACTACAAAGAGAGAAAGCGTATTTTGTATAAAAAACACTCACCAAGACGCTTTCCTAAACAGTCGGTTAATGTATAATCACGCCCCAACTTTGGCGAAGAAAACAAAGCCAATGTTAATACTGAAATCCTTGATGTTTTTATTTGGGTTCCCTCACCCCAAACAGCATTACAGCCGAAATTAAAAAAAAGGTGTCACCATGAATAGTTTTACCCCAGAACAGCAGCGCAAGGCGCTCTGGTATCTTGCTGCGTTCCACTTATTGGTTATTGCGTCCAGCAACTACCTAGTCCAAATTCCCTTTACGGTATTGGGTTTCCATACTACATGGGGGGCATTTACTTTCCCCTTTATCTTTCTCGCGACGGATCTCACCGTACGCGTGCTAGGCGCTCGACTGGCTCGTCGAATTATTTTCCTAGTCATGATTCCTTCGCTGATTGTGTCTTACGTGTTGTCTGTTATCTTCGCGCAGGGACAATTTCAAGGGGCTGAAGCACTGACATCATTGAATTGGTTTGTGGCGCGTATCGCGATCGCCAGTTTAATGGCCTACTTGCTCGGACAGATTCTGGACGTACAGGTTTTCAACCGCTTACGCCAAATGAAGCAGTGGTGGATCGCTCCAGCCGCTTCCACTATTTTTGGCAATGGTTTAGATACCTTGGCTTTTTTCGGCATTGCTTTCTACCAAAGTCCTGATGCCTTTATGGCACAGCACTGGCAAGAAATTGCCTTGGCTGACTACAGCTTCAAACTGTTTATTAGCATTGGATTGTTCATCCCAATGTACGGTGTTTTGTTGGCGTATCTCGTGAAAAAAATCACCGCCGTGAAACCCGATTTCAAATTGGAAAGCGTCAAAGCCTAGCCTGATCCGCGCTGGGAACCCGTCGGTTCCCAGCGCACGCCTAAGATTCTCCACTTCTCGTGTTTCGTAAAACCTCACCGGTCCGCACTTACCAAAGGTCGCCAAAACGATCTCGATGGCATAAATAGAGGCGCAAATCGAACTCTAGTTGATGGTAATCTGGCTCCATATAGCAACACAGCTTATAAAACGCCTTGTCATGTTCCTTCTCCCGCAAATGCGCCAATTCATGCACCACAATCATTTTTAGCAATGGCTCTGGAATACGTCGAAACAAGGACGCGATTCGAATTTCATTCTTTGATTTCAGTTTATTGCCCTGCACTCGAGACACATAAGTGTGCAGCCCCAATGCGTTGTTAATCACATGGATTTTGTCGTCGTAGATGACTTTACTAATGGGGGCAGAACTGCGCATAAATTGATTTTTCAGCGCCATCGCATAGTCATACAACGGACGAGTGCCATTCAAGTTGTGTGCTTCAGGGTATTTTTTTAAGAAAAAACCCGCCGTTTTTTCTGCCTCTAACAGCGCCTGAGCTTGCTGCTGAAGTTGCGGACTATAGCCATTAAGGTAACGTAAGTTAGGTGTTTTTTGATGGCTCTGACTCATCACTATTTCTCTTCAGTATGACCGCTAAATTTAAGGCATCAGTTTACTAAATATCACGCTGCGTCGCTGGTAAAAAGGAATCTAAACCAGGCTTTTATTCGAGTACTCACGCCCGCTATGTCAGTTTTTTCCATGTATAAAAGCATGAATATGAAAATAACGAAGGTAGAAGAAAGTTTCTGCTCAGAACGCTAAAAGCACCTCAAGGTTTATGTTAAATTTTTCTCTATTCTCATGCTCTTTACCGCTTAACACGAACACTTAACGTCACATTTCACCTTGAACGATCCGGTTTTTTTACCGTTTCCCCAATGGAAAGGGTTTTCATGATTTTAAAGTACAGCCTCGCGATATTGGTGATGCTTGCTACACAAACGGCGTTTGCAGCAGGCAAGGCCATCGACAAATTAGGCGTCACAGGCTCCGCTGAATTTGGTCTGCAAATGACCTCTGGCAACAGTAATACCAACAATCTTAGTAGTGGCCTACATATTAACCAGAACTTAAAAAACTGGCGTAACCATTATGCCTTTGAATCCTTTTACTCGGATTCAGATCATGTTGCGACCACCGAAACTTATCGAGGCTCCTTGCAAAGCGATTATAAATACAACAGTAAAGAGTTTTGGTATGTCCGTGAGGAAGCCGAAAAAGACCGTTTCTCTGGCTATAAATACAAAACGAATATGTCCACAGGTTATGGGAATCGAATTTGGCAACAAGAAGATGGCTCATTCCTAGAAACGTCGGTCGGTGTCGGTTATCGCAGAAATCAGCTTGAAACAGGCACCGAAGAGGCTATTTTTGATCGTGGTGTTATCACTCGCTTCGCATTAAAGTATATGAAGAAGCTTTCCGCATCCTCCACCTTTCGGCAGTCTTTAACCACTCAAGTTAATTTAGAACATTTAGGCACGGTCACAGAATCCGTTTCATCTCTGCAGGCAAATATTGTAGAAAATTTTGCCATGAAACTCTCGTATCGCGTCCAGCATTCATCCAAAGTTCCCCTCGATACCGAGAAAACAGACACCGAAACATCAATCACTTTACTTTATTCTTTTTAATCTACTCTCGGCTTTAATATAGATTTTGTCACAAGCGATTACAGTGTCTAAATATCGTGAAGCAAAGGTGTAACCTTGGTGATTTAACCGAATATTATTATTAGACATGTTAATTTTCTAGCCACAAAACATCCCCACACTAGGTCAAAAACAAAGCGCTACTTCTGCTCCTTTGTTATGTGACAGCGGTGAATGCAAAAGCGGTTGTTAACTGCCAGCTAGCTTATTAGACATGGAGAAGACTCAATGAAAGCCAGATATCATTTACCCTTTATCGCTCTGCTTGCCACGCAAGCGGTACACGCGGCGGAGAATGAAACAACACCAGCCAAAAAGACAAACCCACAAAATAAAACTCAGAAGCCTTGGCAAGGGTCTGTGGAATTAGGCGTGATACTCACCACAGGCAACAGCGATACCACCAACATAAACAGTAAGTTTAATGTTGTTCAACAGCTGGAAACATGGCGTAACACCTACACCTTCACTTCGCTTTATGCCAACTCCGATGACACCAAGACCGAAGAACAATACCGTGGTGCTATTCAATCGGACTACATTTTTAATGACCATCAGTTTTGGTATATCCGTGGCGCCTACGATAAAAACCTATTTTCTGGTTACGATTATCAAAGCTCGGCATCAACAGGTTACGGTAATCGGTTTTGGCAAGAAGAAGACGGCTCTTATTTAGAGGGTTCTGTCGGTGGCGGTTATCGGAACAATAAAATTGATGAAGACAATACAACAGACGATTCTGAGCGCACTCCCATCGTTCGTTTTAGCGGAACCTATGAAAAGCACCTCTCAACGACCTCGCTATTTAAACAAGAGTTAAACACAGAGATAGGCACAGAAAACGGCAGCTCTATCACAGAATCGGTTTCGTCATTGCAAGCCAATGTGGTTGATAACCTAGCGATGAAGGTGTCCTATCGGGTGAAGTATTCTTCAGATGTGCCTGCTGATACAGAAAAAACAGACACAGAAACAACCGTATCAATGCTTTATTCTTTTTAAATGATAAAGAGGAAGGTCATACTTCCTCTTCTATTAACTCACGCAATTCGTCTTGCAGCTCTTCTATGTGCTCAACCAAGATATGTTGTTGAGGTTTGGGGATTTGGGCAATGTCTTGAAGGGTAATGCGCTCTAACTCCAAAAGCAGTCGTGATAGATGTTCCATGCTTCTCTCCTTGAAAACAGATGCATCTACGCTACCTGATTTTCATATCAGCTACTGCAAAATTAGGGTTAAATTTTTGTAAAAGTCCTGTGAATGGAAAATAGTAGCCTAATAAGACAAAGCGCATTCACAGTGTCGATAAGCCTAGTCGCTAAGTGTCGATTTATCTATTAACACTATAATGGCTAAAAATAAATCGGATACTATCGTGCTTTTTCATCATGACACCTACTTAATATCGCCACAATTCAATGATACAAAAATATATTTCGAAAAAGTCCTGTAATGATTAACTACATTTCCAGACATTTCTAAACATATCTCCACCTATTACCGAGGTGGCTCTGTGGTAAAGTTGCCATATACGTAAACCCCTCGTCATGAATGTGAAATAGAATTTTTTAAAGGCATTTTATAGGCAATCGGGGGAGGCTTTTCCTATAGTTAAAACAGGCTTATGGTATGAAGCAGAACACACAACAAACATGCGTAAACAAACATATTTAAAAGCTCATTTAAGGAGAAAGGAAATGTCTTTAACATTGACTAAACGAACTATTGTTAGCGGAATTATCGCCGCGTCGTCTATTTCTACTGTAGCACTCGCTGCTCCAACAGAAGGTTTTACAATATCTCCTAGTATCGGTTACTACAATTTTGATAGCGACCGTGACACGGATAACGATGCCGCTTATTCACTCGGTTTAGGTTACCAATTCGATAACCCATGGGCCGTTGAATTTACTTACCTAAATGCAGACAGCGAGAAAAACGGCCAGGACGTTGGTGTCGACGAGTATCGTCTTGATGGTTTATACCATTTCGCTGAGTTCTCAAACACTCGCATTACGCCTTATGTAGCGGCCGGTGCTGGTATTGCAGATTTCAGTGACGCGTCAGACAGCACTAACGCCTTCGTTAATGCCGGTGGTGGTCTAAAATACGCCATCAATGATGCCTTAGCATTGCGTGCTGACTTCCGTCTAATTAAAGACGTAGAAGACAATCACCTAGATAACCTGACCACTGTTGGTGTGACATACACCTTTGGTACGTCTCATCAGTCTTCTACTAGTGATGACTCTGATTCAGAGGCTTATGCTCAACCACAAGAAGCTGAAGCAGAACCTGCACCAGTCGTTGCGCAACCAGAGCCTGTCGTAGCACCAGAACCTGTTGCTGAGCCAGAGCCTGTTGTTGTACCGGTTCATAAAGTAGATCTTGTGGTTCCGTTCGCCACTAACTCTGCTGACGTTCAACAAAAATACTACCCAGAAATCCAAAAACTAGCGGATTACCTAGAAGCAATGCCTAGTGCAACGGTAGTCATTGAAGGTTATACCGATGACCGTGGTGCTGCTAGTTACAACAAAGCACTTTCTGAAAAACGTGCTGCTGCGATTTCAGATGTATTGATCAACACCTTCAACGTCTCTGCCGATCGTGTTTCTTCCATTGGTTACGGTGAAGAAAAACCATTAATGGATAATGATACGGCCGCAAACCGAGAAGCTAACCGTCGCGTTGTTGCTGTCGTTTCTACTAACGAAGCCTAACGTTTACAGGGGTATCTTGTTACCAAGGTAACCTTAGACGATTCGTCTCTAAAGCCTCTGATGAATATCATCAGAGGCTTTTTTTATGGCCACTTCAGGCCGCCGCTCTCCATTAGCCCTGCCTGCCAGCGTTAATTGCCTGAAAAAGGTCACGAGACATCAATATGAAGTGAAAATAGTCTGTAATATTCCCCCCTTTTATTCCACGCTTTCGATGAAAAAACACCGTTCAAAAACTATCCAACCCTAGTTTTCAGTCTAGTTAGTCAATCCTATGTAATGATTACGAAATAGCCGTAAAGCCCTCTTCTTTCACCACTTTTCTAGGGGCTTTTAAGTCTCTGAAAAGCACGTATTCTGGACGACAGAACAACAAACAACGGATTCATTAGGAGATACAAAAGATGTCTATTTCATTGAAAAAACGAACTCTTTTTAGCGGTGTAATATTGGCAACCTCCCTGTCCACCATGGCGTATGCAGAACAACCAAAAGAAGGCTTTACCATAACGCCTAGCCTTGGTTACATTCATACCGATTCGGACCGCCATCTTTCTAATGATGCGACGTATGCCATCAGCGTGGGTTATCAAACCAAAACACCGTGGGCTGCAGAGTTAACGTATTTGCATTCCGACTTAAAACACCGCGGCAGCAGTGTCGATCTTGATCAATATCGCCTAGATGGGCTCTATTCCTTGCCTGAATTTACCAACGCTAAATTCACACCTTATGTCGCGGCGGGTATCGGTAACAACTACTACACCAACAATGCTTCAGCGACCGACAACAACACCTTTTTGAATGCTGGCGGTGGCGTAAAATACGCAATCAATCAAGACGTTTCATTGCGTGCAGATTTTCGCCTTACCAAAGATTTGACCAATACTAAGTTCGACAACATCACTTCCGTCGGTGTGCAATACAATTTCGGCAAGCCAGCGGCCCTATAACTTAGCGGCAAGCCCACCAACAAAAATGCCCAATGAATATCATTGGGCATTTTTTATTGGAGCAGAATAAAAGCAAAAAGATGGGCTAACGATCAGCCGATTAAATACCGACGCACACCTTGTGCTGCACGATGGCCGGTCGCAAAACACGCGGTTAACAAATAACCTCCGGTTGGCGCTTCCCAATCCAACATTTCGCCAGCACAAAATACACCAGGCAGATGCTTCAACATCAAATACTCATCCACACTGCTTTCGCACACGCCACCCGCACTGGAAATCGCTTCCTCTATTGGTTTGACCTGATTGAGTCGCACCGGAATGGCTTTTAAACAACGCGCCAATCCTTCAGGGGTCTGCCACGTGGTTTTTTCATGAGTCTCATAAAGCAACGCCGATTTGATACCACTAATGCCAACAGTACGCTTTAAATACTTACTGAAGGATTCTTTCGGCTTTGTCTTTTTCAGTTTGCTGATGAGCTGCTCTTCGCTAAAAGCCGGTAGCAGGTCAATCAGCAAATTGGCTTCTCCTGCCTGCTTAATGGTGTCTCTAAGGTGTTTTGAAAAAGCGTACACAAGGCTGCCTTCCAACCCATCTTTAGTCACAATACACTCACCTTTACGAACGATTGGCTGGCCTTCCAATGGGATAAAAGTGAACGCCATGTCTTTCAATGGGCTGCCAGCAAACTTGCTCTGTAAATGGTCACTCCAATCACTATAAAAGCCGCAGTTCGCGCTTTCTAGTGGCGCCAGGTTCACGCCTTGCTCGGCCAACACTTTGTGCCAAGCACCATCAGATCCAAGCTTAGGCCAGCTAGCGCCGCCCATTGCCAAGATAATCGCAGCGGCATTAACAGACACCTGTTCACCATCATGATCGAACGTGGCGTGATTGGCTTTAAGCTCGATCATTTTATGGCGCATATGAAAATGCACGCCAGCATCTCGCAGCCGCTTGAGCCAATGACGCAGTAACGGCGCGGCTTTCATATCACTTGGAAATACTCGTCCAGACGTGCCGATAAAGGTGTCGATACCCAAATCATGAATCCATTGGCGTAACGCATTCGCATCAAAGTCACGAATCGAGGTATCGAGCCATTGGGCTTTGTCGTAATAGCGCTGGATAAAATCATCGTAAGGTTCTGAGTGTGTAATGTTCATGCCACCCACGCCCGCCAGTAAGAATTTGCGGCACGCACTTGGCTTAGCATCGTAAACATCGACTTTAAATCCCGCCGCACAAAGACGCTCTGCCGCCATCAAGCCAGCTGGGCCTGCGCCAATTACCATGACAGATTTCTGTTGTTGCACCAAGATCACCCTAAACCAAAAGAGCGCATGATAAAGAAAAACACGCACTGCACCAATGTTTCATAAGAAAAGTTTTCACAAAAGCGCTTCGCAAACCTCATGCACCAGTAACCAGCAACCGACGTCTTAAGTGGCGCTATTTACGTGCAAAGACGATACGCAAACACAGAAAATCACTTTGTCTCTCAGACATGGCCTTCTTCCCTATAAAAAATGATAGATATTTCATTGCGTTAGCGCCTTTACATTAATAGCGAAAAGAACAGGCTCATTTTTTGCAGACTGAAACAAACGTTGCAACGATATCTTTATGACTCGTCATATTAAGGAGAACAGCCCATGAAAAAATTGAACCGCTTATCGATGATCATCATGGCCCTCGCCATGACTGGCAGTGCTTTCGCTGCTGACAAGGTGACGTTTCAGCTTGATTGGTTACCAGGCGGAGACAAAGCGCCCGTGTATGTTGGTATTCAAGAAGGCTTCTTCGCCGCACTCGATTTAGAGGTAAAAATAGCCAGCGGCCGTGGCTCCACCGACGCGGTGACCAAACTCGCGACAGGACAGTCAGACGTTGGTAGCTCAGATATTGGTGCCTTGATGGCCGCAAGAGCCCAAGATAATGTTCCAGTCAGTGCCGTAATGTCTTATTTTACTGAAGCGCCTCATGCATTTTATGTACTCGCTGACAGCGGCATAAACAGCATTAAAGACTTACAGGGCAAGAAAATTGCCACCTCGCCTTTTACTTCCTCAAATGCCTTTTTACCACTAGTGCTCAAACAAAATAACGTGCCAGTCGACTCCATTAAATTAAGCAAAGTCGACCCCGGCGCTCTTGGCCCTATGCTGATGGTAGGCAATACCCAAGCCATTATTGCTTGGGTAACAAACACCGCATTATTCGAACAACAAGCCGCGCAAACAGGTAAAGAAATCAAGGTATTACCTTGGTCTGAAGGGGGGTTATCCCTCTATAGCTCTGCGTTATTAGCGTCTGATAAATTCTTAGCCTCACGCCCAGACGTGGCCAAACGCTTCATAAAAGCCTATGCAAAATCGATCCAATTCACCTACCAACATCCAGATAAGGCAGGACAGGACCTTCACAAAATGGTGCCCGAAGTCGATGCCGACATTGTCGCAGCGCAAATCACCAGTATTCACAACTTAGTGTTTAACAAGATCAGTCAACACGATGGCTTTGGCATGCTGACACCAAAGCGCATCGCAGCCACATGGAAGTATGTTGCTGAGGCAAATAACCTCAGCCTGGATTCACTCGATCCTGAGACAGTCGTCAACCGAGCTTTCATACCAAGCCACGACTAAGCCACGACGAATTGAAGGGAAGAGAATAAATGACTGAATCAAACGAAAAAAACAGCCTGCAAGCTTACGTTAGCATGAAAAACGTAGGCCATCGCTATGACCCAGACCCGCAAGCTCCCATGGCAGTACAAGCCATCGATCTGGATATCCATCGCCATGAATTTGTGGCGGTTGTCGGGCCTTCTGGCTGTGGCAAATCCACCCTATTACGCATGGTATCGGGCCTGTTAATACCAAGCCACGGGGAGGTTTCTGTGTTTAATCGACCAGTAACAGAGCCTCGTGATGACGTAGGGATAGTGTTTCAAAAGCCGAATTTGTTGCCTTGGCTAACGGTAAAAAAGAATGTTCTGTTTCCCTTAAAACACAAATATGGCCGAGTCAGAGAAGAAGATAAAAAGCGCGCCGATGAGCTGTTGCAAATGACTGGGCTGGGTGCCTTTGCCGACAAAATGCCAGAAGAACTTTCAGGGGGCATGCAGCAACGGGTTGGCATAGTGCGCGCCTTGTTGTTAAACCCTGACATTCTGCTGATGGACGAGCCTTTTTCCGCACTCGATGCTCTCACACGAGAACAAATAGGTTTCGATCTGTTAGATATTTGGCGCGACCACCCCAAAACCGTGCTGTTTATCACTCACTCTATTAGCGAGGCCGTGCTGTTGGCTGACCGTATTCTGGTCATGAGCAAGCGCCCTGGTACTGTGCTGGATTTAATCGACGTCGACCTGCCCAGACCGCGAAGCTCTGACACCATTAACTCCCCACGCTTTTCTGAACTTACTAACATCATTCGAGGGCATATTTATGAACCAATCACCCGTGCCTAAACGAACGGCTCTCCAGTGGCTAAGCAAACAAGGTTACCGTTTCGCACCGGCTCTGTTTTTCATTAGCTTAATTATCCTGTGGGAGCTAATTTGTCGCCTAGGGCAAGTACCACAATATATTTTGCCTTCCCCGTCTGCGATTGTAGAAGCCTTTTTTAACGTCGAATTCTCCCGCTGGATGACTCACTTATGGGCAACCTTACGGGTCGCTTTAATGGGCTTTGGCTTGTCTATTCTCATTAGCTTGCCACTGTCGATAGGGATGATTCGCTCTGAGCTATTAAACCGCACCTTGTATCCGGCCCTCATCGTTATTCAATCCACTCCCGTGGTCGCGGTTGCGCCCTTGATCATTGTATTGATGGGCACCGATGACCCTTCACGGGTGCTCATTACCTGTTTAATCACCTTCTTTCCTTTGGTGGTCTCAACCACCACTGGCATGTTGGAAACACCACCAGAATTAATCGAGTTAAGCCAATCTCTGCGGGCACCTCGTTATCGTGAAACCTGGCAAATTCGTATTCCCTATGCGATTCCTCATATTTTCAGTGGCTTACGGGTATCGATTACGCTGGCGATCATTGGTGCCGTCGTGGCGGAGTTTGTTGCAGCAGAACAAGGTCTGGGGTATTTCATTCAATTTTCTACCTCCTTCTTTAAAATCCCTCAAGCATTCGCTGGCTTAATCTTTCTATCAGCCATCAGTTTATTACTGTTTAAATCCGTGCAATGGCTACAGCTTTGGCTGTTTCCGTGGAGTTTGCCGAAGAAAAAATAACCAGGAGAAGACATGTTATTAACCTCGCAAGATGAACAACATTTACGATACAGCTTTCAGTTAGCCAATGAGGCGAAACAACAAGGTATCCATCCTTTTTCCGCCGTATTGGTGGATGCCACAGGAAAGGTGTTGATGGATCAGGTAAATGGTTATTTGCCCGATCTGGACATGACCGGTCACGCTGAGCGCATTATTATGACTCGTGCTAGCAAAGCGTACCGTCCAGATTTCTTGAACCAATGCACCTTGTTTGTTTCAGCAGAACCTTGTGCTATGTGTGCTGGCGCAATTTACTGGGCGGGCGTCGGACGCGTGGTTTATGGCTTAAGTGAAGAGCGCTTAAAAGCGATTACTGGCAATCACCCAGAGAACCCAACACTCGCACTGCCTTGCCGTACCGTCTTTGCATCTGGCCAAAGAGACACAGAAGTAATCGGCCCCGTCTTAGAAGACGATGCCGCAGCCCTTCACGCTGGAGTCTGGTAAGCGGACACAAGGCAAGCGGTAAGAAACGAGGGCCGCTTGCCTTGTTGTTAGGCCTTAGGGCCTTCTTTTGACGATTGGATGCCAGCGGTCAATGCTAGGCGCATGGCTTCTTCCACGCCAATCTCCAGTTCGGTTAAGCGATCGCGAGAAATGTACAAGGTGATACCACCAATTTGATAGCTCAATGGCACATACACGCCCACAAGGTTTTGATCACCGAACAGTCTCTCTCCGGTTTTTTCACCTGTGATAAAGCCAATGACCTGAGCGCCATTCCACTCTAACGAAACAACGCTTTTCATTTCTTTCTTTTCGGACAAATTAAAGACCGTCATCATGTCTTTAAACGCCCCATAAATGGATTTTACTAACGGGATACGCTCGAAAATATTCTGGCTTAACTTCACTAGATAGCGAATGCCATACAGATTGACCAAGAAGCCAATCAAAATCAAAGCGCCCAGCGTAGCCAATAAGCCAAAACCTGGAAAGTACAAGGCGTCAGGAAGAATCCAAGTGATCACTGGCTTGGCTATTTTCTCGCCCGTCGCCAATAACCAATAAATCAAATAGACGGTCAGGCTGATCGGTAACACCGCCACCAAACCCTTTAATAATAAGGTAATTAGTTTGTTCATTTTTACATCGTCTCTTAAGTTTACAACAGCATAACGCAAGCTTTATGCCAGACCTATGACTCTCGCAATACTTAACGAAAAGATTGCCGAAACATCATGGGGCTTATACTCTTTTGCTCAATACCTTCTTATTTATTATCTCCACTTCATTACTCACTGGAATAACAACGTGAATTATAAGCGACTAGAAACCTTTGTTTGGGTAGCCTCTTTAGGCAATTTCCGTAAAGCCGCTGAGCGCCTTCATACTACCCAGCCCGCTATTTCAGCTCGCATTGCCGGTCTTGAGCAAGAATTGGGGGTGAAGCTCTTTGAAAGAGAAGGCGGTTCAAGTCCCATCATATTGACACCAAAAGGAAAAGAATTACTCCCTTATGCGGAAAAAATTCTCTATCAATCTGAGCAACTTAGAAAACAGGCGGATGTTTCTAGCACCTATTCTGGGGTCTTGCGACTAGGGGTATCAGAAACCATAGTGAACACTTGGTTGCCAGATTTTTTGGCACAACTCCACCAAGAAATGCCGAAACTTAATGTGGAACTAACCGTTGATGTGACCAGCTCTTTGGCTGAGGGCATTAAAGACCGAACGCTCGATCTGGCCTTCTTGATGGGGCCTATTTCAGAACCCTATATTGTAAATCGAGCGCTCTGTACTTTCTCTTTATCCTGGGTTGCCAGCCCCACTCTTGAGCTGCCAGATCGTTTGCTTTACCTAGAAGAGCTTGCACCATGGCCGATTGTGACTTATGCACGCTCCACCAAACCTTACATTGAAATCGCACAGAAATTTCGTGAATTAGAAGGGGCTCCCGTCAACTTTTTCGCGTCCACTTCGCTAGCCGCTTGCCTCAGTTTGGCGGTTAACGCCGTCGGTATTTCTACCATACCCAACGTCATGATAGAAAAAGAACTAGCCGACGGAAAACTGCGCAGATTGAGGGCCATTTGGACGCCTAGCGACTTAGCATTTACGGCATCTTATTCCAATACGCCATTTAATCCCATTGCAGAGGTGGTCACTAATATTGCGGTTATCTCCGCACAGAACTACAACAAATAGCGGTTTCTAGAAATAAAAAAGCTTGGCGAATACCAAGCTTTTTAGAGTCAATGGGACACTCGTAGAATCAACTACGACATAGTGACAATGGGCTTCAACGCTTTTGCTAAGTCAAGAATCTGCTGATCCATTCCATTACCTGCCGTCAGCATAAACCCCATAGGTTCATTCTGATAGCATAATGGCAAAGAGATACTGCAACCATTCAGCACATTCGCCAACGATGTGTTACGCAAGCACAATAAGTTTAAACGGTCGTATTCTGCATCTTGTGAAAAATCAGATAACTTGGGCGCAACAATGGCCACAGTAGGCAGTAAAAATACTGTATTAGGCTCCTCAATTGCCATCCGCTGAATAAACGCTTGTCGAGCCATTTGAGTTTGTTGAAACTCTTTCTCGCTAATCGTTGCCGCGCGGGCAATACGAGACGCCACACGAGGATCAATTTCAGCTTCTGCCAAAGCATAACGCGAACCATAATAAGCTTGGCATTCAAACGCTGAGAATTGCCATACAGGCAATTTTTTATAGTCTTCGAAAGCCTCAACAGCACGCCGCTCAACCTTCACCCCTGAGGCTTCAAGACGCGCTATTGCATGTTCGAAACCTTGTTCAACCACAACATCCAAGCCATCCATACCAAAATTACTTGGTATAACAAGAGTCAACTGCGAGAGATCTGTATGAGTTGGGGTTGCCGTTGATTCAGACGCTTCTGATAGCAGATACCACAACAATTCACATTCTTCCACTGTATTGGCTAATGGGCCAACTGAATCCAGAGAATCAGACAATGGTAGGCAACCTTGTCTCGATACGGTCTGTTCTGAGGGTTTAAAACCTGTTAAGCCACAGAAAGCTGCTGGTATACGTAAGGAGCCACCGGTATCCGTTCCTAACGCAGCATCGACAACGCCCAACGCTACCGACGCGGCGCCACCGCTGGTCGAACCACCCGTAATGCGTCCTGGCTTAATAGGGTTATCTGGCGTGCCATAATGGGGATTAAGCCCCAACCCCGAATAGGCCAATTCCGTCATATTTGTGTGGCCTAAGAAACTCGCACCTGCTTTTCTTAATAAAGCAACGGCGGCAGCATCTTCCCCAGCAAGTTGGGGATCAATAAACACTGAACCCGCTTGGGTTTTATAGCCTTGCACTTGGAATAGGTCTTTGATTGAGATAATCGCCCCGTTCAAAGGCCCTTGCTGAGGCTCAACATAATCAAAAAGCTCAGTGAAAACGGCTTGGCCTTTTGTATCAAGAATATCTAAAGCGCTTTTCCACTTGGCATTCAACTTGCGGCCCTGCCAAGCAAAGCCAGATGATTTTATTTGTGTCATGAATTAACTCACTATTGGCAATTCTTTGGTGGTGTACTCGCATTCAATCGTACGATTCAAAATAGGATCATGAATACTCATGCGAAATTTTTCCGTACGACGAACACCGCCAATCGCTGGGCAAGTTCCGCATAACATAGCACTACCTTCTGACAAATTACTTTGCTCTACCAATTCCATTAAAGGACGAATATTGGCTAAAGATCCCTTTTGATATTGTGTCCAACCTTCTCCTTCATCAACCCAGGATTCAATGAGCAACGCATCCAGGTGATCAGCAACTTCATCAAAATCCCATAACGTAGACGACACAGGCTTAACCGATACTTGCTTTGAGTGAGCGACAGAAAAGGCCTCTAACTTTCTATCAGTGTGATCCGAGCCAACACCTAACCATAATTTTCCTTCTGCCTTGATAATTAATGGCTCAACTTCGCCGGAAGTGTCGCCACTCAACACCTCGACAACGGGGTCTTGTGTTACAAGTAAGTTAGATGCACGGTAAAACAGCGGCACGGTCGAAGGTGGCGCGACACCGATTTCCACCAATTCATCGATATGTTCTTGGACAAACTTCATATCTCTTGCGGTCCAACCTGCAACAACAAGATGCTTGATATCAATTTGTTTTGTGCTTTCATTCACAGTAAATAGCATGGTGATCCTTAAAAATTATCAGGTAAATAAAGAGAGATACTTGGGTAGATGATCAACAGAATTATCATCAAAATCATTACTCCAACATAAGGCAAGCTCCCCATAACCACATCTGTGATCTTGCCATTTTTCCGAGCGGAGTTAACAACGTATAAATTGAGACCTACAGGTGGTGTAATAAGCGCCATCTCGACCAAAATGATCATTAAAATACCAAACCAAATTTTGTCATAGCCTAGCTCCACAATAATGGGAACAACGATCGGAATAGTCGCGACCATCAAGGAAAGTGTTTCAATAAAAAAGCCTAATACGATGTACATCACCACTATGATCAACAAGGTCATCAAGGCGCTGAGCCCAAGGCCAGTTAATAGGTCTTGTAAGGTGCGTCCCACGCCCGCTGCCGTCAAAGCGAAATTGAGAACATAGGCACCTAATACCACCAACATGATCATCGCAGTAATTCGGATCGTGCCCGATAAACTATCGAGCAGCATTTTCTTTGAAAATGCTTTGTAAGCCACCGCCAACAGAATCGAAATCAACACACCTATGGCTGCAGCCTCAGTCGGCGTCGCCCAACCTAAATAGATGGAACCCACGATACTAAATAGCAAAACCAACACTGGTAAAAGAGACTTCAGAGCAACAATTTTTTCTTTCCAACTACTATGCTGTTTTGGCCCTCCTAGACGTGGCCAGATAGAACAGATAATCACGGTCACTATCATAAACATCAGCGCCATACTGATACCTGGAACAATGCCAGCTAAAAACAACTTCGGAATCGAGCTCTCGGTTAAAAAACCGTACACAATCAAATTGATTGATGGCGGAATTAAAATACCCAAAGTACCACCAGCAGCAATTGACCCAGTAAACAGGCGTTGGTCGTAGCCTAATTTTTCAGCTTGAGGTGTCGCAACAGTGGCTACTGTCGCGGCGGTTGCTACAGACGATCCAGACGTCGCCGAAAACATGGTTGCAGTCGCTATATTGGCGTGAATCAAACCGCCAGGTAACCAAGAAACCCACGCATTGAGTGCACCATAAGTCCTTTGGGCGACACCGCTACGCAATAAAATCTCACCAATCAAGACAAATAGAGGCACCGCAATCAAAGTGGCATGATTAGAAGAGGACCATAAGACTTGCCCCAAGCCTCTCATTAATGGGAAAGGGCTAAAAAAGGTATCTATACCAAACGCCAAAAGAAACAGCACAATGCCGACAGGTATCGATAATGCAAGCAGCCCCAAAAGGCCAAAAAATGTAAAAGGAAGCATTATTCTGTCCCCGTGCCAATAATGTCATCTATCTGGTCGTGCTTATGCTGAACAGCCAAATACACGGCACAAAGCAGCAAAACACATGAAGTAATCGCAAACCAAATCCAACCAGCCATCCAAAAGAATTGAGGAATGATTAAAGGGGTCTCTAAAGATGTATTTGCAAGGGACTGTCTCTTAAGCGTTTTTTCAACAACAGGAATTACATAATAAGCGGCATAAATAGCTACAAATGACGTTGCACACAAAGCAACAAGATCAGATAAAGAACGACCAGCTGCTTTGGACTTATTCCTTATAACATCAATACGAACATGCGCTTTTTCCGTTAAGGCATAGCAGATCCCCCAACTAGAAATAGACGCCATGACATAACCAGAAATTTCTTCGGAGCCACCAAAGCTAATACCAAATTCTCGCAACAGAATATCAATTAGAATGAGAAGAATGCAGGCCAATAGAAGTAGACCTGCAGCAATTGCCACCCCATTATTGATACGTTTCAACCAATCAATAATGCACAACATGACCACTATTCTCCTTTCACAGCTACTTGTATGCCGACAACTTTCCCAACACTGTCATTCCATCGTTTCACCCAATGACTTCCGGCACGATCAGCCCAATCAGGCAATACTTTTTCTGTCAAAATGGTCTTAGCGTAGGCAAGATCAGCTTCGCTTGGCTCAACTAATGTCATGTTATGACTGGCTCCTCTACTGCATTCGCCATTACCAGTTAAGCACGCCACATCTTGATCCAGATCACCTTGAGCCGCAGCCCATACAGGTTTTTCAAATTTGGTAGTCACTTCTTCTTGAATAAAATTCTGCTGCTCAGTAGAAAGGTCATCCCATTTGTCTAAATTGATAGCCGTGATAACAGGATCCCAACCGCCTAGAGGTATGGTCATCAGTGACGTAGTCACTTCCCACCAGCCAGCGCTATAGCCAGAACCCGCACCAGTCACTGCACAGTCAATCACGCCTCGCTGTAACGCACCTGGAACTTCACCAAAGCCGATATTGACACTTTGCGCGCCTAGGGCATCCAGAAATTTCGCCGTCATACGGCCAGAAGCTCGGATTTTTAAGCCTGCTAAATCCGCTAATGATGATACTGGTGCTTTACAAAACACCACTTGAGGCGGGTAAGGTACGATCGCTAAGACTTTTGAATTAAAAGCCGTCTCGTAAATCTTTTCGACCATTGGCCGAGCTGCATTTACCATTTTATGAGCTTGTTCAGCGTTATTCGCCAATAGAGGGACATCCAGCCCTTCCAAAGCAGGCGCATCCGCCACGGCGTAATCACCGACGGTCATACCTACATCGAATACTCCATCACCCAACATTCGAAATACGTCACCGCCACTGATGCCCATTTGATCATGCGTCGTCATAGACACACTGAACTCATTCTTACTATCAGCCGGTAATGTTTTTGTCCAAAACGTTTGCTCGTACTGTTTATAAAGAGGCAAGCTGCTCCAACTACCGACAACAGAAAGCGACTCATCAGCAATAGCATTCCCTGCAAAGAACGCTCCCACTAAGGCATATGGGATACTGGTCTTAAATATATTTTGTTTAGTCATAGTCATGGTCATTCCTATATTTTGTGCATTTGTTCTTACAAACTTTCTTATGTGCCTTTGAAAAAACCATAACGCTGATTTTCGCTTAGGCTAAGATCAGTGTTGAACGAGGAAGTGATAAAGTCAATTCGCTATTTTCTTTCTAAAGTGATAAAAAAAAACGATCACATTTTAGATAAGACAAAGTATAGAGCCTATATTATGAACTTAGATCAATTAAAAACCTTTCTTTGGGTTGCTAAATTAGGAGGGGTTCGCAAAGCCGCGCATGAGATGAATTTATCTCAACCCGCCGTTTCGGCAAGGATTTCGATGCTAGAGGAAGAACTCGGAATTAAACTTTTTGATCGCCAGAAAAGTGGCGTTGTCTTGACAAAAGAAGGCCTACTTTTACGCTCTCATGCTGAGCGTATCGAAAGCTATGTATCACAAATTAGAGCAGAGCTAACGCCATCTGAAGAAGTAAAAGGCACCTTGCGAATAGGTGTGGCCGAGACCATTGCGCAATCCTGGTTATCAGAGTTTCTATCCTCCTTGAGAACCCATTATCCAAAACTGGTCATTGAGCTTTCTGTGGACATCACAATGAACTTACGCGACCAGTTACTAAGTCGAAACATGGACTTAGTGTTTCTCATGGGCCCTTTGTCAGAGGGAAATGTCGAAAATATAACCCTTCCTTCCTTTAAACTTGGGTGGTTTTGTCATCCAGAAGCAAAAACTCAAAATCTTGGTAGCACCCCTATCATTTCTTTCTCTCGGCTATCAAGACCTTATCAAGAACTCATGTCAGAACTCATGTTGCGCTACCCAGAAATCGGGCAGGTTTTTCCTTCAACTTCTCTCTCAACCAGCTTCGAAATGATTGCCTCTGGGATTGGCGTTGGTGTACTCCCCATTCAATTAGCACAACGCTTGATAGAAGCCCAACGCCTTATTTCTTTTGATCCAGGCTGGGTACCTGACGATCTTGTCTTCACCGCTTCATATCTGAACGACCCAAAGGACCACATTGTTCAGCAGGTGGCTCAATTGGCGCTTCAGGTCGCAAAAAACTACGATAAAAGAACCAAAACAAAAAAGGTGAAGCGTAAAAACCGACCCCTTGATAAAAAAAATTGATCATATGTGCCAAAAAAACACGATTAGACTTTTTGGTTATCAAGGATCTACTCTAGAAAAATCGTATATTACGATTTGAGGAGTACCTAAAATGAAGCAAGAACAAAATGTGTCCAGCTTACAGCAACAAACAAAAGCGCTTCGTAGCGCCATTCGCAGTGCTCAGCACACTGGACCAACCAGCGGCTTAGCCACTGGTGCAATGCAGGGTAATGTGGTGATACTACCGGCAGAATGGGCGAATGAGTTTTTACTTTTTTGTCAAAAAAACCCTGTTTCCTGCCCTTTGATAGGTGTCTCTGAAGTTGGCAATTTCACACTGCCTGAGCTCGGTGATGACATAGATATGCGTTATGACGTCCCTGAATACTTTGTTTATCGAGATGGTGAGAAAGTCAGCAGCTGTGTTGATATTGCCGATTTATGGCAAGACGATTTTGTGACTTTCATTTTAGGGTGTTCTTTCTCATTTGAAAACGCCCTGTCTCAAGCAGGATTAACACCTAGAAACATAGAACAAAACGTCAATGTTTCTATGTACGAAACCAGTATTCCCACCGTACCGGCAGGCCGATTCTTTGGCAATACCGTGGTAACGATGCGCCCTTACCAGCCAAAAGACGCTATTCGAGCGATCCAAATCACCACTCGTTTCCCCAAAGCACATGGTGCCCCTTTGCATTTCGGCAACCCTAAAGACATTGGTATCGAAGACCTTTCACAACCGGATTTTGGCGAAGCCGTGCAGGTAAAAGAAAAAGAAGTGCCCATATTCTGGGCTTGTGGTGTTACGCCTCAAGTCGCTATTCGTAATGCCAAACCACCGATTTGCATTACTCATGCACCAGGAAAAATGTTAGTAACCGATGTGCTCGACACAGATCTCGCGGTGTTGTAGCGGTAAAAGAGACGAGAACCCCATGATGAAGCCAAACCTCATCATAAAAAAACCTAACGATAAAACATAATTAAAAAAATTGCAGGACGGAACTATGTTGAAATTAACCAGCGCGTTGCTCATTGGTGGATTAGTCTCTACCGCTTGTTTAGCCGAAAAATGGCACATGCCAACACCTTACGGTGACGGTAATCTGACCACACAAATTGATTATGCGTTTGCAAAAGAAATCAAAGCCAAAACCAACGGTGAACTAGAAATCGTGGTTCACTCTGGTGGCTCTCTCGTCAAACACACTGAAATTCCTCGCTCAGTCAAAACCGGCCAAGTACAAATTGGCGATATTTTCATGGGCATTTTGGGCAATCAGAATCCTGTCTTTAAACATGACAATATTCCGTTCCTTGCAACCTCTTTTGACCAAGCACAAGCACTCTGGGCAGCCGCCAAGCCAGAAATCGAAAAAGCCCTCGATAAAGATGGGATGAAACTGCTCTACGCCGTGCCATGGCCTGCGCAAAGCCTTTACACGAGAAACCCAGTCAACTCATTGGCGGATCTGGAAGGCGAAAAAATGCGCGCTTACAGCCCTTCGACTTCCCGCCTTGCTGATTTAATGGGCACCATTCCAACCACCATTCAAGTACCTGATATCCCACAGGCTTTTAGCACAGGCATTATCCAAGCGATGGTGACATCACCGTCAACAGGGGTGGACTCTCAAGCATGGGACTACGTCAACAACTACACAGACATCAAAGCATGGATTCCGAAAGACATTGTTATTGTTAACAAAAGAGCCTTTCGACGCCTAGATAAAAACATTCAAGACATCGTATTAGCGGCAGCAAAAAATGCGGAAACAGAAGGCTGGAAGCGCATCGTCGAGCGTGCAGCAAAAGACAAAGCCACGCTGGCAGAAAATGGCATGACGATTTCTGAGCCATCCGCAGAGCTAACAGCACAGCTTGAAGCCATTGGTAAAACAATGGAAACAGAATGGACAGCAGAAGCACCAAAAGAGATTGGCCGTATCCTAACGCGTTACCATCAAGAACTAGGCCAATAAAACACTATTACCCTCTTTGTGCCGAGCAAGATGCTTACCTGTGGTAACGCGTCTTGTTCGATTCATTCTACTGCCAAAGAAGTAAACCATATGAACTCATTCAAAGAAAAGTGCTATCAGTGCTCTGGGCTGCTGTCTGGCTTGGGCATTGTGATCATCACCTTGTTGTTATTAGCCCAAATTATTGGCCGCCTATTTGGCTTTATTGTGCCATCGGCCGGGGATTTTGCTGGCTACGCCTTGGCCGCTTCAACCTTTTTAGGGTTAGCTTATACCTTCAGAGAAGGTGGCCACATTCGCGTTACGCTCGTCATTCAACGCTTCTCTCCCGTTCCTCGTAAAATCCAAGAAGCGGTCATTCTAACGTTGTCACTCGCTCTACTCTGCTTCCTATCCTATGCCTGCAGCTCCATGGTGTATGAGTCTTATATTTATGACAATGTGTCTTACGGCTATATTCCTGTGCCCCTATGGATACCGCAATTGCCTATGGCCGTCGGCATTATCGCGCTTAACTTAGCCGTGCTGGATGCTTGGATCATGGCGTTAAGAGGCAAAGCTCCTACTTACAGCCAGCATGAAGACGCATTAGCCTTGGAGGAAATCTAATGGATATGGCTTGGATTTCTATCTTATTAGCGGTTGGTATGCTGGTCATGCTCACGTTCGGTGTGTGGGTGTCTTTTACTCTCATCGCCATCGGTGGCCTTGGTTTGATTTTGTCGGAAAACTACCAAGTCGGTATGTTATTCGCGACTGGTAGCTGGGGAGCGGCCACGTCTTGGTCTCTCACCGCCCTGCCTCTGTTTATCTGGATGGGGGAAGTACTGTTTAGAACCAGACTATCAGAAGACCTATTTGAAGGGCTTGCACCTTGGTTAGGTAAAGTGCCTGGCAAGTTATTACACGTTAATATTTTAAGTTGTGGCATTTTTGCTGCGGTCTCAGGGTCTTCTGCGGCAACCGCCGCTACCATTGGCCGCATGACGCTGCCTGAATTGCGCAAACAAGGCTATAGCGAACGTATGGCGATCGGAACCTTAGCCGGTTCTGGAACATTAGGTTTGCTTATTCCCCCTTCCATTATTTTAATTGTTTATGGCGTGGCGGCGGAAGTTTCCATTGCCCGTTTGTTTATTGCTGGCGCCCTCCCAGGGCTCTTACTGATCTGCCTCTTCATGGGGTTCACCATGATCTGGGGGCATCTGCATAAAGACGAACTACCAAGCACTACCAGCCAAGACACCAGTTGGTCAGCGCGCTTTAAAAGCTTGGGCAAGCTCTTGCCTGTCACAGGCTTAATTGGCTTTGTTTTAGGTTCCATTTACGGCGGCCTTACGACACCAACAGAAGCGGCGGCCATCGGAGTAACCGGCTCGTTGATTCTCGCAGCTTGCACAGGCTCATTAACCCGTCAAAGCTTTATAGACAGCCTGTTAGGCGCGGTGAAAAGCGCATGTATGATTGGCTTTATCTTGATTGGCGCGCACTTTCTTACATTGGCAATGGGCTTCTTAGGCATTCCGAGCGCACTCGCACAATGGATCGCCTCTCTTGGCTTATCCCCAATAGTATTGATTCTATATTTGACTGTCTTTTTTGTCGTATTGGGCTGTTTTTTAGACGGTATTTCCGTGGTTGTTCTGACCGTGGCGGTCGTGCTTCCTATGGTCAAATCCGCCGGCATTGATCTTCTATGGTTTGGTATCTTTATCGTATTGGTGGTTGAAATGTCACAAATCACACCACCGGTCGGGTTCAACCTCTTTGTGATTCAGTCGCTGACTGGAAAAAACATTCTGTATGTTGCTAAAGCGGCGCTGCCTTTCTTCTTGCTCATCGCCGTGGCCATTATTCTGATTACTTGGTTCCCAGAAATTGTGACCTATTTACCAACCACCATGTCAAAGGGCTAAGCGCCCTTTAAGGATTCTAAGATGAAATTAAATTGTGATATGGGCGAAGCGTTTGGCGCATGGAAAATGGGGCTAGACGATCAAATCATGCCGTATGTGGATCAAGCCAATATTGCGTGTGGTTTTCATGCCTCAGACCCGCTTACCATGGCCAAAACCGTGGCGTTGGCCAAACAGTACAATGTGAGCATTGGCGCGCACCCAGGCTACCCAGATTTGGTTGGTTTTGGACGCCGAAATATGGACATTGCGCCCGCTGAGCTGAAAGCGATTATCCAATACCAAGTAGGCGCCTTAAAAGGCATCTGTGAGAGTCAAAACACACGCATTGATTACGTAAAACCGCACGGTGCTATGTACAACCAGATGATGTCTGACTTCACCAAGCTCGAAACCGTAATGCAAGCGGTCAGCGAAATGGACCCTTCTTTGGCGTTGATGGTAATGGCGATTCCCGAAGTGGAGCAGGTAAAAGCACTGGCTGAAAAGTACCAACTTACACTCTATTTTGAAGCGTTTTCTGATCGCCTGTATTCCGACCAAGGTCGCCTTACCCCGCGCAAACAAGCCAACGCCGTCCATCAGACTTTTGAGCTGATCGAAGAGCAAGTATTACAGCTTAGCCAACAAGGCACGCTGACCACAGAATCTGGGCAATCGTTGGCTGTCCACGCCAATACTATTTGCGTTCATGGCGATGGCTCACACGCTGTTGAAGCGGTAAAACGCATTCGCTCCGTTGTGGATGGAGTGCCCTCATGAGCCACTCAGATCACATCCCTTTTGAATTGAGTCACATCAAGATGGACATGGTCAATGAGCAAGCCTGTTTACTGCGCTTTGCTGATCACATTGATGACACGGTTGCCGATGCCATTGGCTTGGTGACCCGTCAATTGCGTGATCTCGCGGGCATCATTGATACCATACCGTCCTACACCAGCTTATTGGTGACTTTCGATGTGGAGCATCACGATCGCTTTGCCATTTGCCAACAGATTCAAACGCTGCTGGATAACCTAGACATGACCGAGGTGACAAGCCGCGCCAGTCGAGAAGTCGTCATTCCAGTGTATTATGCAGAAGAAGTCGGTCCAGATTTACAAGAAGTGGCAAAGCATTGCGACATGACGGTAGAAGAAGTCATTCAACTGCATTCGCAAACCACTTATCGAGCCTATGCGATTGGCTTTACACCTGGCTTCGCCTTCCTCGGGAACACCCCTAAAGCGCTGCATATCCCTAGAAAGAATACGCCTCGCCTAAAAGTGCCCATTGGCAGCGTTGCCATTGCCGAACAACAAACGGCCGTCTACCCAAGTGTGTCCCCCGGTGGCTGGCAGATACTTGGCCGCACACCAACGCCTTTAGTGGATTGGCAAAGCGACAGCCTTGCTCTCATTGAAGTCGGAGACAGCGTGCGTTTCGAGCCTATCTCACGGGCGGAATTTCTTGCTCAAGGAGGTCAACTAGATGGCTTTTAATGTAATCAAACCAGGCATATTGACGCTGGTGCAGGACCTTGGCCGATATGGCTATCAACATCTTGGCGTCACCACGGGTGGGCCAATGGATGAATTTGCCTTTCGCTGGGGCAACGCCTTACTCGACAATCACGCCAATGCCGCCCAGCTAGAAATCACCTTTGGTATGCTGACGCTGGAAGCCCAAGCGCCAACCAGCATCGCGATCACAGGCGCAGACCTTGCCGCAACACTGAACAACAAAGCCATTCTGCCTTGGCAAACTTACGCGCTTAAAACAGGCGACGTGCTGACATTCAATCAGCCTAACCTTGGTTTACGTGCCTATTTAGCCGTTAAAGGCGGTTTGCAAATTGCGCCTGTGCTCGGCAGTGTTTCTACCGTGATGCGTGAAGCGTTAGGCGGCTTAACAGGGAAAGGAGAGAAAATTCAAAAAGGCGATGTCATTCCCTTTCTCTCTACCACTGAGCATCAGCAACGCATTACGCCGCGCCTTGCCATACCCAATTACGAGCAGCAAAACATTCCTATGGTGATGAGCTACCAGTTCAACACGCTCTCAGGTCTTGATAGAGCGCGCCTCTTCCGTAATGAGTATTCGGTAACCGCCGCCAGCGACCGCATGGGTTACCGCCTCTCAGGAGAGGCCATCAATGGCGACAAAAAAGGCATTATTTCTGAAGGCATTGCCTACGGTTCAATCCAGATGCCCAATGACGGACAACCGATTGTACTACTGCGCGACCGACAAACCATTGGCGGTTATCCAAAAATGGGCTGTGTTACGTCCATCGGCGGCGGCCTCTTAGCCCAGAAAAAACCTGGGGATAGCATTCATTTTCAATGTCTTTCTATCGGCCAGGCGGAACAAGAGCGCCAGAGAAAAATGTCGTTACTTAGCCAATTACGCTAACACACAGGCCAATCATCGCGTTTTCAGTACGCGCTGGTTGGCCTGTATTCTTCTCCGCTTTGCCCTCTATTTCTTACCCTATCTTCCTGTCTTTTTTGGGCGCCATCGTCTCAGTCTTCACTGCTGAATCAACCAATAGCTTTTCTTTATCATGATTTAATAAAATTACAATTTTTATAATTTTTAAATATCTTCTAATATAGCTCCTGTTGGTAACGCACTTACTCTAAATCACTTAGGAGATACATAATGATCAATACACAAATCAAACCATTTAACGCCTCAGCTTTTAAATCTGGCGAGTTCGTAGAAATTTCTGAAAAAGACGTACTAGGCAAATGGTCTATCTTCTTTTTCTACCCAGCTGATTTCACATTCGTTTGTCCTACAGAGCTAGGCGACGTTGCTGACCATTACGAAGAGCTTCAAGCTCGCGGCGTAGAAGTATTCTCTGTCTCTACAGACACTCACTTCACTCACAAAGCGTGGCACGACAGCTCTGAAACAATCGGCAAAATCAACTACTACATGGTAGGCGACCAGTCTGGCAAGATCACAAACAACTTCGGCGTAATGCGTGAAGGCGAAGGCCTTGCAGACCGTGCGACTTTCTTGGTTGATCCAGAAGGTACTATCCAAGCAATGGAAATCACTGCTGAAGGTATCGGCCGTGACGCTGAAGACCTACTTCGCAAAGTGAAAGCAGCACAATACGTTGCCGCTCACCCAGGTGAAGTTTGCCCAGCTAAATGGAAAGAAGGCGAAGCAACTCTTGCTCCTTCTCTAGACCTAGTTGGCAAAATCTAAGACTTGCTAGTCAGACCCTAAAAGGGGTCAGATCCCTTAAACGAACCTTAAGGGATCTATATACACCAGATCTCCTTAAGGGATCTGACCCCTTTTATTCTTTTATATACATTATTTTCGGAATGCAGATTTCAAGTCGTTTATTGGCTTGGTATGGATTCTTGCACCCGAAATTTACAGTAATCCCTCAGTCTTAACGGGTTAAACATTATGTTAGAAGCAAACATCAAACAACAGTTGGGCACATACCTACAAAATATCGTTAATCCGATTGAAATTACTGTGTCTACGAATGGAACTGAAAAAGCAGAAGAACTACTAGGCTTAGCACGTGAAATCACGGCGCTTAAAAGCGACAAAATTACTTTATCTGTAGACGAAAACCCAACAGGTCGTGCGCCTCAAATGGCGATTGCACCTCAAGGGCAAGCACCTCGCGTGCGTTTTGCAGGTATCCCAATGGGCCACGAATTTACCTCATTGGTATTGGCTCTATTGCAAGCCGGCGGCCACCCATCTAAAGCGGCGCCAGCGACCCTAGAACAAATTAAGTCCTTGGACACAGAATTGAACTTTGAGGTGTACATCTCCCTCTCTTGCCACAACTGTCCAGACGTTGTGCAAGCCGTTAACTTAATGGCGGTTCTAAACCCAAATATTACCGCAACCATGATCGACGGTGCGTTATTCCAAGACGAAGTGGAAAAACGCGAAATCATGGCTGTACCATCCGTTTACCTAAACGGTGAATTATTCGAACAAGGTCGTATGACATTGGACGAGATTCTAAACAAAGTAGACACCGGCGCAGCGAAAAAACAAGCGGCAGCGTTATCTGAAAAAGACCCATACGACGTACTTGTTGTTGGTGGTGGTCCTGCAGGCGCAGCCGCAGCGATCTACGCAGCACGTAAAGGCATACGTACTGGTGTTGTTGCAGAGCGTTTTGGTGGCCAAGTTGCTGACACCATGGCGATTGAGAACTTCATCTCTGTAAAAGCCACAGACGGCCCTAAATTGGTCGCAGGCCTTGAGCAACACGTTCTTGATTACGATGTTGACCTGATGAAAACGCAAAAAGCGGTTCGTCTAGAGAAAAAAGAATTCGTTGAAATCGAACTCGAAAACGGCGCATTGCTAAAAAGTAAAACCCTTATCTTGGCAACCGGCGCACGCTGGAGAGAAATGAACGTACCGGGCGAACAAGAGTACCGTGGTAAAGGCGTCGCCTACTGCCCACACTGTGACGGCCCATTGTTCAAAGGTAAGAAAACAGCGGTTATCGGTGGTGGTAACTCAGGTATTGAAGCAGCGATTGACCTTGCAGGCTTAGTCGAACACGTTACTGTTCTTGAGTTTGGCGACACGCTTCGTGCCGACGATGTTTTGGTGAAAAAAGCCAACTCATTACCGAACGTCACCATCATTAAAAATGCCATGACCACTGAAGTACTTGGCGACGGACAACGCGTTATCGGCCTGAAATACACAGACCGTACCACCGATGAGTCACACCTTGTCGAAGTAGCGGGCATCTTCGTTCAAATTGGTCTAGTACCAAACAGCGAGTTCTTAAAAGACACGCTAGAGCTAAGCAACCGCGGCGAGATCATCATCGATCAGCACGGTCAAACGTCCATCCCTGGTGTGTTTGCTGCCGGTGACGTAACAACGACACCGTACAAGCAAATCATCATCTCAATGGGTGGCGGTGCAACCGCAGCGCTTGGCGCGTTTGATTACTTGATTCGTAACTAATCAAACCCCAGCCCATAAAAAGCCGATCTTGTGAAAACAAGATCGGCTTTTTTGTGTCACCTTAGCAGCAATACCAAGATATGACGCGGCGTTATTTAGACGCTTTTTCATTCCATGTTTTTAGCTTGGCTTTAGACCAAGAGCCATACGATGCGTTTGGCAACACAATCCAGTCATTACCAAAATGCGGCGCTTGCTGTTTAACAAGATCGCGCTGGTAATCGGTGGATTTTTTGTTTTTAAACTCAGACGCAAAATCCGCCAAACTGTCGCCCACCAACATCACAATATCGTAGTTTTGTTGACGAACCGATTCACGGCGCGCTTCTTTTGCTTCTGTGTAAAGCAAAACGTTATCCGCACTGACTTGTGGTAAATCTAACTGCTTCAGTGTCTTAAGGGTTGCCGCTTTATTCTCTTGGAAACGGTCGGAAATATAAAAGATTTTAACGCCACGCTGATCAACAAAATCGACAAAATCTTTCGCACCAGGAATCAAAGTTGGGTGCCCTTTTTTCTCCCAATCACTCCATGTATCCCACGAGGTGTAATCGTGGCAATTACTTACATCACGAACCAATAATGGGCTGTTATCTATTACCGTTTCATCAAGGTCCAATACCACAGCAGGTTTTTTATCAGATTGGTGATTAGCAAGAATCTGAACGATACGCTGTGTCGCAAACTGATACGCTTGCAATTGCAACGCCATTACTTCAGCCGACTGTTGCTGGTAACGCAGCGCCATTTGGTATTCTTTTGGCTGACAGAAGCCATCATCAGGCGCGGCTAAGGTTACCGAGCTCATCAATGGTAAAGCGAGTAATAAAGAGGCTGTTACTTTTTTCATGAAATCCTTTCTCCGTTACATGTGTGGCGAGAAGATGACACAGTTTTTTATTAAACGCCAATTTAATTACAGCTCAAATGTATTTTCGATACGGATTTATGTCGCTTGTAGACAGATAATAAGTGAATAGTGATCAAGACATCATCGTATTAAGAGACAGTCACAGAAAAGAAGCGAACGGCAGAGGTAGGGATATTGGAGCCAACTGTGTAACACCCAAAAAACGAAAATATTGTCTTTATCAGCTTATATAGATGCCTGTTTTGGGTGCTTCCTGCCATAATAACCCCCATTAGATTTTTATACTTTTTCCGGACGCGACTATGAATGATGAGATAAATTACGAAAGCAACCCACTACACGGTCTGGGTTTACAAGACTTGTTGACTCAAATAGTCGATCATTATGGCTTTGATCTTCTCTACGCCTACCTGAACATCAATTGCTTCAAAACGAACCCGAGTATCGAATCCAGTGTGAAATTTCTCAAGAAGAGCGACTGGGCGCGAGAGAAAGTTGAAAACTTCTACCTGTATCAGTTTAAAAACCTGCCTCGTGTGTCATCTGAGCAGTTTGCCATCTCTCCTAGATACCGAGTTATCCCTGAAGGCCAGACTCCTCGCGAACCCGCTGAATTGAGCCTAGAAGACGCTGAACGCATGCGAGAAAAACAGGCACAAAAAGCAGCGGAGTACGGCAAAACGAAAAACTATCGCAGATAGTTAAAAAGCGCGTATTCAAATGTGCTGGGGATAATGTGTTGGGTGACATCAAACGCTACATGGGTATGTCGTTCTTGAGGCAAGGTTCATCGTGAGAAAAAGCCTAAAAGGGGTCAGATCCATTTTGTCGTAATGCCTTACGAATCAATGAGATATTAAAGCCATTCGATGCAACGAAGTTGCGCGACTTGATGAGGTTTCCGAGGCAATGTTTGACGCTTTACTTCCAAGCTAATTAAGCTTCTAAACACCTTCCTTAAATGATCGACGTACAGGCGTTTTAATATGCCACGCAAATCATACGCTAAAGGTCTTAAAGAGATTTTTTGCTTTTCTTTTAAAGTAAAGTTTTGCATCAATTGAAAAAAGTTACACGCTCAGCAGAGCGGAATAAAAGTCGGGAAAACAAAGCATTAGAATGGAATCCATCAGACCAAACCAACAACCCCATCCTAGTTTTTCTCTTGAAGAAAAGGAAGGGACCGTTCGAGCTGTCTGCGGGCAGAAAAAAGAGCATTTGCGCTGATGAGGTCAGCGGCAAACGCCCTTTTTTTGGTTCGTTATCTGAGCAAGTCAGATGTACGAATTTAAGCTGAGACTTTTTTGACGAATTGAGATTTCAGCATCATGTCGCCTGCGCCATCTACTTTACAGTCGATGTCGTGGTCGCCGTCTACTAGACGTTTGATGGTCGCTTTGGTGCCGATTTTAAGAACTTGTGAAGAACCTTTTACTTTTAGGTCTTTCGCCAAGGTCACCTTGTCGCCTTCTTGCAACAATTTGCCACTCATGTCTTTGATGATCAATGCATCTTCGTCTACTTCCACTTCGTTCGGGTTCCACTCGTGCGCACACTCAGGGCAGATCAGCATAGCTTGATCTTCGTACACATAAGTTGAGTTACATTTAGGGCAATTAGGAAGACTCATTGTTGTCACTACCTCGGACGTTGGCTGTAAAATTTCGCGCATTATACCCTTATTTTCACTGTGGTTTTTCACCTTCACGAAAAAATTTATTAGCGCTCCCGTTTACACCACTTTTCTCGTTGTTTTAAATTCATCGAAGAAAAACCCTAATCCATTGATATTTATGAACAAATAGAACAAAAAAACCGATCTCTGGCTAAGCCGGAGATCGGTTTTATCGCAGGTTATTCACCCGCTAAGAATGGCGCTATTAAGCGACTAGAGCTTCTTTTTCAAGCATGTTTTGCATTTGCTCAGCAATATTAGGGTTCGCGTAAAGCGCGTCTAACATGGCCACATAGACATCCGTAAAGACGGCATTTTGAGCAAGATCACCAAACACAGCGGTCAGCTTAAGGAAGGACAATTTATCGTCCTGAGAGCCTGCTGCTGCAGTGTGTAACTCAGCTTTCATGTCATCAACAATGTCCAGCGCAACGCCTTCTTTGTTAACGCCTTTGTCTGAGTAGTAACACCACGCGGCGATCACAAGCGCAGCGAATTGAATGCTGCCACCTTTCGCCATGTTTTCTGTGATCGTAGGGATCAAGAATTTAGGCAGTTTAGAAGAGCTTTCTAGACAGATACGCGCCAAGTTGTCTTTCACGTTCGGGTTACCGAAACGCTCAATCAAAGAACTTTTGTAATCTTCCAGATTAATGCCTTCAACCGGTGCTAATACTGGCGTCGCTTCTACGTCCATAAAACGGCGTAGGTAAGTCGCAAACAATGGATCTGCCACACAACCATCAATCGTTTGATGACCGTGGATAGAGCCCAACAAGCCCAAGACAGAATGACCAGCGTTAAGCAGGCGAATCTTCATGGTTTCGTAAGGCGTTACATCTGGCACAAACTGAGCGCCGACGTTTTCCCATGCAGGGCGACCATTAGAGAAAGTGTCTTCGATTACCCACTGTGAGAACGGCTCACAGACGACAGGCCAGGCGTCGTCCACACCGGATGCTTGTAGGTTGGCAATATCGGCAGGCGTTGTCACTGGCGTGATACGGTCTACCATCGCATTTGGGAAGCGTACTTCTTCTGCAATCCAAGCGGCTAACTCAGCATCTTGCTGTTCAGCAAAGGCCAATAGCATTTTACGAGTCATGTTGCCGTTGTGCTGGATGTTGTCACAAGACTGAATAGTGAAGGCAGGCAAGCCCGCTTCACAGCGCTTTCTCAAGGCTTCAGTCAGAAAGCCAAACACCATTTTAGGGTTTTGTGGGTTGGCTAAATCGTGCTGCACATCTGGGTTGCTAAAATCGAACTCATTGGTCGCTGGGTTAAAGTTATAACCCCCTTCGGTAATGGTCAAAGAGACAATTTTGGTCTCTGCGCTGGCCATTTTATCTGTTACCGCGACCGCATCATCACAGCCCAGCATGAAATCCACAATCGAACCAATAACACGATTCTCTACTTTGCCGTCTGGGTGCTTCACGATCAGCGTGTAAAGATAGTCTTGCTGCTTAAGAATATCGCCAATTTTACGGTCGGCTTCGCGCAAGCCAACACCGCAAATGCCCCATTCAGTTGAGCCAGTTGATGCTAATAATTCATCTGTGTAAAAGGCTTCATGCGAGCGGTGGAAACCACCGATACCAATATGCACGATTCCCGCTTTTACCTTGCTACGGTCGTAGGTAGGTAACGCAAACGATTCAGGCAAATGTTGTAGGTTGCCTTGGTTCAATTGTATTGTTTTCATTAGTGAATCTCGCAGTATTAGTTATGCTTGAAGCGCTTTTCGGCGTTTTAGCGCCCAATAAGCAGCCGTAAAATAAAGAATGGTGCAGACAAAACCATAGGTATAAAACGTCTCACGATTCTCTAAGTAGTGCGCCATATTTTCACTCGCGAACATGGTGATAGAGGCCAAGGCCAGTGTCACAATCAAGCTAATCCACGCGATGCTTTTCAGCGCTTTAGAAAGCAAAGAGGTGTCTTCAACAATAGGCATTGCCACACGAGCTTGTTCTTCGTGATACGCCTCAACCAGCTTGTCGTGGGACGCCATTTCTGCCATTTCTTCTGGGTACTCTTTACTCGCGCCATAACGCTGAGCGAGTAGGGTGTAGACAATGATGGTCACCACCCAAGTCGGTAAGAATAAGTAGTAGAAAGACATGATGTTCAGCGCGTTTAAGCCAAAACCAAACGCCAGACCAATACCCCATGACGCAACCGCTGGGGTGCTATGGGTTAATTTTTGGTAGCTTACCCAGTAACGGCTAAAGCCGATTTTCGGGAACAAAACGTGCTCAGAGAAAACGATTGCACCGACCGGCACCACCAACAAACCTGCGTAGGTAAGCAACGGCAGCATTTTACTGAACACAAATGGGAAACAGGCCACAACCATGGTGATCAAGCCAACAGCAAGCGTGGTTTGACGTCTGGAATAACGCGTAAAGATCGCCTGAGCAGCAAGACCGGCACGGTATAAGTTGGCGTTTGCTGTGGTCCAACCTGCGACGATAACAATCACAAAACCAGAAAGGCCCAACGCTTGAAACGCCACATCACCTGGATCTAAAGCAATGATGCTTTTCTTAACCAGTACCGCAGTACCCGCTCCCATGATGCCGGCAGAGACCCAAGCGATAAAGTGACCAAACAGCATACCTGAGCTGGTTGCTAGACCGTAAATTGGCTTTTTCGCATAGCGGAACAAGGCCATATCGATCAAACCAAAGTGCGTAATTGTGTTCGCAGCCCATGCAAAGCCAATCACCTCAAGAAGACCAATGCCCGGTTTTCCGTACGCGTTTACACCCGTCCAGATAGACTGATCGCCAATGGTAATAAAGTCTTTAAAGCTGTGCAGTGTCGTGGTGCCTAATACCGATTCAGATAACGCAGGCATGATCACCAAGGCGCCAGAACCAAACATCACAAATAACCAAGGCCCACAGATACCAGAAAACTCTGACACCGCTTTAAAACCGTACATGGCAACAAACACCACGACAGCGCCCACGGCCAACACCACCAGCACAAACCAAGAGTTGGTTGGGTACCAGTTCAGCTGAGCAGGAATGTTAAACAAATACCTGACGGCGGTACTCGACACGGTAATCATCGCCGCGGATATGACGGTAAATATAATGACGTTTGCCCAGTTATAGAGCTTGGTCATGGACTTACCAGCGACTTTTTCTAGGTAGGTATAAAGACTTAAACGGGTTTGAGTGGCGATCGGCGCTGTGATTAACGTCCAGCTTAAAATGGCAAGAATATTACCGATCAAGAGACCTAGAAGGATGTCCATGGTCTTTGCACCCAACGCAACAAAGGTCGCGCCGATAACAAATTCCGTTGCCGCTACATGCTCTCCGGCATACAGACCTAAGAAGTGCTTCCAACCATGCTGTTTGTGCTTAGCGATCGGCAGCTGCTCTTCACTGACATTGTCTAATTTTTCAAAATTCATCTCTTATCTCATTATTTTTTTAATATGGATTAGCAAAAGACATGAAGTCAGCAGCCGGAATGAACAAGCTTTCACTTCATGTCTTTCATTGATAAATAGTGCTACATCGCCCTCGATCTGATTTGGCACTTACGCTGTGAATGGCAAAACAAAGCAGACTTATCTATGTATCAGTCAGACAAGCGTTCGAAAAACGTAGGTTGAATTATTTTGAGGGAAACAAAAATAAAAAATGACTATGTTTTACAACAACTTAGATAAAAGTTGCGGCCTATCTATAGTCAAATAAGCTTATTGCTACCGTCCTTTTGCGCTTACAACGAGTTCGCAAGCGTCCATCAGAGAAAACCATTTCTAAACCAACCGTTCTGAGGGTAGGGAGTTTAAAAATTAGTCTTTCGGTAAACAAATACAATAAACCGAAAATTACGATACTATTTTGACAAAAAATACACTTTTACATAAAAACTGATACTTTTATGATTGAAAATTTATTTAAAAATACAAAACTGTACTTTTATGCACTATTGAAGAATCATTTGCGCCAAAGAAATACATTTTCCATCAAGTTTCCATCTGAGAAGCGATTTTTTGACAAAATAAGGCAGAAAAGAAAGGGATTAGAACGCTAAAAATGCCACTAAGAGGAGGTTATCAGTCGATGTACTTGGCGATACAACCCCAGCCCAGCACACACTCCAATCATCGCCAAACAGGCCCAGATCCACTGACGTTCTATAGTCTCGATCGACAGCAGCCAACCAATGCCAAAGTTGCCTCCGAACGCGGCAATGCCACCGATACAGGAATATAAGCCGTAATAACGACCTAACTCGGATTTATCACAAAAGCGCGGCACAAAGGAGCCAAGCAATGGCAGCACCAGCATGGAGCCCAAACTAAACATCACGCCATAAACGATGAAGTTTAACCAAGGGAGTTCATCGAACGAGACCAGAAAACATAAGAAAGAAGCGCCCATTAAGGCCAACCCTAAGCCCATCGCCTTAGCACTGCCGATCGATTGCGCTACCCACCGACTAATCGGCATTTGCAGCGTAATACCAAGAATAGACGTGGTCATAAACACCCAGGTGATCACATAGGAGCCAAGCCCGCGTGCTTCGACTTCGCTCGGCAACGACAAATACAACTGATGAAAAAACAAATGAAAGGCACAAGCAAAGAGAATAAATTGCATGAAAGGACGGTTCCGAAACATGCTTTTCCATTGTCGCCAAACGCCTGGCTGAGCAGGTGAAGGCCTAGACTGATCGGCCAGCACAGGTAGGAAACGCCATTGAATCAGAAACAAGCCGAAGAACAGCAAAGCGGCGGTTAAGCCAACCCACATAAAGCTCACCGCCACCAGCGAAATACCCACTAACGGACCGAGCAACATGCCAGCTTCACTGGTCCAGTTTTGCATCGCAAAAATACGATCACGGCGCACCTGATCCGGTGCTTCGTACGCTAAATAAGCATTACTAGAAGGCGTAAATAAGGCCCCAGCAAACCCAGTAAAAAAAGCCCCGAGCAAGAGCAAAGGCAAGCTTTGCGCGACCCCTAATAACACAAAGCCAACGACTCGCACCAAGCACCCGAGCAGAATCAACCGTTTATAACCAAGGTAATCCCCAAGCGTACCGCCGATCAGAAACAACCCTTGCTGACTTAAGACGCGCAGACCAATCACCAAGCCAACGTACCATGGGGTTAATCCCAACACGCGCTGCAGGTGATCCGCGAGATACGGCAGCAGCATATAAAAGCCAAGATTAAAGCTGAAGCCATTAATGACTAAGACACGGCTTGCGGCGGATAACTGACGCCAATCGGTCAGAAAGTGATGTAGCTTCATAATAGCGGGTCTAACGGTTCGAGCCTGTTAATCATCATGTGAGTGGCGCGTGAGGCCCTCGGCGTTGAGTGCGAACAAATGGCACACCGGCACTGTCCATCATGACTTCGGCTGTCACACCGTAAACCTCATGCACAAGTTCTGGCGTGAGAATGTCTTTGGGCGCACCTTGAGCCACTAATTTCCCCTCTTTTAATACCAATAAGTTATCGGCGTATTGAGCGGCTAAGTTCAAATCGTGCAAAATCATAATCGACACCCAACCATGCTGCTTGGTGTTTTTGTCTAAATGATCCAACAACACTTGCTGAAAGTGCAGGTCTAGCGCACTGACCGGTTCATCCAGCATCAAGATTTTAGGCTGACGCATCAAGGCTTGAGCAAACAACACCATTTGGCACTGGCCGCCACTGAGCGTTCTCACGTCTCGATTCGCTAAATGCAACAAACCGATTTGATCTAACGCCTCCAGAGCAGCCTCTAATAAACGATTACCCAATTTGAGAGACAAGGCATCGAGCTGCCCGAGCAAGACCACTTCCAACACACTCAAGCCAACGTCTAAACGAATGTCTTGGGGCATGTAACCAAAGCGCTGACGCCATTCCCCTAGGTGTTTACGATTTAATAATTCCCCCTCAAAACGAACCTCTCCTTGTTGTGGCTGCAAATCACCAAACAAGGTTTTTAATAGGGTACTTTTGCCCGTGCCATTGGGGCCAATAATAACGTGTGTTTGCCCTGAATCGAGGCGAAAGCTGATGTCGTCCGCGAGCACAAGATCATCAAACGCTAGGCGTAAGTTATTCACTTCTAACATAATTAGCGTTTCTTCCCGATAATTAACCAAAAGAAAAACGGCACGCCAATGATCGCTGTCACAATGCCGATGGGAAACAAAGAACCGGGCACAATCGCTTTAGATAACACAGACGCACTGGACAATAAAAACGCCCCCACAAGAAAGGACAAGGGTAAAAAATAGCGTTGATCTTCGCCCACTAACATTCGAGCAATATTGGGGGCAACGATACCGATAAAGCCAATAATGCCCACAAAACTGGTCGCCGTTGCCGTCATAATCGCCACAATAATCAAGGTTTTCAGACGCAGCCGAGTGACGTTTACACCCAAGCTTTTCGCGCGCTCTTCACCTAAACGTAACGCGGTGAGTTTCCATGCGTCTTTCATCAACACCAGCACACACACCAGAGTGACTCCGGCGGTGATCGCCACGTTCGACCAGGTTGCCTTGGTTAAGCTACCAAACAACCAAAATAGAATCTGTTGGCTCAACTCCGGCGACGACACAAACTGCACAAGAGACAACAAGGATTGAAACAAAAAGAGCAGGGCGATGCCCGCGAGAATCAGCTGGCCTGAGGTAATATGGCGCATCATAGCGAGGCCAAATAGTAAGCTGGCCGACAACATACAACACACAAAAGCGCCAATTGGCACTGCGATTTGCGCGTTCATACCAAGGGAACCTAAGTACAGCATCAAAGCCGCACCAAAGCCCGCGGCAGCCGCCATGCCTAATGTGTATGGGCTTGCCATGGGGTTGTTCAATAAGGTCTGCATTTCTGCCCCGCCAACCCCTAAAGAGCCGCCAACAATCACTGCCATTAAGGCAATCGGCAAACGCAGGTTGGTCACAATAACTTGGGTGGTGCGCGACACTTCTACTGGCAGCCCCAACATATTGGCGAGCGCATTGGCAACGTCCGCAATGCCCAACATAGAAGGGCCGGTGGCAATGTCGAATACAAAGGAAAGTAGAAGCACCAGCATGAGGCAACTAATCACAAACCAACGGCGTTTTTCAGAACGACGCTGGGCATTAACAGCGTCGGTGACAAGGGTGGAATTAATCATTAATCGGTCATCTGTACAGCGAATGTGCCTTGTGGAATCACAGGCAAATATTGTTTATAAAAGTTCAGGTAATTTTGCTCAGGCTTCAGATCGGCAAACAGTTGAGGATACAAGGCTTTCGCGAGGTATTGCATCATACTGCCGTCCATAATCGTTCGTGAAGCGCCCTGATAAATACCAAAGACACGTTTGTTTTCTACTGCCGGTAAAGAGTCCCAACCTGAGCGCGTTGTAAAGCCCGTTAGGCGCTCCACTGACTCTTTGCGATCAATGCCTTGGCCAATCAACATGGCGTCCGGCTGCTTACTGGATTCGGTGCCCGCAATAAAGATGACTTCAGGACGAGAGGCCAGTACTTGCTCAGGATTTATTGGCCCCCACCACTCGACAAAAGGCGCGGCAATATTATCACCCCCTGCAGCAGAAATCATTGCGCCCCACATGTTCTTACCGTAGGTAAAGGAATATTCGTTAGGACCTTTGTTACCGAATTCGACATAGGTACGAGGCTTAGGCAAACCAGCCTTCGCAATGGTGTTTTGCAAATAAGTAATGCTATTTTCATAGTCTTTGGCCATCTTTTGGGCGCGCGCGTCTTCGCCAGTTAATGTGCCTATAATCAGAGTACTATTGACATGTCGAGCAAGGGTCTGTGCGTTGTAATCGACGACCACAACCGGAATTCCTGCGCTCTCTAGCACGTCTACATCGGCACCTAGGCCTTTAAACTGCCAATCCGCTAACACCACCACACTTGGGTTTAGGCTTAGCACTTTTTCGATGGAGAAGGTCTGTGCTTCGACTTCGCCAACATCCGGAATCTGTTTCAACGAGGGGCGATGCTGGGTGTACAAAGACCAGCTTGCTGGACGCCAACCTTTCCAAGTATCCAGAGACAAGCCTACTACCTGGTCGAAGGCTTTTTCAGAACCAATGGCCATGTAGTCCTCGGCATAAAATCCCAACACCACGCGCTTTGCAGGCACATCCACAGTCACCTGACGGCCAAGTACATCTTCGATGACCTGTGGTGCGGCCACGGCATTCATGGCGTAACACAGAGCACCCACAAGCGCAGCGAACAGTTTCTTTTTCATAACGAAGCCTTTTGTCAGATGAATATAAAAATAAATCAAAAAATAATGATAATGATTTGCATGCGCATTGTAGTTGAACGTAAAATTCACACAAGCTTTTCATTACGATTTCTACTCATCGTGTCGACTACAGGCGCGAATTAACCAGGAACTCTTCTTATGATCCACAAAATTGTTAGCTTGGTCGCACTGATGTTTGCGTCATTTAGCTTTGCGCAAACCACGACTGTGACCGATATTCTTGATCGCGAAGTCACCTTTAACGCTCCAGCACAACGCGTCATTGTGGGCTTCTACCCTGAAGATTACATGGCCATAGGCACAGAAGCGGCGTATGACAAGGTGGTTGGTATGTCGAAGTACATTTGGCAAGCACGCTCTGCCAACTGGGAAATGTACACCAAACATCGCCCTTCTTTGGCAGACATTCCAGGCATTGGACGAGTTGACACTAAAACCTTTTCGGTTGAAAAAGTCATCAGCCTGAACCCAGACCTTATTATGCTGGCAGACTGGCAATTCAAAGGGCTAGGCGCGGATGTGAATCGTCTTGAACAAGCGGGAATTCCAGTCATAGTGGTGGATTACAACGCACAGACTTTGGCTCGCCACGTCAAAAGCACACACATCATTGGGGTGATTACTGGGCAGCAAGAGCGCGCCGCTAAAATCGCCGATGACTACACCAAAAACATGACCATGATTACTGAGCGTTTGGCCAAAGCCAACTTGCCTAAACCAAGAATCTATACCGAATTTGGCGCGGCGGGCGTGAATGAAATCGGCTACACCTTTGGTAAAAATATGTGGGGCGCGATTGCCACTATGGCAGGCGGAGACAATATCTCAGCCCCTTATGTTGAATGGTGGGGAAAACTCAACCCTGAGCAAATTCTTGCCTCTGACCCTCAAGTTATCGTAATCACAGGGTATGAAACAGGCAACGGTGATGATGCTATGTTGATGGGGCAAGGCGTTGAAGAAAGCGTCGCTCAAGCTCGCCTAGCAGGCTTCAAACAACGTGTTGGTTGGTCGAGTTTGTCGGCCGTGCAAAACAACCGCATGTTTGCCGCTTATCATGGCGCATGCCGAACCATCTTAGATGGCGCCATGGTGCAATTCTACGCCAAAGCGCTTTATCCAGAACTGTTCAGCGACTTAAATCCGGAAGCCGCTTATAAAGACTTCTACAAAAAATACCTTCCGGTAACACCAGAAGGGACCTTCATGACAGCGCTATAAAACCCCGCGCTTGTCTGGGAGTTAACACTTTCTGGAAGTTAGCACTTTCTGATAGTTAAAACGCCATTAAAAAGCCGAGTAAGATCACATTCAGTCACTTACTCGGCTTTTCGTTTTTCGCTATGGCACCTAGCTTATTCGTTAGGCCCGTTAAACGCTGGTATTCGCTTTTTCTCGACCTTGTTTACGCATAAACCAAAAGCCCAATGCCGCGGCCGCAAAACCAAGCACACCGCCAATACCAACCCCCCAACGTGCACCGAGTAAATCAGATACGGCCCCAACGACAGGGCCACCTAGCGCGGTACTGCCCATGGCCGTTGCCAAGACAACCGCCATTACTCGACCTCGATAGCGGCGATCCGTCGACAGCTGAATCAAGGTATTGCTGGAGGTCATAAACATTTGTAAGCACAAACCCAGCGCCACCAGAGCAACCGCAAAACTGATAAAGTTCGGGCTCAACGCCGCCGCCATACTACTGATGGCAAACCCACTGGCGGCCAAGGTCAGAAACAGCATAGTCGGCTTACTTCGGTTCGCGGTTACCATGGCGCCCATAATGGAACCAATCGCCATGATTGAAATAAGCATGCCGTATTGAGCCGCATGGCCTTCGAAAACATGCACCGTCATAGAAGACAAATACACCGCAAAGTTCATCCCCAGACTGCACACTAAAAAGGTCATGATGATCTGAATTCGCATCGCGGGATGATCGGCAATATAGCGAAAGCCGTCTAAGAAATTGGCGGTGGATTTTTTATTTTCCACTGAATTGTCGACTTCGCGCACTGGCATCCGAGTTTTTAACACATGCAGCGCGGTCAGTAGCGGAATAAACGACACCGCATTGATTAAAAATACCCAACCAGCCCCCACCCAAGCCAGCAACAAACCGGCAATGGCAGGGCCAACCAAGCGCGCGGTATTAAAGGACAAGGAATTCAAGGACACCGCATTGGTAAGCTCTGATTCGCTGACCACATCGGCCACAAAAGCGTGGCGAGCTGGCGCGTCAAATGCCGCCACACAGCCTAAACCAAAGGCACAGACACACACCTGCCACAGCGCCACGTTATTGCTAAGCACCAGAAAGCCCAGAATTAACGCCAACATAGACATCAAAAATTGGGTGACGAATAAGAGTTTACGGCGATCGACTCGATCGACAGTCAAGCCGGTGATCGGCAATAAGAGGATTTGTGGTGCAAACTGCAAAAACACCACTAAGCCAACGGCCGAGGCATTCTTATCAGAAAGCTCAGAAATCACGATCCAATCTTGGGCGGTGCGCTGTAACCAAGTCCCGATGTTTGACGGCACGGCACCACTAAACCAAAGGCGATAATTGGGGTTCGCTAATGAACGAAAAGTGTTACTCAATCATTGCCTCCTAGGCGTCTGCGGCTAATTTGTTCAAGGCTGGGAGCGCCTGTTGTAATGCCTGAATCTCTTCTTCCGTGAGACGCTCGGTTATGCGTTCTTGTAGCCATTCTTCTTTTATCAGCAGCGTTGCTTCGACTTTTTTTAAAAAGTCGTCCGTTAACGACAACAATGTTCTGCGGCCATCTTTAGGATCTGGTTGGCCCACGACATAACCCGCGTCTTTTAATGATTGTACGGTGGCGCCCATGGACTGAGTGCGAACGCCTTCCAGCGCCGCCAATTCAGAAATAGTGGATACCGAATGACGGTATAAATAACGCAACACGTGCTTTTGTGACCAACTTAAATTGGTGTCTTGAGATTTTTCTTTGAGCTTGCGATGAATCAGCACCAAGGTTTGGTGTAAATCCATGGCGAGAGGAGAATGCGTTTCTTGGGGCATGGGGCAAGGACTCTAAAAATTAAGAAGGTAAACTACCAAGTTTAACTTCTTAATTAAAGGGTCAGAGTGGTAAATTCAAACTCTTTCCTTACAACGATGGGATAAAGGCATAACGGCCTTTGTCCTTGCTCGGGGAATGGCTCGCTCAGCGAGGCCATCCAGCGCGCGCTTACTACTTGGCTAATTGCCGCTTTCTAGCTCGATCATTAAATCACTGCCTATGCTTTCCAGCGCCCCTTCAAGATCAGACAGTGCTAACCCTTCAGGAATGCGCAAGACCATTTCGGCTTTGAAGAGCATTTCTGAGCTCATTGGAGCGGGTTCGCAAGAGGTTTCAAGCTCTTTCACATTGATCATTAAAGAATGGAGCACCTGAGAAACTTCTTTGACTATGCCGGGCTTGTCGTTGCCCACCACAGACAGGTGGATGTTCTCGCCTTGAGTGGCCAACACATTGGCGGTTTCTATCATGACTTTTAGACCCAACCGGTCAAACGCCTGTAGCGCATTCACCAAGTCGGTTTCGTGCTCGGCGGGCACAGACAGGGTTAAAATGCCTGCGAATTTATCCGCCAAATGCGCCATGCGGCTCTCTAGCCAGTTACCATGATGCTCGCGCACGGTTTCTGAAAGACGCTCTACTAAACCGGGTTTGTCTTCGCCAATAAAGCTTAATACTAATTGTTTAGTCATAATCTGCTCCCGTTATTTATTCATATTATGTTGGAATGCATGATGTAAATACCTAAAGTGTAGACTACTGCCTTTCAAAAAGAATGCAAAAAAGAATGCAAAAAAGAATGCAAAAAAAACCGCATAAAAAGGCGACCTAAGTCGCCTTTTTATTATCGTTTCTTCGGCTGTCGCCCATGATATATGGCGTAGCCCTTGTCTCTTTGTAAACGGGTATGAGAACCGAGTGCCGCATCCAATATCGGTGGGTAGCGCAAGAAGTCGTTGGCCACAACAAACAACTCACCATTCAAAGTAAGGTGTTGTTTTACCGTCATAAAAAACTGCTCAGCAATGCTGTAATCAGTGTTAATTCCAGAGTGAAACGGTGGGTTAGTCACCACGTAATTAAAGCGGCCTTTCACTTCTTTTAAGCCGTTAGAGGCGATCAAGGTGAGGGCATGGGAAGCTTGGTTCGCCGCAAAGGTCAGTTCCGTGGCTTTTAGTGCAAAAGCACTGTCGTCTAACGCCGTGATGTTCACGCCGGTCTTGTTAAACAACCACAAAGCGATAATGCCATCGCCACAGCCAAAGTCGAGCAAACGAGCGTGTGCTATATCACTCATAAAGCGATGTTGCTCTAATTGGTTAAGCAGCAATTCTGTGCCCTTGTCCAATTTACCATGACCAAAAACACCTGGAATGCTGCATAGATTAAGCGTTTGGCCAGCCACTTCTTGTTGCCAAGTGGTAATCCATTTTTCAAACACGAAGGGGTTAGATGCTTCACGTTTGTAGCCTTGATAAAGTAGGCAATGTTTAGCGCCTTCTACCTTGCCTACGTCTTCTAAGCCATTTTCTAGGCGTTTCATGGAAGACTTTACGCCACTTTTATTATCGCCCACTAGCCAGACTTTGCCGCCCATTTTGACCAGAGGCAACACAGCCGCAATAAGATAATCCAACAGTTCTTTGGCTTTTGGCTGATAGATAACAACATGGTCAAAATCAGTGGCCGTCGACTCAGGCCATTGCTCTGCAAATACCAATTTTTCTTCTGCAAACCCAACCTGCTTTAGCGCATCGAATAAGGTTTTGGATTGGCTCCACGCGTACACATCAGCCTTTCTGCTCAGATCCAGAGGGTAAGTGTCTTCTGGGTTAGCAAACAATATTTTGCCGGTTAGAGACTCTTCATTGCGCGCCAGTAACTGGCTCGTGGTATTAAGATTCATAAGTGACGGATAGCTCTTTAATAGAAAGGGTAGATACAGGCGCAAGCAAGATGTTTAAACGCTCTGTGGATAAGTCAGGTTGCACTCGCGGATAGCGAGGTTGTTGTCTGTCATTTAACAACGGCGCTTGCCAACCTTTGGTTAGCGCCAAGAAATCTTGCGCAAAGTCGTCGCCGTGCTCTAAGCAGCCAGATAAGATGACATCGACATAGCTTAGCGCGATCGGGCAATCTTGGTTTGGTTCAACCACATCATGGGCATGATAAACCCAATAGGTTCCCGCTGGCAGTTTGTGGTCTAGGTAGGTGGTTAGCTGATCAGGACGAATCTGAGAACGCTGATAGCCTTGTTCTCGCTCATCGAAGAGTGGAAGTTGGTCATGAAATACCTCCACCAACACACCATTACAAGCTCGCTCTGCGGCTTCAACGACAGCGACTGAACTCATGCCATAGTCAGCAGACATTACCGACCAATGACGCTCAAAACCATGTAATTTGACTGGCCAAACGTCACCTGTTTCGCCTGTTTTAGCACGGCTTTCACCATTGATCAGACTACCGTAACCTAGAATAAAGTGTCGGTCTTGTGAACTCATCTCAGCCTCCTATACATGATTTTAACGCGCAGACGTTACTATGAAGAGCATCATAACGTGCGGTCTATCACATCGCTAGGTTTGAACGAAAATCTTCCATGCTAAGCCACGACTTAACAAGCCTATTCTTAACTCAATAACAGCGCTGGCTGTCGCTAAAAGCCACTATACAAAAGTAGATTATTATCTGTATGGTGTTTGCATCATTGTGTTTATTTCGCATGATTATTCACGCGCAATACTTTGTTTAATTTGAGTCGAGGTTGCCATGCAACAAGCCATTATTTTGATCACTGGAGCCAGCCGTGGGATTGGTGCTGCCACCGCTAAATTAGCGGCGAAACAAGGTTATAGAGTCATTATCAATTACCGTAATGATGCTAACGCCGCAGAAGCGCTTGCCAACGACATCAAACAAGGTGGCGGGCTTGCGCATTGTCTGCAAGCAGATGTCAGTCAGCCAGATCAAGTGGCCGCGATGTTTGAGCACATCCGTCAGAACTGGGGCGCCGTTAGTGCCTTGGTGAACAGTGCTGGTATTTTAGATACTCAAGCTCGTTTCGTAGACACCGCGCCTGAGCGCTGGCAGCAAATTTTTCAGACCAATGTCTTTGGCACCATGAGCTGCTGCCAGCAAGCCTTTGCCCATATGGCAAAGAGTACTGGCGGTCAGGGCGGAGCCATTGTGAATCTGTCGTCTATTGCTGCGGTATATGGTTCGCCCAATGAGTACGTGGATTATGCCGCCAGCAAGGGCGCCATCGACACCTTTACCAAAGGCTTTGCCCTTGAAGTGGCTAATGAGGGAATTCGTGTCAATGCAGTCCGCCCAGGGCTCATTTATACCCAAATGCACGCCGAAGGTGGCGAAGCTGGACGTGTCGACCGTCTTGGTCCAACTCTGCCGCTAAAGCGTGGCGGCCAACCAGAAGAAGTCGCCGAAGCCATTATGTGGCTAGTGAGTGAAAAATCCAGCTATACCACAGCCGGTTTTATTGATGTTGGTGGTGGCCGCTAACGCTAACCGCCTTATTTGCTGCTATGGCTTTTTCAGGCAGGCAAACGAACTGGCGAGACGTACATCACCTTGACGATAAATGGCCGTCGTTGGGTACGGGCAAAGAGGGCGTTCTAAGTCGACTATACGTGGGGTTATTTCTGGGTTAGCGGTGCTCGCGGTTGCTATGATACGGTTTGCTGTTTGCTGTTTTTCCACCCAGTTCATCAGCGCTAACAGCGTGTCGAAGCGGCCCAACGAGAGGCCACCTTCACCATGAGGCATGCCCGGAATACGGTATAAGCGAACAAACTGATTCGCTTTGCCGTGCAGATTGAAATCCAGGTCCTGGTACCAGCGAAGGGTGCTTTTGATGGAAAAAACTGGGTCACTATTGCCATGGAAAACAATCATTTTCCCATCATTATGCTGAAACGCAGACAAGGTAGGGTTGTTTACCTCAGGTGAGGCCATAAAGGTCATTGCTGAGTCTGGAAAACGAGAGTCATTGGCGTAAATTTGAGGGGCGTCTTTATCAAAATCAAAGCCGAGTAAATACGCCTCTAGCGCGCTGGGACTCGTACCAGTATGGACCGGAGGCGTCATGAAAATATTCGCTAATGCCGCCGCACCCAAGACACTCGAAGCCGGTTTATCTTGCCAAACGCGGACCCCACTTTGAATTTTCCAGCGGCGCCAATTGGCTGAGCCAATGCCAGAGTCATACACCCAGTCGGAATACAGGGCTTGCCCGTACGAATTTTTAGGGCCTTGTTGCATGCGCACAATCGCCGCCACTTTTTCTGGCGCCAAACAGTAACGATCAAACTCGCCTTTGCAGGCCAATAATGTCGGTTGGAAATGCCGCTGACAGGCTTCTGAGGCGAAGATCAAATCGTCTTGAATACCATCTAAGCCATCGCACTGTTTAAGCACGCCTTGCGCAAAAACCGCCATGTCTCGTGTGGTTAATGTCTGCGGGCTGAGACGATGAAGTATTTGTGCATCCCATGCGTATTGCAGCGCCGCCTGAGGCAGCCTGATACCAGGGGAGCCAACCAGTAAGCCATTGAACATCTGCGGAAAACGAGACGCCACCACCATGGCAAGTCGTCCACCGTTGCCCTCACCAATGCCATAGCTGTAACGAATCGGGGCGCTGTAATAATGCTGGATGAGTGTTCGCGCCACAGGGTACAGCTTGCGCACCGCATCATAGCCATAATCACGACGCGCTTGTGGATCACGGGCGAACAATGCTGACCCCACTAGCCCTGCGGTGGAAATGGGTTCTGCATCGTGTCCACCGTTGCTGGAAATGACCGCAAAACCCCGATTGATGGCATATTGATTGGGCGCTAGACCCGCGACTTTTCCTACCGCAGGCTTTACATAACCATCGTTGCCTTCATTAAACTGATAGGCAAAACGCCCTTGCCAATAGTCCGGCAACCGCAATTCAAACTGCAAGGCATACGGTTTGCCATCTGCGCCGATACGATCGTTCATCTGCCCTTTCACAAGACAAAATGGTGTCAGTGATTGACCATCAGGCAAATAACGCTGAGAACTGATCTGGATGCCTTGTGGCGCTATTGTCGCGAGTCGATCACATGCGATCGCATGCGCAAGGGCACTTCCCATCAATAAAGAAAAACACAGTGGCAGCAGAAGAAGTCGTTTCATCACATTGTCCTTGGTCCCGATAGCACAAAGTAGCAAACTGAAGCGGTCAGAGATACAGCGCTATTGTTTATCATAACAGGGCGCAGAGTCCTACTTCTGGACAAGGTGGGGCATGAAAACACTAGGCAATAAAAAACGGGCTAGAAGCCCGTTTTTATAAAGACATTGCTGATAGAAACATCCGCAATAAGAACAAAGATTAGTGCGCTGAGGCGAAGACCAAAAGATCCGCAGGCGTTTTAAAGTCTATCGCCATGGTGACGCTTAACGCAGTCACTGTGATGATAGAAAAGAAAAACACTTGGCGAGCCCAACCGTTCACATCAATGTCCTTACGGTAACCTCGTAGCGCCATCGCTAGCCACCAAAGGCTGGTTGCCAATGCTACGACCATAAAACCAACACCCACATAACCGGTTAACGGCAGCAGTGCAGTCACAATCGCAAACGCGGCTATGTGTAACACGATATGGCGTTTCGCTTTGGTAATACCTTCAGCAACAGGAAGCACTGGGATGTTGGCAGCGGCGTAATCTTTGTAACGAAAAATGGCAATGGCATAAGAATGCGGCATTTGCCAAATACAAAACATCAAAAGAAGAATCGCAGCGCCGGCATCAAATTGACCTGCAGCAGCACAGTACCCAACAACAGGTGGTACCGCGCCAGATAAGCTACCAATCGCCGTTCCGTATACGGATTTGCGCTTAAAGTACATGGTGTATAGGCCAACATATACAAAGTAGCCAAATCCTGCGAAGGAAACAGCAACCCAGTTAGTGAAGTAAACCAATAAGGCCATACCCACTAGACCTAACACAACACCATGGAAAAAAGCGGCTTTACCAGACATTTCACCCGTGACCGTTACTCGGTTACGTGTGCGTTGCATTTTTGCATCTATGTCTCTGTCTACATAGTTGTTAATGGCACAGCCAGAAGCAACAACTAACGACAAGCCAATGACTGTCGCTAGCATAAGAATCCAGTCGATCTCGCCGCGAGAGGCTAATAAGAAGCCTCCCGCAACTGAGATGAGGTTGCCCATAATGATGCCCGGTTTAGTCACCTGTAGGTAACGCTTAAACATCTTTATAGACTCCCATCGACGCGGCTTTTACTCCGCATATTCATCAAATTATTCTGCTTACATCATCATTGCATTGGATGCGTAGATAATCCATACGGATAACGCGACAACCATTACAATAATTACAGCAGCGAATATGAAAGAATAAGTGTCCAACTTGCCTTGGTCAGAGAAGTTCAAGTGAAGGAAGTACTTCAAGTGAACAAAAATTTGAACAATGGCTAACAATATAATTGTTATGTAAGTAGGACCTTTATCAAACGTTTCCGTCATTACCATCCAGAATGGAATGGCTGTCAGAATAACTGACAGCACAAAACCTGTTAGGTAAGACTTAACGCTACCGTGTGTATTTGCTTCAGAAGAATGACCGCTCATTAGATCGCTCCCATCAGATAAACAACGGTGAAAACACAAATCCAGACAACGTCTAGGAAGTGCCAGAACAAGCTTAAGCAGCTTAAGCGCGTTACTGTGCGACTACCAAATCCAGAAACCACCAATTCAATCATTAGAATTGCCATCCAGATCAAACCTGCTGTTACGTGCAAGCCGTGCGTGCCAACAAGGGCAAAGAAGGCTGACAAGAAAGCGCTGGTTTGAGGACCATTGCCATTGACGATTAAGTGATGGAATTCATAGATTTCCATTGCGATGAAGATGCCACCCAAAATAAACGTAACCAACAACCAGCTAAGGGTTCCTGATTTGTTTTTATTGTGTGCGCAAATCATTGCGAAACCGTAAGTGATACTTGAAACAAGTAGCGCTGCAGTTTCGTAGGCAACGAAGTCTAATTCGAAAATATCTTTACCTGATACACCACCGGCTGTGTTCATGAAGAGCACAGCGTAGGTAGCGAAGACGGATGCGAATAACAAACAGTCCGTCATTAGGTATAACCAAAAACCAAACACATTATGTGGTGCTGGATCGTGATCGTGATGCTCATCGTGAGCGTCATGCGTATTCAAATGTGTAGTGCTCATGATTACCCCTTAGCCACGCTATCTAGATGCGCTTTCTCAATACGAGCTACTTCATCTGGTTGAACGTAGTAATCAACGTCTTTGGTGTAAGCACGAACGACAAGAGATACAAACGCACTGAACAAGCCAAGCGCAGCCAACCACCAAATGTGCCAGATTAAGGCAAAGCCCATCACTGTAATACAACCAGAGATTAAGATACCTGCTGCTGTGTTCTTCGGCATATGAATCGCTTCATAGCTTTCGTGACGAACATAAGCTTCACCTTTCTCTTTCATATCGGTGAATGCATCGATATCAGAGACCGTTGGGATCTTAGCGAAGTTGTAGTACTGCGGTGGAGAGGATGTAGACCACTCAAGAGTATGACCATTCCATGGATCACCAGTCGTGTCCAAGTTGTCCTTACGGTCACGGAAACCAACATACAATTGTAGCAATTGGCAAATAATGCCGGCCATGATGATAAACGCACCCACCAAAGCAATGTACAACCAGATGTTCCAATCAGGGTTATTAGTATGATTCAAACGACGAGTCATTCCTAAGAAACCTAGAACATACAAAGGCATGAAGGCCATGAAGAAACCGACTAACCAGCACCAGAATGCCGCTTTACCCAACTTAACGTTAAGGTGGAAGCCCATTGCTTTAGGGAACCAGAAAGCAAAACCTGCAAGATAACCAAATACCGCACCACCAATGATGGTGTTATGGAAATGGGCAATCAAGAACAAGCTGTTGTGCAATACATAGTCAGCGCCAGGTACCGCAAGAAGTACACCTGTCATACCACCGATGGTGAATGTCACCATGAAACCAAGCGTCCAAAGAACCGGAACGGTAACGCGAAGGCGACCGCGGTACATAGTGAACAACCAGTTAAACAGTTTCACACCCGTCGGTACCGCAATGACCATAGTCATTACACCGAAGAAGGCGTTAACGTTGGCACTGGAACCCATGGTAAAGAAGTGGTGCAACCATACGATAAAACCAAGAATGGAAATCGATGCAGTCGCCCAAACCATAGATTTGTAACCGAACAAACGCTTACCAGTAAAGGTAGAGACGATTTCAGAGAAGATACCAAATGCTGGAAGTACAAGGATGTACACCTCAGGGTGACCCCATGCCCAGAACAAGTTGATATACATCATTGAGTTACCGCCGCCATCATTCGTGAAGAAGTGGAAGTCTAGGTAACGGTCAAGCGTTAGCATTGCCAATACAGCAGTCAAAATTGGGAAAGAAGCAGCGATCAAGATGTTGGCCCAAGTACAGGTCCAAGTGAAGATCGGCATATCCATCAATTTCATGCCTGGAGCACGCATTTTGAACACAGTTGCCAAGAAGTTAACGGCCGTTAAGGTCGTTCCTATCCCGGATATCTGCAGCGCCCATATATAATAATCAACCCCGACGTCCGGACTGAACTGCAACCCGGCCAATGGCGGATACGCCACCCAACCTGTTTTTGCAAACTCACCGACGAAAAGAGAGATGTTGATTAGAATCGCACCACCAGCCGTTAGCCAGAAGCTAAGGTTGTTTAGGAACGGGAAGGCTACGTCACGAGCACCAATCTGTAGCGGTACAACAATGTTCATCAGACCGATCATAAATGGCATTGCCATAAAGATGATCATGATAACACCATGCGCCGTAAAGACTTGGTCGTAGTGATGTGGCGGCAGGTAACCTGGGTCACCATTGGTCGCCAATGCTAACTGCAAACGCATCATGATGGCGTCCGAGAAACCTCGTAGCAGCATGACAAGCGCAAGTACGATGTACATTACACCAAGACGTTTGTGGTCAATAGACGTGATCCAGTCGCGCCATAGCACACCAAGCAAGTTGTACTTGATCAGCAAGTAAGCAAGAGCCAATGCACCAACAACAACGGCACTGAATGTTCCGACTAGAATTGGCTCATGGTATGGAATCGCGTCTAACGATAATTTACCTAGAATAGACATTACTTGTCTTCCTCCATGTGTTCAGGCGATTCATGGCTCATTTCACTATGATTCATGCTGCTATGGTCCATATCGCTATGATCCATGCTGCCTTTAATCATTTTAGAATCAAAAGATGTGCCTTTTAAAAGCTCAACTTTGCCGTGATCTTTCATGAATTTCATTACATTGTCATGGAAGATGCCAGGTTTGATTGAGTTATAGTACTGAACAGGAGTCGCTACATGTACATGATGTGGGTCGGTGTTATATTCAGCAAGTTTGTCATAAGATGCTTGATCCAAGATGGCGTGATTAATCACATCATCATGGGTACCCGCTTTCACACCTGCAACCCAAGCATCAAAGTCTGCTTCAGTTGGTGTTGCGATCGCATTAAACTTCATACCAGTGAAACCCGGGCCACTGTAGTTTGCAGAGATGCCTTTATAAGTACCAGGCTCATTTGCAATCAGGTGCAGCTTAGTCACCATGCCTGCCATTGAGTAAATTTGACTACCCAATTGAGGAATGAAGAACGAGTTCATAGTTCCTTCAGACGAAATCTTAAACGACACTGGAACATCGGTTGGGAAAACCAACTGGTTCACTGTCGCAATTCCCTGTTCTGGATAGATGAATAACCACTTCCAGTTCATAGAAACGACTTCTACCGTAATATGGTCTTTATCAGACTTTAACGGCTTATAAGGATCTAGTGCGTGTGTAGATTTCCAAGTAATTACGCCCAAGATTAGGACGATAATGATTGGAACAGTCCAACATACGACTTCGATTTTAGTGGAGTGGGACCATTTAGGTTCGTAGATCTCATCACGACCTTCGCGATATTTCCAAGCGAAATAAAGCGTCATGAAGATCACTGGGACCACAACAAGTAGCATTAAAACGGTTGATAAAATAATCAACTGTTTCTCGTCAACGCCAACTTGCCCTTTTGGATCAAGCACGCCACCTTGACAACCAGCAAGCAAGCCTACTGTGATAGCCAACGCGATTTTACTTAGGATACGAGTTAACAAAAGAATCATCCTCTAACCCTGAGGTTCACAACACTGCATCTTTACCATTAAAAATGCAGAACGAAAAATCCGGCCTAGACCGGGCATTTCAGCAAAGATGCTCCGCACACTGAAATCAGTATTACAAAGACCCCTACTTCATTAATGTATATTAACGAGGCAAGTGTCTTGTTGGATCACCTAAATCTGAAAAAGGGTGCTCTATTTCATCCTGTCGTGGGCCGTGCCTCAACACGAACCAACTGCTCTATTAAAGAGTCATCACGATTAATCAAGGAGGCCAATTTTTGGCGAGCTAGGTTGATATTTGCGTTTATGCGCCAATATCTAACCAATAAATAGGTAACGTTTGTGCTGATTAACAGCACCGACGTAAGAATAGGGGAGTTGAGAAGGTGCGCTTGCGTTGGAGGCATAAGAAAAGTCAAAACAGACAGCGCGCTAACGAAAAACGACAGGCACAACAAAACTGTCAACCATTTAGGTGACATTTGCTGAGAAAGTAGGGCTTTCTTATGCAAACTATTTTGTAGTGAGTTCAATTTCTCGTCCAAAATTATCAAGTAATAACCGCGTAATAACCGTGTTTTCTGTATTACACTCATTCTAGTGCGCGGAATATATCAAAAATTATACAATCGCACAAAGTCTAGTTTAGCCTTTGTCGGCATTCGCTTCACGGCCTTTTTATAAAAAAGCACCTTATTGATCATAACGAAGGCTTATGCTGACCATTCAACTTACGTTATAAAGAAGATTCCTGACGATTGTAAGACCAAGCGTCATTCATTGTGGTCTAAAAACCATTTTTTTAGCACATTAATGGACTGGCGCATTGTTGCAATTGATGATCCACTAAAACCTAGAACAAAGCCTTGGCGTTGATAACTAATTGAAAAATGTCGCGTTAGTGGTGATAAAACAACCCCTTCCTTTACTAAATCCTGCGCAATTTCTCTGTCCCATTTAATATCTTCTCTTGCCTGTAACCAGTCTGGTTTTATTTCCAACAAAATGTGCATCCCTCCTTGCGGCTTTTGCCACTCACACCACAAAGCCAGTTGCTCAGTTAATATTGTCAGCAATGCGTCGCGCTTTAGTCGGTAATGCCGACGCATCCGATTAATATGTCGATCAAACCCTCCGCGGTGCATGAAGTCCGCAACCGCTGGCTGGATCGGCAAAGAGGCAGAAAAGCCTATCGTGCGCTGACTTTCATTAAGCTGTGCTATATGAACCTGTGGCGACACGATAAAGCCTAATCGTAGGCCACGGAAAAGCACCTTAGAAAAACTGCCAATAAAGAAGGTGCGATCAATGGCGTCTTTATGCAAAGAGGCCGTTTGCATAAAAGGCACATCGACTCGACCTTGGTAGACAAACTCGTTGTCATAATCGTCTTCAATCAACCACCAATTCTGCGTTCTGGATTGCAGGCGCTGTAACCATTGTTGGCGACGTAAGGAGCTCATGCTTATCCCTAGCGGATACTGCCTATTCGGGGTCAACAGCGCCACATTCGTGACCTGCTGCGTCACGTCTTTTGTCGGCACCAACAAGGCGCCTTCGTCATCGACTGGAATAAAAGAAAGCGGCCCTTGCTGCGACAGAACTTCTCGTATCGGCGGATAAGTAGGATCTTCGGCCCACCAAGCTATCTTTCCTAGAGCAGACTCACCGACGGAAGAGTCAAGAGAGTCGGGGGGGAGCGCCAAACAAGACAGGGCATGATGCAACAACATCAAGCTGTCTCGGCTTCCTGCTGTCACGATAATTTGCTCGGGTACACAGCTTAATCCGCGAACGCGGTAAAGGTAATCAACAATGGCGACTTTCAGCTCGGGTAACCCAGTATGATACTGTCCTTGCAGCACCGCAGGGTCTGGCGCCAACCAACTACGACGCATGCTGGCCGCCCACTCTTTATTCGGGAAGACATCCACATCCACCCCAGAATCAAACGTCCATTGCGGCGCAGGCTCTGCTGGCGGTACCACAATCTTGTCCTCTTCTCGCTTCGCCTGCCTGACAATAGGCTGGGCAGCCACAAAGACACCGCGTTTTTCCTCGCTTAACAAAATGCCTTCCGCGACCAAATGTTCGTACGCTTTGGAGGTGGTACTTCGAGAAACACCTAAGGTAATGGCGAGCGCCCGTGACGATGGCAATTTATCACCAACCGATAACTCACCCGAGACAATGCCTTGCTGGATCTGGGTCATCAGTTGCTGATAATAGGCGGCGCCGCCTTCATCCAAAGAAAAGCGCAAACTGGCAATGGCGTGCTTCATATCTGGCCTGCTTATTTATCTATATTCTGGCTATTTTTATAAATACCAGATCACTCTAGAGTCTTGTTATAGCCAGTCACTTAACAAGACACAAGAAGAGAAATCATGCCCCAGACTTTAGAAACGCCACTTAGCAAAGTAAAACGCGGCCCGAACAGAGCACAGTACGACCCAGAGACCGCCTTTCGCATCATTGATGACACACTAATGTGCCATGTGGGACAGAGTAAAAATGGACAAGTCTTTGTCACGCCAACCTGCCATTGGCGTGAAGGGGAGTATTTTTATTGGCATGGTCATGCCAAGGCAAGAAACATCAAGGCGCCGATCGATGATGCAGAGAAAGTCTGCATTAATATTTGCCAGCTAGATGGCTTAGTGATGGCGCGCTCAGCCATGCACCATTCCGTCAATTACCGTTCAGTAACCTTGTTTGGCGTTCCTGAATTAATTGAAAACACGGATGAAAAGGTCCGTCAGTTTAAGATCTTTGTCGATAAAGTCAGCCCTGGTCGTTGGGAGACATTAAGACCGATCAATGACATTGAAATCAAAGCGACAGGCTTATTAAGAATCAAAATAGAAGAAGCATCGATCAAGATGAGAGCGGAGCCGCCCGTCGATGATCCCGAAGACAAGGATTGGCCTGTTTGGGCTGGCGTTATTCCACTGCATCAGCAATGGGGGCCAGCAGAGCAAGACCCGATACAACAAGCGTCATTTGCGCTGCCCACGAACCCGAACGCATTCTAAATAAACCCGCATAAAGATAAGTGGTTATTGATATAGCCACTTATCTTTATAAAAAGTATCCGCTGCAGACACCCATGGGCAGCTACGCTCGATATCGCGAGCAATCCGTTACTGGCAAGGCTGACTCAACTCATCAACTAGATAGACAATCGACTGATAATCCAACCCGCTGTGCTCACTTAAACCAATTTCACACGTCCGGCTATTCGAGTAACCAGCGTCACACCCTGCGACCGCTTTAGATAACGTTTTTAAGGCACTTGCATTCAGTTCAGGGGTTGAGAATCCCTTGTCACCAGCGAAACCACAACACGTAATATCAGCAGGAATCACCACTTCGTCCGCAAGTTGATGCGCTAACGCGACAAAACTATCCGCTAAGCCCATACGAGTAGTACTGCAGGTAACGTGCACCGCAATACGCGCTGACTTTTTGCTGATCTGCAAATGTGGCAAAGCAAACTCATTGATAAATGACACCTGCTCGTACAGCTTCAGTTTCTCGTCCAAGGTTTCTTTCATACGCAGCAAACAAGGGCTGGTATCGCAGACAATTGGGTAGCGACCATTCTCACTGGCGGCTAATAACGATGTATTGAGATCGTTCGCTTTCTGCTCCGCGACAGCGAACTGCCCTTTGCTCTGAAAAGCCAAACCACAGCAGCTACTTTCTACGCCGTCGGGAATAATCACGCGATATCCTGACTTTTTCAGCACACTCAACATCACTTCCATAACAGGGCGCTGATCTTTAGACTCAGGGCCACTGCCCATTACTCGAGTCGCACAGCTGGGTAAATACACAACCGTAAGTTGGTCACTCTGAGTCACGCTACAATCATTGTTTTCAAGCAAGGTTTTCAGTGGGATTGACGCCTTCGGCATCGTCGACCGCCATTTTGGGACCACGCCGCCCGAGACGGCATTCGCAACCCCTGTGATGGCTTTCATACCACCGTCACCAACGACTCGTTTCATAGTCGCAGCAGAAGCCAGTCCAAAGCGCGCGGTTTTAGTCACCCCTTCAAAATGATCACCGATCCAATAGCCGACTTTATTATCTGGATGACGATCGTGTCGTAATTCTCGCGTTAAATCGCCGGTATTAATACCAACTGGGCACTGCATAGAACACAGCCCACAGCCAGCACAAGTATCAACACCTTGATAATCATAGTCTTTTTTCAATAGAGCTAAGCGTTCCGCTTGGTCGCCTGCCGCGCTGAGCCGTTGAATTTCACGCCATATCACGATGCGTTGACGAGGGGTCAAGGTCAGGGATTTAGAAGGGCAAGAGGATTCACAAAAACCACACTCAATGCAAGTATCCACCTTGTCATTGGCTTTGGGCAACGGCTTAAGATTTTGTACGTGCAAGTTCGCATTGTGGGTCAAAATAACATCTGGATTCAGCAGGCTATCGGGATCGAAAGCTCGCTTGATTTCCCACATGATGTCATACGCTTCTTGACCCCACTCTAGGGACACATAAGGCGCCATGTTTCGGCCAGTCCCATGTTCGGCTTTTAATGAACCTTGATATTTTACGGCCACCAACTGGGCAACTTCATCCATGAGTTTTTCATAACGAATCACTTCGGCTGGTGCATCAAAGCCTTGCGTAAACACAAAGTGCAAGTTGCCTTCTAAAGCATGACCAAACAAGATCGCCTCGTCATAACCATGTTTATGGAAGACGCCCTGCAGTTCCAAAACGCCTTCTGCTAATTGCTCAACAGGGAAGGCCACGTCTTCAATGATCACTGTGGTGCCAACAGGACGAACCGCGCCTACAGCGGGAAATAGCCCTTTGCGAATTTTCCAATAAGAATCGTAAATCGCTTTTTCTTGTGTGAATTCAATTGGGTTGATTGGTTCAGAGTGGCGAAGCGACGCAGAAACTTGTTCAAGATGACGTAACAACTCCTGTTGATCTGAGGCTCGTACATCAATCAATAAGCCTGCCGCTTTATCGCCCAGCGAAGAAAGCATGTCTGGCATACCGGGTTTGCCTTCGACCGCTCGTAATCCCGCTCGGTCAATCAGCTCAACAGCGGCCACTGGAGCACTTTTTAATGCGGTTACTGCACGGCATGTGACTCCCATGTCTTCAAAAAACAACATGGTGGCGGCTTTGACGGGGTGATCCACGACCGTTTGATAGGTCACTTCACTTAAGAAGCCTAATGTGCCCTCAGAACCAATCATTAGATGCAGCAAAATATCGAATGGATCTTGATAATCCACCAAGCTGTTTAGACTGTATCCCGTTGTATTCTTAAGACGGTATTTGTGTCTTATTTTATCCGCAAGCGCCGTATTACTGCGGGTTTTCTCACCCAATTCCGCTAAGGTTTCGAGTAAATGGGCATGGGTTTGGGCAAAGCTTGCTTTACTTGCCTCATCGGCGGTGTCGAGAAGCGTGCCGTCGGCCAATAAGATGCGAGCGCTTTGGATGGTGTTATAGCTGTTTTGCGCGGTACCGCAACACATGCCACTGGCATTATTCGCCGCTATCCCACCAATCATACACGCATTAATAGACGCTGGATCAGGGCCTATTTTACGCTGAAAAGGCGCCAATAATTGATTCGCACGAGCACCGATAACCCCTGGTTGCAACGAAATAATCTGCCCGTGTTGATGGATTCTATGACCTTTCCAATTATCCGAGAGTTGAATCAAGATGGATTCTGTTACCGCTTGACCAGACAGGCTAGTGCCCGCCGCGCGAAAGGTAACAGGAAGACTTCTCCGCTTCGCCTCTTTTAATACCAAACGAACTTCTGCTTCGTCATTAACACGGACCACTAATTGCGGAATCAAGCGATAGAAGCTGGCGTCTGTGCCGTACGCCAAGGTACGCAGCGGATCACGGATCAAACGGTCGTCATCAATGGTCTTTGTTAACTCTCGATACAAGTCTAAATAGAGAGGGTGGGTATTTTGTGAGGTTAATAATGGAGAAGTCATAACAATGCATCCCAAGGCGTATGAGGCCAACTTACTGTTATTATTTTGGTCATTTAAACGAATAAACAACTAGACAGAGATCGTACAAAATAATAAATTGGTAATACCAATTTACCTTGTAAAACTGAGCTACAATAAAAACCCTGCTAGCATTTGTCAACCTATACAATAGTAGAGAGTTAGCGGATTTTAGCGTCATTTAATATTGGTTTGACCACTTTTAATGTTATCAACAGATACGCATTCTCTCGGTCGCTCAGCATTGTCAAACAAGGCTTAACTTACTAAATGGAAGAAAGGCAGCTCATGGAAACCAATCGCTTTGCCCGCGTGAAACAACCTAAAATCTCAGACATTATTATGCAGCAGCTAGAAAGCATGATTTTGGAAGGCAGCTTTACACCGGGTCAAAAACTGCCCCCAGAGCGAGAGTTAGCGACGCGGTTTGAAGTGTCGCGTCCCTCGTTAAGAGAAGCGATTCAGAAATTGATTGCGCGCGGCATCCTCTACAGCCGACACGGTGGCGGCACTTACGTATCAGATCAAATAGGCAGCTCGTTTGCCGACCCTCTGCACGACTTACTCAGCGCTCATGACGAGTTTTTATACGATCAACTTGAGTTTCGAGATGCTCTAGAAAGTCTGTCTGCCTATTACGCAGCACACCGTAGTACCGATGCGGACAAAGCCCGATTAAGCCAATGTTTTCACCAATTAGAAAAAGCAAATCAGCAGCAAGATTTTGCCTTAGAAGCGAAACTAGACGCGGAATTTCATATGATTATCGCCGAATCTGCGCATAACGTCGTATTACTTCACACCTTGCGCAGTCTGTTTTCAATTCTAGCCAGCAGCATTTCGGCTAACTTAAAAAACCTCTTTGAAAAGAAGGCTGCGCGCAAGCTGATTATGGATCAACACCGAGCCATGTATGAGGCCATCATCGCTGGAAACGCCGAAAGCGCCCGCGACGCCGCGCATGCACATCTTGTTTTTGTGGAAGAAAATTTGCTCAAAATGCGCCAAGAAGAAACCCGTATTCAACGTTCACTCAGACGCAACGAAAGCCTCAGCCCACAATAAAATTAGGCTCAACAAATACTAGGCTCAACGCCTGCTAAACCGCTGAATTTAGCAGGCTTTCAATCCAGAAATAGGGTTGAGCCCGAAGGCCAGCCACGGCCAGATAAGCTAGTCGCTGACGGCCTTCGACTGATTACTAAACCAAACCCCGGTTTTCATATTTTGCCGATAGCACCAATACAAGGTGAGTCCACGGGCAACAAATAACAGCGCTTGGCTAAGCCACAAGCCATGATTCCCCAATCCTTGAGTCAAATACCAAGAAGGGAAAAAGACGCCGATAACACACACTATCATGGTGTTTTGCATCTGCTTTACACTGGTAGTGCCAACAAAAACACCATCCAGCATAAAAGACCAAATACCCAACAGAGGAAAAATAATAAGCCAAGGTAGGTACAGAGCAGCATCGTCTCTAACTGACTGAACACTGGTTAATAACCCTATGATTCCATTACCAAAAACCCAAAAAATAACCACAAGGATTAGCGCAGCAAGAAGCGCCCAATAGGTGGAAAGACGCAATACTTTTTGAAATGAGACTTTATCCTTGCGACCATAGTACTCACCGCAAAGCGCTTCAACAGAGAAGGCAAAGCCATCTAAGCCATTGGAAATAATCATTAAAAATGTCAGTAATACGGCATTGGCCGCCAACACAGAATCCCCTTGGCGAGCGCCTTGCGCGGTAAAAAATAGCATCACCAGCAACAACAGAATCGTGCGCACAAACAGATAGCGGTTTACCCGAATCAACGCCATGTATTCACGCCATTTTGCCAACGCTTTAAGTGGCACATGACCGCTGAAACCTTTTAGCTTATGCCACGCAATTACCCCAGCCACAGTCACGCCAATATAATGCGCAAAAACAGTTGCCCAAGCGACGCCATCACTGGCCATACCTAAGCCATAGACGGCAATATAATCCAACACCATATTGGCCAGATTAATGATCAATAACATCCACAGTGGGCCTTTGGAATACTGCACCCCAAAGAACCACCCCATTAAGGCGTACCCTGCTAGTACCGCCGGGGCGCTAAAAATTCTCGCCTCACAATATAAACGAGCCCAAGGTTCTACGTCGGCACTCGGTGCCATCAGGGTGATGGCCAAGTCAATAATAGGGTGACGGAAAAGAATCAGCATTAAGCCAATGAATACCCCCATCAAAATAGACTGCAACAAGAGCTCTCGTACACGCCGCTCATCGCCTTGGCCTAACGCTTGCGCCGTCAGCCCAGTTGACCCCATGCGCAAAAAGCCAAATGCCCAAAACAAAAAGCTAAAAATACTCGCGCCAATCGCCACCGCCCCTAGGTGAGTCGCGGTGCCTAAATGCCCAACAACCGCCGTATCCACAAGTCCTAATAATGGCGTTGTGATATTGGAGATCATAGGAGGCCAAGCCATACGCCAGATTTTCTGATGTAAGGCGGCATCGCTTTTATAAGAGTGGATAATCTGTTGAAAACTTAATAACGGCACCAGAATCACAACCTTGTGGATATTTTTGACATTGTGGATAAAAGTTTGCCCACATTGCATAGCGAATTTTATTTTCAATGTGGGTAATTTGCCTAGTTATACACAAATAGCCACTTTATAAGGGAAATAATGCCGTATTTTAACCGTGATCGGGGTCTTTGGGGGCATTTTTCTCTTATTTTTGGGAATAAGCCTATTTTACCCCCCAATAAGTTTTGTTTACTCATATTCGGTTTTTTATGGGATAAGTGATGCTTTTTTCCACAACTAGGACTACAACGCGGATAAATTTTGTTAAACTCGCGCTTATTTTTTATGCACCGGAGACACTATGAAAAAGCAACTTAGACCTTGGTTAGAAGGATTGGCCGTAGGTTGTGTGTTTATCAGCATCACCATGCTGTTTCAAATTCCACTGTATATGAGTTTTATTATTGGTGCTTTGGCCGCACTTGGCGGTTACCGCAATTCAATTAAGATGGATCGTGCTAAAAACGACAAAAAAACCGATAGCAGCACATCGGATTCAGAGTAAATGACAGATTCTTTTCGTCCACCTTATGGCGAAGGCGATGGAACATTGCAAGCCGTCGGTGGATTATCGGGGTTGCAAACATTGGTCGAAACCTTCTATCGACTAATGGAAAATACGCCAGAATTTCGGCCGTTATTCGACATGCACCCCAATAACATCGAGCTGACTATTGAAAAACTCGTGGCTTTCTTATCCGGTTGGATGGGAGGAGAACGTTTATTTTCGAAAAAATTTGGCCCCATTAGCCTACCGCAAGCCCATGCTCACTTGGTCGTCACCGAGAAGGAAAAGGCCATGTGGCTCAATTGCATGGAAGCGGCGTTAATCGAGCTAGGTTACCAAGACGAACTACGCGCTTATTTGCTTACTAAGCTTGAGTTTCCTGCAGAGCGGGTCCGTCAAGTCAGTGCTGCCCGCCATGGTCATAGCGACTAACTTTTTATTTCCTTTCCTACACTGATGCCTAAACGCTTGGCTAATCGTGTCAAATTGGCACGATCCATCGCTAAAGAGCGCGCGGCTTGCGACCAGTTTCCATGTGCTGCTTCCAGTGCATGGCGAATTCTATCCTTTTGATATCGCTCGGTTTCTAGTCGTAAGTCGATAGGTTCAAAGCCTGCTTCTTGAGGTGATTCAAGCGCGGTTTCTGTTTTTTGTACCTTTTCTTGATAAGAGTTATCAACCTGTAACCCAGTTAGATGCTGCGGCGTAATAATAGTGATGCCTGTGGGCGCATCCGCTTTAGCAAATAGGGCAGCCCGAGAAATAACATGCTCTAACTCTCGAACGTTTCCAGGCCAATGGTACGCTTCTAACAAGGAGATGGCGGCGGCCGACAACGTCAGCTGTTGAAGCCCGAGTTTGCGGCGAAAACTTTCGGCAAAAAAACCCGCTAATAGAGGAATGTCACCTTGCCGTTCTTTTAATGAAGGCACTTGAATAGGAAAAACACTAAGTCGATGAAAAAGGTCTGAGCGAAAACGATGCTCTGCCACTTCTTGCTCTAGTCGTCGGTTGGTCGCCGCGATAATACGAACGTCGACTTTGCGAATATCGTCCTTACCTACCGCTTGTATCTCTTGGTTTTGAATCGCTCTTAACAAACTGCCTTGAACTTCTAGTGGCAGCTCTCCAATCTCATCGAGAAAGAGGGTGCCTCCATCCGCTAAGACAAACTTGCCTTCGCGATCACGATCGGCGCCGGTGAACGCGCCTTTTACGTGTCCGAACAGCTCACTTTCAATCAAATTCTGCGGGATAGCGGCACAATTCACATACACCATGGGCAAATTGCTGCGATTGGAAGCATGATGCAAAGCGCGCGCGACCAGCTCTTTACCAACCCCGGTTTCACCTTCAATCAAAATGGCAAAATCAGAAGGAGCAACCAACTTAATCGCTTGATAAAGCGTTTTCATAACATCACTTTGACCGATCATTTCATGGCCATCGTTGACTCTTGACTGCTCGTTCATCGCTTGCAAAGCATGCTCTGCTCGTTGTGACTTTGCTTCTAGCTGCTCCATTAAAATCGCAGTATTCAACGTCATCGCCGCCATGGTGCCAATGATTTCAAGCGCTCGCGAATCAATATCATCAAACACATTCGGAGTAATGCTGTCTAACGTCACCACGCCAATCAAAGTGCCATCCAAGTACAAAGGCACACCCATGCAAGAATGCACCCGCAGATGCTCATCGTGACCAAGCACCATGCCATCGTAAGGATCGGGCAAAGCGGAATCAGCAGGAAATCGAACCGGATAATGACCCGCACAGATTTCACGCAAGCGTGGGTGCTCTGCAATGGTAAAACGACGCCCCATTAGGTCTTCCGACAACCCCCGTTGAGCTATCGGTGTCAACACACCATGATGATGTATCAATAGCACCACAGCATCACAATTAATCGTTGCTCGAACCGCATACACTAGCTGTTCAAATCGATTAGTCTGTGTGACTGCACTCGCCAAATCGAGGGCAAAGCTCAGCAAGGCATTGTTGGACACCTGATTCATTCTTTTTCCCTATCAACCCATTAATCTTGAGTCATTTTGACACAGAAGAAACTAAATGACCTATTTTTATTTAGGTCTAAATGACTCACTTTTAAAATACAAAATCGTAAAGCATTGAAATATATGAATTTATTTTATTGGCACGCCTTTCGCAATAGAAGGAGTAATTGATATTTAACGACGACATTTCAGTAGAAAGGAGCACCACAATGCTATCGCAGAAACACATAGATACAGTAAAAGCGACTATCCCATTACTCGCCTCTGCCGGACCAGCCATTACTGAGCATTTTTACAAACGTATGTTTAAACACAACCCAGAGCTAAACGATGTGTTTAACATGACCAACCAAAAAACAGGCCGCCAACCTGCTGCCTTGTTCAATGCGATTGCCGCTTACGCCACACATATCGACAACTTAGAAGTGCTCACAAGCGCCGTTATGCGCATTGCTCACAAACACACAAGTTTCAACATCCAACCAGACCAATACGACATTGTTGGTCATCACTTGATTGAGACCTTGCGTGAACTTGCTCCTGAAGCCTTCACTCAAGACGTAGAAGAAGCTTGGGTCGCCGCCTACGGTCAATTGGCTGAAATCTTCATCAAAGTGGAAGGCGATTTGTACGAGAAAAATGCCGCAGAAACCGGTGGCTGGAAAGATTTCCGTCAGTTCCGCGTGGCATCTAAAACCCCAGAGTCTGAATTGGTAACTAGCTTTGTGTTAGAGCCTGTCGATGGTAAAGCAGTGATCGATTACACACCAGGTCAGTACCTTGGCATTAAAGTTCACCCTAAAGGCAACCAGTACGAAGAGATTCGTCAGTATTCTTTGTCTACTACTGCCAACGGCAAAAGCTACCGCATTAGCGTTAAACGTGAAGGCAGCGATGATATGGCAGGCGTCATGTCTAACTACTTACACGATCACATCAATGTCGGCGACATTGTCGAAGCCATGCCACCAGCGGGTGATTTTATCTTCGAAGATAAAGCCAAACCTGTGGTATTGATTTCTGGAGGCGTTGGCTTAACCCCTATGCAAGCGATGTTGGATACCTTCGCGAAACAAGGTTACCGCCAACCAATTAGCTACTTACACGCTTGTGCTCACGAAGGTCAGCATTCGTTTAAAGCGCACGTAAACAGCGTTAAAGCGCAGCTGCCTCAACTGTCTGTTCATACTTGGTATGAGCGTGCTAAAGAAACAGAAGAGGGTGTGTACGAAGGCAATATGCAACTTGCAGACATCCAAGATGAACTGCCATTAAGCGAAGGGGATTTTTACCTTTGTGGTCCAGTGGGCTTTATGATGTTCGTGAAACAGCAATTGCTCACACTGGGCGTTGAAGCGGATCGAATTCATTACGAATTATTCGGCCCACATCAAGACGTTTAAGAGTGTGGTAGCAACCGCTTCTGCCCATTAGAAGCGGTTCAGCCTGAGCCGTGCAATGGCTATTTAGCCATTAGCAAGGCGCTTGTTTGAAAGGCAATAATGCGTGGGTATCTTGATGATACTCGCGCACCGCTTGCGCTTCTTCCTCACAAAAATTGCCAATCGCGTCACGAAATCCTTGGTGGGCAATGTAATGCACACTATGGCTAAAAACAGGTTCAAAACCACGGGCAATCTTGTGTTCCCCTTGTGTGCCAGGATCGAAATGCTGTAACCCTTTTTCAAGACAAAACTCAATGCCTTGGTAATAACAGGCTTCAAAATGCAAACAATCCACCTCTTCCATACAGCCCCAATAGCGACCATACAGCGAATGATTGTCAAAGAAACACCAAGAAGCAGCAATCGCTTCGCCTTCTCGGTACGCCTGCACTAATAGAATTTGTTCACCCATGGTGTCTGCCAACAGGTCAAAGAACTCTCTCGTTAGATAACCTTGCTGACCGCGCTTTGCATAGGTCGATTGGTAGCACAGGTAAAAGAAATCGATCTCAGCGGATGTCAGTTCATTGCCCAGTGTTCGCGTCAAGGTCACACCTTGTTGAACAACCTTATTACGCTCTTTGCGCGCCGCTTTACGTTTACGACTCGAGAAGTGTGAGAAATAGTCGTCCATGTCGCGATAATCACGATTAAACCAATGAAATTGACAGGAAATACGCTGTAATAGAGTTTTATCGTGACGAAATAAGTCAGCGTGTTCAGGTTTGGTAAACAGCAAATGCCAACTTGAAAAGTGGCGCTCTTGATTGGCTTCTGTCATTACTTTGGCGAGCGCTGGATACAGATTAGCAAACTCCGCATCCTCGCCATTTGGGTCCAAGTGAGAGAACAGACGAACCCCAGTAACCGGCGAAAAGGGAACCGCCCAAACGCGCTTAGGGTAATATTCCATGCCATAGCGCTGGTACGCATCGGCCCAAGCCCAGTCAAACACAAACTCACCTTGAGAATGGGTTTTCAGGTAGGTGGGCGCGATGGCCAAAGGCTGGTCATCGTCGTCTGACACCAGTAAGTATTCTGGATACCAACCAGTGCCATCACCAATGCTATTACTTTGCTCTAATGCTTGATGGAACGCATACTGCGCAAAGGGGTAACGGGTCTCTCCAATAGCAGCTTGCCAATTGGCTTCACCAATCTGATCAACGCGATTAAACCACTGCGCTTTCATCCTTAAGCTTCCATCTCCTGACGCATTTTGGTGACCAAAGAGCTGGTTTCAGGGCGAACTTGGCGCCATAAATAAAACGATTCTGCCGCTTGGCAAACCAACATTCCTAAACCATCGACGCCTTGTGCGCCATGCTGCTCAGCCCACGTCAGAAACAATGTGCGCTCTTTACTGTAAGCCATGTCGTAACACCAGGTGTTGGCGTCGATAATGCTGTCTTTTAATGGCGGTAAGCTGCCTGAAATACTGCTGGCTGAGCCATTGATAATCACATCAAACGTCCCCTCTAATGCCTCAAAGGAAGAAGCCAGACAGCCGTATTGTTCAGCCAGCGCTTCGGCTTTAGAAACGGTTCGATTCACTATGGTGACAGAGGCGGGGTTTTCGGCCAAAACAGGTTCGAGTACACCACGTACTGCACCGCCCGCTCCAATCACCAACACGCGTTTACCCTGTAAGGTTTGCCCATGGTTTTTGGTGATGTCGTTGACCATGCCAACACCGTCTGTGGTATCACCAAAGATGTCGCCATTTCTTCCCATCATTAGGGTATTAACCGCACCGGCTAGCTTGGCTCGTTTACTCAGCACATCACACATATCATAAGCACGACCTTTAAAAGGCATGGTGACATTTAACCCTTTGCCACCATTTTTAAAGAATTCTGTTACTTGCTCTTCAAAGCGCTCTTCGTCGCCTAACAGCGTCGAATAGTGTAAATCTTGCTGAGTGTTCTGCGCAAAATAGGTATGAATACTCGGCGATTTGCTGTGTGCTATAGGGTTACCAACAACTGCGTATAAATCCACGATCTAGCCTCTTTGTCTCAATATTGTTAGTCACTAGAAGATCATCTAGTAACGCTACTTTTTCGCGCTTAGCCGTTGAGCCAATCTTTGGAGGTCAAATAGTAATCGGTCAATTTGGCTTCTTCGCTGCCATGTTCAACTTGATAGTCATAGGTCCAACGAACTTCTGGCGGCAAAGACATTAAAATAGATTCTGTGCGTCCAGCGCCGCTTTGCAAACCAAAATGCGTACCTCGGTCAAACACCAAATTAAATTCCACGTAACGACCACGACGATGCAGCTGAAAATCGCGTTGCTGCTCCGTAAAAGGAAGCTCCTTACGACGCTCTAAAATTGGCATATAGGCCTTGCTATAAGCGTCACCCACTGCGCGCATCATACCAAAACCGTGCTCGAAGCTGCCTTCATTGAAGTCGTCATAAAACAGCCCACCTATGCCGCGCGGCTCGCCTCGGTGTTTAAGATAAAAGTACTCATCACACCACAATTTGAAGCGTTGGTAATAGCCTTCGCCAAATGGCTCTACCGCGTCAAAAGCCGCTTGGTGCCAAGCAATACAATCTTCATCAAAACCATAATAAGGCGTCAGATCAAAGCCACCGCCAAACCACCAAACTGGCTCCATGCCTTCTTTATGCACGATAAATAAACGCACATTAGCATGGGATGTTGGCGCCATTGGGTTTTTCGGATGAATCACCAAGGACACTCCCATGGCTTCAAAACTGCCACCGGCTAATTCCGGACGGTCTGCCGTAGCAGAAGGAGGGAGGTTATCCCCCATTACATGGGAAAAATTGACTCCGCCTTTTTCAATCACTTTTCCATCTGCAATCACGCGGGTTCGACCACCGCCGCCATTTGGACGATCCCAAGCATCTTCCGTAAAACGACGCTCTGGCTCAACGCCTTCTAAGGCATGACAAATCTGGTCTTGTAAAGAAAGCAGGTAGGTTTTAACCGCGTCTATATCAAGACGGGTTAGAGAAGTTTGTTTACTGTCTGACATGAGGAACTCCATCACGTTTGGTTCGGCCTACTACGCAATAACAGGCAATCGATGAGCCGCAGTTCATCATTGAAAGTGAAAGCATATGAAGCGGAGAAGCGGCGTTTCAACAAAGAAAAACCGCTTCTACAACAACATCATATTTTACGTTTCGTTTTTGAGTGTCGTCTCTTTGACGTTAATAAAGCTTGCTGCCGTCTGGGCGACTGCGCAGCAAATTTAAAATCCACATGTATTGTTCAGGATGCTCTGCAATCAGCGTTTCCATGGCTTGGTTCATGGCAATGGCGTCTTGCTCTTCATCCCCTGTCGGGAAGTTTTCTAACGCCGGTAAAATAAACAACTCATACTTACCGTTTTTAGCGTTATAGGTCGGCAACATAGGCACCACAACCCCCTTTGTCAGCTTGGCAAATTTGCCTAAACCTTTCATGGTGGCTTTGGTTTCACCGAAAAAGGGAACAAAGACAGAATGCTGCGGCCCTAGATCTTCATCCGGCAAATAATAGCCTAGATAACCCTCTTTGACGGATTTTAGAAAAGGCTTAATACCGGCTGATCGTGGGTAAATTTTGCCACCAAATTGCATGCGCTGTTTGTGAATCAACCAATCGACAATTTCTTTTTTCTGCGGCTTCATCATGGTTGAGACTTGATAGCCCTTAGCCGCAATCATCACAGCGGCGTAATCAATTGCCCAACAGTGAGGAACCAAGGCAATGATCTTTTCGCCACGGTCTAATAATGGCAACAAATTCTCTGCGCCTATCATGACGCCTTTGGCTTGGTTGTGCTTTTTGCTGCGTACTAGCAAACCAGCATAGCCAAGAAAAAACTGCACGGCGGTTTCAAAGCAACGTGTCAAAATGTCTTCACGCTCTTCTAGTGACTTTTCTGGAAAGCAGTGTTGTAGGTTTAGGCGCGCGCGCTTTAACGCGCTGTTGTTCCGCTTCACCAAGAGGTGCGCGATCTTCGCGCCAACCTTATCTCGTATCCGAAAGGGAACAAACGCAATCAAGGCTGCAAAAAAAAGACCGAGCCAAGTCAACCAGTGTTGAGGAAGAAGAAAGCGCCACTTGAACGTAGGATTATGTAAATGTTTGTCTGTTGTGCTCATCTTGACCAATATCTTGCCTGAATGAAATAAGCCCACATAGTACATCAAGGCGAATTAGCCTCAAAATAACCACACGATTTAAATCAGAAAATAACCCGTGAAAACAAACTATTTACCCTTTTTCACTCTCTTATTTCGCACGACTAACATCCATCATGGTTTTATAACCTATGCTCAAAAGGCTGCGTTCTCACAGTTTCGCTCTGTTTTTACTTCCAAATCCTCACACCCACTTACAAATTTATGACAATTAAATACCGGAAAAAGCGCCATACTGCATTCTTTCGCTAATCGTTTACTGTATATTTACTAAGCGATTTGTTGTTCCAATTCCCCCCTCCGTCCAATGAACAAGCGGCGAGATACAGCAATTGGAAAGGTTTTACGAGCGAGCATGACATAATGACATTAGCAGAGAAGAATCAAGTAGCGCAGCTAGAAAACTTGCTGAAGTTTGCGCCTATGGCGGTCGCTGTATTCGACACCGCATCAACGCAAACCCTATTGCTTAATAACACCTTCCAAACGTTATTTGGTTACACTCTAACGGACATTCCTGACCTCGCTACCTGGTACGATAAATCCTTACCGCTTTCTGAAGCCAATGAACAAAACGTGGAGCCGTGGTTAACACGGATCGAAGAGGGCGCATCACCAAATCTGCCGCCTTCCAGCATAGAAACAAGTCTAGGAAGCAAAGACGGCAGCGTTCGACAAGTTTGTATATCTTTGACCCTATTTGAAGGGAAAAAGTTTTTTTACGTGAACGACATAACCGATCATTTGATCATTGAGCAACGCCTGCAAGTACGCAGTGATATGCTGGAAATGGTCGCCAAAAGCTCCTCTCTGAAAGACGTACTGACGGTTATTGTTCAACAAGTACAACGAGAAAGCCCCCCATCGCTGTGCAGCGTTTTATTGTTCGACAAACAAGAACAGCGCTTATTATTGGGAGCGGCACCAAACCTTCCAGGCTTTTACAATCAAGCAATACACGGCATCCATGTGGGACCTAACATCGGCTCTTGTGGGGCTGCGGCCTACCATAACCAACGCGTCATAGTAGAAGACATAGACACTCACACTAACTGGCAAGCGTTTACTGAATTAACACAAAAAGCAGGGCTCACCTCTTGCTGGTCAGACCCCATCAGAGACGCTGACGGCACGCTGCTCGGCACCTTCGCCATTTACAACAGCCCGTCGCCCACACCAACACAAAAAGACATTGAGCAAATTCAATTCGCCAGTAACCTTGCCAGCATTGCCATTGAAAACCACAACGCTCATCAAGAACTGGAACGCCGAGCTTATTTTGATTATCTAACGGGGCTCGCCAACCGCCGCTCCTTTTTTGAACTCAGTAGTAACCTGCTCAAACAAGCAAGCGCCTTAAAGGAAAATTGCGCGCTGCTCATGATGGACGTCGACCATTTCAAAAAAATTAACGATATTCATGGCCACGATCTCGGCGACCTAGTATTAAAACATCTGGCTAAAAACAGCCTCGCTAACCTGCCTGAAGGCGCCATTATGGGCCGTATCGGCGGTGAAGAGTTCGCTATTTTACTGCCCGACACAGACCGAGTTTCCACCTTAGAAGTGGCAGAATCCCTGCGTGAATCCCTGTCTGCAGAAGGCCTAACAAGCCACGATAAACAAACGATTTACTATACCGTTTCGCTCGGAGTTACCTTCAGCTTTGGGCTGCATTGCTACACAGATGAATTACTGCGAGAAGCGGACACAGCGCTTTATAAAGCGAAACAGACAGGGCGAAATCGCGTCTGCATGTTCAACGGCTGTTAGGGGCTTCTTCTCGCCTTATCGCCAGCCTCAACTCTGATTCAGCCACTAGCTCACATAAACAATATGTTGCTCGTTATCGTAGCTAAAATTGAGCGTTATCTGAATTTGAGTTTCTTCAATATGCAGCTTAGCAACGAGATTAGAAGTGCCTATTTCGGCTTTATTCGCCAGCGCTGATAACTGCTTTACTAACATGGCCCAGGCCAACTCATCCCTTGAATCATCCATGCCAACGATGGATGTAGAGGCCGTCCGCAAGCTGCGAAAATAGGCCAACGAATTCGCTTTAATATCAAATTTATCGCCACTACCTGTTTCTACATAGCTCAGCCCACAGTGGGAAAGATGTTGTTTTAAATACATTTTCCACTGCTGCATAAACTGCTCTAAATAAGACAATACCTTCTCTCCTAATTCAATCTGTCTCTATTCGGCTATAAAATTTTCCATTCATTATAACTTTATAGCGTTGACTGTTTTTTACTCAAAATATATTTTGTATCCAATATCCAATTGTGAGATAACAAGAAACACAAACCAACAACAAGAGGCGCGGACAATGAACAAATCTGTTTTTAACGGCGTAATGCCTGCACTCATGACACCATGTAAAGCCGATCGCACACCAGACTTCGACAACTTGGTGAAGAAGGGCAAAGAGATGATCGCGGCAGGGATGTCTGCCGTGGTGTATTGCGGCTCTATGGGTGATTGGCCCTTGCTAACAGACGCTGAGCGCATGGAAGGCGTTGAACGCTTGGTGAATGCAGGTATTCCGGTTGTTGTTGGGACGGGGGCCATTAATACAAAATCTGCTGTGGCGCTGGCCGCTCATGCCGAAAAAGTAGGCGCCGCCGGGTTAATGGTCATTCCTCGTGTGCTGTCTCGCGGTTCCGTCATCAGCGCACAAAAACATCATTTTAAAGCCATTCTGAGCGCCGCACCTTCTATTCCTGCGATCATTTACAACAGCCCTGTGTATGGCTTTGAAACTCGCGCTGACCTATTTTTTGAGTTGCGCTCTGAACACACGAATCTGATCGGCTTTAAAGAGTTTGGCAGCAAAGAAGCCATGCGTTATGCAGCCGAAAATATCACCTCTAAAGACGATGACGTTTTATTAATGGTGGGAGTCGATACCGCTGTTTATCATGGTTTTGTGAAATGCGGTGCGGTTGGTGCCATTACCGGAATAGGAACCGCTTTGCCCAAAGAAGTGCTGTTGCTGGCTGAGTTGTCCAAACGCGCCGCTGCTGGCAACGCAGAAGCTCGAATACGCGCTCAAGAATTAGAAGAAGGCATGTCTGTATTAGCCAGTTTTGATGAAGGCCCTGAATTGGTGTTGTTCTTCAAATACCTCTTGGTATTAAATGGAGAACAAGAGTATCACTTACATTTTAACGAAACAGATGAACTAAACGCCGCCCAACGGACTTATTGTGAACAGCAGTATGCTTTGTTTAAAGCCTGGTTTGCGGATTGGTTTAAACAAGGTGGAGTCATTACAGAATGTTGGTAATCGATAGTCATACAGAAGGTGAACCTACCCGAGTCATTTTAGAAGGCGGCCCAGACCTTGGTTCTGGCCCCTTATCTGAACGTGCTGCACGACTAGCAAACGACTTCACCGACTTCTACCGCTCCGTGGTCACCGAGCCTTATGGTCAAGAGGCGATGGTCGGTGCTCTGTTAGTTGAACCGACTGACCCAGATTGCGTAGCGGGCGTCATTTTCTTTGATGCTGCTGCGGTCATTGGCATGTGTGGACACGGCACCATTGGCGTAGCCGCGACCCTAGCGCACATGGGTAAAATCGGTATCGGCTCCCACAAAATTGAAACCCCCGTTGGTATTGTTAACGTGACGTTAAGTGATAAAAACACCGTCACGGTAAAGAATATCGACAGCTATCGTGCCCAGAAAGCAGTAACAGTTGATGTAACTAACCTTGGAAAGGTAACAGGTGATATTGCCTACGGTGGCAACTGGTTTTTTATCATCAATGACAGCCCAATCCCTGTTATTCCTAGTAATATCAGGGAGTTAACAGAAGCAGGCATTCGTGTCCGAGACGCCATTTATGGGGCTGGAATAGAAGGTGCGCATGCTGGTGTGATCGATCACATTATTTTCTATGGTCCGGCGCAAACAGCGACACACCACTCTCGCAATTTCGTCCTATGCCCCGACAATGCCTACGACCGCTCACCTTGCGGTACTGGCAGTTCGGCGCGTTTGGCCTGTTTGGCGGCGGATGGTTTGCTGCAAGCGGGTGAGGAGATTTATCAGGAGAGCATTATCGGCAGTGCTTACACCTTAAGCTATCAACACTCTCATGGTCCCAATGCGCCTATGGGAGCCGTGATTCCTTCTATTACGGGACAGGCGTTTATCACTCGCGAAGCGACCCTCGTCAGCAACCCTAATGACCCATTGCGTCATGGGGTGAGATTCGCTGAGTAGCTCATCATTATTAAGGAGTGCTCTTGAGCCATTCACATGTTCAAGATGTTATCGTGATCGGTGCCGGTATTATCGGCATCAGTATTGCGTTAAAACTGCAATCAGAAGGTCGGCAAGTGCTGGTACTTGATCGTAGCGGCGTGGCAGCGGAAACCTCAGCAGGAAATGCTGGCGCCTTTGCCTTTGCTGATGTCATTCCTTTGGCAACGCCTGGTATTATCCGCAAGGCACCAAAATGGCTACTGGACCCATTGGGGCCTCTGTCTCTGCGTCCTGCTTATGCACTGAAAATCCTACCATGGATGTGGCGTTTTTGGCGCGCCAGTTCCGCAACGAAATACCACTCAGCATTGACCGCTCAAGCCAGCTTAATGACATTGTCAAAAGCCGCTCTTGAGCGTCAGATACAAGCAACTCATGGCGACGCGCTGATTCGCCATGAAGGCCAACTGCAACTGTATGAAGGTGAAGCCGAGTTCAACGCCAGTCTTGCAAGCTGGCAAACCCGCAAAGAACATGGGGTCGCCTTCGAGCTTTTAGACAACCCTGAAGCCATCGCAAAAATCCAACCCGGCATTCACCCTAGATTTACTCACGCAGGCTTCACGTCTGAATGGAAGAATGTGGTGGACCCAGCCTTATGGACTCAACACCTTGCGACAGCGTTCAATAAAAAGGGCGGTAAAATAGCCGTTTCCACAGTGCGCGCTATAGAGATCAAAGAGGATCATGTGCTGCTAAAGGGCGACACGGCCGACTATCAATGTCATCAGCTTGTGGTCGCAACCGGTGCTTGGTCAAAAACATTAGCGCAATCAATAGGGGACAATTTACCGCTTGATACAGAACGAGGGTACAACACAACCTTTTCAAGCAGTGAATTTGACCTAAAAACCCATCTTACCTTTAGTAATCATGGCTTTGTGGTCACAAAAATAGGTAAGGGAATTCGCGTTGGAGGTGCTGTAGAGCTCGCGGGGCTACAGTTAAAACCGAACTTTCAGCGCGCCGATGTACTACTCAAGAAAGCCGCGGCGTTCCTGCCCACATTAGACATTAGCGCAGGTAAGCAATGGATGGGCTTTCGTCCCTCGATGCCTGACAGCTTGCCAGTCATCGATTATTCAAGTAATTCTAAGCGCGTTGTGTATGCGTTTGGACACGGTCATTTAGGGCTAACTCAATCCGCAGGCACCGCCGAACTGGTGGCGACATTACTCTCAGGGGAGACACCCAGTATTGCCATGGCGCCCTATTCAGTAGAACGCTTTAAAACATGGTTTTAAGCTTCTCTATAATGTCGATTCAACGGGACAATCCACAATAGAAGGAAAAAACATGAGTGACAATATCATCCTGAGTTTGGCGCAAGCGCGCGAGCTCAGCGAAAGTATTCTAATGGACAACGGATTCAGCGAAGATCACGCCAAGTCCATCACGGATGTGATTCTGGCTTGTCAGCAAGACGACTGCCATTCTCATGGTTTGTTCCGCCTTCTCATGTGCACGCAAAGTATGAAATTTGGTCGTATTAACGGCTCAGCCAAGCCCGCTATTGTGGATGCGGCGCCTTCTGTTGTGAAAGCCGACGCCAACGGAGGCATCTCATTATTGGCAATGGATGCCGCCTTACCTTTATTAATTGAGAAGACCAAAAAGAATGGCATTGCCGCGTTGGCCATTAACCGCTGTTTCCATTTTTCTGCGTTGTGGCCAGAGGTTGAGAAGCTCTCTGCCGCAGGTTTGGCAGGCTTAGCCATGGTGCCGAGCCACGCTTGGGTTGCGCCAGCGGGTGGTTCACGAGGCACGCTTGGCACCAACCCTTTGGCCTTTAGCTGGCCACGCCAAGGGCAACATCCGTTCACGTTTGACTTTGCCACTAGCCAATTCGCTCGGGGTGAAATAGAGCTTTATCGCCGCGCCGGCAAACCACTCCCAGAGGGCGTAGCCATTGATAAAGAAGGTCAGCCAACGACCGATGCCGAAGCCGCTATGGGGGGCGCTATGCTGACATTTGGAAATTATAAAGGCTCTGCACTGTCGATTATGATCGAGTTGCTCGCCGGCCCTTTAATTGATGATTTAACCAGTAAAGAAAGTATGGAAGCCGCCAACGGACAGCCTGAAGCGCCTTACCATGGGGAAATTATTATTGCCTTTGATCCTAACCTATTGAGCGGTGGCAAGGCGGCCGCTAACAACGATAGAGCAGAGCGCTTATTTGCGGATATTATTGATCAAGGTGCTCGCTTGCCTTCCCAGCGTCGTTATCAGGCTCGTGAGCGTAACCTTGCTCGTGACGCCGTAGAAATCCCTCAAACTCTGTACAACGACCTATTGGCGTTACGTAAATAATCTCTTATAAAACAGAAGACTAAGCGCGGGTTTCGGCGATTAACTCCAATACCTGACGCTTAGTATCTTCTATATGAGAACGCAGTTTTTCCGCAGCAGAGTCGATGTCTCTCTGGCGCGCAAACGTCAATAACGCTCGGTGATCTTGTTGGGCACTGTCTGATTTTTTCAACTGATCGATGTGCATACTGACGTAGCGATTCGCCTGCAAGCTCACCCGTGCTAATAAATTGGTGGTTAATTCTCGGCCTGCCGCTTCATACAATGCAGCGTGGTATCGAGCATTGAGCGGGCCCCAGTCTGCCACATGACCGTCTCGATACGAGGTTTCCATTTCTTCTAGGATGGCTTCGCATTCGGCAAAATGTACGTCTTGCATTAGCGGGATAGCGCGCTTAAAAAGGTCCACTTCGAGTAGCGTTCGAACATCAAAGATCTCACGAATTTCTTCCAACGTATGTGTCGTTACTGTGGCGCCACGGTTGTTAATAAACACCACTAGACCTTCTGCGTCCAAGCGGCGCAGCGCCTCACGAACAGGCATTCGCGATACATCGTATTCTTCAGCAAGCACTTCTTGGCGAATCAGTTCTCCCTCAGCAAGGTCACCTGATAAAATACGCTGTCGAAGATCTGCAACAATAACATCCGGTAAGCTTTGACGGACAACCGCTCGATTCTGAGCCAATATTCTTTCCTCTTTAAAATCTCTGTGCAGCACGTTAAACACACACAATCGCCTCTATTATACGCAAAAGTTCGTGCAAAGAAGGGCTAAAGTTTTTCTGGCCTTAGCGTATTCTTCACCTTTTACGTGCCTTTATCTCATTCAGGGATAGACTGAAAGAAAAGGGCTACCTTTTAGTAAAAAGCCATCAAGAACAAAGAAGATGGCAACAGCAAATTGTGCTTTCGCGCGAATGTTTGAGAAACTTCAAACATTGCATTGATAGCTTTTCATTTTTCTATCCCAATGCTTTATCTACTATCGAAGAACGCGGTTATTTCTACCTTAACGGCACTTTACAACGATTCTCCCAAGTGAGTTTGGAGTTATTTATGTCAGTACAGTTAACACAGCCAGCCCTCCTTAAAAGCCACTCTTATATTGGTGGTGAATGGGTATCTTCCGCATCAGGAAAAACCTTTGCGATTATCAACCCATCGAATGGCGAACACCTAATCGATGTGCAAGATTTAGGTGCGCAAGAGACAACGCAAGCGGTTGATGCCGCTGCCATTGCTCAAAAAGAGTGGCAATCTCGTACTGCTAAAGAGCGAGCGACATTAATGCGTCGCTGGAATCAGCTGATCTTAGAAAACCAAGATGACCTTGCGGCTCTCATGACTTTAGAACAAGGTAAACCGCTTGCAGAAGCGAAAGGCGAAGTACTTTACGGTGCGTCTTTTATTGATTGGTTCGCAGACGAAGCTCGCCGTCTAAATGGCGACACCATACCAACCTTTGCAAAAGACAAACGCGTGTTAACCATCAAACAGCCAATTGGTGTTGTTGCGGCTATTACGCCTTGGAACTTTCCCATTGCCATGATCACTCGTAAAGCAGGGCCTGCGTTGGCGGCCGGTTGTGCGATTGTGATCAAACCGTCTGATGAAACGCCATTGTGCGCTCTTGCACTCGCTGAATTAGCGCATCAGGCAGGCATTCCTGCTGGCGTATTAAACGTCGTTGTTGGGCGTGATGCTAAAGCCATTGGCGGTGTGTTAACAGGCCATCCTACGGTTCGTAAATTGTCTTTCACGGGTTCCACACCTGTGGGCAAGCTATTGCTTTCTCAATGTGCGCAAACCGTAAAACGTACCTCGATGGAGTTAGGCGGCAACGCACCTTTCATCGTCTTTGATGATGCTGATCTAGACGCGGCAGTGGAAGGCGCTATTGCCTCTAAATATCGCAATGCAGGACAGACCTGTGTTTGTGCGAACCGTTTGTTGATTCAAGAAGGTGTGTACGATGCCTTTGCGGAAAAACTTGCAAAACGTGTGGCCGAATTTAGTACCGGTGATGGCTTCTTAGACGGCGTGACCATTGGCCCACTGATTAATAATGCCGCGGTAGACAAAGTTGAGCAGCTAGTGAGCGGCGCGATCAAACAAGGCGCTAAAGCCATCATTGGCGGCACAAAATCACACGCTGGCGAGCGTTTCTTTGAACCGACTATTTTGACAGGCGTCACCGACGACATGGAGATTTTCTCCAATGAAATCTTCGGTCCAGTCGCGCCCTTGTTCAAATTTAAAACGGAAGAAGAAGCGGTTGCTATGGCTAACAATACCCCATTTGGTTTGGCATCTTATTTCTATTCCCAAAATATTGCTCGTATTTGGCGTGTTTCTGAAGCCTTAGAGTACGGCATGGTAGGCATCAACGAAGGTATTATTTCTAGCGAAGTCGCCCCTTTCGGTGGTGTAAAAGAGTCAGGAAGTGGCCGTGAAGGCTCGTCGTATGGCATCGATGAATATGTTGAAATCAAATACTTGTGCATGGGCGGTTTAGCTTAAGTCGTAGACTTGGCACTACTGACTTAGCACAACAGGTTTACCCATTAAATTAGCAAAAGCGGTGCTTTAGGCACCGCGTTTCCAACATTGAGCATGCTCTAAAAGGTGAAAAACAAAATGAACAACGCTGACCTACAAAAACGTAAAGAAAGTGCAATCGCTCGTGGCCAAGGCAACATGGCTCCTGTTTATGTTGACCGCGCTCTAAACTCAGAAATCTGGGATGTTGAAGGCAAACGCCACATTGATTTCGGCGCCGGTATTGCCGTCGTCAACACCGGTCATAACCACCCAAAAGTCAAAGCGGCCGTACAGGCTCAGCTTGAGCGCTTCACTCACACTTGCGTGATGGTCAGCCCATATGAATCTGCTGTCGCTTTGGCGGAAAAGCTAAATGCGGCGGCACCAGGTAATACTCCGAAAAAGTCCATCTTTGTCACTACCGGTGCTGAAGCGGTTGAAAACTGTGTGAAAATCGCCCGCGCTTACACGGGTCGCCCAGGTGTTATTGCCTTTAACGGTGGTTTCCACGGACGTACTAATATGACCATGGGATTAACGGGCAAAGTCAATCCATACAAAATTGGCTTTGGTCCTTTCCCAAGTGATATTTACCATATTCCTTATCCAAACGAATACCTTGGCATTACTGAAGAGCAAGCACTTGCTGACCTCCAAATGCGCTTCACTTGTGACATTGAGCCATCTCGCGTTGCGGCTATCATCATTGAGCCAGTACAAGGCGAGGGTGGTTTCTACCAAGCGTCGGCCAACTTCTTGCAAACGCTTCGTAAACTGTGTGACGAGCATGGCATTCTATTGATTATGGATGAAATTCAATCAGGTTTTGCCCGTACTGGCACCATGTTTTGCCACGAACAAGCTGGCATTGAAGCGGATCTGATGACCGCAGCCAAAGGCATCGCCGGCGGTTTCCCTATTGCTGCTGTAGTCGGTAAAGCAGACATCATGGATGCGCCAATTCCAGGAGGTTTAGGCGGAACATACGGCGGTTCTCCTGTCGGTTGTGCTGCAGGTCTTGCGGTGTTTGATGTGATCGAAGAAGAACAGTTGTGTGCCCGTGCAACACAAGTCGGTGCCCACTTTGTCGAGCACCTAAAAGGCCTTCAAGCTGAATACCCACACATTATTGGCGAAGTCCGTAATGCTGGTGCCATGATCGCGGTCGAGTTCGTACACGAGGGTGACGTCAACAAACCTTACCCAGAGCTGGCTAAGAAATTGTCTGCAAAAGCCGCTGAAAATGGCTTAGTACTTTTGTCTTGTGGTATTCGCGGCAACGTTATCCGCTTTTTACCAGCATTGACCATTGAAACTGACATTATCGATGAAGGCATGGCCATCTTTAAACGTTGTTTCACAGAGCTTACTCAAGCCTAATCACGGGTACCTTAACAACCTGTATTTCAAGCAATATGATTACCTCCCTTTCGCCGCAGTGCCCCATAGCACTGCGGTTTTTTTTAGCTTAAAAGACCAATCACACACAAACACATCCTGCGGCTAAATGTTGTCAACGTCTTCTATAAAACGCTTAATCTGAGCCTAAATTCCTTTTCTTCTTCACATAAAAACCGCGGCGACAGCCTTTCTAGATGCACACTTATTCAGAAGTTTAAGTCTTTTATCTATGTTATGATTTTGCGAAAATTTACCTAAGAATGATCTTTATATGACAGTTATCAATTACCAACCTAAAAAGACATTACGCTGGAGTCTAAAAATGAGCAGCGTGGTGCTGCTGATTATTTATGCTATTGGAACGCGTTATTACACCAATGTCCCCTTACCAAGTGACTTCTTAGGGTACAGTTATTTTATTTCTGCTTATCTTGGGCATTTCGGCTTTCTTGCCATTCTCGCTTGGTTATTCATCGCACTGCCCATTAGCTTAATCATTCCCAATCAATGGCTTGCGCGAGCCTTAATTACACTGGCAGCCATTTCCATTGTGGTTTTAGTCTTGCTCGATACCTTTGTTTTCCAGCAATATCATTACCATTTGAATTCATTCGTTTGGGCACTGGTTGTCAATAACGGCAAAAACGATATTTTTACCTTCTCCGTGATGATGCAAAGTATTGCGGTGGCCGCCATTGCGATTATTTTAATTGTGATGTTTTGGATCAATCGCACCCTGTGGCGCTATAACAGCAAGCCTGTGCCAGCCAAAAGAACCATGGCGGGCATTATCTTTGTGTATTTGATCGCTAACTTTATTCATATTTGGGCCGCCGCTCAAAACCTACAAGGTGTCACTCGATACGACGCTGGGCTGCCTATTTTTTACCCTGCCACAGCCAATGGCTTTATGAGCCGACACGGCTGGATTGACCGTGAAGCTCAAAAAGCCAATGCGGCTATTAAGATAAAAAGTAATCAATCTACGATTAACTACCCGCTAAAACCCTTGACCATTATTCCGCCGACACAGCCGATGAACATTCTTATCGTCGCTTTAGATTGTTGGCGCAGTGATGACATGAATGCGCGCAACACCCCAAATATGTGGGCAATGGCGCAACAATCTACCGTGTACGAACATCATTTCAGTGGTGGGAATGCGACTCAGACTGGGATTTTCTCGCTTTTCTATGGACTACCAGGCAAGTATTGGAATGCCATGTTAGGCAACAAAAAAGCACCAGCTCTTATGGAAGTCATGAAACAGCAAGGTTATGAATTTGGTATTTTTGGCAGTGCAGGCTTAACCAGCCCGGCTTTCAACGAGACGGTGTTTCGTAACGTAGATAACTTGCGATTGTATTCAGAAGGGAATTCGCCAATTTCTCGAGACACGAAAACAACCCAAGATTACCTAGCGTGGATGCAGCAGCATCAAACGAATAAACCCAACACGCCATTCTTCAGCTTTATCTTCTACGATGCGCCTCATGGCTATTCAGTCGATAAAAGTCAGCCGATGCCTTTCCAACCAGACGAAGACATGGACTACCTGACACTCACCAATAACACCGATCCTACGCCGTACCACAATCGCTACCGTAACGCCGTTTACCAGGATGACATGTTAGTTGGCAAGGTGATGGACGACCTTAAAAAGCGCGGTCTATTAGACAATACCATTGTGGTTTTCACTGGCGATCATGGCCAAGAATTTAACGACAATAAACACAATTTCTGGGGGCATTCTAGTAACTTTACGGCGGCACAAACCCATGTTCCTTTCATTATGTATTGGCCAAACAAACCAGCCAAAACCGTCGAAAAAACAACGACGCATTTTGAATTAGCGCCCACACTCCTTAAACACGCTCTGGGAGTAACCAATGACGAGAAAGATTATTCAATGGGCAATGACTTAATCGACGTGCAGCCCAAACCGTGGCGCTTAGTCAGCAGTTATCATAATTTCGCCATCATAGATAACGAGCAAATTATTCTGTCGGACTACAACAGTAAGCTGCAAGTGTATGACATGCATATGAATAAAATTGAAAAGCCCACATTGAACTATGACCATATGGCAGAAGCAATGAACGAGCTAAGCCGCTTCTACAAATAGCAGCGGCTTAATAAGAAACCGTGCTGCGTCTTAGCTAATAAGGCGCAGCGCTCAGCTCTTGAAAGGTTTGTGTGAGAAGGTTAAGAAACAGTTCTTGCGGCTTATTAGGTTGAGAAGACTTCTTACAAATCACCGCCACTCCTAAGGTATAAGAGCGATGCTTTTCTGCCACTTTCACTATTTTGCCTTGCTCAACATAAGGTTGGCCGTACAACTCAGGCAAAAATCCAATGTATTTACCAGATAAGATCAGTGCCAAACGGCTGTCGTAAAAATAAGACACCGCGGTCATGTTCATTCTTGCGATTTGATTGCTGATCGCTTCATGGGGTTTCAAGCCAGCATGAGTCGCTGGATAGAGGTCAGCGGTGCTGTCTTGCTCTTGTTCCGACATGCCTGCCAACAGGTGCTCGCTGCCACAATACAAATAACACACATCACTATAGAGGTGGATATACTCCAAACCTTCTAGTTTACGGTGGTAAGGTATAAAACCTATGTCTGCCTCATCGTTCAATATCATGCGCTCAATATTCGACATAGACGCGACATTCGTGGTGATAGAAACTTCTGGAGCTTCGTTAGAAAAACGTTGAATCAGCTCAGGAAAATGACTGCGTGGGTCTAAGCTCACCTTATCAGACAAGGCGATTCTTAACTTACCAGTAAGGCTGGCATTTAGATTGTTTACCGTGGTTCGAAAGGCGTCCAAAGAATCCAGTAGATTTTCTGTCATTTGATAAATGACAACGCCTTCTTCGGTAAGAGAAAAGCCACCACGACCACGCTTACAAAGCACCAAGTTTAAGCGAGATTCTAAGTTTGAAATATGCAAACTGATGGTTGAACGCCCGATGTTTAACGCCGTTTCGGCCGCCGAAAAACCACCGCAATCCACCACGCTTTTAAACACTTTTAATTGCTTAATCTCATAATCACCAACTTGACCCAGTGAGTAATTTTTTGCGCTCATCGCCTCCCCCTATGTGTACTCACATGCATTTTATTATTTTAGGCCTGTGCAAACCAAACAATAGTTTGGTCGATATGCAGTATGACTATAATACGACGAGCACAGATCGCACATAATAAATGATCGTCGCAATTTAGTTCGTTGATTCTCTAACTTTACATTGATTTATCCGACTTTCATCCCTCTTTCTGCTTCTTTAAGGTAAGAAGCGTCGGTTACCACAGCAAAACTGTCTTCATAATGACGTTTTATGCATTCAGGATGATTCGTATCCGCTTGGTTAACCCCTGAAATAAAGCGTCGAATTTTGGCCTTTCATTTCATTCTTCCAGCACGTTATTTTGGCCTGTTTGTCTTGCTTGATAAACAGGCTTTTTTTGTCATTTTGATTGCTTCCCTTCTTTTCAGAAAGGGTCTAAAGGAGGTTGATATGTCCATTACGTTATCCGTTCGTCAGAAACTCATTGCTATTGTTGTTTTAGTCTGTATTGGGTACGCGGGGTTTGGCGCTTACTCCATTTATAACTTGTCGCAAATGTCGAATGCGTCCGATGAGGCCACCGAGCTGAGCAGGTTAACCAATGAAGTTAAAGACGTTGAAATTGCTTTACTAAAATTTGAACGAGAAATGGCAACGATCTCACCTGATAATGTTGATGCTATCAGCCAAACATTAGTAAAGATAAAAAATGAGACCGCCGCTGGATTGAACATCAGAGCAGATTTACTGGATACCGAAGGCAAGACGCTATTAGAGAATAGCCAAACCTTACAGCCTAATTATTTATTAGCACTTGAAAGTCACCTGCAAAGTTTAATCACCCTTGGGCTAAGCGGCGAAACGGGCGCACTGGGCCGATTAAATCAATCCGCACAAGATTTGGCAGAGCAACTCAAATCGTTAGCCAGTTTTGCTTCTAGCTTTAAAGAGGTAAGAGCGAGAGAAAAAGATTTTCTAGCTTACAGCGATCCTGAACACCAAGCCGCTTTACAATCTGCTATTCAGGCTCTCAAAAATAATGTCGATAATGTAGGCTTTGGCGATGTATTTGGCCCGAAGATTCAAACCTATGAGGATGCATTGGCGCCTGTTATTGGACTGTCTACTACCTTAAAGAAACAACAAAGCAAACTCGCATCATTAAGTAATCAATACACTCACTCTATGGATAAGAGTGCCAACTATTTACAAAATACTCTGCTGGCTCAGGCGCAAATACGTTCATTAGAAACAGCCAAACAAGCGCGCAGCTCTTTAGTGATCGCTTGTGTCTTACTTGCTCTAGTTATTGGTCTTATTTTATCGACGGTGATCCGCTCTTTAAACCGCAATCTAAAAGCCGTGTTAGCGATATTAAAAGAAGTCGCGCAAGGTAGACTTCATTCCCGTCAACAAAGCCAAGACTCAGATAACCCCGATGAGTTCCAGCAGCTGTTCATTGCCTCAAACCAAATGTCTGATAGCTTACGCTTGTTGATTAGTCATTTAATAAACAGTAACGAAAAACTGGTACTAACGGCCGATGAGCTGGACAGTGGTATTCAAATTATTGTCAGCGGCAGCGAGCGTATTCGTGATCGGAGTAACACACTGGCCGCCTCGACTGAAGAAATATCCGCCACCGCAGATACCGTACAATCGATGACGCAGAACGTTCAAAGTGCTGCGGAACTGGCTTATGGGTCCGCCACCAGTGGTGTGAATGCAATGCGTGATGCCATGACCAGCATCAGCGATGTAGCAGACACAATTCAAGATACCAATGAGCGAGTCGCTCGCCTTGGTACTCTGTCTAAAGAAATAGATGTGGTTATCGAGCTTATAGTCGGTGTCGCAGAGCAAACGAGTTTGTTAGCACTTAATGCCGCAATAGAAGCGGCTCGAGCAGGGGAAGCTGGGCGAGGTTTTGCCGTCGTGGCAGACGAAGTTAAAACACTGTCTGAGCAAACAGTGAAGGCATCAGGAAGTATTACAGAGAAAGTCGAAAACATTCAGAAAGAAACTCAAGCGGTGATTGATGCCATGACGCTGAGCCTAAGTAAGGTTGGGCGCAGTAAAGAGCAAGGCGAAAACGCAGTGAAAATTATCCACCTAGTTGAGCAAAACACCCTAGAAGCGATGAACAATACGCAAGAAATTACCCAAGCGATAAAAGAGGTCGCGTTGACGACGGCGCAAATGGCACAAGACATGGACATCATTGCTCATGATATTAAAGACAACCATGTCGCAACTCAATCCATCCAAACGGCCAATAAAAATGTTCACCATCAAACCAAAAGATTAGACAACCAAATACAAGGCTTTGACATCACTTAGCGATCAAAATCTTGCAGAAGGGCTTCTATGAAAACCCATAAAGCCCTAATTTGGTGCGAGAATAAAATGCAGATAAAAGACTCGAAAGAATATTAAAAAAAGCAAAAAAAATGCACGTTTTCAACACCATAGATCAATAATCTTCACGCTATTGATGCATTCAGCTAATCTATTTTTTGCATCAAAAAAGATCACCAAGCCTCTTTTTTGTGCATTACTTTTCAGTTAGTTATATGATTTATAACAGATTTTGGCTTTTTAGATTGTTTGATGACGACAAAACTTTAGATAGATTTTGCGAGCTTTATTACGCTCGGGCTTTTTGAAAGTATCAATTACAAGGTGTCACAACATCAAAAACGTGACTTTTTTATGCACTTTTGTTCTCGAGGTAACTCAATGATTAAGACGATACTAAAAGTAAAAAAACGATTGGTTGTAAGTTCTCTAGCGGTAGCTCTTGGATTAAGCGCGGTCGCGTCTTCTGCACATGCTGCAGATTATAACTGGCGCTTCGCTAACCTATACAGCCGCGGCTCTGCATTCGGCGCAGTATACGAAGATTTAGCAAAGAACATTGAAACTATGTCTGATGGCCGTATCAAGGTGCAGGTTCTTTATGACGGTGAAGGTGTTGGTTCTTCTGGTATTTTTGGCGCCGTGAAAACAGGCCTAATAACAATGGGGGCGACTTTCCAATCTTTGAACGCAGGTGAGCTTCCTGCAGGCTTGGTTGAAATTGGTCTACCTGGCGGCACGAGCGATGTTGGCGAGCTGACTACCTTATTCCAAGAAAAAGGCTGGGCACCAATTCTTAAAAAAGCATACGGTGAACAAGGGCTAGTGTGGCTTACCCCTTACATTCAACCAGCTGTTTACGTTATTACTAAAAAACCTATCAACTCTATTAAAGACTTCCAAGGGTTGAAAATTCGCGCTCCCGGCGCATACGGTAAGTTCTTACGTAACCTAGGCGCATCACCTGTTTCTCTTGCCTGGTCTGAGATCTACACAAGTCTTTCCACTGGCGTTATCGACGGTTCTATCGGTTCTAATATGATTGACCACCGAGATGGTAACCATGTTGAAGTAGCAAAATATATGTATCCACTTCCTCTAGCTGGTGCACAAGTGCTACCTATTATTGTCAACCAAAGCGCTTGGAACAAACTTCCTACAGACTTAAAAGCCATTGTTAAAGCAGCGACTACAGTTCACGCCCAAGAGCAAATGACGAAGTCTAGACTATGGGAATCTGAAGCCGTTGCCGATATGGAAGCAAAAGGTTTACAGTGGAGCCCTGAACCAAGTGCAGCAGATAAAGCAGCATGGAAAGAAGCAGGCTCTAAACTATGGGATGAGTACGCTTCAGCAGACAAATACAGTAAAGAGTTGATTGATATTCTTCGTCTAGAACAAAAATAATCTACTCAGTAATAACTAAAACGGCCTTCATTAAGAAGGCCGTTTTAATTTTCGATCCATCCTAACAGGTACAAAACAATGATAATGACTGCGATTAGGCGCTATTGTCTTGGAGTCCACGCATTAGTGGCTTTCATTGGGAATTCCGTTTCCTATCTTATGCCGGTATTAGCATTTGTCGTTGCTTTCGAGGTTTTCTCTCGTTACATCTTAGACAGCCCAACCATCTGGGCTTACGACACTTCGCTATTTATCTTTGGCTATATTGCCGCATTAGGTGGTGCTTATGCCCAACAGCAACGTGCGCACATCAATGTCGATATCCTTTACAACAAAGTTTCAACTCGAACGAAAAGCATATTTAACCTATTTTCATTCGCTCTCGCCATGTTCTTTATGGTTATCGTCTGCAAAATGAGCATAGGTAAGTTTGAAGAAGCGCTCGAATTTAACTATCGACGCCAAAGTGAATGGGCTCCTCACATGCATCATTACTGGTTAATGATGGCAATCGCTAGCGTGCTACTTATTTTGCAACTTTCCAGTGACTGGATTGATTCATTACACCAAGCAATTACTGGTAAACCCTTATTACCAGAAGCACCGACCGAACAAGAGGAATCCGTACAATGATTAGTATTGAATTATTAACGGGCATTTTATTTGCCTGCATCATAGCGGCGTTTGCCTTGGGAGCACCGGTTGGTTTAGCGCTTGGCGGCATCGCGATGGGCATCGGCTATATGACGTGGGGCGACGCTTTATTTAACGTCATTCCGACCACGCTCGAATCAACCCACTTTAGTTTTATTTTACTTGCTATCCCTTTGTATATATACATGGGGCAGTTGCTAACTCGCTCTGGTATTGGCGATGCTATGTTCGCTGCCAGCCAAATGTTGATTGGTCGTGTCCGAGGATCATTAGCCATCAGCGTTATTGTGGTGTGCTCTATGATCGGCGCTATGGTGGGTATTATCGGCGCGGGCATCATGACGTCTGGAAGTATCGCACTGCGTCCTATGTTAGAACGAGGTTACGATAAACGCCTAGCACTTGGCGTTATTATGGCTGGTGGTGGTTTAGGCATCTTGATTCCACCAAGCATCCCAATGATCATGTTTGCGTCATCTACACAAAACTCTGTTGGCCGTATGTTTATTGGTGCTTTGATTCCAGCACTTATTACTATCATTTTGCTGATCGGTTACGTGATTATTTCGTGTAAGTTGAATCCTAAACGCGCTCCTATGGATGTTGTTCCAGAAGTCCAACCAACGCCAAAAGAGAAGTTCCTAACGGCTCGTGATGGCTTATTGTCTCTACTGCTGATTGTGGCCGTACTTGGCAGTATTATCATGGGAATCGCGACACCAACAGAATCTGGTGCGATAGGTGTTGTCGGTGCTATTGTTCTTGCGATTTTCTTTAAACGCTTCAAACCACGCATGGTACAAAAGGCTGGCATGCAAGCAGCGCTGCTGGTAAGTGTGGCAATGTGGATTATTGTTGGTGCGTCGGTATTCAGTAACTTTCATTTGCTGATGGGCGTGCAAAACATGGTTGCGGGGTTCACTCAAGATTTGGGATTACCGCCAATTGTTGTCATCATGTTGTTCCAATTGATCATGCTATTGCTAGGCTTCATTATCGACGAATTTATCATCGTCCTAATGTGTGCACCTATATTCACACCGATTGCCGTGTCACTTGGCTACGATCCAATTTGGTTTGGTATCTTGATGATTCTAAACATTGAGATCGCCGTACAAACACCACCTTATGGTTTTGCTTTGTTTTACCTAAAAGGCATCGCGCCTCCTGGTATCACCATGTTGGATATCTATAAATCCATTACGCCATTTGTATTGCTGAAACTTTTGGTTCTTGTCATCGTAATGATGTTCCCAGAGTTAGTAACTTGGTTGCCTAATCAGCTTATGGATTAGCCCCTTGTTAATCCATAATTGTCATTTCTAAGTTTTACTTTTGCATATTTACATAAAAAAGGCGACTCACTGAGTCGCCTTAGATTAACCATTTCAATAAAATAAGTGAGTACACACTTATTTATTTATTCATGCAGTATAACGCTTTAAGATCAAGGCCGCGTTGACACCACCAAAACCAAAACCGTTTGAAAGCACATATTCTACATCTTTCTTACGCGCGACTAATGGCACAAGATCTAAATCTTCCATGCCTTCATCTGGTTCATGTAAGTTCAAGGTTGGCGGTAGCGTTGAGGTTAGAATCGCTTGTGCGCTAAAGATACTTTCAATACCGCCAGCCGCGCCTAACAAATGACCTGTTGCCGATTTAGTCGATGAAATGGCCACGTCTTTAACCCCTTCGCCAAAAATACTGCGTAGCGCATTAATTTCACCACGATCACCCACAGGGGTTGAAGTCGCGTGTGCATTAACATAACCAATTTTACTAGGGTCAAGGTCTGCCATTTTCAGCGCTTGTTTCACCGCACGAGCAGCGCCTTCACCGCTTTCTGGACCAGATGTTAGATGATAAGCATCGCCACTGGTGCCGTAACCGACAATCTCAACAAGTGGCGTAGCGCCACGTTCTAAGGCGTGCTCTAACGTTTCAATAACCAATAGACCAGAACCTTCACCGATAACAAAGCCGTCACGGTCCTTACTAAACGGGCGAGAGGCATGCTCTGGCGCTTCATTCAAAGTCGACAAGGCTTTCAAAGCACCAAAACCTGCGAGAGACAATGGATCGATACAAGCTTCGGTACCGCCTGCTAGCGCAACTTTTGCCTCACCCGTGAGCAACATACGAACCGCATCGCCAATCGCTTGCACACCGGCTGCACAAGCAGTCACTGGCGTACCAAGTGGGCCTTTAAAACCGTATTTGATTGAGACATTCCCAGCCGCCAAGTTGGCTAGGAAAGAGGGCACTGTGAATGGCGACAAGCGTCTTGGGCCTTGTGCGTCTAATATTTTTTGGGCATTCGTTAACGCCGGCAAGCCACCGATTCCGGTGCCGATAATAGTCGCAGTTGCTTCTTTATCTTCATCCGACGTTGGGAACCAGTTTGCTTGGGTCAGCGCTTCATCGGCGGCAGCCAAAGCAAACAAGGTAAATAAATCAATGCGCTTACGCTCTTTTGGCGTCATATAGTCTGCTTCATTCAGACCATTTTCTTGTTCTGTGTGACTAGGTACTTGACCTGCTATTTGGGTTGCTAATGGTTCAGAGCCTTCCAAAGCCAAACGGCGAATGCCGGATTCGCCTTTGGTAATACGGTCCCAAACAGCATTCACTCCCAAGCCTAAAGGAGATACCAAGCCCATGCCCGTGATAACAATTCTTTGCTTGATTGACATAAGAAAACCTCTTTTACTTTCGACTCAAGGAAACATGACATGGTAAAGTAGATCTATATATGATCAAGATAATATTTAGGAGACTAAATATGCCTTACACGCCACAGCATAAAGAACAAACCCGTCAGCGGATTCTGCAGACGGCCGCTAAACTATTTTGCACCTATGGGTTTGATAGCGTCACATTGGATCAAATCATGAAAAAAGCCAACATGACCCGTGGTGCTTTTTATGGTCATTTCTCAGGCAAAAGCAGCCTCTATGAAGCGGCGTTGCAATTTGCTGCCTCAAATTCCTTTTGGGCACGCAGAGAAAAGCAATCAGAAGACAAAGAAACCCATATAAAAGCCTTGGTCACGCGCTACCTTAGCTGGACTCATAACGATGATGAAGCGCCTTCACCATTAGAGTTCCTAGTCACAGACGCGGCGCATAAAGAAGAGAAAGTCCGTAAAGCCTACCAAGCTTGTCTGGACAGTTTGATCGAGCGTTTGACGGTCATTCTGCAAAAACAAGGCACGACTGGGGATGTCAAAGACCTAGCGGAAGAAACCGTTGTGTCGCTTGTTGGTACCGTCGCCATTGCACGTTCTATTACGCACCCACTCCAAGCAGACTTTTTGAAACGAGCACAAACGCGTATTTTTAACCGCATCCATGCCGCGATCAAAAACCCACAAACAGTGTCCAATAACCAATAAGAACAAGAAGAGTAGCGAAAACCTACTCTTCTTCGTCTGCCTTCTGCTGATACCAAGCCATCACGTTAGGCGCGATTTCTGGACCAGACACAAAGAAATGCCCATTCAATAATGTTTCTCTTTGGTTATAACGGAAAGGGTCGCCTGTCGGAGAGACCAACATACCGCCAGCGGCTTCAATAATGGCTTGCTGTGCCGCCGTATCCCATTCGCTGGTTGGACCGCGACGTAGATGTAAATCTGCCACGCCTTCGGCAATACGACACGCTTTGATAGAGCTGCCTTTTGGAATTTCTCGTACCGATTCATAACTGTCTTTCAGATCGGCTTTTAGCTCGGCAGGAAGAGAAGGGCCGTGACTGCGACTGGTCATGGCAATCAGTGGTGTATTGGGTTTGCGTACGGTAATGGTTTCCACTTCTTGACCTTGCCATTTCACAGCACCAAGTGGCAATCCGCGCCAGCTTTTTGTAACCCCAAAATACCCTTCAGACGTCGTCGGTAAATACACCATTCCAACGATAGGCACGCCATTCTCTACCAACGCAATGTTGATACTGAACTCTCCATTGCGCTTAATAAACTCTTTGGTGCCATCTAATGGATCGACAATCCATAATAAAGGCCACTGAGATCGCTCTTCAAAAGGCACCACGCCTTCTTCTGATAACACAGGCACATCCGGTGCCATGGCGTTCAAGCCCGCCAAAATCGTTCTGTGGGCTGCAATGTCCGCTGCCGTCACGGGACTATGGTCTGACTTTTGCTCAATACCCAAATCGGCACGCTGATAAATTTCCATGATCACATCGGCGGCATCGTGTATTATTTTTTGTAACGCTTGGAAAATAGGGTGATGACTTACATCCCGCATAACAGCCTCGAACATGACAATAAACAAAATTGGATCAATACGTAACTTATGAGTAAAGCAGAAAAACAACCAGCACCACAAGCAGTACGTTTGGATAAATGGCTTTGGGCCGCACGATTTTTTAAAACGCGCTCTCTTTGTAAGGACGCGATTGATGGCGGTAAGGTCACTTACAATGGCAGCAAAGGCAAAGCCAGCCGCAATGTCGAAGTTGGAGCTCTGATTGGTTTACGCCTTGGTTGGGATGAAAAGGTCGTCGAAATCAAAGCCATTAGTGGGCAACGCCGTGGCGCACCAGAAGCGCAATTGCTCTACGAGGAAACACCTGAATCCGTAGAGAAACGAGAAAAAAGAGCACTGGAACACAAGTCGTTTGGCGGCCGCATCATGTCAGACCACAAACCCAATAAAAAAGAACGTCGCGATATTAAGCAGCTTAAAAAAGACATTTTTAGCGGCACCGAATAAAAGCGCCTCAACAGCGCACATACACACCGTGGCGGTTCTCGATGCACTGACAAAGCTCCAGCTCCATCAAAACCTGCATCATGCTGGGAGCCGCTAACTGCGTATGCCGCACTAGAGCATCAAAATCCATCGCTTGAGACTCTGTCTCTAATAGCGCGGCCACAGTTCGAGCATTGTCCGACAAATGCGCGGGTAACGCCTTTTTAGGATTTATTTCAATCAAAGAAAACGCCGTGTCTTTTGTGTTGGCCGCATCTTCTGTTAACTGTCTTTTGGTCTGTCCAGCTGCTTGTTTTAACAATGTTTCCCGTGAAACAATGCGCCTGTTATTACCTCCCTTGATGGATTTTTTCTCTGTGGATTTCGTTACTTTCGTGCCGGCCGTTTCTCCATTTTGGAGGCGGCTAGCGGGTAGAATCTCATCTAAAATATCCTCAGCATGACGAACCAATATGGCACCTTGGCGTATCAATTGATGACACCCTTCTGCCTGAGCGTCTTTCACTCGCCCAGGCAATGCAAAGACCTCGCGATTTTGTTGCACGGCATAATTAGCACTGATAAGAGAGCCACTTTTTGGCGAGGCTTCTGTGACTAACACGCCCATACTCAAACCACTGATGATTCGATTTCGAGGCGGAAATAGGTGAGGGCGAACTTCGGTCATCAATGGGTACTCGCTGACTAAGCAACCACCCTGGGCTACAATCTCTTGAAACAAGCCTTTGTTTTGTTTCGGATAATGCATAAACAATCCGGTTCCCATTACTGCGATGGTCGGAGTAATGGCCGCTTCTAGAGCACCTTGGTGGGCGGCGGTATCAATGCCTCTGGCACCACCACTGACCACCGAAATGCCTTGGCGTGCTAATTGGCTCGCAAGTTGTCGGGTAATTTCACGACCGTATCCCGTGCAATGACGCGCTCCGACTATGCCCAATTTAGGCAATGCGAAGCTGGCTAACGCGCCATCCACATAAAGAAAAGCGGGCGCCACACTGATCTCTTTTAATTCATTAGGGTACAGAGGATCGCTTTGTAGTAACAAATGATGATAATCGTCTGCCAACCAATCTAATGACAGTCGCTTCTTTTCAGCTTGCTCTGACGATAAGGTCTGATGATCAAGGTACGTCATCGCTTCGCGAGCTGTCACGTCCGGCCATTTAAGGTGGCGAAGCAGTTCGTAGTTAACCTGATCCGGAAATGGTTGAGCATCCGTCTCAGACAATAAATCGGTCTCTTGCATACGATCGAGTTGATCAAAATAGGTGAACAGGCGAGATAAGCGAGCCGGCCCAATGCCAGACAAAAAACTCAGGCTGAGCCAATCTTCGTGATTCAGCCCTCCAAGTAAACGAGAAGAAGTGGTCATATTGCTGTGCATCCTTGCGACAGTGAAACAAATAGCGGCCGATATTTTTACAATGCCCCTATCTTGGTCTAGATTGAAAATTGCTTTTTTGCCATTAAAAACGATGAAATAGACAGATTCTATTAAGTCGATTGTATCGAATTGCTTAAAAAACCGGCATCACAGCAATGCCCATCTCAGTGACTTGCGGTACAATATAGGAAAGCAAAGAGTCGAACCAAAAATGGCGAGACCGACGAATATAAGACATATTGGAAAAGATCATGGCAGTTTTACCCGTACTTGAATACCCGGATCCGCGTCTTCGTAAAGTCGCAGAACCCATTACAGACTTCACACCTGAATTACAAACCCAAATCGATGACATGCTAGATACCATGTACGATGAGAATGGTTTGGGACTGGCAGCGACACAAGTGGATTACCATTACCGTCTTGTTGTCATGGATTTCTCAGAAGAGCGTAATGAGCCGCTTGTGTTCATTAACCCTGAGTTTGAAATCATCAATGACGAGCCTAATGAATTCCAAGAAGGCTGCTTATCTGTGCCTGGTTTTTATGAACATATTTACCGTGCCGCAGAAGTCATTGTGAAAGCGCTTGATCGTAACGGCAAACCGTTCGAAATGAAGGTTGATGAGCTAATGGCGGTTTGTGTACAGCATGAAGTTGACCATCTAGATGGCAAATTAATGGTTGATTACCTGTCACCATTAAAGCGCAATCGAATCAAAACCAAACTGGTTAAAGCTCAGAAAAAACGCGATTAAACTTTGATGTACATAGCGCTCGCTTCAACGGCGACAGTCAGTCGTACTAGAGCGCTATCAAAGGCCGCCGTTCAGCCCATTAATACCCGTTTTGTAAATCAGGCCTCGGCCTGATTTTTTCGTTAAAGGAAACCAAATGACTACCTCACCGCTGCGTATTGTTTTTGCAGGCACACCCGAATTTGCTGCCACCAGTCTTCAAGCGTTATTAGATAATCAAGAACAAAATCACTATGAGTTGGTTGGTGTCTATACCCAGCCAGATCGTCCTGCTGGGCGTGGCCACAAACTTGTAGCAAGTCCGGTTAAACAACTGGCGCTTGAGCACGACATTCCCGTTTTCCAACCCGTGAACTTTAAGTCAGAAGAAGACAAGGCCGCGTTAGCCGCTCTAAATGCTGACATCATGATAGTGGCGGCTTATGGCATCATTTTGCCAAAGGCCGTACTCGATACACCAAAACTAGGTTGCCTTAATGTGCATGGCTCTATCTTGCCACGCTGGCGTGGTGCTGCGCCTATTCACCGTGCGCTCATCGCTGGCGATGAAACAACGGGCATTACTATTATGCAAATGGATGTGGGGCTGGACACCGGCGACATGCTGCTAAAAGCTTATTGTGATATTAAGCCAACAGACACTTCTGCAAGCCTGCACGACAAGTTGGCAACACTGGGAGGAGAAGCGCTGGTTGATGCTCTTGAGAAACTCAAAAAAGGCGAGCTGGTTGCAGAAAAACAAGATGATAGCTTGAGTAACTATGCGGCGAAACTCACGAAGCAAGAAGGTGAGCTTCAATGGCAACAAGCCGCTGAATTAATAGAGCGCCAAGTCAGAGGCTTATCTCCTTGGCCATCGGCTTTCACACAAAGCAGCGAAGGGGTGATGAAGATCCATGGGGCAGAATTGGCTAACGTGGAATCCGAAAACGCAGCGCCTGGCGAAATTCTAGTGGTCAGTAAAGAGGGTGTTATTGTGGCAACAGGACAAGGCAGCGTTCGAATTACTGAAGTGCAATTTGCCGGTGGCAAACGCATGAAAATCCAAGACGCATTAAACGGCAAACACAAAGCCGCCTTACAAATTGGTCAACACTTCGGCCTAGTAGAGTCATTATCATGAAACCAACAGATGTACCTTCTATCCAGCACAGTGCTCGTCAGGTCGCGATTCAAGTAGTGACGAATATCTTGTTACAACAAGGTTCTTTGAGTACTCAACTAGCACGCCACCAACACGATGTGGCCAGTGAGCATATTCCGCTGCTAAAGGAATTGTGCTTTGGCGTTTGCCGTCAGTACCCTTTATTAAACAGTATTGCGCTGCACCTTTTAAACCATCCTTTCGAAGAAAAGGACATGGACCTTTATGCCGCGTTATTGATTGGCCTGTATCAACTGGGATACATGAATACGCCAGATCATGCGGCGGTAAACGAAACCGTCGAAGCCTGTCGCATACTTAATAAAGATTGGGCAACCAAACTCATCAATGCAGTACTACGCCGCTACCAACGCGAAGCCGATGATATCATTGAAGAACTGGAGGCCATGCCATCCGTTGAGTACAACCAACCTAAATGGCTGGTTAAGCGTTTCAAAAAACATTGGCCAGAGCAATTTGAACAGATAATAGAAGCCAGCAACGCGCACCCTCCAATGTGCATTCGCGTTAACGAGAGCCAAGTTTCACGTGAAACATACAAGGCACAAATGGCTGAAGAGGGTATAGACTCAGAAAATGGTCAGCTTTCTCCTACCGCTTTGTACCTAAGATCTGCTGTTAGAGTAAATGAGTTACCTGAATTCGATGAAGGCTTTTCTAGCGTACAAGACGAGTCTGCTCAACTTGCTGCCCATATTCTGGCTCCTGAGGTAGGGGAACATGTATTGGACGCCTGTGCTGCGCCTGGAGGTAAAACAGGTCATCTATTGGAATTTGCAGCCGCGAAGCAAGACCAAGAAGAAACGCTCGATCTAACCGCCGTTGAATTAGAACCATGGCGCTTAGAAAAAATCGAAGCCAATTTGGAACGCATTGGACTCATGGCGAACCTACAATGTGCCGATGCTGGGGATCTTGATACTTGGTGGGATGGGGCGCAATTCGACAAAATTCTTCTTGATGTGCCTTGTTCCGCTACTGGTGTCATTCGTCGGAATCCAGACATCAAAATAAACCGCAAGCCTGCAGACATAGATGAACTCGTCACCATTCAAAAAACAATTTTGGCGCAAGTTTGGACCACCTTAAAACCTGGCGGCCACCTTCTTTACGCAACCTGCTCTCTGATGCCCGAAGAAAACGAACAGCAGGTTGCTGCTTTTCTGACTTCTCATGACGATGCCAAAGAAGTGCCATTGAATGCATTAAACTCGGTATTGAATGTAGCCTCGGGAGTCTCTGTGTCACACGGCCAACAACTCTTCCCGACGATCAAAGGCAACGATGGTTTTTATTACTGTTTAATTCAGAAAAATATCGTCTAGGCTAATTTACGAAAACGCACTTTAGTGCTAGATCCACTACCATTAAAAATGTGCTCAGATAAACCTGCCCAGATAGTTGTTTCACATGAAACAATTCTATTATCTGGGCATTTTTTTACGCATAAAAAAGTCAGTGAACTCATAAACCCATCACCTTGATACGTCGCTCGTACACACATTAAAGAATCATTGTGTGTACGAGGAAGTACAGGCAAGGTGAGGTTTTACTTCCTAGGCAAAGACAAAAGTGTATTTTTTTCACTATTTCAGAGATGTCGTTAAATAATTGGTTGAAGTGGCTAAATTTCGGCCTAACATAGAGGGCAACTCAAAATCGGTTTTGGCACTCATATGAGCCAACAAGAATAACCAGAAAAAGAGCCCGTATTTAACATTGTGCTCTAAGGCAAACTATGAAAATCATCATTATTGGGGCAGGCCAAGTTGGCGCTACTCTGGCTGAGAATCTCGCAAATGAAGACAATGATATTACCGTCATTGACCCTGATCTAACGCGCTTAAGAGAGCTGCAAGACCGTTTAGATATTCAAACGGTTGAAGGCAGCGGTTCGCATCCGGCGGTACTGGCACAAGCCGGCTGCAATGATGCCGATATGCTTATCGCGGTGAGCAACCAAGACGAAACCAACATGGTGGCTTGCCAAGTTGCCCACACACTATTTAAAACACCAACCAAAATTGGCCGAGTTCGTTCCAGCGCCTATGCCGGTTACCCTGAACTGTTTAACGATCAGGCTTTGCCTATCGATGTACGTATCAGTCCAGAAAAAGAAGTGACCAAACACTTAAGTCGCTTAATTCGTTACCCTGGTGCATTGCAAGTGATGGAATTTGCCGATGGCAAGGTTCAGCTCGTCGTCGTAAAAGCAGAAAAGGGCGGTCCACTGATTGATCAGCCAATCAGCTATTTACGCGAACACATGCCGTCGATTCAAACCCGAATAGCCGCTATTTATCGCGATGGTCAATCTATAAAACCCGATGGCAATACCTGCATTCGAGCCAATGATGAAGTCTTCTTCCTCACGCCACAACGCGATGTGCTGGATGTAATGAGTGAGTTGCGCCCGCTAGACACACCTTATCGTCGCATCATTATTGCTGGCGGTGGCAACATTGGTGAGCGTTTGGCGCAGAGCTTAGAAAAAGAATACCGTGTCAAAATCATTGAGCGGGATTTAGAGCGCTGCCGTTATTTATCAGAGAACCTAGACAGCACGATCGTCCTTAACGGAGACGCGTCGAAAAAAGAATTGCTGTTAGAAGAAAACATAGAATCTACCGATGTGTTCTGTGCACTGACCAATAACGACGAAGCCAACATCATGTCGTCTATGCTGGCGAAAGTATTAGGCGTACGCACGGTAATGACCATCATCAATAACCCTGCCTATGTCGATATAGTGCAAGAAGGTATGATCGATATCGCCATCTCGCCACAGCAAACAACGATCAGCTCCTTGTTGAGTTATATTCGTCGTGGCGACGTCGTCAACGTTCACTCTATGCGCAAAGGCGCAGCAGAGGCATTAGAGGCGGTGGCCCATGGGGACATTCGTTCGTCAAAAGTGGTTGGCCGAAGCATAGCCAAAATCAACCTACCAGAAGGCGCGACGATAGGCGCAGTAGTCCGTGATGATGACATCATCCTAGCCACTGGTGATGTGGTCATTCAAGCTGAAGATCACGTGATTATTTTCGTCTCGAATAAGAAACAGATCCCTGCTGTAGAGCAACTATTCCAAGTGGGATTAACCTTCTTTTAAATAACCAACCTTGCTTTTTTATCGTGTGAACACTGAGTAAAGCCACACATAAAAAAGCGCTGAAAATAAGAAGACCTTCAGCTAGGTGATTAAATTAAGCCAGACTCGGCAGAGTCTGAGCTAGGAAGCAACTATGCACATTAAAGTAATTTTGCGGGTTATTGGTTTGTTGGTGATGGTATTTAGCCTCTCCTTAATTCCGCCAATGATTGTCTCCTTAATTTATTCCGATGGAGTATTAGACTCCTTTGTTTATGCTATGTGCATCAACCTAGTCGGCGGTTTCCTTCTTTGGTTTCCTGTGCGGAATCATAGAGGCGAGCTCAAAATCCGCGATGGCTTCTTAATTACCGTTCTATTCTGGACAGTACTTGGCTTCTTCGGCTCAGTCCCTTTCTTCTTGGCGGACACACCAGATCTGTCTTTTACCGATGCTCTGTTTGAATCCATCTCAGGCTTAACCACAACCGGTGCAACCATACTGACAGGCATTGATGATCTGCCTAAATCCATTCTCTTTTACCGTCAATTGTTAACCTGGTTAGGCGGGATGGGGATTATCGTTTTGGCCGTGGCTATCATGCCTATGTTAGGCATAGGTGGTATGCAGCTTTACCGAGCAGAAACACCAGGCCCAGTAAAAGACACCAAGCTGACGCCTCGTATTGCCGAAACCGCCAAAGCACTTTGGTACATTTATGCCACGCTCACGTGCGTTTGTGCGATAGGCTATTGGGTTGCAGGAATGAGCCTATTTGATGCTATTTGTCACAGTTTCTCGACCGTTGCGATCGGTGGTTTTTCCACTCATGATGACAGTATTGGTTATTTTAATAGTGTGCCGATAGAGATGATTGCCACCTTCTTCATGGTGGTTTCAGCGTTTAACTTCGCGCTGCATTTTCACGCCTGGCGACACAAAAGCGTATTGCATTACCTAATGGACCCTGAGGCACGCTTCTTCCTCTTTATCCTGCTTTGTACCATTTCGTTGTCTACGTTTGTTCTCGCCATGACCTCCACCTATGACTGGGGCTCGTCATTGCGTTACGCTGTATTTGAAAGTGTCTCGATCGCCACAACCTCAGGGTTTGGTACTTCGGACTTCTCAACCTGGCCGCATTTCTTACCCTTCTTATTGATTGTCACCTCATTTGCTGGCGGCTGTGCGAGCTCTACTGGTGGCGGTATGAAGGTCATTCGGATTCTGCTGATCCTCAAGCAGGGACTGCGTGAAATTCAACGCCTCGTACACCCAAATGCGGTTATTCCCGTTAAGGTGGGTGGCAAAGCCATTCAAGAACGAGTGGTGTCAGCGGTATGGGGCTTTTTCTCCGCGTACCTGTTGGTCTATGTCATCTTGATGATCGGGTTAATGGCAACGGGGCTCGACCAAGTCACCGCTTGGTCTGCGGTTGCAGCGACTTTGAACAACCTAGGCCCTGGGCTTGGCAGTGTTTCAAGTACCTTTGCTGGGGTCAATGACCCTGCCAAATGGATGCTGTGTTTTTCTATGTTGCTAGGTCGTTTAGAAGTCTTCACCTTGCTGGTATTATTTACCCCTATGTTTTGGCAGAAATAACGACGAGGTTGTCATGACGCCCGCGATTAACCTATTAAAGAAACAAAAAATGGCCGTCTCTATTCACGAATACGAGCACGATACTAACTGCCATAACTTTGGCGAAGAGGCGGCAACAAAGCTCAACTTAGACCCTGAGTCTGTGTTTAAAACGTTGTTAGTAAGCGACGACAAACACTTCTTTGTGGCCATAGTCCCTGTAACAAGCACGTTGAATTTGAAACGAGCAGCAAGCGCTTTTAACGTTAAAAAATTGCGCATGGCTGATCCTAAAGAAGCAGAAAGGCTCACTGGCTATTTGGTCGGTGGTATCAGTCCTATAGGTCAAAAGAAGCGGCTAGTCACTTGCATCGATAGCAGTGCAAAAGCGTTTTCTAAAATCTATGTCAGTGGCGGCAAACGTGGCTTAGACATCGGCCTTGCTCCGGAAGATTTAAGCCGCGCTTGTCATCAGGCTCAATTTGCGGATATCCGCGACACGAAATAATCGACTATTCACTAAGCCTTATTTAAGGCGAATCATGTTCCCAAAAGGTAGCTCACCATGGCGCAAGTTAAACCCATTATTCTATTAGACCGAGACGGCGTCATTAACCAAGACTCTGACGCCTATGTAAAATCGGTGGACGAATGGATTCCATTACCAGGCAGCATCAAATCCATTGCCGCATTATCAAAAGCAGGCTTTCAAGTTTTTGTCGTAACTAACCAATCTGGCATCGCTCGTGGTTATTACGACGAAGCAACACTCAAGGCCATGCATGACAAAATGAAAACACTGGTAGAAGCAGAGGGTGGCGCCATTGCTGGAGTCGAATATTGCCCACACGGACCTGATGATAATTGCCAGTGTCGTAAACCAAATAGCGGCATGATTGAGGCCATTGAAACTCAACTTGGTGTCTCTTTTGAAACCACACCTGCCATCATGGTAGGGGATTCATTACGAGATTTGCAGGCCGGTAAGGCAAGAGGCTGCACTCCTGTGCTTGTGCTAACAGGAAATGGACGTGAGACACAGTATAAAGAGATCGATTTCTACTTTGATATCTACACAGACCTAGCGGCATTTACCATAGCAACACTACAGAAATACAGCTAACAAAGCTGAGATTAATAGAGTAAGAAGTAGGTAAGTGCTTACTTTCTTCTTGCTCTATTGGTCATTCCTATTGTTTTTTCCTGATAGAAACCCACCGCTTTCCATATTGCACCAAGGACGCCTTTTTGTTCTCGATGTATCAACAAACATCAAAATACACTTCTCATTGGAACGGCGCTTAATCTGCCGACGATAAGGCAGGTTAATACACTCACGACTTATTCAGTAGGTTCAACGCCGCTTCGCAAAGTCTTAACTCATCCTCTAATAGGCATTCAGAAAAAGCGCATGCATTTTGAGCCTCTTTAGCACGAATTACGTATTCTCTATCGACGGGACTTCTGTTTTAAAATCACACAAAAGTTGGTATTTTATAGACCCATAGATGATAATGGTTATTATTAATTTATTCGTATCTTATTATGGCTCAGCAAAACAGACTCACTCGCATCGAAAAGGTTTTAGATTACATCCATGACAATCTGGATGAACCTATTAATGTGACGAACCTAGCAGAAAGAAGCTGTTGGTCACGTTGGCAATTCCAACGCGTTTTTGGCGAAGCCACTGGGCTTACGGTCGCTCAATACATTAGAGAGCTTCGTTTAAGCAAAGCCGCTGAGTTGCTGCTTTCTAGCACAAGCCGCCAAGTGGACGTAGCGATGCAATGTGGCTTTGATTCAGAAATCAGTTTCTCCCGCGCTTTCAAACAGATGTTTCATTGCACCCCTCGATCGTATCGCCAGAGAGGCAAGCGCCAAGGGTTAAGAACCCCCTTACACTATCGAACGAACAATGCGCTATCGGCAGACAAATCCAAAGCCTTTACGCAAATCCGAATTGAAAACCACGATTCACTTTGCCTTTATGGCACGCACGACTGGATTCGAGGGCCTTTTTCTTCAGCCCCAGACTTTCTTGAACGTGTGCCCAAACTATGGAACAGCGTTGAAAAACAAGCCGCGGCCATCAAAGACAAAAGCCCCATCGGCATAATAGACACACATTATGATGCTCAGCACCCAGAGCAAATGTGTTATTGGGCAGGGTATTTAGGGGAGCGACTAGAAGGCCAAGAGAGCATTGTGGTCCCAGCTCAAGAATATGCAGTGATCCCAGTACACGGTAAAGCCTCTGAAGTCGAAAAAGCAGTAGGCTGGTTTCTGCATTGCTGGCTACCTGAGTCAAATTACTACAGTGTTTCAGGTTATGAATTGGAGAAATATGATGTCAATTATGACCCAAACAGCACTCAGAGTTACATGGAGTACTGGCTGCCGATTCAGCCAAGATAGAGTAAAGAGTTTTGCTTATTTCATTCAAGATGCACCAAATCGTTAAGTTTTATACACTCCTGAGAAATATAATGAGATTCATTCTCATTATAAAATAAAACACACTCTCGGAGTCAAAATGAAATCCTCTTTGCCGATTCAACCCACTTTACTCGCACTCGCGATTGCCAGTGCTTCATCACATTCATTTGCGGCTGAGTCCTCAAATACTAATACCTCGGCAGGGAATGCAGCCAATACTGAAGAAGAGATCACTCTATCCACTGATCAACTAAGCCCGTTAGTGGTTAAAGGACAAACCTACCGCAACACCGCGACCAAAACCCAATTAGACCTAGAAGAAACACCTCAAGCTATTTCAATAATTGATAGCGATCAACTAGAAGAGCGTGGGGTAGAGAGTTTATCTGAAGCTTTACGTTATACATCTGGTGTTAATACGGAACTCCGCGGCGGCACCATAACAAGATTGGATCTCTTCAATATCCGAGGCTTCGATAATGATCAGGTTTATTACGATGGTTTACCGCTACTCTATAATGGAAACAATTTACAAGCTCAAGTAGATGCCTCGGCAGTAGAAAAAATTGAAGTATTTAAAGGCCCAGCTTCAACGTTATATGGAAGTATGCCCCCTGGAGGCATGGTCAACTTAATTGGTAAATCCCCACAAAAAGAAAGTAAAAACTCAATTGAAGTTACTGTCGGGAGCGATAATAAAAAAGAAGCTTCTTTTGATTCTACTGGTGCAATCTCTGAAAATATTAATTATAGAGTCATTGGTCTCGTCAGAGAAAAAGACGGGCAAGCAGATACAACATCAGAAGAGCGCATGATGATAGCGCCGTCGATTGATTGGCAAATAAGTGATGACACTCTGCTAAACCTGAACCTGTATTACCAAAAAGACCCAAGTATGGGGACATATGGCACATTACCCGGCGTAGGCACAGTCTATGATAATAGTCCTTACGGACAATTAGACTCAGACGCTTATTTTGGGGACGAGAACTTTGAAACGTTTGAACGCGAAGTCTTATTTTTTGGCTATAAATTAAGCCATAAGATCAATGATACTTGGAGTTTTCTACAGAAAACACGCTATACAACAGCGAATGCTTACCAAGAAACAGCCTATGTGACAGGGTTGGAATCCGATCAAACGACAGGCACACGTACTGCTTATTCAACAGATGAAGAATCTGAGGCTTTTGCCATTGATAACCAGTTTTCTGCTATCTTTGACGTAGGCGAAACAGAACATAATATTCTTCTCGGTGTTGATTACACGGACATGAAATCTAATTTCACCTATTACTACGCTACAAACACGCCAAGTATAGACCTATATAACCCAGATAATAATCAGATTGTTGTTAGTGATTTGGGTCTAACGAAGTACAGTGATTTGGATTATGACAGCCAGCAATTGGGTTTTTATCTACAGGACCAAGTCCGTGTAGGCCAGTGGATTCTCATAGCCGGTGGTCGCTACGACCAATACAATTATGATGAAAGCGGTCTCGATTATGGTGGCGAAGGTGATGACACAATTGATGAGGGCAACTTCAGCGGACGTCTTGCTGCACTTTATGAGTTTGAAAATGGTATATCGCCTTTTATTAGCTATTCTGAAAGTTTTGAGCCACAAACTGGTTCAGATGCAGATGGTAACAACTTTACTCCAACTACATCATCACAATGGGAAGCAGGGGTTAAATATAATGCTCATGGTTTCAATATGGGTGTTACAGCCTATGAAATTATTAAGAAAGACATCCTCACCGTAGACCCAGATGATGAGAGTAAATATGTTCAAGTGGGTGAGCTGCGAGCACGAGGTATTGAGCTCGATATCCAAAAAGCCATCACTCAAGAAGTGAGCGTCTCTTTATCTGCAACTTTACAGGATGTAGAAATTACAAAAGATTCTACTAATTCATTAGTGGGCACTACCCCTATTAGAATCCCTGAAAAACAATTTAACACCTGGGTCTCGTACAAACCTCAAGATGGTAAATTGATAGGCAGCTCATTCGGTATAGGAATGCGTTATGTCGGTGAAATGCAAATTGATGCGAATAACACTGACACGTTAGACCCTTATAAACTGGTTGATCTTTCAGTGGGTTATGATTTAGTCAATCTGTCCCCTAAATGGAAAGGAGCAAGCGTTCAGTTCTCTATGTCGAACGTCTTTGACGAAACCTATTTCAGCTGTTACAGCACTAATTATTGCTGGTATGGAGCAGATCGCTCTTTCGAAATCACAGGTCGTTATGAATTTTAATCCGGCCAGCCAACAGGGACGTTTAGCCGCGAAGGAGGGTAGAAGCTAATATGGAAAAACCTTTGCCTCGTCTTTTTAAAACTGCGGCTTCTTTTATTCCCATTCTAGAGGGGCGGATGCTAAGCACACCAGCGGACAGAGACATCGGCTCTTTGTCCGCCGATGAACCAGACCAAGCCCTGCATACATTGCATCATGCTTTGCAAGAGGCGCACCCGGAAGCGGGTGCGCCTTATTGGCGTGTACGCTGTTGGGGATTAGTTTGTTGGCAGCCTATTTATCTTGCGCTGATCTGCGTTTACCAATTAAAAAGCGTCCCTCTGAATCTACAAGCATTAGTGCAAAATCAGCAAGCGACCATGGTAGCGGGCTACCAATTGCCTGACGGAGAATGGCAAGAAGGCCATAAAGAGGAGCTTATTAACACCATTTGCCAGTCACTAGCTAGGCTCTTTAAGACGCTTCAGCATGCTCATATGGCCTTATTTGGCGGCAACCCCATTCTGTACCAAACCTTGCTGGCAGATCAGTTGTTAGCCTCTCTTGTTGTCGCAGGGCAATTATTTCCAGCGTTTGACGAAGCGGCAATTAACACCGACTTTAAACACTGGGCCAACGCCCTTGCGCTGCCACTAACGCCACTCAAAGGGCTGCAATACGGCCCAGATAAAAAAGTCAGATTTGTCCGTCAAACCTGCTGTTTGCACTTTCGCCGTTGTGATGGTGCGCTTTGTTCGAATTGCCCAAGGTTGCAGGCAAAACACGCCAGAGAGCATAAAAAAACGCCAATTATCGGCCGCCTAATCAGCGCTCGATATGAAGCAATATAAGGTAAGTACTCACTATCGATTTTTAATTGATTTATTAAGAAGTGGCTCTCTATCAGTGCTTTAGTAAAACATCGACACTGATCGGACGACCAACGACACCGATCGAAGACTGCATCAAAGCCGTGTAATAACGATTCTACAACCATCCCGCAACAAGAAAGCCCACCTCTATTATCAGTGAAAGGTTTATCTAGGCATAAAAAAACGGCTAGAGCGTTCACTCTAACCGTTTTTTGAAGGATGCTGGTACGAAGAATCAGATGTCCAAGTTCGCTACATTCAAGGCGTTGTCTTGAATGAAGTTACGACGCGGTTCTACTTCGTCACCCATTAAGGTTGTGAACATTTGGTCAGCAGCAACGGCGTCATCGATGGTTACGCGCAACATGCGACGAGCATCAGGGTCCATTGTGGTTTCCCAAAGTTGCTCAGGGTTCATCTCACCCAGTCCTTTATAACGCTGTGTCGTTAAGCCACGAGACGCTTCTTTCATCAACCAAGCTTTCATGTCGCTGATGGTTTCTACTGGCTGACGACGTTCGCCGCGCTGGATGAAAGATTCTTCACCAAACAATTCAGCAACCGTTTCAGACATAGCAACAATGCGTTTGTATTCAGGTGAGTTGAAGAAAGTCGCTTCAAAACGGTAACGGTTCGACACTCCATGAGACATGATGTTGACCACTGGCAAGTACAGGTTGCGCTCTTCGTCTTTCTCTACTGAGAAGTCAAAACGGAAACCGGTACGTGCATCTAATGGCATTTGGTTACGAATCGCTTCAACCCATTCGATAACAGCCGCTTCGTTCATTAGATCGTCTTGGGTTAACGCTTTGCAGTACAGAAGTTTGCCCATTACATCTTTTGGATACACACGAGACAAACGATCAATATCGGACTCAATGCGGATGTAATCACGTACTAATGTTGCCAAAGGCGCGCCTTGAATGCCTGGAGCGTCTTCATTGACGTGCATGTGAGCGCCGTCTAGAGCCACTTCAATTAAGTACTGTTCCATCGCGGCTTCGTCTTTAATGTATTGCTCTTGCTTACCACGTTTGATTTTGAACAAAGGTGGTTGCGCAATAAAGATATGGCCACGTTCGATAATTTCCGGCATTTGACGGAAGAAGAAGGTCAGCAACAAGGTACGGATGTGCGAGCCATCGACGTCGGCATCGGTCATGATGACGATGCTGTGGTAACGTAATTTATCAGCGTTGAACTCATCACGGCCAATACCACAACCCAGTGCGGTAATCAGCGTGCCCACTTCAACAGACGATAACATCTTGTCAAAGCGTGCCTTCTCAACGTTCAAGATTTTACCTTTGAGCGGCAAGATAGCTTGAGTACGACGGTCACGACCTTGTTTTGCAGAACCACCCGCAGAGTCACCCTCCACTAGGTAGATTTCAGAAAGCGCTGGATCTTTCTCCTGACAATCGGCCAATTTACCTGGTAAGCCTGCGATGTCTAACGCGCCTTTACGACGCGTCATGTCACGGGCACGGCGAGCAGCTTCACGAGCACGAGCGGCATCGATCATTTTGTTTACGATGATTTTCGCTTCATTTGGTTTCTCTAATAGGAACTCAGAGAAACGCTTACTCATTTCTTGTTCTACCGCCGTTTTTACTTCTGAAGACACAAGTTTGTCTTTGGTCTGAGAAGAGAATTTTGGATCCGGTACTTTCACAGAAACAATCGCGGTCAACCCTTCACGAGAGTCATCTCCCGTAGTGGCCACTTTTTGTTTCTTCGCTAAGCCTTCTTTTTCAATGAAGTTGTTCAAGGTACGAGTTAGTGCACCACGGAAACCCGCTAAGTGAGTACCGCCATCGCGCTGTGGGATGTTGTTGGTGTAACAGTAAATGTTTTCTTGGAAACCTTCGTTCCACTGCAGCGCCACTTCTACTGCGATGCCGTCTTCTAGGTCATCACGCTGGCAGATGAAGTGAAAAATATCGTTGATTGGCGTTTTGTTGGTATTTAAATGCTCAACAAAAGAACGCAAACCGCCTTCGTAGTTGAAGAATTCTTCTTTACCAGAACGCTCATCTTTCAGCTTAATCGCCACGCCAGAGTTCAAGAAAGACAACTCACGTAGGCGCTTAGCCAAAATGTCGTAGACAAATAAGATGTTGTTGAAAGTTTCAGGAGACGGTTTGAAATGCACGGTAGTACCGGCACCATCAGAGTCGCCAACGATCGCCAACGGCGCTTGTGGTACGCCATGAACATAATGCTGTTCGTAGACTTTGCCGTTTTTACGGATCGTCAATGTCAGTGCTTCAGAAAGCGCGTTTACAACAGACACCCCAACACCGTGAAGACCACCAGACACCTTGTAAGAGTTATCGTCAAACTTACCGCCAGCGTGTAGGACGGTCATGATAACTTCGGCAGCGGATACGCCTTCTTCTTCGTGCATATCAACAGGGATACCACGACCATTATCAGAGACAGAAATGGATTCATCAGGGTGGATTAGAACGGTGATGGTATCACAGTGACCTGCTAAGGCTTCATCGATCGAGTTATCGACCACTTCGAATACCATGTGGTGCAAGCCTGTTCCATCGTCTGTGTCACCAATATACATACCAGGACGTTTACGTACGGCATCTAGCCCTTTGAGCACCTTGATACTGGACGAATCGTAATTATTTTCACTCATTTAACTCTCCTGCAAACCTTTGCTCGATAAGGACAATTCGCCGTTATTCATAGAAAAGTGACGAACGTCTGTGGTGTCGGCCCACGCAAAATCCGTGGTATCTGGTCCAACACTCGTAATAAAAATTTGGCTGTTTAGTGACTCCAATAAACGACACAGTTTTTGCCTATGATTGGCATCTAACTCTGCGGGTAAATCGTCCACTAAAAAGACCAATGGGCGGCCCATGTCGATCAGCAGCTGCCCTTGGGCGATTTTCAATGCGGACACAACTAACTTTTGCTGTCCGCGCGACAAGGTATCTAAGGCATCGCCGGTCTCGGCTTTAACACGCAAATCCGCTCGTTGCGGGCCTGTGTGCGTGTAACCTAACTCAATATCGCGTTCTCGGCCGGCTTCTACCGCCATCTGTAACGACTTTTGCGAATCCCACCCTTGGAAGAATTGCAAAGAGACATTTAAGTCTTCGTTCAGCAATGACAACACCGTTAAAAAATAAGGTGTTAGGCGCTCAACATAGGCTTTACGCGAGGTATTCACCTGTTCACCGAGGCGGATTAATTCCTGATCGAAAGCCGCCAATAAACTAGGGGATATTTTACCACGTCTGAGCAAGGTATTCCGCTGTTTTAATGCTTTTTGCCAGCCTCGCCATGCGCGAATAAATTCACTGTCAAAATGAAACACACCCCAGTCGATAAATTGCCTTCTGACACTTGGCGAGCCTTCTAATAATCGAAACGCGTCTGGGTTAATAAGCTGCACCGGCAAACGCTCTGCGAGCTCAACAACCGACTGAGCTCGCTGTCCTTGAATGCGCACGTCAATTTGCCCATCACGATGACGCTGAAGGCCAACTGGCACAGGGTTGCCGTGCTCTTGATGCAATTGAGCGAACACCAAACAATGCTCGTTTTCGTGTTGGATATAGGTTTTGTGTTTGTGGCTACGAAAAGAACGACCGAAGGAAAGTAGGTGAATCGCTTCCAGAACAGAGGTTTTACCACTGCCGTTTTCACCAATAATGACATTAACTTGGGGTGAAGGTTCAAAGCGCACACTTGAGAGGTTGCGAACATGAGAGATGTCCAAACGCACCAGCGGCATAAAGCGAAAACCTTATTCGGAGGAAGTAGAGAAAACCGCTTAAGCCTACCTGTTAAGCAAGCCAAGCGGTTTCACAGGAAGATTACAGACGCATTGGCATCACAACGTATTGTGCTGCATGGCTTTGCGCTTCTTCGATCAGTGCACTGCTGTTAGAGTCGTTCAGTGACAAACGTACTTCTTGTGTGTCCACAACGCCCAGCACATCCAACAAGTAACCCACGTTGAAGCCCACTTCCAAATTATCGCCTTGGTATTGAACCAATACGGATTCTTCGGCTTCTTCTTGCTCTGGGTTATTGGCAAACACTTGCAACATGCCATTTGATAAGATCAAACGCACACCACGGTATTTTTCGTTCGATAGGATCGAAGCACGTAAGAAAACTTGGCGTAGCTCAAGACGATCAGCGATGATGATTTTCTCGTTATTGCGAGGAATCACCCGGTGATAATCTGGGAACTTGCCGTCAACAAGCTTAGAAGTGAAGATATATTCGCCAACTTTGGCACGAATATGGTTAGAACCTACGGTTAACTCAACCACTTCTTCGGTGTCGTTTAATAGGCGATTTAATTCCAATACACCTTTACGCGGCACGATCACTTGCGTTAAATCGCCGCTCACGTGAGCGTCTTCTACCGCCGTCGCCAAACGGTGGCCATCGGTTGCTACCACACGTAATTGGCCGTCTGCGACTTCAAACAACATGCCGTTTAAGTAATAACGAACATCTTGGTTGGCCATCGCAAAGCCCGTACGATCGATCAAACGACGCACGCTCACTTGCGGAATCGCCACCGTTAGGTCGCCTTGCATGTCTTGAATATTTGGAAACTCATCAGCCGGCAATGTCGATAAGCTAAAGCGCGAGCGACCAGAACGAATCACGGCTTTTTGTTCATCTAGCGTAAATTCAATAACGGCACTGTCTGGTAAGCTTTTACAGATGTCCATTAGCTTACGAGCCGGCACAGTAATACGGCCTTCTTCACACTCGTCTAATGGGACATGACCCACCAATTCCACTTCTAAATCCGAACCGGTAAGGGTTAATGTTTGGTCTTTTACTTCCACCAAGACATTGGCCAAAACTGGCATGGTCTGTTTGCGCTCTACAACGCCCGCCACCAATTGAAGTGGCTTAAGAAGTGTCTCGCGGACAACTGAAAATTTCATTATTTTCCCCGTTAACTCAACGTCTTAGACCATCAGGTGGTCAGAATTCGCATCAATTGTTTGTAATCTTCACGGATATCAGAATCCGTATCTTGTAGTTCTTTGATCTTACGAATCGCATGCAAAGCGGTGGTATGATCACGGCCGCCAAACGCATCACCAATTTCTGGCAAGCTATGGTTGGTCAATTCCTTCGCAAGCGACATGGCAACTTGGCGAGGGCGAGCAACAGACCGACTGCGACGCTTAGACAATAAATCACTGATCTTAATCTTATAATACTCCGCGACGATGCGCTGAATATTATCAATGTTCACCAACTTATCTTGCAAGGCCAAAAGGTCTTTTAGTGATTCGCGAACAAAATCAGGGGTAATCGCACGACCCGTAAAGTGTGAGTTAGCAATAACGCGTTTTAACGCGCCTTCTAATTCTCGCACATTAGATCGAATTTTTTGAGCGATAAAGAAGGCAGAATCATAAGACAGCTTCACGCCACTTTCATCTGCTTTACGCATCAAGATAGCCACTCGGGTTTCTAACTCGGGTGGTTCGATGGCAACGGTCAGACCCCAGCCAAAACGAGACTTCAAGCGGTCTTCTAAACCTTGAATTTCCTTTGGATAACGATCACAGGTCAAAATCATCTGCTGACCGCCTTCTAATAAGGCATTGAAGGTATGAAAAAACTCTTCTTGCGTTCGGTCTTTGCCGGCAAAAAACTGAATGTCATCAATCAGTAATGCATCCACAGAACGATAATAACGTTTGAAATCGTTAATCGCATTCAACTGCAAGGCTTTTACCATGTCGGCGACAAAACGCTCAGAATGCAGGTAAACCACCTTGGCATTCGGGTTATGACGCATCATTTCTGTACCAACGGCTTGCATTAAGTGAGTTTTACCCAGACCAACGCCACCGTAGATAAAGAGTGGGTTATAAGCACCGCCTGGATTTTCAGCCACTTGCAACGCCGCGGCATGAGCAAGCTGGTTCGATTTACCCTCGATAAAGTTCTCAAAGGTAAATGAATTGTTTAGGTTAGCGCCGTGGTTAATACCACCTTCCACTTCTACTTTACGTTTTGGCGCGGTAAGCGGTAGCTGACCTTGCTCGTAAGGTTCCAAATCATGGCCGCGTAAACCTGCGCCCGATAAGGTTAATGGGGCTTCAAACTCTAAATCAGCGTGCTGGCTGCCTTCACCATCCATTAAACCAAAGCCAACACCTGGGCGATAGCCTGACTCGTTGGCCACTTCATTGTTCAGTGGGCTAGAGATAGGTTCGACTGGCGGCGCCGGTGGTGGCGGGGCAGATTGATTGGCTTGCGCAAAGTTTTGCTCTTTCACAGTAAAGCGCAAAGCGGGCGAAGGGTCGCTGCCTGCAAATTCTGACAACAACTCCTTAATACGCGCTTGGTACTTGTTGCTCACCCAATCCAATACAAAACGGTTGGGCGCGCGTAGGCACAATTCGCCATTGGGCGTCATTTCAGCCTGTAACGGACGAATCCAAGTGTTGAACTGCGATGTGGAAAACTCATCCTGCAAGCGTTGCAGGCAAAGATTCCAATGCTCCAAAGACACTGTAGACGTACTCCCTGGTTGAGTGACAGATATAAGAGGCGGATTTTACCTCGCGAAACCTTAGTTATCCACACATAAATAGAAAAAGACGAATTCTCTGTATGAAATAAAAAATTTGTTAATAACAGGTAAGGTTATGCACAGCAGTAGATAAGATTTTATTTGTGTGCATAAACACTGCACTTATACACATATTAACAGCGTGTTTTCTGATTTATTATTCACAGGGATAACTTAACTTATCCTTTTGATTTTTATACACATAAATTTTAAAAAAACGCACCTGTTAATAACTTTCTGGATGGTTAAAAATGCTTGTCCACTGACAGGGAAAAAGTCTGTGCATAACTATTTAATGAAATGTGTGGTTAATTTTTTAACAATTAAGCGCAGCTAGTGATTGAATTCCTTAAGGAAAGGTTCTAAAATCCGCGCCCTGATTTTGAATCAAATGTAGAGGCTTGGCTAAGGCTAACCCTCAAAACTGAAACACTGCTTCAGTGAGTGAATAAAGATGAAAAGAACTTTCCAACCTAGCGTTCTAAAACGCAAACGTAACCACGGTTTCCGTGCTCGTATGGCTACTAAAAGCGGACGTCAAATCGTCGCTCGTCGTCGTGCTCGCGGCCGTAAGGTATTAAGCGCATAAACACGCTGATGACCGAATATTGTTTTCCTCGGCACGTCAGACTTCTGAATGCCGGGGATTATCAATCCGTATTTAATAACACCTCCTCCAAAGTCTTCGCAGGTGAATTCCTTCTATTGGCAACAAAACGAGATGATGACCAAACTCGCTTGGGTCTTATCGTTGCTAAAAAAACGGATAAACGTGCAGTAGGCCGGAATCGTATCAAACGCTTGGTACGCGATTCATTTCGCCATCACAAAATCCCTCTCGCAGGTCTCGATATTGTCTTCTTAGCTCGTCAGGGCATCAAAGAATTAGACAACCCAACGTTGCACAAACGCCTCGATAAAGCGTGGGATCAATTGGCGAAAAAATCGAAAAAAGCAGCACCTAATCAAAAACGCGATCATTCGAATCAGAAATAAGCTGAAAAAACCGCCAAAGGCTGGTTTAATAGCGCGTGATTTTTAAATAGGGTTCTGCGAACCCATTGTCCAACCAAACAAATTAGTTGAATACCATGGATTTCAGACGTTACTTTTTATGGGGTGCGCTTTTTGTCAGTGGGTACCTGCTGTTTTTACAGTGGACCCAAGACTATGGTCCTCAGTCCCAGCAAAGCGTAGTTCAATCGACTCAAACAGAATCTGCGACGAACTCTTCGTCAGACACAGATTTACCTAATGCCGTTCACAGCAGTGACACCAGTGTTAATGCGATTCCTAGTAATGCAAAAAGCATTGCCCCAGGAAAGCTTATCGAGGTAACAACCGATACACTTAAAGTCACGATAGACCCTGTTGGTGGTGACCTTGTTGGCGCTGCACTTCTTAAATACACCAAAGAATTAGGCCAGCCTGATCCTTTTGTTATTTTGGAAAATGACGCGGCCCATACGTATGTGACACAAAGTGGCTTGATCGGTCCTGATGGTCCTGACGCGTCGCCAAATGGTCGTCCAGTGTACAAATCTGATAAATCGTCTTACACCTTAGAAAAAGGCAAAGACAGTTTAGATGTGAACCTGTACTACACAGATGCGAAAGGGGTGAAATACACCAAAACTTTCCGCTTCACTAAAGGCAACTACCGTATCCGTCAATTGATTACCGTTGATAACACCACAAACCAAACATGGCGTGGTAACTTATTCGGTCAAATCAAACGCGATAACTCACCAGATCCGAGTAAAGCAACTAGCATGGGGCTACAGCCTTATCTAGGTGGCGCTATCTCTGACGAAGAGACAAAATACGACAAGGTTTCTTTCGATAAAATGAAAGAAGAGCCAGTTAAAGTGTCTTCAGAAAAAGGCTGGGTAGCGGTTCTTCAACACTACTTCGTGACCGCTTGGGTGCCTGAGCAAGGTAAGAAATTTACCTTACAAGCACGCACCAATGGTGACTTTAACCTAGTTGGCTTCACGGGCTCAGCGGTGGAAATCGCACCAGGCTCACAAGGTACTTTGAGTTCCACATTCTTTGTTGGTCCAAAACTGGAAGATCACCTTGAAGCAACGGCAGAAAACCTTGATCTAACCGTCGATTATGGTTGGTTGTGGTGGTTGGCTAAGCCAATTTTCTGGTTACTAACCTTGATTCAATCCGTGGTTATTAACTGGGGTCTTTCTATCATCCTAATCGTAGTGTGTGTGAAAGCCATCTTCTTCAAGTTGTCTGCTACCAGCTACCGTTCTATGGCGAAAATGCGCAAATTCGGCCCTGAAATTGCCAAGCTAAAAGAACAGCACGGAGACGATCGTCAGAAAATGTCTGCGGCTATGATGGCGCTGTACAAGAAAGAAAAGATCAATCCTCTAGGCGGTTGTTTGCCAATTTTGGTACAAATGCCAGTGTTCCTTTCTTTGTACTGGGTACTCATGGAATCCGTACAATTGCGTCACGCACCATTCATGTTATGGATTCATGACTTGTCGGTGATGGACCCATACTTTGTACTACCTATCTTGATGGGTCTAAGTATGTTTGGTCAGCAAATGTTGAACCCATCTCCACCAGATCCAATGCAAGCCCGCTTGATGAAGCTAATGCCAATCGCATTTACCTTCTTCTTCTTGTGGTTCCCTGCAGGTCTTGTTCTATACTGGGTCACCAACAACAGCTTGTCGATCGTACAGCAGTACATCATTACCAAGCGTATTGAAAGAGAAGCCTAGCCGCTGTTTTTAGCCGCGACCTTCTTTGAAAAAAGGCTTCCTTCGGGAGGCCTTTTTTACGTTTAGATTGCCATGCTCTCCGTGCTAACGGACAATGGTGATATTGCTATTACTTTCACCTTATAAAGTCACCGTACAGAGTTTGATTATGACCGACTTTCAATACGCCATTGACCAAGACACCATCGTTGCTCAAGCGACCGCACCTGGCCGTGGCGGCGTAGGTATTATTCGTTTATCTGGGCCGAAAAGCAGCGCGATCGCGAAAACCATTGTTGGCTTTGAGCCGACGCCACGCTACGCCCATTATGTGCCTTTTAAAGACGCCAACAACGAGCAGCTTGATGAAGGCATTGCCTTGTATTTTCCAGGCCCTAACTCCTTTACCGGAGAAGATGTTTTTGAACTGCAAGGCCATGGTGGCCCTGTCATCATGGACATGCTGCTGACCCATTGTGTGGCCTTAGGCGCACGTTTAGCACGCCCTGGAGAGTTTTCTGAGCGGGCTTTTTTAAACGATAAAATGGACTTAACCCAAGCCGAAGCCATTGCGGATTTGATCGACAGTTCGTCTGAACAAGCAGCCAAATGCGCGTTACGCTCACTACAGGGTGCGTTTTCTAAACGCGTTAATGAGCTGGTTGAAGCGCTCATCCACTTGCGTATTTATGTGGAAGCCGCGATCGATTTTCCTGAAGAAGAAATCGACTTTATTGGCGATGGCAAAGTGGCCAATGAACTGGCTGGCATCCAAGCAAAACTGAGCGAAGTACTCAAAGAAGCCAACCAAGGTGCCTTGATTCGTGAAGGCATGAATGTGGTCATCGCTGGCCGTCCGAACGCGGGCAAATCCAGCTTGTTGAACGCCTTATCAGGCAAAGACTCCGCCATAGTAACCAGCATAGAAGGCACTACCCGAGATGTTCTGCGCGAGCACATTCATCTCGATGGCATGCCGCTGCACATCATTGATACCGCCGGCTTACGCGATAGTCCAGACGAAGTAGAGCGCATCGGAATTCAACGCGCATGGGATGAAATCAGCAAAGCCGACCGGATCTTGATGATGGTGGACAGCCAATCCATCGACAGTAAAGACCCGAACGAAATCTGGCCAGAATTCATCGAAAAGCTCGGCGATACCAAGCACCTCACCTTGGTTCGAAACAAGGTCGATCTCACCAAAGAATCCACTGGCACAGAAATCATCAATGATGTCCCTGTGATCTCCCTGTCGGCAAAAACAGGGGAGGGCGTGTCAGACCTGACTGATCACCTAAAAGCCATCATGGGCTTCGACAGCACGACTGAAGGTGGGTTTATCGCCCGTCGTCGACACATAGAAGCGCTAAACAAAGCCAATCGCTTCTTGGACGCTGGTAATGAGCAACTTCACGGTTATGGTGCCGGAGAATTGCTCGCAGAAGACCTAAAAGAAGCCCAACAAGCACTCAGCGAAATCACCGGTGAATTCACCAGTGATGACTTGCTCGGGCGCATCTTTGGTTCATTCTGTATCGGTAAATAATCCTCCCTTAGCAGTATAAAAACGTGGTGTAGGATAGCCCTTCACCACGTTATTACCGCCTCCATATCTCCGCTAACTCTCACCCCTCCACCTTGTTAACGCTCAATATTTCGCTGTTTTTTAGCTCGCCTATTGGTTTATCGACTGTCTCAGACGCCTTATGTAAATAAAGGTAAAAAGCATTGTTGGTGAGCGGATTATTCATAGACTGATGCTCTTAATTTCTGAGTAAGAGCGATTCCTATTTAGCAACGCGTTGCGGTAACTATCCTTCTTATTTCGATTCAGACTTTCTCATCATCTGCATAACAGTGACAAAAAAATGACGACTCGTTCAAGCAAAACATCCCGACTAGGTTTACTCATTCTTGCCGCTCTGGTCATTGGGGGAGGTTGGTATGCTTGGCACTACATTCATGCTGAACAACCCGCGCACGGTGCGCAACAAGGCGAACGCCAAAGACCACCAGGCGGAGGCCCTGGAGGTCCCGGTGGAAGAAGACGCTTTAACCCGAATCAGGTCACTGCCGTGTATGCCGATAAAGCGAGCCAAGCTGATGTTGCGGTTTATTTGGATGCGTTAGGCACAGTAAAAGCCAATACCTCTGTCACGGTAACCAGTCGTGTTACCGGTGAAATGCAGAAAGTCTTGTTCAATGAAGGTCAGTATGTGCAAGCAGGGGATGTGCTGGCCCAAATAGACGATCGGAGCTATCAAGCAACCTTGGCCCAATACCAAGGCGAGCTAGCGCAAAATGCAGCGTTATTAAAAAGCGCGCAAGCCACATTAGAGCGCTATCAACAACTAGCGAAAGAAGACTCTATTTCAGCGCAAGATGTGCAAGAGCAAGCGGCGACAGTGGGCCAATACCAAGGCTTGGTTGCAACCGACAAAGCACAAATCGTCGCGGCTAGATTAGACATCGAATACGCTAAAATTCACGCGCCTATCAGTGGCTATACAGGCCTACTTGATGTGGACCAAGGCAACTTGGTGACAGCGGATTCCACGTCAATAGTCACCATTACACAAGTTAATCCTATTGCCGTTACCTTCAGCATCCCTCAAGCGCGCCTGCAAAGTGTGCTACAGCGATGGCGCAAAAATCAGTCCTTTCAAGTCTTCGTATTCGACCAAATCGGCAAACAAACACTAGCGCAAGGTAAGCTGGCCAACATTAGCAACAGCGTTGATAGCGACACCGGCACGGTCAAATTAAAGGCACTATTCAATAATGACAATGAAACGCTTTACCCCAATCAATTTGTGAATGTACGCATGAAAATCGCCCAACTCAACCAAGCGGTGGTCATCCCTAAAGCGGCGCTACAGCTCAATGACAGCGGCGATTTCGTGTTTGTTATTAACGCGGACAATAGCGTTCATAAACAAATGGTCAACGTTGGTCCTGTTGCAGACGAAGACACCATCGTTGCTCTGTCTGGGGTCAAAGTAGGGGACAAGCTGGTAACGACAGGCATTGATAATCTAATAGAAGGCAGCAAGGTTAAAATTATTGAGCAGCACAAGGATAACGAGCAGACAAAGGACCGCGAATGAACCCGTCTAGAGTCTTTATTGAGCGCCCTGTAGCGACCATTTTATTGATGGTTTCGCTGCTGTTGTCCGGTGCGTTCACTTACAGCTTGTTGCCCGTATCGGCCTTGCCAGAAGTCGACTATCCGACGATACAAGTCACTACTTTGTACCCTGGCGCAAGCCCTGATGTGATGGCAACGTCTGTGACTGCGCCGCTTGAGCAAGAATTGGGCAAAATGTCGGGGCTAAACCAGATATATTCCACCAGCTCTGGTGGGGCCTCGATCATCACCTTGAAATTTAATTTAGCCCTTGCTTTGGATGTCGCCGAACAAGAAGTCCAAGCTGCGATCAACGCCGCTGACAGCTTATTACCGTCCGATTTGCCGTATTCACCAACCTATAAGAAAGTGAACCCTGCAGATGGTGCTGTGCTCACGATTGCCGCCAGCTCTGATACCTTGCCACTGACAAAAGTTCAGGATCTGATCAATTCTCGTGTCGCTTTAAAACTGTCGCAGGTATCTGGCGTCGGTTTGGTCACCTTAGCTGGCGGTCATCAGCCAGCCATTCGAATTAAGGCAGACCCGAAGGCGTTAGCCGCGCACAATCTGACCCTTGAAGACATCTATACCCTAGTCAATAACAGCAATTTAAACGGCTCAAAAGGCGGCTTCGACAGCAAATATCACTCTATTACGATCGATGCAAACGACCAATTAGAAAGCGCGGCGCAATACAGCAGCCTCATTTTGAAATACGAAAATGGCGCGGCATTACGCCTACAAGACGTGGCCAAGGTCGTTTCAGGCAATGAAAATGACTACTTATCCGCCACGGCCAATGGAAAACCCGCCATTATCATGCAGGTGAAACGCCAACCTGGCGCCAATGTGATTGATGTCGTCGACAACATCAAAGCCAAATTACCGCAATTACAAACCCTGCTTCCAGACAGCGTCAAATTAACGATTTTATCGGATCGCACACAAACCATTCGCTCATCCATCAGTGATGTAAAATTTGAGCTGATGTTGTCCATTGCCTTAGTGGTGATGGTGACCTTTTTGTTTTTACGAAACTTGGCGGCGACCCTGATTCCTAGCATTGCGGTGCCTTTGTCTTTGATTGGCACCTTTGTGGTCATGTACCTAGCAGGGTTCAGTATCAATAACTTAAGTTTAATGGCTCTGACTATCGCCACCGGCTTTGTCATAGACGATGCCATTGTGGTGGTTGAGAATATTTCCCGCCACTTAGAGCGCGGAGAGTCTCCTCTTCAGGCCGCCTTGAAAGGCTCCAAACAAATCGCCTTTACCGTCATTTCTCTGACTTTTTCGCTGATTGCCGTGTTGATTCCTTTGCTTTTTATGGGCGACGTCGTTGGGCGCTTATTCCGTGAGTTTGCCATTACCTTATCGGTGGCTATTTTAGTTTCCATGGTGATATCTCTGACCTTAACCCCGATGCTTTGCGCGTATTTGTTGCGCCGTATTCCCGATGCCGAACAAAGTCGTTTTTATAAAAAAGGCGGTCAAGTATTCGACCAAATCGTTGCCGCCTACGACCGTGCGTTAAGCAAGGTATTGAACCACCAGCGCATCGCTTTGGCCGTGATTTTTGGCACCTTATTATTGACTGTCGGCTTGTATGTCTTGTTGCCGAAAGGCTTTTTCCCAACGCAAGACACAGGGGTTATTCGCGGCATTACTGTGGCCTCAGACAGCGTCTCTTTTAAAGAAATGAGCATTCGACAGCAGGCCATTATTCGCCATTTATTGACCGATTCAGATGTTGCCAGTATTAGCTCGACCCTAGGCGTGGATGGGCAAAATACCAGCCTTAATCGCGGTATGTTGCAAATCAACCTCACCAGTTTTGAACAGCGGGAAGACCGCGCTCCTGACATTATTGAGCGCTTACGACACAGCGTCGCGGATGTGCCCGGCATTCAGCTTTATTTACAAGCCCAACAAGATCTCACCGTCGATGATCAAATCACCCCAAGCCAATATCAGTTCACCCTCGACGACACCGACAGCACCCAGCTGACCAAGTGGACACCTAAGCTGGTGTCCGCCTTGCAGCAGCAACCCGAACTTCGTCATGTTGTGAGTAATTTAGAGGATCAAGGACTGGTCAGCTATGTCACCATTCATCGAGACATTGCCGCACGCTATGGGATTACCGCCGCCGACGTGGACACCGCCTTATACAACGCTTTCGGACAACGTTTGATCTCAACGATCTTTACCCAATCGAATCAGTATCGCGTCGTGCTTGAAGTCCCCCCTAATCCTCTGAGCGCAACCGATACTCTCAATCATATTTATCTGGCTGGAACCGCCAGCAGTGACGATGATGACACCCCTATGGTGCGTCTCACGGATGTGGCGACGGTGACACAAACTACCGGCGCCTTAATGAAGGCGCGCTTAGGGCAAATACCCGCGGTGACTGTCTCTTTTGATGTCTCACAGGGTTACTCATTAGAACAAGCTCAACAGGCCATTAGCGACACCATCAATCAGCTTAAGGTCCCAGACAGTCTAACGCTCAAATACCAAGGTTCGGCGTCGGCGTTTAGTGACGCTACCGGCAACACCTTATGGCTCATCTTGGCGGCATTGCTGACCATGTATGTGGTACTGGGCATCTTGTACGAAAGCTTTATTCACCCTTTAACGATTCTATCCACCTTGCCGACCGCTGCCATTGGCGCATTTCTCGCGCTATTAATGCGCGACACGGATTTCAATTTGATCGCGCTCATCGGTGTTATCTTGCTGATCGGGATTGTCAAAAAGAACGCCATCATGATGATCGATTTCGCCTTAGAAGCCGAGAAAGAGCAACATTTGTCCCCTAGAGAAGCCATTCATCAGGCGTGTTTATTGCGTTTACGACCGATTTTAATGACCACCATGGCCGCACTGTTTGGCGCTTTGCCCTTAATGCTGGCGCAAGGCTCGGGCGCGGAATTACGCCAGCCAATGGGGTTGGTTATTGTCGGCGGTTTGATCCTCAGTCAATTACTGACGTTGTTTTCTACTCCGGTTATTTATCTGTTGTTTGATAAGTTGATTTATCATCGTCGACGCACCAAAAAACAAAACGCGAAAGGGTCAATCTAATGAACCTGTCGCGTGTGTTTATCTTTCGGCCGGTGGCCACTTGGCTGATCACCATGGCCATCATGTTATTGGGAGTAATCGCCTTTCAGTGGCTGCCTGTGGCAAGCTTACCGGCCATCTCAAGCCCTATGATAGTGGTGAATGCCAGCCTATCTGGCGCCAGCCCAGAGGTCATGGCCGCCACCGTTTCAACACCGCTAGAGCGCGCGTTAGGACAAATTTCAGGCATCAGTGAAATGACCTCGTCGAGCTCACAAGGCTCTACGTCTATCGTCTTGGTGTTTGATATAAACCGCGATATCAACGGCGCAGCTCGAGAAGTGCAAGCCGCGATTAACGCCGCTAAGAGCCTCTTACCCAGCGCCATGACGTCGTCGCCAACCTACCAGAAGAGAAACCCTTCCTCGGCGCCGATTTTCATGCTTTCTTTGACTTCGCCATCATTGAGCCCAAGCACACTGTATGATTTTGCCGCCAACCAGTTAGAACCTCGTATTTCACAAATTGAAGGGGTCAGTGACGTCTCTTTATTTGGCAGCGCCTTGCCAGCCGTGCGTATCGATTTACACCCACAAGCCTTAACCCATTACGGCATTTCGTTAGACACGGTTCGTAAAGCCATAGTGAACGCGACGGATCATCAGCCGAAAGGCATTATCCAAGGGGAAAAAAGCAGCTGGATGGTCAACACCAATGATCAACTACTGCACGCTCAAGAATTCGCTGATTTGGTTATTTATCATGTGGATGGGGCTGCGATTCATTTATCCGATGTGGCTCAGGTGTCGGACGGCGTCGAGAACCGTTTCAATGTCGGCTATTACAACAATCAGCCCGCCATCAACCTTGGCGTTACGCAATCCTCAGGCAGCAATATGCTGTCGACCATTGATGACATCAAAGCTCAGTTACCGCTCTTTAAAAAACTGTTACCAAAAGATGCCGAATTGAACATTGTGCTGGATCGCTCGCCAACCGTACGCTCTGCTTTGCATGAAACGGAGCGCACATTATTGATTGCCATCGCCTTGGTCATCGCCGTTGTGTTTGTGTTCTTACGCAATGGTCGTGCCTTATTGATTCCGGCAATGGCCTTGCCAGTGTCGCTATTGGGCACCTTTGCCGTGATGTATTTACTGGGTTATAGCCTAGACAACTTGTCTTTAATGGCGCTCATCGTCTCTACCGGCTTTGTGGTCGACGATGCCATCGTTGTCTTGGAAAACACCTCAAGACACATAGAAAATGGCTTAGGGCCTGTCAGAGCGTCTTTGAAAGGGGCCAAGGAGGTCGGCTTTACGGTATTGGCGATGACAATTTCCCTGATTGCCGTGTTTATTCCTTTGCTCTTTATGAACAGCATGGTGGGCCAGCTATTACGAGAGTTTGCGGTCACGTTATCCGTCTCTTTGGTGATTTCTATGTTGGTGTCACTGACGTTAACGCCAATGCTGTGCTCGCGGATGCTGCGACGCCATACGGTCAGTAGCAAGCAGCCATGGCTTTATCGCGTTATTGAATCGGCTTTTACAAGGCTGCAAAACGGCTACCGTACTAGCTTAGATCGAGTGCTGGCACACAAGCGACTGACGATGTTGGCTCTGCTTGGAACAATTCTTCTCAACGTCAATCTGTACAGCAGCGTGCAAAAGGGCTTTTTTCCAGAACAAGACACAGGCATTGTGTTTGGTGCAGTACGAGCCGATCAAAATACCTCCTTTGCCGCCATGGAGCCTCGGCTACGCAAATACTCTCAAATGATAAAAAATGACCCTGCCGTTGCGGGGGTAATGAGTTCAATCAGCAGTTCCCGCCACGGTTCCCGTAATGTTGGCCAGTTCTTTATTCGTCTCAAACCCATTGGTGAGCGCCAAGCAACCGCAAGCGAAGTCGCCAACCGCTTATACAAACAAGGCCAACAGCTGGCCGATGGCAGTTTATTTTTACGCGCCGACAGTGATATTCGAGGAGGCGGACGCAGCGCCAACGCCAATTATCAATTAAGTCTGCAATCCGACAGCCTAGACACATTACGGGCATGGGCACCAAAAATTAAAACCGCGCTGGCCAAATTGCCTCAACTCAGCGGAGTAGATTCAGATCTTCAAGAGGGCGGTCAAGAGGTACAGATCATCATAGACAGAGCCGCTGCCACCCGTTTGGACATTTCGGTAGACGATTTTGACACCCTGTTGAGCAACGCCTTCAGCCAGCGACAAATCACGACTTTATATAAGGAATCCACCCAATACCATGTGGTCATGGGCTTAACCAGCGACTACACCAGCGACAGCGAAGTACTGCGCTCTCTCAATATTGTTAATAACAGTGGCGATGTCATACCAATCAGTGAATTTACTCGCCTAAAAAGCGGTAATGCCTCTTTGTCGGTCGCCCATCAGGACCTTTCTGCCACTGTCACTATTGCGTTCAACACCGCCGATGGCAGCACGTTACAACAAGCCCAACAAGCAATCAAAGCAGAACTTGCAAGCTTAGCGGTACCCAGCAGTATCGTGGCCAATTACGCCGGTAGCGCCAAACTGTCGCAAGCCTTTGCCAGCAGCTTGCCATGGTTAATCCTTGCGGCCTTGCTGTCGGTTTACCTGATCTTAGGCATGTTATACGAGAGCTTTGCCCATCCGCTGACCATTTTATCGACCTTGCCATCTGCTGGACTGGGGGCCTTGTTGCTAATGAAAATAACCAGCACCCAGCTGACGGTCGTCGCGTTTATTGGCATTTTGCTGTTGATCGGCATTGTTAAAAAGAACGCCATTATGATGATTGATTTTGCATTAGATGCGCAGCGACGACAGGGCTTATCTTCTGAAGAGGCGATCCGGGAAGCCTGTCTAAAGCGCTTTCGTCCTATCATGATGACCTCTTTAGCGGCGTTTTTTGGCGCTCTACCCATGGCCATTGCAAGCGGTGGCGATGCGGATTTACGCAGCCCATTAGGGATAGCCATTTGTGGTGGCTTGCTCGTTAGCCAGCTCCTAACACTCTACACCACGCCTGTGGTTTACCTTTATATGGAGCGCATCAGCGACACAGGTAAAGGTCTGTGGCTACGCCTTGTAGGACGTGACCGAGCACAAGAAAGTCACTCATTGAACCCCACCAGCACTGTAACCAATGATAAAAATGGATCATGATGAATAATCGAATAACACAAGTGTTTGCCTTGACCTTAATTTCCTTGGTACTCGCAGGCTGTAGCGCCGTAGGACCAGATTACCAGCGTCCCGATGCGCCCAGCAGCGAGCAATTCAAAGAAGCAAAAGGCTGGAAAAAAGCCACTCCATCTGACTTACAGCCGAAAGGTGCTTGGTGGGATCTGTATCAAGACGACACCTTATCTGCCTTGATCGCACAGGTAAGAATCAGCAACCAGAACGTCGCTGAATACGCAGCAGACTACGAAAAAGCAAAAGCGGTGGCCGAAGAAGCAGGCGCGAATCTGTACCCATCTATCGGTGCCACAGCGAGCGCAACACGTTCTGGTAGCCAGAGCCAAACCAGCAATGCGTACTCTGCGCAAGGCACCGTAAGCTGGGAAATCGATTTATGGGGCAAATTACGACGCACGCGTGAAGCCGACCGCGCCAGCGCACAAGCCAGTGCTGCGCAATTAGCCTCAGCGATACTCAGTGCCCAATCTTCGCTGGCTCAATATTATTTTCAGTTGCGCGTATTAGACGAAAAAATCCGCCTTTATCAGGCTAATATCACCGTGTATCAGCACTACTTGAAAGTCGTCACCAACCAATACAAAGTGGGCAATATTTCCAGTGCATCCGTGTCACAGGCACAGACTCAGCTCCATAGTACGCGCGTCTCTATGCTCGATTTACAATGGCAACGGGCACAATACGAACACGCCATTGCGGTGCTCATCGGTAAACCGCCGGCGGCGTTTTCATTAGCCGCTCAGCCACTGAGCTTTCAATTGCCTGCGGTCCCTAAAACGCTGCCTTCCGCACTCTTAGAGCGTCGCCCGGATATTGCCTATGCGGAGCGAAACATGGCGTCTGCCAATGCGTCCGTGGGTGTTGCCATCGCTGGGTATTATCCCGATTTATCGTTATCAGCCAGTGCCGGTTTTGAAAACAGCGTGCTTGGCAATCTCTTCGAGTTGCCATCCAGAGCGTGGTCTGTTGGGCCTTCACTTAGTGGCAATATCTTTGATTTCGGGGCAACCAAAGCCCAGGTAAAACAAGCCAAAGCTGAGTATGCCGCCAATATCGCTAATTACCGTCAGACGGTACTCAGCGCGTTTCAAGAAGTCGAAGATTATCTGGTAGAGATGCAAGTGCTTGAGAAAGAAATACAGGCTCAGCAACTGGCGACTCAATTTGCTAAAGAGTCCGCCCGCGTTACTTACAATCAGTTCAAATTGGGCATGATTGATTACTTAGATGTCGCCACAACCGAAGCCACCAGCTTAAGCCAGCAACAAAGCCAATTGAGCTTAATCAGCACGCAATTGGTAAACAGCGTACAGCTTATTGCGGCGTTAGGAGGAGGCTGGAACAGCGATCAATTACCCAGCGCTAAAGCTCAAGAAGAAACCACTGAATAAGCGACGTTATCATGGAAAAAAGTGCAAAACAGCCTCTGAGTTAACTGTTCTGCACCCAAACTTTACCGCTTAGCTAGCGGTTTAACTGGCCACCAAGCTTGATGCTTTGTGCGATATTACGAGCAGTATAAGTAACGTTAGTTTCAGCTTCAGCCAACACCTGCTCTAAAGAATGCAAAAAGGGGATGATGGGGAAAATAGCCAACATGCCTTTTTCCAACATAATTTCAGCTCCTTCACCGAGGCAACCAGCAATACCAATCGTCGGTAAACCTTTATCTTGGGCTTGCTTTAATACCCCCATTGGGGTTTTGCCAAATGCCGTTTGTCCATCAATACGGCCTTCACCGGTAATCACCAAGTCGGCGCCTTCAAGCTTCTCAGCAAACGCGACCGTCGCCATGACGATCTCGATTCCGGGCTTTAATTCGCCACCTAGAAACGCCTTAACCCCAAGTCCCATCCCACCTGCAGCACCAGCCCCTGCGACCAAACGCTGGTCTTCTCGGCCACTGCTGACAATCACATCCGCAAAGTGTGCGAGTGACAGATCTAATGCTTGAACCATCGCTGGCGTCGCGCCTTTTTGAGGGCCGAAAATCGCCGACGCACCGCGTTCACCACATAAAGGGTTGTCCACATCACACGCCACCTCAATAACACAAGCCGCCAATTTCGGGTGAACCAAGCTCGCGTCGATCCTGTTAAGTTGCTTCAACGCAAGACCGCCGAATGGAATCTCCCTGCCATTTACGTCTTGTAACTGATAGCCCAATGCCTGCACCATGCCTGCGCCACCGTCGTTTGTCGCACTGCCACCTAGGCCAAGAATAATGTGCTCAATACCACGATCTAAGGCATCCTTAATCAATTCACCAGTACCATAGCTGGTGGTGATACGCGGATCACGTTGTTCTCTGGGGACCAGATGCAAACCCGACGCTGACGCCATTTCAATAATCGCAGTGCTGGGTTTACCCGGTTGGCTACCTAACACACCATATTGAGCCTGAACGGGCTGTCCAAGCGGCCCTGTGACGCTCAAATCAATAAAGTAACCTTCTGTGGCGTCCACCATGGATTGAACTGTGCCTTCACCACCATCGGCCATTGGTACTTTGACGTACTCAGCATCCGGAAAAACATGGCGAAAACCCGCTTCAATGGCATTAGAAACACCTAACGCGCTCAGACTTTCTTTAAATGAATCGGGAGCAATGACAATTTTCATAAAAATACCCATTAAGAAAAAAAGCAAATCATTAACAAACGCACTCACATCCAGAAAATCGAGCGCTCTAAAAGAGTAAAACACACTCAAACATAAGCGCCTGAGTGCTTGATAGATCTATAGCAAACTAGCCTGTTAGCCTTTAAAGCAATACTAGACTCAACAAATACACAGCGCACATCGCGGTCACACCCTGAATAAGCGTCGCCATGGTTTGTGCTTTATAAGCCTGATTCACGCTCATGCGGCTAAACTGAGCAACCACCCAGAAAAAACTGTCATTCGCATGAGAAACCGTCATCGCACCCGCACCAATCGCCATCACTGTTAGTACGCGTCCCATTTCACTGTCTAAACCAATCTGACCAAGCAGTGGCGCAACCAACGCAGAGGTGGTGACCAAGGCAACTGTTGATGAACCTTGCGCAGATTTAAGAGCGGCAGACACTAAGAAAGGCATAAAAATTCCCACGCCTAAGGCCGACAAAGACGATCCCAAATAGTCACCAATGGGCGTCGCTTTAAGCACAGCACCAAATGCTCCACCAGCGCCGGTGATCAGTAGAATAGGGGCCGCAGATACTAAACCTTCACTAATGCGCTCACTAAACGCCGTGACCTTGTTATCGCCTTTTAATAAAGGCAAAGATAAAAACAAACCAATCAACAAGGCATTAACAGGCTGCCCTAAAAAAACAAGCGTTTGATAAAGGCCACTGTGACCTAGCGGTAAAGAAGGGAAATTGGCAATAGAACCAAAACAAATAAGTAAAATGGGTACAAAAATAGGGGCAAAAGCTTTTATTGGGCTTGGTAGCACTCCATAACTTTGCTTAAGCGCATCGTAATCTTTATTTTCTATTTTCAGCTCAGCGGCACCTTCACCATCAGGCTCAACGTTAGAAAATCGGTTTGCCCACAACATTCCTGCAATCGCAGCAACCGCAGACACCAAAAGGCCCACGCCAATAACCAAACCTAAATTCGACTCTAATCCAAGATTACCAGCTGCAGCAATCGGACCAGGTGTTGGCGGTACAAACGTATGAGTTGCATACAAGCCCGTCGCCAAAGCCACACTCATAGAAACGCTCGACACCTTCATACGATTTGCCATGGATTGCTTAAGGGAGTTTAAGATGACAAAGCCAGAATCACAGAACACAGGAATAGAAACGATGTAGCCGATAATGGACATGGTCAGCGTCGGGAAACGCTTTCCTAATAGCTTTATCACCACATCGGCCATGGTAATGGCAGCGCCACTTTTTTCTAAAATGGTGCCGATAATCGTACCTAAAACAATCACTAAACCGATATAACCTAGAATCCCACCAAAACCAGACGTTATGGTTTTAGCAATGGTGCTGCTCGGTAAACCATACGCAAATGCAGCAATAAAAGCCGCTAGGATTAAGGTAAGAAAGGGGTGAAGCTTATATTTAGAGGTCGCCAAAACAATAAAGATGATGACCGCAATCAAGATGAGTACGAGAGCCATGATTTTACCTTTTTAATTTTTATTAGGTAGAGCGAGAAAACGCTCAGTATTAGAACGGGTTATTATTCACCAAAATAGCATAGGAAGCTTTAGACGATTGTCTGGAAATGGCGGGGAGATTTTTCTATTTTTTGTTCATGTGCACAAAAAATTAAGCGTATATGGTAAATAGAGCGTTATTTCGTAATCAATTGCCCTAAGTACAGGCTGAATAATCCATCCAAAGAATGAATATTAAGATGGGTTAAACGTTGAATTTTATCCAATCGATAACGCAGTGTATTTCTATGGATATGCAGTGCATTAGCGCACGCTTGAAGGTCACCGAAGTGTTTGATGTAAGCAGATAACGTCTTAATTAATAAGCCTTTTTTATCAGCTTCCAAAAGAGTTTGGTAAGGCGAAGAAAGCACCTCACCACGCCATGTTTGCTTCATGCCAGACAACAAAACCTGTAAGGAATACTCTTCAAAGAGATACTTCTGCTCATCTGGTTTGAGTTTTTTCCCTGTAGTAAGGGCATCTTGCGCTGTTTGATAGGAATGAGACAAGCCTTCTAAGCCTGGAAAATAGTGCCCCAAGGCTATTTTAGTATGCCCAGCAAGCGGCTGGGGCAAACGCTTCAATAATTGATCAATACGACGACTCTCAAGTTCAGGGTCCCACGCGAAGCCATCAAGAAAAGCAGGTTTTAGAATCACCAATTGATTCAACGACGTCATCGCCACCAAGTTGTCGCGCTCTGGGTGCTGCAATAAATGCACGAGCTCTTTTAAACTCCCCGTGTTATCACTGACTTCGATCACAGCAGCCACTCTTGGCATATCGAGAGCAATGCCAAGCTGTCCAGCCCAAGAAACCACCTGTGGTGTTAATTCAAAATCCGCACGAATCAGCTGTAGAATAAACTCTTCTTTTTGGCGGTTTTCCCACTGTATGGTTTCTTGAAGGTTGGCTTGCTCAACGATCATTTCCGCGGTCATTTTTAACAATAAACCATACTGATTAAGCTCACTAACGTCCCCAGTAATACCAATCACACCTATGATATTTCCATGATGGTGCAAGGGGACATTAATGCCGGGCTTTACGCCCATTAAGCTATCAGACACGTCTTGGTTAATTTCAACGATCCGATTATGTGTTATCGCCAGCAATGCGCCTTCGTGAACGGTGCCAATACGCTGACTGTCACCAGAACCTAGAATGGTTCCCTGACTGTTCATCACATTCACGTTGTAATCCAAAATGGCCATGGTTCGGCTGACAATTTTCATGGCAATAGCGTGGTCTAACACATACATAAAACGCTGCTCTCTTAAAAAGCCACAATGACTCGTCCACGTACTTTACCATCAAGTAAAGCAGAAGCGGTTTTGGCGACGTCATCCAGCGTAATTTCTTGACTAATCGCATCGAAATCTTCCGCTTGTAACAGTTCGCCTAAGCGCTGCCATGCTTCCATTCGATCCGCTAAAGGTCGCATCACACTGTCGATGCCAATCAATTTAACACCACGCAGTATAAAGGGCGCCACAGAAGCAGGGAAGTCGAGACCTTGTGCTAAACCACATGCAGTCACCACACCACCGTACTTGGTGCTAGCACACACATTGGCCAAAGTATGACTACCAACACAGTCAATAACCCCAGCCCAACGTTCTTTTTGCAACGGTTTACCAGGCTCAGACAAGGTAGCACGATCAATAACATCGTTTGCACCCAGGCTTTTTAGATACTCTGTTTCTTCCATTCTTCCGGTAGACGCGACCACTTGATAGCCAAGACGGTTTAACAAGCGAATCGCATAACTGCCCACGCCACCGTTTGCGCCAGTCACTAAGATTTCCCCAGAATCCGGTGTCACACCTTGTTTTTCTAATGCTAAAACAGACAGCATTGCGGTGTATCCTGCGGTGCCAACGGCCATCGATTGTTTCGCATCGATACCGCTTGGCAATGGAATAAGCCATTCACTTTTCAGACGCGCTTTTTCCGCCAATCCACCCCAATGCATTTCACCCACACCAAAACCGTTAAGCAACACCCAGTCGCCTTCTTGAAAGCGTTCAGAGTCGCTTTGCAGCACTTTACCAACCAAATCGATGCCTGGCACCATAGGAAAAGAACGAGCAATACGACCTTTGCCGGTAATGGCCAACGCATCTTTATAATTTAAGGTGCTGTAAACAACTTCAACTAAAACATCCCCTTCAGGAAGCTGAGATTCTTCTACATTGCTCAAAGTACAGGTTTGCTGGCGTTCTTCATTTTGATCAATAATCAATGCACGAAACATAAGATCTCCCTTTTAGACCGATCGTCTATTTAAATATATAAAAAAACCAAAAGTAGCCTTTTGATTGGTTTTTTAACGCGATTTGGCTGTAATAGCCTGAATAAAAAATGACAGAAAAACAGTCAACGGCTGAGTACTTTTTATCAGTCGAGTACGATGAACCGCCCCTTCCCAGCCAATCCAAAATGCCTGAGCAGTTTCTTCAAGGCTTCCGGTTAATTGAATGTGTCCCTGTTTTTGCGCTTCCAATAGGCACACAGCCACATGTCGTTGCCAGCTTTCGTAGGTCGCTTGCAGCTGCTCTCGAAACGCATCTGACAGTAATGCAGACTCTTGCTCTAAATTACCAACTAAGCAGCCGCGCTTAAAATCATGGCGCACAATACCGTCTTGAGCATCCTTCGCAAAGCGCTGTAATCGCTCGAGAGGAGGGAAGGCGTCGTCCAATAAAAAACTACTGAGCTTGGCTTCAAAATACCGTCGGTAACGTTCAAGAACCGCTAACCCAAACGCTTCTTTGCTAGCAAAATAGTGATAAAAAGACCCTTTTGGCACCCCAACAGACTTTAAAATCGACTCTATGCCACTGCGGGTAAAGCCTGTTTCCGTCAATACCAACATGCCTGCGCGCAATAGAACTTCACGGGTATCTTGCGTTTCATTTGGGTGTTTTTTCGGACGCCCACGACGCGGCTTGACAGCCCCTTCAAGCACGCTTGTTGTTGGTATGGCTTCGGATCGTAACAAAAAAATTTCCTACCTAATGACATGGTGAACTTATAATTTAGACCACTTGTCTATTAAAATCAAATACGCGCTTAAATCATCACAATAATGCGCTTTCTTTTTGTTTGTCTTTGGTCGGAGGGACACCAAAATAACGCTTATAATCTCGACTAAACTGATGAACACTTTTGTATCCAACGTCTAAAGAAATCTGGCTTACATTTTTAAAGCCTTGATTTAAAAGCATTTGTGATTTTAAAAGACGCAAACGTTTTAAGTATTGTAATGGCGAAGAGCCCGCTATCGTTTTAAAGTGATAATGAAAGCTAGACACACTCATATTGGCTTCTTCCGCAAGTTGCTCAACTCGCACTTCTTGGTCTAATTGTTGATGCAGTTGCTTTAAAGAGTGAACAATTTGAGAAAAGCGTCCTTGGTTTACCACCAAAGCTCGTAATGCGCTGCCTTGTGAGCTTTGCAATGCTTCAAAAATCACTTCACGCAATCGACTTTGCCCCATTATTTTCGCCGTTTTCGGATCATGGAGCGCTTCGACAAGTCGCGTTACAGCCACTTCCATGTTGTCGCTCATGGCGACTGAAGACATGGGAAAATAGGGAACAGATGACGGAATTTCAGCTTCATGGGTATCAATAACCAGCTCAGATAATAATGCAGGATCGATGGTAATCGAAACGCCAAACAAGGGAGCGTCTTCACTGGCGAAAGTTTCGCATTCAAAGGGCAAGGGTAAGGTTTGTACAAGGTAATGGCCGGAATCATAATGAATTTCACGATCGCCTAGATAGCCAATTTTTCGCCCCTGAACAATGATGGTTAAGCCTGGGCTGTAAATAAGCGGCATTCTAGGTATAGATTTCGCACACTTCATTAACCGTACATTTTCAATCAAGCTGTCTGAAAAGCCATCGTCTTCAATAAGAGGTTTGATCAAATCGACTAATTTTGTTTTCGGCATGCATTATCCTTTGATCTACTGTAATCAATAGTAAAAATATAATATTCAAGATTGTGTAGGAAAAGTTAAGTTTGGGCTATTTGGAGGAATTGGCAAAATTATAACAAGAATGCACAACACACAGTAGGCTTTCATCTTTTACACTGCATGGCACATATCCCATCATAATTATTTGAGAGAGCATTATGAGCCAAGCAAAAGCGTACGCAGCCCGTTCTGCAACAAGCCCTTTAGCCCCCTTTACTTTTGAACGTCGCGCATTGCGTGATAATGACGTTAATATCGATATTCTGTATTGCGGTGTTTGCCACTCAGACATCCATGTCGCAGAAAGTGATTGGGGACCAAGTGAATACCCAGTCGTACCTGGTCATGAAATTATTGGCCGCGTGACAGAAATTGGCAGTCGTGTCAGCAAATACAAAGTAGGCGATCTTGTTGGTGTTGGCTGTATGGTCGACTCTTGCCAAACTTGCCCATCTTGTCAGCAAAATTTAGAACAATACTGCGATGCGGGCATAAAAGGAACGTACGGCGCCCGTGACATGATTGATGGCAGTCTAAACCATGGTGGTTATTCTGATCATATTATCGTACGCGAAGAATTTGTTTTATCGATTCCTGAAGCATTGGATATCAGCAAAGCCGCGCCACTATTATGTGCAGGTATCACCACTTATTCTCCATTGCGTCATAATGGTGTGAAAGCTGGAGACAAAGTTGGCGTTATCGGTATGGGCGGTTTGGGCCATATGGGCGTTAAATTCGCGAAAGCACTTGGCGCTGAAGTGACCATTTTTACCCGTTCTGAAAGCAAAGTCAGCGAAGCCAAACAACAAGGCGCCGACCACGTTATTGTTTCGACCGACGACGCTCAAATGCAAGCGGCCGCTTCTAGCTTTGATTACTTGTTAGATACCATTCCAGTACAACACGACTTGAATCCTTACCTTAATGTTTTAAAAGTCGACGGAACGCATATTTTGGTTGGTCTAATAGAGCCTATTGAACCTGCGCTTCACACTGCTAATTTGATTTTGAAACGTCGAGTACTCACTGGATCATTAATTGGTGGTATCGCAGAAACGCAAGAAGTGTTGGATTTTTGTGCGGAACACAATATCGAGTGCGATGCTGAAATGATCAAGATTCAAGACATCAACGAAGCCTACCAGCGAATGAAAAAAGGCGATGTGAAATATCGTTTCATTATAGACATGAAAAGTTTAAAAGAAGACGCTTAAAAAAACGGCTTAATCTCACGCTAAAGGCGTAACCGTTTGCATCAAAAGCACCAGATTGAAGACGACCTTTTTAAGACAAGGTCGATCATGTCATGATGGTGCTTTTTATTATCCCGCCACTGACCATCGAAGCGAACCTATCGCTGCACACTGCTTACCGCATTTCTGCCCTATGCCTAATGGACCTTTACTCATAATGTCGCCCGATTGTTGGCGATGAGACAGGGGTTGTTGCCAACATCTTGGGAATGTCTAAACGCCTATCGGGCCGTCAACAGTCCATGGCTGCAAAGTAAAACCGTATAAAAGTTACTCACAATTTAACAAAATCGAGACTTTCATCCTTTCTCCACAATCTCTTCTGCATGTTGAAAACATGGAAAAAGCAGAATTATTCACATATCACTTTCTACAGAAATTAAGGAAATCTAATTTTTTTTGATTTTTTACTTGTGGATAGTTTTTATAGGAAAGAGCCATAAAGCCATGTTAATAAAACAACAAAAACCTTATTTAACATAAAGATACGTTAAAAACACTCAAAAAACACGCTTGTTGATAAGTATGGTGATAGGTTCATAAGAAGTTTTGCACAGTTTTTAACAACTCAGAGGTAAAAAAATCGCCGTGTATAACTACCCCTTTTATGCACAGGTTCAGGTTATCCACACCACAAGATAACCCGCCCTGTCTTAACAAGTTGTTATCGCTGTAAAATCATAATTTATATGAATATTTTTAAGTTATCCACTGATTTTAGGCTGCTATATAAACATAACAAACATAAAAAGACATATATATAATATACTTATATTAATATTGATGACCGGGTAATGGACTCTAGCGTCGCTTTCTTTTTCAAAATTAGCCGATATACTAAGCGCCCTGATTCGAGTTGTTCGTTTTTTATTCATTTTTTATTCCGAGGTTCCCGTGGATTTCCCAACCCGCTTTGATGTGATTGTGGTCGGTGGTGGACACGCTGGTACGGAAGCTGCTTTAGCCGCTGCACGTATGGGTGTGAAAACGTTATTGTTGTCCCACAACATTGAAACTTTAGGACAAATGTCCTGTAACCCTGCTATCGGTGGTATCGGGAAGTCCCACTTAGTAAAAGAAATTGATGCTTTAGACGGTGCTATGGCACTGGCTACAGATAAAGCTGGCATTCAATTTCGTACTTTGAATTCTCGTAAAGGTCCTGCGGTGCGAGCGACTCGTGCTCAAGCGGATCGTATTCTTTATAAAGCCGCTATTCGCTACCAATTGGAAAACCAAGAAAATCTTTGGTTATTCCAACAATCTGCTGAAGATCTTATTGTTGAAGATGGCGAAGCAAGAGGGGTTATCACTCAAACGGGTATCCGCTTTAACAGTAAAACGGTTGTATTAACAGCTGGAACATTTTTAGGCGGCATTATCCACGTTGGTTTACAAAACCACGCGGGTGGGCGAGCCGGTGATCCACCATCAATAGGTTTGGCTGAAAAGCTACGCGCTTTGCCATTTCGTGTAGACCGTTTGAAAACAGGTACCCCACCACGTATTGATGCGCGTTCTGTTGATTTTTCTCAAATGCAGGCGCAACCAGGTGATGACACCACTCCTGTGATGTCCTATATGGGCAACCGTGGAATGCACCCACGTCAAATTGAATGCTTTATTACCCATACCAATGAAAAAACACACGATATTATTCGTAGTGGTATGGATCGTTCTCCTATGTATACAGGTGTGATTGAAGGTGTTGGCCCACGTTACTGTCCTTCTATTGAAGATAAAATCGTGCGTTTTGCGGATAAAAACTCTCATCAGATTTTTATTGAGCCAGAAGGTTTAACCACTCACGAACTTTATCCGAATGGCATTTCAACGTCTTTGCCATTTGATGTGCAAATTGAGCTAGTTCGCTCAATGAAAGGCATGGAAAATGCTCATATCATTCGTCCTGGTTACGCTATTGAGTACGATTACTTCAATCCTCAAGACCTAAAATACTCTTTAGAAACCAAGCACATGCCTGGTTTGTTCTTCGCTGGTCAAATCAATGGTACAACCGGTTATGAAGAAGCGGGTGCACAAGGTTTGTTGGCTGGGATTAACGCTGCGCGTCTTGCTCAAGACAAAGACGCTTGGACGCCTCGCCGTGATGAAGCCTATTTAGGTGTGTTGGTGGATGATTTGATCACCATGGGAACCAAAGAACCTTATCGAATGTTCACCAGTCGAGCGGAATACCGTTTGATTCTTCGTGAAGACAATGCAGACATGCGTTTGACTGAAAAAGGCCGCGAACTTGGGTTGGTTTCAGACGCTCGTTGGGAACAATTCTGTAAAAAACGCGAAGCCATTGAACTGGAAACTCAGCGTTTAAAATCCAGCTGGATTGTGCCTAATTCACCTGAAGCAGACGTTATAAACCCTAAACTTGAAACGCCAATAACCCATGAATACAGCTTATTGGATTTATTGAAACGTCCGAATGTGGTTTACAGCGATATAGCCAATTTGAAGAATGCGCCAGAAACTCCGGTTGATGAACAAGTGTCTGAGCAAGTTCAAATCGCGGTGAAATACGCCGGCTATATTACTCGTCAAGCGGAAGACATTGAGCGCTTACGCCGACAAGAGAATACCGAATTACCTGCGGATCTGGATTATAGCAAGATGGAAGGTTTGTCTAATGAGATCAAGCAAAAGCTGACTCAATCCCGTCCAGCAACGCTTGCAGCGGCATCTCGTATCCAAGGTGTCACGCCTGCGGCAGTATCCTTACTATTAATTCACTTGAAAAAACGTGCGATTGCACGCAAAAGTGCCTAGAATCAGCAGCCGATAACGCCTTTTAATTGGATTCGACTGTGACTCACTTTGATGCCATTCAAAAAGGCGCCCAACAAATGGGCGCCGATTTATCTGATACAACGATTCAAACGCTGGTAGATTACCTTGCTATGTTCCAAAAATGGAATAAGGCCTACAATCTTACTGCGATTCGAGATGTTGATCAGATGATTTCATTACATCTACTTGATAGCTTAGCCACTTTGCCCTTTATTACCGGAGACGACATCATCGATGTGGGAACCGGTCCTGGCTTACCTGGTATGGTGCTTGCTATTTGTTTTCCTGAAAAACGTTTTACTTTGCTCGACAGCAACGGCAAAAAAACCCGTTTTCTAACCCAAGTTAAAATGGAACTGGGCATTAATAATGTCACGGTTGCTAATGAGCGCGTTGAGAAACACGCTTATCAAGGTCACTATGATCATGTTATTTCTCGAGCCTTTGCTTCGCTTCAAGACATGATAAACTGGACCTTGCCGCTACCAAAGGACACAGGTAACTTTTTGGCTATGAAAGGGGTATACCCTAGTGAAGAGCTTGCTGGGTTGCCGTCTGGAGTAGAGGTCATCCATATCGAACCGCTCAATGTGCCAACCATACATGCCGAGCGTCATATGGTCGTGATGGCACGTAAAGGATAAATAACCATGGCGAGAATAATCGCAGTCACGAATCAAAAAGGTGGGGTGGGTAAAACCACAACCTGCGTCAATTTGGCCGCTTCTTTAGCGGCGATGAAACGCCGTGTGCTTTTGATCGATCTCGACCCTCAAGGTAACGCCACAACGGGAAGTGGATTAATCAAAGATCAGTTAGAAACCAGTGTCTTTGATGTATTGGTTGGTAGTCATGGGGTGAAAGAAGTCATGAAAGTCGTGATGGAAGACACCCCTGATCCAGGTAAATATTGGGTGCTACCGGCCAATGGTGATTTAACCGGGGCTGAAGTTGCCTTGTTGGATTTACCGAGTAAAGAAACCCGTTTACGGGCGGGACTTTACGAAGTCGATAATGACTTTGATTATATTTTGTTAGATTGTCCGCCTGCATTAAACATGTTGACCGTCAATGCGTTGGCGGCTTCGCAGGGCGTATTGATTCCTGTGCAATGCGAATATTACGCTCTTGAAGGGCTTACTGCGCTGTTGCAAACCATAGAGCATATTACTCGTGCGCTGAACCCTTCATTGGAAATTGAGGGCATTCTGCGAACTATGTATGATCCTCGGCCCAGCTTAACGCACGATGTGTCAGGCCAACTGCAAAAGCACTTTGGCAGTAAGGTTTACGATACGGTAATTCCAAGAAATATACGTCTTGCTGAAGCGCCGAGTTACGGGCTTCCAGTGCTGCATTATGAAAAACAATCTCGTGGCGCCATTGCTTATCTCGCACTCGCGGGCGAGTTTATTAGAAAAACGCACTCTTAGAGTGCGAGCATAGCGATTATACTGATTTCAATTAAGGTGTTAGAAGATGACGATGAAAAAAAGAGGCTTAGGTCGCGGTTTAGATGCCTTGTTAGCACCGCAGGCCACGACGACCGAATCACAGACACCTTCTGGTAGTGAGCCTATTAAGGGCTTAACCTATTTGCCTGTAGAGTGGCTTTCTAAAGGTAAGTTTCAGCCTCGTCGTGATATGAACCCTGCCTTGTTGGATGAGTTGGCGTCTTCGATTCGAACTCAAGGCATCATGCAGCCGATCGTGGTTCGTCCAAATGGCACAAATCAGTATGAAATTATTGCTGGTGAGCGTCGTTGGCGGGCGGCTAAATTAGCCGACCTGACTCAAGTGCCGGTCATTGTTCGTCATGTTGAAGATTCGGATGCCGTGGTATTAGCGTTGATTGAAAATATTCAACGTGAAGATTTAAACCCTGTTGAAGAAGCATTAGCACTGCAACGTTTAGTTGAGGATTTTCACCTAACTCAGCAGCAAGTTGCTGATACCGTTGGTAAATCTCGTTCTACCGTGGCCAATTTATTGCGTTTATTGGGACTTTCTCCTGAGGTGCGTCGTTTATTAGAACACGGTGATATTGAAATGGGGCACGCACGTGCTTTGTTACCCTTAGAGCAAGAAAAACAAATACAGGCTGCCTCTCAAGTGGTGACTAAATCTTTGTCAGTTCGTGAAACTGAACGTTTAGTGAAACTACTTCAAGCCCCTGAAAACACAGAGAAAAATACGCCTGCCTTACCTGATTTTAACGCCGAAGCTGAGAAAATTAGTCAGTCTATAAACGCTTCTGTAAAAATTCAGCCGTCCGCAAAAGGCAAAGGAAAAGTGGTTATTGAATACCGCAATCCTGAGCATCTTGAGCTACTGATCAGTGAGCTCTTTACGAAAAAATAAAGTAATTTTATGACAAGTTGATTTTCCCATCTGGACATAATTACTAAGAAGTGGTGAGAGTGGTCAGTTTCGGTTGATCACAGCTTCTAATACTCATATAATGCGTCGAATTTTAGAATTGAGGGAAGAAAATGCACCTTCCTTGCTTTATTTTGGTGCATCGCAAAAAGGTAGTAGAAAATGACTAACAAGAAGCCTTTAACAGCGACAGCGTTGCTTCTTGCTAAGAAACAATCGGTCATTCGCTTCATATTTTTGCAGATTCTTTTCGTTTTCTTCATTTCTTTGGGAATTTTTTGCTTTCTTAGTGGTCTCTACGGGTACTCTTTTGTACTGGGGGCTCTTTGCAGTTTGGTTCCTAATATTTACATGGCATGGCGTGTCTTTGGTTATCGAGGAACTCGCCCAGCTAAGGATGTCGTAAGAGCATTCTATAAAGGAGAAACCGGTAAGTTGGTTTTGACAGCGGTGTTATTGTCGCTGGTTTTTCTTTTTATTAAACCCTTAGCGGCAGGCAGTTTTTTTGCTGGCTTTGGTGTTGCGATTTTGAGTCATTGGCTCAGCCCTTTTGTACTGAATAAGTAACCGTACAGAAGGTTAAGATTTTAATCATTGAAAGAGCGTGGATATAAATATGGCAATTGAAAGTCCAACGACTTCCGCATACATACAACACCACCTTCAGAATTTGACTTTTGGTCAGCATCCTGATGGTTCGTGGGGTATTGCCCATAGTGCTAAGGCAGCGTCGGAAATGGGGTTCTGGGCAATTCATTTAGACACAATGGCGGTTTCTATCGCACTTGGTGTTCTATTTTTGTGGTTGTTTCGCATGGCAGCAAAGAAAGTGTCTGCAGATACACCGTCTGGATTGCAAAACTTTGTTGAATTGATGGTGGAGTTTGTTGACGGCAGCGTCAAAGAAACCTTCCATGGAAAAAATAAAGTCATTGCTCCACTGGCGTTAACCATTTTCGTTTGGGTGTTCTTAATGAACGCGATGGACTTGGTTCCAGTCGACTTTTTGCCTGTTTTGGCAAATTGGGTTGGGGTTAACCTGTTTGGCGCAACCGACGGTCATGTGTACTTCAAATTTGTCCCTACGACAGATGTGAATGCGACCTTGGGTATGTCTCTTTCGGTTTTTGCTTTGATCATTTACTACAGCATCAAAGTAAAAGGCGTGAGTGGTTTTGTTGGTGAGTTAACATTACAGCCGTTTGGCAAATGGATGATTCCTTTCAACTTGTTACTTGAAGGTGTTGGCCTGCTTGCGAAGCCTGTGTCATTGGCATTGCGACTATTTGGTAACTTGTATGCCGGTGAATTGATCTTTATCTTGATCGCTGTTCTGCCTTGGGGCTTGCAGTGGGCGCTTTCTGTGCCTTGGGCAATCTTCCATATTTTGATTATCGTGCTTCAGGCCTTCATCTTTATGATGTTGACCATTGTGTACCTAAGCATGGCACACGAAGAGCATTAAAAAAGAGTTCTTTAGTTATACTTATTTCTTGAATCTAAAACTGTGAAAATGTAGGAGTTAAAATGGAAACTGTAGTTGGTCTTACTGCGATTGCTGTAGCCCTTCTTATCGGTCTAGGTGCCCTAGGTACTGCGATTGGTTTTGGTCTACTAGGTGGCAAATTCTTGGAAGGCGCTGCGCGTCAACCAGAGATGGTTCCAATGCTGCAAGTTAAAATGTTCATCGTAGCGGGTCTTCTTGACGCCGTAACTATGATCGGTGTAGGTATCGCATTGTTCTTTACTTTCGCGAATCCTTTTGTTGCTCAGGTCGCTGGTTAAGATTCTGCGAAACTTTGCAGAAACTATTTATAAACGACTTAGAGCGAGGATATTAGCGTGAATTTAAATCTCACACTTGTAGGCCAAGCTATCTCGTTTGCGATTTTTGTCTGGTTCTGCATGAAATATGTGTGGCCACCAGTTATTGCTGCGCTCGAAGAGCGTAGCAAAAAAATTGCAGACGGTTTGGAAGCAGCGAACCGTGCTTCACGTGATTTAGAGTTAGCTCAAGAACAAGCTGCTCAAACATTACGCGAAAGCAAGGAACACGCGGCCGAGATTATTGAACAAGCCAACAAACGTGCGAACCAAATGATCGACGAGGCGAAAGAGCAGGTAATTGCCGATGGCAAGCGTCTGCGCGAAGCGGCTCAAGTAGAAATAGAACAAGATGTTGTGCGTGCTAAAGAAGCATTGCGAGCTCAAGTTTCTGTTCTTGCTTATGCCGGTGCCGAGAAAATTTTGGGTGCCACTATTGACGAAAAAGCACATAGCGAGATCGTTGAACAACTCGCCAAAGAGCTTTAAGCGAGGGTCTAATGGCTGAATTAAAAACAGTCGCGCGACCGTACGCTAAAGCGGCTTTTGAAGTAGCTCGAGAGCAAGGTCATGTAACAGAGTGGGCTAGTATGTTGAACATATTAGCGTCTGTTACCTCTGAAGCTAAGCTTAAGATCGCACTTCAGAACCCTGCTTTTAGTGCGGAAGAGAAGGCAAACGCTCTAGCGGAAGTTTGTGCTGAAGTAACGACAGAACAAGGTAAAGCATTTTTGCTTAACCTTGCAGAGAACAAGCGTTTATTGCTGTTACCTGCTATTTCAACGTTATTTCAAGAGTTCAAATTGAACTTCGAAAAAGCAGTAGATGTTAAATTTACTTCAGCGTTCGAGTTATCAACTGAACAAGCACAATCATTAGCCGCTTCGTTGGCGAAAAAGTTAGATCGTACGGTCAACTTAACCAATGAAACAGACGCGAGCCTAATTGGTGGCGTGGTTATCCGTACCGGTGACTTAATCATCGACGGTTCAGTACGCGGTAAATTAGCGAAACTGGCCGAGGCGATAAACTCCTAGTATTTCGTTAAATCGAAAACAGGGTTGAGGAATTTAGCATGCAGCAACTGAATCCATCTGAGATCAGCGAGATTATCAAGAAGCGCATCGAGAACCTTGATGTTTCTTCTGATGCCCAGAATGAAGGCACAATTGTCAGCGTGGCAGACGGTATCGTTCTGATCCACGGTTTGGCAGACGTAATGTACGGGGAAATGATTGAATTCCCTGGTGGTATTTTTGGTATGGCTTTGAACCTAGAGCGTGACTCTGTAGGTGCGGTTGTACTGGGTCAATACCAAGACCTTGTAGAAGGTCAAAAAGTTAAATGTACAGGTCGTATTCTGGAAGTTCCAGTGGGTCCTGAACTACTAGGTCGTGTTGTTGACGCATTGGGTCACCCAATCGACGGCAAAGGCGCGATCGACACTAAATTGACAGATAAAGTTGAGAAAGTGGCACCGGGCGTTATCGCTCGTCAGTCCGTTGATCAACCTATCCAAACTGGTTACAAGGCGATCGATGCCATGGTTCCAGTGGGTCGTGGTCAACGTGAGTTGATCATCGGCGACCGTCAGATTGGTAAAACGGCGTTGGCTATCGACACTATCATCGCTCAGAAAGACAGCGGTATTAAGTGTGTATACGTAGCCATCGGTCAGAAGCAATCTACTATTGCTAACGTTGTACGTAAGCTTGAAGAAGCTGGCGCAATGGAATACACCACGGTTGTCGCAGCCGGCGCATCTGATCCAGCAGCAATGCTTTATCTTGCTCCATACACTGGCTGTACAATGGGTGAATACTTCCGTGACCGCGGTGAAGACGCATTGATCGTATATGATGATTTGACGAAACAAGCTTGGGCTTACCGTCAAATTTCATTGCTACTACGTCGTCCACCAGGTCGTGAAGCGTACCCAGGTGATGTGTTCTACCTTCACTCTCGTCTTCTAGAACGTGCTTCACGCGTAAGCGTTGAATACGTTGAGAAGTTCACCAATGGTGAAGTGAAAGGCAAAACAGGTTCTTTGACTGCATTGCCAATCATCGAGACTCAAGGTGGTGACGTATCTGCTTTCGTACCAACGAACGTTATTTCCATCACTGATGGACAGATCTTCCTTGAAGCGAGTGCATTCAACGCGGGTATTCGCCCAGCAATGAACGCAGGTATCTCGGTTTCTCGTGTAGGTGGTGCAGCGCAAACTAAGATCGTTAAGAAACTAGGCGGTGGTATTCGTCTGGCCTTAGCTCAGTACCGTGAATTGGCGGCATTCGCTCAGTTCGCATCTGACTTAGATGAAGCAACTCGTAAGCAGTTAGAGCACGGTAAACAGGTTACAGAACTGATGAAACAGAAGCAGTTCTCTCCAATGCCTGTCGCTGACATGGGCGTAGTCCTTTACGCTGCTAATGATGGCTACCTTGAAGATGTTGAAACAAGCAAGATTGGCAGTTTTGAAAGCTCTCTAATCAGCTACATGAACAGCGAACACGCTGACCTTATGGCTGATATTAACAAAACTGGTAATTTTAACGGCGAGATTGAAGCGACATTTAAAGCGGCAATCGAGAAGTTTAAAGCGACACAAACTTGGTAATGAGCTTGGTGATAGGCTGTTAACGCAGTCCGTCACCAGTCTTTCTTTGCAGTTTGTGAAATAACATTCTCACAAGGGCAGTTCTATTATGGCAGTCGGAAAAGAGATACGTACTCAGATTTCGAGCATTAACAATACGCGTAAAATTACTCGTGCTATGGAAAAAGTAGCAGCAAGTAAGACGCGTAAAGCTCAGGATCGTATGGCCGCTTCTCGTCCGTATGCGGAACGAATTCGCCAAGTAGTTGGTCATTTGGCCAACGCGAATCCTGAGTATAAACACCGTTACCTTACCGAGCGTGAGGCGAAGCGTGTTGGTTATATCGTAATCTCTTCTGATCGTGGTTTATGTGGTGGTTTGAACTTTAATGTGTTCAAAGCAGCATTAAAAGGAATGAAACAGCAAGCTGACGCTGGTGTCGAAATTGACATCTGTGCGATTGGTGGTAAAGCCGTAACATTCTTTCGTAACTACGGCGGAAACGTAACAGCAGCCTTCACCGGTTTGGGTGATGCACCTAAAGCAGACGACTTAGTCGGTAGTGTGAAGGTGATGCTTGATGCATTTGATGAAGGTCGCATTGATCGTCTTTATGTGGTTTCAAATGAGTTCGTGAACACCATGACTCAGACCCCTAAAGTCGAGCAGCTTTTGCCATTGAAAGCAGAAGAGAATACAGAGTTAAAGCACCACTGGGATTACATCTATGAGCCAGAAGCCGTTGAAATTCTAAACGAGTTATTGGTTCGCTACATTGAATCTCAAGTATATCAATCTGTCGTTGAAAACATTGCGTGTGAACAAGCAGCTCGTATGCTTGCTATGAAGAACGCAACCGACAACGCAGGCGATATCATTGATGAATTGCAGTTGGTGTACAACAAGGCTCGTCAAGCAGCGATTACTCAGGAAATTTCTGAGATAGTCAGCGGCGCGGCAGCGGTTTAAGGTATTTAGGTATTAAGAGGATCCGAACATGAGTAGCGGACAAATCGTACAGATTATCGGTGCGGTTATCGACGTGGAATTCCCACGTGATAATGTGCCAAAAGTATATGATGCCCTTACCATCGAGGGTAAAGAGTTGGTGTTGGAAGTTCAACAACAACTAGGCGACGGTGTTGTTCGTACCATCGCCATGGGTTCCACTGACGGCATGAAACGTGGCTTGATTGTTGAAAACACAAACAAACCCGTTTCTGTACCAGTTGGTACTCAAACACTAGGACGTATTATGGACGTTCTAGGTAATCCAATTGATGAAAAAGGCCCAATTGGCGAAGAAGAGCGTTGGTCAATTCACCGTGCTGCTCCTTCTTATGCTGATCAGTCTTCTAGCAACGAATTGCTAGAAACAGGAATCAAGGTTATCGACCTTGTTTGTCCTTTCGCGAAAGGTGGTAAAGTTGGTCTGTTTGGTGGTGCCGGTGTAGGTAAAACCGTAAACATGATGGAACTTATCCGTAACATCGCAATCGAGCACAGCGGTTACTCTGTATTCGCTGGTGTTGGTGAGCGTACTCGTGAAGGTAACGATTTCTACCATGAGATGACGGATTCGAACGTAATCGATAAAGTATCTCTTGTATACGGTCAAATGAACGAGCCACCAGGTAACCGTCTTCGTGTTGCTTTGACTGGTTTGACTATGGCTGAGAAATTCCGTGACGAAGGTCGTGACGTACTTTTCTTCGTAGATAACATCTACCGTTACACGCTTGCTGGTACGGAAGTATCTGCATTGCTAGGTCGTATGCCATCTGCGGTAGGTTACCAGCCTACACTTGCTGAAGAGATGGGTGTTCTTCAAGAACGTATCACCTCTACTAAGACTGGTTCTATCACGTCTGTCCAAGCGGTATACGTACCTGCGGATGACTTGACTGACCCGTCTCCAGCAACAACCTTCTCTCACTTGGACGCAACCGTTGTATTGTCTCGTGACATCGCATCTTTGGGTATCTACCCAGCGATCGATCCTCTTGACTCTACTTCACGTCAGCTTGACCCTCTGGTTATCGGTCAAGAGCACTACGACGTAGCACGTGGCGTACAAATGGTATTGCAACGTTACAAAGAGCTTAAAGACATCATCGCAATCTTGGGTATGGACGAGTTATCTGAAGAAGATAAGCAAACGGTTAACCGTTCTCGTAAAATCCAGCGTTTCTTGTCTCAGCCTTTCTTCGTAGCAGAAGTCTTCACTGGCGCACCAGGTAAGTATGTTTCTTTGAAAGATACTATCCGCGGCTTTAAAGGCATTTTGGATGGTGAGTTTGATGACCTTCCAGAACAAGCGTTCTACATGATTGGTAGCATCGACGAAGCCGTCGAGAAAGCTAAGAAACTTTAACCATCACGCGAAGCAAGAGCGTTTAGGCGTTCTTGCTTAGTCTGACTAAGAGAGGCAACTTATGGCTATCACAGTACACTGCGATATCGTAAGCGCTGAACAAGAGATCTTTAACGGTACCGTTAAATCTCTTGTGGCTGCAGGTGATTTTGGTGATCTGGGTATTATGCCTGGTCATGCGCCATTATTGACGACTCTGCAACCAGGTCCTGTTCGTGTGGTTAAAGAAAATGGTGACGAAGAGATCATCTTCGTGTCCGGTGGCTTCCTAGAAGTTCAACCGCACCGTGTCACCGTCTTGGCCAACACGGCCATTCGTGCAAGAGATCTTGACGAAGAGGCGGCACTAAAAGCGAAGCAACATGCTCAAGAGCTTTTAGCCAACCAAAAACCTGATGTTGACTATTCTCGTGCAACAGCGGAATTGGCAGAAGCCATGGCTCGCTTGCGTACTATCCAGCAGTTCCGCCATCAATAAGCGAAACGCTAGATCTGAACAGTCTAAAAAGCAGCCCTAGGGCTGCTTTTTTTATGTCTTGTAAAAGACGAATGAAAGTACAGAGAAGGGTTACAGCATCTTCCAAAGCGTATCAAAGATGATTTGTTGAGCCTTGGCGATGTCTTGAGACTCTAGTACGACAGCGGAAGGGAAGTTGTTGCTGGCGAGAGAAATAATCGCACACTTAGGCGGATAGATTGCAATGTAGCTGGCGTCTACCGGGCCTTCGGTTTTGATCCACTTACGTTCTGATAATTCCGCTTCTTCACCACCTTCTCCTAATGCGATGACTTTTACGTTAATGCCTAGCTTTACACGTTGTTTGGTGTAGTTCGGAAACGGACGATATAGGTAAGGGCGAATCGGTTTAGATGAAAACACGCAATATTCTTTATGGTCTTGTTGCGATACGACGTTTAAAATGTCGCGCAATACCCACTCTATGCCATCGTCACCCTCATAATAGCGAACGTCAGTATGGTGATAATCCGGCTGCTGTTGGCTTAAATTGGGAATGATAGTGCTTTTGAGTGACTCAATGGTTTTGTCTAATTGGAGGCGTTTGTCTTCCGCGAGACTGAGTAAAATATCTGGATTTTCCGCCATAAAAAAGCGGCGTTTCCCTTTTGGAAAATAACTGATCACCCCTTTGCTCTGCAATTGTTTAAGCGCTTCATAGGCGGTACCACGGTTAATACCGCTGTGTTCGGCTATGTCTCGAATAGACGAAGGTCCAAGCTTCAACAAAGTTTGGTAGAGCTGTGTTTCTCTCGGGGTGAGACCGAGTTGTTCAAAAGCATGTTGGATCATAAGAGTCACAAAAACCAAATATCAATAGTAGGGTGCAGAATACTCGCCCGTTTATGTTGGTGTAAAGGCATGGAACAAGACATTTAATAAGTGATAAAACGCAAAGCACTGTGTTTTGCGAGGAGTAGAAAGTGACTGACGATCAACGATTTGGCGGAATTCGCCGTTTATATGGTGATGCGGCCTACCTGACTTTTTCTCAAGCACACGTCTGTGTGGTGGGCATTGGTGGCGTTGGTTCGTGGGCTGCAGAAGCCTTAGCGCGCTCGGGTATTGGTAAAATTACGCTTATCGACATGGATGATATTTGTATCACCAACACCAATCGCCAAATTCATGCATTAGACGGCAATATCGGCCAATCAAAAGTGGATGTGATGAGCCAACGTATTGGCCTGATTAATCCAAACTGTGAAGTAACGGCGGTAGAAGACTTTATTACCCCTGAAAACCTCTCTGAGCTGCTTGCAGAGCAATTTGATTACATTATTGACTGCGTTGATAGCATTAAGCCAAAAGCCGCTCTAGTGGCTTGGTGTAAGAGCAACAAGCGTTCTGTTATCACGATTGGTGGTGCTGGCGGACAAACCGATCCAACCAAAATTCAGACCGCGGATCTGGCAAAAACGATTGGCGATCCATTAGCGGCGAACTTGCGTAATTTTTTACGTCGTTATTATAACTTCAGTCGAAATACCAAACGCCGTTTTCACATTGAATGTGTGTATTCCATTGAGCAGTTGAACTACCCGCAAGGCGACGGCACGGTTTCTAAAACGAGACTGAAAGGGGATACAGAAACCAAAATGGGGTGTGATACGGGTTTTGGTGCAAGCACCGCAGTGACCGCTACTTTTGGTTTTGTTGCGGTGTCAAAAGTGCTCGAAAAATTAGCAAAATCGGACCAATAAACCTTTAATATTTCTTATCTATATTGATCAATCCATTGTGAAAGAGACCGACTATGAGCTTGTCAGAAACAACAAAACCCACCGTAATCTATGGTGAAAAAGGCGCGAATCTGTCTTTTCGAATTATTCGTTATGCACTGATGTCTTGCTTGCCATTGCTGGCGGTGTGTATTTACGTGAACAACTATTTCTTGATCGCCCCCGTATTATTGTTGATAGGCTCACGCTACATGACAGCAAAGTACTGGAAAAACACACCTTATGTGGTGTTTAAAAATGAGCTGTTTGAGGTTAAACCGTCAAAAGTTACCGTTGTAAAAGCGATTCACTACAAAGACGTGGTGAGTATACAAGAGCACAAACGTGCTTGGTCCGTGGACTACAAAGACAACGGCAAGGAAAAACAAGTGGTGATTGTGAAGTTTTGGCTAACACCCGAAGGCATTGAGCGTATTCGCACGGAGCTGGATCGCCATGTATCTAGCGTGGTAATGCCTTTTCAGCCATAAAGAAAAAGCGAGTAGGCGATGCTAGGCTTGCAGCGCCTGTAAAATCGCCAACACACCATTACTGCGTGAGCTAGTGAGATAGCTGGAGAGGTTCAGCTCGGCTAGCTCAGCTTTTAAGTCTTTTTCTTGTATGGCTTGCTGCGTTTTTCCGGTCACCAGGCTGATGACCGCGACGAGCACGCCACGCATTAGCTTGGCGTCGCTGTCGGCTCTGAAATAGCGACGTCCAGCGTCTTCTTCTACGATTAGCCAGACCGCGCTTTCACAGCCTTTGATTTTATTGTCTTCTGTTTTCTCTTCACCTGATAAGCGCGGCAACGCCTTACTCAAGGTAACCAATGCTTTAAACGTTTCTTCTTTGCTGCGGCAGGCTTGCAGCTGTTGTTTAACTGTATGTGGTGTCGGAAAATCAGTCATCGCCTAATATCTCAATAGCTTCTAGTAAAACATCGCAGAATTGATCCGCTTCTTCGAGTGTATTGTAACAAGCAAACGAGGCTCTTAACGTACCACTGACACCTAACTGTGCCATTAATGGATGGGCACAGTGGCTGCCCGCTCGAACCGCGACGCCCTTGCTATCTAGGTAAGCGTTTAAATCAATGGTATGAATATTGGGTACACTTAACGACACCAATGTGGTGTTCTTCTCTGGTGAATAGAGCTCGATACCACCTTCTTTGATGAGCCGAGTGTAGACGTGATTGGCGAGTTTTTGTTCCCATGCTAATAATGCGGGCCTGTCTTGTTGGGTAAGAAACTCACAAGCAGCAGCAAGGCCGATGGCACCTTCTATATGAGGTGTGCCAGCTTCAAGGCGATAAGGTAACAGGTTAAATTCAGTCGCTTGATAGGCCACATGACGCACCATTTCGCCACCCGTTTGGTAAGGGATTAAAACCTCTAATGCCTGACTCTTACCATATAAAACCCCAATGCCCGTTGGGCCATACATCTTATGGCCGGAGAAAACGTAGAAGTCACAATCGATGTCTTGTACGTCCACAGGGTAATGGGCCACGGCTTGAGCGCCATCTACTAGGGTAAAGGCATGGTATTTTTGGGCTTCTGCAATCATGGTTTTTAATGGCGTGCTTACGCCGATGGCATTGGAAACCTGAGTCGCAGCAAAGATGCGGGTTCTGTCGGTAAAGTATTTCTGATACTCATTTTCCCATTCGCCATTCGAGGTGAGAGGCAGTACGCGCAACCGTGCTCCGGTACGAAAAGCCAGCTGCTGCCAGGGAACAAGATTGGCGTGATGCTCAAGGCTGGTAATCAGAATCTCATCGTCTTTTTGTAGTAGGTGCTCTAGACCATAAGCGACCATATTAATCGCTTCTGTGGCCCCTTTGCTCCAGATAACATGGCTGTTTTTTGGGGCATTAATAAAGTGCGCTAAACGCTCTCTGGCTTGCTCAAAATGATTGGTGGCTCGGTCGCTGAGAAAATGCGCACCACGATGAACATTGGCGTTAAAAGAGCGATAGTAGTCTTGGATAGCATCTAAGACGAACAATGGCTTTTGCGTTGTTGCCGCATTGTCGAGGTAAGCCAACGGGTACCCATACGCCGTTTGCTGAAGAATGGGGAACTGGTTGCGCAAGGTATAAGAATCAAAAGCCATAGACAGTCTACTTTTTGCGTTGCTGGTGGTCTTAAATAAGCGTGTTGCAGCACGCATTAGTGTTAGGTAAAAGCCTAAAAAGCGCCAATACTGCTGTTAACTTAATGAAATTGTACCTTAACTTCCTAGGGTCATTGGGAATTATTGGTATTTTACTTGCCTTTTTTGCTTGTCTTTTTTGATAACCCCCTTACTCTTTGATAACAGATAGTAGATGACAAACTAGAAAAGGTACAAAGCGGTGGCGGATTTTTTATACAAAGGGGTAGTGGACTGGTTTTTAGATCAAGTCTCACAAGAAGCGATTGCACCTGGTGATCGCATGCCCTCGTTACGAGCGTTGGCTAAGCAGCTTAGTCTTAGCTTAAACACTGTGATCCATGGCTATGAGATATTAACGGAAGAAGGTTGGATCGAATCTCGACCTAAATCTGGTTACTTTGTTTGTCACCGGAGCGATATTAAACCGGCGCTTTTATTGGCTGGCGAAGCATTGCGTAAATTAACGCCTGTAGGCAGTAAAGCGGCGTGGTCTTGCCTTGCCCACCGCGGTGCCTTGGTCGATCAAAGCGATGCTTTCCTAGCGTCTTCTGTGCGTTCCGAAGAAGTGGATATACCCGTTTTAGGAAAGGGCCACCTGACTGTCCGTGAAACCGTCAGTGAACACCTCAAAGGGTTAGGGATTAAAAATCACGCCTCGCAATTATGGTTGGGGCATTCCCCCTTGACCATGCTGACACAAAGCATTCAAACACTGACTCAGCGTGATGACACTGTGTTGGTCATTACGCCTTGCGATCCTCGTTTAGCATCTACATTACAAAGTTTGGGCCGCCAAGTGATCAGCATAGCGGCTGGAGACCGAGGTGTGGACCTTGATCTAGTGGTTCGCTGTTTGCAGGAAAATGAAATAAAGCTGCTGATTTTACCTGGGCAGTTTGCCTTCCCTGCAGGGCTTGCGATCAGTAATTTAAGCTTGCGTCGCTGGGTGGCCATTATTGATGAGCTAAAACTGCCAACCATTGAATGGGATCTGTGTTCGCATTTGGCGCATCGAGCAGGCTCGCTAATGACCTATAAATCGTTAGATTCGTCCGATCATATTGTTTATATCGGAGGAGTAGAGACAAAAGGGGTAAATCGTTCTGCTGGCTGGTGTTTGCCAGGTCGCCATCAGAGTGCGTTAGAAGGCGCATTTCTGTCGGTGGACATGGCCTTGAGCGATGCCCAGCAACACGCCTTGAGCGAGGCGTTATTATCGACAGGAAAACGCTCGTTAGTGCGTCGAGCTCGTCAGGTTTGGGCCAATTCTGAGCGTATAAAAGCGCACCTTGAAACCCATTTACAAGGGCAAGTCAGTTTTGCCGCTAGTAAGGGAGGAATCGGACTTTGGATGAAGTTAAAGGCGCCACTAAATCAACAGGATATGACAGCATTACTGGCCAATTACCGCCATGTTATCGTGCCAGGTCAGTTGATCAGTGACGAGCCAGAGGCAGATCACTGGATGGCGATTAACGTTACCTTAGATGATATAGAGCCACTGGCTAAAAAACTGGCTGAACGCTTGTCTTTGAAGGCCAAAAGCGGACCAGAAACCAACCTAACAAACACCGCTGACAGCGCTAAATCTGAACCTCTGGATCGTCCTGAAAAAGCGATAAAAAGCACGCCTTTAACGGATTCTGAGGCAGTCGATAAAAAAGAGGACAGAAAACACCATGATGCGTCTGCTAATCCTCTTTATAACCCAATGTTGGATCTGATTAACCACGATTTTGGCTAAGCGAGCGCCTTTTTAATGGCCGCTAGCATGGTGGTTGAATCTTGGTAATCCAATGGAATAGGCGTTAGGTGATCTCCCAGCAATAAGGCCAGAGAAGGGAATGAATTCAAGCCCAAATGACGCGCTTGATTGATTTCCTGCTCTAGCAATTTTTCATTTTTCACATGGGCCATGGCCTTTTCGAATCCGGCTGCTTTTAAACCAATGTGTTCGGCACACGCGGTTAGTGTGTCTAGGTCTGATGGGTTCTGCGCGTTAAGATAATAGGCTTCTTGGATCGCATGGTACATCTCATCTTCAAGGTCTGAATCTCTGGCGACCAGGCAAGCGCGGCACGCAGGATAGGTCGAGCGACGAGGCTGAGCATTGCGCCAAAAATCAAAGTTAAAGGTCGTACCAAGAGACGCACTAATGTGCTGCCAGGTTCCTTCTAGCTTGGCTTTCATGTCTTCTGACATGGGCGTGTCTGAATCGACGGCTAGCCCACCTAACATAGGCTGAATCGAAAGCTGCTTCGAATCGATTAAAGGTTGCAGGCTTTTTTGCAGTTTGGTCCAAGTAGGGCGAAATCCCCAACACCAACTGCACATAGGGTCATAACAGTAAATTAGTGTGGCTGTCATAGGTGATTTCCATCAAAAAATGAATAAAAGAAAGCCTTCAAGGCTAACAGCCTGACTCTTCACTGAACAGTATTTTTTTGCGTAATTTACCCGAAGAAAGACATTAAAAAAGGCCATTTTAACATGGTTAAAATGGCCTTTTAAGTGGCGTTATTTCACTCTAGGTTCGGTGAAATTCGCGCTAGTCTTTGAGAATCGCCGCGATCGCATCGCACAAAGGATCCATGTTTTCATGGGTCATTCCAGCGACGTTGATACGTCCAGAACCCACAATATAGATACCAAAGTCTTTGCGAAGCTGAGCCACTTGATCTGGTGTCAAACCTGAAAAAGAGAACATGCCGCGTTGCTTAGAAATAAAGGAGAAGTCTTGTGTTACGCCTTTAGTTCGCAGTGTATTGACGAACAAGCTGCGCATCTCATGGATACGAGAACGCATGCTTTTCAGCTCCATTTCCCACAAACTACGCAGCTCTTTGCTGTTAAGAATCTCAGCGACAATGGCAGAGCCATGGGACGGTGGATTCGAATAGTTCGTACGGATGCAGCGTTTCACTTGAGTGAAAGCCGCGTCGGTTTGTTCTGCGGTTTCGCAAACAATCGTCAAGGCGCCAACGCGTTCGTTGTAGAGGCCAAAGTTTTTCGAAAAGGAGTTTGCGATCAACATTTCAGGAACATGTTCAAGGAAGGTACGCAAGCCTTTAGCGTCTTCTTCAATGCCTTCACCAAACCCTTGGTAAGCGAAGTCAAACAGAGGCAAGAACCCTTGTTTGCTGCAAAGCTTGGCCAATTGGTACCACTGTTCTGGTGTTGGATCTATGCCAGTCGGATTATGGCAGCAACCATGAAACAGAACCACGTCGCCAGCAGGCACTTGAGAAAGGCTGGCCAGTAAGGCTTCGAAATCCAAGCCTTTGGTGTTGGCATCGTAATAAGCATAGCTGCCGACTTCCAAACCAACGGATTGGAAAACCGCTTGGTGGTTTGCCCATGTTGGGTTACTGACCCACATGGTGGCTTCTGGCAAATGTTTTTTAATGAATTCTGCTGCAACACGAAGTGCACCAGTACCACCAGGTGTATGGGCGGTCTGTGCAAGTTGTTTGGTAATGATGTTGTGTTCTTCACCAAACAGAAGTTTTTGTACCGCTTGTCGATAGGCTGGTGCGCCTTCGATACTTAAGTAGCTTTTTGTTAGTTCTTGGTTCAACAAGCGCTCTTCTGCTTGTTTTACCGATTTTAATATCGGCGTAGCGCCTTGTTCATCCTTGTATACACCCACACCTAAATTGATCTTATTGGGATTTAGATCATTACGGAAAGCGTCATTTAGGCCAAGAATAGGGTCTGCAGGAGCAGCTTGGATATGTTCAAACATGGTGACTCCCCAAAAGGGTTATTTGCTGTTTTTATTATCGGTTAAAAGATCAGAAATCAGGGCGTATGGTACTCCAACACAGACATAACCGCTATAAAAAGGGAGCAAAGAAGGGCGAATAGGCAGTGTCTTTCTGTTGTTTTATATCAATACTTAGTGCGTTTTTGAGCGTAAAAAAAAGCGGCCAAGCAAAAATCTTAGCGAAAAAGAGAGCATCGCTGGAAGAAAAGGTCAGCGAGCTTGAGCAGCAGATAGGGTGTCTGCTGCTTAATAAATTACTTTTTTAGTGAGACAATTGAAAAAGCGTCTTACTCGTCCCACCCGTCAGAAATCGCTTGGTGTAAGCGTTTTTCCTCTAAATGCTGTTCAATGGCACGACGTGCTTTTAGCATGCGTACACTGTCTTCCTTTTGATTACGTTCGCTTTTTTCCTTCTCTAGGCTAATAGAAGCGTGAAGGATGTCGGTTTTTACTTCAGTCAAAGTTTCAGAAATATGATTCATCGCTATACCCTTTGGCTAATTCGATGACACTGAAATGCACAGATCACTGTCATCGACTGTTGAAAAAAGTCAAAATAGACAGACAACTCGTTTTCAAGTTTATAAAAAACGCTAATCGATCAAAAATCAACCTATTTTTGCGCTTTTTTATGACAAACATATTAAATAATTACGGCGGAATGTAATGGACGTTTCTTTTATCCTCGACTCGTTAAATGATAAACAGCGTGATGCAGTGGCCGCACCATTGCAAAATAGCCTAGTACTCGCGGGGGCAGGATCTGGTAAAACTCGCGTATTGGTGCATCGCATCGCGTGGTTAATGCACGCCTATGAATTGTCGCCTTATAGCCTGATGGCGGTGACCTTTACCAATAAAGCCGCGCGTGAAATGCAAGGGCGTATTGAAGAGCTTGTTGGAGTGCCACCACAAGGTATGTGGGTGGGAACGTTCCACGGTTTAGCCCATCGATTATTGCGTGCCCATTGGCGTGATGCTGGTCTGAAAGAAAACTTCCAGATCATGGACAGTGACGATCAATTGCGCTTAGTGAAGCGCATCATGAAATCCATGAATATTGATGACACTCGCTGGCCGCCGAAGCAGGTCTGTTGGTTTATCAACGCGCAAAAAGACGAAGGCCGACGCGCAGCCCATGTGCCAGACAGCCACGACCCTTTTTCGAAAGGCATGCGAGAACTTTATTATCATTATGAAGAGGCGTGTGAAAATGGTGGCTTGTTGGATTTTGGCGAGTTGCTGCTACGCGCCCATGAGTTAATGCTGACGAACCCACCATTGTTGCGTCATTATCAAGAGCGCTTTCGCCATGTGCTGGTGGACGAGTTTCAAGACACCAACACCATCCAATATGCCTGGTTACGCGTTATGGTTGGTGATCAAGGCACTATTACCGCGGTGGGGGATGATGACCAATCCATTTACGGTTGGCGTGGCGCAAAAATCGAAAATATTCAAAACTTCACTAAGCATTTCAAAGATGTACAAACCATTCGTCTGGAGCAAAACTATCGCTCGACGGGGCATATTTTGAATGCCGCCAATGGCTTGATCAAAAATAACGACGATCGTCTTGGCAAAGAGCTTTGGACAGAAAGTGGCGAAGGGGACCCTATTTCTCTTTATGCTGGCTTCAATGAGCAAGACGAAGCGCGTTTTATCATCGGCATCATTAAGCAATGGCGCGACAAAGGCACGTCGCTGAGTGATATGGCCATTTTGTATCGTTCCAATGCGCAATCCCGAGTGCTGGAAGAATGTTTGGTGCGCGAACAGATTGCCTATCGCATTTACGGTGGTCATCGATTTTATGATCGTCTAGAAATCAAGAACGCCTTGGCGTACGCCCGTTTAGCGCTTGATCCAAATGACGATGGGGCGATGGAGCGAGTCGTCAATGTGCCGCCTCGTGGTATTGGTGAGCGCAGTATTGGCACCTTGAGAGAAATGGCTCGTGATGAAGGCTGCTCTATGTGGCGAGCCGCGCAAATGATTGTAGAGAAGAGCTTGATGCCGGCTCGCGCAACCAATGCCATTAAGTCTTTCTTACATTTGATCGAAGGTTTAAACACGACGGTTCAGCAACCAGACCTCAACTTAAATGACATCTTTGAGCAAATCATTGAAGAAGCAGGTTTGATCCCGTTCCATGAAAAAGAGAAAGGTGAGAAAGGCGAAGCACGCATCGAGAACTTGAAAGAGTTGGTCGGCGCGGCAGGTGGCTTTAGCTGGAGTGATGAAGACGAAGAGTTCAGTTCGCCCTTGATGGCTTTCTTAGACAAAGCCGTATTAGACGCTGGCGATGCGCAAGCGGATGAATACCAAGACGCGGTGCAATTGATGACTCTGCACTCTGCGAAAGGCCTGGAGTTCCCTCTGGTGTTCTTGACTGGGGTGGAAGAAAATCTGTTTCCTAGCAAGATGTCCTTTGAAGAGCCGGGTCGCCTCGAGGAAGAGCGCCGACTTTGCTATGTGGGCATCACTCGCGCGATGGAAAAACTCTACATCACCTACGCAGAGTCTCGTCGTTTGTTTGGCAGCGAGTCTTTCAATAGCCCATCGCGCTTTATCAAAGAGATCCCAGTCGAGTGCTTAGAAGAAGTTCGCCTGCGTTCACAAGTGAGCCGACCTGTTTCTATGCAGCGTCCTGATTATCAGACAGAGAAAAATCGTCTGCAAAACAGTACGGTACTGAACAACTTCAAAGCGCCAGAAGTGAATGTCAGCATGGGAGATCGGGTTAAGCATCCGGTGTTTGGGGAAGGCTTGGTCATCAACTACGAAGGCCAAGGCCCACAGGCTCGTGTGCAAGTGAACTTCGATGACGAAGGCAGCAAGTGGCTCGTCTTGTCGTTCGCTAAATTGGAAGTTTTGTAGCTTCGGTGTAGATGAAATATCTCCTTGTCTGATTTGCTTGCGCTTGCTTCGCAAGCTCAGCGCAAATCAGACAGCGAGATAATTTAAAAAAGTCTGCAGGGTCTTTTTTCCTGAATAAACCCCTTACTCGCTCTCTTCCCTCCATTCTTTAGCTACTAAGTCCAGAGTGTTGGGCTATTTCTTTGCTTACAGCAAATTTCATTTATTGCCTGTAAACTGTTTATAACAATAAAGAGTAAAAGGAAGAGGTAGAGCATGGCAATTCGTGTTGGTTTGATTGGTTTCGGCTTATCTGGGCGTGTTTTTCACGCGCCGTTTGTGATCAATGATCCTGATATGGAGATGGCGTATGTGTGCAGCTCTAAGGTAGAAGAGGTGCACACCGCGCTGCCAGAAGTGACTGTAGTATCGACAGCAGAGGCGGTTTTTACCGCTTCTGATGTGGATCTGGTGGTGATTACGACACCGAATGCGTTGCATTTTGAGCAAGCCAAACGTGCGCTCGAAAGCGGTAAACATGTGTTGTTAGAAAAGCCATCGGTAACGAGTGTGAGCCAGATCGAAGCGCTTTGCTCCTTAGCCAAGCAGCAAGGTTTGGTGTTTTGCGTGTATCAGAATCGTCGCTTCGATGGGGATTTGCAGCGCCTGAAAGCCCTCATTGATGGCGCAGAACTGGGTGAATTAAAGCACCTAGATTCTCGTTTTGACCGCTTTCGGCCTCTGGCTCAAGCCCGTTGGCGTGAAGAGCCTGGTGTGGGGACGGGGATTTTCTGGGACCTTGGACCGCACATATTAGACCAAGTCTTGTTTCTTTTCGGCGCGCCAAAATGGCTTCATGCGAGTATCGATTGCCTGCGAGAAGGCTGCCAAACACACGACTGGTTTGAGCTGGAGCTAGGCTACGACGATAAGCGCATTCGTTTAGGATCAACGCCATTTGAAGCAGGTGACATGCGTCGTTTTAATGCGCGTTTTACACAAGGCAGTTGGCAATGTGTGGGGTTAGACCCACAAGAAGAAGCGTTACGTGCTGGGCAAATGCCCTGGCAGTCTGAATTCCCCTCACAAGCCGCACAGCAGCATAACACTCGTTTTGTCGCCCACACTCAAAATGACATAGAAACGTTCCAAGAGTCCGCCACACAGGGCGACTACGCGGCTTTTTATCGTCAATTAGGCCATGCCATTGCCGGTAAAGGTGATGCCCCTGTTTCCATGGAGCAGGCTTGCCAACTTATTTATGGCTTATGTTTAGCGGAGCAATCCGCCGAAACCGGCCAGCGAGTGGCTTGGGATTACACACCAAGATTAGGCTAGCGCTGTTTTTCAAGACAAAAAAAACCCTCTTTCGAGGAAAGAGGGTAAATCAGTTCAATAGGGAGGTCTCTATTGAAAAAGAAACTTTGACTCAGAGACATGGGTCTCTGAGTCGTTTGCATTACTCGTCTAAGCTACCCAATTCAAGCAAGGTAGCGTTACCGCCGATTGCTGTGGTGTTGATAGAGATAGCGCGCTCTGTAACAAAGCGCAAAATGTAATGCGGTGCCGCAATAGTCGTTAAGTTCTGGCTGTCATTTTCAATGACTAGCTGACAGATCAAGCCGCTTTTTGCTGCTAGGCGTTGGTTTAATGCTTGCGCTTCTGCGTCATCACACAAAATGGCGATGCCCGCTAGGTTATTCGCTTCAACGATAGAATCTAGTGCTGATTCTGCGATGTTTTGAATCACACCTTCAGGAACCGACGTGGCGATTTTATCCATGATTTCTTGGCCTTTAGGGCCCACGGTGATGACTGGGTTACCCGCAATCAAGGCCGCAAACACTTGACCAACTAAACCAACGATAGCCGCTTTACTGTCATCGTTAGAAAGACATAGGAAAGCACCACGACCTTGAGTAGAAAGCTCATTGCTTTCACCTGTTGGTCCTACCATAGTTAACGTTTCAGCGATTTCACGCTGAGCGTTGTCGATCTGCCAAACCGCCATTTTACGTTGCGCTTCAGGGAATAGGGTAAGGGTGCGAGCTAAATGCTCGTCACGACCTTCTACACCTAGAGAATCCCATGCTTCAAATACTTTGTCTGCTACTTGAATTTGAACAGGTTGTACGATTGTCATTGCCTTGTCTCCTCTGCTCGCCTTAAAGTTGCTTTTCAATAGCGAAGCGTTGTAGATAATGTGGACCGCCCGCTTTAGGACCGGTACCTGATAAGCCTTGGCCACCGAATGGCTGTACACCAACAACGGCACCAACTTGGTCGCGGTTAATGTACAAGTTACCAACGCGAGCGCGACGTGCGATACGTGCACATGTCGTTTCATTTCGGCTGTGAACACCCATGGTCAAACCAAACCCTGAGTTGTTGATGGTATCGATGATCTTATCTAGGTCTTTCGCTTTGTAGCGAACCACGTGCAAGATAGGACCAAATTTCTCATCCGTTAGCTGATCAATAGTGGCAATTTCAAACGCAGTAGGTGCAACAAAGGTTCCTTTGTCAGCAAACGTCGGCAATGCGGTTTCGCCGATCAATTTGCCTTCTACTTTCATACGTTCAATGTGCTCAAGCAACATGGCTTGGGCTTTTTTGTCGATCACTGGACCCACGTCTGTGCTGTGTAGGTAAGGTAAGCCAACAGATTGTTCTTGCATGGCGCCTTTGATCATCGGAATAACTCGATCAGCGATGTCTTCTTGAACAAACATAACACGCAGAGCTGAACAACGTTGACCAGCAGAAGCGAAGGCGGAACGCACGGCATCACGAACGACTTGCTCAGGCAGAGAAGTAGAGTCGATTAGCATGGCATTCTGACCACCTGTTTCTGCGATAACAGGAACCGGTGCAACACCACGAGCTGCCAAGGTACGGTTGATCAATTGTGCTGTGCCGGTTGAACCTGTGAAGGCCAAACCTGCAATGCGTTTGTCGCTTGTGATTGGCGCACCAACGGTTGCACCGTCACCTGGAAGTAGGTGAAGTACATCAGTAGGAACACCGGCTTGGTGCATCAATTCAACCGCACGAATCGCGATTAAGCTGGTTTGTTCAGCCGGTTTCGCCACCACTGTGTTACCAACAACCAATGCCGCTACAACTTGTCCAGAGAAGATCGCCAATGGGAAGTTCCAAGGGCTGATACAAGTGAAGACACCACGACCTGTCATTTGAACGCTTTGTTCTTGACCTAGGTAGTTAGTAAAGGTGTGAGGCGCTGCGAAGTTGCTGCGCGCTTGTTGCGCGTAGTAACGGCAGAAATCCACGGCTTCACGAACTTCGTCAATACTGTCCTGAATGGTTTTACCCGCTTCACGATGACAAAGCGCGATTAGCTCTGGGTAGTTTTCTTCCATTAGGTCGGCAGTTTTGTCTAAGCAATCAGCACGCTCAGAGGCAGGACGTGCAGACCATGCAGGGAAAGCCGCATCCGCTAGATCAATGGCTTTAGTAACCGTTGCTGCGTCCGCCCAGTCGATTTGACCCGCAGTTTCACTGTGGTCATATGGACTAGTAATGGTATGTGTTTGGCCTGTTTCTACTTTTTCGCCACCCACGATAGGGAAAGCACGCCATTGAGTGTCTTGCGTCATGAAGGCATCAATTTTGGCTTTAAATGGACCCCAATCAGATTCGATCTCGATGTTTGGACCAAACGAGTTTTTGCGGTCTTCAAACATGTCGATTGGCAGTTTGATGTTTGGGTTCGATAGAGACTTGCGGCCTTCTAGCGTTGTTACTGGGTGATCTACCAATTCAGAAATCGGGCAACGAGCATCGATCAAACGGTGAACGAAAGAGCTGTTGGCGCCGTTTTCTAGTAGACGACGAACCAAGTAAGGTAGCAAATCTTTATGGCTACCTACTGGTGCGTAGATACGTACACAGATGTCATTGCCTTTGATTAGGCTGTTGTATAACGCATCGCCCATGCCGTGAAGGCGTTGGAATTCGTATTCTTGCGTGGTCGCACCTAGCTCTTGTGCTAAGCAGCTGATGGTCGCAATTGTGTGTGCGTTGTGGCTCGCAAACTGCGGGAAGATGTTCGCGCGAGTGTGTTCGCTCAATAGGAAACGGGCACAAGCCAAGTAAGAAGTGTCTGTCGCTTCTTTACGAGTGTAAACCGGGTAACCATTGATGCCACGTTGTTGGCAAAGTTTGATCTCAGAATCCCAGTAAGCGCCTTTTACAAGACGAACAGGGATGCGGTCACCTTGTTCTTTAGCCAAAGCGGCAAGCCAAGCGAGAACAGGTAGCGCGCGTTTTGAGTAGGCTTGAATAACCAAACCAAATAAGCCCCAGCCACGAACACTTTCGTCACGGTACAGTTTTTCGAACAGGTGAAGAGACAGTTCAAGACGATCTGCTTCTTCTGCATCGATAGTAATACCGACGTTCAATGCACGTGCTTTCGTGATAAGGCCTTTTACGCTTTCGAACAACTCAGTCATCACGCGTTCTTCGCTGCCCACTTCGTAACGTGGGTGCAGTGCAGACAGTTTGATGGAGATGGTTGGGCGGTAGCCTTTGGTGTACGTATCACGACCAACGGATTCAACCGCTTGCTCGTAAGACTTTAGGTATTTGTCTGCATCTGCAGAAGTTAGTGCGGCTTCACCCAACATGTCGAAAGAGTAGGTGTAACCTTTGTCACGGTAGCTTTTGCCACGAGACAAGGCTTCTTCGATGTTGCGACCCAGTACGAACTGATGTCCCATGATTTTCATCGCTTGGTTCATCGCTTTACGAATCACTGGCTCAGAAACACGGTTTACCATGCGGTTTACTAGGTTGGCTGGTGTGCCATCGCTTTTTTCGTCCATAGTGACGATTTTGCCGGTTAGCAAAAGTCCCCATGTTGACGCGTTAACGAAGAAGGAATCAGAGTTTTTAGCGTGAGAAGCCCAATCGGCCACACTTAAACGGTCTTTGATGAAAGCATCTGCAGTGGCTTTGTCTGGCACACGCATTAGTGCTTCGGCCAAACACATCAGCAAAATGCCTTCTTTTGTGTCTAGGCTGTATTCCAGCAACAAGGCGTCGATCATAGACATGCTGTCATCGTCTTTACGCACTTGTTCGATCAATTGTGTAGCAGCATCCGTGCAGGTTTTTAGCGCAGCGTCAGTCGGTTTAGCTAAAGGTAATAATTCGTTTAACCACTTTTCCTCATCCGTATTGTAAAGAGGAGAAATGAGCTGCCACAATTCGTTTAGTGGTCGCTGAATGAAGTTGGGTTGTAATACTTCAATTGCTTTAAACATGGTCGGATTCTCCCGCTACAAATCAAAAAGCCGGTTGGCTTTTTTTGATTAGACCGTGTGTTGTTATAGAGCATCAGGCGATTTTTTGCTTTTTTATTAACGGTTCATTTTTACTGTTAATTTTCAAAAAATTGCATGTCTGGATAATGGACACACTTTAGTGACAGAGTGTAGAAACTGTCTTTCGAAAAAGTCGGTTTTTTTTATAAGAAAATCCGATTTTAATGGAAGAAAACGTACATCGCTCGATAACTGTGCAAAAACTGTCGCTAAAATGATCGAAATGCTTACGAATGGTGCGCAAGTGGTTTTTAGATATTGTCATTTAGCGAAATGGAATATTTTCCAAAAAAGTGGAAATATTAACTTTTTGGAAATTGTTTTTGATAACGCAGTGGCGTAATCCCCAATGTTTGAGAAAACACATTCGTCATTGCGCTTTGACTTGAGAAACCACACATCTCTGCCACTTGAATAGGCGGAAACCCTTCGCTCAATAATTTTTGAGCGCGTTCTAAGCGCTTGCGCATTAAATATTGGTGAGGCGTCATACCGGTTCGTTCTTTAAAGCGTTCGTGAAATTGGCTCACACTTAAGAAACAAAAATTGGCTAACTGACTAATATGAACACGGCGCGATAAGTTGAGCTCGATAAACTGATCCAGCTTAGTAATGTCCAGCTGGTTGCCTCGGACTCTTACGTCTTTGTTATTCGTCAACTGATGGCGAATAGCGCTGAGTAAGGTGTTACCACAGGCTCGGGCTAACATTGGGTCGTTTGGGTATTGTTGTAGCTCGCCAGATAAGGCGGAGGCTAGAATTTGTAATCTAGGATTTAATTGAAAGTAGGCCGCTTGGTCAAAGAGCCGTGACACTATCTCATATTCTTCGTCGGTAATGGCTTTTTGTGGTGGAATAGGAAGGTTAACCACCATGATCTGATTGTCGCCTAGGCCCGCAAAGGCATGACTGTTTTCAGACGGCAAAATACAGCCACCACCAGTAGGAAGCTGTCTGCTTTTACCCTCAATATCGAAGTCGGTCTTACCATCAACCACCACCACAAGTTGATGGTAATCATGGTCGTGAGTATCGGCTTCATTAGGCAAACTGAAAACGTCAGATTCAGAAGAAGTCAAAGTACATAAACTCATCAATATAGTAGTGGAAAATAATCCCAAGTATAGCTGTCTTAATAGGCCTTTAGTAGAGGGGAGATGATGAGATTTATTCAGTCCGTTAGTTCGTTCTCACGGTGTTGCGTGATAGTAAAGACACCTTATTGATCTATAAGGTGTCTTCGGTCGGTAATGGCTAGTTAACTTGAACCACTAAGTTGCCTAATGCGCCTGATAATAAGACGTCATCGTGCGCTTGTGCGAGTTCGGTTAATGGGTAACTTTTACGAACGACGGGTTTTAATACGCCTTTTTGAAACAGCGGCAGCATGCTTTTGGCAATAAGTTGTAGATCTTTTGGTTGAGCATTTGCCAAGGCGACACCAATAACTGAGGCGTCACGAGCCATTAAGTCTCTAGGGTTAATCTCCACGGTTCCTCGGTTGCCAACAACGGCCACACAACCACCAAAAGCCAAGGCTTTTAAATCTTGATCTAGGTTGTGATTGGCGAGCATCTCAATGATCACATTAAAGCCGTTTTCAAGTGACTGAAAAGGCGCTAAATGATTGTCTTCATTGTGCAAGATGACGTTCGTCACACCCAGTTGATTAAGCAGTTCAACACCCGCTTGAGTGCCTGCGCTGGCAACAACTTCCATTCCTGCGGCTAACGCAAGTTGTACTGCTGCCGTACCAACGGCGCCAGTGGCTCCATGGATCAATACTTTGTCGCCGGCTTTTGCTTGCGCACGTCCAAACAGTGCGCGATGCGCCGTTGTGAAAGGAACACCAAGGCAAGCACCTTCTTCAAAGCTTAGGCAGTCCGCCAGAGGGAACAGTCTATCTGGCGCACAAATGGTGTATTCAGCGGCAGAACCGCCTAGGTTGCGGCTAAAATACACGCGTTGTCCGACGGTAAAACCAACAACGTTTGCGCCCACTTCCATAACGGTACCGGCACCGTCTGAACCTGGTGTATGAGGAAAGGTCGCAGAATAATTATTTACGCCTGAGCGAATGTAAGTATCGACAGGGTTGACGCCGGCCGCGCCGACTTTTACCAATACCTGATCTGCATTTATTGTTGGCGTGTCAACGTCAACCAATGTTAGATCGCTTGCTGGGCCATAATTCATTATCTGCATTGCTTTCATAAAACTCTCGCTTATCACCGTAGTTGTAATTGTTGTTTACGTAGAATATTACTGTATGGAAACAGTCTATGGGATATCGGAATATATGGGAATCTTCTTATGATGAGAAATAGTCCCTGAGCGGTGTGCTGGAAAGTCTATTTTTAACATTTCTGTAACACAGTGGCGTTATAGTTCGGGCTTAATATGAGTAGTCTGGTGATAGAGTAAGCAAATATCTTATATTGGTGTTCTGTTTATTTTCTTGGGAAGGACTGCTTAATGGCTTTTTAAGCCTTGATGAAAAACCAAACGCTAAAGCAATACAGTCAATCAACGGGTTTCCATTAAACCGCATTACAGTCATTAAGGCATCGAGGCGGAAGGACTAATTATGAAAGAACTAACATCAGATCACACATCGAAACAGTTTAACAACGAGCTGGAAGCTTTACGTCAGCACTTTCTGACGATGGGTGGTGTGGTTGAATTACAAGTACAGAATGCCGTTCAAGCTTTGATTGATAGCAATGGTTCTTTAGCTGAAGATGTGAAAGACAAAGACGCTACGGTAAACGAGCTGGATGGCATCATCGATCAGGAATGTAACCGTATACTGGCAAAACGTCAGCCAGCCGCTGGTGACTTACGCATGGTCTTATCCATCAGTAAAGCTGTCAGTGAGCTTGAACGTATGGGTGATGAAGCGAAGAAAATTGCACGATTAACGCTGAAATTGATTGATGAAGGTGAGTCTCCTCGCGGTTATGTAGAGATCAACCGTATTGGTCAAATGGTGTCACGTATGATTCGCGATACCTTGGATGCTTATGCCCGTTTAGACATCGATGCCGCGATTGCCGTTGTAAAACAAGACCACTCGGTGGACCAAGAATACAAAACGGCGTTGCGTTCTTTGGCTACTTACATGATGGAAGACCCTCGCAGTATTTCTCGTGTATTGAACGTTATCTGGGTCTTACGCTCCTTAGAGCGAATTGGCGATTACTCACGTCATGTATGCCAGCATTTGGTGTTTATGGTGAAAGGGGTGGATGTTCGTCATACGCCAGCCCATGAGATTGCTGCCCAAGTAAACCAGTAATCACCTTGTTATATTGATCGCTTGTTTTGATGAGTATGAGTTGCTCTAGGTCGCGTTGTGACCAAGGGCAGCTTTTCCCTATCGCGCCTCTCAATTCCCCATTCTTTTACGTATTTCATATTGGTTCTTGATCTGACTTTGCCTATCATTCGATGATTATTTTCATTGATTAGGTAAGCACCCATGTTTGAGATAGACGTCAACTCGAATAGCACACCTGAAGTGTATTATCAGGAATTGAACGACCAGTTGGCCGGCTTGTTGACGGGGGAGCGTGATTTGATCTGCAACGCCGCTCAGTTTTCTGCGTTTATTATGCAAACGGTAGCGGATTTAAATTGGGCGGGTTTTTACTTTGCCCGCAACGAAGCGCTGGTTTTAGGGCCTTATGTTGGCAAAGTAGCGTGCACTCGGATACCTTTTGGACGAGGCGTATGTGGCGCCGCTGCCTTACACCAAGAAACCCAACGCGTTGAAGATGTGCATGCCTTCTCAGGCCACATCGCGTGTGATTCCGCGTCGGCGTCTGAAGTGGTTATCCCGGTTGTGGTTGAGGGGCGCTTAGTGGGAGTGTTTGATATGGACAGCCCATCAACAGCACGCTTCTCGGCAACGGATCAAATCGGTTTAGAGAGATTGGTTGACACGTTTGTGGCCGCAACGGATTTCACTTGGTCGCTGTAAGATAAGGTGTTGTTACGCGCTTTGGCCTTGCTTGAAGAATGAGGTTGCTGCCCGCCACACTGGCGGCCATAGCGCGGTGAGATAAGACATTAAGACAATGCTATGAGCGCTGGAAAAAGTGCTTGATGCGTATGTTTAGCTGAGATTGCGTTAGGGGAAAAGTGATACTTTGCGCGCTCGCTAAGTAAGGGCAGTGTTCTGCATCCAGCTCAAGGAGATGATCGTATAAAACCAGCGCGCCATTTTTTTGCCATTGTAGAATACTGGCTTCTGTTTCTGGGCTGATCAAGTCAGGTTCAGTGATGATCACCAGATCAATTTCCTCTTCTTCGTGATGAGGGCCTTCCGAATAGTATCCCGCCTCAATATTCAAATCCCCTAATTGCATGCGTAGAAATTGGGCTAAATGCATGTCTTTGGTGAAAATAAGCGCTCTTTTTTGCAAAGAACAAACGAAAGTCTCTCTCTCTTCTGTGTGCTCTTGGTCTGTCTCATAAGGAATATCAACCCAGAACTCGGTTCCCGTATTGGGTTCGCTCGAGAAGTGAATGTCGCCCCCCATTAAGTGAACGAGCTGATAGCAAAGGGACAGACCCAGCCCAATGTCGCTTTGTAATATAGAGTGCTGGTCATTTTGTGTTAGAGGAGACGAGCGTAAGTGTTTTTGAAGCGAGTTTTCTAACCCAAAGCCCGTGTCTTTTATGGCTATTTGTAACATAGCAAAGCGATTGCCCCCGTTGCTGTTCTGCGGGGGCGCCAAGCTAGAAGGTCTGACATGAATGCTAATGCTGCCTTTTGAGGTATGGCTAATGGCGTTTTGCAGTAGCTCTAAGAGGATTTCCTTTATGCGTTTGAAGTCTAGATTGATCATGGAGGGTAAGGCAGGATCAATATAGCTCACTAATTTTAAGCCTTTGGGTTGTAATTTATGGGCGAAAATATGCACATAGTCGTCGAGGTTCTTTTGCAATGATTCGGTGGTTGTCACCAAGTTGAGCTTTTGCGCGTCCATCAAGACCAAATCAGAAAACATATTAATCGTATGCAGCAGCTCATTTGCCGATTCTTTAACGTTCGTTGAGAAGGTGGGGCTGGAGCCGTTGTTTTTGCCTGCTGAGCTGGAGGGTTGCCCTAATAACGCCTGGATTTGAGGTCGTGTTTCTTGCACGACAAGCGCCAATATTTTGGCTTTTTCATCATGAATATCTTGAACTTCTTGAACCAACTGTTGGTTTTTTTTCTGATTCTTTCTGAACACAGATAAGCCTTTCACAATGCAAAAGCAGAGTAAAAACAAGCTCGCAAGAAAGCACACCATGAGGATGCGGACGCGTTCTAGGTTGTCCCCTAGGGCGCGTCTTTGTCGGGCGATGTATTTATTGGTGCCTTGACTGACTAGTACGGTAAATTCGTTAACCTGGTTATCGAGTCGCTTTAACCGAGTCGTCATATCATTGAGATAGGAAAGGTCGCCTTCTTCGATTTTCGACAGGTTTAAACTGATCAGCTCCAGTTCACCAGTAATGATATTGAGCAGGCGTACGGTTCTGCCACCGGTTAAGCCGCGAATCAGATAACCCACTTCACCGTTACGTAACAGGTCGACACGGCTCATTAATAGATCGTATTGCGCATAGGCAGCGCCGTTTAGAGGCAGATCGTTTTTATCGAGTTCTACCAGATAGTTAAGAAAGCGATAGGACTGCAACTGAAACTGTAACGAGTTCCAAAGAGAGTCTTCATAAATTCGTTGCTTGGTCGCTTGTGAGCCATCGCTAGAATAGATAACAAGACTGAAGGAGAGTAATAGAGTGCTAATGAAAAAAGTGGCTAACCCGTAAAGGTACCAGTGCTGCAATTTAGGCGGAAAGAGTTTTTGCATAAATCGCGTTAGCATATTTTATTCTTCCTGAGCGCTATTGGTGAGTACCTTGATCGAGCTGACTTGCCAAATGGCTCGCCAATAGTAAACCTCATTGCGCAAATGCTCATTATCATCAAATGGGTAGAGCACCATTATTGGCCCTAGGTTTCTGATACTAATGTTTTTACCGTCTTTTTTAATGGCAAAAATAGCGCCGTACTTCACAAAATCGCTAACTGGAATATCAATGACATACTGATTAAGCGCCCTGATTCTTAACGTGGCGCCTGTGCCACCCACTAGCTTTAGTAAGTCCATGGCGGAAAAGCCAATATAGTCGTGTGGGCGTTCGTTTTTGCTAACCCAACCCATGGTTGTGGTGAGCTTATGCTGAGGCAAGGCCTCCAGCATTTTTCTGTCGAGTTGTGCGCTGTCGCCAACGTTCGTATTGGCGACATTACCCGTTAAGGTTAATAGTACGGGTCCAGTAGGCTGAGGCAGTGCAAACACTGGTGTGACGAAAAGTAGCATCACAGATAATAGAAATGCACGCATACATAGATCCCTTATGATTTAGTCATTCTTCATCATAACAAAGTGCGGACAATTTGCAGAGAACGTGATTGAGCACAATAACGTCTATGGTTATAACAAACGCCCAGTAAGTTATATAGGGCGCTGTTAGGAGAGAGTCAAGCTTGGTTACGCAAGTTCAGCAAGGCGAATGCATGCCGCTTGGTGTTGGTCTGATAGCTTTTCGAGAACCGGTTTTTGCTGGGTACATTCTTCATTCGCATGCGGACAGCGAGTACGAAAGACACAGCCTGATGGTGGATTGATCGGGGAGGGGAGGTCGCCGAGAAGGAGTTGGATCTTTTTGTTTCTCTCATGCTTAGGGTCTGGCACTGGCACGGCAGATAACAAGGCCTGGGTGTATGGATGACGAGGGTTATCATACAGAGCATGCTTGCTTGCCAATTCGACTGCGTTGCCAAGATACATCACAAGAACACGGTCTGATATGTGTTTTACGACACTCAAATCATGAGCGATAAAGACCAAGGACAAACTCATTTCTGCTTGGAGCTCTTTAAGCAAATTTACGACCTGCGCCTGAATAGACACATCCAATGCCGACACGGGTTCGTCACAGACCACCAATTTGGGTTTGAGAATCAAAGCGCGAGCAATGCCGATGCGTTGGCACTGGCCGCCAGAGAACTCATGAGGGTAGCGGTTAATGACATTGGGCAATAAGCCAACACGGTCCATGATAGCGCGTACCTGATCTTTCACTTCCTGCTTGGACAGATGAGGCTTAAAGGTGCGTAATGGCTCTGCAATGATGTCACCGACTGTCATGCGTGGGTTCAATGACGCCAACGGATCTTGGAAGATCATTTGCAGTTCTTGGCGTTTGTCGCGCATTTGTTTTTTGTCGAGGTCGGTTAGGTCTTGTCCTAGCCAAACAACATGACCTTCGGTAATCGGCACAAGGCGCAATAACGCGCGTGCTAGCGTGGATTTACCACAGCCTGATTCGCCTACGACGCCTAGGGTTTCGCCTTCAAAAATGGTCAAGTCGACACCATCGACGGCTTTTAACGTTTGGCCTTTTTGCCACGGCCATGCGTTATCAGATTTGACATTAAAATGGACTTTTAGATCTTCTACTTTCATCAATACAGTGTTGGTTGCGTTATTCATACAGCCTGCTCCCAATGAATCGGTTTATGACAAGCGCGCAATTTTCCTGCTTGGTACTCTTCTAGCGTGGGTGCTTCTTTACGACAGCGGTCCTCTGCGTGCTGGCAGCGTTCTTGGAATGGGCAACCAGTGGGTAGGTTTAATAAATTGGGTGGGTTGCCTGCGATGGTGGCCAACGTGCCCTCATTGCTATCGAGACGAGGAATCGCCTCTAATAAGCCTTGCGTATAAGGGTGAGTCGGATGGTAGAAAATATCGTCTGTTAGGCCATATTCCATGGTACGACCCGCGTACATCACCAGTACCTTGTCGCAGAGCCCAGCCACCACACCTAAATCGTGGGTGATCATAATAATGGAGGTATCGAACTCCGCTTTCAGTTCATTTAAGAGCGTCAAAATCTGCGCCTGTACTGTTACATCAAGCGCCGTTGTTGGTTCATCGGCGATGAGCAATTTCGGCTGGCATAATAGCGCCATTGCTATCATCACTCGTTGGCGCATGCCGCCTGAAAACTCATGAGGATACATCTTCATCCGCTTACGGGCTTCTGGCATCTTGACCGCGTCGAGCATCTTCACAGACGCCTCAAACGCATCGGCTTTGCTCATGCCTTTGTGCAAAATCAGCACTTCCATTAATTGCTGACCGACTTTCATGTAAGGGTTTAATGACGTCATAGGGTCTTGGAAAATCATCGCAATTTTTTCCGAACGGATCTTATTCATTGCCTTTTCATTTAGGCTAAGAATGTTCTGTCCTTCAAAGCGAGCTTCGCCTTCGATTAGGCCATTACCGGCGAGCAACCCCATGAGTGCAAAGGCGGTTTGGCTTTTGCCTGAACCGGATTCACCAACGATGCCAAGTGTTTCGCCTTGAGCGAGATTGAAATTAAGGTCGTTGACGGCGGTTACTTGGCCATCTGGTGTAGTGAAATTGACCCTCAGATGGTCGACTTCTAGAATATTGTTGGTCGCCTGTTTGGGCGTATTGTTCAAGGATGTCATGGTCGCCTCCTAGCGGTCTTTTGGATCTAGAGCGTCGCGTAAACCGTCGCCTAGGAAGTTAAAACAAAACAGGGTGACGACCAAAAAGGCCAAGGGCCAAGCTAGCTGCCAAACAGCAATTTCCATGTTTGGAGCGCCTTCTGAAATCAAGGCTCCCCAGCTTGTCATTGGCTCTTGTACGCCAAGCCCTAAGAAGCTAATAAAGGACTCTAGGAGAATCATATTCGGCACCAATAAGGTCGCGTAAATGATCACCACGCCCAACACATTTGGCACGATATGACGCAAAATGATTTTGGGTGTGGAGACACCACAAGCGTAAGCGGCTTCAATGTATTCCTTGTTTTTTAAACTTAAGGTTTGGCCGCGAACGATCCTCGCCATGTCCAACCAAGAAACGGCGCCAATGGCGACGAAGATCAATAAAATATGACGACCGAATACCGTCATCATAATGATCACGAAAAACATAAAAGGAAACGAGTTAAGGATTTCAAGAAAACGCATCATCACACTGTCTACGCGGCCGCCCATATAGCCAGATGTGGCGCCATATAGAGTGCCAATGACGATGGCGACAAAGCTGCCGAGCACCCCGACCATTAAGGATATTTGACCGCCTTGCATGGTGCGTACAAAGATATCTCGGCCTAGTGGGTCGGTGCCAAAATAATGCCCTGAGGCGATGCTAGGGCTGCCTAATGTTGAGATATCGGAGAGGGCTTCCCAGTCGATATCAGCGTAATTCCATTGGCTTAATATAGGGCCAAAGATGGACAATCCGGCGATTATCGACAGTATGATTAAGCTAATTACCGCGGCTTTATTACTGAAAAAACGACGTCGAGCATCCTGCCATAAGCTGCGGCCTTCTACTTCGACAACCTGCTCGGCGAATTGTGTTACGGCCGTTATATTTTCTTTATTTGTTATCATGGTGACGTGCTCTAGTAACGAATTTTTGGGTCAATGAAGACATAAACGATGTCGACAATGGCGTTAAAAAGAATGGTCAACGTGCCGATCAAAATGGTGATGCCCATGACCATAGAGTAATCACGATTGATCGCACCATTTACGAAATGCTGGCCAATGCCCCCGGTACCAAAAAACTGATCCACCACCACGGAGCCGGTGATAATGCCGACAAAAGCCGGGCCTAGATAAGACACCACAGGCAGCATCGCTGGGCGCAGTGCATGACGAATAATAATGTGCGACTTCGGCAGGCCTTTTGCTCTGGCGGTACGGATGAAGTTGGAATGCATGGTTTCTATCATGCTGCCGCGAGTGATACGGGCAATTTGTGCAATGTAGCTGGTGGACATGGCAATAACAGGCATGATCAAGTAAGGCCAAGCTCCGCCATTCCAACCACCGGCTGGCAACCAGTGATAATGAATGGAGAAAAAGAGAATGCACAAGGGGGCAATTACAAAGTTTGGCAGTACCATGCCGATGTTGGCAAAGGCCATCACCCCATAGTCGAGCAAAGAGTTTTGACGCAATGCGGCAAACACACCACATAACACACCGATAGAGACAGCAACGACAAAAGACCAAAAGCCGATTTCAGCAGAGACTGGAAAGCTTTGTGCGACCAATTGGTTGATGGTGAAGTCGGTGAAACGAAAGGAATACCCTAAGTTGCCGTGCAGCAGATCCCAAAGGTAATGAAAATATTGACTCATTAGGGATTCATTCATGTGGTACTTGGCTTGCAAATTTGCCAACACGGCGGGCGGCACACCACGCTCTGAGGTAAACGGGCTGCCCGGAGCAAAGTGCATTAAAAAGAACGAAAGAGTCACTAAAGCAAGCAGCGTAGGAATCGCTTCAAGCAAGCGCTTAATAATAAATCTGAGCATAAAAAACACCTGATTAGGTCGCCGCTAGGCGGCTAATACTAGGAACCGTTAATTGGGAGTAAATACCCAGCGCATGACTGCGCTGGGAGAGGTCGAAGCAATCTTAATGGGCGATGATGTACATATCGCGAGTGTAGATATTGTCTTCAAGGTTGGGTTGGTAACCGCCGACGTAGGTTTTCACTAGGCGTTTGATTGAGTATTGGTAAATAGGCGCAACGGCCATGTCTTTATCAATCACTAAATCTTCTGCTTTTTGATAGAAGGGCGCAGGGTCCTTCGCTTTGGCCGCTTGTGCCATATAACCATCGTATTCTGGGTTGTTGTAATGGGCGTTGTTACTGGTATTGGTAGATTTAAACAAATCCAAGAAAGTAGAGGCTTCGTTGTAATCACCTACCCAACCATCACGCGCTACGCCAAAGTTGCCTAGGTTACGAGTGTCGATGAAGGTTTTCCATTCTTGGTTTTCAAGTGTTGCGTTGACTCCCAAGGTTTTTTTCCACATGGACGCCACCGCGATGGCAATTTTCTTATGGCCATCGTTGGTGTTGTACAACAAGGTGAAATCAAGTGGGTTGTTCTTATCGTAACCGGCTTCTTTCAGCAGTTCTTTTGCTTTTGCATTACGTTCAGCTTGTGTCCACTTCGCGTATTCAGGCTGTTTTGCTTTAAAACCATCAACAGAAGGAGGCGTAAATGTATAGGCTGGGATCTCCCCAACGCCAGTGACGTATTTGGTGATGATAGTACGGTCGATCGCGTAAGAAAGCGCTTTACGGACTCGAACATCATCAAAAGGCGGTTTTTGGTTGTTAAAGTCGTAGTAGTAGGCCGCTAATTGCGGTGTGACTTTTACTTCGTCCGGCGTGGTTTTCAATAATTCTTTGTAGCGGTTAGTCGGAATACCTGAAAAAGAGGTAACATCCAAATCCCCAGCTTGGTAACGGCTGAACTCGACGGTTGAATCTTTAATCGGTAAGACAGTCACCTTGTTAATAATGGTTTTTTTGTCGTTCCAGTAATCATGGTTACGGACAAACACCATTTTCTCATTAACAATCCAAGTGTCTAACTTGTAAGCGCCGTTGCTGACCAAGTTGCCTGGTTTCGTCCAGTTGTCACCAAATTTTTCAATGGCTTTTTTGGGCGCTGGGTACATGGCCGAGTTCACGGTCATTTTAACGAAGTAAGGTACTGGATGATCTAGAGTGACTTGGAAAGTGTATTTATCCAGTGCTTTAACCCCCATGTCAGCCGGTTTAGCCTTACCGTCGATGATGTTTTGCGCATTAATGATACCAGCAAGGGCCGCGTACCAAGAGTAAACAGAGGCGGTTTTTGGGTCGACAAGGCGCTGGAAGCCATACACAAAGTCATTGGCTGTGACTGGGGTGCCGTCGGACCATTTTGCATCGTGACGTAAGTTAAAAGTGTAAACGGTATTGTCGTCATTTACCGTATAGCCTGTGGCCACGCCAGGTACTAGCTTGCCACCTTCGCCTTCACTGTAAAGTCCTTCAAAAAGATCTTTAGCGCGAAGAGAACCAGGCGTTCCTTGGATCTTCTGCGGATCTAGTGTCGCTGGTTCTCCTTCACCGCCTTTTACTAATTCTTGTTTGTCCGCTAGCTTTACACCCGCCGGCACATCGGCTGCGTGTACTTGCATAGCGGTAAACGATGCTGCGATAACCGCACTCGCAAGTAACGTTTTTGTCATTTTCATAGTGTTCCCTTCGTAGTTAACTTTTGTTTATGTATTTTTATAATGGTAGCCGTGCATCGCATGGCATTAAGCGACTGCTGAGCTTTCATAGTTCATCAATTTACAAAAGGTCACAATCGAAATTCCGCATCAAGCTATGCGTCAAATAAACGCTGGGGATAAAATCGACCTTGTTTAAGCCGGTTAAAAAGACGCTTTTCAAGCGGCTTAAGGGGGAAATAGCGGCGTGTCATCTGGATAGTCGAGACTCTGTATGGAGCCCATGATAAGCGCGTGTTACTCTCTGAGGATTGATGATAAAAATTGACTAAATTTAAGGTAGGAAGAGTGATTACACAGCCATTTAAGGCCGCAGGTGCGTTTTTGAAAGCATTACCTTTGGCCGTTTCACCTGGGTTGAGAATATTTATTGTGGTGCCCTTGTTAGCAAACTTTGCCTTAATGGCTCTGCTTTACATGGTGGCATTGAGTTATTTCAATGATCTGATTACCATCGCGATGGATTATCTACCCGGTTGGCTGGCCTTTTTGCACTGGTTGTTCTATCTGATTTTTGCCGCCATTATCACAGTGTTACTGTTTTACAGCTTCTCGGTTGGTATCAACATCTTGGCCGCGCCTTTTATGGCGTTTCTTGCCGAAAAAGTGGAAGAGCGTCAAACCGGAAAAGTATTCGATGAGGCGCTTAATGCCAAAGCCATATTGGTGATGACGGGACGAACGTTACAGCGTGAACTGCAAAAAATACTGTATTTCTTACCGCGTTTTATTCTACTGCTGATGCTGTCATTTATTCCCCTCGTCAATGTTGTTGCGCCTGTCTTGCTCTTACTCTTTTCTGCTTGGATGCTATCGTTGCAATATATGGATTATGCCTTTGATAACAATAAGGTAGCCTTTCACGATATGCGTCAGATGTTGCGCACTAAACCTTTGTTATGTTGGACATTCGGTGGCATCGTTATGGTGTGTCTAACGATACCTTTGCTTAACTTATTTGTGATGCCGATTGCGGTGGTTGCCGCGACTTTATTGTGGATTTCGGTATTTAGACCACAACACGGAGATGTGTCTTCGTTAGTGGGCCGTACGAGTGGACTTTTATAATGTCGATAAAAATTCTTGTCGTGGATGACGCGTCCTTTACCCGTGATTTGATCAAACGAACAATACGCCAGCAATTCCCAGCGTCTGTTGTGGAAGAAGCCGTAAATGGCCGAAAAGCTCAGAAAATGCTTGAAAAAAGCCAATTTGACATGGTTTTGTGTGATTGGGAAATGCCGGAAATGACGGGTGTTGAACTGCTCAAATGGTGTCGTGAGCAGGCAAATTATAAAAAGGAAGATATCCCTTTTATTATGATTACCAGTCGTGGCGATAAAAGTAATGTGGTGGAAGCGGTGCAATCCGGGGTTACGGATTATTTAGGTAAGCCATTTTCGAGCGAACAGCTGGTTAATAAAATTTTAAGCGCGTCCAAAAAACATAAAATGGAAAGTAAGCTTGCTGCCGAAAAGCCTCGAAATGCAGCGAATGCGGCAGGACAAGGTGGTGTTGCGGCGGCTTCGATCGATGTCCTAATGGGAGCTGGCAAATCGACTCGGCCAGTACAGGCGACGAAATTTACTCATCCGGCAGCGACGGCTGTCACGAGTAAAGACGTGAAAATACCAACCATGGTGAGATTTGAAGAGAAGCAGTTTCGCTGCATGGTCATTCAGCTGAGTAAACAGGATGTGACTATTCTGATTAAGAGCGATGATGTGGTGCCTCAGGTACTAGGGCAGGCGGTATTAGATTTAGAGCTAGCTGGCCAAGTGAACCGGCTGAATTACTATATTCAATCGGTGGCCACGACAGAAAAGAAACACGACTCCACTTTTCTTACCGTGATCTTAGGGCTTATTGATCAAGATGCGGAAAAAGAGGCGTTTATTGGTAAGTTATTTAATCACTTCTAAGCGTTCATCTTATTAGAAAATGGCTCGCTTTTTAGCGGGCCATTTTTTTATTCTTCGGATATCGGGGCGCTAGAAACGGAGACAGAAGGGATGCTGTCACTGCGTACTCGGCTTGCAGGGAAATGACATGAGAAGACGCTGCCCTGATTCAAATCACTGCGGATTTGTAATTTCGCATCATGATGCATGAGCACATGTTTAACGATGGCGAGTCCGAGGCCTGTGCCTCCTGTTTTAGAGCTACGTCCCTTGTCGACACGAAAGAAGCGCTCAGTAAGGCGTGGTATGTGTCTTGGGTCAATGCCTAAGCCATTGTCTTTCACAGAGAAGACACCGTTAAACTCACTCGACTCCCATGTCACGACAATCTCTCCGCCATCAGGTGAGTACTTAATGGCATTCACAACTAGGTTAGAGAAAGCGCTATAGAGCTCATTATAGGAGCCATAGATGCGATCATTAGTGGTGATCTCAAAACGTATCTGATGTTTCTCTGAAAGAATCGGAGTGGCCATTTTTTGGATGGCTGACGAGAAATCTTGCATGGCATTCCACTGATCTTCTTCGCGTTTTTCGTTACTTTCCAACCGAGATAGCAACAATAGATCTTCGATTAAGTGTTCCATTCGAACCGACTGATCAGACATGTTTACTATGCCTTTTTGCATGCTAGGAGGCAGGTTTTCCTTGAACATGTCTAGGGTCTCTAAGTAGCCCTTGATTACGGTAAGAGGGGTTTTTAGTTCGTGAGAAGCGTTGGCAACGAAATCTTTGCGCATTTGTTCTAGCAAGTGAAGTCGGGTCACATCGCGGACAAAAATGAGATGGTCATTCTTATCATAGAGCGTGGTTTGAATTTCCAAATACACCCCTTCTTTCGCAGGGGACTTGATGATCAGCGGTTCCCCAAAACGCTTCTGTGTGAAGTAACGAAAAAAGCTGGGGTTGCGCATAATATTGGTAATGGCTTGGCCACGGTCAACCGGTCGCATGAGGCCAAAAAAATGGCCGGCGGAATTGTTCCACCATTCCAGATTTCCCTCGCTGTCTGCCATGATGACGCCTTCTTTTAGCGCCGCGGTAGAATGCTCGATTCTGGTTAATGCTTGCTGCATACGACGCTTAGATTTGCGTTGTTTTTTCTGCAAGCGATAGACGGCATCAAAGATATCCCCCCAGATACCAGATGCTTCCGGCGGTGGTGCTTTGCCGGAATAGCGTAACCAGTTATGGAATTGGTAAAGCTGATAAAGTTGGTGATAAAGAGAGCCAAGCAGATAGATTAAGACAACAAGAAAAGTCTGCTTAATAATTAACCCGATAACGACACAGGCCGCTAGCCCAAGTAGCCAGCGGATAATAGATTGTCGCCAAATGGTTTTCATATGTTATGCGGTCCGTTTAGCTGAGAATCGGTAGCCCGTGCCTCGGACTGTTTGAATTAACGAGTCGTGATCTGTGCCAATGGCTTTACGGAGACGACGAATATGAACATCAACGGTTCTTTCTTCAACATAAACATTACCGCCCCATACTTGGTCGAGCAACTGCGCTCTGGAGTAGGCTCTTTCTTGATGCGTCATGAGGAACTTAAGCAAACGGTATTCGGTTGGTCCCATGTCTAAGGGCGTGCTGCCAATGGTGACTCGTTGACTAATTGGGTCAAGCACCAAACCATCAATTTCAATCGGTTCATCAACCCCTTGTGGCGTTGCTCTGCGTAACACGGCTTTTAAGCGAGCGACCAGTTCACGAGGTGAAAAAGGTTTGGTGATGTAGTCATCCGCACCGACTTCTAAACCTTGAATCTTATTGTCTTCTTCGCTTTTCGCGGTCAATAAAATAACGGGGATTTCCGCTGTGGTGCTGTCTTTTTTTAAGCGTCGAGTCAGCTCAATTCCGCTACCGCCTGGCATCATCCAGTCACAGAGAATTAAGTCTGGTCTATGGTCCACAATAATTTCATGGGCTTGTTGGCTATTTTCGGCTTCCATGTATTCGTACCCAGCCATTTCTAGGGCAACCGCGATCATTTCGCGAATGGAAGACTCATCATCAATGATTAATACTTTTTTACCGGTCACAGGATTCACCCTCATCTCAGGAACGGTTTTATTTAATCCGCAAAATGTGACAATTAGGTTACATTGTCACATGTTTGCCATATTTAAACCAAATAACTGACGGCCAAGCCGATGAAAATACAATATCCGATGCGATTATTGTCTAAAAATGCATGGAAACAAGGTAAGCGTTCTCTGTCTTTCGCTTTGTTAAACTGCATGTAAAACAGAACAATAGCAACCAAAATGGACAAAAAGTACGGCCATTGTAAATGCGAAAGCACCCCAATCCACAGTAGCAGAGATAGGGTCAATGCTTGCAAACAAAGGATTACCAGCAGATCGTATTGTGCGAAGAGAATGGCGGTTGATTTAACGCCAATCTTGAGATCATCAGGGCGATCCGTCATGGCATAGTAGGTGTCGTAGGCGATGGTCCACAGGCAATTTGCTAAAAACAGCATCCATAGCTGGGGGTCTAGTAAATCGCCTCCCTGCGCGCTGTAAGCCATTGGAATGGCCCAAGAGAATGCGAGCCCCAGAAACAGCTGAGGAAGGTGAGTGTAGCGCTTCATAAAAGGGTATAACGCCGCGAGACCAAGGCCGACAAACGACAAAAGAATCGTACGCAGATCGGTAAATAACACCAGCACAAAGCTTAATACGACCAAGCCAGCGAACAGTCCTAATGCTTCTTTCTCACTGACTCGCCCTGATGGAAGAGGGCGATTTTTAGTGCGATCAACATGGCCATCAATTTTGCGGTCGGCGTAGTCATTAATAACGCAACCCGCGGAACGCATACTAAAAACGCCCAAGACAAAGATCACCACCAATTGCCACTGGGGCCAGCCATCGGCCGCTAGCCAAAGCGCCCATAGTGTTGGCCACATTAATAATAACGACCCAATTGGGCGATTAAAGCGAGTTAGATCAGCGTAATCGTGTAGTTTACTCATAGAGGTCTCAGAATAGGCTTGATGTCGAGAATAGTATCAAAGAAAGCTTCGTTAACTAATATACCTGGTCCATATTGTTGAAAGACGGAGCGTCTAGCCCAGATTTTTTTATTCACGTCTGGGAATAAGCAGGCCGGTAATTCAGCGATTTCAATGGTGCTGCGAGATAAGTTGCGATGACGAAATAAATACCCGCCAAGCGGTTTTTCTTTTAGTTGGCTGACTCTACGCCAGTGACCTCGAAGCGATTGTGCTGGAATGATCGAGCGGCCATAAATCACAGCTTCGCCATTAAACTTCAGGAGCACGGTGCGAATACGAGCGGCATGCCGAGGAGAGAGTCCCAACTTTCTTCTTTCTCTTTGGGTTGGCTTGCCCCAGCCGTCCTCTAAGATTTCTACGCTCAAGGTTCCCGCTTGTTGTAACTTCTTAGTCAATGAGGCCGCAGTGGAAAGCCAAGGCCATAAATCCGCTGGGATTTTTGCTTTGTTCACTCTGTGTATAGGGTGCCAGCGGTAATCTAATTGCTGTGCAATGGTATGGTTGATCTGCATTATAGGGCTTAAGACTTCTTACCGTTGATCAGGGCGACCATTTTATACAGTTCTGCCGAAGATTGCTGGACTTTGCTATGACAGGCTTCTACTTGTTCTAACGAAACCCCCATGCGCTCAAGAACAGAGGGCTCTATTTCTTGGTGACTATTAAGCTGGTGTGTAATGTACAGAAGATTCGCTAAGTTGGCGTATTCACCTTGGTAGCTAGGGGATTTACTGTAACGAATCGCAATACAGATATTCTCTGGAATATCCCAGTGCTTTAGTAACCATGAGCCAAGTTGTTCTTTGGTGAAACGCAAAATTTGCATTTCGACAATGTCTGACGTTAGGTGGGCATTGGCTTCTTTGTAGCGAGATAAAATAGAAAAATGGGGCGGCATCATAGTGCTAATCGCGAGAAATCCGAAATTATGCAACAGGCCCGTTAGGTAGGCATGCCCGCTACTTGGGCGGTGGGCAATAGGCACGACTGCGACCAGCGCTTCCATCAAAGCGGCATGGGAGACTGAGCTAAGCCAAAAATCTTCATAGTGACGAGGGCCGTCTTCTGGTTGCGCAAAAGCATTTCCCATTGAAAGACCAAGTGCCAAGTTCATCACCATATCATAGCCAAGCACACGAATAATCGCGTCTTTAACGGACTCTATGCCCCCTTTTGCACCGTAATAGGGGGAGGCCGCCCAGCTGACAACTTGTGCTGCCAAGCTTGGGTCTAGGCTAATCACATCACACAGCTCATCCATACCGGATGACTCATTGGAACTGAGTCGTATTATTTGGTTAGAAATCGCCGGCAGAGGCGGGATTTCTAAGGTTTCTTCCAGTCGTTGTTTGAGTCGGATCGATTGGAATTGACCGAGAGACTCCAGCATTTGTTGTTCGTCATTAAGATAATTACTGGAGGGCTTTTGGATGTCGTCTATGTGAATGGAAATGTTTTCGAAACGGCTAAGAGGGCCTGAGAAACGGGTGATAAAATCCTCAGTAGACAGCTGATGATATTGGCTGTTCGCATTACTGCGAATCTCGATAAAAGATTCTTTTAGAAGGCTTTTTTCTATGATGCTAGAGCAGTTAGCAGATTGTAAAAGAGGGTCACCTGCGGTGTTATAATTGGCGATGGGATCAAAGCGACGCTTTGTTAAACGTGCAATAGCGGCCAGGTCTAGCATGCTATCTTCAGGGAAAATAACCTGTAAGCGCCCTGTATGGTCCGCCAAATGAACCACTCGTACTTTCTTGGTATGGGTTAATTCTGGTGCTACGAACTTCATAAATCAGCTCAAATAGAATCGTTGCTTAAAACGTAAAAAAGGCTCCTAAAAGGAGCCTTTTAAATATAGCAGTTTTTGAATGATTAGTGATTCAAAATTTGGCTCAAGAACATTTGAGTTCGATCGTGTTGTGGGTTATCGAAGAACTCGTGAGGCTCATTTGCTTCCACGATTTCTCCGGCATCCATAAACACAACGCGGTCAGCAACGGTTTTAGCAAAGCCCATTTCGTGGGTAACACACACCATGGTCATGCCTTCTTCTGCTAACTGAACCATAGTGTCCAATACTTCCTTGATCATTTCAGGGTCAAGGGCAGAGGTTGGCTCATCAAATAGCATGATGCGAGGTTGCATGCACAAGCCTCGTGCAATCGCCACACGTTGTTGTTGACCACCTGATAGCTGTCCTGGGTATTTCAATGCTTGGTTAGCGATTTTTACACGCTCCAAGTAATGCATTGCCATTTCTTCGGCTTCTTTTTTAGGCATTTTACGTACCCAAATCGGTGCCAATGTCAGGTTTTCTAAAATGGTCAGATGAGGGAACAAATTGAAATGTTGAAACACCATGCCAACGTCTTTACGAATGGCTTCAATGTTTTTCAAGTTGTTGTTCATTTCAATGCCATCGACCAGAATGCTACCTTTCTGGTGCTCTTCTAGGCGATTGATACAGCGTATCATTGTGGACTTACCTGAACCGGAAGGACCACAGACAACGATACGTTCGCCTTTTTTGATACTGAAGTTAATGTTCTTCAGTACATGAAAGTCGCCATACCATTTATTAACATCGTTAAACTCGATGATCGTAGATTCACCCGTCTCTAATTGGGCGCGTGCCATGTTCGTATTTGTCATTTTAAAGGCCTCAAATTCTTAACTAATTCCGCTTATGTCCGGTATCTAACTTACGCTCTAATGCCATACTGTAACGTGACATACCAAAGCAGAAAGCCCAGTAAACAATCGCGGCGAAGGCATAACCTTCCACTGTTGTTCCTAACCAATTTGAATCATGGTTGGCTGCTTGTATCCTTCCTAAGAAGTCAAACATGCCCACGATATAAACCAGTGTTGTATCTTTAAATAAGCTGATGAACGAGTTCACAATGCCTGGAATAACAAGCTTTAGGGCTTGTGGCAGAATGACTAGGATCATGGATTGCCAATAGGTTAATCCCATTGCATCAGCGGCTTCGTATTGGCCTTTTGGAATGGCTTGTAGCCCACCACGAATTACTTCGGCCATATAGGCAGAAGAAAACAGAGTGATACCGATCAATACTCGCAATAATTTATTAAAGTTTAGACCTTCTGGTAAGAACAGCGGGATCATTACCGATGCCATAAACAAAATAGTGATCAATGGTACCGCACGAATCGTTTCGATAAAGACCAAAGAAACAGATTTCGCAACAGGCATGTTAGAGCGACGTCCTAACGCTAATAGCGCCCCTAAAGGGAAGGAGGCAACAATACCAACGACACCCAATAAGACGGTTAAGAACAAGCCACCCCAACGAGATGTTTCCACTACTTCTAAGCCAAATACGCCGCCTGCAAACAAGAAGTAAGCAACCACTGGGTAAACCAGCAGAATGGTCAAAGACAGGAATAGCTTATTAATCGCCTTGATGGCGAACATACCAATGAGAAGAACAATTAGGATCACAGCTAAATTAATACGCCATGTTTCCTGTGATGGGTATAAGCCATACATGAATTGTTCAAAATAAACATTGATGAAAGCCCAACATGCTCCGCCAGCCGTACAAGCGGCTTTCGAAGAGCCTTCCCATGTCGCGTTAATAATGCCCCATTCAACAATGGGCGGAATTAACAGATAGAGAATGTAAATGCTGAACAGAGTTAAGAACACATTCAATGGAGAAGAGAATAAGTTCTGACGTACCCAAGCCACAGCGCCTACCGAAGTAGACGGTGGTGGGAGGCTGGGTGATGGTTTAAATTCAATAGCCATGTTTAGCCTCCTAGCGCTCAATTAATGACATTTTTTTGTTGTACCAGTTCATGAACAATGAGATCGAAAGACTCAATGAACCATATACCAGCATACAAAGACCGATGGTTTCGATCGCCTGACCTGTTTGGTTCAGCGTAGTCCCCATGATCACGGCCACCAATTCAGGGTAAGCAATAGCGGCACCGAGCGAAGAGTTTTTCGCAAGGTTTAGATATTGGCTTGTTAACGGTGGAATAATAACGCGCAGCGCTTGAGGCAAAACAATCAAACGTTGGGTCATACTGTCGCGCAAGCCTAAAGAGCGAGCCGCTTCTGTTTGTCCCCAGTTAACCGATAGAATCCCTGCTCGAACAATCTCAGCAATGAAAGCGCCGGTATAAGTTGATAGTGCGACTAGCACAGCCACAAATTCAGGCGGTAATACCATGCCTCCAGTGACGTTAAATCGACTTTTTTGTGGTAGATCAAACTCTAAAGGAAAGCCTGCCGCAGCAAAAAAGAGAAAAGTGACAGCAATGATAATGCCTAATGCTGACCAGTAAGCTGGAAACCATAGCCCCGTTCTTGTTTGACGCTTTTTAGCCCAAACAATCACGCCAATGGCCAATGCTAACGATACGATGAAACCAATTATGACAAGGCCAAAACCATCTTGAGCGATCGGGTTTGGCGAGTAAATGCCACGTTTATTCAGTAGAAAGTCTGCAAATTCATAGCTATTGCGTGGTACTGGAAGAGCCGCTAAAACGGCAAAGTACCAGAAAAACATTTGTAGTAACAAAGGGATGTTACGCAGTGTTTCGATATAAACCGTTGCAAGGCGTGCAACTAACCAGTTTTTTGATAAGCGAGCCAAGCCCATCACAACGCCAATAATAGTGGCGAGAATAATACCTAGGAGCGAGATCACAAAAGTATTGATCAAAGCAACTAAGAAAGCACGTCCATAAGTGCTGGCTTCTGTGTAACTAACAAGGTGTATAAGGATCGGAAAGCCTGCAGGCTCATTTAAAAATGAGAAACCGGTAGAAATTCCTCGATTATCTAGGTTGGCTTGTAGGTTGCTGAAAAGGTAATAACCTACGAAAACAACGACGGCCAAAAGTATGATCTGAAAAATGAGGGAGCGATTACCGGCATCATTCAGAAAACTTTTATTACTAGGAGTATTTTTTATATTGCTCATCTTGATTCAGGCAGTAGATATGCTCGTCAGAGGTATAAAGAAAGGGGAAGAGATCCAGCGGCTGATGGCCGCTGGATAATAACCCGAAGCGAGTTACCTAATTCAGATATTAACGTACTGGTGGCGCGTACATGATACCGCCATTGTTCCATAGATTGTTGATGGCACGAGGAAGGTTAAGCGCAGTGTCTTTACCTAGGTTACGTTCGAACTCTTCGCCATAGTTACCTACTTCAGCGATTACGTTGTAAGCCCAGTCTGCATTCAGACCTAGACTGTCACCCATATTGCCTTCTGCACCTAGAAGACGACGGATACCTGGATCTTTCGCATCGGCTTTGACTTTAGCAACGTTTTTAGACGTGATGCCCATTTCTTCGGCATTTACTTGTACGTACATTACCCAAGTCACCAAATCTTTCCACTGGTTGTCGCCGTGACGAACAACAGGGCCTAGAGGCTCTTTAGAAATGGTTTCTGGAAGGATGATGTTGTTGCTTGGGTTTTTAAGTTTAGTACGGTGTGCTGCCAAACCGGATTTATCCGTAGTGTAGACATCACAACGACCTGAGTCGTATGCGGATACCGCTTCGTCGGCTTTTTGAACAACAACTGGAACGTAAGACATATTGTGCTTACGGAAGAAGTCAGCCATGTTTAATTCTGTTGTTGTACCTTGTTCAGTACAAACGGTTGCGCCATCAAGGTCTAAAGCAGATTCTACACCAAGATCTTTACGAACCATGAAGCCTTGGCCGTCGTAAAAGTTGGTAGCGGTAAAATCAAGTCCTAGAGAGACGTCGCGAGTATAAGTCCATGTGGTGTTACGAGAAAGAATGTCGATTTCACCAGACTGTAGTGCAGTGAAACGTTCTTTAGCAGAAAGAGGCGTGAATTTAACTTTTTGTGCATCACCAAAGATGGCCGCTGCTACAGCACGACATACATCTACGTCGATCCCTGTCCAATTACCTTTGTCATCAGCATTTGAGAAACCTGGTACGCCTTGGCTTACGCCACATTGTACGAAACCTTTTGCTTTAACGTCATCTAGTGTACCTGCGGCAGCACCAGTACTAATGGCGGCAGCAACAGCGGCTGTTGAGAGTAGTTTACAAACGTTCGATTTCATTGATAGCCTCCCAGGCATTTCTTTCTTTTGTGTGTGTTGTATTTTTTTCGTTTTTATAAGTCTTGGGACTTATAGGTAAACAATGCAAAAATATTGCCAACATCATGATTATTTTTTTAATTTTAGATACAGAGCATTCTTCTAGAAGAATGTTGCATTACCTAATAGAACGACTGTTGATGGTCTCTAGTCAAGGATAAAGTGCTATAAATATGGTTATTAGTGCATAATTCTTACAAAATAAGCCCATAAAAACAGGGAGGTGTTTAAAAAATAGGCAGTTTTCTTTGTTTATTAAAAAGTGTGTGTTTTTGTAAGAAAACGTGACACCTAATGGTGCATAGCTAAGAAGCAATATTACTGATATAGGTTAAAAATAGCCAAAAAATACCAATTTGGTGCGTGGATTTTCTTTTGTTTTATATTGGTGCAATTCAAATGACGGTGTTTTTAGGGTAGAAATATATTCTAGAAAGCGCTTCCCATACTTTGTTATCTACATGATAGTATTAACAATACTTTAGTGTGATTAAGGAGATCCATGTCGAATGGAAAGCTCAACTAAACCGCTCGATCGTTTGGACAAAAAGATTCTGCGTGAACTGCAAGTCAACGGCCGCTTATCAAACGTTGAATTAGCCAGTCGTGTAGGCTTGAGTGCGACCCCGTGTTTAGAGCGGGTGCGACGTCTAGAACGTAACGGCTATATCACAGGCTATTGCGCGTTAGTGGACCCTAAAAAGGTGGATGCTGGTTTACTTGTATTTGTGGAAATTCGTTTAAAAACAACTTCCCCAGAAGGTTTCAACGAATTTAAAACCGCGGTTACAGAAATCCCCGAGATTCTTGAGTGTCACTTGATTGCAGGTGATTTCGAATATCTATTAAAAGCGCGTGTGTCCAATATGGATTCTTACCGCTTGTTGCTTGGCGAAACATTACTGACCTTACCACATGTGCGTGAGTCGAGAACGTATGTGGCGATGGAAGAAGTGAAAAACACCACGGTCGTTAGCATCCCATAAGGGTTTATGACAGCGATATGAAACGAATACAAAAGGCGCGGAAGGGATATTCCAGCGCCTTTTGTTTAGGGCGCTACAGGCGTTTATACGTTCAAATACTGGCTGTGGTTTGGCAGCCATCGAGCCAGTAAAGGCGAGACCCTTTCCGGGTAGTGCTGATGCAGTTGCGTGGCGGCTTTTTGTACATCGTCAAGCAGTGCTTTGTCTCTTTGCAGGTCTGCGACTTTAAATTCCCATTGCCCCGTTTGCCGAGTGCCTAGTAATTCACCTGGGCCGCGCAGTTCTAAATCTTTTTCAGCAATTTTGAAACCATCACTGGTTTCTCGCATCGTGGATAAGCGTTCTTTCCCTTGCTGGCCTAAAGGGGCTTTATACAATAAGACACAATGGCTAGCCGTTTGCCCTCGACCTACTCGGCCGCGTAATTGATGCAGCTGAGCAAGCCCCAGACGTTCTGGGTTTTCAATGATCATTAAGCTCGCATTAGGCACATCCACACCCACTTCGATGACAGTGGTGGCCACCAGAAGCTGTATCTCATTCGCTTTGAATCTTGCCATAATATCGGCCTTTTCAGACGACTTAAGTCGTCCGTGAACCAAGCCAATAGACAAACCGTTAAGTTGCTCTGCGAGTAGAATAGCCGTGTCTTCCGCCGCTTGGCATTGTAAGGCTTCTGACTCTTCAATGAGGGTACATACCCAATAGACTTGTTTGCCTTCTTGGCAGGCGATTTTTACACGCTCTATGACTTCGTTACGGCGTTGGTCTGATACCACAATGGTATTAACTGGGGTTCTTCCTGGTGGCAGTTCGTCTATTATTGAGCAATCTAAATCCGCATACGCTGACATGGCCAGGGTACGAGGAATAGGGGTAGCCGTCATAATCAGCTGATGAGGCTGAAACCCTTGTTGTAAGCCCTTTTCTCGCAATGCCATACGTTGATGAACACCAAAGCGATGTTGTTCGTCGATGATGGCCAATGCTAGACGATCAAATTGGACGCTTTCTTGGAAAAGGGCGTGGGTGCCGACGACGATATGAGCGGCGCCCGACGCGATATTTTCCAGTTCGACTTCACGGGCTTTGCCTTTTAGCTTTCCTGCCATCCAAGCGACATTTAAGCCCAGTGGCGTAAACCATTGAGTGAAGTTTGCGAGGTGCTGCTCAGCCAAGATCTCCGTTGGCGCCATAATAGCAACTTGATAACCCGCATTGACGATGGCTGCTGCCGCTAATGCTGCGACCAGTGTTTTTCCTGAGCCGACATCGCCTTGCACTAGGCGGAGCATTGGGTGGCCTGATTGGAGGTCGGTTAAGAGCTCTTGAAAAACACGTTGCTGGGCGTTGGTAGGGGAAAAAGGCAGCTGCTCTAGTAATCCTTGAGCCAGTTGACCTGGTTCTGTTACACGAATCGCCTTGTCTTCTTTGGCTTTGATTTTCTTGCCAATCAAAGACAGCTGATGGGCCATCAGTTCTTCAAAAGAAAGTCGGTATTGTGCAGGATGCGCACCGGCTCGTAATTGCTCTAAATTCGCGTCAGTTGTCGGGTGGTGAAGAAAACGAATCGCGTCGTCTAATGGTGGCAAGCTAAATGACTGACGTATGGTATCGGGCAGCCACTCTTTGAGATTGTAGGGCGTTAAACGCTCCAATGCTTGCTCACACAACTGCCGAATTTTGGCTTGTGTTAGGCCTTCTGTTAACGGATAAATCGGCGTCAATTGATCCGTGTCTGAGTGTGTGTCTGTGTCACTAATGATCTTGTATTCAGGATGATAAATTTCAAATCCAGTGCTGCCGCGACGTATTTCCCCAAAGCAACGGATCCGATTACCGGACTCTAATTGCTTTTTTTGCGCCGCAGAAAAATGGAAAAAGCGCAGGCATAAGGTGCCCGTTGAATCCTTAATACGACACAACAAGCTGCGACGTTTGCCCATTTTTATTTCGCAACCTGTGGAAGTGCCTTCAATGACCGCCTCATCACCAAAGCGCAAATGTCCGATGGGCAGCACTCGGGTTCTGTCCTGATAGCGAATGGGGAGATGAAAAAGCAAATCTTGCACCGTATGAAGGTGCAGCTTTGCCAATTTTTCAGCCATGGCATCGCCAACCCCTTTCAGCTCTCTCACATCTTGTGTGTCGAGGTCGTCTATCATGGCGAGCTTAGATATCCAGCTTCTTGCTGGTGTTGCGGATAGCTTGGCTTACCACGTCGATGGCATTTGGGCGTGGGTAGCTTGCACGCCACGCTAAGGCAACGGTACGCTTTGGTGCAGGCTCTTCAAATGGGCGAACTTCTAATAAAGTATGGTCGATGTTTGTGACGGCGGATTTTGGTAGCACAGTGACGCCTAATCCAGATGCCACCATGTAGCGGATGGTTTCTAATGAGCTGCCGTTAACAATGGTGCGTCCTTCGCTAAACTCTTCTTCTTTCACTAAAGGACAAGCTTCTAGAACTTGCTCACTGAAACAGTGCCCTTTGCCTAATAACAGCAAGTTGTCAGTAGAAAGCTGATCCGTGTTGATGTGAGAAAGTTTAGTCCAAGGGTGATCCTTGGGCATTAATACGACGAACTCTTCTTCGTAAATTGGCTGGGTCACTACGTCGGGCTCATTGAAGGGGAGCGCGATAATAATCGCATCGAGCTCGCCATTACGCAGTTTAGGGCGTAAGTTCTCAGTGAGATCTTCTTCAATGATCAATGGCATGTCGTTAGTGATGGCGCGTAGATTAGGGATCATCATTGGGAAAAGGTAGGGCGCAATGGTAAAAATGGCGCCAATTTTAATAGGACCTTTTAGTTGGTTATGACCGGACGACGCCAACTCTTTAATCGTGTTAGCCTGCTCGATAACGCGTTTGGCTTGGGCCACGATTTGCTCACCAATGGGAGTGATATAGACCGAGCTTTTACTGCGTTCGAAGATGGCTGCGCCTAGCTCTTCTTCGAGCTTTTTCACGGCAACACTCAGAGTCGGTTGAGAAACATGGCATTTTTCGGCAGCGTGGCCAAAGTGTTTTTCTTTTGCCAGCATAACAACGTACTTTAATTCAGTTAATGTCATATCGTGCCCTCAACCTAATCATTGTTAATAACTATGATAATACAAAATTTGATAAAGTGTACCAGATAATCTAGTTTGCGCTTTTATTGCTTAAAGAGGTAGTCATGAATTCAAAACGAATCCTGATCGCAGGGTGTGGTGATTTAGGGCGTGGTATGGCGCCGTATTTTGTGGCCAGAGGGGATCAGGTTTACGGTATTCGTCGTACTGGCAGCGCCTTTCCCAAAGGGGTTCATGGGATGACCGGTGATATCACGCAACTGGGAGACGACGATCTGCCTGAGGTGGATCTTATTGTGTTAATCATGACGCCTTCAGGTCGAACGGAAACGGCTTACCGTGCCGCGTATTACGATACGGCTAAGCGTCTTGTAGCGCGTTATCAAAGTGCCCAGACGCCCATTATCTTTGTCTCCAGCACCAGTGTTTATGGGCAAAATAAAGGAGAATGGATTGATCAAAATACACCTCCGCTCGGCAGTAAAGCGACCGCGGCTATCTTGTTAGAAACGGAACAATTGCTCTCGCAAGCTATGCCCTCGATTGCCCTGCGGTGCTCAGGTATTTATGGGCCGAAGCGGTATCGAATGCTCAGCAAAGTGATGTCTGATGAGATTTGGGAAGCAAACAGTTGGACCAATCGTGTGCATCGTCACGATGTTGTGCGTGCTCTGTGTCATGTGGCAGACAAGGTGCTTAGTGGTGCGGCATTGGCGAGTCATTATAATGTTACTGACGATACGCCAGTCACTATGTGGGAGGTAAAGCTGTGTATTGCTAAGCTGCTAGACACTAAAGCGAATCTCCCTGAAAAGGTCAGTGACTTTTTGCCTACTTCAGGCAAGCGAATTAGTAATCAAGCGCTCAAAGAAACAGGATTTTGTTTTCATTACCCTAGTTATGTGAGTGGTTATGATGAGCTAGTGAGCGCTTATCTAGCCGAACACTAGCCATAAAAAAAGAGGCGTCGAGCGCCTCTTTTTAGATCATCTTCATCATGCTGCGAGCAACATGATTGGATAACTAGTCTTCAAGTACCATGATGCCTTCGATTTCAACCTGAACGCCTTTTGGTAGCGCACGAACGCCCATTGCGGCACGAGCTGGGTAAGGTTGTTTGATAAACTGAGTCATCACTTCGTTGACGGTTGCAAAGTTGCCTAGGTCTGTCATGAAAATGTTGAATTTCACAACGTCTTCCAAAGAACCGCCAGCGGCTTCACAAACTGCTTGTAAGTTTTTGAACACTTGCGTGGTTTGCTCAACGATGTCTTCACTGATCACTTCCATGGTTTCAGCAACCAAAGGAATTTGGCCAGAAAGGTAAACTGTGTTGCCTGCACGAACCGCTTGAGAATAAGGGCCGATTGCTGCTGGTGCTTTTTCAGTGTGAATCACTTGCTTTGCCATGATATTTAATCCCATTTCAATGTTATATCGCCTCGGTCTGTTCTGACTGAGGCGGGTTAAAATATAGAGGTCATGTTAAAGGCTCTAACGACCAACAATGGTCTCACGAGAGACTTTCTCGACGCAACGAACAGCCTTAATACGGCGCATTACGTCTGCTAAGCCAACACGACTAGAAATAGTGATATTCAAACGAAGGCGACTGACACGTCCACGTTCAATAATGTCTAAGTTAGACACTTGATAATCGGTATCGCTGATGGAGCTGGCAATTTTTGCCACGGCACCACGTTCATTAATGTAACTAACAATCAGGCTAATATTGAGATCTTCTTCAATATCTTTGCCCCAAACCATACGGATAAAGCGCTCAGGGCTGGAGAGATGATCTTGAATGTTCGGGCAGTTCAAATGATGAATAATGATCCCTTTATCCACTTGAACGTGACCAACAATTGGGTCTCCAGGAATTGGTGAGCAACATTTCGCATACGAAATCAGCATTCCCTCAGAGCCGTTCACCTTAAAGGATTTCGGCGTGATAAGAGTGTTTTCATCGTAATTTGGGAACAGCTCTCGTGCGACCAAATAACCAACATGTCGGCCTTTGCCGATGGACTCAAGTAAATCATCCAGAGTGTTAAGTTGATGTTGCACAAGGACTTGATCGATTTGCTCTTTCGTTAGTTCTTCAATATTCGTTTTAAAGGCATTTAACGAGCGAGTTAGCAGACGATGTCCGATAGATATCGCATTTTCACGCTGTTTGTCTTTAAGGTAATGGCGAATATTCGTGCGCGCTTTACCCGTGATGGCAAAGCTTAACCAAGCAACGTTAGGTTGCGCATTTTTGGCACTGATGATTTCAACGGTCTGTCCGCTTTCGAGCTGAGTGCTAAGCGGTGCCAGGCGGCGGTTGATGCGACAAGAAATACAGGTGTTACCAATTTCTGTGTGTACGCCATAAGCAAAATCGACCGGTGTAGCACCAGATGGCAGTTCGATGATCTGACCTTTCGGAGTAAATACATACACCTCATCAGGGAACAAATCACTTTTAACATTATCAACAAACTCAATTGGGTTACCTGCTTTTTGCTGGATTTCCAGCAAGCTTTTCACCCATTTCGTTGCTCGATCGTGATTGTTTGGCGCGGCGGCATTGCCACTGAATTTATAAGCCCAATGCGCAGCGATGCCGTTATTAGCGACTAAATCCATCTCTTCGGTGCGGATTTGTACTTCCATCGGTAGGCCATTAGTACCAACAACCGTGGTATGCAGTGATTGGTAGCCGTTGGATTTTGGAACGGCGATATAATCTTTAAAGCGGCCTTCGATGGGTTTAAACAAGGCATGAATAATGCCGAGAATGCGATAGCAGCTGTCGTGGCGATCGGTCACGATACGCACACCTAACACATCCATGATTTCATCAAGAGAGCGGCGTTTTTTGCTCATCTTCTGATAAATACTGTAGATGTGTTTTTCTCTCACACTGATATGAGCGTCGATATAGTCGGCGGCTAATTCAGAGCGAATAAAATCTTCAAGTTTTTCGGTATCTTTGCTGCGGTGGCCATATTTCTTGTTGATAGCACGCTGCAGCATGCGAGCCCGCATTGGGTAGTAAGCTTCAAAAGCGAGAGATTCCAGAGCCACTCGAACATTGTACATCCCTAAGCGGTTTGCAATAGGGGCATAAATATCGAGAGTTTCGCGAGCAATACGGCGTTTTTTGTGAGCTGGCATCGAATCCAGCGTGCGCATATTGTGCAGACGGTCCGCCAATTTGACGAGAATGACTCGAATGTCATCCGCCATGGCCATGGCCATTTTCTGGAAGTTATGAGCTTGCTTTTCAATTTGGCTATTGAACTCAAGATGCGTCAGTTTACTAACGCCATCAACCAAACTGGCAACGCCTTCTCCAAACTGCTCAGTTAACGCTTCACGGCTGATGCCGGTGTCTTCGATAACGTCATGAAGGAGGGCTGCTGTTAACCCTTCACTGTCCATGCGTAAATCCGCAAGGATTTCAGCGGCAGCAAGTGGATGGGTAACATAAGGTTCGCCACTTTTACGCCATTGCCCATCATGAGCTTGTTCTGCGTAATAGTATGCGCGTTTTACCTGAGCGACTTGCTCGTGAGGTAAATATTGACTTAATGTCTGAGCTAAATTTTCAATGGTATACATCGCTCACCTCACAACAGCAAATAGAAAGCACGACGGCAGTGGTATGAGCGACACCATCAATATTAGAACTCGTGAATAGGTTGCTTTTGAAGATCAACGTTTTTGGCGTTAATCAAGTTTTCAGCTATTTCACGTAAAGCAACTACGGTTACTTTGTCGTCTTCAAGTGCCACTTTCGCTTCTTCACCACCAGTGGCAAGTTGACGTGCACGTTTTGATGCCACCATGACTAATTCAAAGCGGTTATCAACGTTTTCTAAACAATCTTCTACGGTAACTCGAGCCATTTTGACCTCTGTATTGCGGTTATCTATTTATGCAAATGTAATTCTACTTAACGGCTTCTCATAATGACAAGAGATCATTGATAAGATTGCCATATTTTTGTTTCATTACGGTGTTTTTTGAGCGCATTGCGGTAAAAATCGACTGCATTTGTGTTAACGCGGTCTCAAAGTCGTCATTTACGATGACAAAATCGTATTCATCATAGTGTGACATCTCAGCAACCGCTTTACTCATGCGACGCTGAATGACCTCTTCACTGTCTGTTCCGCGGCCATGCAAACGTTCTTCAAGTGCTTTTAAAGAAGGCGGTAATATAAAGACACCAATGGCATCTGGGTAGAGCTTACGCACTTGGCGCGCGCCTTGCCAATCGATCTCTAGAATAACGTCTAAGCCTTGCTCTAGCATGTTGAAAATCGAAGCTTTCGAAGTGCCGTAATAGTTATCAAACACTTGAGCATGTTCGAAAAAGGCATCTTCGGCAATCATATCTAAAAAATCTTCGTCTTCAGTAAAGTAGTATTCACGACCATGCTCTTCACCTTTTCGTGGTGCTCTTGTGGTGTGAGATATCGAAATACGAACCTTATCATCCGCTTGTAATAATGCTTTATATAAAGAAGATTTGCCTGCACCAGAAGGCGCAGAAAGGATAAATAAGTTGCCCGTGTGTCGATCCATATTACCTTTAAACCCAGTTGAGATTAGCCAAAATATAAGGACTATGACTATATCATAATATGCTGTTTTTCGCTCCGCTTATGTTCTATTGAGGAATTGGAAGCGACTTTTTGGGTGTGCGTATAAAAGCAACACATTGTATTTGAAGAAAATGCCATTCGAGTTATTTTAGTTAGGCAATGATCTGGTTTGAATGGCGCAGTTAACGGCGCAATCAGGTGCAGAGTGGCCTTTCTTATCTTGCCCTTTTTAGTGTGGCGGCAGGCTTAGTTCATGAAATGAGTATGCCATTGGGAGACGGGCGCATGGCACTGTCTTTATTGAGCGCACTGATGAAGGGCCGTATCGAAGTGATGTCTAAAGAAGGGGAGGGAAGGATATTTACTCTTATCATCCCCTTGCTGCAAACCCAAAACACGCAAGCAGAAGATAGGACCAAAGGCATTTAGATGCCTTTGGTCCTTGATTGTGTTTACTCTTTAAAGCCTTTTATATGTGCGTTAATTTGCCAGCGTAATAGCTCTGGCAGCGCTTTTTGGCGAGCTTGCTGAAAAGGGGGAACCTGTTGGCTTTGTTTTTTAACTTCTAAGCTGGTTGCGTCTTTCCAAGGGTAAAAAGCCGGTTGACCACTCATTGGATAAGCCCCCTTGTCATCTATCCAAAGGGTGGTGTTGTAACCAAACGCACGTTGCTTATCGTCTTCTACTGCCAGCATGTTACGCCCAGCAATGGCTTGATAAGAGGTGTCTGATAATGAGTAATTGTACAGCGTTGGGAAGATATCCTTGTGCGAACCGACGCGACTTGGATCGTAGTGCCATTGGCTGTTGTCGAGTATTTTCTTTGGCACATGCAGATAGAAAGGCACCGCACGATCGAGCATTTGCTCTTCTGGGTAATAGGCCTTGAGACGGCGCATTTGATGGTCGCCAGTGGCGGCGATCAAGGTACTATCAGCCTTATCGGAGTTTTCCACGGAACTAATAAACTGACCAAAGGCGTCTGCTGCATATTGGTAAGTTTCTTGAATGTTGAGCTCTTCTTGGCCTTGTGCCTCAGCGTGTCGTTTCACCTCAGGCGTGAGCGCGATAGGTTGCGGTTGGTAGCGATCCGGTGTGACATAAGGAGGGTGATTCGTAATGGTCAGAATGCTGATAAAGGTCGGTTCTTTCGACTCTTTTAGCAACTTCTCTGCAAGACGATAAGCGTAGTCATCAGGCACGCCCCAATCGGTGATTTCATTGGCAGATTCAGGGTACATCTTCATTAAGGTGTTTTGGTCGTAAACCGCATCCACGCCTTGAACAGGTAAATAGTTCACCAGGTTACGCCACATCATATTACCAGGTGAGATGAAAATGACTTTGTAGCCTGCTTTCTTGTACACATCGAAGGGTGTACCCGTTAGCTTGGTGTGTTGTGCTGAGCTGTGGCTAATGTTTTGCAGAGGGCTGTGAAAGAACATAGCGGCCAGAGACGGCGCGGTGCCATTGTCTTCAGAGACAAAGCGTTTGAAGACAAAATCTTCTGCAAAATGTGGGCGAAGGTGACCGAGCAGATCATTCTTACCGACTTCATCAAATTGCAGCATGTTGCTACCGAAACTCTCCATGAGCACCATCACAACATTGGGTTTGTGTTCTGCAAGCCAAGGGTTTTTAGGTGTTTTTTCTATTAGACTGCTGATGCCCAGCTGTTTCTCTAATTGCTCGCCTTTGGCCTTGCTAACCGGAGAAAAAGACAAATCTTCGTTATGGTCATTGATGGCCCAGTTGAGGCTCATCAAACCATTTGGTGTGATTTTATTGAGTAATAAAAGTTGCGATACCTGCGCATTACCACGTCTTAATGGGAAGGTGCCTAGACTGCCGCGGCTAATAATCGCCAAGATAAGAATCATGATAAAAGTGAACAAAACAAAGAGGGCTAGATTCCACTTTTTAGGGGCTTTGTCTTTTAGGAAATAACGAGTAAAGCGGCCGGAAAGATAGGCCGCAGCCAGTGCGGCAAGCAAACCTCGAATCACGGGATAGCCTTCCCACATATTCGCTAAGACGCTGGCGGTATCGTCTTCAGCCAGACCAAAAGCAAACACATCAAAGGTATTGTGGTAGGTCTGATAGTAGTAATAGTTACTGATGGCGACCATAGCGACGGCAAAAGCAATGAAGCCAAATATCCAAGGTAAGCAGACTCTGAAAGCGCGCCATGTAATGCGACTGCTTGCCATTAGGAGACCCAATAAAGCAAAGGGCACCATTAGCATACCACCGACACGCAAATCGTAGCGTACACCGGTTGTCCACATGCGTTGTACGTCGTCGCTGTGAGTGGCTAATTGACTAGGTTCAGAGAAAACCGCCAACATGACATAGCGCGACGCCATCAAAATCAGCACGAGATACAGTATTTGAACCGTTAAAGTGACGAACAGTGAACGAACTCTCGTTTGATACATGAACCGATGATTCCTAAGCGACAAATATGGAGAAAAAATGGAGTATAACACTCTCCCTTTTTTTTTCGACTGAGTACTTTTTTGATCACCGATAAAACTGTATTTCTTACGCTTTTATAAGCCAATCGCGTTATTTCGACGGTTTAGGGCTCGCCATCCAACCTAGAATCATCCACAAAAAGCCAATTACTAAGAGCACATAGAGCGGTTCATCCCATGAATGACGCCAGTCATGAAGAGCCCCAATAAGCACCGGACCCAAGGCGGCTAATGTGTAGCCAATAAGCTGCGCCATACCTGAGAGTGCCGCGGCTTGCTTGGGACTATTGGTTCTTAAGCTGACAAAGGATAAACCCAAAATAAATCCCATGCTGACCCCAAAACCAAAGCTCACGGCCCAGACACCAGACCAGCTAGGAAGGTATAAAAAGCCAAATATACTCAACCAAGTTAAGCCTGTTGCAATTAAGCACAGTCGGCGGTGGCTGCCTAAGCGATGGATAAAGGGCGCGAGAATTAACGACGGTAACGCCCCAGCCAGCTGTAAATAGCCTTGATACAAGCCGGCGGTTGAGTCCGTATAACCGTAGCTCACCAAGATGGAAGGCACCCAAGCGACGACGATGTAATTTACTAATGAGTTAACGGCGAGAAACCCAGCCACTTGCCACGCAGTAACAGAACGCCACAGTTTGGGGGACACTTCTGTGTTATTGATTTGTGGCGTGTGGTGCTGGGTTATCTTGCACGTAAACCAAACCACCAATGGCAAAAGAATCATTAACCCTTGGCAAGCTAATGCGAATGACCAGCTGCTCATTGGTAGGGTGAAGCCCGACCCTTCAGCAAACACGCTTAATGGCACCGCAAAACTGGACATTATGAATCCGCCCACGCTCATCATCAGGACATAAATGGCAGTGAGCTGAACAATGTGATTTGGGAATTCACGTTTTAATAAGCTGGGCAGCAGAACATTACCAATGGCGATACCGGCACCAATCAGCACAGCGCCCATGTACAAGGTACTGAGTGATCCAAGGGAGCGAGCCACCATCCCTAGGGCTATTAAACCAACTCCAGTGGCTAAGATACGTTCGATCTGAAAATGTCTGGTTAACCAAGACGCCACCGGTGCGAATAGCGCAAAAATAAGCAGAGGCAAGCTGGTTAATAAACCGGATTGCGAGCTAGAGAGATGTAAATCTTGGCTGATGCGGTCTAATAATGGCGGCAAGCCAGTAACGGGACCGCGCAAATTGAGTGAGATAAGAAAAATAAATACGAGCAAGTAGGCGGCGTCATGTTGTGCGAGGCGACGTAAGGTATTCATAGTGTAATCAGCCAAATTCGGAAAAGAGTGAGAGTGTTATTCCCTGTTAACCCATCAAGGAAATGCCGCTTGCTTGTTGGCGGCATTCTACTTTATAGCGCGGTTAGTAAGGGCATTATAATTGTTGCCAAGACGCTGCTTGTGATTCGAGTGATCAGTGTGCGAATTTTAACACAACGACACCGAGAATAATGAGTAAGACGCCGCTATAACGCATTAAGGATGTTGGGTCCCCATAAAACCAAATGCCAACTAAAAAGGTGCCTGAGGCACCGATTCCTGTCCATACTGCATAGGCAGTTCCCATCGGAATCTCTTTTTGGGCGAGCCAAAGTAACGTGCCGCTGATAAACATAAAGAACACGGCGATGGCGATTCCTGCGATTTTGGAGCCGCCGGATTGCGCTATTTTCAAGCCAATAGGCCAGCCGATTTCAGTAAGACCGGCAAGTAGCAAATATAACCAGCTCATTAGGGTAGTTCCTTACGGTGTGTATGAGGAAGGAGAAAGTAGGTTTGCGCTTTATGCTATCAATTATTATGATATTTAAAAGTTATTAACTATCGATATTATTCATATGATAAGTCTAGAACAGATCAATATGCTGGTGTTGTCGGCCGAACTCGGTTCATTTTCGGCGTGCGCGAGACGGCTTGGAAAAGTGCAGTCGGCGGTTAGCCATGGGATTAGTAATTTGGAGCTGGACTTGGGCGTTGAGCTATTTGATAGAAGCTCTCGTAGCCCCAAGTTGACACCAGAAGGCGAGCGTTTAATTCGCAGCGCGAGGTCGCTTTTGGCGCAATCTTATGAATTCGAACAGATTGCAGAATCGATTTTGAGGAATGAGGAAAGCGGACTTACCATCGCAGTAGACGACGCTTTATTAGCGCCTTACGTCTCAACCGTATTGCAACAGTTTGCGCTGACGTTTCCTTACGTTCAGATTGAGCTTGTGTCTTTGGCGTCGCCAGACATAGTTAACGCCGTTGCTACCGGTAATATAGACATAGGTGTGATGTTTGCTGAAATTGAAGCCAATAAACAAGTCGATTTTTGCTATGTGGGCGGGGTCGATTTTATTGCCGTTTGCCATGAAGCCTTCCCTTTAGCTGGGCAAAGAGTGAGCTCAGAGTCTGATCTAGCGCCTTATCGTCAGGTGACGGTTCGAGGTACGCGTAAGAAAGAGCCTCAGGCATTGATCAGCATAACGCCCAATGTCTGGTGGTGCTCTAGCAATTACGCCGCGCTGGAGTTGGTGATGCAGAAGGTCGGCTGGGCATACTTGCCTTTACCCTTGGTTTCGCCGCTCATAGAAGACAACAATATTCATAAAATAGACGTGGTTTTCGACCATAAACCTTGGTCGGTGCCAGTGGATCTAGTCTCCAAAAAAGGCGCCCAGCGAGGCCCTGCTTATGAATGGTTGTTTGACGCCTTTAAACAGGCTTTTGCAGGGTGAGTTGTGAGGTATAGCAAAAAACGCAGCCTCTAGAGTATTAGCTAATGTGCAGCTGAGACTGGTTTCGTCCGCTGTTTTTGGCTTTGTACAAGGCTTTATCTGCTTGATTTATAGCGGCTTGTAGATCTGCGGTCTTAGCATCCACTTCGGAAATCCCCACACTAAGCGTGAAGTTGACTAACTGATTTTGGTCAACCTGAACGCTAGTGTGTGCCAAGGTGGTACGAATGCGCTCGGCCAATACGTGGGCTTTTTCTCGGGTGGTATTTGGCATCAGAATAACGAACTCTTCTCCGCCATAACGGGCAACAATATCTTGCAGGCGGCACTGTGCTCTGAGCACGTCGGCGACGCGTACAATGACTTGATCTCCTAAGCTGTGCCCATAGGTGTCATTGATGTTTTTGAAGAAATCGATGTCGAGAATGGCCAGTGAAAGAGGGAATCGTATTTGTTTATCTTGGTTTAACAATGCACTGGCTTCTAAGTCAAATGATCGGCGGTTCAGCAGCTGTGTTAATGGGTCTGTGGAAGCCAGTAGCTGCAACTCCGCTTGGGTCGCCTCGAGCTTTTCTAATGTGCGAATACGATTGGCAATGATCAGTGATAGCACAAGCGATTCTAACAAAATCCCAATGCCAACTCCGTGGCTATTGATATAGTTAAAGCCAATTCTTCCCTGATAAAACAGCACAGCCAACACGCTAAATGTAACGAAAAAACCATGGCCAATTAAGAATAAAAGGGCAAGAGGGTGCCGACGCACAAACATGGAAATGGTGACGCATAGGCTGATGGACATAACAATAAAGGCCAGTGTACTGGCATATTCAAGCGCACTGATAATGTCAAACAAACCATAGATAGAATTGGTGGCTAATATGGCAATGGTCGTCAGCAAAGCTTTGTGTTCGATCGGGTATTTTTTTCTCGTTTCAAAAATGTTGATCATGAAGAACAACAAACAGATCGGCATGGTGCCGAGGGCGATATTCCATTTCAGTGTGATAGAGCCAAAGACATCAAAAAAGCTGGCAAATAAGCCGTATGAAAGGGCGATCCAAAATCCCCCTGAAACCAAGTAGCAGGCATAAAAAAGATGTTCTTTTAAGCGCGACGACAAAAACAGAAAGAAGTTATAAATAATGAGCGCCAATACCATACCCACAATCAAGGTAATGTCATTGTATTGGTTTATGAGTACTCTTTTGGATAAATCTTGGCTGTAGAGTTCGACACTAAACACTTGATAAATATAAGAAACATTCTTCAAATAAAGTGTTGTGACCTGTTGGCGTGGGAGCGTCATGTCAAACACAGCAGTGCCCTGATACATCCACTCGTAGGTGTCTTTATTATCCATATCCAACAGCCGCTTACGGGTGACTTGGCCATTGACTACTTCATTAAGTTCAATGGCATGATTGTAGTAAGCATAAGGATTATGAAGGTAGAGAGTGATCGGGGAGTCGCTGGTATTTTGAAGTACTATTTTTGCCCAAGTTGTCTTTGCGTTGGACCCCAAGGTGATTGAGTTAGAAGACGCTTCAAAGTGTTGGTTTTGTACTTGGCTAATGGGCATATTGCCGGATGGATCGACAAAATACCCCATCTGGAACTGTTCCAGCTTTTTAAAATCATGGTTGACCTGAAGCGTCGGTGGCGCCGCATTCACGATCGAAGACAATAGCCCGCACAAAAGCATTATTAAGACAACAATCGATGAACGGGAGCCTGTGCCAGTCATTTGTCGTTTTCCATAACTGAGAATGTTGGTTATGACCTGATCAGAATATCCTATATTAACCGATAGATCAGGGAAAACACGCTTTAAATCGTTAAAAATGCCGGAATGGTCGATAAAGTTTTATTAGGGCAGGAAGGGAAGGAGAGAGGGGCGCAGTTTGCGCTCCTCTGGAAAGCAGCGTTAATCTGAATAATAAGGCGATGTTTATGTGTCTTCTATAATGACCAGTTAAACGCTGTTTTCTGTTCCGATAGGGTCCAAAGCTGCGTCGCCATCTGCTTATCCAGCGCCACTTTATGTAATGAACATTCGCCCACTGGACCAACGGTGTCCGCTCTTTTAGTGGGACCATAAAGGGTTTTGAAGGTGAGGCCATTTTGTGTGGCACACATGATTTCAGGCCAAGCGCCTTTTTCAGCCGATTGGGCAATCACTCGAGACAATACTGACCAGAGTACCTTGTTAAAAGTACTGGCAGTGTCCATAAGTAAGTTGGTTCGGGAGGCACCTGGATGACACACATAGACCTTGACGCTTCTATTTGCCACAGCAATGCGATCTTGTAATTCGTAAGCGAACATCATCTGGGCCAGTTTGCTTTGCGCGTAGGAATCCCACGCCGTGTACTTTTTATCAAAGTTAAGGTCATTAAATTGAATTTTTTTGAGGCCCATTTTGTAGGCATTACTGCCGACCACAACGATGCGACCTTGGCTGGCTTCAAGGCGCTCAAACAGCATACCGCAGAGTAAAAAATGCCCGAAGTGGTTCACCCCTAGTTGGCTTTCAAAACCCTCTTTGGTGAAAGTTTGCTTAGCTACCTGTGCGATTGCCCCGTTACAAATCAGAGCGTCGATAGTTGGTACGTTATCCAACACGTCATTTGCTGCTTGGCGTACTGAATCTAAGGCAGCAAGATCCATGAGAATGACAGAAACGTCTGCTTGCTGGCCAAGCTCCTGTTTTAAGGCGCTAATTGCCGCGTTGGATTTAGCCGCATTACGGTTAAGCATGACGACTTTTGCGCCCTTGGCGAGCAAGGTGCGGGAGGCTTGAAATCCAGCGCCGCTATTAGCGCCAGTGATCAGGTAGGTTTTGCCTATAAGGGAGCCAAGTTGCTCGGGTGTCCAGCCTTTTTGGGTGCATTTGGTTTTCATTGTTCAAATCCCTAGATATTAGTTTGCTGTGGTTGTTGTGCCGCAGATGTTTTCATTGCAAGCAAATATAGCTCTCAAGAGGAGCTGTAAATAGGCGAAATAGTCTCTAAAAATTGCCTATTTGTATCGCTCGATTGAGTTGTTGTTTTGCCAGTGCTAATTTGAACTTAGCGTTTATTAAGGAATGTTGGTGGCATGAGCAAAGACAAGATCAAGCAAATTATTGAAGCAAAGGTCACGCAAGATGGCATGGTGGAAACTGGCGTGGAGGGGGTAAAGCTGTTTCGGGTGTCTAGCCCTATGCGCTGTGCCCCTGCGGTATACGAGCCGGCTGTGATTGCCATTCTTAGTGGTGCAAAAGAGGCGATTTTGGATGGCCAAAGACACGTGTATGACAGTCGCCAGTACATGTGCTGCTCCATGTCTATGCCAGTGGAAGCGGGAACCCCCATGGCTTCCCCTGAAAACCCACTTTTGGGTGTTTATATCTCTCTTGATACTAAGGTGATGACTGAACTTTCATTGGCAATGGAGCGCTCGATGGGGACTCTTCATAAACCTCAGGGAAGTTCATTACCGCCTGGTTTTGCCCTGGCTCATTGGGATAATTCATTCACTGATGCACTATTACGCTTGCTGGAATTAGCTGATGCTCCATCAGAGTCTGCTATTTTGGGTGAAGGCCGGTTGCGTGAGCTGTATTACAGCGTATTGAAGGGTGAGACTGGGGCGTCTGCGCGCCGTGCTTTTGGTGTTGGTAATGAAATTGCCAGAGCGATTGACTACTTATCTTCCAATCTAAATCAGCCGGTTAATATCGAAACCATGGCCTCCCAAGTCGGTATGAGTAGGGCCGTGTTACACCGTAAGTTTAAACAAGCGACCACCATGTCACCGATTCAATTTGTCAAAGCCATGCGACTCAACACCGCCGCCATGAAAATCGCCGCCGGTATGAACGTCAGCTCTGCCGCAATGGATGTGGGGTACGTCAGCACGTCGCAATTTAGCCGAGAATTCAAACGCATGTATGGGCAAGCGCCGAAGCAATGGATACACGATAAACAACTGCCAACCGGCATAGGTAAAGCCGCCGCACACTTTTATCATTGAGTGAGGGGGCTGCTGGTTATAAAAGGCGACTATTCTCAATAGGCCTAAAGCTTGTTACCAATAAAGTCACTTTGTGTAGACCTCGGGGCTAAGCAACGTGCCTTTACTATCTCTGAGGTAAATACTGCGTGAAATACAAAGGCATCACGATATTGGTTTGTTCTAACGCTGAAGAGCCTTGTGTACCCGTTAACTTAAAGGTTTTACTTGGAGTACATTTTTCAACGTAGGATGCCAACGATTTTGCTCTTGTACGTTTACCACTTTTGACTTCAACAGGGATGATATCGCCTTCATCGGTCGCCAAAATAAATTCGATTTCGGCGCGGGCGTCATTCCATGAATAGCTTGGGTCAACGCCAATAGCTGTGAGCTCTTGTTGCACAAAGTTTTCAGCCACATAGCCTTTGTATTCATAGTTTTGTTGCTTAATCTCTTTATAACTGCTGCCCAGCATATGATTGAGCAGGCCCACATCAAACAGAAATAGTTTAACCATATTGTCTTTTTTATAGGCCGCCAACGGAGATTTCGGTAATCCTTCAATAGGGTAGTTTGGCAAAGCTAAGCGGCAGCAGTTAAGCCAATGGATCGCGGTTTCAAAATCGCTATAACGAGATTTACGCTCATGCACATGCTTAAATTTAAAGCGTTTAACCGACTCATCGCTGACAAGTGATAGCTGGGCTGGAATGCTATTAAATACCGATTCAATCAGTGTGGCATCGACCTTGCCCGCGTACTTACCGAAATCGCGGCGATAACCTTCAACTAAATCGGCATGAATTTTTGTGACTTTTTCAACACGCTCTAGAATGCTTGAATCCTTAAACTGATACCAAGCAGAAACGGCTTCCGGCATACCACCGGTAAAAAAATAGTCGGTTAGTTTATCCATCAATTTAGTGTGCACCGCCGGTGTGCTTGCTTGACTATCAAATGCTTTGATCAGTGCTTGCTCGTTGGATGCGTAAATAAATTCTTGGAAGGTCAGTGGTCGTAAATTGTATTGTTCTACCTTGCCTACAGGGAAGGTATTGAGCAAACCAATGTTCGAACCGCTGGCTGCGACAAAATAGGACGGTGCTTTTTCGGCAAAATACTTCAGCGAAGTTACGGCTCGTTCACATTCGCCAATTTCATCTAATATCAGCAAGTCGGTTTCTGGATTGAACGCTTGGTTGGTTAACAACTCAATGTTCATTACTAGCTCGTCAGGTGACAACGAGCCATCGAACGCTTCTTTGTAAGCTGGGTTTTCAAGGAAGTCGATACGAAGGATGTTGGCAAAGGTATTCCCAAACAGCTCTTGCAGTAGATAGGTTTTACCTGTTTGTCTTGCGCCATCGATCAATAATGGCTTGCGCACAGGTTGATTTTTCCATGCTATTAGGGCGTTGAGTAAGTTGCGCTGCATTGTCATTTCCCGCCAATTAAGACTGTTAACTGCCTGTAGTATAGCTCAGTCCTCATTTTTACGCGCATAAAAGTGCGTATTTTTACATTTTTATGCGCATAAAAGTGTAATTTGATGGCCTTTGGCATTCAGGGATTCACATCATCGCCTTGGCCAACGCGCAAACTAAGCCTAAAAGTAGGATATAAATCCAATTATATTAAATAAAATGGGAATATAGTCCCTTTGGTTGGTGATATGGCTAAGCGTGACTTACACAATGTACTGTTTCCGAAGCAGCGCAAAATCCTGACGCATTTTGGTGAAGACTTGCTGTTGGCGATGAAACGACGTGGTTTTACAAAAAAGCTACTGTGTGAACGTACTGGTTTTGATCATAAAACCGTGAATAAAGTCTTCGCCGGTGATCCGGGCGTTGCCATAGGCACTTACTTAAAAGTGATGGCCGTTCTTGGCATGGAAAGCAACTTTGCAGAAATGGCCGCTCACGACGAAGTGGGTATCAAGCTGCAAAACATAAAATTGCTGGAAGGTTCAAAATGAGCCGTGAAATCGTCGAAGTCTATGCCGACTGGCAGCCAATTGAAGCGCCTTTACTAATTGGGCTGCTTACTTATAGCGACTCAAGCCGAGGTGGCGTGTTTAGTTTTGCCTACGATAAAGCGTTTTTAACCTCATCTTATCGCTTGCAAATTGATCCAATCTTGACGCTTCACTCCGGTGAGCTTTATAACGATTAAGCCAGCGACTTCTAAAGCGCAGCGAACAGATACTGTTTTGAAAGCCCCACAATACAACAGTTTTGTCGTGATCGATGCAAAATACTATGGGGCAAGCGATATGCAAAGTGCGCCAGGTTGGGGGGATATCGTAAAGCAGTTTTTTTATGCCAAAGCATTAAAGGTTTATGCTCAAAATGCTGAGGTGGGGAACGCCTTTGTGTTTCCAGGAAGTGGCTCTTTTCATTCTGTTCATATGATAGAGCGAGGTGAAAAAGGAGCCATTCTCGATGAAGATTACCCACCAATTCGTTGTTTCTATCTTGATCCTATGGAGCTTATTGAATGTTATACAACGGGTTAGAAGTTAATTGAGCTGAGTCGTAGCCTAATGAGCTTGGCTTATGATGAGCAACAGGCAACAGTGAGCTAAGCTGTTTTTTTAACGGCCTCAACAAACTCTTCAAAGTCACCTAATCGATGCTCGACCACATACTTCACGATGTCTAAGTTTAGTGTTTGGTAGTCATGAACTGCAATATTCCTCAAGCCAACCATTTTCTGAAGACTTAACGCGAGAGGCGCAGAAATAAAACCGGCTTTTTTGAGTAATTCAAAGCTGTCGCGACTGCTTTGGGGGATGCCTGTTTGGTGCTGCTTGTTAAGTATATTAGCTGTATCAATGCTGGATTCGCAGGCGCGCTGAAGGTTCAGAATAATAGAATCTTGGCTAGTGTAATCGGTATCGAACTGCTCTTTCGCAAGATCGTAAACGTCTCGGATGCGCTTCAAGCTGCGATCAACCGTTGCTAGCTTATTGAGTACTGAGTCGTTCATTTTAAGTATTCCTGCAAAATGTCAGCCCGTTCCTCGTTCAAATGCTGATACATGGACATGATCTGCATTTCAAACTTAACCTGTTCGCTCTCGCTGCCGAAAAGTAGCTCGCCATTCATGATGACTTGGTTTTGTAAGACCGTTGAGGCGGTTAATAAGTCTACCAAGTCGACATCCTTATCGAGTTTGATGGCAAGGGTTTGCTCTAGGTCGAAACGTGCTACTGGGTCTAATTTTTTCTTGAGCAGCACGGCAATGTCGATATCACTTGAAGGGGCGGCACTGCCATCTGCTTGTGAGCCAAACAAATAGACCAATCTAACCTCCGGCATTAACTGCCTTAGCGTGTGTGTTAGATCCTCTCGATTCAGCATTGTGCCACCTTTTACTTTTGTGATTACTCAATATTCTGGATCTGTTCTCGCATTTGTTCAATCAAAACCTTCAGTTCCACGGCGCTTTGAGTGGTTTCAACGACGATGGATTTAGACGATAGCGTGTTGGCTTCACGGTTGAGTTCTTGCATTAAGAAGTCGAGGCGACGACCAATTGGGCCTTTTTGTTGCAGCTGACGGCGTACTTCTTTGGTGTGTGTAGCAAGGCGGTCGAGTTCTTCTGCTACGTCGGCTTTTTGGGCCAGCATGACAATTTCTGCCTCTACTCGCATTGGATCAAGATCCGCTTTGGCCGCTTCTAATTTGTCGATCAGGTTTTGCTTTTGTGCCGCTAGAATTTCTGGCAATTTGGCCTGTACGTCGACGACGATTTGATCAATGGCATCTAGGCGTTGTTCGATGATGGTTTTAAGTTGCTCACCTTCGCGTAAACGCACTTGAATAAGTTCTTCTACACCTTGCGAAAAGAGTTCAGAGACGGCTTTTTTCATCATATCGAAGTCGCTACCTTCGTTATTTAAGATGCCTGGCCATTGAAGAATATCGAGCGGGTTGACTGGGTTCAAATCTTTAAACCAAGTACCAAGATTATCAATAGCATCGGCAAGTGCTTGTGCATTACTTGCGTTTATATTTAGGCTTGCCGCTGCTTTGTCTACGGCTTGAAAGCGCAGTTGGCATTCTAATTTACCGCGGTTGAGTTTTTTTCTCAGCACATCACGAAAGGCGAATTCAAGCTCACGAAAGCTTTCAGGTAAACGGAAATGTGGCTCTAGATAGCGTTGATTTACTGAGCGAATTTCCCAGCTGATGGTGCCCCAATCGTATACTGCTTCTTGGCGAGAGAAGGCGGTCATGCTTGCAGTCATGTTAAATACCTAAAGTTTGATAGCATATTAATAAATAGAGCCTAAAAGGCCGAATGAATAGTGTACCTGATGAGTAATAGTTTCATAGGGAAGGGGGGTAATTTTGTGTAGGTTCGTTATAATTGCCGCTTTAGAATGGTTCAATTAACAGAGAGACAAATATGCGTCCGAGCGGAAGAGAAGCAGATCAGTTACGTCCCCTTAAAATTACACGCAACTTTACGAAGCATGCCGAAGGGTCGGTATTGATCGAGTGTGGCGATACTAAGGTTATTTGTACCGCAACCGTGGTCAATGGCGTGCCGCGTTTCTTGAAAGGTAAGGGCCAAGGTTGGATTACGGCTGAATACGGCATGTTGCCACGTTCTACACACAGCCGTGTTGATCGTGAAGCCGCTCGTGGCAAGCAAAATGGTCGCACGGTTGAAATCCAACGTTTGATCGGTCGTTCTTTGCGCGCCGCTGTGGATCTTAAAAAGTTGGGTGAAAATACCATCACGATTGACTGTGATGTGATTCAAGCGGATGGCGGTACTCGTACGGCGTCTATTACCGGTGGCTTTGTTGCCTTAGCGGATGCGATGCAAGTTCTGATGGACAAAAAAAGGGTGAAAGAAAACCCAATCGTGTCACAAATTGCCGCGATCTCTGTGGGTGTTTATAAAGGTGTACCTGTGTTGGATCTGGATTACCCAGAAGATTCTAATGCCGAAACAGACATGAACGTTATCATGAATGACAAAGGCGGTTTCATCGAGATCCAAGGTACCGCAGAAGGCGAAGCGTTCAGCGATGAACACATGGTGGGCATGTTGGCTGTGGCTCGTAAAGGAATCGCTGAGATCATTGAATTACAACGCAAAACACTTGCTGATGGTGAATAATTAATCTCCGTTATGCAAAGGGTTCTTGTTTAAAAAAATCAGCTTCGGCTGATTTTTTTTGGTTCTTATTTCTAGGTGGCATGACTTTTGGCGGTAGCCAGTAGGAATCTGCCTCTAATGCTTGAGTGTCTGTTATTTCTGAGTCATATTGGACAGCGTGTGTGTCTATCATGGAAATAGTCGTTAGGCTAATGAGGCAAAAGGAAGTTCCCAGCATGAAGTATCTTAATAGGTCGACGATAAACAGTGTGCTGCTAGCAGGGCTTTTTTGCCAAGGAGCGAATGCACAGGACATTACTCTGTACGGCGTGCACTTTCCGCCCTATATGATAGATTCCTCCATTTTGCCTGCCACAGACGACGTAAATAAAGACGCTGGCGTGTATGGCATGGACATAGATCTAGTCCGTCAGGCTTACGCGACTCAAGGCGTGACTGTGCATTTCGAGTTGATGCCGTGGAAGCGCATCATGAGGAATCTACAAGCAGGTGTTGGGCTAGGAGCCGTGTCTTGTCGACCGTTACCCTCGCGGCACGACTTTGCCCGCTTTTCTCAGATAATCAGCCAATCTCGCAGCGTTTTTATTACCCGACGTGACTATTTAGCCCCTGGTGCCTATCCGATGGCAACCGCCAAAAAACACCATACTATGGCGATGAATGGCTGGGCTCAAGCGACTCTATTGGAAAATGCCAAGATTGACTATCACACGGTCGGCAGTATAGCGCAGGGTTTTAATCTTCTATTACGACGGAATCAGGATGTGTTTCTGACGGAGCGAGCGGGTGCGTATTTTGAAGCGCGACGATTAGGCATAGAGGATAAATTGAGCTTTTATGAGGTCAGCGATTTGGCCGAACAGCACTATACGGTTTGTTTTAGCAAGCACTACCCAAACGCCGATAAATGGCGTGTCATTTTAGATAAAGGATTAGATGAGGTGAAAGCCAATGGTGAGTGGCGCGAGATTCTTAAACGTTATCGATCAGAAGGGATGTTGGATTAGCATGAAGAGAAAAGGAACATCATGTTAGCGCTGCGCAAGAGACTGTCGTATAAACAGGCAAAGTGGGCATTAGGGTTAATGCTGCTATTGAGTATCATCATGAGCTCGTTTCAGATCATTGCGGATTGGCGAGAAGAAAAAGACAGCATTCATCATCGAATAATGGCGACATTCAACACGGTGAAAAGCGCGACCACTGAGGCCGCCTACACACTCAACTCGAGTCTGGCTGAACGAGTATTAGCAGGCTTGATTCAGTCTGACGTGTTTCGAGAAGTGACGTTAAAAGACGAGCTAGGCAATCAATTAGCCTACCTCTATCGCCCCGTTAAACCCTCGAACTTTCGTTGGCTGTCTGATTACTTATTCAATGGTTTAACCAAGAGGGTAGTGCTGCCACTGAACTACGATGGCCGTATCACAGTCGGCTCAGTGACGGGGGTGGTGGATGTTGGTGCGGTTACCGCCAGTTTTATTTCACGAAGTGTGCGCTTGGTGGGCATCACCATAACGATGACCTTGTTATTCGGCATTTCGATGATGACCTTATTCTATTTGCTGACTTCTCGCCCTTTGAATCGCTTCATTAAAAAGCTGTCTCAACTCAGCGACAAAACCCTTTCCAGCACAACATTGCAATTTGAAGAAACGTCGCGGGATGACGAGCTTGGTGTGTTGGCGAGAACCTTTTCAGCATTGTGGCATCAGCAGAAATATGTGGAGAGCCAGTTAGAAAAGAGTGAGTCATACTTTAAAGCGGTGTTGCATCAGTCTAGTGAGTGTATGTTGCTGGCGAATTTGAAAGGTCGAATTTTGGACTGCAACAGCGAAGCGAGTCATTTGCTCAGGTACGACCAAGAGCATTTGCTGACCCTCAATATCCAAGATATTGATCCTAAACATCATTTATCGTCAATGGAACTAAGCCTGACGGGAACAGAAGACGTTAAATTATTTGAAACGGAATACCGTCGTAGTGATGGCCATTTTATTCCTGTAGAAGTGCGCAGTAACGTTATTTTCTTGGATGAAAAACCGCACTTTTTGGCCTCTGTTCGAGACATTACTGAACGTAGAAAAGACCAAGAGAAAGTGAGGTATCTGGCTTATTACGATGCGTTAACCGAATTACCAAATCGTCGCTTTTTTAATGAACGTCTAGAAAAAACCGTAGAAGAAGCAAAACAATCAGGCGTTGTTGGCGGTTTATTGTTTATTGATTTAGACCGCTTTAAAAGCATCAATGACTCCCTTGGGCATCATGCGGGTGATACTGTTCTAGTCAGAACGGCAAAACGAGTACAGTCGTTGTTATCAGAGCAGGATGTTGTGGCTCGTATTGGAGGCGATGAGTTTGTTGTTTTGCTGCCCAGTTTGTCTGCAGACAGCGACAAAGCGCAGGCAGAAGTGACGCGCCTAGCGAATGATATATTGGACGCCTTGAGTCGACCGATTCACTTGAACCGTACTGAAATATTACTCAGTGCGAGTATTGGTATTAGTCTCTTTCCGTTGGATCAGTCCGATGGTATGAACATTTTACAAAAAGCGGACACGGCCATGTATCAAGCCAAAGAGAATGGCCGTGGCAATTTGCACTTCTACAATGATGCGATGAGAAATTCAGCCGCTGAACGGCTCGCCATGGAAAAGGCATTGCATTACGCGCTCGAGAAAGACGAATTTTATTTAGTGTATCAACCTCAGGTAAACGATCGTGGCTATATCATCGGCTTTGAAGCCTTGTTGCGCTGGCACAATAAGGAGCTAGGGCAGGTTCCTCCGGGGCGTTTTATCCCCGTTGCAGAGGAAATCGGCTTGATTAGCGAGCTAGGTCAATGGGTACTAGACACGGCATGTCATCAGTTAAAAATATGGCAAGATGCCGGATTACCGGCACGATTTAAGGCGTTGGCAATCAATATTAGCCCTTCTCAATTCGCCAAAGACAGTTTTGTCGACACCATTCAAGATGTCATCGAACGAACCAATATTGACCCTAATTTATTAGATCTCGAAATCACCGAAGGTATGTTGGTAGAGAGCATTACTTCTGTTGCGGCAAAAATGCGCAGTCTTAAGGAGAAAAACGTACATTTCTCCATCGACGATTTTGGGACTGGGTATTCGTCTCTGCGCTATCTGCAGCACCTACCGCTTGATCAATTAAAAATAGATCAGTCGTTTGTGAGGGATATTTCCAGCGACCCCAACAGTCATGTGATTATCAATACCATCATATCCATGGCCAGCCACATGAACCTTTCCGTATTGGCAGAAGGCGTGGAGCATGGCGAAGAAAAAGACATTCTAATGCGCATTGGTTGCTCACGCTTCCAAGGCTACTACTTTTCGCGCCCAGTAGAGGTCGATACAGCGACAGCCTTGTTGCTCAACGATGCCCCGTTACCATCGAATATGGATACTAAAAGCAGCATCACAGCAGCCGCTCAAATCTCAGCTGGCGGTTAATGTTAGCTATTGTGCGCGTTTTTGACCCTCACAATGGGGGACTTCTCTGTCATCATCTTGGCTACCTAACAATAAGAATAAGGAGGTACCGGTGAAAAAGTGGATGGTAACAGGATCGCTGCTCATAGGATTAAGTTCGAGCGTATTTGCGGCGCCAGTCGATGGTCAGTGGTATTTGCAAGACGCTGGCAGTACTCAAGCTAAGCTGGATGCGGCGGTAGACAGTGTTGCGAAAGAGATGAACTTTTTTGTGCGCATGATAGCGCGGCCGATTCTGGAGAAAGAAGCCAGAATTTGTCACCAATGGCAGCTATCGACACAAGCCAAGCAATGGCAGTGGCAGTGCGATACAGAAGCAGCAGAGACGATCCCATTAAATGCAAATCGCTTTAAAACCCAGGGCGATGATGATCGCGAGATTTTCTCGACATTCCATCAAACCGCGAACGAAGTGGACGTCATACTGGAGTCCGAACGCGGTAAACGCACCAATACATGGAAGATGTTAGACGCGAATACATTGGAATATACGGCCACGTTAGAGTCGGAGAAATTGCCGAAGCCATTAACTTGGACTTTGACTTATACGCATACGAAACCGTAAATTTTCATGATAAATCGCCCTCAATAAAAAGAGCCGTTCACAATGTGAACGGCTCTTTTTTGTTGCTCATATCTAGGCTAAAAGCGGGTTTCTTATTCGCGTTTGATCGCGCCAGTTGGCGCGTAGTCTTGTGGCGCTAAAGGGGAATGCGCGTGGATGTAGTCTTTCAGTACATCGGCGTCGGTGTAGCCTGAATTCACAAAGCTCGGGTGCTGGCTGATTTTAGGGTAACCGTCACCACCGCTGGCGGAAAACTCATTGAGTGCCACCCGATAATGACGGGTTGGATTGAGCGGCTGCCCATTCACTTTAATGTGCGTCGCTTTGCCGTTTTGTAGTGTCAGTGATACGCCTTGAATCTGAGCGAAGCCACCGGTTCCTGGCGGAATAGAGGCGACGGCAGACAAGTAATCGGTGAGTTCCTGCGCAGAAAAGTCGATGTAGGACACCATGTTGCCAAACGGCTGTACTTGGAGAACGCTTTTGTAGGTGATTCGACCTTTAGGAAGGTCATCGCGGATGCCTCCTGAGTTCATAATGCCAATGTCAGCCTTGGTTTTTTCCATCATGGCGCGGGCGATTAGATTGCCTAAATTCGTCTCGCGGTAACGCACACTGTGTCGATCACCGATAAAACGTCCGTTAGCGTCACCGACTTTCACGCTGAGCTCTTTTTGGCCTTTTTCTTGGTAAGGCGTAAGCAGCGCTATCATGCTGGGGTCTTCGGCGATTTTATCGTTGAGCAACGCGCGTGTGTTGTTAGCCTCTGCGGAGGCGGCGGTTTTCTTCTGTAGGTTGATAGGGATGAGTTTATAGTGAGAAGACACAATCGCGCCATTTTTGATCACAAGATCAAGACGACCTAGGTATTTCCCCCACTCGTGCGCTTGTAAAATCAAGGTGCCATTTTGCACGTCAGGTTTGAATAAAGGGTCTTGAGAATGGCCTCCGACAATCACATCGATACCAGGTACGGCTCGTGCTAAGGCGACATCACCAGGAGCGTTGCTACCGTGTTGACCATTATCATAATGGCCCATATGCGTCACAGCGATGATGAGATCGGCTTGCTTACGCAGTTCAGGAATGAGTTTTTTGGCGACTTCGATTGGAGAACGAATTTCGACGCCTTTCAGATTTTCTGGGTTTCCTTGCTTGATGGTGTCGTCTGTGGTGAAACCGACAACCGCCACTTTAAGGTCCCCTTCTTGAAAGATTTTATAAGCCTGAAACAAGGGGTCACCGGTGTTTTTGTCGAACACATTGGCCGAAAGAAAAGGAAATCCAGCCCACTCTTGCTGCTTTCTCAGCACTGGTAAGGTGTTATCGAATTCATGGTTGCCTATCGCCATAGCGTCGTAGCCGAGTAGGCGCATGCCTTTAAAATCGGGCTCTGCATTTTGCAAATCGGACTCAGGCACGCCGGTATTAATGTCTCCGCCAGAGAGCAATAGCATGTGCGCGTCATCTAAGGCGACTTCTTCGCGAATATTATCGACCAAGGTTTTACGCGCTGCCATGCCGTATTCGCCTTGGCTATTTTTCCAGAAATGCCCGTGATGATCATTGGTGTGCAAGATGGTGAGGTGGTATTCCTTGCCTGGCTGCCAATCTGGTTGCCGTGGCGTCATCACGGTACAGCCCGCTATCAGAGCAATAACACTAAAAATGATGAGGTGGTGCATAAAGCGAGAGAGTCGTTTCATGTCTTGGTTCCTTTAAGATCGTGATGATGCGCCATGCGTGCGCCCCTTGAATGAATGCGGAATAGGCTCCGTGACATTACGATGGGGATTAATATGGGAAGGTAACGCAAATGGGGAATGAATTCGAGACACTATCTTGTAAAGAGCGGCGAGTACTGGCTGAAAAAGGGGGGTGCGTAGAGAATGAAGGCCAAAAAAAGCCAACCCGAAGGTTGGCGAAAATAGTGCTTAGGTACTATCAAAAAGAGATTAGGATCTAGCAAAAAGAGATTAGGTACTCTCTAAAAGAGATTAGGGTCTAGCAAAAAGAGGCTTAGAATCCATCAAACCTGTTTAAGTGCGACCCAAGAAACACCTAGACGTTTATTAGAACGCCTAGATGTTCCTAAAATCGCTTAAATATCCAAACGATGGCCTGTCTTTGGTTCAAAAATAACGGCTTTAGAGGTATCAAACATCATGTCGATCACAGAGCCCGGCTCAGCAAGGTAGCTTGGGTTAGAGCGACAGTTAATTTCCGCATCATTGATTCGGGTGATGATCATGGTGTCGGCACCCATTGGCTCCGTTACTTCTACTTCTACGCCAGTGGTCATAACAAACTCTTGGCCCTCTTTATGAGGTTGTGGTTCGGTAATCATTTCTGGACGCAGACCCAGTAAAACGGTTTCCCCTATGCGGCTTTTCAGCGATTCAGGTCTTGGGAATGGAATCGCCGTGGTGGTGTTGGCCGCTAGCTCTAGCATTGGTGTACCATTTTGATCGACGACTTTTGCCGGGATGAAGTTCATCGCCGGAGACCCCATAAATCCGGCCACAAACAAGTTGGCTGGGTTGTCATAGATTTCTTGTGGGGTGCCAAGCTGCTGCACTTCACCGTCTTTCATGACCGCAATACGGTCGGCCAAGGTCATGGCTTCGATTTGGTCATGGGTTACGTAGACAATGGTTGTGCCGAGTTTCTTGTGCAGTTTTTTAATTTCGGTACGCATTTCGACACGCAGTTTTGCGTCTAGGTTAGAAAGCGGCTCATCGAATAAGTACAGCTGAGGGCGGCGAGCAAGCGCACGTCCCATCGCCACACGTTGGCGTTGGCCGCCTGATAATTGTGCCGGCTTACGATCGAGCAAGTGACTAATTTGTAACAGTTCAGCAACGCGCTGTATTTCTACGTCGCGGTCTGCCTTTGGTACTTTGCGCATTTCTAAACCAAACGAGATATTTTGCTCTACCGTCATGTTTGGGTACAAGGCATAAGATTGAAACACCATGGCGATATCACGGTCTTTTGGGCTGGTGTAGGTGACGTCTTTATCGTCGATCAGAATGCGACCTTCCGTGACGTCTTCTAGTCCGGCGATGGAATTCATCAAAGTGGATTTACCACAACCTGATGGTCCCACCAAAATTAAGAATTCACCGGCTTCGATGGAAATGTTAATGCCTTTTAGAATCTCGGTTTTACCGTAGCTTTTTTTAACGTTATCTATGGTTAGGTTTGCCATGTTATTGCTCCAAATTCTGTCTAAATCGCCCGCGCAGTGAAAAAATGTATAGGCGCGAGCGGTGTTGTTAACCTTTTACGGCACCGGCGGTTAAGCCACGGACGAAGTATTTTCCTGCTAATACGTAAACGACTATGGTTGGCAAGGCCGCGATGATGGCAGCGGCCATATCGACGTTATATTCTTTACCACCAAAGCTGGTATTCACTAGGTTGTTCAAGGCAACGGTGACGGGTTGAGAGTCAAAGCCAGAGAACGCCACACCAAATAAGAAATCGTTCCAAATTTGTGTGAATTGCCAGATGACGGTCACGACGATAATCGGTGTAGAAACCGGCAAAATAATGCGATAGAAAATGGTAAAGAAACCGGCGCCATCAAGACGTGCCGCTTTGACCAATTCGCCTGGAATAGACTGATAGAAGTTACGGAAGAAGAGCGTTGTAAACGCCACACCGTAGACCACATGCACAAAGACCAAACCTGTGGTTGAACTGGCAATGCCTAACCAACCTAGTGTCTGTGCCATTGGCAGTAATACCACTTGGAAAGGGATAAAACAGCCAAGTAACAAGGCGGCAAAGAACAGGTCACTGCCACGGAATTTCCATAAAGAAATAACGTAACCGTTGATCGCGCCCAGCAAGGTGGAGATCGCCACTGCAGGAATCACAATTTTAAAAGAGTTCAAAAAGTATGGGGAAATCCCCGTACAAGTACTGCCAGTACAGGCGCCAGACCAGGCTTTAGTCCAAGAGTCGAAATGCAAATAAGCCGGTAACGACAATAATGTACCGTTACGCACTTCTTCTGAGTCTTTTAAGGAGGTAATTAACATGATGACCAGTGGCATCAGGTAGAAAAAGGCCATTGCCAAAAGCACCGTATATAAGGCGATGCGCAACACCTTGCTAACGCCGGATGTTTTACGAGCGACTGGGTTATTTTTCATTTTTTTCACCTCGTAACTCTGAGTACAAATAAGGGACTAAGATCGCCAAGATACAGCCTAGCATCACCATTGCTGATGCCGAGCCCATACCTATTTGGCTACGAGTGAAGGTGTAGGTGTACATGAAGTTAGCCGGTAAGTCAGACGCGTAACCTGGACCGCCATTGGTTAGCGCTTGAACCAAGTCGAAACTCTTAATTGCTATGTGGGACAAGATCACCAAAGCACTGAAGAAAACAGGTTTTAGCGACGGTAAAATAATACGGCGATAGGTGGTAAAGGTGCTGGCACCATCAAGATGAGCGGCTTTGATTAAGTCACCATCTACGCCACGCAGACCCGCTAAGAAAAGCGCCATTACAAAACCAGAGGCTTGCCAGACGGCCGCAATAACCAAACAGTACACCACCATGTCGGGGTTGGTGAGCCAATCAAATTTAAAGTTCTCAAAGCCCATGTCTATCATCAGCTTTTGAATGCCATTGGTTGGGTTTAATAACCACTTCCAGGCGGTACCAGTCACGATAAATGAGATCGCCATTGGGTAAAGGTAAATGGTTCGAAGCGCGCCTTCTGCACGGATTTTCTGATCTAGGAAAATGGCTAACATGATGCCAAGGAATAAACAGATCAAAATAAACAAGCTGCCGAAGATGCCGAGGTTAGTCAGCGCCACCATCCAACGGTCGTTGTTAAACAAGCGCTCGTATTGATCCCAGCCAACGAATTTGTACGAAGGCAGCATACGAGAGTTAGTAAAAGAGAGCACGGCGCTCCAAATCATGTAGCCATAAATACACACAATGGCGATGATCATGGTTGGCGCGAGTACAATTTTAGGCATCCAATCGGCCAAACTGAAGCGCGCAGAGCGTCCTGACTGAGTCTTTTTTGACCCAGAATTGGCGGTGTTAGTATTCATAATTGATTACTTCACTACAAAGGAGAAATAAAGAGGCTGACCGGCGGTCAGCCTCGCGAGCAGGTGGTGATGATTACATGCTTGCTTTAACAGCGCGGGCCAATTTGTCAGCCGCTTGTTCTGGCGTCATGCTTTCTGTGTTGAAGAAGTTTGTGATGACATCAAACATAGCGCCTTGAACCATAGAGTTCACTGCCATGCCGTGAGCCATGCTTGGCAATAGATCGCCAGACGCGGATGCGGCATTGAAGGCGTCCATAGACGAGTCGGCACAAGTATCGAATTTATCTCGAGGCATGCCTAAACGTACTGGGATAGACCCTTTCGCTAAGTTGAAGGTTTCTTGGAATTTAGGCTCAAGAATCAAACGAGCCAAGTCTTTTTGGGCTTTTTGTGTGTCTTTGCCATCGACTTGGAACATCGCAAGAGAGTCGATGTTAAACGTGTATTGACCACTGGTGCCCGGTGCTGGTACACAGATGTAATCGATACCTGGTTTTTTGCCCGCTGAAGTAAATTCGCCTTTTGCCCAGTCACCCATGACCTGCATCGCCGCTTTACCGTTGATAACCAAAGAGGTTGCTACGTTCCAGTCTCGGCCAGAGAAACCTGGGTCGACGTATTGACGCATCTTTTTGAAGGTCGTTAGTGCGTCGATCATTTTCGGACCTTTAAGCGCATCGTCTTTTAGGTCGATGAAAGCCGCTTTATAGAAATCGGTTCCTTCTGAAAGAGCAATGGCTTCGAATAGTGTTGCGTCTTGCCATGCTTGGCCGCCATGAGCGAGAGGAATGAAACCGGCTTTTTTGATTTTGTCAGCCGCGACAAAGAATTGGTCCCAAGTGGTTGGAATCGATGCGCCCGCTTTACGGAATACATCTGGGTTTGCCCACAACCAGTTCACACGGTGTACGTTGACTGGTGCCGCAACATAATGACCATCGTATTTCATGACATTACTAACCACAGGAGGAAGAATTTGATCCCAGTGTCCCGCTTTTGCGACATCGTCTATATTTGCTAAGAAACCTAGATCGCCCCATTCTTGGATAGTAGGGCCTTTGATTTGTGCTGCGGCTGGAGGGTTGCCTGCAATAGCGCGGGATTTTAGAACGGTCATAGCGGATTCACCACCACCACCGGCGACGGCAAAGTCTTTCCAAGTGTCGCCAGCATCTTCCATTTCTTGTTTCAGAACGTTGATTGCTGTTGCTTCACTGCCCGATGTCCACCAGTGAAGTACTTCTACTTCACCTGCTTGGCTGTTGGCTGCTGCCAACGCGAGTGCCACGGTAGACAAGCCTAATGCAATTTTCTTCATGATAGTGACCTTTGTTATTTTTATGGTATCCAAGCGCTGAAGGCTTGGTTTATTGTTAACTTGAAGGGCATCTACGCAAGATACCTTATCAAGAGTCTCAATTTAGCAGAGCGCTTGCTGTTGATGGGTAAGATAGAGCAACCAAATGTAACAAAGTCTTGCAAAAGCGCGGCGATTTGAAGGAAAACGGATAGTAAAAGAGAGAATAATTGACTTTTTTTGCGGTTTTTCTCTTAACAATGTGCATAAACTTGCACTGTGTGTTGAGTAAAAAAAGCCTTTTATTCAGTGCCTTGGCAACCATAGCCGAGCTTCTAACCCTTTTTCTGGCAGGTTGCTCAAAACGACTTCACCGCCATGTGCTCGAGCAATGTTCCTCGCAATACTGAGCCCTAAGCCCATGCCGCCTGGGTGACCTGAATGATCTGGCGTGAGGCGAGTATAAGGCTGGAACATTTTGTCTATTTGTTCACTTGGAATCCCCGGACCCTGATCGCAAATGCGAATACAAAGATCATTCTCACTGTCTTCTATTAATACCGTGGCCTTTGCTCCGTAATACAGTGCGTTGTCGATCAGGTTGCCCAAACAGCGTTTAATGGCGAGAGGTTTGCCTATATAAGGGTGGTTTAATTGGCCGCTAATGGTGAGTTTTTCTGTGCTTAAATTGGCGGTGCTTTGCATGTCTTTTAACATGCGTAAAATATCCAGTTCGACACGATTTTCGTGAATATCGGTTTCTTTTACGCTTTGTAATGCCCCTTTTACCAACATATCCAGATCTTCTAAGTCTCGAATCATCGCTTCTCGGGTGTCGTCTTCATCGAGTAACTCCGCTCTCAGCCGCAGTCGAGTAATAGGCGTTTTTAAATCATGAGAGATGGACGCAAACAGTCGTTCTCTGTCATTCAAATAGCGTTGAATCCGTGCCTGCATGTCGTTAAAGGCGCGTGCGGTATTGCGCACTTCCACACTGCCGTATTCCTTTAGAGGTTTTGAATCGCCTTGACCAAAGCGCTCTGCGGCTCTGGCTAGCATGGCGAGTGGGCGAGTCACCCGACGCAGAATCAACAGGCTAAGTAACAGCACAGTGATCACCGAGACTGTCATGGTAAAGAGGCGTTCACCGGTGAGGGCGGAGGTGCCATCCAAAAAGTATGGGTCGGGCATTAAGCTGGCGAGGTATAACCAGTCTTTGTCGTTAATCGGGATTTGAATAATGATAATGGGCGGCGTGAGAGGTTTGACTAATAAGCTGTGATTCCCCCATCGCTCTGGCAAATCGGTTAAGAGCGTGTGGTTATTGATGACGTGTAGGTCGTCTGGGCTAGAAAAGGCAATTTTGGCGTTGTGGATGCCGAGCTGTTTGACCAAGGTTGATTCTACTTGGTTCTTTACTATGTCCATTAAGGGGGAGTCGTGAAGCTCGTTAATGCGGATTTCTTCACGATTGAGAGTCACGAAAAAGCGCGTTCCCCCCATGCTTTGTAATTGATCAATGACAATGTGGCGGTAGTTGCGTGGCAATGAAGTGAAGTAGCTGACGGTAGAGGCGATACGGTATGACATATGCCTTGATACTTCGAGTACGTTTTTCTCTGTATCAGAATTCAGCTGACGAAGCCAAATGGTCGAGCTAATAAACTGCGCACTAGCCACGCCCAACGCCATGATGATGAGGATCTGCCCTGTGAGGGAGTTAGACCAGCGCTTAATGCGCTTATTAATGCGACTCATCCACATGTGCCATATCGGATGTCATTACATCGGCGGTTAAAATATAGCCTTGGCCTCGAACGGTTTTAATCAGCTGGGGCTGTCTTGCGTCTTCACGCAGGCGTTGACGTAAGCGGCTGACATGCACATCAATAAAACGATCTAGGGGCGCGCTATCACGGCCGCGAGTATTTTCTGCAATGTGTTCTCGGGTAAGTACTTTGCCAGGGCTTGCCAAAAAAAGCATGAGCAGATTGTAATCCGCGCCAGACAAAGACTCTTTCTCGTTCTGGTAATTCAGTTCTCTAGAGAGGGTGTCTAAGGTGAACTGAGAGAAATGATAAAAGCGTTGAGCCACATTAGGCGCTTCTACTATTTCGGTGTGTTCCATGCGTCGTAAAATGGCTTTGATGCGCGCCAGCAACTCTCTTGGGTTAAACGGCTTAGCCAGGTAATCGTCGGCGCCAATTTCTAGGCCAATAATGCGGTCCATCTCGTCTGAGTTCGCAGTCAGCATAATCACGGGCACTTGCGATTGGGTGCGTAATGAACGGCATACGGAAAAGCCATCTTGCCCCGGTAGCATGATGTCGAGAATCACTAAGTCGACGTCTTGAGAAGGTTTGAAATCGGCCAGAAACGCTTCGCCAGACTCTGCGGTTAAAACCTGAAACTGGTGTTTCTCTAGGTAGGTTTGTAGCAAGGTACGAATGTCGTCATCGTCGTCAACGACGTAGATACATTTGGCTTTCGTCATTATTATTCTCAGTGAAAGGCAGTAAAGTTATGCAGAGAAGTTTCAGTCTAACAAGAAACCCAAAAGGAACCAATTGTTACAATGATCGAGGATAGCGAAGTCAATTAAATAAATTAAATTGATTTAATTTTCGTCTCCCTGCATAATTTTTCACCTTTCAGACCTCATAGCTCAATATAGAGAATCACAAGATGACGACAAAAATAATGGCGTTCGGCGAAGCCCTGATCGACTTCCTTTCTAACGGCGCGACACAAGCTGGCGAACTGGAATCTTTTACTAAATTCCCTGGCGGTGCACCGGCGAATGTCGCCGTTGCTGCAGCACAGCTTGGTGGCAATAGTCATTTTGCTGGGCAAGTAGGCGACGATGCGTTTGGTCACTTTCTAAAAAGTTCTCTTGAAAGCTATGGTGTGGTGACGGACAGCATGCTGATGACAAACGAGGCAAAAACAGCCTTGGCGTTTGTTAGCTTAGACAATACAGGTGAGCGTAGTTTTGAGTTTTATCGTAACCCTTCTGCGGACATGTTATTCCGTGAAGCTGACTTTAAACCTGCTTGGTTTGAAGGACACGGCGTGTTCCACACCTGCTCTAATACTTTAACAGACGAGTCGATTACTCAAGCGACCTTGGCTGGTATTCGGATGGCGCGTGCCGCAAATTGGGTCGTCAGTATCGATGTAAACTTGCGTATTAACCTTTGGCCTGACCATAACGTCGATACCCAGCGGGTGATTGACTGGATGCAAAGTGGTGACGTGGTTAAAGCCAGCCTAGAAGAGTTAGCAGTACTAGCGGATGACCCATTTGCCTTGATTGATGAGAGCCTAGCCGCTGGCGTGACCTTGTTTGTGTTAACTGACGGTGGTAATTCCATTCGTTTTTACAGTAAAGCACAAGGCAAAGGCGAAGTTGTGACGCCAAAAGTGGACGTAAAAGATACGACGGCTGCCGGTGATGCTTTTGTTGGCGGCTTGCTGTATCAATTGGCGGAGCAAGGTGGTGACAGCGATTCTTTGGCGGCACTATCACAAGCACAACTGACGGACATTATTCGTTTTGCGGCCGCCTGCGGTGCCGACTCAGTGACCAAACTTGGCGCGTATCCTTCTTTGCCTACGCTTGAGCAAGCGCAAGCGCGTCTGAGTACCTTTTAATGTAAAGGTGAGTGATTGATGCGCTGCTTGTTTTAGAGGCGCTGATCAATTGCTAAGCAATGTCTAACAGCGAGGTGTGTGCTGGTCATACACCTCGCTTTTTTATTAGAGCCAATAGGCGGAGATGTTAGCCTCTGGATCAAGGTGGTAGCTAATCTGTGCTTGCAGCAACTCTGCGGAAGATAAGGCATCGGTGAGAGCATGATGAGCTTTGTAACGTGGTAGGTGATAGCGTTGGCGACAAGCGTCTAAGCGTAACGATGGCTGTCTGGCGATGATGCGCTTCCACCAAGGGGTTTTATTTTGCGCCAGATGTTCTATTTGCATGGTGTCTAGGACGGGAAAGTACAAAGGGAAACCATACACATTTAACGCCGCTTCGCGTAGAAATTCACGTTCGATAGACACGCAGTGAACCACGACGACCTTGCCTGAGAGCACGTTAAGAATCTCATTGAGGATGCGGTGCAAAGGCGGCGCTTCGGCTAACTCCGTATGGGTGATTTCATGGATGGTCACCGACTCGGCATTAAGGGTACGTTCTGGCTTTGCCATCCAATACCCAGCACCTTGGCAGCGAATGATTTTATGATCCATCGGCACACACCCTAAGCTGATGATTTCATCCTTGAGTGGGTCAAGTCCGGTGGTTTCTAAATCCAGCGCCAACAAAGGGGCTTCTTTTAATGGTGTGTCTAGCGCGATTGTCCCTGCTTCATAATAACGTTTAAGAGGGCCCTCTGGCGCCTCTTTAGCCCATTGCTTGAACATCGCTTGCCAATCTTGGACCGGTTGAGCTTTGGGTCCTTTAATGGCGGTCATCAGTCGCGTAAACATCTAACTACGCTTCCCAGCATAGCGAAATTTAATAAACTCCTGCTGTCTTTCGACGATGTGGAACGCGTCTCGTAGGTGCCGTTTTTCAAACGATGATAACAGGGCAGGGTTAACGTGGTTGGTCACGACGAGCTCTTTTTCGATCTGATCTTTTTGGCTGCGAATGCGCACCATGCCAATCATTTCTAAGGCCAGAGCCAAGTCCTTCGCGCGGCCATCAGGTAACAAGCCCGCGTTGTCGATATCTTCCAAACGTTCTAGTGTGTTTAGCTTGTCGCTGCCACAGGCTAAGGCATGCACTCGGACAATGTCTATGATCGGGGCAATGCCTCTTTCTTTCAGGTTAAAGGTTCGAGACTGTTTCCCTTCGCCGTCCAATACAAATTGTCGAAAGAAGCCGAGCGGCGGTTTTCGCTGGTTCGCGTTACGTGCCATAAAAGTCAGAAAGCCTGGGTTGGCTTTTGCTTCTTTTCGTATGTGTCGACTTAGATCCTTCGCTAAGTACTTGTCACCGTATATTCCTTTTAAATCAAAGAAAATAGACAAATGTAACAAGGCTTCGGCCTTAGGTTCTTTGATCCAGTCGCTGAAATATTTTTTCCACTGATTCAGCGGTTGACGCCAAAGCGTGTTAGACGCCATAACATCGCCAGTGCACAGAGGATAACCACACATATCTAGGCTTTTGCAGACCCAGTCGCTTAGCTTTTCAAAGTATTCACCATGCGCTTTAGGATCATAGTGATTGCTTAAAATCAGCGCGTTGTCTTGGTCGGTTTTAATGGTTTGTTCTTCGCGTGCTTGAGAGCCTAGTGCGACAAAACAGTAGGGCACAGGCGGCTTACCAAATTTCTCTTCGCCCAACTTCAGTAAGCGTTTTACAAACGCGGTGCCAATATGGGACATGGCATTACCGATCATTTGGGTATTGGCATCAGCGAGGACCAGCTGAGTAAAGGTGTGCGTCATTTTGCGGCTGATCGCCTGCAATCCTTCAATGCTGGTTTGCTTGTAAATGTCGCTAATCAGATAAATACTGCCGTGGCTTTCCGCTTGGATAATATCGCCGGTACTGACCACACCAACGGGCTGACTTCCCTTCAGGATGGGAATGTGATGAATGTTTTTTTCCATCATCTTCAATACGGCTTCAGCCGCATAATCGCCACTGTCCATGGTGACAGGATCAACCGTCATCACTTGACCCACTGGCGTATCGTAATCCAATCCCGCTGCGACGACACGGTTACGTAGGTCGCGGTCTGTTAAAATGCCAACTAAGATGTCGTTTTCCATGATGAGGAGGCTGGATACTTTGTTATCCGCCATCATTTTTGCGGCCATGCGAATATTCCCATCGATACCAATCGTGATGGGATTTCGGCGCAGCAGACTAACAATAGGGCAGGTCATCAAAGAGATGCCAGAGCTCTGGGATTCCATCGCCACTTTTAGTCTAACTTCTTGTTCAAGTTCGAAAAAATCAGAAAAACTATCGTTTTCTTCGTAGAGTTTTAAGAACCAGCGAGCGGGAATACGATAAAGTAGGCTGTCTTCAATCGCGCGCATTGATTGAGAGAATTTACCGCCACGTAGAAGAGAAGCGTAACCAAACAGCTCCCCTTCATTCATACGCCGAATCAGCTTTTGTTCTTTGCTAAGGGCTTCAACAGCGCCGCTACGGATGAAGAATAGAGTGTGATTGAGTATGCCAGGTTGGATCGCCCATTCGCCAGCTCGCAAGTACTGAACCTCTACTTCCTTGACCATATCGTTCAGTTGCGGATCATCAGCAAGCTCACTAAAAGGCGCGTGTTGGCAAAGTGCTTCTACTATCTCGGTTAATTCGACATCCATAACGTATTCCTAGTGATTAAAGCATTGGCGATATAATACTGACTAACCCCATGACTAAAAATAGCACGCAAGCGAGTCGACGGGTAAGTGTTGGGTTGATACGGTCCATGATCCAGTTGCCGGCAAAGACCACGGGGACATTGGCGAGCATCATACCAATGGTTGAACCAAGTAAAACCAGGCCAACCGACCCATAATGTGCCCCTAATAATACGGTAGCAATTTGAGTCTTGTCGCCAATCTCGGCAAGGAAAAATAAGATAAGCGTGGCTGTGAAGGCGCCATATTTGAGCATGCTTCCTTCTTCGCTGTCGTCTTTATCTGGAATCAGCAGCCATAATCCGACGGCGATAAAACTGACACCCACCACCCAGTTAACCCAACTAGCAGGAATCCAATTCGCCGCCTCAACACCAAACCAGGCAGACAGGGCGTGATTGATTAACGTGGCAAACAGCATGCCTAAGATAATCGCCGTTTTTGATGGAAAACGGGCAGCAAGAAAGAGAGCAAGAAGTTGTGTTTTGTCACCCATTTCAGCAAGGGCAACGGTAGAGATAGAGGTTATGAGTGCTTCCATTATTGGGAATTCCTAGGTGGGCAGATAAACAAAAGACAACACACTTGAGCCCACCTGAGCCAAGTCATTGTCTTAAGTCTCATCAATCCCATTCGATAGTGGTTCGAATTTGGACTTCTTTGCCACGAGCATGAGGCTCAATTATGTTGACAAAGAATCTTTGCAAAACGCAAAGAAGATTACTCCCCTAAGAGGCCGCGAATAATAAAGGACTTCTCGACTGAAAACAATACGAGCGGCCAAAGCCGCTCGTATTAACACTGTTTATCGTCTGCTTTATTTATAAAGATGCATGTCGCCACGCAGTCCTTTAAACAAGGCAACACACATTACCAGCATCAGTAAGGTAAACGGTAAGCCGATGGTCACCGCCGCCGCTTGAATCGCTGACAGGGCTTCTGAGCCGCCGCCAACCAACAAGGCAATGGCAATAACACCTTCTAATACCGCCCAGAAAACACGCTGAATCATAGGCGCATCTGTTTTACCACCGGCGGTAATACCGTCGATGACCAGAGAGCCTGAGTCAGATGAAGTCACAAAGAAGACCAACACAAGCACGATACCAATGAAGGAAGCGACAGAGGTTAGCGGCAAGCCTTCTAGCATTTGAAACATCGCCAAAGACACATCGGTTAAGCCACCAGCCAGAGCGCCAGTGCCATGAGTGATTTGATCCAGAGCGGAACCACCAAAGATAGACATCCAGACAATGGAGACAACCGTAGGCACAAGTAATACTGCGGTTAGGAACTCACGAACCGTACGGCCACGAGAAACACGCGCGATAAACATACCTACAAATGGGGACCAGGAAATCCACCAAGCCCAGTAGAAGATAGTCCAACCGTGGTAGAAGGTTTGGTCTTCACGGCCAATCCAGTTACCAAGCGGCACTATGTTTTCGACATACGCTATTAAAGTGGTACCCATGGTGCCGAAGATGACGCCGGTATTACCCATGATCAAAACAAACGCTGCAAACACAGCCGCGATGATCATGTTGACGTTACTCAATAGCTTCACGCCGCCTTCAAGGCCACGAGCTACAGAGAAAATAGCCACTGCGGTAACACCACAAATCACCACAATTTGTGTGGTTAGAGTGTTCGGGATATTAAATAGGAAGTTTAATCCACTGGCGGCCTGTTGAGCACCAAAACCAAGGGAGGTTGCCAAACCAAAGATGGTGGCGATAACCGCTAATGTATCGATAGCATGACCGATAACACCCCAAACTTTTTCCCCGAATAAAGGGTAGAAAGCAGAGCGAATAGTAAGAGGTAAGCCTTTGTTGTAAGCAAAGAAGGCAAGTGACAATGCAACAACCGCATAGATCGCCCAAGGGTGAAGACCCCAATGGAACATGGTTGCGCCCATTGCCATTTTCATTGCTTCTGGTGTGTTGGCGGTGACATTAAGCGGTGTGCCGTACCAGCCAGTGTAATAAGCCACTGGTTCTGCCACACTCCAGAACATCAAGCCAATACCCATGCCCGCGGCAAACAGCATTGAGAACCAAGTAATGGTTGAGTGTTCTGCTTTGGCTTCACTGCCACCCAAACGAATTTTACCCATAGGGGACAGAATCAGAGCGATACAAAATAGGACAAAAATATTGCCTGAAATTATGAAGAACCAATCGAAGTTATTGATTGACCATGTTCGAGCGCCCATTAATACCTCTTTGGCATCGGCAGGGAACATGATGGTAGCAATGATAAATGCAAGGATGATGATTGCACTGGTGCTAAATACCGGGTTTAGGATATCCATTCCAAGGAAACGAATATTGTCTTGCCCCACGGTATACGAGGTATTGTATTCTTGCCGGCCGTTGCTCGGCGCCTTGTTTTTCATAGATCTCTCCTGAATAAGTGAACACTTTTCGAATCTTTCTAAACAAACTACGTGCAGCCAATTGGCCAGTGTTTTACCACTCCAACTTCATCATAGAAAAAGGACTGGAGGTGAACTGTTCTTTTTACGTCATCTATTGTCCTATTCCGCCTCAGCACGCCAAGTTTGCTTGTTATTAATCTCTTTGCTCAGCGTTAAGGCCTGCAAGGAGTAAATAGGTCGCGTGGTGTTAGGTGGTAGTAAAGACACTATCAGGTCTTTTATAACAATTAGATGACACAGATAAATAGTCCGATGGCGCTAATTATGTTGTTTAGACGATGTTGTTTTAGATAAACACGCTATGTCGTGTTTATCTAAAACAAGAATAAAGTGGGACGCTGTTGGTTCCCACCCTATAAATAGGCGGCAAGATTTACATTTATTTGTTTAGATGTCAAACCATTGTCAAAAAAGAGGACATTAAGAAAGAAACAATTCAAGCAACTCATTTAAGAATAATTTGCCCTTCTCTGTGGTTTGCACTTTGCCATTCGACCACTGCTCAGCGTCTAAAAACCCTTTCTTAATCGCGGTATTACACGCTTTTAGCAATGCGTCTGGTAGCGCTTGGTAGGTGTAACGCTGGTAATCTTGTAAATCGAAGGTTTCAAACAAGCGCAGGCGATTCATCATAAATTCCAATGGCAAATCTTCTTGCTCTATGGATTCTTTGATCACTAATGCTTCGGGCAGTGTGTTTAGGTAATGGTTTGGGTGACGAGTTTTACGAGTGCGAAAGATTTGCCCATCAGGCAGAGTCACTTTACCGTGAGCCCCCGCGCCAATGCCAAGATAATCACCAAAGCGCCAATAATTTAGGTTATGCGCGGCTCGACGATTGTGTTTGGCGTTTGCGGACACCTCGTATTGTGCGTAGCCGTGTTTTTCAAGCAGCGCCTGACCTGCGTCTTGAATTCCCCATAGCGTATTGTCTTCAGGCAAGGTTGGCGGACGTCGATAAAATTCCGTGTTGGGCTCTATGGTGAGTTGATACCAGGATAAATGCTCAGGATCGAGCTGAATGGCGAGGGCCAAATCGTCCAGTGCCATATCAAGGCTTTGCTCGGGCAGGCCGTGCATCAAATCGATATTAATATTATCGAAGCCCGCAAGACGAGATTTCTCCACCGCGTGGATGGCTTCTTCGCGGTTGTGGATTCTGCCTAGCGTTGTTAGCAGCGTTGGCTGAAAGCTCTGGATGCCAATAGACAATCGGTTGATGCCTGCTTGACGAAAGTGACGAAATTTCTCTTGTTCAAACGTGCCTGGGTTGGCTTCCATGGTGATTTCTGCGTTATCCACCCAAGTGAGCTTGTCGCGTAGTGCATCCATTAAACGGTAGTAAAAGTCTTCGCTCATCAAGCTCGGCGTACCGCCACCAATGAAGGCGGTTTGAATCGGCCGTCCTGTTACATAAGCCAAATCCGCGTCTAAATCCGCCAACAATTGCGCTAGATAAGCGTCTTCGGGCAACTTGCCCTCTTTTTCGAAACGATCGGCTTGGTGTGAGTTAAAGTCGCAATAGGGGCATTTTTTAACACACCAAGGCAAATGGATGTAAAGGCTAAGCGGCGGCAAGCTGGCGGTGAGGTCTATCATAGAGAAGCACTGCGTTGTTGGAAGGCGGCCACCAGCTGTTTTAGCGCTTGGGCGCGATGACTTATTTGATTTTTCACTTCTTTTGGTAAGCTGGCCGCACTGCAGCCGCATTCGGGTACATAAAATAGCGGGTCATAGCCAAAGCCTTCTTGGCCTTCCGTTGTTGGTAAAATACGGCCTTCCCATACCCCATGGAACACCAAAGGCGTTGGGTCGTCTTTATGGCGCAAATACGCCAGTACACAATGAAAGCGAGCGCTACGTTCATGATCTGCAACGCCCTCTAGTTTCTCGAGCAAGAGCGCATTGTTGGCGTCGTTGTCTCCATGCTCTCCGGCGAAGCGTGCAGAATAAATACCGGGTGCGCCGTTTAAGAAATCGACTTCAATACCAGAGTCATCGGCTAATGCCGGTAGACCGGTATGCGCGCATGCATTGCGAGCTTTTAAAATGGCATTTTCGATGAACGTCAGACCGGTTTCATCCGCTTCTGGTACGCCAAACTCGTTCTGTGGTTTTACATCAAAGCCTAGGTCTCCCAATAAAGCGTTGAATTCTTTGATTTTACCAGCGTTATTGCTGGCTAGTACGATGGTCTGGCTCATCGTTTTTCCTCTGCAGTAAATGCGATATTGTGATGTAAAAAGGCGACTAAATAGCCGCCTTATGGTGCTGTTTGCTTTTTATACTCTGTTGCACAATGGCTTAACGAGTAATGTGAAAAATGGCGGTTTCGCTGAACATGTTAGGCATGGTGCGAATCCACCAATGATCTCGTAGATGACCATCGACTGCTGCCCAGCGCAAAATCTTAATGCCTTTTTCGTTGCACAGGCGCTCAAAATCTTGGAAGGTGAAAAAGTGAATGTTAGGTGTGTCATACCAATTATAAGGTAAGAAATCGGACACGGGCATTCGACCTTTGAGTGCTAAATGCAGACGGCTGCGCCAATGACCAAAGTTTGGGAAGGTAATGATGCATTCTTTGCCAATGCGCAACATTTCATCGATCAATAAATCTGGACGACGAAATTGCTGCAAAGCGTGGGTCATCAAGACCAGATCAAAGCTATGATCTTCAAAGTTTTGTAGGCCTTCGTCGATGTTCTGCTCTAAAACTGGAATGCCTTTTTCAATACAGGTATTGAGATCCTCTGGGCCAATTTCTAAGCCATAGCCAGTGATTTGCTTGTTGTTCATCAAGTGATGAAGAAGTTCACCTGGGCCGCAAGCCAAATCCAATACACGTAAATTAGGCTGAATCCATTCATCGATCATTTCTAAATCAGAACGCATTATTGAGCCTCCTTTAAGATTCGATTACCGATGCGCGTTAAAAAACTGTTTAGCGTTGTCATATAACGAGGTATAGGAAACAAGAAAGCGTCGTGGCCTTCAGCGGCTTCTATTTTTGCGTAAGAGACATGCTTTCCTGCTTTTACCAAGGCATTGACTATTTCTTCGCTTCGCTCTGGGGCAAAACGCCAGTCGGTGGTGAAAGAGACCAATAAAAACTCGCATTGGGCACGGCTCAGAACCGCGGATAAGTCACCATCAGTTTCGGCAGCAGGGTCAAAATAATCCAGAGCCTTTGTCATCAACATATAGGTGTTGGCGTCAAAGCGTTTGGTAAAGGCTTCGCCTTGATAACGCAAGTAGCTTTCTACTTCGAACTCGATGCCATAGTTGTATTGGTAATTATCATGGCGCATCTGACGGCCAAACTTCGAGCCCATGGCGTCATCGGACAAGTAGGTAATGTGCCCTAGCATGCGGGCCAATCCAAGGCCATTGGTTGGCACGGATTGCTTGTTTAAATAGCGTCCGTCATGAAACTCTGGGTCACGTCGGATGGACTGACGCGCCACTTCGTTAAACGCAATGTTCTGGGTCGATAGGTTCGGTGCTGAGGCGATGATCACCGCTGCTTTTAAGCGTGTAGGAAAGCGAATGCTCCATTCGAGCACCTGCATACCGCCAAGACTGCCACCCACGATGGCCGCAAAGGTTTGAATGCCTAATCTGTCCGCCAGGCGAGCTTGGCTTTCGACCCAATCCTGCACGGTAACAATAGGGAAATTTTCACCCCAAATATCACCGGTTTCCGGGTTGATGCTGGTCGGACCAGTGCTGCCTGAACAGCCGCCTAGATTGTTTAAACTGATGACAAAAAAGCGCTCAGTGTCGATGGCTTTGCCTGGCCCAATAGCGCTGTCCCACCAACCAGGTTTCTTGTCCGACATGGCGTGATAACCTGCGGCATGGTGATCACCACTGAGTGCGTGGCAAATCAGAATGGCATTAGAAGCATTGGAATTCAGAGTTCCATAAGTTTCATAAACAAGTTGATAGGCTGGTAAATCTTGGCCACAAGAGAGCGTAAGAGGTGTCTCAAACTGCGCAATATGTGGCGCCACGATACCAACAGAATCGACTGGAATAGCGTCCGGCATAGGCTTTAGGTGTCCTGGTGAAAGTCATCGCGCTTTGCTGAGACAGCAAGCGGACAGTGTGAATCTTGGAGCACAGTCTAGCGGTTGCGGAAGACCTCATCAAGAGAGGTGAGGAGAAATGCTCGCTTGTGCTAAACATGGGGGCAGATCATGGTTGTGCGAATGGATCAAACCCCCGTTGTTAAGGTCGATTTAGTGGTTTGCTTGATTCACTGCAAACAATCGATACACCAGTTGGCCTGCGGTTTTTTCTTTCTGTAAGGTCCAAGAGGCTGGCAAGCTAGGCAGAGAGGCTTCTTTTTCCATTTCGATGTAGACCAATGCCGTGTCTGCGAGCCAACCGTTCTCAAGCAGAGGCACGATTTGCGCTAACCAGTTTTTACGAAACGGCGGGTCTAAAAAGATAAGGTCGAGAGGTTGGGGTGTCGCAGTGGCCAAAAACTCAGCGGCATTTTGTTGTACTACCTGATAATTCTCTGCTTTTAATGTGGTGAGGTTGTCGTTCATTTGTTGCGCGACGACTTTTGAATTGTCGACAAAAATGGCGCTCTTCGCCCCACGTGATAAGGCTTCTAACCCCAGTGCGCCAGAGCCACAGAATAAATCGGCACAGCGTGCGCCTGGTATTTCGTAATTTATCCAATTAAACAGTGTTTCTCGGACTCTATCTGGTGTTGGTCTCAGCCCTTCAATATTAGGGATAGGCAGCTGTCTTGAACGCCATTCACCAGAAATGATACGCAGTTTTGACGCTCTTTCTTTGGATTTTGTGGATGAGTGAACACTGATTTTCTTTTTCATTAGTAGACCTGAATCTCTTGATAAGACGGTGTGATGAGCAGCGATTCAAGGGCCGCTTTATAGTCGTCTTGGTTAAACGTATCGATGGCATCTTGGTAGTGGCTCGCAAATTGAGCCAAGGTGAGTGAGCTGTCTTCTTGGGTCGCACTGGTTGCAAGTAACGCCCACCAGCTTGGGTCTAATGTGCGTTGCGCAAGCTGACTTTTTAACTGATCTAGTAGCGCTTTAAAGCGTGCGTTATCCTGTAATGAGGGGATGCGAGCGAGCTCGATCATGCTACGAGCACTGACTTCGTTTGCCGCTGGTGTTTTCTGTTTTGACGCTAACAATGGTTCTGTATGTTGTGCTCGCCAATAGGCCCATGGATGCTTGGCTGAGAGCGTTAAATTAAGGCGTACATAACCAAATGTGCCTTGATTGCTCAAGCTATCAATCAGGTCTGCGCCCCAGATCTGTAAACTAAGCCACTGTTTTACTGATGAGAGCGGCGTGAGCGCCAGCATGCTCTGAGTTTCTTTCGGTGGTGTGATTTGTGTTGCTTGTGGGGTGGGCGCTGGCTGCTGCCATGAAATTGGCGCACCCTTTGGCGTATGGCTGGCGACGGAGAAATGTTTGCTTAGCGTATTTAGGCTTGCTTTGATGGCGTCTTGTGTTTGTTTGGTCATTTCACCAATGACAAAAATAGCGGAAGCTTGTTGGGTGAGTTGAGCGTAGTGGCTTTTGATTGCGGCGAGTGTAATCGCTGGCGAAGAGGTCGCCGCTGTGTTGGCAAACAATATGTTCTCTAGCGTTTGTTGGGTTGGCAATGTGTTATTGAATCGTCTATTCCAGTGATCAAAAGCCCGTGCTTTAAATGCGGGGGCGGATAACCATTGAGACATCAATGTCAGTGTCGGCATAAGGTAGGCCGGTTCACTGTTGAGTGTCAGCGCAATGGTTTGATTTTCATGGTCGTAATCGCTGCTCACTTTTGCCGCAAGGGGTGCTAGTCTCTGATTGATGGTCGATGTGCTCAGAGGCAGTGAATCTGCCATCAATAATGAAAGCGTGGCGTCCGTGAGAGGGGCACTTTGTGATGTGTTTTTAAAGGTAAAGCGCAATTCTAATTTATTGGTGTTTTTCCATTTTTCCTGAGACAGCCAAATGACCGGTATGCCTGACTGGGTTTTCCAGATTTCTACTTTAGGGGTTGGAAAACGCGGCGCTGGTGCGGTTAAATTTAATACCCAGATAACCAGGGTCGATAGCACCATGACGGCGGCCAAAGCAGGGCGGCTAAAAAGAGGTTTTTTACTGTTAAACATATCGAACCGTAAGAAAGACAGGCGCGATGTGTGGCTTTTCCACAAAACTAGACCTGTTTGCCAATAGGAATGATGATAAAATCACCGCTTTCAGTGCCAACCATAGTGGCTGCTGTATTGAATAATAGCATTTCACTGGTGTAAACAGCACCAGTCTAGACATAAGAGACCGACTTGATGGAATTTGTTAACCAGCTCATTGCTTTATTAACACCGTATCTTGGTGAGTATGCCCGATATGCGCCGATTGTCATTGGTACTGCGTTGGCCATTTTAGCGATTATTATTAAACGCCGCGTAGTAAAAGGATTGGGTGCAGATGTTAAGGCTGCAAAGAATAAGGGTATAGAAGAACAGAAAGCTGAAGAAGCAGCAGAAAACTCGCAGAAGTCTGATACTGCGGAAAATGAAGCGCGCACTGAGCCGGTCGACGATACCGCCACGGAAACAATGACCAAGACTGTTTCTGAGGCAGAACCGGCTGAAACAGACGTTGTGGTTTCCGCCCCAGCAGAGCCCGTTGAAAAGCCCACTCTGTCTTGGTCGCAACGTATCAAATCAGGTTTGTCTCGTACTCGAAATGGTCTAGGAAGCGGATTATCTTCGATTATTTCGGGCGGTAAGAAAGTCGATGAAGACTTATTAGAAGAGTTAGAAACACAACTGTTGATGGCGGATGTTGGTTTTGATGCGACACAGTCACTCATGGATGAGTTGACCGGCAAACTGAAGCGTAAAGAGTTAAAAAACGCAGATGATTTGTTGGCCAGCTTGAAAGCACAGATGCAAAGCATCCTAGTGGGATCGCAGAAAGAGCTTGTGCCAGTCAATCAAGAAGGCCCTTTTGTTATCCTGATGGTTGGTGTGAACGGTGTGGGTAAAACCACGACCATTGGTAAGTTAGCGAAGAAGTATCAAGCAGAAGGCAAAAGTGTGATGCTGGCTGCAGGCGATACCTTCCGTGCGGCGGCCGTTGAGCAGTTACAAGTGTGGGGCGAGCGTAACAATGTCCCTGTGGTGGCTCAGCATACGGGAGCGGATTCTGCGTCGGTTATTTATGATGCCATTGAATCGGCAAAAGCCAAAGGCGTTGATATTGTTATTGCGGATACGGCAGGGCGTCTGCAAAACAAAACCAATTTAATGAACGAACTGTCAAAGGTGGTTCGTGTCATGCAGAAGCTTGATGTTAAAGCGCCTCACGAAGTGATGTTGGTGCTAGACGCAGGAACCGGGCAAAACGCATTAAACCAAGCTAAGTTGTTCACGGAAACCGTGGGTGTGAGTGGTATTACACTGACCAAATTAGACGGTACCGCAAAAGGCGGGATTATTTTCGCCATTGCTAAGCAATTTGGTTTGCCGATTCGTTATATTGGCGTCGGTGAGCAGGCGGACGACTTACGTCCTTTTGTGGCGGAAGAATTTATTGACGCTCTGTTCGATAGTGAGTAAGAGTGGTTGCTTGTGGATAGAGAAAAGACTCAAACGACCCTCAGTGTTTGCTAATGACATAAGGATACCAAGACAGCGTGGAAATTGAATTTCAGCGAGTTGGAAAGAAGTACGACAGCGGTCAAGAAGCCCTATCGCAAGTGAGTTTTCATTTGCAGCAAGGTGAAATGGCGTTTCTAACCGGCCATTCTGGCGCTGGCAAAAGTACCTTAATGAAACTCATGATGATGATTGAGCGACAAACATCAGGGCAAATCCTAGTGGATGGGGTGGATCTGCGCACCTTAAGTCGTCGTGCTATCCCTCAGCACCGACGCCGCGTAGGTGTGGTTTTTCAGAACCATCAGCTGCTGTTTGATCGCAGCGTTTTTCATAATGTGGCCCTGCCTCTGCAAGTGAGTGGGGCGGATCATGAGCAAACGGCGAAACGCGTTCGGGCTGCGTTGGATAAAGTCGGATTATTGAGCAAAGAGAAATACAACCCAATGGCGCTGTCTGGCGGTGAGCAGCAGCGTGTGGGGATTGCTCGCGCTGTGGTCAATAAGCCTCAGTTGCTGTTAGCGGATGAGCCAACAGGAAACCTAGACCCACGTTTGTCTGCGGAAATTATGAACCTGTTTCAAGAATTCAATAATGTGGGCGTGACCGTACTGGTGGCGAGTCACGACTTGGCTTTGGTCGCGCGTATGCGTCACCGTGTGTTGACCTTGAATCAGGGTCGAATGGTAAACGATGGAGGTTTTGGCTAATGTCTCAAAAACCTTCTCGTCGTGGTGCCACACGACAGTCCGTTAAGGCGACGAAACATAATTGGCCAACACGGCCTTCTTTTGATGTTGGGCAATACCTTCGTCAGCACCAAGCTACGTTGGCCGAAAGCTTCATGCGATTGGTGAATTACCCTCTCGCGACCATTATGACGGTGATGGTTATTGCCATCGCCCTCTCATTGCCTGGCGGTTTGTATGTGCTGTTAAAAAACGTGCAATCTGTGACGGACAACTGGGAACAGCAATCTGTTATTACCCTGTATTTATTTCCTCAAGTAGACGATACCAAGGCGCTGGCGTTATCTCATCGACTGTCGGCTCGCGCTGATGTGGCTTCTGTTGAGTATGTTTCGAAGGAAGAAGGGCTACGTTACTTCGAGCGTTCCAGTGGCTATGAGCAGATTTTATCGTCGTTACCGGAGAATCCGTTACCGATCGTGTTGAAGGTAGTGCCAAGGGAAGTTGTTAATTTACAGTCGTTAGCAGAGCTCCAATCTCTACGTGATCAACTTTCGGGTCAAAATGAAGTGGAATATGCGGAGTTGGATGCACAATGGTTACAGCGCCTTGCCAATATACTGAGTTTTGGGCAGCGTTTTGTGTATGCATTATCGATTTTGCTGGTGGTGGCTGTGCTGCTTATCGTGGGAAATACTATTCGTATGGCGGTTGAAAGTCGTCGCGATGAAGTTCTAGTGATGAAGCTTGTTGGGGCAACGGATAGCTACATTCGTCGACCATTTCTCTATATGGGGTTTTGGTTTGGCGTGTTGGGCGGATTCTTTGCCACCCTTTGTATTCTCTTGCTTAGCTGGTGGGTTAGTGCGCCAGCAGAACGCTTGATTGAGCTGTATCACGGTGGCTTTCAGCTACAGACTTTTAATGCAGATGAGATTGTTTTATGTTTAACTATAAGCGCATTAATTGGTGTATTAGGTGCTTGGATTGCAGTTAATCGTCATATTGCGCATATAGAATTACAGTGACACAGATCGTGTTTTTTGTAGGTAACACAAACGACACGCTATATTCACATTTGTGCCACACACAACAGAAATTAACTTGCTACTATCGATTCATAGATAATATGAACTTATAAAGGTGGAAATAGAGATGGGTAAAGCTCTCCAGCCTACAGATATGATGATTCCAGGTCAGAACCTAGAATCTTACGTACAGGCCGTCAGCAGAATTCCAATTTTGTCAGCCGATGAAGAACGGGCGCTGGCGGAACGTCTTTATTATAAAGAAGACCTTGAAGCCGCTCGAACATTGGTAATGTCACACTTGAGATTCGTGGTGCATATCGCGAAAAGTTACTCAGGTTATGGCTTGGCGCAAGGCGATTTGATCCAAGAAGGTAATGTGGGTTTGATGAAAGCGGTAAAACGCTTTAATCCTGAAGTGGGTGTTCGCCTAGTTTCTTTTGCTGTGCATTGGATCAAAGCTGAAATTCATGAATTTATCCTGAAGAACTGGCGTATTGTGAAAGTGGCGACAACAAAAGCCCAGCGCAAAATGTTCTTTAATCTACGTAGTGCTAAAAAGACATTGTCTTGGTTTAGTAACTCAGAAGTAGAGTCTGTTGCCAGCGATTTAGGGGTGACTCCTGCGGTTGTGCGTCAGATGGAAGGTCGTTTGAGTGCCTCAGACATGGCGTTTGACGCTTCTGCAGATGACGATGATGACAGTGCTTTCCAAGCGCCTTCTCAATATTTGGAAGATCATTCTCATAACCCAGCGACCTTATTAGAAAATGGTAACTGGGAAGCCGACTCCAATAGCCGTCTTGAAGAAGCGATGTCTGATCTGGATGAGCGTAGCCGCAATATTTTGGTTCAACGCTGGTTGTCTGACAGCAAGTCAACATTGCATGAGCTAGCCGATGAATACGGCGTTTCAGCGGAACGTATTCGTCAATTAGAAAAAAATGCGATGAAGAAAATTCGTATTGCGATGGGAGACGGTCAGTTTAGCTGATTGACCTATTCGTAATAATCAAAAGCCCTCCTAGTGAGGGCTTTTTGCATTCTGCAGACCGTTTCTTTTGGTGGTGTCGACTATTGGCTGTGTAGTTCATTGCCGGGTAGGAATTGCCAAGTTCGAATGATTTCTAATTGATCGACTTCTTTTTTCAAGGCCTCAGGAAATACCTCAAAAGGGGCAGCAAGCCTGACGATTCTCATGGCGGCATCGTCTAATACTCGAATCCCTGATGAGTGCAGTACGTCAATATTCTCAACGTGCCCATTGGGAAGCAGCATCACGGCTAAGCGTAATTGACCATATAGATGGTTACGTTTCGCTTCGGCAGGGTAATGAATATTGCCAATTCGTTCTATACGGCGACGCCAATCATCAAGGTATTTTGCATCCACAGCGGCTTTAGCCGATACCGATGTAAGGCGGCGGATTCTGGGACGTTTGGCGTAGGCTTGACGCTGTCTGTCTAGTAACGCTTCGAGAGTAGAAATATCGACCGACAGATGGTCTGGAATTTGTGTTTCACCTTTGAAGCGCTCTTCTAAGGTTTTCTGTTGCTGGTCAGGAACTTTTCGTACCTTAAAAACCGCCTCAGAATGAGATGTTGCTAACAGTGGTTGATCGTTTTCAGGTTCGCTAGAGGCAATTTGCGGTTGTACCGGTGGTGTAATGTCTTGAATGTTATCCGATAAAAATCGTGCCGTTTCTGTGGTGGTTAATTTATGCTTGCGCAGTTCAGTACCACTGGCTTGTTGGTTGGCCTGAGCAATAAAATCGGCTTCTTTAGGGGCTTTGGAAGAGTGTTGAACTAGGGTGATTTCTAGCGTTTTTGGCCTTGGACTGGGCAATGAAAAATCGAAGCCAACAAATACTGCCATTAGCACATGAGCACTAATGGCAATAAAGAGGGCAAAAGTAAATCTATCCGCCACTCGCATTGTGTTTAGGACGCTAAGCGGGCTTCTATCGCATCCATCAGCACTTTAGCGATGTTTAGATCAAACTGCGTGTCCAATTCACGTACACAAGTCGGGCTGGTGACGTTAATTTCAGTTAGGTAATCCCCGATCACATCTAGGCCTACGAACATAAGCCCTTTTTCTTTCAAGGATGGGATCACTTGATCGCAGATCCAACGGTCACGGTCAGTAAGAGGTCTGCCTTCACCACGGCCACCAGCGGCTAGATTACCGCGCGTTTCACCGGCAGCAGGGATGCGTGCCAATGCGAAAGGAATCGGCTCGCCATTGACCACTAGGATTCGTTTATCTCCCTGTTTAATTTCAGGAATAAACTTTTGTGCCATGATTTGCTCGGCGCCCATGTTGGTGAGTGTTTCTATGATAACACTGACGTTGGCGTCGTCTGCTTTAAGGCGGAAGATGGAACTGCCGCCCATGCCGTCGAGTGGTTTAAAGATAACGTCACCATGTTCTTGATGAAACGCTTTCAATAAGTCGGCACGGCGTGTGACTAGTACTGGAGGACAGCATTCAGGGAACTGTGTCGCAAACAGTTTCTCGTTGCAGTCACGTAGGCTTTTTGGATCATTGACGACCATGGCGCCATCGCGTTCGGCTTGTTCTAGAATCATGGTGCTATAGACAAATTCACCATCAAACGGTGGATCTTTGCGCATCAGGATAACATTTAAGTCGCCTAAGGCTATTTTGCTTTCTTCGCCTAAATCGTAGAAGTGTTCTGGATTTTTATGGACCTGTAGAGAGCGTGCCATAGCGAAGGCTTTGCCGTTCTCTAGGAACAAGTCTTTTTGCTCCATATAGATGAGTTGCCAGCCTTTTTCAGCGGCGGCCCACAGCATAGCAAGAGAGGTGTCTTTCTTGTAGTTAATGGTCCCGATTGGATCCATTACAATACCAAGTTTAATTGTCATGTGTCGTTTCCTGCGGCGATGAGTAGAGTGAAAAAATGAACGTATCGCTTATCATCAGTTGTTAGGGGTTGATGCTATAGAAATATGGGGGCACTGAGAAGAGAAAAACACCCATTATCTGGCAAACATAAAGGATTATTTTATGTCTTGGTCGACGCTGTATATGGTCCATTTTTGTAGACTACGCTTTTGATTGGAATACACTTCTGCGACCACTCGTCGGTTTTTCATTTTGCCTTCATCTGTGCTGTTGCTAGCAATTGGCTTGCGATTACCATACCCAACGGCGGTTACGCGGCGTGGCGCAATTCTAAACTTATCAATAAGAATCTCGCTAACGGCGTTCGCTCTGTCTTGTGATAGTTGCTGATTTATTTTGGCTTCGCCCGCATTATCTGTATGCCCTTCAATGCGAACTTTGGTCTCTGGGTTGTCTATTAAGAAGTTTGCAAGCTGCTGGATTTTTCCATAGAAGCGAGGGCTGACCACAGATTTATTTGGCTTAAAAAGAATCTGCATATCCATGGAAAAAACAGACGAACTCTTTTCTGGGCAACCTTGTAATGTCACTAAAGCCCCAAGAGGCGTATTCGGACAGACATCACGAGAGTTAATGACTCCGTCATGGTCATCGTCTTTTATCGATTGAGGATTGAAATTTTTCCCATAAAGAGAAAAGTCGTCAGCAGCGTATAACGCTGAACTGACGACACTCAAGATAAAGAGGAGAAGGTGTTTTATTGCCAACCTCCACTTTGTTCATCGGAATCTAAGAACAGTTGCTCTTCGAGGCTCTTTTCGTTTTCTTTTTTGGCCGGAGCGGTAGGCTTAGGTCCTGTGTTTTTTAGTATCGACTCACTTGGCTGCACCGATGACTCGGCGGCCTTTAGCTCTTCGCTAGGGGACTGGTTTTTGAGTGCCGCTGGCTCAGAGTCAAAATGATCTTCGAAGCCAAGTAATGGCGGACGATAAATTCTGAATGCTGTCATTAGGTCGCCTTTTGCATTGAATAGGCGGAATTCAGAGAACAGTTCGTCATAATCGGCATTAACGTAATCTTGGCGGGCTTCAAACAACTCATTTTCACTGTCGAGCAGATCAAGCAGAGTGCGTCGACCTAGACGGAATTGTTTTTCATAGGCAACTTGAGACTCTTTGGTCGCCACAACATATTCTTTTATGTGTTCTTTTTGGCCTGTGGTTGCTTCATAAGCTGCCCACGCTAAGCGCACGGTTAATTCTGTGTCTCGAAGTGTTTGGCGACGAATCTCAGACGCTTGAGCAATCTGTTGCACGGCGACTTCTTTGTTGCGTTTGTAGTTGCCACCATTGTAGAGATTGTAGTTGAGGCGAATCATGGCTTGCAGGTCTTCATCTGGACCTTCAGAGCCGTCGATGTTTTTATTCCAGGTTCGCTCTACCACAAAGTTGATCGTTGGGTATTTGGAGCCTTCAACCGATTTCTTGAAATGCTCTGTGGCTTTTATGTCCCATTTAGAGCCTTCAACTGATGGGTTCTTAGCAAGAGATTGCTCAATGGCATCGTTGAGATCTTTGGGCAGCAATGTTTTATCAGGAACCGGATAAATCATATCCTTTGGCGGCAATTCACCGACTGTGTTCTTGTAGTTACTTTCCGCGTCTCTCAGGTTATTAACGGCCGCTAATCGATTGGAATACGCTTTTGCGAGACGGGCAGTAATTTGGCTTAAATCAGATTGTCTGCCAACGCCTGAGTCGCTTTTTAGTTTGATTTGGCTGTAAATACGATTGTGGGTTTCTAAATTGAGGTCCGCTAACGCAACCAGCTCACGATAGCGTAAGACATTGGCGTACACCTGAGCGACGCTTAGTGCGGTATTTTCAACGCTTACTAAGGCACTCCAACGATCCGACTCAGCTTCGCTGTTCAAACGTTTAACGTCATAAGTGGTGGCAAAACCATCAAACAAAGGTTGAGTTAGCGATAAAGACAGTTCGCGCCTTGTTAGCGTTACGTCTTCCGATATGCCTGAGTCTGCATAGGTTCGTTCTTTACCGGTACCTGCTGCAAGATCAATGCTTGGGTAAAAACCAGAGTGTCTTGATATCTCTGTGTTTTGCACATCTTCTCGGTATTTTGCAATCGCCTGTCTAACCGTTGGGCTATTGTTGATGGCCGTATAGGTCGCTTCTTCTAGAGTGATAGCGTATAGATTGGCAGAAGAAAAAATGATTCCCAGATAAGTCGCATGTGATATAAAAGTTCTCAATAGCATGTCTTGTTTATCCCTTGATTCATCTCTTGCCGATGCTAGATCCATTTCAGCTATTAGTCTGTAGTTGTTATGTTACATTAACAGGAATCTCTTTTTAGATAAAACAGTTAAACGTCACCCCAGAGTAAATTTAATGCGGTCAGAGCAACAATAGGTGCGGTTTCTGTGCGTAGAACGCGAGGGCCAAGCGCAATCGCATTAAAGCCGTGCAGCTTCGCGCTTTCTACTTCTTGCTCTGTTAGTCCTCCTTCAGGGCCGATCAATAAAGCCACCTGATTATTACTCGGTTGTTCATACTGAGAAATGGGTTTTGCGCTGTGATGGTGAAGCGTCAGCTTTAACATATCGTTACAACTAGCTACCCAATCGAGTAAATTCATCGGAGTCTTAATCTTTGGCACTATGCCGCGACCAGATTGTTCCGCCGCACTGATGGCGACTTGTTGCCAATGTTGCAAACGTTTTTCCAGCCGACCATCCTGCAATTTTACTTCGCAGCGGGCACTAAAAAGTGGCTGAATTTCGTACACACCCGATTCCACGGCTTTTTGGATTGCATAATCCATTCGCTCTCCACGAGAGAGGGTTTGGCCTATGGTGACTTTTAGTGGAGATTCGTTGTTGAGTGATTCGAAGGTAGATAGCTGGACACTGGCTGAGCGTTTCTCGACATCACATAGTTCGCCATAAAATTGGCCGCCTTGGCCATTGAATAGGCGCATAGGGTTGCCATTTTTCAAACGAAGTACTTTGCAAACATGCTGGAATGCAGAATCAGGTAACTCGATCTTGGTGTTTTCAGCCAACGCTATATCAACAAAAATTCGTGGGATTCGCATGTTTTATTACGCTCCGTCAGTATAAAAAAGCCAACAAAAAATCGATAAAGAAAAAAGCCCTCTATAGAGAGGGCTTTATACTGGAAATACGGGAGATTATAAACCAGCGGCGTGACGTAACGCCTCTGCTTTGTCCGTTTTTTCCCAAGTGAAGTTATCACCGGTACGACCAAAGTGACCATAAGCCGCGGTCGGCAAGTAGATAGGTCGTTTTAGGTCAAGCATTTTAACCAGACCAGCAGGACGCAATTCGAAGTGCTCGCGAACTAGTTGAGAAATCAGTGCGTCGCTTACCTTGCCAGTGCCAAATGTATTGATACTGATAGAGGTTGGCTCAGCAACACCAATGGCATAAGAAATTTGGATTTCACATCTGTCTGCTAACCCAGCCGCAACGATGTTTTTCGCAACATAACGACCCGCGTAGGCTGCTGAACGGTCAACTTTGGATGGATCTTTACCAGAGAAAGCACCACCACCGTGGCGTGCCATACCGCCGTATGTATCGACAATGATTTTACGTCCAGTTAGACCGCAATCACCGACCGGACCACCAATGATGAACTGACCGGTTGGGTTGATAAAGTACTTGGTGTCTTTCGATAACCATTCAGCCGGTAGTACTGGCTTGATGATCTCTTCCATTACCGCTTCACGAAGATCCGCTTGTTTAACGGACGCGCTGTGTTGGGTTGAAAGAACCACGGCGTCGATAGCGCAAGGCTTGCCATTTTCATCGTAGCGGAAAGTCACTTGGCTCTTCGCATCTGGGCGCAAAAAGTCTAGCGTGCCGTTTTTACGTACTTCTGCTTGGCGTTGAACCAAACGGTGCGCGTAGGTAATCGGAGCCGGCATAAGAACGTCGGTCTCATTGGTGGCAAAACCAAACATTAACCCTTGGTCGCCCGCACCTTGTTCTTTCTCACTGGCTTCGTCTACACCAACGGCGATGTCTGCAGATTGTTTACCAATGGCGTTCATGACAGCACAAGATTCCCAGTCGAATCCCATGTCTGAACTGTTGTAGCCAATCTCACGGATCACTCCGCGCGCGATTTCTTCGATGTCTACCCAGGCGTCAGTACGGACTTCACCAGCCACAAGAACCATGCCTGTTTTGACTAGGGTTTCACACGCAACGCGTGCTTCAGGATCTTTTTCAAGGATGGCATCAAGGATGGCATCGGACACTTGGTCCGCGATTTTATCTGGGTGACCTTCAGAAACAGACTCTGAAGTGAATAAAGAATACTCTGACATGTTTAGGGCCTCTATCAAAAATGATGGATAAGCGCCAAACAGGCATAAAAAAACCCGCTTAGCATTGAACGCAACTAAACAGGTAATACTGATTCTGTTTAGCTGCTTTTATATAGCGTCCGCAAGCCGAAACAAATCGACGCTGTAAGTGCGATAAATGATCTACTACCTAGGCTAAAATTTCAAGTTAACCTCGCCATATTAATGAGTAAATGACGTTCTTTTTTGCTAGGATGGTTCAGAAGTCATGCTGTTTCGTTTTTCTTGCTTTATTTTGGTGCGTGAGCTACCGGTGGATTGCAAGATTAATTCACAGCATAAAACCTATTTTTTATTGTTCGTTGAGCTATCAGGAGTGGAATAACAATGCCGTCTCGTAAAGAACTTGCTAACGCCATACGTGCTCTGAGTATGGATGCTGTACAAAAAGCTAACTCAGGCCACCCAGGTGCCCCAATGGGTATGGCAGACATCGCGGAAGTGCTATGGAACGATTTTCTAAAGCATAACCCAACCAATTCGAAATGGGCTGATCGTGACCGCTTTGTCTTGTCCAATGGTCACGGCTCTATGCTGATTTATTCTTTGTTGCACCTTTCTGGCTACAACTTATCCATCGAAGACATCAAACAGTTCCGCCAGTTGCATTCTAAAACACCGGGTCACCCTGAATACGGTTACACAGACGGTGTTGAAACGACCACAGGCCCACTTGGCGCTGGTATCAGTAATGCTGTCGGTATGGCCATTGCTGAGAAAACCTTAGCGGCTCAGTTTAACCGTGAAGGTCACACTATTGTTGACCACAATACTTATTGCTTCCTAGGCGACGGCTGCTTGATGGAAGGTATTTCCCATGAAGCCTGTTCACTGGCGGGTACCTTAGGCCTTGGTAAATTGGTCGCGTTCTGGGATGACAACGGCATTTCCATTGATGGCCATGTAGAAGGTTGGTTTACTGACGATACGCCTAAGCGTTTTGAGTCTTACGGCTGGCATGTTATTGCTGGTGTTGATGGACACGATCCAGAAGCAATCAAAGCGGCAATCGAAGCGGCGAAAGCAGAAACGTCTAGACCCACATTGATTTGCTGTAAAACAATTATCGGCTTTGGTTCACCAAATAAATCCGGTAGCCACGACTGTCACGGTGCGCCATTAGGCGATGCAGAAATCGCTGCGGCTCGTGAGTTTCTTGGTTGGAAACACGCGCCATTTGAAGTACCTGCAGATGTGTACGCAGGCTGGGATGCCAAAGAAAAAGGCGCGGCAGCACAAACTCAATGGGAAGCGTCTTTTGAAGCGTATAAAGCGGCTTACCCAGAATTGGCGGCAGAATTTGATCGTCGTGTATTGAAAGGCGATTTGCCTGCGGATTTCGAAGAAAAAGCACAAGCCTTTATTCAAGAATGCCAAGACAAAGGCGAAAGCATCGCGAGTCGTAAAGCGTCTCAAAATGCCATTGGTACCTTTGGTGCTATTTTGCCTGAGCTACTAGGTGGTTCTGCCGATCTAGCGGGTTCTAACTTAACACTTTGGTCTGGTTCAAAAGGCATTCAAGACGATGCCTCTGGTAACTACATCTACTACGGTGTTCGTGAATTTGGTATGAGCGGCATCATGAATGGCGCGTCTTTACACGGTGGTTTTATTAACTACGGTGCGACTTTCATGATGTTCATGGAATACGCGCGCAACGCGGTACGTATGTCTGCTTTGATGGGCATTCAGAATGTCTTCGTTTACACCCATGACTCTATTGGTCAAGGTGAAGATGGTCCTACGCACCAGCCAGTTGAACAACTTGCTAACTTACGTATGACACCAAATATGTCTGTTTGGCGTCCATGTGATGCTGCAGAAACAGCGGTTTCTTGGAAAGCCGCGATTGAGCGTCGTGATGGACCAACATCATTGATTTTCTCTCGCCAAGGTTTGCCTGCTCAAGCGCGTACGGCTGAACAGCTAGCCAATGTCGCGAAGGGCGGTTACGTTCTACAAGATTGTGCTGGCACACCAGATTTGATCTTGATTGCGACGGGTTCTGAAGTTGCTCTAGCGATGTCTTCTGCAGAAGCATTGACGGCAAAAGGTACGAAAGTACGTGTTGTGTCCATGCCTTCTACGACCGTTTTCGACGCTCAAGATGCAGACTACAAAGCGTCCGTATTACCAAGCAATGTGACTAAGCGTGTTGCGATCGAAGCGGCGCATGTGGACTTCTGGTATAAATATGTAGGCTTTGACGGTGCAACTGTTGGCATGACAACCTTCGGCGAATCTGCTCCTGGTGGCGATTTGTTGAAACACTTCGGCTTCACAGTCGATAACGTCGTAGCCACGGCAGAAAAACTGTTGTCCGCTTAATATACATCGAGCAAAAGAGGTGTGCTGATCAGTGCGCCTCTTTTTTCTTCTTTTTGTGAAGGGCTGTGAAAAGCCTTTTGTTGTGATGAAGTAGGGCTATGTTACGAGTCGCTATCAATGGTTATGGTCGAATAGGGCGCTCCGTACTACGCGCTTTATACGAAAACGGCTACCGCGATCACCTTCAGGTGGTGGCGATCAATGAGTTGTCTGATATCGAGACAATGAGTTACCTTACGCGCTATGACACGACCCATGGCCGCTTTCCTAAACCGGTTAATACTAAGCAAAATTCGCTCATCATTGGCGACGACGAAATTCGTTGTTTTCATTGTGAAACGCCGGATTTATTGGATTGGAAAGCGCTAAATGTGGACATGGTGCTGGAATGTTCAGGGAGCTTTTCTGAGCGTGAAGGCGCGCAAAGCTATCTAGATGCGGGGGTTCCTCGCTTGTTACTTTCCCAGCCTGCTGCAGCCGATGTGGATGCAACGATCGTCTTTGGTTTTAACCAGGATCAAATTACCGCCGAACAGTCGATTGTCTCTGCGGCGTCTTGTACTACCAATTGTCTGATTCCCGTATTAGACACGATCAAAGCGTTTGCAGGGATTGAGCATGGTGTCGCACAAACAATTCATTCGGCGATGAACGACCAACCCGTTATTGATGGCTATAACCCTAAAGACTTACGTTTAACGCGCTCTGCACTGAGTTCTATCATTCCGGTTAATACTGGTTTGTCTCGGGGGATTACTCGATTAATGCCCGAATTAGACGGGAAAATAGGCTGCAACGCGGTGCGTGTACCTACGTTAAATGTTTCTGCAATTGATTTGGTTTTGCGTACAGAAAATGCAGTGACCAAGGAAGAAATCAATCAGCGATTACAGCAGGCCGCAACCTTGAAGTATGCTGGTTTGCTTGGTTTTACCAATGAGCCTCACGCGTCTGTGGATTTCAATCATGACCCACGCTCAGTGATTGTTGATGGCACCCAAACCCATGTCATTGATGGGCGTATGGTAAAGCTATTATGCTGGTTTGATAATGAATGGGGCTATGCCAACCGTATGTTGGATGTGGCCAAGCATTGGGCTGATGTCATCATCAGGTAATGTTTCTAGAGTTCGATATTTATAGCTGTTAAATGACGAGGAAATCGTGCATGACCGTAATTAAAATGAAAGACGTTGATTTAGCCGACAAGCGTGTGCTTATTCGCGAAGATCTAAATGTGCCGGTAAAAAACGGCAAGGTAACAAGTGATGCACGCATTCGTGCCGCGTTGCCGACGTTAAAATTGGCGTTAGCCGCTGGCGCAAAAGTCATGGTGATGTCTCACTTAGGTCGCCCAACGGAAGGCGAATATGAAGAAGAATATTCATTGTTGCCTGTCGCTCAGCACTTGTCTTCTTTATTGGGGCAAGAAGTGCCTCTTGTAAAAGATTGGCTAGAGGGTGTAGACGTTGCAGCAGGGCAATTGGTATTGCTAGAAAATGTACGTTTTAACGCCGGTGAGAAAAAAGACGACGAGGGGCTGGCTAAGAAAATGGCGGCCTTGTGTGATGTCTTTGTAATGGATGCCTTTGGTACCGCTCACCGTGCACAAGCCTCGACCCATGGCGTTGCCAAATTTGCTCCGATTGCCTGCGCAGGCCCATTACTTGCGACAGAGTTGGATGCTTTGGAAAAAGCCTTGGCGAATCCTGCGCGCCCAATGGCGGCGATTGTGGGTGGCTCTAAAGTGTCTACCAAATTAACCGTGCTTGAATCTTTGTCCGATAAAGTGGATCAGCTGATTGTCGGTGGTGGTATCGCGAACACTTTTCTTGCCGCAGCGGGTTTCCCAATCGGCAAATCTTTGTATGAAGAAGATCTCATTCCACAGGCTAAAGCCTTGATGGCAAAAACCAGCATTCCTCTGCCTGAAGATGTTGTTGTGGCAACGGCGTTTGCGCCGGATGCAGAAGCCATCATTAAAGACGCCAAAGATGTTGGCCCTGATGACATGATTTTAGACATTGGACCAAAAGCCGCTGCGGCGTTTGCTGCCTTGTTGGAAAATTCAAAAACCATCATCTGGAACGGTCCTGTTGGCGTATTTGAATTTGACCAGTTTGGTAGTGGTACCAAGGCGTTAGCCATGGCGATCGCGAAGAGTGATGGTTTCTCTATTGCTGGTGGTGGCGACACATTGGCTGCCGTTGATAAGTACGATATTACCGACCATGTTTCGTATATTTCGACAGGTGGCGGTGCTTTCCTTGAATTTGTTGAAGGAAAAGTGCTTCCAGCGGTTGCGATGTTAGAGCGTCGCGCGCAAAATTAGTATCAAAGAACGACGAAAATCGTTCGTTATAATAAAGGCGTAAAGCCAATCACGTTGACCGGATCGTTTTGATGATGAGTCGACGGATAATAAAACTAGAGAGTGACTAACTCGGCACGTGTGTCGAGGATGACAATGACGATAAGGCGTAAGCCACATAACGCTAGTGATAGTGTCTATGAAAAAATAAATAACCAGAGAGTTCGCCATAACTCCGTCTTCTATGATGTTCATAGAGGATTATTGTCAGAGGAAAACTTTTATGCCTTTAATTAGTATGCGTCAATTGTTGGATCATGCCGCTGAGCACAGCTATGGTCTTCCTGCTTTTAATGTGAATAACATGGAGCAGGTTAAAGCCATTATGGAAGCAGCGAATGAGGTGAATTCTCCTGTTATCATGCAAGCCTCTGCAGGGGCTCGTAAATACGCAGGTTCTCACTTCCTTCGTCACCTTATCTCTGCGGCCATTGAAGACTTTCCGCATATTCCTGTTGTTATGCATCAGGATCATGGTACATCTCCTGCCATTTGCCAGCGCTCTATTCAGCTTGGATTCTCATCCGTGATGATGGATGGCTCTCTAATGGCCGATGGAAAGACGCCAGCCAGTTATGACTACAATGTTGATGTGACTCGCCGTACGGTTGAGTTTGCTCATGCTTGTGGTGTGTCTGTCGAGGGTGAGTTGGGTGTGCTAGGTTCGCTAGAAACAGGTGAAGCTGGAGAAGAAGATGGTGTGGGTGCTTCTGGTATCTTGACCATGGATCAAATGCTAACAGACCCACAAGAAGCGGTAGATTTTGTGAACGCAACGGGCATTGATGCGCTAGCGGTTGCCATCGGTACTAGCCACGGCGCGTACAAGTTTACTCGTCCACCTACTGGCGATATCTTAGATATTGAACGCATCGCGAAGATTGTTGAATTGCTGCCTAATACACACATTGTGTTGCACGGTTCTTCTTCTGTGCCGCAAGATTGGTTAGAGATTATCAACGAATTTGGTGGTGAAATCCCGGAAACCTATGGTGTGCCTGTGGAAGAAATCGTTAAAGCGATCCGTTACGGTGTGCGTAAAGTAAACATAGATACCGACTTGCGTTTAGCTGCGACCGGTGCGATTCGTCGTAGCCTTGCAGAGCATAAAGGCAACTTTGACCCTCGTAAGTATCTAACCGAAAGCATCAAAGCCATGAAGGCGGTTTGTATTGACCGTTACGAAGCCTTTGGCTGTGCTGGACAAGCGTCTCGTATCCAAACGATGGATCTTGAAGAAATGGCAGTGCGCTATGAGCGTGGTGAGTACCTAAACGGTCGCAATTTTTAATCGCGATTAATGCCTGAAGGCGAGCCTATAGAAATTGTTTTGTACTTTTTATCAGATAATTGAAAAAAAGTGTTGACCAGAAAAATGATTTGCCTATAATGCTCGCCATTCCTTGCGGGAGTGGTGGAATTGGTAGACACGCTGGATTTAGGTTCCAGTGCTTCACGGCGTGAGAGTTCGAGTCTCTCCTTCCGCACCATATTTAAAAAAAGCTGACTTTATGTCGGCTTTTTTTATGTCTAAAATTTGTCATTTCGGCAATTCATTCGTATTTTCTTAGGCTATCGCTTGTGTTGCTTTGTGATACCGCTTATCTTTTTTGTTGCTTACTTTTAATACGGCTTCTTAATTGAAGCGCTATCGGATCAAATAATGCGACGACTCCCTTTCACGCTGTTTGTAATCGCTATTATCAGCGGGTGTATGCCTCTTCAAGCGGCTAATGTGCAGTCGTTCACTATGGACAGCAGCCATTTCTATTCTTTATACCCAGAGCAGAAAGCACTCAGTGATCAGTTTTCTGCCACAGTGAATTCTCCGCCAACCCCAGTAGATAAACCTCAACGTCGGCCTGTGCAGGTCACTATGTTGTTGTTCGGTCGAGCCCAGACACTCAAGAACCATTCGTTAGTTAATGCGTTCCAACGTCGTATGAGTGAGCTGAAAATAGATTATCGACTGGAAACCTTTTACGGCCAGCGTAATCATTATGATGCGGCTGAATACGCTAAGTTAAAACGCTCTCGACCGGATTATTTAATCATCACAGAGTTGGACATAGTGCAAAGCCGTTATGTTGAGCAGGTGCTGCGAGAGGGGCATCCTAAGGTGATTTTCTATGATATGGCGACACCGTTATCGAATTGGCAGAATCATCCGCCTTTCATGTATATCGGCTTTGATAAGGTTAAAATCGTCAATATGCTGGTGAGTTACCTTCATCGTCAGCTTCCTCGACACGCTAGAATAGCGGCATTTTTGGCCGACTCTACGGCATTAGGCGATCAGCGCTGCGATGCTTTTCTGGATGCTATGGCAGCGATTAATCGTCCTATTCAAAGAATTCAGACGATGGAAAGTTCGGTTCAGCGCGCTAAAAAAGCCGCCCGTCGTTTATTAGCAGCAAACTCAGTCGATTTTATTTTTAGTTGCACACAAAATATTTCAGATGGTGTGGCATCCGCGATTAAAGCTTTCCCTTCAGCAGGCGTGAAAACAAATAGCTGGGGGTTCTCCAGCAATGAGTTGTCAAACCTAACCAGTCAGCGAACGCTGGTGAGTACATTGTTTCGATGGGACGATTTGGCCATTGCCATAGCAGAAGGTATTAAAGGCGATTTAGAAGGAGAAGCGGTCCCTAAGCTCTACATTGCGCAGGCGTCACTTATTTCGTCAGATTTGGATGCTGAAAGTCTCAAGTTGCTCATACGCCGAGCCTATCGCTATTCTGGAGCCGCCTTATGAAAGCGGCCATTAGTCTGCAGCGCCGGGCGTTTTACCGCATCTTATTGCTGTTTTCCTTGGTTTTTATTGTCGTTGGCTTTGTTTCTATTTTGGCCATCGATGGTGCCACTCGCCATGCAGCGAAAAGCAATTTATTAGTGCGCAGTCATGTTGTTGAGCAGGTGCTAAATAGCTATTTAACCCGTGCAGAATATGAGATGGGCTACATTAGCCAAGATTTAATTCTAGGGGATTACCGGCCTGGTACAGAATTGGATATGTTGTTTTCTCATCATGAGGTGCTGTTCTTTGGTGGCTTGGATTTCTTTTATATTGACTGGGCAAAGCGCAAAGGCGCCACGGACCCAAGAGCGCGAGTTTATACGCAAGACAACATCCCCGAGCTGCTGACTAAAGGCATCATTAATCGCTGGGTAAAAGTGTCGACGGCGGACGGTGCTATTCTTTTAATGTATAAAAAGAAGTTGGTGTCTAAGGGGCGTATTTTAGAAGGTTATTTATATGGCTTTGTTTCATTAAACAATAACTTAACGCTATCAAGTGAGCTATTAGATGGCGCCAAGGCAGACTTAATCAGCTTGTATGATAGAGAGACAGGCGCCTTGCTCTTAAAAGAAAGCAAAGCGGGCTTTGATCCGTCAGATAACGTGGTCGCCGTGATGAGTGATATTGAGACACCTGTGTACAGCAGCCAATATCGCTTGAGCCTGTCGAAACGAATCCCCATCTCAGAGTCCATTTTGTCGGTGTGGATGCAGGTGCTGATTTTTGTGTTTTTGGTCTTGCTTGGCTTGTATGCCTTATTGATGTTTTTGATTAAGCGTCTTGTGTTCATGCCGCTGAGTATGATTGCTCAATACCCTGAAAGTGATCAGGTTGTGTACAGTGAGTTACAACCGATTCAAGCCAAAAGTCTCCAATACCGTGGTTTTTTAACGGCGAAAGAAAATCGATTCCAATTGTTGTTAGAGTCCACCCATAGCGCGATTATTTTCTGTGATGAAATGGCCGAAGTCGAAGAAATCAATCAGGATGCTATTCGCCTTTTTCCGCATTATAAGAACTCTCGGACTGTGTTTGATTTCATGCCGATCTCTTGCCATAAGGCGATTCAAGAAGTGCTCAAAGGTGGGGTGGGGGTTTCCTTCGAGCTTACTCTTTCCAATTTGAACAAAATTTACCACTGGCGTGCCCATTCATTTATTAATGAAAATGGCTTTAGAAGCATTGTTTTAGTAGGGCGTGATACCACTGAAGAACGGCGTTTGTCGTGGCAGCTAGAGCAATTAAAACCGTCGACACTCGATTTGAATCAAAAATTGGAAGTCGAGGTGCTATTGAGCGAAATGACGTATCTATCGCAGTTACCCTCATACTCACCAGAGGGATATTTGCAAGGCTGGATCAGCTTGGTGTTAGAAATCCTCGAAAGCTTTCAAACAATAGATAACAGCGTTGAGCAGTCGTCCATCGGCAAGCTGCTGAGCCAAGAAAGTACCCATGTGATGCATCAGTTGGGTCTGGACGTTGCGATCATGCGCATTGACTGCCCAGTGGAGTCTGGTGCCGCCATTGTGGCGCTGGACCCATATCTTAAGAGCTTGTTGCATCTGGTCTTCATGATGGCAGTGACCAATGCGATGCAGGAAAAAAGCATCACGGTGCGTTTTGAAAACGGTATGTTAGAAATCGTTGTTAGCAACGATATGGTATCGCGGCCGTTTTTTCAGTGGGTGTTAATGATTGTGCTCAAACCCTTGGGTGGTCAATCTCATAAGTTGCGAAACAACGCTTTGCGGATCCATGTTCCATTCGAATGGCATGGTAAAGAAAATGCTGTGTTATCGAGCGGTTTAGTGGTCGCTTGGGTGGTCAACGACTACTCTGATTCAGATAGGGTCCAAGAAGGGTTAAAGCGCTTAGGTGTGACTGTGAAGGTGTTTTTATCGGGCGATGACTTTTTTATGCAATCGGCGTCGATCAAACAATTTGATGCAGTCATTGTTGGGTGCGATCAAGAAATGGAAGTTCAGCAAACGATAACAGCCGATTTAGAGACACAATATAACCGTACGCAATTACCTGTGGTTTGGTTAAATACACGGCCTGTTGAGTTAGGGGATTATGATGTGTTTTCAGTGACGGGGTGCGTGTTTGATTATAGCCTCCACCAAGCACTGATTCAGTCGACACAGCGCAAGGCGATAGTTCCTGCCTTGATGGCGAGCCAAGGGGTATCTTGGATAATCGTAGGCGGTAGTCGCGTCACAAAAGCGATTTTATACGCCGAGTTAGAGCAACGATCGATTGCCTCTCAATGGTTATCAGACTTGTCAGGTTATGATTCGGTTTTACCGTATCACTCCGATGCGGTCATTGTTCTATTAGAGCCTCAAGCCAGCTCAGTCTTACTGAGAGTACAAAGTCATTACCCTAAAGTGCGTTGTTTAGCGGTACAAGACTGGCCAGAAAGACCGGAACATGTCGCACTGTTTGAAATAAGTACCCCGTATACAGGGGAGCAAATAAGCGCACTGGAAGAATTCATTCAGTGCCAATTATTATTAGGAGATATGAATGAGTAAGGTGATTGGTTTAATTGGTGCTATGGATGAAGAAGTAGCCGTTATTAAATCTTGGATGAGCGATGTGCGCAAAGAAAGCATCGCCGGCTGTGATTTTTTCATCGGCCAGTTTGAGGGAAAAGACGTGGTGTTGTTGCAATCAGGCATTGGCAAGGTAAATGCCGCTTTGTCGACCACGTTATTGCTATCAAAATTCTCTCCAGAATACGTCATTAATATTGGCTCTGCCGGCGGTTTTGCAGAGGAGCTAAATGTTGGGGATGTGGTGATTTCTGATCACGTTGTTCACCATGATGTTGATGTGACTGCATTTGGCTACCCTATGGGTCAGGTGCCAAGTATGCCAGCTACCTATGAAGCGGATGCGGCACTGATTAAACAAGCGCAAACAGCCGTTCAAGATGTTAATCGTGTGAAAGCGAAGGTCGGCTTAATCGGCACCGGCGATAGTTTTATGAACGATCCAGTAAGAGTCGAAACGGTCAGAGCCTTGTTTCCTGAGATGGTAGCGGCTGAAATGGAAGCGGCCGCGGTGGCTCAAGTATGCTTTAAATTTGGTACGCCTTTCGTTGTCGTTCGATCTTTATCGGACATTGCAGGTAAAGAGTCGCCACAAAGCTTTGAGGAATACTTGAAAGTTGCGGCGGAAAACTCATCTCTAATGATTCAGCAAATGCTGAAAAACGGCTAAGAATGATATTTTGCAAGGATGCTTTATTGTTCGCCGGTTGCCTCATTTTGTCTGCGCCACTCATGGCGTCAGACCCAGAGAGCGATAAGCCCCTCGAAGAAGAGAGCCATCAAGTGTCGCAAGAAGACGGCGGTTCTTGGTGGCAGTCGGCTCACCAATCCGTTTCAGAAACGGTCGACAGTTGGTCACGTAATATTGACATGTTTTTGTCAGGTAATAAGCAAGCCCTGTCCAATAAAAGTTATATGCGCTTACGTTTTGGTCCTATCTTGAGTGAAGAGGGGGCAGACGGCTTTTTTGATTTTAACGCGCGTTTAAAACTGCCTAACACAAAGGATAGATTGCGCCTTGTGATTGAATCAGATGGCGATCATCTAACGAGCGACAACGAAATTACAGAAACATCCAGAGACAGTAGCGTGGCGAACTCGGTCGCAAACTCCAATGTGTCGGCAGCGGTTCGATACATCAAGAAAAGCTGGGGTGCAGATTTTGATGGTGGCGTATTATTGGCCTTCCCTTTGAATCCTTTTTTACGCACGCGCTTCTCGCAAGGAGAGCAATATGAGCGATGGCGCTGGTATCAGCAAGAAGAGGCTTTTGCGTATTATACGGAAGGAACCGGGCTACGTTATAAGCTTGGTTATGCTCATCAGCTAGGAGAGGATTTTCAATATGGCGGTCGTTTTGGAACGACTTGGTTTGCGCAAGATGATGAAATTTATTATCGAGAAGATATTTTTCTAAATCAGACCATCAACGAAAGAAACAAATTGTTGTATCAACTCAGCTTTCTACAAGCAGAGGGCGATGATACAAACGGCAACAGCTTTTTGTACTTTGTGGATTACAGCCGACTTTTGCATAAAAACTGGCTGATTGGTCATGTTAAACCACAAATGACGTACGAAGCAGACGAGAATTATCGTGCCGATTTCTCTCTGACCCTTTCTTTAGAAATCCTTTTTGGGAACCCGTATTTAGTCCCGAAGTGAATTCGAGCGACCAGATAACAAACAGTGATTAGATTTGTCGGGTTGGAACTCGTATAATGCCGCGCTCAATGTGGTGAGTTTCCATCGTTTTTAAGAGAATGTGTCATGAGACCGGATCAAATCCAACCTGAACTATACGAACAACAGCTTGAAGAAAAACACGCAGAGCTGACTCGCCTAATGGCCGACCTGCCATTGCCTGATCTGGAAGTGTTTCCTAGTGATCCTACTCACTACCGAATGAGAGCAGAATTCCGTATTTGGCATGAAGGCGATGATCTGTATTACGCTATGTTTGATTCTGCGGAGCCAAGAACGCCGATTCGAACCGATCAATTTCTTGCTGCCTCGACTCTTATTAATGAACTGATGCCAGCATTGATTGATGCCGTGCGCGATATCTCTGTGTTGCGTCATAAGCTGTTTCAGGTCGACTTTCTCACTACCACAACAGGCGAAGCCTTGATTAGCCTGCTTTACCATAAGCCGATCGATGATGAGTGGAATAAAGCCGCTCGCCTAATGAGTGAGGCCTTTCCTGCTTGTCACTTTATCGGTCGTAGTCGTAAGAAAAAACAAATTCTGACACGTGATTTTGTCATGGAGACATTGACCGTTCATGGCCAAAAATTTCATTACCAGCAAGTAGAAAATAGCTTTACTCAACCCAACGCTGGAATCAGTGAAAAAATGTTGGAGTGGGCGCTGGATGTAACAGAAGGCCTGTCTGGCGATTTGCTTGAGATGTACTGTGGTAATGGTAATTTTTCCATTCCGTTGGCACGTCGGTTTGATCGTGTTGTGGCCACAGAAATATCAAAAGTGTCAGTGAATTCCGCACAGTTGAACATTGCTATTAACGGTATGAGTAATGTTCAGGTGGTGAAAATGGCGAGTGAAGACGTCTCGGCCGCATTGAATGGCGAAAGTGAATTGCCAAAAACCTTATTACAGGCCGGAGTGGACGCTTTGTCGCCATCCGTTGTCTTAGTAGACCCGCCACGAGCAGGACTGGACGATGCCACCGTAGAGTTGGTTCGTAAAGTGGATCGTATTCTTTATATTTCTTGTAACCCTGAAACATTGAAAGCGAATTTGGAAGCGCTGGCGAGCACTCATAAAGTCGTTCGCTATGCCATGTTTGATCAGTTCCCTTATACGCATCATGTAGAAACAGGTGTTTTCTTAGAACGTTTAGACACCGCTGAATAATGGAAAGGGGGCTTATGAGCCCCTTTTTTATTGGTTAAATAGCATGAGCATTTTGTTTGTTCTTTGAGCAATGCGCAGAAAAAAAGAAAACAACCGTTTGCATGAGTTTTGCTCTTAACATAATGAAAGACATTCTAGTATCTTGAATACGACATTGAATGTTCTGTGTTAACATATTTACACAAATTCCCCCCACCATAATAGAGAAGTCGAACGAGCCATGAGCAACACCTCACTAGACAAAGACAAAATTAAAATCTTGTTATTAGAAGGCGTGCATCAATCTGCACTGGATGCATTACATGCCGCTGGTTATACAAATATCGAGTACCATAAAACAGCACTGGCTGAAGATGAGCTTATCAGTAAGATCTCTGAAGCGCATTTCATTGGTATTCGCTCCCGCACGCAGTTGACAGAAAAAGTCCTATCCCATGCCAATAAATTGGTGGCGATTGGTTGTTTCTGTATTGGTACGAACCAAGTGAATTTGGACGCGGCCAGTGAGAAAGGGATTGTCGTCTTTAACGCGCCTTACTCGAATACGCGTAGTGTGGCTGAACTGGTTCTTGGTCAGTTGATTTTGTTGTTGCGCGGTATTCCTGAAAAGAATGCAGCCTGTCATCGTGGTGGTTGGATCAAATCCGCTGTAGGTTCGTATGAAACACGCGGCAAACGCCTAGGCATTATTGGTTACGGTAGCATTGGTACTCAGCTTAGTGTGTTGGCTGAATCTTTGGGTATGGAAGTGTGTTTCTACGACATCATCACCAAACTGCCTCTAGGTAATGCGCGTCAGATTAAGAGCTTGAACGAATTGCTAGCAACGTGTGATGTAATCAGCTTGCATGTACCAGAAACCAACTCTACTAAAATGATGATTGGTGCGAATGAAGTGGCGAAAATGAAGAAAGGATCTATCTTCATCAACGCTTCTCGCGGCACAGTAGCCGATTTAGGCGCGGTTGCGGACGCGATCAAAGCGGGTAACTTAAGCGGTGCGGCAGTAGACGTATTTCCTGTTGAGCCTAAAGGCAACACAGAAGAATTTGTTTCTCCATTACGCGGTTTAGATAACGTTATTTTGACGCCTCATATTGGTGGTAGCACCATGGAAGCGCAAGAAAATATCGGTATTGAAGTGGCTGAGAAGCTGATTAAATACTCTGATGTGGGCACCACCATTGCAGCGGTTAACTTCCCTGAAGTGGCATTGCCTTCGCAAGCGGACAATCACCGTATTCTACATGTTCATGAGAACCGTCCTGGCGTGTTGTCTAAAATCAACGCTATTTTCTCTGACAACGATATCAACATCACAGGCCAGTACCTACGTACCACGGAAAAATTGGGTTACATGGTCATGGATGTGTCTGCCGATGCCGGTGAAATGGCGCTAGAGAAATTAAAAGAAGTAGACGGAACCGTCAAAGCGCGCGTTTTGTTCTAGTTTTTCTTTTTTAAATAAAAAAACCAGCGAATTAGCCTATCCTTATGGGTAGGTTATTACGCTGGTTTTTTTTTGCCTTTTGTTTGTGTGGCGAGTCTTCATTAGCGAACATATGTGATTGACTTAGAAAAAATTTTATTAACTTTAGAATGATTTAAGTTCGCATTCGAATTGATAGTTTTTGGTGAATCGTTTAAGTTTATTTTTAGGAACAATAAGAAAATGATTACTTTTTAGCAAAAACGACGGTTTTTTGACTATACGCGACCCATTTGACGGCATTGATCTCTAAGTCGTAACAAAATCGTCATTGTTTTGTATTATGGTTTTTTATTGACTACTCGTTTAATGAAAAATAAGAGTCGTATAGGCGTCTGTTTTGTTTAAAGGCGTTATGTAAACTTCTGAAAATAAGATCATAATGGCACTACTCACAAGGAGCTCTAGAATGACCCTTTCACGTCGTCAGTTTATAAAAGGTGCTTCCGCCGCAGGCGCGGTTGCAGCAACCCCTTTTTCTATTAACCAAGCGATTGCAGCGAATAAAGAATTGCGTATTTATGCGTGGGCAGGATACATAACAGACGCTATGTTGGCTGACTTTACAGCTAAGACTGGCATCAATGCGACCTTTACACCTTATGGTACAAACGATGAGTTAATGAACTCACTGCGCGCCACGGACGGTACCGGGTTTGATATCATCATGCCGACAGTCGATCGCGTGCCAGGCTATGTAGATTACGATTTGGTTCAGCCTTTGGATACCTCTCGTATTAAGTGGGATGGCTGTTTGGAGAGCGCTATTAGCGGTTCTGAAGTCGGTGGTGTTGTGAAAGGTAAGCGTTACTTTGCTCCTGCGGATTGGGGAACAGAAGCCATTGCTTACAACACAGAATACGCAAAAGTAGACCCTAAAAACCTAAGCTACGGTGACTTATGGGCGCCAGAGAATTCGGGTGGCGTAACAGTACGTGGCCATTCGGCGCTGGTGGGCATTGGTCTATGGTTAGAAAAAGCGGGCAAACTGCCTTACCCATTATTGGATTCGTATAAAAACGAAAAAGCCATGCGCGCCAATTTTGATGTGATCTTAAAAGTTGCCGCGGAACACAAATCTTCTATTGCACAGTTCTGGTCAACGGAAAATGAAGCGCAAGGCGCGTTCCGTACTAATGGTGCTGTGATTGGACAGACTTGGGATAGCACCGCATTCAAACTCAAATCGGAAGGGGAGCCTGTGGCCTTCGGTGCGCCTAAAGAAGGTGCATTGGCTTGGATGGAAGGGTTTGTTATTCCGAAGAATGCGAACAACGTGGATTCTGTTTACGAGTTTATTAACTGGTATTACACACCAGAAGCCGGCGCTATGTTTGTTGAGTCTACAGGCTATAACTCAACGTCTAAAGGCGCAGAAGCCTTGTTGCCTCAAGCGACAAAAGATTTCTTCGATTCATCCTATACTAAGCAAGATCTTGCTAACCTATGGTGGTGGCCAATTCAAGAACCTTGGTACGTTGCCCTGCGTAACGAATACCAAGATCGTTACCTGTCTGCGTAATACAGATATCGAAAAGCCCCTTGCAGTCTGACTCTGTGAGGGGCTTTTTCGTCTAGCGATCTTCACCTATAAAAATATCAATGAGAGGTAACATGGACAGCAGTGTTCATCTAGATAATGTCGTTATGGAGTTTGGTGATTTCACCGCTATTCAGAAAACCGATTTGAAAATTGAGTCGGGTGAATTTTTTAGTTTCTTAGGGCCATCAGGGTGTGGCAAAACCACCATTTTGAATATGATCAGTGGCTTTCTTGACCCGACGCATGGCGACGTGAAAATTGGCGGTCAAGGTATGCGGGGCGTGCCAGCGAATAAACGTCCGACCTCGATGATTTTTCAAAACCTCGCGCTGTTTCCATTAATGACAGTGGCTGAAAACATTGAATTTGGCCTAGAAGTACGTGGTGTTTCGAAAGGTGAGCGGAAAAAGGCCTCGGATCGACTGCTAGAATTGGTCGCACTAGAAGGCAGCGGCACCAAAAAAGTCTCTGAATTGTCGGGTGGGCAGAAACAACGAATTGCCATTGCTCGTGCCTTGGCGGTTGAGCCTCAAGTCTTGTTGCTGGATGAGCCATTGTCCGCCTTGGATCTTAAATTGCGTCAGCATATGCGCATTGAGTTGAAAGAAATCCAGCGTAAAACAGGCATCACTTTTATTTATATCACTCACGATCAAGGCGAAGCATTGACGATGTCGGATCGTGTTGCCGTAATGTCTGCAGGGAAAATACAGCAAGTCGCAGATCCGATTACCTTGTACCGAGACCCAAAAACGGCCTTCGTCGCCTCTTTTGTGGGTGAAAATAACGGTATTAAAGGGTGTGTTACTCAGCTTAATAATGGCATCGCTGATCTAGATTGCGGTGTATTGGGCCATTTGCAGGGGCGTGTTCAAAGCGGTGTCAATGTGGGTGACAACGCCACCTTATTTATTCGACCTGAACATTTCCGTTTGGCGGCAGAAAATAATATGTTAACTATTCCTAGCGCCATCGAAGAAGTGAACTTCGAAGGGTCTTATCTAACCTTGAATGCGAATACACAGGCGCAAACCAGCTTGTCGATACAGCTAGGCTCGCATCAGTACACAGACAGCTTAGTAAAGGGCGCACCTGTGTCTTTATCGTACCGTGCTGAAGATGCGGTGGTGATTGGAGGGGCGGATCATGTTTAGCCAACTGAAAGCGCGCTTTGGTAGCAGCTTAGCGGTTGGCATTCTCGGTATGATTGCAATTTGGTTGCTGGGGATGGTGATTTTGCCTCAGCTACTGATGGTGGATTATTCCTTTCGCCCGAACTTATTTCCTTCTGAAATAGGTGGCCCTAAAGATGTGTATTCTCTAGGGAATTACGAAACGCTGTTTAGTAATCTTATCCATTTAAAGATTTTTTTAAAAACCATCTGGTCGAGCGTACTGGTTACAGCGCTTACCTTGTTGGTGAGTTATCCGATTGCTTTTTATCTGGCGAAAGTGGCAACGCCGAGGCAAGCCGCTTTTTGTCTGTTGCTGTTAGTGATCCCATTCTGGATTAATGAAATCCTGCGGACGTTCGCTTGGTACATTATTCTGGCCTATAAGGGGCCATTAAATGCGATGTTGCTGGGCCTGGGTTTTATAGATAGACCGATACGTTTCTTGTCAGGAGATGGTGGTGTCTTAATCGGGATGGTGTATGCCTATATTTTGTTTATGATTTTTCCTATTTACAACGCGATTGAAAGCTTAGACAGCAATCAAGTTAAAGCGGCTCGTAATTTGGGAGCAGGCTGGATTCGCACCCATTGGCGAGTGATCATTCCTCATGCCAAGCCAGGGATAGCGACAGGTTGTATTATGACCTTTATGTTGGCGGCGGGTAGCTATGCCGTGCCTTCTCTTTTAGGGTCACCAGGCAGTCGTTGGTTTACTCAAATCATCTACAATTGGTTCTTTGAGGGTGGCGATTGGAACCAAGGCGCGGCTTATGCCTTCTTATTGCTTATCATCTGTATTGGTTTTATCGCTTTGGTTATGCGTATCTTTAAAGTGGGCTTGGGGGACATTGCAAAATGAAATCTGAAACAATCCTACGTTGGAGTGTACGCTTCTATATTGGCGTGTTCTTTTTGTACCTGTTTACGCCGCTGATCATCATGGGGTTGGCGACATTTAACGACAGCCGTTTCCCTACGGTCTCTCCTTGGAAAGGCTTCACTCTTAAGTGGTTTAGTGCGCTAGCAGAAGATGATGCCATGTGGCATGCCCTCTGGATCAGTGTCATCGTTGCGGTTGGGGTGCTGGTTGTCGCAGTGCCGATTGGTATTTGTTGTGCGTTGTTCTTGTCGACCTTTCAAGGGAGAGGGAAAACCTTCCTCTATTCCTTAATGATGTCCCCACTATTAACGCCTGGCGTTATCGTGGGTATTTCAACCTTGATCTTTTGGAAGGGCTTGTCCGTTAGTGGCGGGGTTATGCTGACCGTCATTGCGCAAACAACCTTTATCGCCGCGTATGTTATGTTGATGGTATTGGCGCGATTGCAGCGCTTTGATCGGACGTTGGAAAATGCGGCCTTGAGTCTAGGGGCTACACAGTGGCAAGCGTTTCGCCGGATTCTATTGCCGTATTTGAAGCCTGCGATCATTTCTGCTGCTGGTATTGCTTTCTTACAGTCGTTTGAAAACTACAACACGACATTGTTTGTAAAAGGCTATGACACCACCTTGACCGTCTATATCGCGTCTAAAGTCCGTACCGGTCTAACGCCAGCGGTCAATGCGTTGGGTCTCGTGATGATTTCGATAACGGTTATCTTGGCGATTGTTTATGAAGTTAAGCGACGTAGAGAGCAGTCCATTCATTCTTAGGATTATCATGGCGTCGTGTTAGAGGGGTTGCCTTGTAACCCAGTAATAGATCTGCCTAAGCCAGTATGGATTCCATACTGGCTTTTTTGCATTTAAAGGAGGTGCTGCAGCAAGGTTTGAATGTCTGCGTGGGCGTATTGATTGTGTTCAATGGCATAGTAGCGCCCGATGTTTCCTTTCTGTTCTGATAATGCAACTAGGATGCCGTTGTCCAAGTCTTCTTGAATTAGGGTTTGTGGACACAGGGCAATACCTTGTGCGGCAATGGTTGCCATCTTTAACAAATGAAAGTCTTCATACAGCAGTTGGGTGGGTTTGTTTAATGTGAGTCCTTGAGCGCTAAACCAAGCTTGCCAGCTGTCTTGTTGATGGTCGTGAAGTAAGTCTGCGGCAAGCATGTCTGTGCTGGAAATGGGCAAGGTAAAGCGAGCGAGATAAATAGGGCTGCAAACAGGGATGGTTTCTCCGGTCAGAATCTTAGTTCGTAAATAAGGGCTGCTATCGCCTTCTTCATGACTGCCGATGCGTAGGCTGTATTCGTCTAAATATTCTGGGGCGGAAGAATGGTAATTAATGACAAATTCATAATTGGGCTGGGTCTCTTTAAAGGTCAATAAGCGCGGCAGTAACCAAGGTTCAATCAGCGACGGCATACAATAAATGGTCAGTGGGTGATGTCGATCGTCGGTTGGAGTGGAAAGCAGTTGATCGATATGGTCAAAAGGAGCGGCGAGCTCATTAGACAAGCGTCGACCTTCCGGTGTGACTTTGAGCTGACGGCCTGACTTATAAAATAGCGCATAGCCGAGTTGAGCTTCTAAGCGCTTAATCTGATGGCTAACAGCCGACTCTGTTAAATGTAAATACGCGGCTGTGTGCTTTAAGCTCTTAAAGCGAACGGCGAGGTGAAAGGTGTGCAGTGCCGTATATGGATGACTCATCAACAACCTCTGTACTATTTGTCATGTATTTTAAAATAATGTCATTTTATTTGAGTTTCCGGTTTTATTAATCTAAGTCAAATAGTCAATAAGATGGGAGCACATTATGAGTCAAGTAGAAGCGGCGTACCGAGCTGGAGCTGGATCAAAACTGGCGGTGGATGCCGCGTTTTATAACTCCCTAAAAGAGGGAGGCGCGCAACGTACCTTAGTGGAAACGATTAAGATTCCGATGCGCTCTGGCAAAGCATGGGAAGTGCCGGCTGGTCATGTGTTCAGGGTACGTGTGTCTGACGGACCACAGGTTGGGGATTTCAATATGTGGAACAAGCATGACCCTCGAGAGCGGATGTGGGCTTCTCGTACTCGACAAATGCAAAGAGCGCACGTCAGCATTCATGATCGTCTTTGGTCTACCTTACCTTTTCTCCGCCCTATGGTGACCATCATAGATGATAGTTTGGCGGACTATGGGCAAGATGCAGAGGGCGGTAGAGTGCATGATTTATTGGGCACGCGTTGCGATCCTTATGTTAACCGTTTGCTCACGGGAGAAGATTTCGACTTTCATTGCCATTCGAACTTGGTGCGTGCGGTACTACCGTATGGCTTAACAGAATTTGATGTTCATGATGTGCTGAATATTTTCCAATGTACGGGCCTCAATGATGAAGATAAATACTTCATGAAAGCCTGTCCTGCTAAGAAGGGGGACTATTTGGAGTTTTTTGCAGAGATGGATCTATTGTGTGCGCTATCTTGCTGCCCTGGTGGGGATTTGTCTGTAGATCTATGGGGACCAGATGCCAAAGACCCACTATCAAGGTGTCATCCGTTGGAAGTTGAGATTTATCGGTTAGAAAGCGGGACGCTAGATGGGTGGAAGGCGCCAGAACGTTCTGGATACGCTGGTGGACATGGTCTTAGTTCGCCTAAGGTTGATTGGGAAGCGAAAAAGAAAGCCTTGTAACTCGTATTTCATGGTTGTTTTATAAACAAAAACACCCTTTTCTGTTGGTTAATTGATCGCTTTTGCGATTCTTTTAAATTAATTGGATTAAATGGCACTTTTTCTCAGAAAAGGGTTGCACTAAATCTGTAGATCCTTAATATACGCCCTCGCTGACACGGAC
>NZ_SJSC01000016.1 GCF_004352855.1 Marinomonas sp. KMM3893 | reverse complement strand
TGCATCCGTAGCTTCGGTGTACAGTTTAGCCCCGTTATATCTTCCGCGCAGGCCGACTCGACTAGTGAGCTATTACGCTTTCTTTAAAGGATGGCTGCTTCTAAGCCAACCTCCTAGCTGTCTAAGCCTTCCCACATCGTTTCCCACTTAACTGTAACTTTGGGACCTTAGCTGACGGTCTGGGTTGTTTCCCTTTCCACGACGGACGTTAGCACCCGCCGTGTGTCTCCCGTAATTGCACTCATTGGTATTCGGAGTTTGCATGGGGTTGGTAAGTCGGGATGACCCCCTAGCCCAAACAGTGCTCTACCCCCAATGGTGAGATACGAGGCGCTACCTAAATAGCTTTCGAGGAGAACCAGCTATCTCCGAGCTTGATTAGCCTTTCACTCCTATCCACAAGTCATCTCCAGACTTTTCAACGTATGTGAGTTCGGTCCTCCAGTTAGTGTTACCCAACCTTCAACCTGCTCATGGATAGATCGCCCGGTTTCGGGTCTATTCCCAGCAACTAAACGCCCTATTAAGACTCGGTTTCCCTACGGCTCCGCTATGTGCTTAACCTTGCTACTGAAAATAAGTCGTTGACCCATTATACAAAAGGTACGCAGTCACGGAACAAGTCCGCTCCCACTGCTTGTACGTACACGGTTTCAGGATCTATTTCACTCCCCTCACAGGGGTTCTTTTCGCCTTTCCCTCACGGTACTGGTTCACTATCGGTCAGTCAGGAGTATTTAGCCTTGGAGGATGGTCCCCCCATATTCAGACAGGATATCACGTGTCCCGTCCTACTCGTTTTCATTGATAAGGTGTTTTCGTATACGGGGCTATCACCCTTTACAGCGGCACTTTCCAGAGCCTTCTACTAACACCAAATCAACTTAAGGGCTAATCCCCTTTCGCTCGCCGCTACTTAGGGAATCTCGGTTGATTTCTTTTCCTCCGGGTACTTAGATGTTTCAGTTCCCCGGGTTCGCCTCGTATGGCTATGTATTCACCATACGATACCCGCAAGCGGGTGGGTTTCCCCATTCGGAAATGTTCGGATCAAAGTCTGTTTATCGACTCCCCGAACCTTATCGCAGATTACCACGTCCTTCATCGCCTCTGACTGCCAAGGCATCCACCGTGCACGCTTGGTCACTTGACCATATAACCCAAAATAGTTTCGGATCACATACCAAAGA
>NZ_SJSC01000014.1 GCF_004352855.1 Marinomonas sp. KMM3893 | reverse complement strand
AAACCACTTTGGTGTTATATGGTCAAGCCTCACGAGCAATTAGTATTGGTTAGCTCAATGCCTCACAGCACTTACACACCCAACCTATCAACGTCCTAGTCTCGAACGGCTCTTCAGGGGACTTATGTCCCAGTGAGATCTTATCTTGAGGGAGGCTTCCCGCTTAGATGCTTTCAGCGGTTATCCCGTCCGAACATAGCTACCCGGCAATGCCACTGGCGTGACAACCGGAACACCAGAGGTTCGTCCACTCCGGTCCTCTCGTACTAGGAGCAGCTCCTCTCAAATCTCAAACGTCCACGGCAGATAGGGACCGAACTGTCTCACGACGTTCTAAACCCAGCTCGCGTACCACTTTAAATGGCGAACAGCCATACCCTTGGGACCGGCTTCAGCCCCAGGATGTGATGAGCCGACATCGAGGTGCCAAACACCGCCGTCGATGTGAACTCTTGGGCGGTATCAGCCTGTTATCCCCGGAGTACCTTTTATCCGTTGAGCGATGGCCCTTCCATACAGAACCACCGGATCACTAAGACCTACTTTCGTACCTGCTCGACGTGTCTGTCTCGCAGTTAAGCGTGCTTTTGCCTTTACACTCTACGCATGATTTCCGACCATGCTGAGCACACCTTCGTGCTCCTCCGTTACTCTTTGGGAGGAGACCGCCCCAGTCAAACTACCCACCACACAGTGTCCTCGATCCAGATAATGGACCTGAGTTAGAACCTCAAACATACCAGGGTGGTATTTCAAGATTGGCTCCACTTGAACTGGCGTCCAAGTTTCAAAGCCTCCCACCTATCCTACACAAATAGGTTCAAAGTTCACTGTGAAGCTATAGTAAAGGTTCACGGGGTCTTTCCGTCTAGCCGCGGATACACAGCATCTTCACTGCGATTTCAATTTCACTGAGTCTCGGGTGGAGACAGTGTGGCCATCGTTACGCCATTCGTGCAGGTCGGAACTTACCCGACAAGGAATTTCGCTACCTTAGGACCGTTATAGTTACGGCCGCCGTTTACTTGGGCTTCGATCAAGAGCTTCGCTTGCGCTAACCCCATCAATTAACCTTCAAGCACCGGGCAGGCGTCACACCCTATACGTCCACTTTCGTGTTTGCAGAGTGCTGTGTTTTTAATAAACAGTCGCAGCCACCTGGTATCTTCGACCGACTAGTGCTTACGGAGCAAGTCCTTCACACCGGCCGGCGTACCTTCTCCCGAAGTTACGGTACCATTTTGCCTAGTTCCTTCACCCGAGTTCTCTCAAGCGCCTTGGTATTCTCTACCTGACCACCTGTGTCGGTTTGGGGTACGGTTTCTACATATCTGAAGCTTAGAAGTTTTTCCTGGAAGCATGGCATCAACCACTTCACCCAAAAGAGGGCTCGTCGTCAGTTCTCGGTCTTCCTATTAAAAGGAGGTGCCCGGATTTGCCTAAGCACCTAACCTACCGCCTTAAACACAGACAACCATCGCTGTGCTGGCCTAGCCTTCTCCGTCTCTCCATCGCAATATGTACAAGTACAGGAATATTAACCTGTTTTCCATCGACTACGCATTTCTGCCTCGCCTTAGGGGCCGACTCACCCTGCCCTGATTAGCATGGGACAGGAAACCTTGGTCTTCCGGCGGGGGAGTTTTTCACTCCCCTTATCGTTACTCATGTCAACATTCGCACTTCTGATACCTCCAGCCTGCCTTACAGCTTGACCTTCAACGGCTTACAGAACGCTCCTCTACCATGCA
>NZ_SJSC01000013.1 GCF_004352855.1 Marinomonas sp. KMM3893 | reverse complement strand
GAAAAGTCCTTATTAAGGTAATAATTTTTTCATTAAATTTCAAAAATACTATCAAAGGGGTTTCAAATAAACAATAAGAAAGAACCAGGCCTCCCGTTAAAGTAAAACCAAATAAAAGAAATTTAGATTTAAATATATAATCCACAGATTCATAAATCCCTCCGAGAGGCCTACTTTGACTCTCATTTAAAAACCTAAAATAATATAAACGCATAGAATAAGAGCCAGAAAGTCCTACTCTAAAAGCTATCAAATATAAAAAAATCAAACTATAACTAGAACTGTAACCTATTTCTATAATAGCGTCCTTAGAATAAAATCCCGCTAAAAAAGGAAATCCACATAAAGCTAAATTGCAGATATTTATCAAAGTTCTAGCAAAAAGTCTTCCTTTTAATGAACCTCCCAAAAACCGCAAATCTTGTAAACCTTGATTCTGATGAATAACATCTCCTCTACATATAAATAGTAAAGACTTAAATATAGCGTGAGTTAAAAGATGAAAAAAAGTAATTAAAATAAGACCTAATCCTAAACTTGTTATTATTAACCCTAATTGCCTTAAAGTAGAAAGAGCAATAATCTTTTTTATATCTTGTTCTAAATTAGCCCTCAATCTTGCTATGATTATAGTTCTAAGCCCTAATAAAAAAACTAAATAAGATAAACCTGCTATTTCAATAATAAAATTTAAGCGCAAAAGAATATAAATACCCGCAGTAACAAGAGTAGAAGAATGGACTAATGCTCTAACAGGAGTAGGAGCAGCTATAGCCCGAGGTAATCAAGCCGAAAAAGGAATCTGAGCTCTTTTAGTAATAGCGGCTAATAATAGTATTAACCCAAAAAATATTAAATTTTCATCAGTTATTTCACTAAGAATATCTAAAAATTTTCAACCCCCTCATTCCACTCTTAAACCTACTAAAATTAAAATAGCCCCATCTCCCACACGATTCCTAAGCCCCGTAATTATAGCCCTTCTCACAGAATTACTATTTTGATAAAAAATAACCAACAAAAAAGAAACCAAACCAAGTCCATCTCACCCTAATATAATTCTAACTAAATTAAGTCTAAAAACTACTAAAAGTATTCTTATAATAAATATAAATAATAAGACTAAAAAAAGAAATTTCCTACGTTCTTCTTCTATGTAGGTACCCCTATAATAAATAATCGACCCTCTAATTAAGCAAATGAAAGAACAAAAAAGTATTGATATCTTATCTAAATAAAGAGTAAATCTTATTGAAAAAGGCCCTAATAATAAAAAATTAAAATCTATTAAAATTCTAATATAATTCATTAACATAAAAAGCCCAAACACAAATCTTACCCTCCCCATAAAAATAAAAAATAAAGAAATTATATTATAAAGAAAACTATATTTTATAAAAATAGCTCTAGTAGTTTATTAAAATATTATCCTTGTAAGATAAAGAAGAGTATCCTAGAGTACTGATTACTAAACCCCAACTAACCAATCCTATTTTTAAGGTTATTAATAATATATTAGTAAATCTCCCCACCCCCCCTAATATTACATCTATGTGAAATTTTGGATCTCTTCTAGGACTGTGCCTAATAATTCAAATTTTAACAGGACTATTTTTATCTTTCCATTACCTAAATACAATAGAAGATGCATTTAGAAGAGTAATCCATATTTCCCGAGATGTTTCATTCGGATGATTATTACGAGTTATACATGCGAATGGAGCTTCTTTTTTCTTTATCTGTATCTATATTCACATTGGGCGAGGAATCTACTATAACTCATTCCGCTCCTCTAAAGTATGAATTTCAGGAATTATTATTTTATTTATTTTAATAGCAACAGCTTTTGTAGGATATGTCCTTCCTTGGGGTCAAATATCCTTCTGAGGTGCTACAGTAATCACCAGTTTATTTTCAACTATCCCCTATTTAGGGCAAGACCTAGTCCAATGACTATGAGGAGGATTTTCAGTGGATAGCCCCACCCTTACTCGATTTTTTGCTTTCCATTTCATTTTACCTTTTATTCTTATAGCTATAGTAGGAATTCATTTAATTTTTCTTCATGAGAATGGGTCCAATAATCCTTTAGGATTAAATTCAGCCCCTGAAAAAATCCCTTTTCACCCTTATTACACCTTCAAAGATCTAG
>NZ_SJSC01000012.1 GCF_004352855.1 Marinomonas sp. KMM3893 | reverse complement strand
TTTTATTTTTAACCCTTTAATTATTTTTTTTTGAGATAAAATATTAAAATGACTATTTAGTTTATAAAAATAAATGTTTTGAAAACATTAGAAAAGAATATAATTCTTAATAGTTGATTAATCTACTATTTTAGTTAATATTATAAACTAATAATTTATAATAAATAAAAAACTTTTAAACCCACAAAAAAAATTAAATAATTAATAGAAACAGGCAAAAATCTTTTTCAAGCCAAATATATTAATTTATCATATCGTAATCGAGGTAATGTGCCCCGAACTCACACAAAAATAAAAGAGATAACTACTCCTTTAATAAAAAAAAAAATTGAACAAACTCTCCTACCTAAAAAAATAATAACAAAAAGAATTCTTATAAATAAAATTCTTGCATATTCAGCCATAAAAATTAAAGCAAATCCTCCTCTTCTATACTCAGTATTAAACCCAGATACAAGTTCAGATTCTCCTTCAGCAAAATCAAAAGGAGTCCGATTAGTTTCAGCCAAACACCTTCTAAATCAAATTAATCTTAAAGGAAAAGCCAAAAAAATAAATCATACATTAGATTGATATTCAATAAATAAATTTAAATTAAACCCGGCTACTAAAATAACATACGATAGAAGAATCAAAGCTAGCCTTACTTCATAAGAAATAGTCTGAGCTACAGCTCGTAGTCTCCCTAATAAAGAATATTTACAATTAGAAGACCACCCTGCAATTATTACCCTATATACTCCAAATCTTAAACAACAAAAAAAAAACAACACTCTTATATCAAATTTTCTTACTAACCCAATATCATAAGGTAAAACAACTCATACTAACAAAGATAAAAATAATCTAAATACAGGAGAAAAATAATAAGGTAAAAAATTAGATACAGTAAGAGTTATTTGTTCTTTAGTAAATAATTTTACTGCGTCAGAAAAAGGCTGTAAAATACCTATGTAACCAATTTTATTAGGACCAAATCGAATTTGAATAAACCCAAGAATTTTTCGTTCTAATAAAGTTACAAAAGCTACCCTTACTAAAACACAAACAATTAAAATTAAATAATTTACAAATATTATACTCCTAAACATTAAGTATTAACCAACTACTTTATTATTTTACAGTTGTTTTTATTAAGTTAAAAACTTAAAATATTTTAATTTATTAAAATAATATTTAATTACTAAATTATTAGCTATAATATTATTACTATTTATAGAATTCCTTTCTATCTTAATCAAGTCCTAAACCTGGTACATATTATCTGCCAAAATAGTAACTTTAACTAAATTATTAACTCTAAAAGTTATTATTTTAAACTTATTTAAATATAAATTCAGCTATAGAAATTTTCTAATTATTCAATCCTTTCGTACTAAAATAATTTTTTTAAATTAAGAGATAGAAACCAACCTGGCTTACGCCGGTCTGAACTCAAATCATGTAAAGATTTAAAGGTCGAACAGACCTTCTTTTTATAACGGCTACACTATAAAGATTCTTTAATTCAACATCGAGGTCACAAACTTCTTTTTCAATAAGAACTCTCAAAAGAAATAATGCTGTTATCCCTAAAGTAACTTAGTCTTTTAATCTTTAAATAAGGATCATTTATTTTACTCATAAACTTATGTATTATATCTTGACAGTTAAATAATATATTTATATCTATGTCGCCCCAACAAAATAAAGTAATTTTACTTTATTTTTATAAATTATTTCAAAAAAATATTATTTCATTATAAAGCTTTATAGGGTCTTATCGTCCCCTTAAAAAATTTAAGCCTTTTCACTTAAAAGTTAAATTCAATATAAAATAAAGAGACAGAACTTCTTTTGTTTAACCATTCATACGAGTTCCCAATTAAAAAACTAATGATTATGCTACCTTTGCACGGTCAATATACCGCGGCTCTTTAAGTTTACTACTACTCAGTGAGCAGGCCAGACCATAAATATCTTTCATATGGACATGTTTTTGATAAACAGGCAAAGAATTATTTTGCTGAATTCCTTTTTATTATCTTTTTCTTATAAAAATTATTTTTATATTTTATTATTAAATTTTTTACAAAATTTTTAGTCTACTAATAAAATTATTTTTATTTAATATATTTTATTTTTTTTAATATCTTAATTTTAATTAAAGATTAACTAAATTTTTTTAAAATAAAAATTTAGTTAAAACACTTTATATTCATAGCTACTTTTAAGCTTAGAAATTATTTTTATTTTATTAATCTATTATAAATTTTAAATATACAAAGAGCTTATCCCCTTTGCTTTTACTTCTAAATTCAAATTATATTTAGAGCTAAATTAAATTTAATTTTTAAGAAACCAGATATTATAAGATACAACTAGCATTTCACTTTTAAATTCTTTTTTTAAATTATTATTACACAAAAACTTATTTAGAATTTAACTTTTCTAATTTCGGGATTATCTTTATATGTGACTTATTTTAATTTTCCCTAATACACGAGGTACATTATTTTATAATTACTAACTCTATTTTATAAATATTTCCTTAACAGTACTTTACCCTATAGTCTATAAAATTAAAGTTTTATAACCTTTACTTTTTAAATTCTTAGTTGATTCTATTAACCTAATTATTTTATTTAAACAATATCTCAAAATTTTTAAAAATAAATCGATTTGCACAACTTTTTCTTCAATGTAACTGAAGCGCTTAACTTATTCTAGCTCTATTTTTATTAATCTAGATTCACTTTCCAGTAAATCTACTATGTTACGACTTATTTCATCTATATAATGAAAGTGACGGGCGATATGTACATAATTTAGAGCTTATATCTTTTTAATTTATTAATAATTATTACAACCAAATCCTCCTTCCTAAAACTATTTCAAATTTTATTTCATATTTATATATACTTAATTGTAACCCATTTTAACTTATTCATAGGCTGCACCTTGATCTAATTTTTTTTAATTTATAAAATTTAATAATTTTCTCTAAATATTATCTAATAATGACGGTATACAAACTTATAAATTAATTATAATAAGTAAGATTTTTCGTGGTTTATCGATTACAAAACAGGTTCCTCTGAAAAGACTAAATTACCGCCAAATTCTTTAAATTTAAAGAACTACCTTATAATATTTTAGTTTTTATTAATTTTTAGTATAATAGGGTATCTAATCCTAGTTTAAATCTAAAATTTTTTAGCTTCAATAAAAATATTAAATTAATTTTTTAAAAATATTTTGATTTTACTCTTTATTTTATTAAATTTTTTTTATTTTTTATTTAACTAATTTACTAATAAATTTTTGTTTAATCTTAAAGTTTAACCGCGACTGCTGGCACAATATTTTATCAGACCTTAAATTACTACTAAATCATGTGTTTCTTATTGTTTAATAATCCTTGCTGAGACTTAAAAATTTATAAAAAATTTAATTTTAGATTTAAAAATTTGAATACTACTATCTCTCATACAATTTCAGCTTTTTTACAAAAATTCAAGAAAGAATAAAACTTTTTACCCTTAAAATCAACTTTTATTCTTATTAAATTTTTATCCTATAACTTATTTTCAGAATTTTTTATAACATATATATTATATTACAATAAATGTATACATATCTAGTACCCTTATAGGAACTTATCACTAATTATATAAATAGAGAATCCCTCAATAAATTATCTCCGAAAAAATTATAATAAAATTACACTTAGAATAAAAT
>NZ_SJSC01000011.1 GCF_004352855.1 Marinomonas sp. KMM3893 | reverse complement strand
GCTTATAATTAAGAGAAGCCCCATCCTGCTACGCAGGGTGGGTTTTTTTCGTTCTAGCGTTGTAGTTTAAACAGAATTTCTTGTTCTTCCATTTGCTTGCGCCATTACTTTCTAAAGAGCCGTTCCTCGACGCATCAGCGGCTCTCTAAAGATACGGTAAAACAAGAACCTCTCACACTGATTGCGCAGGGTCAGACCCCTTAAAAAGTCGCACGGCGTTCAACCAACCACATCTCTTGATGTTTAAGGGCTCTGACCCTAGTCGTAACCGTTGGACTCTCTGCTTCAGTAAAACGGCCGATTCTTGTTCTTCCATTTGCTTGCGCCATCACTTTCTAAAGAGCCAAGCTCGACGCGTCAGCGGCTCTCTAAAGATACGGTAAAACAAGAACCTCTCACACTGATTGCGCAGGGTCAGACCCCTTAAAAAGTAGCACAGCGTTCAACCAACCGCATCACTCGATGTTTAAGGGCTCTGACCCTAGTCGTATGCTTCAGTAAAACGGCCGATTCTTGTTCTTCCATTTGCTTGCGCCATCACTTTCTAAAGAGCCAAGCTCGACGCGTCAGCGGCTCTCTAAAGATACGGTAAAACAAGAACCTCTCACACTGATTGCGCATACCGTCCGCAGGGTCAGACCCCTTAAAAAGTCGCACAGCCTCCAACCAACCACATCTCTTGATGTTTAAGGGCTCTGACCCTAGTCGCAACCGTTGGACTCTCTGCTTCAGTAGAGCGGCCGTTTCTTGCTCTTCTGTTTAAAGGGATCTGACCCCTTTTAGCGAAGCGTTAAGGTAAGAAAGGTGTACTAACCAGTATCGCGGTGTTTGAATCGATGAGGAACTTTTATAACGTCAGAGGTGGCTCAATATTTTTACCTGTTAATAACTCAGATAGTTATCCACTTTGCAAATTAGAGGCTGCTTTAAAATGGTAGGGAGGTTGGGTTAAATCTGGTGTGCTTAGGATGGAAAAAATGGCCTTCTGCGTGAAGTGCCTCCATAAAGTTGGTTAGTCCAACTCTTGGAGGTCACTTCAATGAGGCCATTTTTATTTTTGACTAGGGTTGTGTTGGCTCTTCACTTTTCGGAACCACATTATAGTCGTCGTCTTTTGCATAGATGCGTTGCATGTAGATACCGGCAATAGCAAGGAAGACACCCGTTACTGCACTGATAAAGGCAAGAGAAGCGAACCAAATTAATGCGACTAAGCCAACCATGGATTTTGGTACTTCAATGGCTTGCTCTTTGTCGCTGATATAAGCGGCTAGACGATATATTTGATTGGAATTTACCAAACGGTTGATGTCATGTTTGATAAGACTCTGCTGTTGCTGAATATCATAGATATCGTTATCAATGGCTTTGACTTCTACTTGAATTTCATCGTATTGGGCCAGTTGTTTATCTTTTTCCTGTGCGGCTCTTGCTGTGGTCGAATTACGATTTTGACCAGCCAGCTGTAAGACTCTTGCGTAGTTATTTTGATAGGCTGAGCGTTTCTGTTCTATGTCCTGTGTTTGACTTAGAATTTGCTCTTCAAGATAGGCCATACGCTCTCGACCAAGGTCGATGCGTTTCTGGTAATCTCGACCTAACACTTGCAGCTGATCTTGCAGTTGTTGCTCACTCTGAGTTTGCTTAGCGAGTGCATCATCACCAATGGTGCGGTCTGACACGGTATAGAGTCGATCTTCTTTTTCCGCAATTAATCTACGATATTTGCTTTCTACTTGTGAACGAGTGAAGAAGTTGGCGTCGTCCATTTTTTGCTTCATTTCCGCTTTTAGCTGGTCTAGTTCTTTTTGCAGCTTGGCTTTGTCTTCTTCTGATCCACTTACATAGCTATTTAGAAGGCCTCTTAAGCGTTGCTGTAGAACTTCACGCTCTTTGTCCCAGGTGTTGTATATCTCTCTTTCTTTTTGGTTCAAGGCGGTTATTTCTGCTTGGTACTGTTGGGTTACTGAATCCTCTGAGCCCAACTTTGCGATCTGGCTATTAACGTGCTCTCGTTCTCGACTTAGAGTGCTGTAGTAAGCGTCATTCGCTTTGCGAATACTCGTTTGGTAATTCTCATCCACCTGTTGAGGGTGGATAATATTAATTTCTTCTTTGCGGCGATTTAACACATCGATTTTGTCTTGCAGTAATAGCGCTTCATTTTTTCTGTCGTCAATAATGATGTTGAGTCCAGAGAAGTTACGCTCAAAACCATTTAACATGGTTTCAAATGTTATGGTGGCCAGCATAATAAGGCCGACAAAAAATAGCAGGCGCCAAGAGCGATGTTTGGCATACATCATGGCTGTTGCTACTGGAATTTTAGCCGCTTCAACCACAGCAACCAGTACAAAGGGCAGCGCGGCGACTAAAATACTACTATAGTCCCCAAAATTGAGTGTGCGGTCTGTTTTATCGAGTTGGGTATAAACCGAAAAAGAGACGATGATAGAAATCAGGAAACCGATACTAACCGCTAGGATTTCGACAACCCAAGCAAATTTGACCAGCCTTACACCGATATTAAAAAGTTCTCTATTAGAAAGCTTGTTATGGGGTTCCATGTAAAATTATCCAGACAGACTAGGTTAAATGAAGATCACTAACTTCATTGTTTGAAAGTAATTCACCGCGTATTTTCGTACACTTTAATGACAGTTTTTCAATAATCTGTCAGCAACTTGCATATTATTAGCACAGAGCATACCAATGATCCCAGACATTTTCATCAAGAGACAGCTGAATGCGAGCCAAGTTAACTATTTAGGAAAGGTTCAGTCTTTGTGGAGCGGCTATGGAGAGATAGCAAAATACCAGGTTAAGGCTGCGGAAATGTCTAAAACAGTCATACTGAAACAAATCCGCCTTCCTGAAAAAGTAACCCATTTGCGAGGCTGGCATTCTGATTTTGCGCATCAAAGGAAGGTTCAGTCTTATCATGTGGAAGCGGCGTGGTATCAACACTGGGCGGCTCGTTGTTCTGACAAATGCCGTGTTGCTGACTGCTATGGTGTGTATTTTAATGAAGACACGGGCGACCAATACTTATTATTGGAAGATCTAGACAGCTTAGGTTTGGCGAAACGACACACGCGCTTATCGGTAGAGGACTGCTTGGTTTGTCTCAATTGGCTCGCGCATTTTCATGGAGAATTCTTGCATCCTAGGGAGCAGATAAGCGCTGAGCGATCCGTTTGGCCACAGAGGTTATGGCCGACCGGAACCTATTGGCATCTAGCTACACGGCAAGATGAGTGGCAAGCGATGGAAGAAGGTCCATTGAAAGAAAAGGCTCACCAAGTAAGTGAATGTTTACTACAAGCTCATTACCAGACCTTGGTTCATGGCGATGCTAAGGTGGCGAACTTTTGTTTCTCTGAGGATGGGCTGCAGGTTGCCGCCGTGGACTTTCAATATGTCGGTGCTGGTATTGGTGTGCAGGACGTCGCTTACTTTCTCGGCAGTGTGTTATCTGAAGAAGACTTAACCGCCTCGTTAACGTATTTATTAGAACATTACTTTGCCGAGTTAGGTCAGGCCATCGTAGCCAGAGGCGAATCGCAAGATTTGGCAACGGCGGTGATTGATGAATGGCAGTCATTATTCCCCATAGCCTGGGCGGACTTCCATCGCTTTATTGTAGGATGGAGCCCCGATCATGTTAAAAACACAGCTTTTAGCCGACGTCTTACGGCGCAAGCGTTAGCGCAATTGGACTAAATGAAGTTTGCTTACTGACCCAGTGCTCGTTTGGTTTTTGCGGTAGCTTGCGCACTTATAGGGTCATCAGGCCAAGGGTGTTTTGGGTATCTCCCGCGCATTTCTTTTTTCACTTCTGGGTAGGCTTCACGCCAAAAGAAAGGCAAATCTAGGGTAACAGCTAGGGGCCGTTGCGCCGGCGATAACAGTTCCAGCTTTAGGCTTTGGCCCAATACTTTTGGTGAGTTTGTCATGCCAAACACTTCTTGTAGCTTCACACTTAAGGTGGGAGTTTGGTTGGTATAATCAATCAAATGCTGATGACCAGAAGCAACCGATAGTCTCTCGGGGACAGCATCGGCTAAGCGTTTTTGTAATGCCCAGGGTAAGCTATCGAGCATTATTTGTTTGAGATTAAGTTTGTTCAGCGCCGATTGCATCGTGATATTGGCCAGATAGGGACCGAGCCACTCATTAAGGTTGGCGAGTAGTCCTTCGTGACTAACATCAGGCCAATCATGCTGGCTATCATGCTGAGCGGCAAATTGTATCCGAGCCTTAAGTTGCAGGCTGTCTTTATCCCAGGGCAATGCTTCCAGGCCGACTTTGCGTATCTGTATGAGCATAGCATTTCGAATTTGTTCAGGGTCGAGCTGCTTGTTCTTTTTACGCTGTATGCACAGCTTGCCGATCCAAGTTTGCTGCTCACTGATCAAGCGGCCTTCTTGTTTAGACCATTCTAAATGATCTCGGGTGATAAAAAGGTGCGTTAATATGTTTTTAGCAAGGCTAATGTCGAGTGGCTGAGATAGGAAAATACGGTCCGCATCTTGTCCTTGATGCCCCCCTATATCCAATGCCACAAGCCAGTCCGACTGCGCGTTGGTATCGTGTTTTTCTAAGGTTGCTATACGCCCATTTGCTAATTTAAAACGTACCTTGTCTGCCTGTTGGTCGAGGCGTTTCCCGATGCGGTCCGCAAATGCGCCCGCCAGCAAGAGCCCCAATACAGAGGCATCTTCCGCGCGGATGGATGAAGTCTCAAGGGGTAATTTTTGACTGCGTATTAGCCATTGTTTCACTGAGTGCTGGTAAACCGCTCTAGGGCGACGACTCGACATGGCTAGCTGCTGATTAAGCCAATCAATACGGCTCTCGAAATCGCTGGATTGCTGAGCAAAAGGGTCCCCTTCGGATAACAGAGCGCAAGCTTGGCAAGCCAATTCACTGTGTTGCCAACGTTTTCCTAAAATAAGTAACTGAGCCAACCGTGGATCTAAACCGAGTTGTGCCATGTTTTGACCATGATCGGTCAACTCAAAGGTGTGAGCGTCTAGGGCATCTAAGGAGCGCAGTAAGTCCACCGATTGCTGCCAATGACTTTCTGGCGGCGGTGTCACCCAGTCCAATTCTAAACGATCTTGAGCCCCCCATTTTGCCACTTCTAACGTCAGAGGACTCAGGTCGACACACTCTATTTGTGGCTGAGCTTGTGGTGCCAAACGAGATTGCTGTTCTTCACTCCACCAACGTAAACAGACGCCGGCTTCTGTTCGTCCTGCCCGCCCCATTCTTTGTGTGGTTTCGGCTTGTGTTGCACGGCGTGTATGCAAGCGAGTGGTGGCGGTGTTGGCGTCAAACTGAGCTTCTCGGCTCAAACCGCTGTCGATCACAATTCGAATACCATCTATGGTTAAACTCGTTTGGGCGATGGCGGTGGCTAAGACGATTTTACGTTCCGGGGCGATGGCTGGCTGGATGACGGCTTCTTGTTCTTTTAGGCTTAATTCGCCGTAGAGGGGGCGAATCTTAGCCTCGGGGTCATTGCCTAAACGTTGTTGTAATTGTGTCGCAGCTTGGCGGATTTCTTTCTGGCCTGGCAGAAAGACCAACAAACTGCCGGAGTATTCTCGATACGCTTGGTAGGTAAGGCGAACGACTTCGTCCACTACCTCGGCGGTTTTTAAGGATTTATTCGCATAGTGTGTCTCGATTGGAAAACCACGACCGTGGCTGGTCAGAGTCGGGCAGCCTAAGCGCGACTCTAATAATGCGGTGTCTAGCGTGGCGGACATGACGAGCAGTTTTAGAGGGTCCTCGTCACGGTAGAGTTCACGGGCTTGCAGACACAGTGCAAAAGCCAAATCAGAGTGTAGGTTTCGCTCATGAAATTCATCAAAAATAACCAGAGCGATATTGTCTAAGCTAGGGTCGTCTTGCAGCATGCGCGTCAGTACGCCTTCGGTGACGACCAACACTTGTGTCTCGTTGCTTTCTTTTCCTTCGTGCCGAATACGATAGCCGATGCGTTTGCCTAAGGGTTCTTGTAACGAATCCGCGAGTCGTTTCGCCGCGGTTTTAGCGGCCAAACGTCGTGGCTCTAGCATCAGGATCTTTCGTCCTTGACGCCATGCTTCGTTCATTAATTCCAGTGGCACCACAGTGGTTTTACCCGCGCCGGGTGCGGCTTCAAGAATGGCCTCGTGAGCGTCATTCAGCTGGGCTTTTAAGGCAGGAATTAAATCGTAAATCGGCAGTGAAGGGGACATAACATGGCTCGTAAAATGACTCTTCACATAATACTTGTTTTTGGCTTGTTATCGAACCTTCACTTTGGGCTCCGCGATTGTAATGTCGGACTGGCAGCGTGCAATACAGGGTAAAAAGTACCCTTGAGCTAATTCTTTTTGGTTTAAGCCTCTTGGCTGCTGTTGCCCGTAATCAATCTCGCCAGCCAGTAACGGCGTCAAGCAAACGCCACACACACCATTAAGGCAGGCGTGTTTAATGGGGATTTCATGCTTGATGAGCACCTGTAGAACCGTTTCATCTTGGGAGATTGATAGGCTCCGCTCTGCGGCGGCAAAGGCTAAGTCTATGTGTCTACTTTTCATCTTGGAATCATTGTGCTGTTAATACGTGATTAACTTTAGCATGATATAAAGCAAACAGCGGATACTCTAATTTGACTAACCCTTAGAGTAAAAATGGGAAGTAAGCGGTGTTATGAACGAAAAAAATAAAAAAACATTACTCGTTGTAGATGATGATCAAGACATTAGGTTGTTGCTTTGTGATGCGCTTTCACAAAAAGGCTATTGTGTTTTGGAAGCAGAAACAGGGGAGCAAATGTGGTCCCATTTGCAGCAAACCCAGGTTGATTTACTGTTAATGGATTTGTACTTACGCGAAGAGGATGGTTTGCATCTTGCTAGAGAAGTGAGGGAACATTTTTCTTTTCCAATCATGATGTTAACAGGAAAAGGAGATGAAACAGATCGTATTTTGGGCTTAGAGCTGGCGGCCGATGATTATATGATGAAGCCGTTTAATTTACGTGAATTAGCGGCACGTATTTATGCCCTGTTACGCCGTTCTGCTCAGCAAGTGCCCAGTGTTGAAAACATAGCTGAAGCACATGAATGCTTGTATTTTGGTCATTGGACTTTGGACCTTGTCGCCCGCCAATTGATTCACCAAAAAGGAGAGCAAGTCGTGCTAACGCTGGGAGAGTTTTCTTTGCTAGAAGCCTTGATTCATCATCCTGATCGAGTATTTACGCGTGAGCAGCTTATTGATCAAAGTCGCGGCATTGAGTCTGATGTCTTTGATCGCACCGTTGATGTATTAATTTTACGCCTGCGCAGGAAGATTGAGAGTAACCCTAAAACGCCTGAATTTATTAAAACCCAACGAGGCCTTGGATACTTCTTCCAAGGGCCTGTTAGGAAACGTTAAATGCGCTTTATTAGCATTCGACAAAAAGCCTCCATCATTATTTTAGTGATCAGTGTGGTTGCGTTTTTTATGGTCGCCATTGGTTGGCAATCGATGCGAGTCAGTGAAGCGACTCTGTCGGATTTTGAAGCAAAAACATTGCCTGAAATTAGCACGTCATTAACGCTTGCCGAAGGCGTTGCACAGCTTGCTGCAACGGCACCTTATACCGCCGGCTCAGGTCGCCCCTTTCAATTGCAAACAGAATCTAAGCGTATTCATCTGCGTATTTTAGCGTTACGTGGTGTGGCGAATAGTTTACTGGACAGCAGTTTCAGACAAAGCATAGATATACGGCTTGATGACTTACAAAAGACGCTAGAAGAATTAGTCTCTTTGGTACGAGAAGAGCTTTATATTCGCGAGGACAGTTACGCCCAGCAGTTTCGTATCCGGCATATCGCACCGCAAGAAGGGAAAAGTTACTCTGTTTATCCTCGGCAAGGACTGGATTGGCTCTTGCAGCTTTTGGAGTCGCCAGACAATGTGCCCGATAGTATTTTTAATAAATTGGCGTTGCAAAGTCATCATGGAGAAGCGGCCGATATTGCGCAATATCTTCTGGCTGCTCACCATCGTTTGGCGCAGATCCAAGAGAGAAAGAGATATTTACTGATTTCCATTCGAGCCAAATCTGAAGCGCTGAGTGCGCAAGTAAGTCAGTTTGTTGGCCGTTTGCAGAAAAAGGTAACCCGGCAAAGAGAATCCGTGTCGGCGTTCGTATCTAATGGTCAGCATTGGATTATTGGCATCTCTATTTTCCTTTTACTTGGTCTTACTCGACTGTATTGGCAAAGCCAGAAAATGACGCGGGATTTGCAAGCCGTAACACGAGATATGGAGCAGCTTTCGTTAGGTCGTACAGACGCACATCGTTTGCCGATTAAGCGTAATGACGAGATTGGTACGTTAGCTGAGGCGTTTGAAGTGTTTCGGTGTGATGCTATTCGGAGGCTGGAAGTCACCGCAGAGTTGTCAGAGCAGAAACATTTATTGGAAACTATTTTTGACAACATGAACGATGGGTTGAGCGTGTTTTCTGCGGACGGAACCTTATTAGCATGGAACCCAGGTTACGAGCAGCTTTTCTCGCTTGAGCCTAATGAACTGAGTAGAGGGATGCCAATTAATGAAGTTCAGCGGCGGATTAATAAGGGAGAGCATACGACGCTCAATATAGAAAGTAAGCAGATTCAAATGGATGAGGTGAACGTCGCACGTCATGTCCGCAGTCAGAGTTTTGAGCGGCATTTTGAATCTGGAAAGATAATAGAGTTCCGTTCTAAACCTATGCCAGAAGGCGGTTTTGTCACCTTGTATACAGACTTAACAGAGCGGAAAAGTGTGGAAAGTCAGCTAAGGCAAGCGCAGAAAATGGAGATGCTAGGGCAGCTTACCGGCGGTGTGGCCCATGACTTTAACAACCTATTGGCGGCAATCATGGGGAATTTGCAAATGTTAGCAGATTCCCAGCCGCAAACAGCGGACCAAACACGCTACATTGAGAGAGCATTAGCCGTTTCTGAAAAAAGCAGTAATCTAGTGCAACGCTTGCTGGCTTTCAGCCGCCGACAACAATTATTCCCTGTTTCTACGCACATTGATGACCTAATCGAAGGCATGCTGGACTTAGTTGAATACAGCGTGGGCGCTCATATAAATGTGAGTTGCGATTTACAGTGCGCCGATGAGGTGAGCTTAATTGACCCGTCACAATTAGAAAATGCACTGCTTAATTTGGCGCTAAACAGTGCCGCAGCCATGCCAGATGGTGGGCAACTCTCTTTTTCAACAAAGCGCTGCACTCTACCGGACAGCGAGGTTGCCGCTGTACGAATTAAAATAGAAGACTCAGGGGAAGGAATTTCTGACGCCGTATTAAGTCGTATCTTTGAACCATTTTTCACCACCAAACCCGTGGGCAAAGGCAGTGGTTTAGGGTTAAGTATGATTTATGGTTTTGTGAAGCAAAGCGGCGGTGAAATAAAGGTGACGTCTGAATACGGGAAGTGGACTCGCGTGTGCCTCTTTTTGCCTGCTCAACGACAAGAAACACAGACTGTCGCCGCCACAAAAAAAGTGCCAATCGCCAAGATTAGTTTACCAAAAGAGAGCTTACTTTGGTTGTTAGAAGATGACCTAGCAGTACAAGACACTTTGCGCGAGCAGTGCCAAAAAATGGGTTTATTAGTGCAGTGTTTTGAGCGGGCAGAAGACGTTCTAGCGGCTTTGGAAATGTCGTTTACTCCTGATGTTATCTTGTCAGATGTGAACCTTGCAGGGCAAATGAACGGGGTTGAATTAGCGCATCATATTAAACACGAGAGAAAGGGAGAGCAGGTAGGAAGTGTACCTGTGGTCCTGATGTCTGGTTTGCCTTATGAAGAAGTAATGCAAAAATACAGTCTCGATGAGACGGATATATTTCTTTCAAAACCCTTTACCATCAACGATTTAGGAGGAGTATTAAAAGTAGAAAGTTGAATTGTTACAAATATTACAAATAAAGTTCGGTGTATGAAATTTTCCATTAGTTTTTATTTTGCATAGTAAGCAACGAAGCAGAGATCTGGCAGTCCTGGTTCACTGGCTTTTGCAGCCAATAATAAAAACAATATTGGAGTTTAACATGACATTCATGCCTCGCTTTTCTTATAAGAAATTAGCGTGCCTTGTGGCCGCTGGTACTCTTTCCTCTGTCGTTATGGCAGACACGCCTATTATAGGTCTCATCACTAAAACCAATACCAACCCGTTTTTCGTCAAAATGAAAGAAGGTGCTCAAGAGAAAGCAACGGAACTGGGTGTGGATCTTAGAACATTTGCTGGCCGCTATGATGGCGACAATGAGAGCCAAGTAAAAGCGGTAGAAAACCTGATCGCATCTGGCGCAAAAGGCATTTTAATCACGCCAAGCGACCCTGCTGCGATCGTTCCTACTATTGAAAAAGCGCGACAAGCAGGCCTCTTGGTGATCGCTTTAGATACTCAGCTTGATCCTGTTAATGCCGCAGACATGACGTTTGCAACCGACAATTTTAAAGCGGGCGAAATGATTGGTGCTTGGGCGAAAGCCAAATTGGGTGATAAAGCCAAAGAAGCGAAGATTGGCTTGTTAGACCTTAGTACCAGCCAGGTGACGGTTGATGTTGCTCGCGACCAGGGGTTTTTAAAAGGTTTTGGTATCGATATCAAAGACCCTACACGCATTGGTGATGAAACAGATCCGCGTATTGTTGGTCATGATGTAACACAAGGCTCGGATGAAGGCGGCCGCAGAGCCATGGAAAACCTACTGCAAAAAGACCCAGAGATTAATCTGGTATACACCATCAATGAACCTGCTGCCGCAGGGGCGTATGAAGCACTGAAATCCTTCGGGTTAGAGAAACAAGTGATGATTGTTTCAGTCGACGGCGGCTGCCCCGGTGTCAAGAACATCAAAGCGGGTGCGCTAGATGCAACCTCCATGCAATTCCCTCTTAAAATGGCGTCTGAAGGTATAGAAGCGATCGTACAGTTCGCGAAAACAGGCACTCGCCCTGTCGCGACCGATGGTTTGGATTTCTTCGATACAGGTGTCCAACTCATTACCGATGAGCCAGTCAGCGGGATCAAATCTGTTACCTCCAAAACAGGCCTAGCGATGTGCTGGGGTTAAGCATTGTCTGATAGATAGGCGCGAAACCCGTCTAGTTTTACCGTTAGCCATTATGGCTAGCGGTGCTTTTTTCTGATTGGAGTAATGTATGAGCACGACTGATCCTAAAGTATCTACTGCGGTACTTGACCATGATAAGGTGGCCGATCAAGCACAAACCTACGTGGCTAAGTTTGAGCGTAATGAAACCTTCGCCCACCGCTTCCAACGTTTTTTACATAAATACCCCGTAGCCGCCCCGAGCATTGTTCTGGTGCTGGCAATCATTGCGTTTAGCTTGATTGTAGGAAACCGCTTTTTACATCCCTTTAATTTGTCTTTAGTGTTGCAGCAAGTGACCATTATTGGGGTGATTGGTATTGCTCAAACCTTGATTATTTTAACCGCAGGCATTGATTTGTCTGTGGGGGCCATAATGGTGCTCTCTTCTGTGGTGATGGGGCGTATGGCGGTTGATTATGGGTTGGACCCTTGGTTGGCGCTGTTGGCGGGTATCGCTGTTGGTGCGTTAACTGGGTTGATCAATGGGCTGCTGATTGCGCGCATGAAATTACCCCCTTTTATTGCTACCTTGGGCTCGTGGAATGTCTTTTTTGCCCTGAATTTGTGGTATTCAAAAAGCGAAACCATTCGCTCACAAGACATTAATGCCACCGCGCCTTTGTTACAGTGGTTGGGTGAAACTATTAATGTTTTCGGCGCACGTTTAACGTACGGCTCCTTACTAATGCTGCTGCTATTTTGCGTCATTTGGTATGCCTTAAATTGGACCGCTTGGGGACGTCATGTTTATGCAACGGGCGATGATCCGGCCGCGGCAAAGCTCGCGGGGATTCGAACGGATAGAGTGTTACTTTCTGTGTATGTATTGGCTGGTGTGGTGTGTGCTATAGGGGCTTGGGTCTTGATTGGGCGCATTGGCTCAGTCAGTCCGCAAGCGGGTTATACCGCCAACTTAGACAGTATTACCGCGGTGGTGATTGGAGGCTGTAGCTTATTTGGTGGTCGGGGCTCTATTTTTGGAACCTTGGTTGGCGCCTTAGTGGTCGGTGTATTCAGGAATGGTTTGGCGCTGGCTGGTGTGGATGTACTTTGGCAAGAATTCACCGTTGGTATTCTTATTATCGTCGCGGTAGGCGTTGATCAGTGGATCAGAAAGGGGACAGCATAATGACAATCACTAAACAGATGCCGGTTCTTCAAACCAAAGGTCTGGTAAAGCGCTACGGTAGTGTTACGGCGATTGACCATACGGATTTTGAGCTCTATCCGGGTGAGATTTTGGCAATTATTGGCGATAACGGTGCCGGGAAATCTTCCTTGATTAAAGCCTTATCCGGTGCGTTATCGCCTGATGAAGGCGAGATATTGCTAGATGGTAACCCTGTGCATTTTTCGTCACCGATGGAAGCTCGTTCGTTAGGCATAGAAACGGTTTATCAGAATCTTGCCGTCTCTCCAGCATTGAACATTGCCGATAATTTATTCTTGGGGCGTGAGATTCGTAAACCGGGTATTTTAGGGTCTGTTTTTCGGATGCTAGATAAAAAAACCATGGAAGAGCGTGCTCAAGCCAAGATGGAAGAGTTAGGGCTGATGACGATTCAAAATATTAGCCAAGCCGTGGAATCCCTATCTGGCGGTCAACGCCAGGGCGTCGCGGTGGCTCGCTCTGCTTTATTTGGCAGTAAAGTGGTGATTATGGATGAACCGACAGCGGCACTGGGAGTAAAAGAGTCGCGCCGAGTGCTGAACTTGATCAAAGAGGTGCGGTCTCGTGGTTTACCGATTATCCTAATCAGTCATAACATGCCGCACGTATTTGAGGTGGCTGACCGCATTCATATACACAGGCTTGGTAAACGAGCGGCAGTGATTACACCTCTTTCCCATTCGATGTCGGATGCAGTGGCTATTATGACAGGGGCAATGGAAGTAGAGAGTGACACTCAAGCCGTGTCATGAAGAACAACCTTAAGCGCGTCCAACAATGGGGGCGCTTAACGACAATAGAAAAGGTGATACATGCAAAAGCCAGTGATAAACATGTGCTCTGTATCTATGCGAAAAATGATGACGACCCTATGTTTGCCTATTGTTTTTGCAAGTATTCTCCTCCTTAGTCTGCTGGCGCATGCTACGCCGTCGATTGCTCCTGCTACGACACAATTAAGGTCGATTGGCATTAGCGTTTCAGATCTTGGTAATCCGTATTTTGTTAAATTGATTGATGCGACTACGGCCGCCGCAGAGCGACTGACCCATCACTCTGTCAAAATGTACATACATTCCGATGCTTATGACATAAACCGTCAAATTCAACAGGTTAATAGCTTCATCGACAAAGGGGTTGATCTGATTATTTTGACGGCAGCAGATGAGCATAAAATAGCACCGGTGGTCGCTAAAGCACAAAGAGCGGGTATAAAAGTGGTGGCTGTCGACATGAACGCCCAAGGGGCGGATGCGACCATCACCACAGACAATGTTCAGGCTGGCATGTTGGCTTGTGAGCGACTTGCGAAGAAAATTCATTATCGCGGTAATTTTGCCATTATAAATGGCGTGTCTGTGTCTTCTGTTTTAGAACGTGTGGCTGGGTGTAAGTCTGTGTTGAAAAAATACCCTAAGATTACGCTATTAAGTGATCGTTTAAATGGCACAGGGAGTGCAGAAGGGGGAATGGAAGCAATGACGTACTTAATGGAAAAATACCCACACCTCGATGCCGTCTTCTCAATTAATGATCCAACGGCTCTTGGGGCGTTGCAGGCTTCTAAGCAAGCAAACCGGACTGAGTTTTTCTTAGCCTCAGTGGATGGCGCCCAATTTGCGATTGATGCTATCCAGCAGGATAATATTTGGATTGCAACGGCGATTCAGCGTCCTATTATTATGGCCAACAAAGCCGTAGAAATTGGTATTAAACTGCTGCAAGGGCAGCCTATTCCCCAGCGCTTTATTCTCATTCCATCGATGTTAGTAGAAAAACCTTAATCTCATTTTGTCTTTTGATTCTCATTCCATCGATGTTAGTAGAAAAACCTTAATCTCATTTTGTCTTTTGATTCTTACTCCGTACGCTGGTGTTTTTTGATAACAAAGGTAAGCTAGAAGCCTCCTACATTTTGAGTTGGCATATGGACACGTCAGAAGTATTTCTCCAAATCCTGAATACTGTTTTTCCACTGGTAAGTATTGTGTTTGTCGGTTTTGTATACGCTCGTGTTCGTCCAACTGATATGACGGTAGCGAATCGATTAAATATGAGCGTTTTTATTCCGGCTTTGATTTTCTCGGTAATGGCGGCAAAAGAGTTTCATATTGCTCAATATCAAGGGCTTATTATTGCGGCTGCATGCGTGGTGTTAGGTTCTGGACTATTAGTATGGCCGTTATGCCGATGGTTAGGGGTGTCGGCTAAAACATTGGTACCGCCTATGATGTTTAATAACAGCGGTAATCTTGGCATTCCACTTTTGGTGTTGGCGTTTGGTGAAAAAGCCTTGCCCATTGCCGTGGTCTTGTTTCTCACTGAGAACTTACTGCATTTTACCGTTGGCATGTATTTATTAGACCCAAAAACTAAGATTATGAATATCTTAAAAATGCCGATGATCATCGCGACAATTTTGGGACTAATATGGAGCTTGCAAGGCTGGACATTGGCCCCCGCCGTTGGCGTCTCTGTTGATATGTTGGGTCAAATCTCCATTCCTTTGATGTTATTTGCGCTAGGGGTGCGGATGACGGAGGTGGATCTAAGTCATTGGAAATTAGGTGTTATTAGTGGCTTTTTATGTCCTTTGAGTGGGGTTATTATGGCCTTTATCTGGCAGCTAACAGTAGGGCTCTCGGCTGAGGATTTTGCTTACTTACTGGTCTTCGCTTGTTTGCCGCCAGCGGTATTGAACTACATGGTGGCAGAAATCTACCAGCAGGAACCTCATAAAGTGGCTTCGATGGTGTTGATTGGTAATTTAATGAGTTTAGCGATTGTGCCCTGTGTTTTATTTTACGCCTTATAAAAAAACAAGGTGCTGTTGAAATGATAAGAGATATTAAGAGAAGACAATGATTTTACAAATTGGGTTAGTCATATTACTGGTCATCGGCTTTATCATTATTAGCCGCATTATAAGCAATAGCATTGTGTTATTTGGCAGAAAGAAAGCCGTTGCAGATGTGCGAGTGAGCTATGTGATTAAAATGCTTCAGCTAGGCTTGATTGCCATTGGTGTACTGCTGACGTGTTTGATTATGGGCGTAGGTTACGGGCAGCTGGAAGTGTTCTTTTCTTCTGTGTTTGCGGTTGTGGGCATCGCTTTATTTGCCCAATGGTCGATCCTAAGTAACATCACTGCGAGTTTGATTATCTTCTTTGGTTTTCCCTATCACGTTGGCGATTGGGTGAAGGTTGTGGATAAAGACGACGAAATTTTAGGCCAAATAATCGATATATCTAGCTTCCATGTGATTATTAAAAGGTTGTCAGGAGATGTCGTTACTTACCCAAATAGTTTGATTTTGCAAAAGCCGGTAATTCGCTTTATTGATGAAAAAGCCGCTCGTGGCATGAGTAAGTTAATGGACAAACTAGAAGAGAAACAAGACGTCTAAAATCGAACAAAAAACAATCAATATTTTCAGCTGCATAGGATTTTGTGTCATAATCAATCTCTCTCATCCTTCAGAATAGAGAGCGAGCTATGCAGTCTGACCCAAAAGCGTTACTAAAGAAAAACGATGAGCTTATTCAATCGGATGTGCTCAAAGTCAAATCTCATGTTCAGCGTGCACAGGACGACTGGATTCAGCACACCTTAATGATTGAAGGCTACGATGTCCCTTTTCGTTTCAAACGCCAAGGCAAATACCGAACATTACGTGGTGCACGCGTTAATCTAACCTATTACCCCACTCAAGAAATGGTCGCCGGAATTCCTGTGGAAATCATGAAAGTGGTCCGCGTTAAACGGACTTAATCCTTTTTCTGATGCGATGCCATAAAAACGATTATTTTCTTCTGGTATGCTGAACTTAGCAACGACTTGAAGGTCTTTCATGTCGGGTTCTTGTGAGTTTATTTAGGTAGAGAAATTAATGGAAATGAGTCGTTCAGGCAATGCCTTCGCGCTGGTAAAGCGAGTTGAAAGAAGCGTTTGGTTCCAGGGTTTTATTATCAGCATCATTATTATTGCGGCGCTGACGGTAGGGGCTAAAACCTACTCGTTACCCTCTGGTGTCGAACTGGCGATTAATTATCTAGATACCTTCATTACCGTCTTCTTTTTGGTTGAAGTGAGCTTACGTTTTTTAGCGTGCGATGACAGGTGGCGCTTCTTTAAAGACCCTTGGAATGTGTTTGATACGATCATTGTGATTGGCAGCTTAGTGCCCATGTCAGATACGGACATGGTGCTGGTGGCGCGATTGTTGAGAGTATTCCGCGTTTTACGTCTTGTTTCTATTATTCCTGATTTGCGCTTTTTGATTAATGCGCTGATCAAAGCCATTCCTAAAATGGGCTACATTGCCCTGCTGATGTTTATTATCTTCTATATCTTTGCGGCGGTAGGTTCGATCTTTTTCGAGCATATTAACGACAAGTTATGGGGCGATATCGCCATTTCTATGTTGACCTTGTTTCGTGTCGCTACCTTTGAAGATTGGACCGATGTCATGTACGAAACAATGGAAGTGTACCCATTAAGTTGGATTTTTTATGTGGTCTTTATCTTCCTAACCGCGTTTGTCTTCTTGAATATGATGGTGGGTGTGGTGCTTGATGTGATGACGCGAGAAACCGCTGAAAAAGAACACGACGCACAAGAAAACAACCACCAAGCCTTGGTGACTCAAATCAGTGAACTGCAAAAGCAAGTCGCGCGCCTAGCGGATACACTAGACGCCCAGCAGCAAGAAAAAGACGGATCTAAAAAAGAGCGTTAAACCAGCGTTTGCTTACTGGTTCTACGAGCCAGTAAGCGCCCACCTAGCGTGTTGAGTATTAGCCCTAACAGAACGAACAAGATGCCAATCCATTGCAGTGGACTGATGTATTCAGACAGTAAAATAGCCGACGTGGTGAGACCAACGACAGGGACGCCAAGTGTGAGAGGAGCAATGGTCGCGGCTGGATAGCGAGACATCAAGTAGCTCCATAACCCATAACCGGCCACGGTTGCAAAAATGGATAAATAGGCCAAAGTCGCCATGGTGCCCCAATTGATGTTTTGTAGGCTTTGTACCATGACATCGGAGCCATCAATAAACCACGAGCAAACGAAGAAAGGCAGCGGTGGAATCCAGCAGCTCCAAATGACCAAGTTGACGTTAGCGTGATAGCCTTTTTTACTAATCACCTTGGTGCTGATATTGCCTAATGCCCAACAGGTGGCAGCCACTAAGGTTAAGCCAAAACCAATCAAGGTCATGCTGGTGTTGTCATTTTCAAGGGCGATGGTAGCCAGGCCGCCGGCGGCAATGGCAATAGCAATGACCTGATAAGGGCGAACGCTTTCTTTTAAGAACACAACGGCAAAGAGCAGTGTAAAAATCGCCTGAGACTGCAAAACAAGAGACGCTAACCCTGCTGGCATTCCGAATTTCATCGCGCTAAATAAAAAGGCAAACTGGCCAAAGCTGAGAGGAAGGGCGTATAAAAACCACCATTTAAGTGGCGTTTTTGGACGCTTGAAAAAGAGCGAGCCAATCACCGCCACCATTAAGAACCGTAAACCACCCAACATCATCGGGGGAAGGTCGTCTAACCCCCAAGCAATGACAACGAAATTCAGACCCCATGCAATAATAATAGCGAGTGCGATCAACATATCCCTACGGGTCATTTCAAATTCCTTGAAGCAAAGGTGGTTGGGTTTGTTAGCTTACGTTGTTTACCAACAAGCGCCAATGTACAGATGCACAAAGAATGAAAGATACAGCGAAGGTCGCCAAAATAGAAAGGGTTACTTTTCAGTAACCCTTTGTTTTGTTTATCTATATTTTTCCACTATAACGGAAATAAATTAACCATTTACCGCGTCTAACGCTTGGCTAATATCGGCAATAATGTCTTCAATGTTCTCAATGCCGACAGAAATACGGATTAAGTCGGTGCTGACTCCCGCTTTGGTGAGCTCTTCTTCATTCAATTGACGGTGCGTCGTGGTCGCTGGGTGGCAAGCAAGGGATTTCGCATCGCCAATGTTTACCAGTCGTAATACCATTTTTAACGCATCGATAAATTGCGTGCCAGCAACCAAGCCACCTTTCACGCCAAAACTCAACACGCCAGAGGCTTTACCACTGGTGATACGCTGACTGAGGGCATGGTATGGGCTGTCTGGAAGCGCCGCGTAATTGACCCAGTTTACTTTCTCGTGACTCTGTAGGTAGGCGGCTAATTTTTCCGCATTAGAACAATGACGCTCCATGCGTAAGCCCAATGTTTCAAGCCCTTGCATGATTAAGAATGCACTGTGTGGCGACAACGCCGAGCCAGTGTTGCGCAGTGGCACTACGCGACAACGACCTATGTACGCCGCCGCGCCTAATGCTTCGGTGTACACCACGTCATGGTAGGAAGGGTCTGGCTCGTTCATCATTGGGAAGCGTTCTTTGTTGGCGGCCCAGTCAAATTTACCAGAATCGACAATCATGCCGCCGACGGTGGTGCCGTGACCCGCAATGTATTTTGTTAAGGAATGCACCACAATGTGCGCGCCTAGCTCGAATGGACGGCACAAAAATGGGGTTGCCACTGTGTTATCCACAATCAGAGGAATACCGTGTTTGTTGGCAATGGCCGCCAGTGCTTCGATATCGACAATATTGCCCGCTGGGTTGCCAATGGACTCACAAAAGATCGCTTTGGTGTTGTCATCGATGGCGGCTTCAAAACCGGCAAAGTCATCGGCAGACACCATACGCGCTTCGATTCCGCGGCGCGGAAAACTGTGGGCAAATAGATTGTAAGTACCGCCATACAGTTGGCTGGTGCTAATAATGTTAGAGCCAACATCACAAATACACTCAATCGCGTAGGTAATCGCCGACATTCCAGACGCCACTGCTAGACCTGCAATGCCACCTTCCATCGCAGCGACGCGTTGCTCTAGCACGTCGGTGGTTGGGTTCATGATGCGGGTGTAAATATTGCCAGGTACTTTTAAGTCAAACAGGTCCGCGCCATGCTGTGTGTCGTCAAAGGTATAGGACGTGGTTTGATAAATGGGAACCGCAGCGGCTTTGGTGGTTTCTTCAGAGGTGTAACCATGATGAAGAGCAAGTGATTCTAATTTCATTGTAAGCAATCCTAGTCTTATTATTGGGGGGATCTAACAGCACCATATTAACGCGACATGGCGTGTTAGAAAAACGCGAGCAATGGCTATGACGCGTATGATCAAGGTGCCTTCACGCGACTAGATAGCCTTGCTCACAAACAGGCGATTAACTTTGTGGTGTGAGTATTGCGTCAAATGAGTCGTAATTTTCCAAAACACCAAACCAAAAAGAAGAGCTGATCATCTTAAATTTACGCTCATGCTTCTCGCTAGCAAGTGTTTCGATTTGCCACAAAATCCCAGAGGCTTGCGGGAAGTCATCGCCATTGAGTTGTTCTTCATAGAGGCGGTGCATTAAGCCGTTATCGTCTAGGCCACAGGACAACAAACGAACTAAATTAGCGGCTAAGTCGGTATCAAGGAGCTCAAGATCAGAGGCATTTTTAGCATGAAGGGTGATGCTAAAGTCGACGCCAGTCGGTTGCGCAAAGATGCCGTTAAAGGCTTCGCGTAATAAGCCATAGGCATTAAAAAAGCGTTCATGAAATTGGCAATCTGAGTATTCTTCCCATAATCTATCATCGGCCATTTCATGGCTCAATTGATCGATTTTACCTGGGGTCACATCGTCAGAGAAAAGCGACGTTAACACGACATTGGCGGCGTCAGCTGGGGCTAAATCGTTTAAAGACATGAGACACATGTCTTTCAGCTCGGCATCGGTTAACTCTTCTAGGCCATCCTCTAACTCCATTAATGTCATGAGAGCGAGGAATTGTGGACGAGTCCATGCGTTGGGTATGGCGGAGATTTTGTGAAATGACTCTAGTTCAATAGAAAATTTTGCAGACATGAGTGCCTCCAATAAAAAAGCCGCAGAAAAAAGGGCTTTGTAGTAAGAAAGCTAAACCGTATTGACTATTTATACAAGAAAGCAGCCCCTATGTGGTGAAAAATAGGCGTTAAAAAAGCGGCTCGAAAGCCGCTTTATAGTTATGTTTTTGACGGCTTTAAATAAACAATAACACCGCCAAGTTCATAACTTGTGAGATCAGTAAAACACCAACAAATCCCCCTAAGTAGAGCAAGCAGAACCATTGCCATGGTTTGAGGTTATCGGCTTTTGCTTTGAGTGTTTTCCACATCTTAGTAACCCTCCTGATAGTCTTCGACTTTCCCCGAAAAGACACGGTATCCCCATAAGGTGTAGATGCATATCACAGGGATAAAAATACACACGCCAGGCAATAAGAACTCAAGGCTGGTGGTAGGCGATGCGGCTTGCCATAAGGTTAATTGATGTGGAATCAAGTAAGGGAATACACTGACTACCAAGCCTGCTAGTCCTAATAAGAAAAGCAGAATGCCACACCAAAATGGGCGCGCTTCATGGCGATGGCTGTGCAAATCTTTCCAAGACACAACGGCGGCGATCAAACACAAGATAGGCAGTGGCGCTAGGTATAAGAAGTGACTACCTGAGAACCAACGCTCCTTGATGTCTGGTTGAGTGAATACCGTCCAAATGCTGACTACGGCCATGGCAATCATCACCATGACCAACAAGACTTTAGCCAATTTGGCGGCGTGAGCTTGGATCACGCCACGTGATTTCATATAGAGGTAACACGCCGCTAACATGGCATACCCAGCCATCACAGCAAAGCCTGTAAAAATGGTGAAAGGCGTGATCCAGTGCAGACTAGACATAGCTTCACTGCCTTCTGGAATCCCTTGCACTATGGTTCCCAACACCAAGCCTTGGCAGAACGCCGCCACCGCGGAACCTGCGCTGAACGCAAAATCCCAATACGGACGCGAGCGATCAGATTTAAAGCGATATTCAAAGGCCACACCGCGGAATATCAAAGAAAACAGCATCAGCATTAAGGGAATGTACAAAATAGACAATAAGCCCGCGTACGCCGCAGGGAAAATGCCATAGAGCAGGGCGCCACCCATGACGAGCCAAGTTTCATTGCCATCCCAAACGTGTGAAATAGACAGCATTAAGTGATCGCGCTCCCCTGGTTTATCAAACCAGGGGTATAAGATGCCGATGCCCAGATCAAAGCCATCAAGACAGACGTACATGAAAATGCAGAATCCCAGTACTAAGAAATAAAATAAAGGTAAATCCATTACTTCTCTCCTTCGTGATCTTCATGTTTCAAGTTTTTCACCCATGCCAGAGCATAGCCGGGAGCGTTCATGCCAATAAGGTGTTTTTCTAGGGTCGCCATTTTAGGCGGTCCTTTACGAATCAATTTGCGCATAAAGTAGAGATAGACAAGAGACAGTAGAAAGTAGATCACTACAAACATAGTCAACGAAAACAGCACGCGCTCAGCAGGCAGTGGTGAGACCACATCAGAGGTTCGTATCAGGTTATAAATAACCCAAGGTTGACGGCCTGTTTCTGCGACATACCAACCGGCAATGGTTGCCACCACCCCCATTGGTGTGAAAAAAGTCACGGCACGTAAGAACCATTTATTTTCATAGAGTCTGCCCTTGCGGCGTAACAACAAGGCGGCCAAGGCAATCGCGACCATGCCCATGCCGAGCCCCACCATCACGCGGAACGACCAAAACACCAACGGCACATAAGGTCGATCTTCTTTTGGAAAGGCTTTTAGGCCTGTGACGGAGCCGTCCAATGTGTGAGTCAGAATAAGGCTACCAAGGTGCGGAATACCCAGTTGGTAATCATTTTCTTCAGTTTGCATGTTTGGCATCGCGAATAGCAGTAATGGCACTTCGCTTTCTTGAGCTTCCCAAATACCTTCTATTGCGGCCAATTTCGCTGGCTGGTGTTCTTTCACTTCTAAGCCAGATTGATCCCCAATTTTGACCTGTAAAATAGTCAGCACCAAGAGCATCCACATGGTCATGGAAAGCCCTTTTTTGGAGAAATTCATATGCTTTTTCTTCAACAAGTAAAACGCGCTTACCCCAGCGACCAGCAATGAAGCAGTGATCAGCGAAGCCAATAACATGTGCGTCAGACGAATTGGGAAAGAAGGGTTAAAAATAACTTGCATCCAGCTGTCTACATGGAAAACACCGTCGACTATTTTGTAGCCTTGCGGTGTTTGCATCCAAGAGTTAGCGGCCATGATCCAGGTCGAAGAAATCCAGGTGCCGATGGCGACGACCAGAGTCGAAAGGAAATGGACTTTGCGACCGACTCGTTGCCAACCAAACAGCATGACACCCAAAAAGCCGGCTTCAAGGAAGAAGGCGGTCAATACTTCGTAGGCCAGTAATGGCCCAAGCACTGGTCCTGCAATTTCAGAGAATTTGGAAAAGTTCGTCCCAAACTCATAAGACATAACGATCCCACCGACCACGCCCATCCCAAAGGTGATGGCGAACGGTTTGATCCAAAATTTAGCCAGCTGCAAATAGCGAGGGTCGTTGGTTTTCAACCATAGAGCTTCCCAGATGGCGATTAAGGTCGCCAAGCCGATGGTGATGGTTGGAAAAATAATATGAAAGCTGACGGTAAAAGCGAATTGAATACGCGATAGCATCGCTGAGTCAAAATGTTCCATAGTGATACCTAAGTAAAACAAAAGACGAGATGGAGTAGGGCAACACACGCCGCTCTACTCCTAGCCTAAGAGCGCTCTAAATCAAGACTTCTTTAGAAACAGCTGTTTAACGGCAAGAGGAGAAATGGCTAGGCAAAAAATGCTCGCCAGCGTGATGATTTCAGTCATAAAAGAGGCAGTATTCATGGTAAGTACCTTGTTAATTGCAGTGATATTGATGTGGATCAATTTATCTATTGCTAAGCAAGACAGAGGCCAGCTTTTCATCTTTCGTATCTTATTGATTTATAAGCAATAAAAATTTCATTTTGAATTGCCTGTAAACAAGGTTTACGATTACGCCATTCTTTTAGTGTCAACGAGGTTTACAGTTTGACGATATCCCTAATGTTTGAAGTGTCTATGCTGATTTCTAGCGTGTGTGGCCTATTGGTGGCGGCGTGGCTGCTTTGGCGTGCACAAAAGCAAGGTGAGCTGCAGGCGCTGGCTGGCTTTGCCATCATGATGGCCATTTGGTGCTTTGGTCATGTGGCGCTTTTTCAGGGTTATGAGCAGACGGGCATACACATCATTTTGGCGAATCCGTTAATGCCCACCTTCTTTTTGCATTTTGCGATTCGATTTGTGTATTCCGGCACGGTAAAAGAGGCATGGCTGAGGCGCTTGGCGAAAACGCTGCCCTGGTTTTACGTAACCAGTATCGCTGTGGTGTTACAAAGCTGGTGGGTTGATGCTGGCGCAGCGAGTCAAACATTGGACACGCGTTCTTTCTTTGTTTTCACCGATGCCGGTGCTTTTAATCTGGTGTATACCATCTTGATGGGAATGCTCGCGCATGGGGTGTTGCTGTTTGGCTGGTATCGTCATGCGGGCAATAAAAAACGTTCTATTTTGGCCATGTTCGGCGTCGGAGCATGGGGATTGCTGTTGGCCACCAGTTTTATTTTCCCTTCGCTTGGCATCAGCTGGTTTCCTTACCCTATGTTGCTATTGCCCACTTATCTCCTGTTGTTGGTGTACGCGGTGGTGCGTTATCAGATCTTGTCGGTGAATGCGTTTGCCAATCGAGCCTTACTTTGGTTGGCCATGATGCTGGTGATCCTGTGTTTGATTTCTGTGATCAGTGTGGTGTCAGGGCGCGTTGGGTTACAAGCGTTGGCGAATGTGCCTAGTTGGCAATTATGGCTGTATTCACTGCTTACCTTGGTGGTCTCTGTGTTGATTTACCAACCGCTAAACCGGCTGATTTCTCGCCTGATTTACCCAGGCGCAGTCTTGAACGAACAAGTGTTGGACACCTGGTCGACGCAGTTAAAAGAAGCGCACGATTGGACCGGTTTGATCTCTGTTGGTGAACGCCTACTCTCGTCTCAGATAAGACAAAACGTACGAATAGATGTGCAAAATCATCATAAAGACACTCTAGAAGAAGAGCGTGCCTTGGCGCTTATTGTTAATCGAAGCGAGCAAGGTTGGCACTCAGTTTTGGTGGGGTGGAATGACGCCAGCCCAGGCATGCGACTTACCGCGGAAGTGTTCGGTTCTTTGTTTTCCACCAGTTGTGGTTTATTGGAGCGCTCATTGGCGCTTGCTGTGGCAGAGCGCAAACGCTTAGATGAGCAACATCTGGTTGAGCTAGGAAGTTTGTCGGCGGCGGTTGCCCACGAATTGCGTAATCCACTGAATATTATTTCGATGGCGGCTTACGATGCGCCGCCAGAAACTCGCCAGCACATCCAAACGCAACTCAAACGAGCGGATCGTTTGGTGAGCGACATGCTGGTGTATTCCGGAGGGCTTGCCTTACATAAAACCATGGTTCCTCTGCATGCGCTGGTGGCCAGTATTGTGGCGCAATCAAATCTCGGCGAGATTGAATGCCAGCTGGACATAGCAGACACCATTGAGCTGCCAGCGGATTACCAAAGAGTGCAGCAGGTGTTTATTAACTTGATCGATAATGCGGTGGCGTTTTTACGCAACCAAGCGCAAGGAAAATTGGCCATTCAGGCTTGGCAGAGTAACGACGCTGTGGTGATTCAGGTGCATAACAATGGGCCTAAAATAGACAGCGCGTTAACGGGAGAGGTCTTGTTTCAGCCGTTCGTAACCAAACGAGCCGGTGGCAGTGGCCTTGGTCTTGCTATTGTACGCCGCATACTAGATGCCCACGAAGGTCGGATTTTTCACCGCAGTGATGCGGGTTGGCCGGTGACTTTTGAGCTTTCTTTCCCTTTACCTATGTCGACTTCTGCAGACGACATCGAGCCTGGCGCTGCGCCAGAGATAGGCAACTAGATGACGCAAAATAAAATTCTCTTAGTAGACGATGAACCTGCCTTTCGTGAATTAGCGAGCCGCTGGCTAGCAGGCCAAGATTATCAAGTAAGAACCGCTGGCAGCTTAGAAGAAGCACGTCAGGCGATGGTGGGGTTTGATGCGGATTTGGTGTTGCTTGATTTGTCGATGCCACCACACTTTGACCCGCTGATTACCCTGGAATCCATGGCGGAATTTGATGGGCGTCCGGTGATTATCATTACCGGTCATGCGGATCGGGATTTGGCCTTAAAAGCCGTATCCCTAGGCGCATGGGACTTTATTGCCAAACCCATTGATCCAGAAATGCTCGCGGTGGTGGTGCGTCGCGCCATTACCAAAACCACCTTAGAGCGGGAGCTCAATCAGTTAAAGCAAGCGGGTCAATCGGCCCAAGGGGCTGCCGCCTATATTGGCCACTCATCGAGTGCGCAAAAAATCCGTGCCTTGATAGAGCGCATCGCCCCAACGGACGTTCGAGTGTTAGTCACTGGGCCGTCGGGAACAGGGAAAGAAGTGATTTCTCGAACTCTGCATGATTTGAGTCATCGTGCTCGACAACCGTTTATTTCTGTTCATTGTGGCGCGATTCCCGACGAACTGCTTGAAAGTGAGTTGTTTGGTTATGTGAAAGGCGCGTTTACGGGAGCCGAAAAAGACAAAGAAGGGTTATTAAGCCTCGCCGATGGCGGCACGCTTTTTCTGGATGAAATCGGAGAAATGCCACTTACCATGCAAGTCAAAATGCTGCGAGTCTTGCAAGAAGGCACCTTCTTCCCCGTTGGCGGCCGTGAACAAAAGCACATCGATGTGCGCGTCATCTCGGCAACCAATGCCGATCTGGTAGAGAAAGTGCGAGAAGGGCGCTTCCGTGAAGACTTGTACTACCGAATTAAAGGCGTCAACATCGAAACCCAATCGCTAGCTGAGCGTTTAGAAGATGTGCCTGTCTTGCTGCAAGCTTTCCTAACGAACCTAAGAGCCAAACAAGAAAAGACTTTGCTATTAAGCAATGAGGCCGTGCAATGGTTTCGAGAGCAAGCATGGCCTGGCAATGTGAGAGAATTGAAAAACGCCCTAGAAAGCGTTGCCTCGATCTGCCCTGCAGGCCACATCACCATGGAAGACATTCATTTGCTTTACCCATCGATTGGCGCATATGCTGCCCCAGCCATAGGGACAACGCCGGACAGTGACGCCACCTTAGATGAACAAGTCCGAGCGCTGGAAATACGCTTGATTCAAAAAGCCCTCGCCACAACCCAAGAAAACCGCACCCAAGCCGCAAAACAACTCGGCCTATCGCGTCAAGGCTTGATCAAGAAAATAGAACGGTATGGGTTGTGAGGATGACGCTTATTTAAGCGTCATTGGCGTCTGAATCGCCATCGATCCAATCTAGGGCGGAGGCGAGTTCGACGTAGTCCGTATATTTATTCAGTGTAACATCGTAAAAACAGCCTTGATAATATAATGCTTCTAGCCATAATGCTCCTTCTGAAAAAGATTTTTCTATTTCGTGCTTTCTTCTTTGTTGCTGCTTTTCATATAGTTGTGCTTGTGTTCTTTGATATTGAGTCCCTTCAATACCACGAGTACCGAGTAGACTGAACTTAATCGTCGAACCATCATATGCAGAGGTATAAATCGAAAAAAGGTCTTGCTGATATTTTAAAAAAGGAATGAGATATGTTCCTTCTGGGTAATTGTTTTCATGAGAAAGTCTTTGTGCTGTATTAAATTTAGGATGGTCTATTTTTGGATTAAAATGCATTTTAAAATCTGATTTATAATTATTAAAGCGATTTTCAATATATCCAATTATTCCTTGTTCTCTATTGCTTTTATCTTTATATGAAAAGTTGCCAGAAATTATTTTTCGAAATTTCTTACTATCTTCTTCGTTAAAGCATAATAGTGTAGTTAACATCAAAATATCGATTTTAGAGTCTTTTGACATGTTCGATAGTGTGGCGATGACTCGATCCGCAATTTGGATAGCCGTTCTTGGTGGCATTTTAAAAGCATCTAAAATTACAGCAATATTTCGTAAAGTAACCTTGCCATCTGGGTTGGGAGGCAGAATTTTTATGCCTCTTTCTTCTAAAAAATCACCTGATAATTTTGTGTGGTCAACATGGACTTCTAAGAAATCTTTTAGGTCTGGTGCTTTTAAACTGAAACGACTATTAAAAAAACGACCAAGATAAAGGCGCGCATCAAAGCCTTCCCCATAAATTGCTTTCACTGCGTGTTGCAGCTGCTCAGTGTCTGTTGCCACAACGAAGACAATGCCTTTGATATCAAAAATATGCTTGATGGTTTCCAGCATTTCTACGGCATAGCTTGGGCGACAGCGGTCTAACTCATCGACGAAAATAAAGGCTGGGAAATTTAATTTTTTTCGATCAATAACCTCATTTACCCATTGTGAGATATTTTTCTTTAAGTCTTTTATTGCGTTTGATTTCGCATCGTGTTCATCAATAAGGTGTTTCACCATATTAGACGCCATAACGCTCATATCCATAGATTCGCTATCTGAATCTTCAACCTCTCCTAACTCATTACCTTCCTCAGCTTGCATAATAGCAACTGGGTCAATATCAAAATATCGCTTAGAAATACTTCTTGCGAATCCGGGAGCAGCTGCTTTAAGTAAACCAATTATTTTGTTGGATACTTTAATGATTTTATCGTCTTCTTTCGCTCCAGCTTGCTCTCTAAGCTGATTTATCACGGAAGATATCACTGTCATTAATGGGTCATCGGAATAGTCCTGCTTCCATGCATCAATGTACACAGTAGGAAAATGACCTTTTAAATCTTCTGACCAACGCTTTAGGAAATAGGTTTTACCTGAACCCCATTCAGAGTTGAGGTTCAGTACGTAATTACGTTTTATGCCCTCAGAAGAGCCAGATTTTGTATAACCTTCATTTTTTAAAAAGTTTGTTAAGAATTGGGCGTACTGAACGCGACCGAGTGTGTCTTGTGGGAAGTCTTCCTCGTCTATGGCTGTAGGGGCAGACCAATTTATAGAGTCTTTGGTAAACATGTTATTGCTTCCCTTCATTAACGTGGTGTTAGTAATGATATCGACACTGAACGATGTAAATCGTATTTCCTTCTACGTTATAGACTAATCGATGTTCTCTATCTATTCGCCTTGACCAATAGCCTGACCAGTTATGCTTCAAAGGCTCAGGGTCGCCTAATCCTTCAAAGGGTTGACGAGTAACATCCTTGATTAGCGAATTAATTCGCTTCAGTGTTTTTTTATCTTTTTGTTGGAAATAAAGATAATCGCTCCATGCGTTCTCAGCCCAAGATAAAATCATTCCTCAATCAATTCTCTTATTTGTGTTTTACCTGCTTCGACTTCAGCAATGGCATCATTCAAGCGTGAGGCATTTTTAGGGCTGGCCATAAGATAGGCAGTTTCTTCATAAGCTTGAAAGTCCTCTAAGCTTATTAAAACAGCAGGCTTCCCACCTTGACGGGTGATGATGACTGGTTTGTGATCATCGTTGACCTTGTCGAGTGTACTCGCTAGGTTCGTTCTAAATGCTGAATAACTTAATGTGTCCATGATACACCTCTCAAAAAAGTACATATAATTGTACTTGTACTTATTTTTGTACGCAATGTTTTTGAATAGATGAAATGTATGGACTGATATAAAAGAACCAAGAGGTAAAGCGACTATTCGCGCCTGCGCGTGGAGCGTACCTCTTGGTTCTTTTAAGACGCCTAAATAAGCGTCTAAAGAAGTGCCTAGATAAGCGCCTAAACAGAGAAGCCACACTAGCCGATGGCTTTCGTCGCCGCCACGGTACAGTTGATTTCGCCGTCTTGCACTCGAACCTTAATAGAGTCGCCTTTTTCTATCTCGTTGACCGAACGAATTACTTGTTTGTCTTTAGAGGCAATAGCGTAGCCACGCGACAAGGTATTCAAAGGACTGACGAGGTTAAGCTTGTCGATGAGGCGAGCAAAGCTGGTTTGTTTGCTGGTTAGCGTGTTGTTTAATGCCAATGCTAATCGAGCGTCGATATCACGCAGTTTCTCTTGGTTTTGCTCTATGCGTCGCGCGGGTGTGTTTTTTTGCAGCCTGTGTTCCAGGTTTTGTGTTTTGACTTTGTGTTCTTGGATTGTGCGTTCAAGGCTCTGTTGCAAGCGGCGCTTGAGTTGGTCGAGTTGAGTTTGCTGCTGATCAATGCGTTCCTTCGGATGGCGAATGCGTTTGATCATGAAGTCCAGCTGTTGCTGGCTTTGCTCCAAAATACGCGACATGCGTCGGGTCAGTTGGCTTTCTTGCTGGGCAATTTGACGAATCAACTGAGTTTTATCTGGGCTTAACAGTTCCGCTGCGGCCGTGGGGGTGGCCGCTCGGACATCGGCGACAAAATCAGCGATGGTAAAGTCTGTTTCATGGCCTACGGCAGAGACGATCGGTGTCGTCGCTTGAAAAATTCTGCGTGCTAAGGCTTCGTCGTTAAAACTCCACAGATCTTCTAACGAACCGCCGCCTCGCCCAAGAATAATGGCATCAAAATAACCGCTGTCATCGGCTCTGTTAAGTTGCTTTACAATGTTCTTCGCGGCGTCTTGGCCTTGTACCAGTGAGGGCAGGATGGTTAATTCTGTCAGTGGGAAGCGACGACGAAAAGCAATAATCATATCGCGCACCGCCGCACCGACCGGTGAGGTGATGATGGCGACGCGTTCAGGCTGAGTCGGTAATGGTTTTTTATGCTCAGGAGAAAACAACCCTTCCGTTTGTAGGGTGTTTTTCAGGCGTTCAAACGCTTGTTGCAGTGCGCCTTCGCCAGCGGACTCCATGCCTTCTACACTGAGTTGGCAATCGCCTCGTGGGCCATAAAAGGTCACGCGGGCTCGCAGGCGAACCATGTCGCCATCTTTCGGTTGAAATCGGACTGCGCTGTTTTTGCCTTTGAACATGGCGCAACGGATTTGGGCGCGATCGTCTTTGAGAGAAAAGTACCAATGACCTGAGCCTGGCTTGGCTAAATTGGAGATCTCACCTTCGACTAAAATCCAAGGAAGACTGGCTTCGAGAAGTTGTTGAATTTGTCGGTTTAGTTGCGAGACGGTAAATGCGGTTTCTGATGCTGGGCTTGTTGTAAATTTTTTCATCAATCTCTCGTGGTTTTGATTTACCGAATGCGACTATTGGAGTAGAATTACTTGCCATCTTAACTCCCCTTGTTGGCATTGGAAACTCCCCATTATGTTACGAATCGTGCAAGAAGCTTTAACGTTTGATGACGTATTGCTCATCCCCGGCTATTCCGAAGTTCTTCCTAAGGATGTTAGCCTCAAAACGAAAATCACAAAAGACATCGAGCTAAACATTCCGCTGACGTCTTCTGCGATGGATACCGTTACCGAACACCGCATGGCGATTGCTTTGGCTCAAGAAGGGGGCATAGGCATTGTCCACAAAAACTTGACCATCGAAGAGCAAGCTCAAGAAGTGCGTCGTGTTAAGAAATTCGAAAGCGGTATCGTTCGAGACCTTGTTACGATCAATCCTGAAGCCAGCGTTCATGAGCTGATGGCATTGACAGCTGCAAACAACATCTCAAGTGTTCCTGTTGTTCAAGGTACTGACCTAGTTGGTATCGTAACCAGCCGTGATGTTCGTTTCGTTAAAGATTTTGATAAAAGTGTCGCAGACATTATGACGCCGAAAGAGCGTCTAGTAACAGCTCTTGAAGGTGCTTCTGCTGGCTCTATCCGTAAATTACTCCATGAAAACCGCATCGAGAAAGTATTGATCGTTAACGATCAGTTCGAATTGCGCGGCATGGTAACCGTTACTGACTTCAACAAAGCCACTACTTACCCGAATGCATGTAAAGATGCAGAAGGTCGTCTACGCGTAGGCGCAGCGGTTGGTACGGGCGCAGACACAGGCGATCGCGTTAAAGCATTGTCTGACGCTGGCGTCGATGTCATCGTTGTTGATACTGCCCATGGTCACTCGAAAGGCGTTATTGATCGCGTTCGTTGGGTAAAAGAAAACTTCCCGCACATTCAAGTTATCGGCGGTAACATTGCCACTGCTGAAGCGGCCATTGCGCTAGCGGATGCCGGTGCTGATGGTGTTAAAGTAGGTATCGGCCCAGGTTCTATCTGTACCACTCGTATCGTTGCTGGTGTGGGTGTTCCACAAATCAGCGCGGTTGCTAATGTAGCAGAAGCAATGGAGCCTCGCGGCATTCCAGTCATTGCCGACGGTGGTGTTCGTTTCTCTGGTGATATCGCTAAAGCGATTGCCGCAGGCGCGAGTGTAATCATGGTTGGTGGCTTGTTGGCTGGTACGGATGAAGCACCAGGCGAAGTTGTCTTGTTCCAAGGTCGTTCTTATAAAGCGTACCGTGGTATGGGCTCGCTAGGCGCGATGTCTCAAACTCAAGGTTCGAGCGACCGTTACTTCCAAGACTCAAGCAGTGTTGAGAAGTTGGTTCCAGAAGGCATTGAAGGCCGTGTAGCTTCCAAAGGACCAATGGCGTCAGTGATTCATCAGTTGATGGGCGGCGTACGTTCTTCTATGGGTTACACAGGTTCTGCCGATATTGAGACTATGCGTACGAAAACGCAATTCTCAAAAATTACCGGTGCCGGCATGCGTGAAAGCCACGTCCACGACGTGACCATCACCAAAGAAGCGCCAAATTATCACGCGGGTTAATCGCGGATAAATTGTAAGCGAGATGGGGCGTATTACACGCCCCATCTTTATTTGATTGCTCTTACTATTATTCATTACTCTAGTGTCAAAAGAGAAAGTCTTATTGAATTAGAGTGAAAGGACAGGCTAACAATGTCGCAAGATATCCACGCTCATAAAATACTTATTCTTGATTTTGGTTCACAGTACACGCAATTGATTGCGCGCCGCGTGCGTGAAATCGGTGTTTTCTGTGAAGTCCGTGCTTTTGATATGGACAATCAAGACGTTATAGATTTCGACCCTAAAGGTATCATCCTAGCGGGTGGCCCTGAGTCCGTGCCTGAGCCTGGTTCGCCACGAGCCCCTGAAGCTGTGTTCACCTTGGGTGTGCCGGTTTTTGGTATTTGTTACGGCATGCAAACCATGGCCGAGCAGTTGGGCGGTAAAGTTCAAGGTTCTGAAATCCGCGAATTCGGTTACGCTCAAATCCGCAAACACGACGGCCCAGCATTGTTCGAAGGCATTCAAGACCACGAAGCAAACAATGGCGTTGCAATGTTGGACGTTTGGATGAGCCACGGCGACAAAGTGGTAGAAATGCCACAAGATTTCGTTTTGATGGCATCAACGGACAGCTGCCCAATCGCAGCAATGGCTAACGAAGCGAAAAAATTCTACGGTGTGCAATTCCATCCAGAAGTAACTCACACACTTCAAGGCGGCAAGATCCTTTCTCGCTTTATCGTTGATATTTGTGGCTGTGACACCTTGTGGACACCTGCCAACATTGCGACTGATGCGATTGAAAGAATGCGCGAGCAAGTGGGCGACAAACAAGTTCTACTAGCACTATCTGGCGGTGTGGACTCTTCTGTTGTGGCGGCGCTATTGCACAAAGCAATTGGCGATCAATTGACGTGTGTATTCGTAGATAACGGCTTGCTTCGTTTGAACGAAGGCGATCAAGTAATGAAGATGTTCGCTGACAACATGGGCGTAAAAGTCATCCGTGTTGATGCTGAAGATTTGTTCCTTGGTAAGCTTGCTGGTGAAAATGATCCAGAGAAAAAACGCAAAATCATTGGTAACACCTTTATTGAAATTTTCGATGAAGAGTCGTCAAAACTGGATGACATTGAGTTTCTTGCGCAAGGCACAATCTACCCAGACGTCATCGAATCAGCAGCGTCTAAAACCGGTAAAGCACATGTCATCAAGTCTCACCACAACGTGGGTGGCTTGCCAGAAGACATGAAGATGCAACTGGTTGAACCGCTACGTGAATTGTTTAAAGACGAAGTACGTAAGCTAGGTGTTGCACTTGGTTTGCCACACGACATGGTTTACCGCCATCCTTTCCCAGGACCAGGTCTAGGTGTTCGTATCTTAGGTGAAGTGAAAAAAGACTACGCCGACATCTTACGTCGTGCGGACGCTATCTTCATTGAAGAACTTCGTCGTTCTGGTTGGTACGATAAAACAAGCCAAGCGTTTGCCGTCTTCTTGCCAGTGAAATCGGTTGGTGTAGTGGGCGACGGTCGTCGTTATGAATACGTGGTTGCGCTGCGTGCGGTTGAAACCATCGACTTCATGACAGCGCGTTGGGCTCACCTTCCATACGAATTGTTGGAAACGGTATCTGGTCGTATCATCAACGAGATCGAACACATCTCACGCGTGACGTACGATGTATCGTCTAAGCCACCTGCAACCATCGAGTGGGAGTAGGGCGGGCTATCAATAGCTAATAAAGCCTTTGGAAGATAATTGAAATGCCAGTCAGCTCAAACTGACTGGCATTTTTATTGTGAGAATGATGGTTGATTTTCAGAAATTAGCGTATCTAGAAAATCGACAATGGTTCTCGCTCTAGGTGGGTGTGTAAAACTTGAGTGAATGACGAGCTAAATTGTTTGAGCGCAATTGCTATTATGTCGGTGTAACTTAACCGCCGATACGTTAGAGGAGATGCAGTACATGTCAGCTTAGGCTTCACTGTTAATTTTAGGTTGGAGTTTGAGTCGCTTAATATTTGGCAGTAGTAATCCTATAATGACTACTGTAATGCCAATAAGTTGAATCTTTGTAACTTCTTGGCCAAGTATGAATGAAGTGAGTACAGAGAAAATGGGAACAAGATTGAAGAATAATGCAGCGTTCGCAGAGCCAAGCTGACGCACACCATTTAGCCATAATAAATAACCGGCAACTGTGCCAAACATACCTATGTACACGACTTCGGCTATACCTAGGGTGGTTGTGCTCCCCAGCTCTGTGAATGGATGTATCTCAGGCGACATTAAACACATAACACCAATGACAGTGGCTCCGCTTAACATGCCAATAAAAGTATAAGGGAGTACTGGCATCCAGTTGCTGATCCCTTGGCTACAGTAGGTGTAGATACTCCAAGCTAGCATACCGCAGAAAATGAGCTGATCTCCGTAGTTAATTCTAATTGAAAGTAACGACTCTAAATGACCATTTGTAATCACTATAAGGACACCGGTTAAACTTACTAACAGGCTAAAACACTGAGAAGACGAAGGCGCTGTACGAAGTGCAATACATGCAATCAGTGACGTTATTAGTGGGCTAAGCGCCATGATCAAGGAGCCATTAGTCGCATTTGTGTAAGTTAAGCCGGTAAATAGACAAAGGTTTAGACCACCAACACCTATGACACTGACAAAAATAACCCAAATCCATTGCTGAAATTCTAAGTGTGGCTTAGGTGTACGTATGACTTTGAGGTATACCGCTAAGCATATGGCTGCAATCATAAAGCGCCAAAATACTAAAGTAAGCGCATTAACCTCATCTAAAACATGTTTACCAATAGGGAAGCAACTACCCCAAAAAAAGGTACAAATAATCAAAAGTACAATGGCTTTTAGTGTGGAATCAAGCTTCATGGTCGCTCCAAGTGATTTGTCTAAATGAGTCACTTAGTGTATAGATTTCAATAATTGGATAAATAGCTAAAAATGGGAGCATAGATACCGATAATGAAACCTAGATATTCTTTAGACGACCTGCGTTGCTTTTGTTCTATAGCGCATTTAGGTAGTTTCAAAAATGCTGCCCAATCTCTTGGAATGCCGCTGTCTACTTTGAGTCGTCGTATTCGTCAGCTAGAATTAGATTTGCAGCTTCGTTTATTAAACCGAGATGCCCACAAGGTTGTTCTAACAAGTACGGGAAAGCATTACTTTCAGCGTTTTGCTTCGTTGTTTGATGAAATCGATGAGATTGATATAGGATTGCATCAAGATAAGTATCGGCCGCAAGGGAAAATTCGTATTTCATCCCCTATAAATCTGGGCTCACAGTTATTGCGCACTATTTTCTATGATTTCCTGATTAAGTATCCAGATATTCAATTGGACCTTAGTTCTTCTAACTCTCTAATAGATATTGAAGAAGAAGCGATAGATGTAGTGTTTCGAGTTGGTGATCCTGTAGTTGAAAATTGGGTGGCGAGACCGTTAAAAGATATTCACTTCATTTTATGTGCGCATCCCAATTTCGATATAGCGGACATAGCTAAGCCGGAAAATTTGAGTGGACATGCCTCTATCATTTGCCGGCCAATGACACCTTGGTATTTAGTGCAAAAGGAAACTGGTGAGTCGTTTGACTACTATCCTCATAAGAATGTTAGGTTAGAAGTTGATGAAATTCTCATGCTAACTCATGCTGTTAAGGCAGGGCTTGGTATTGGATATGTACCAGATTATTTTGCACAGCCGATGATTGAGCAAGGTGAAATCAAACATGTGCTGCCAGATTGGCACAGTAAAGCTCGCACACTATTTATGTTGTATCGCGACCGTGACCATATGCCAATGCGAGTGCGCTTATTTATCGACTTTGCTATGGCGTACTTTGAGTAGTGTTAATATAGTTTTGATAAACCCCTCTCAAGGGGAAAATCATTAAGTGCCTTAGACTCTAACCAGCCAAACCATTAAAAAGCCCGCTTTCTAGCGGGCTTTTTTATGTCTGTTGGTTTCGTTATTGGGCTGTGACTGGGCGTTTGTGTTTCGGTAAGCCGATCGATATCAGCGTGGTGGCAATGAGAAAGGCAAATGACACCCAGAGGCAGGCAGAGAACCCCCAGACTTGGAAGACCCAGCCAGACAGCATTGTGCCGATTAAGCGCCCCATGGCGTTGGCCATGTAATAGAAGCCTACATCAAGGGACACGCCATCGTCTTTGGCGTAGCTTACGATTAAGTAAGAGTGCAGCGAGGAGTTAACCGCAAACACAGCGCCAAACACCATTAAGCCGACAATAATCACCACTTCTGGATGCCATGCATTTTGAATGGCGTATGCAATTAAGCCAGTGACCATCGCAAGGACTAAAGCCCAGAGCAAAGCGGCGCTGCCATCCGGTGATTCACCTGATGTTAGCTTGGTGATTTTAGGTGCAATGATTTGCACCAAGCCATAAGCAATCACCCATAGGGCAAGAAAACCACCCACCGCGCTATGGTCCCAATCAAACACCGAGCCTAGGTAAATCGGTAAGGCGACGACAAACCAAACATCCCGAGCGCCGAACAAAAACATACGCGCTGCAGACAGAATGTTAACGCTGCCTGATTTGGAAAATATTTCCGAGAACTTAGGTTTGGTTTTGGCCTTGCCTAAATCCGCTTTTAAACCAATTAAGCTGCCGATAAAGACAAACATCAGCACGATTGCCATGGCTGCTACAGAATACTGGAAGCCTATTAAAGAGAGCAGAGCGCCACCCAAGAAAAAGCCTGCACCTTTTAGTGTGTTCTTGGAGCCAGTAAGGATCGCAATCCATTTGTACAAAGCGCCTTGGGCATCGGCGGGCACTAGGGTTTTAATGGCGCTTTTGGCGCTCATTTTATTCAAGTCTTTGGCGATGCCCGATAAGGCTTGCGCCGCCATGACCCAAGGAATGGTAAGCCAGGGTGCTGGTAGCGCGAGCATCAGTAAGGCCACAATCTGCATGGCCAAGCCCACGTTCATGGTACGGTTTAAACCGAGTCGAGCGCCTATCCAGCCGCCGACTAAGTTAGTGACCACACCAAAGAATTCGTAGAATAAAAATAGTAATGCTATTTCTAGCGTGGAATAACCTAAATCATAAAAGTACAAAATAACCAGCATACGCAAGGCGCCGTCGGTTACCGTGAAGTTCCAATAATTAAATGTGACCAGCATATACTGACGAACGTTCTGGTTAAGCTGAGAAAACATAGCCGCTCTCTTTAAGAGAAGAGCTACCTAGGCAGCTCTTTTATGTTGGTTACTGATTCGCGAATTGATGTATGTATTGCACTTGCACTTGTTTGGTAAACGCCGACGGCCTTAACGATTGCACCTGGCTAATTATTTGCGCTAAGGGCCACTCTCTTTCTAATAGGAGGTGAGCGGCTAATAGACCTGTTCGACCGGACCCGCCCATGCAATGCAGGGCGATCTTTTGCCCTTTCTCAATCGCTTGATGCAGTTGCGGTGAGGCTTGCTGCCATTGCGCAATAAAATCATTGCTAGGCGCGCAGTCATCTTCGATTGGGAGATGGAACCATGAGAGCCCAGCGGCTTTTATTATTGCCGGGAGCGCCTCAACACCGTGTGCTTGCATCTCATCTGCATTCAACGCTGTGACAATGGTCGTCACACCTTGTTCTCTGAGTTGAGCAATGCTGTCGCTTAGCGATGTACTTTTAGTGCCAGGACAAGGAGTCAGTACGAGACTGGCTTGTGATCCTGTTACTGGCAGCTCCCATGTCGGGTGGGTCATCTTGTTTGCTCCTTAAGCCATGCCGACTTTTTTAACTAACTCTGCTGTACGCGTTGCATAGCCCATTTCGTTATCGTACCAAGCGTATATTTTCACCATACGAGAGCCAACGAGCATGGTCGATTGTGCGTCTACAATAGTGGAGCGTTGGTCGCCTTTGTAATCGATGGAAACCAGCGGGCGATCTTCGAAACCAAGAATGCCTTTTAATTCACCTTCAGAAGCTTCTTTTAATAGCGCGTTTACTTCCTCCACCGTGGTGTCGCGTTTCACATCAAAGACGATGTCTGTCAGTGAGGCATTCGCCAGAGGCACTCGCACCGCATGGCCATTTATCTTGCCTGCTAGATCCGGGAAAATTTCGATGATGGCGGTGGCTGACCCTGTGGTGGTCGGGATCAAGCTCATGCCACAAGCGCGAGCACGACGTAGGTCTTTATGAGGTGCATCGAGAATGGTTTGTGTGTTGGTTAGATCGTGAATCGTCGTGAAGGAGGATTGCTCAATGCCAAGTTTCTCATGAATCACTTTAACAACAGGCGCGATGCAGTTTGTTGTGCAAGACGCCGCCGTCACAATGCGATGTTGCTCAGGATCGAAGGTGTGATCGTTCACTCCCATGACGATGTTCGCCACACCGGCTTCTTTAACCGGCGCAGAAACCACAACGCGTTTAACGCCTTGTTCGAGATACTTATTTAATATCTCAGTTTTCTTGTGTTTGCCAGTTGCTTCAATGACCACATCACAAACAGACCAATCCACCGCATCGATGTCTTTTTCCTGTGAAGTAGGAATGCTTTTCCCATCAATGATGATGTGGTTGCCATTGCTGCTGACTTCGTGCGCCCAACGACCTTGTACCGAGTCGAATTCCAGTAGGTGAGCCAGAGTAGGGGCGTCACCTGCGACATCGTTAATGTGCACGAACTCAATATCAGGCCAATCGAATGACGCTCTCAGTGCCAAACGGCCAATACGACCAAAACCATTGATTCCTACTTTTATAGACATTGTCATTCTCCTTTAAAGGCAACATTCTGGACGGGTGCTCATTTCTGATAAGCGTTTAATGTCCTGTTGGTATTCTTCTTTCAGGCAGTTAGATTCCACTAACCCACGAATTTGTTTTCTCATCCACCCAGGTAACGTATCCGATAAGCGGTAAAACACCCATTGGCCTTGTCGGGTGTCGACAATGACTCCGCTTGAGCGCAGTAGAGCCAAATGGCGTGAGACTTTAGGTTGCCCTTCATTAAGAGCATGTGTGAGTTCGGCTACACAAACCTTTTCTTCGCGGGCGATGGTTAACAAACAACGCACTCGGGTTTCGTCCGCAAGTAATTTAAAAAACTGGTGAGGCAGCATATTAAGCTCCAATCATTATATACGTATATCCATATATATTAATCGTGACTTTCGTAATGTCAACACTCGATGTGGGTGAGGGTGGCGGACTAATGATGAAAGTAAAGCCATAAGGCGGATGCCGTATAGTGTCGCGCTGTTTTGTTATATTTTTATGACAGCTTCTTTATTTCAGTGCATGGTGTTCGGATTGGCTGCAAAGGAAAGCGCTTATCCTTGAGGCCGCTGAGCGTGTAAACTTTGGCGCAAGCGTGTATTACATTAGATATCGTATTGATGGGTAAGGGGTTAATCAGTGAAGTTTCCGACAGCATTATTAGAAGGGCGTTTGATTAAACGCTATAAGCGTTTTTTATCAGACATTGAGCTATCAACGGGTGAGGTCATTGTCGCTCACTGCCCCAACACAGGGTCAATGAAACGCTGTCAGCAAGATAATGCAAGAGTATGGGTCTCTGAAAGCAATAATCCGAAACGAAAACTGGCTTATACCTGGGAGTTGGTCGAAGTAGACGAACAGCACCTTGCCTGTATAAATACCGGATACCCTAATAAGTTAGTAGGGGAAGCCATTGCCAATGGTGTTGTGTCTGAACTGGTCGGTTACAGCGAGCAAAAAGCCGAAGTGAAATACGGCGAGAAGAGTCGAATCGATTGGCTGCTAACAGGAGCGGATGGACGTAAATGCTATGTGGAAGTGAAAAACGTCACTTTATTAGAAGAAGACGGGTTAGGCTATTTCCCCGATGCGGTGACAGAGCGTGGCAGAAAGCATCTTTATGAGTTGGCAAACATGGTAGAAGAAGGCCATAGAGCTGTGATGTTCTTTTGTGTGAGCCACACCGGCATTGATTCAGTTACCCCAGCAACACATATTGATCCCAAATACGCACAAGCTTTTGTCGAAGTCATAGAAAGAGGGGTAGAAGTGCTAGCCTATCAAGTCTCGATCGACCCTCAAGGCATGTTGGTGACGCATTCTGTTCCCGTAAAGATGCCAGAATTGCCTTAGCGGTTAAGGGGATAGTGCAGAAGCCTGGTTGTTTTATAAACAAAAACACCCTTTTCTGTTGGTTAATTGATCGCTTTTGCGATTCTTTTAAATTAATTGGATTAAATAGCACTTTTTCTCAGAAAAGGGTTGCACTAAATCTGTAGATCCTTAATATACGCCCTCGCTGACACGGACAACGCTTCACAACAACGAAGACGATGTCTAGCTTACTAAGTAAGCC
>NZ_SJSC01000010.1 GCF_004352855.1 Marinomonas sp. KMM3893 | reverse complement strand
GAAGTGAAAAGCGTCATCGCCGATGGTAGTGTGGGGGATCCCATGTGAGAGTAGGTCGTCGTCAAGCTTATAATTAAGAGAAGCCCCATCCTGCTACGCAGGGTGGGGTTTTTTCGTTCCAGAACATTCTAGAGGTTCTTTTAATCAAGACAGGCACACATAAAAGATAACGAATACAGTGGGTTAAGTTTTTTATCGATACCCATTGCGTCAGATGCGCAGGGTCAGACCCCTTAAGCAATCGCAGAGCCTCCAACCAACCACAACACTTGCCGTTTAAGGGCTCTGACCATAGTCGTACTGCTTCAGTAGAGCGGCCGTTTCTTGTTCTTCCATTTGCTTGCGCCTGTCTCGTTCCTCGACGCGTCAGCGCAGATGAAAAACAAGAACCTCTGACCCTAGTCGTAACCGGCAAACTAGCTAACGCCAAATTGTTTAAAGGGATCTGACCCCTTTTAGCTAAAACAAGAACCTCTCACACTGCCCCTAGTCGTAACCAGCAAACTAGCTGGGCTTTGAAATAGCTCTCCCCCCTGCCAAGGGGGAGTTAGAGGGGGTTGTTTCTTGTTCTTTCGCTTACTTATCAACGCTTTCCGATAATGTATATCGCGTGAATAATTCCCGGAATATAGCCTAGTAACGTCAATAAGATATTGAGCCAAAATGCCCCACCGATACCTACTTGTAAAAATACTCCTAAAGGTGGCAGTAGAATGGCGAAGACGATTCTAATCAGATCCATGTTGCTACTCCTTCAATTATGCAATTAGTCGTTTGTTATACTAACGTTAAAAATGCTTAGAGTTCAAACTAACGATGACAAGTTATCAGTCTTCCATCGAGTTAATAGCTAACTTCATCTTTATCCACAATGCTTTGTAGCCTAGTGGCTTGTTAATAACTTTGCTAGTTATGCACTGATATTGTTTGTTTTAGATTGCTGCATTACGGTTGATTTAAACCATTATAAAGACGGGAATGAGGTGTGTAATAAAGTGGTTATCTCGTGACTTTCTTATGCGAACGTAAGGTTTTATTTCGTATTATCACAATTAATGTATTAAATATTTACCATACCCGAACACACGCCCAGTAGGGAATTCGCTACTATAGGCGTTAATGTTAAATGGATAGAGTCAGCTTATGAATCTTCATTGTTTTTCAGAGCCTGTGAAGGGTTCTCACTTGGTCGGGACACAATCCCGAAAAACGAAAACTGCGAATCGCCTGCAGCGTTTAGCCAGTCGTTCGTTATTGACTGTTGGTGTGTTGTTCAGTGTGACGGCTTGTGCCGCGCAGCCTTCTGAGCCAGCGGAGCCAAAAGCCGGCGAAGCGTTTAACTATGCTTGGTTGAAAGGCTATGCGAGACAGTTAGCAACTCAACCTTATCAAAGTCATAAAGGTGAGTTGCCTAAAAGCCTAAAAAGTTTGGATTGGGATGACTATCAACAGATTCATTTCAATAAAGAAAAAGCCTTGTGGACGAAAGATGACACAGAGTTTCGCACTGAATTGTTTCATCTCGGCCTAGGTTTTGACACGCCAATCCATATGAATGAACTTGAAAATGGAAAGTCGACGCCTATTCCTTATTCGTCCTCTATGTTTGAGTATGGTCAGTCTAAAGTGAATGGTAAAAAGCTGCCTAAAGATCTTGGTTTCGCGGGTTTTAGAATGCAGTTTGCGACGGACTGGCAGCGTGACGTGGTTGCCTTTTTGGGGGCGAGCTATTTCCGTGCGGTAGGCAGTGAGATGCAGTATGGCCTTTCTGCGCGTGGATTAGCCGTTGATACTGCGCTTCCTCACCCTGAAGAATTCCCAACCTTTACCAATTTCTGGCTAGAGAAACCAAAGCCTGGTTCCGATGTGGTGACTGTTTATGCACTAATGGACTCGCCTAGTGTGTCAGGGGCTTATCGTTTTGATATGTCGCCAGGCGAACCGTTTAAAATGAAAGTTGATGCGGCTATTTACCCTAGAAAAGCGATTGAGCGCTTAGGTGTCGCGCCAATGACCAGTATGTTTATGATAGGTGAAAATGACCGTCGAACAGGCTATGACTGGCGTCCAGAGATTCATGATTCCGATGGTCTGGCCATGCAGACGGGTAACGGTGAGTGGATTTGGCGTCCTTTGGGCAACCCTAAGAACTTAAGGTTTAATGCTTACAGTGATGAGAATCCTAAAGGGTTTGGTTTGTTGCAGCGTGATCGAAACTTTGACCATTATCAAGACGATGGGGTTTTCTATGAGAAGCGCCCAAGCTTGTGGATTGAGCCTATTGGCAAATGGGGTAAGGGTTCTGTTCAGTTGGTAGAAATTCCGACCTTGGATGAAACGTTTGATAATATTGTGGCCTTCTGGAATCCGGCGAAACCGATTAAGCCAGGTCAAGAATTGCTGTATAGCTACAATATGTATTGGGGAAGTCACTCGCCGGTTCACTCACCCCGTGCTCGAGTCGTGGATACGTTCACTGGTATTGGTGGTGTGATTGGTAAAAAACGTCATTATTACAGTAAGCGTTTTGTGGTTGATTTTGCCGGCGGATCTTTGGCTATGTTAGGCAAAGACACAAAAGTAAAAGCGATAATTACGACATCGAAAGGTAAGGTGGAAATCGAATCTGCTCGTCCCTTGCATTCTATTGATGGTTACCGTGTGATGTTTGATTTGGTACCGCCTGATGCGACGTCGAATCCGATTAACATGCGAGTGTACTTGGAAGCGAATGGGCAGCCTTTATCGGAAACGTGGCAGTATCAATGGAATCCGCCAGCAGCGAAAGACAGAGCCTTGCATAATGCCGGTCATTTGAAATAACAGTGAGAGACAATTCTTTTATTGTAAGAGCGTCAGTTTAACCACTGACGCTTTTTTTTTGTTTTGGGGTTGGGAGCAGTGAGGCAGTAGAGCATTGGTGTGAGTTGCCGGCCTTGTGCAGTGTAGGCGGTGAATCTCTGTTGCAGTTCCAGAGGGAGTTGCTCTGCTGTGATCACGCTAAAGCCATTATTCTGATAGAAAGTCGCCAGGTGAGAAAAAGCAAAGCAGTAACAAGGTTTTTCAATTAAGGCGTCGTGTATGCCGCTCAGTAAATGGCTTCCGATTCCTTTTCCTCGCAGCGCCGGCTTGGTTACCATGGCGGTTAATAACTGATAATTTGGAAACTGTTTAAGGCGCACCGCTGCAATAATGGCTGCTTGTTCTTTTAGGACCCAAATTGGATCGGCTTTGTTGGGTTTTCCGCTCGGATAATACTGTTGGTAAAACTTCTTTACGAGTAAGAACCAAAGAGCGGGAACGCGTTCTACGGTCAGTGCTTGAGTCTGCATCGAAGGGTTTTTTATTCAGGCTAGAGAAGAAAGAATAATAGCATAGAGTTTTCTCTCTGGGACTTTGGTAGGATCATAGTATTTAACGACTTTAATAAGGATGAATCATGCGACAACAAATTGTATTTTGGTGTCTGTGTGTGATGATGTTTCCCGTATGGGCCGCAGATGGCAAGGATGTTTTTTTATCAAAATCTGGTGAAGACTTTTCGACCTATGAATCACGCGCTAGACTATTTTTGAGCGCTCATAAAGAATGGATTAACCCTCAAAACTCGGCCAATGAGCTCGCTGCCGTGATGCCGTTTGAGCTACGGCCCGATCCTCAACAGTGTGGCACAGCTTCGACAATAGGTGTGTTGCTGTCTCATGGCCTTTCTGATTCTCCTTTTTCTATGCGCGACGCTGCGCTTGCTTTGCAAAAAGCCTGTTATCAAGTACGGGTTATTTTATTGCCAGGACATGGCACGCGCTCTGCGGATTTACTTCAAGTAAATGAAGATGATTGGCGCACAGCCTTTCGGGATGCGGCAGACACCTTTCAAAAAGAAGTGGATGTATTCTATGTTGGCGGGTTTTCGACTGGCGGTGCTCTGGCGGCAGAATACGCTTGGCTGCATCCAGATGCGGTTTCCGGTGTGTTGCTGTTTTCGCCTTTATTTAAAATCAACAGCGGCATTGATTGGTTCTCACCCTTACTTTCTTACTTTAAAGATTGGTTAGATAATTACCCAACGGATGATTTTGCCAAATACGCTTCTATTCCTGTGCCTGCCATTGCTTCCGCGTACCGTTTAGCGAAAGAAGCGCGTAATACTTTGCAAGATAACCCACAACCCATTCCTGTGTTTATGGCGCTGTCTGAAGATGATCAAACAGTGGACGCATCGGTGAGTGAGTCTGTGTTCCATGAGGCCATGATTAGCCCGAAAAGTCAGATGTTGCTCTATAGCCGACTGCAAAGTAATGCCAATACAGATCGAGTGAGGATCTATAATACGAATTGGCCAGAGCAACGTATTCTGGGGTTGTCTCATATGTCGATTCACGGTGATCCCAATAATCCCTACTACGGGGCAAACGGCTCCTACCGGATTTGTGGTTGGTATCTTGATGAGACGGTAAAATATCAGGCGTGTCGTAGTGATACGAATAATTGGTTTGGTGAAAAGTCAGCGGCGTTGTCGGAAAAAAGTGACCATGCCGGACGTATCTCATGGAATCCTCTTTTTGAGTCCTTGATGAAGCAGGTGTCTAACTTTATTCAGGCGACGGCTTATTTAGAGTAGAAAGATCAGACAAATAAGAGGCGATACCTATGAGGGCAAATAATCCACTCGATTTAGACGTGCTGACCTTGAGCCAAGAGCAAGTAAAGGATTATCACGAAAACGGCTTTCTAGTGATTGAGTCAGCGGTCTCTGGGGTTGTCTGTGAGGCGCTAAAAAAGAGAATGTCGCAGTTGATGATGGAATTTGACCCGAATTCTGTGCGTTCTATTTTTACTACGAATGAACAAACTCGGCATACTGATCAGTACTTTATGGCGTCGGCAAACAAAATTTCCTACTTCTTTGAAGAAGACGCATTTGATGCCCTGGGCGAACTTAAACAAGCACTGCCACTATCGATTAACAAGGTAGGGCATGGGCTGCATACGCAGGATGATCTGTTCAAAGCCTTCTCCTTATCTTCCGTCTGGAAAGGGCTGCTTGAACAGTTGGGCATGGTAGAGCCGAGAGCGGCGCAATCTATGTATATCTTTAAGCAGCCAGGCATTGGTGGAGAAGTTAATTGTCATCAAGACAGTACCTTTCTCTATACTACGCCTATGAGTGTGGTGGGATTGTGGTTTGCTCTTGAGGATGCAACGCTTGAAAATGGGTGTTTGTGGGGGATTCCTGGTGGGCACAGACAAGGCCTGTTAACGCGTTTTGAACGTGTTTCTCCTGCCGCTACAGAGACCACAATGGTGACGCTGAAAGAGCACATTTGGCAGCCTGATGAATTGGTTGCCATGCCGGTGCCAAAAGGGTCATTGGTTATTTTAAATGGTGAGTTTCCTCACCTTAGTTACGCAAACCGCTCGGATACATCTCGTCATGCTTATGCGCTTCATGCGGTAGATCAGCAGTGCGATTATCCCGCAGAAAATTGGTTGCAGCTTGAAAAAGGGCAAGAGTTTGCTGCGTTTTTCAGCGCCGATGCCAGTACGATTGGAGTATAAATAAATGCAAAGAGTATTATCTCTTTTAAGTGACAGTAAGTTTCATTCTGGTGAAGAGCTTGGTGAAGCTATTGGTGTGACGCGAGCCGCGGTGTGGAAAAAATTAAAAAAATTAGAAAGCATTGGGGTGACAGTACACTCAGTGAAAGGTCGCGGCTACCGTCTGCCAGAACCATTAGAGCTGCTATCAGAACCTGCGTTAGAAGCGGCAGGGATAAATACGGATGTGGTACGCAAGATTCTGTTTGAAACAGAGTCGACCAACAGTGACGTGAAGCAACATATTACCGAGGGTGGGGCATTACCTGTTCTAGTGACTGCTGAGCGACAACTTAACGGCAGAGGGCGTCGTGGTCGCCAATGGGCATCCGGCGTTGCTAAGAACGTTACAATGTCGTTTGCTTGGCGTTTTGAAGGTGGCCCTAGTGTTGTGGAAGGGTTGAGCCTTGCAGTGGGTGTCGCAGTAGCGCGAACCATTAAAAAGCTTGGCATCCCGAACCCTGGCTTAAAATGGCCAAATGATGTGCAAATTGATGGTCAAAAAGTGTGTGGCATTCTACTGGAAATGGTCGTTGATGAAGATGTTTGCAATGTCATTATTGGTATTGGCCTAAATGTAGAAATGACGCAAGAAGTAATGGTTGATGTTGATCAGCCATGGACGGATCTGGCATCTCGCCTGGGTCGTACGCCAAGTCGTAACCAAATTCTTGCAGACCTAACCAATGAGTTGGTCGCTGTGTGTGAGTGTTTTGAAAAAGGTCATGGCATGAAGCATTATCAGGCCGTTTGGCAGGCTCACGATGTCCTATTTAATCAGCCAATTACGGTCAGTTCTATTTCCCAACAGAGAATGGGTATTGCTCGTGGTATCGATGAAAGCGGTGCGCTGTTGGTAGAAGAAGATGGGGTGTTGGTCGCATTGCATGGGGGAGAGGTGAGTGTCCGTCGTCGCTAAAGTATTGATCGTTGATGTGGGTAATACCAGTATCAAATACACGGCGTTTGATGCTGATAACATTCTTTGGCAAGTGCGTGATGAGAATATTGCCAAGCAAACAGGCTTTGTGCCAGACGCGGTTTATTTTGCCAGCGTGCGTTCGTCAGAAGACGGTGAAGCGTTACAACAGCAACTGAAGGCGTCTTACCCTAATGCTCATTGGGTTGAGCTTAGTAGCGTCGCTGAAGCTTGTGGTGTGCGTAATGCCTATCAAGAGCCGCATCGGTTGGGTGTAGATCGTTGGTTAACTGTGATAGCGAGTTACCATTTGTTTGGTGGTGATGTGGTTGTGGTGGACGCTGGTACCGCGATAAAAGTCGATATGGTAAACAAAGCCGGACAACATTTAGGTGGTTACATTACGCCTGGGTTAGCAATGATGGAGGCGTCGTTATTGTCTAAAACGGCGCGTATCCGCTATACGCCAGAGGAAAAAGTCATGACAGACGGCTTACCGAATTCTACCGCTAGAGCGGTTGCACAAGGGTGTCATGAAATGGCTCTGGGCTTTCTTGAGCGTATCTACAAAGACTATCAACACTTTACTTGGGTGGTAACGGGGGGCGATGCTAAATCGCTCTTAGATGCGCTGGGTATTGATGCCAGCCAAGAGCAACACCTGGTGGCAAAGGGAGCAAAATTCGTGGGCGATGATTGTTTGAGGGCGCAAATGTGAAGTGGCTTTTTTATCTATTTGTGTTGGCGAACGCGGCTTTTCTGAGTTGGAATAGCTTTGTTCAGGATAACGCTGCACAGCCCAAACAAGCGGTGTACGCGCCGCCGGTGAGTGAAAGCATTCGTTTGTTGTCTGAGCCGCCTAGCGAGGAGGACAAGGTCAAAGAGAAAACGCAAACCGAACAAATGGAAGAGGCACTTAATCAAGCGGTTGCAGCCTCCACTGTGGCCCAAGGCGCTACTGATGGCGTCTTCTGTCCGCGTATTGAAACCGAGAAAAGTGGCGATGAAGCGCAAATAGTCAAAACGTTAAAAGCGTTCGGCTGGGCCTACAAAGAAGGGGAGACGCTAGGTAAGCGTCCTAAATTCTGGCTGTACATTGATGCGCCTGCAACCAAGCAGCGCGCCACCGAAATAGTGAAAGATTTGGCAAGCAAATCCATCGATAGTTTTATTATTACTCGAGAAGAGATGAAAAATCGTATTTCTTTAGGTTTGTATTCCGAAAAAGGTCGGGCGGAACAGGCGCGAGAAAGGATACAAACCTTGTCGGGTTATACGGTGAATGTCTACGATCATATGCGTACCGTTTCCTTGCATCAGATCACCATTGAGCAGTCTATCAATGAAGAAGACTGGAATGCTTTTCTAGCTCAGTTCGATTTAACCAAGATGATGATAAAGTTAGAAAAAAATCCTTGTTAGTGCTTGCAATTAGAAACGTGATTCATATAATGGCTCCCACCTTTTGGGGTGTTACGCAAGTAGCGATGAGTCGTGGAGGGGTTCCCGAGTGGCCAAAGGGAGCAGATTGTAAATCTGCCACGAAAGTTTCGGTGGTTCGAATCCACCTCCCTCCACCATTTGCGGGTATGGTATAGTGGCTATTACCTCAGCCTTCCAAGCTGAAGAGGCGGGTTCGATTCCCGCTACCCGCTCCAAGCTCATGTAGCTCAGTTGGTAGAGCACACCCTTGGTAAGGGTGAGGTCGGCAGTTCAAATCTGCTCATGAGCTCCAGCATTTTCAATGCAAAGATAGGTGGTTGATCCGCCTTTTTTATTGTCTGTTTTTTGGGCGAATACCCTTGCTAGTTTTTGCAAAGACGGGTATCATCCTCCGCCCATACGATTGTAGGCCAATAGTTCAATTGGTAGAGCACCGGTTTCCAAAACCGGCTGTTGGGGGTTCGAGTCCCTCTTGGCCTGCCATTTTTCGTATCCTATTTCTTAGTTAGGGATTACCTGAAAGTATGAGATCGAGTACTGAAGCTCAAGCGTCTCGCGGAGACGTATTTAAGTGGGCGATTGTTATTTTACTGGTTGCGGTTGGCGTTGTCGGTAATAACTATTTTTCTGCTGAGTCACTATTGTATCGCTTGATCGCTATTCTGGTTTTGGCTGGTGTTGCTGGTTTTGTTGCGTTGCAGACTGCGAAAGGTAAAGCGTTCTTTACATTGGCTAAAGAAGCGAAAACCGAAATTCGTAGGGTTGTATGGCCAACAAGGCAGGAAACAGTACAGACTACCTTAATCGTGTTAGCGGTTGTTATTTTTATGTCTCTCGTACTATGGGGGGTAGATTCGCTCCTTGGTTGGATCGTTTCTTCGGTAATAGGTTAGGAGTTGCTCGTGACGAAACGATGGTATGTAGTACAAGCGTACTCAGGGTACGAAAAGCACGTGATGCGCTCGTTGAACGAACGTGTGCAGATCATGGGGCAAGAAGATAATTTTGGTGACATCTTGGTTCCAACCGAAGAAGTGGTTGAAATTCGAGATGGTAAAAAGCGCAAGAGTGAGAGAAAATTCTATCCAGGCTATGTGTTAGTCCAAATGGATATGAATGATGACTCTTGGCACTTGGTTAAGGGCACGTCGCGTGTATTAGGCTTTATTGGCGGTACAGCGGACAAACCTTCTCCAATCACAGAGCGCGAAGCGAATGCTATTCTGCAACGCGTAAATGATGGCGTTGACAAGCCTCGTCCTAAGACTTTGTTTGAAGTTGGGGAAGTGGTTCGTGTTAACGAAGGTCCATTTGCAGACTTTAACGGTGTCGTTGAAGAAGTGGACTACGATAAAAGCCGAATCAAGGTGGCTGTGCTTATTTTTGGGCGCTCTACACCAGTTGATTTGGAATTTAGTCAGGTTGAAAAAGCCTGATTTTGTTGAACGGGTAGCCTTCGGGCAGTGACCCATCTGGAGTTATACAATGGCTAAGAAAGTCCAAGCTTATATCAAGCTTCAAGTTAAAGCGGGTCAAGCGAACCCAAGTCCACCAGTTGGTCCAGCACTTGGTCAACACGGTGTGAACATCATGGAATTCTGTAAAGCGTTTAATGCCAAAACACAAGGCGTTGAACCTGGTCTTCCAACACCAGTTATCATCACTGTATACAGTGACCGTAGCTTCACATTTGAAACAAAATCTACTCCAGCTTCTGTTCTTCTTAAGAAAGCAGCAGGCCTTAAGAGTGGTTCACCACGTCCAAACACTCAAAAAGTAGGTACGGTTACTCGTGCTCAACTTGAAGAGATTGTTGTTGCTAAGCAGGCTGATTTGACTGCAGCAGATATGGATGCAGCGGTTCGTACAATCGCTGGTAGCGCTCGCGCTATGGGTCTAGACGTTGAAGGTGTGATCTAATGGCTAAGCTAACTAAACGCGCTCGTTTGATCGCAGAAAAAGTAGAAGCAACTAAGTTGTACTCTGTTGAAGAGGCTGTTGCTCTTTTGTCTGAGCTTTCTACTGTTAAGTTCAAAGAATCTATCGACGTATCTGTAAACCTAGGCGTTGACCCACGTAAATCTGATCAGGTTGTTCGTGGTTCTACTGTATTGCCTCACGGTACAGGTAAAGATGTTCGTGTTGCTGTATTTGCTCAAGGCGCTAACGCCGAAGCAGCAACAGCAGCAGGCGCTGACGTTGTAGGTTTTGAAGACTTAGCTGAACAAGTTAAAGCCGGCAACCTAGATTTTGACGTTGTAATTGCTTCTCCAGACGCAATGCGCATCGTTGGTCAACTTGGTCAGATCTTAGGCCCACGTGGTCTAATGCCTAACCCTAAAGTTGGCACAGTAACACCAGACGTTGCAACTGCAGTTAAGAATGCAAAAGCAGGTCAGGCTCGTTACCGTACAGATAAAAACGGCATCATTCACGCTGGCATCGGTTCTATCGACTTTGCTGCTGAATCTGTCCGAGGCAACTTGGAAGCGCTACTTACCGACCTACGTCGTGCTAAGCCTGCGTCTTCTAAAGGTGTTTTCATGAAAAAAGTAGTCTTGTCTTCTACAATGGGACCTGGCTTACAAATTGATTTAGGTGCTCTTACTTCTACGAAGTAAGCATTTAAGTCATGCGCTTTGGGGTCTGCCTTCATTAATATGTTGTGCAGGCCGTCAAAGACCGCAGGAACCTTAGGGTTTAATAACAACGTTGAAAAATGTTTGTCCTGCGCAGATGGTGTGGCCCGATTCAGATTTACTGGATCTAACTCACCAGCAAGTACTTCGAGCAATCGAAGAGTTGGTAAAAAATAGGGGAGTTATCTCCCTGCTAATCCAGGAGAAAACCAGTGGCATTAGGTCTAGAAGACAAAAAAGCCATTGTCGCCGAAGTTAGCGAAGCTGCTAAAACTGCATTGTCTGCAGTAGTTGCTGATTCTCGCGGTGTTACCGTGAGCAATATGACAGCACTACGTAAAGAAGCGCGTGAAGCAGGTGTTTATGTACGTGTAGTACGTAACACTTTGGCTCGCCGTGCAGTTGAAGGCACTGACTTCGAATGTCTAGCTGAGAGCTTTGTTGGTCCTACGTTGATCGCTTTCTCTAACGAACACCCAGGTGCGGCTGCTCGTTTGTTGAAAACGTTCGCGAAAGCGAATGACAAGTTTGAAGTAAAGGCGTTGGCGTTCAACGGTGAGTTGATCCCAGCTGGCGACATTGATCGATTGGCAACACTGCCTACTTACGACGAAGCTATTGCGAAACTGATGAGTGTTATTCAGGGCGCAACAAGCAAGTTTGTACGTACTCTTGCAGCGGTTCGCGATCAAAAAGAGCAAGAAGCAGCGTAATACGGTTTACCGTAACCCTTCTTGATAAATATTTTGTTTTATCGCCTACGGGTGATTTTAAAAGAATGCTAGGAATCTGAGTCATGGCTCTAACTAAAGAAGATATCATCAATGCAGTAGCAGAAATGTCTGTGATGGACGTTGTTGAACTAATTTCAGCAATGGAAGAAAAATTCGGCGTATCTGCAGCTGCTGCTGTAGCTGCTGGCCCAGCTGCTGATGCTGGCGCTGCTGCTGAAGCACAAACTGAATTTGACGTTATCCTTACCGCTGCTGGCGATAAGAAAGTTAACGTAATCAAAGCAGTTCGTGCAGCAACTGGTCTTGGCTTGAAAGAAGCTAAAGCTGTTGTTGACGGCGCTCCTGCTGCTGTTAAAGAAGGCGTTTCTAAAGAAGATGCTGACGCACTTAAAGCGGCTCTTGAAGAAGCTGGTGCATCTGTCGAAATCAAGTAATGATACTTGTATTTCCAGATTTCGACCTATAAGTCGAAATGGCTGGTGACATTTTGTCACCGGCCTTTTTGGGTTTCTAGAAACTCAAATAAAACATAAAAGAATTTTCAAGTGGGAGATAACGCTCCCATATATGGTAAGGCCTGATTTGGGCCTTTTGCGTCAATGTGCACAAGCTGGGGAATGCTGATGGCTTACTCATATACTGAGAAAAAACGTATCCGTAAGGATTTCGGTAAACTGCCGCCCGTTTTGGATGTGCCATACTTGCTGGCAATACAGCTTGAGTCCTACCGTAATTTTCTGCAAGAAGGCAAAAGCCTTGCAGAGCGTGGGGAATTAGGTCTGCATGGGGCCTTTAAATCTGTCTTTCCAATGGTCAGCTTTTCCGGCAATGCGGCGCTAGAATACGTCGATTACCGTTTAGGCAAACCTGTGTTTGATGTGAAAGAGTGTCAGTTGCGTGGTATTACTTACGCGGCACCTCTACGCGTTCGAGTTCGACTCATCATCTACGATAAAGAGTCCTCTAACAAGGCCATCAAAGACATCCGCGAGCAAGAAGTCTACATGGGTGAAATTCCACTCATGACAGAAAATGGTACGTTTGTAATTAACGGTACAGAGCGTGTTATCGTTTCTCAATTACACCGTTCACCTGGTGTGTTTTTTGACCACGACCGTGGTAAAACTCACTCATCAGGCAAACTACTACATTCTGCTCGTGTAATTCCTTATCGTGGTTCTTGGTTGGACTTCGAGTTTGATCCAAAAGACTGCGTATTCGTTCGTATTGACCGTCGTCGTAAGCTACCAGTAACTATCTTACTGCGTGCTTTAGGTTATGGAACGGAACAAATTCTTGAAACTTTCTTCGAAACAACTCGCTTCTTCTTAACCCGTGACGGTTTTGAAATGGAGTTGGTGGCGAATCGTCTTCGTGGCGAAACGGCATTGTTTGATATCGCTGATGCTAACGGCGAAATCATTGTTGAAGAAAGTCGTCGTATTACGGCTAAGCACATTCGCGTTATGGAGAAAGCGGGTCTTGAGCGCTTATCTGTTCCGCTAGAGTACATGCTTGGTAAAGTCACGGCGAAAAACTTGGTTCACCCTGCTACGGGTGAATTGATTGCAGAAGCAAACACAGAGCTTTCTGTAGAATTGCTAGAAGTACTAGTGTCTGCAGGTATCTCAGAAATCGATACCTTGTACACAAATGACTTGGACAACGGTCCATTCATTTCTGACACGCTTCGTATTGATCCAACAAACAACCAGCTGGAAGCATTGGTAGAAATCTACCGTATGATGCGTCCTGGCGAGCCACCAACCAAAGAATCAGCAGAAGGCTTGTTCCAAGGTTTGTTCTTCTCTGAAGACCGCTATGACTTGTCTGGCGTTGGTCGTATGAAATTCAACCGCCGTCTAGGCCGTGACGAAGACACTGGTCTTGGTATTTTGGATAACGACGATATCGTCGCTGTTCTTAAGACCTTGCTAGATATCCGTAACGGTAATGGCATGGTTGATGACATCGATCACTTGGGTAACCGTCGTGTTCGTTCTGTTGGTGAAATGGCTGAAAACCAATTCCGTGTTGGTTTGGTTCGTGTTGAGCGTGCTGTTAAAGAGCGTCTGTCTATGGCAGAAGCAGATGGCCTTATGCCACAAGATCTTTTGAATGCGAAGCCTGTGGCTGCTGCAATCAAAGAATTCTTTGGTTCGAGCCAGCTGTCTCAATTTATGGACCAGAACAACCCGCTTTCGGAAGTCACTCACAAGCGTCGTGTTTCTGCATTAGGGCCTGGTGGTCTTACTCGTGAACGCGCAGGCTTTGAAGTACGTGACGTACACGCCACTCACTATGGTCGTGTTTGTCCTATCGAAACGCCGGAAGGACCAAACATCGGTTTGATCAACTCGTTGTCTACTTACGCGCGCACCAATAGCTACGGCTTTTTGGAAACGCCTTACCGTAAGATTGTAGACGGCAAGATGACCGATGAAACAGTCTATGTTTCTGCGATCGATGAAGCGAAATATGTTATTGCCCAAGCGTCTGCGAATGTAGATGAAGAAGGGCGTTTGGTTGATGAGTTGGTTCAGGTGCGTCATATGCACGAAACCACTTTGATTCCAAAAGAGAAAGTAAACTTGATGGATGTTTCTCCTCGTCAGGTCGTTTCTGTTGCGGCGTCATTGATTCCGTTCCTTGAGCACGATGATGCCAACCGTGCCTTGATGGGATCGAACATGCAACGTCAAGCCGTACCAACGCTTAAGGCTGATAAGCCTGTTGTTGGTACTGGTATGGAGAAGAACGTAGCAAAAGACTCAGGTGTTTGTATTGTTGCTCGCCGTGGTGGTGAGATTGAGTCTGTTGATGCAAGCCGCATCGTTGTTCGCGTGAACTCTGAAGAAACGCTAGCGGGTGAAGCCGGTGTTGATATCTACAACCTAACGAAATACGTTCGTTCTAACCAAAATACCTGTATTAACCAGCGTACTTTGGTCATGAAGGGTGAGAAAGTAGCGTCTGGCGATATCATGGCCGACGGTCCTTCTGTTGATATGGGTGATTTGGCTCTAGGCCAAAACATGCGTATTGCTTTCATGCCTTGGAACGGTTTCAACTTCGAGGACTCGATCCTTGTTTCTGAGCGTGTTGTAGAAGAAGATCGTTTTACATCGATCCACATTCAAGAGCTAACGTGTGTGGCTCGTGATACTAAGCTTGGGCCTGAAGAAATCACTTCTGACATCCCGAACGTGGGTGAAGGCGCACTTTCTAAGCTGGATCAATCCGGTATCGTTTACATCGGTGCGGAAGTTGAGCCTGGCGATATTCTTGTTGGTAAAGTGACACCTAAAGGTGAAACACAGCTGACGCCTGAAGAGAAGCTTTTGCGAGCTATCTTTGGTGAGAAAGCGTCTGACGTGAAAGACACGTCTCAGCGAGTTAAAACAGGTACACGCGGTACAGTTATCGATGTGCAAGTCTTTACTCGTGACGGTATTGAAAAAGATGAACGTGCTAAGTCCATCGAAAAATCGCAACTTGATCAAGTTCGTAAAGACTTGAATGAAGAGTTCCGCATTGTTGAAAAAGCTACGTTTGAGCGTCTTGCTGAAACCTTGGTTGGTCAACCTGCAGAAGGCGGTCCAGGATTGGCGCGTAATGCGATCATTACTGAAGAGTACTTGGCAAATCTTGATCACCCTGAGTGGTTTAAGATTCGCATCGCGAACGAAGAAGCGACTGAGCAGCTTGAAAAAGCGCAAGTGGCTTTGGTTGAGCGCCGCAAAGAACTTGATGCCAAATTCGAAGATAAGAAACGTAAGCTACAAACAGGTGATGATCTAGCACCTGGCGTTCTTAAAATCGTTAAGGTCTATGTTGCCATTAAACGTCGTATCCAGCCTGGTGATAAAATGGCCGGTCGTCACGGTAACAAGGGTGTAATCTCTAAGATCATGCCAGTTGAAGACATGCCGTACGATGAGAACGGTGATCCAGTAGACATCGTGTTGAACCCGCTTGGTGTTCCATCGCGTATGAACGTTGGTCAGGTTTTGGAAACTCACTTAGGTGCTGCTTCTAAAGGCTTGGGTCGTAAGATCAACGAAATGTTGGCAGTAGAGCGTGAAAAAGCAGAAGCGGTTGCTGAGCTACGTAGTTTCCTTGATGAAATCTACAATGGCTATGAAGGCGACTTGCGTTGTGCTCGTACGGAAGATCTAGATAGCTTCACAGACGAAGAAATTCTAACCTTGGCGCATAACCTGAAAGGTGGTGTTCCAATGGCGTCTGGTGCCTTTGATGGTGCGAAAGAAGCTGAAATCAAACGTATGTTGCGCTTGGCTGGCATTAACGAAAGTGGCCAGGTTAAGTTGTTCAACGGCCGTACTGGTGATGCTTTCGAGCGTCCTGTGACGGTTGGTTACATGTACATGCTTAAGTTGAACCACTTGGTTGACGATAAGATGCACGCACGTTCTACCGGTTCTTACAGCTTGGTTACTCAGCAGCCGCTGGGTGGTAAAGCTCAGTTCGGTGGTCAGCGTTTCGGGGAGATGGAAGTATGGGCACTAGAAGCATACGGTGCCGCTTACACGCTTCAAGAAATGCTAACTGTTAAGTCGGATGACGTGAATGGCCGTACGAAGATGTATAAAAACATCGTCGATGGCGACCATCGCATGGAACCTGGCATGCCTGAGTCCTTCAACGTGTTGGTGAAAGAGATTCGTTCTCTTGGTATCGATATCGAGCTGGAAACCGAATAAGCACGAATCACATTTGACCTGCTGGGGAGCAAGACTCCCCGGCCTTACGAGTGGGGCGAATATCCATGAAAGACTTATTAGGTCTTCTAAAATCACAGGGACAATCTGACGAGTTTGATGCAATCCGCATCGGCTTGGCATCACCAGATATGATTCGTTCATGGTCTTATGGTGAAGTAAAGAAGCCTGAGACTATTAACTACCGTACGTTCAAACCAGAACGTGACGGTCTGTTCTGTGCAAAAATCTTTGGTCCTATTAAGGACTATGAATGTTTGTGTGGTAAATACAAACGTTTGAAACACCGCGGTGTTATTTGTGAGAAGTGTGGCGTTGAAGTGGCTCTGTCTAAAGTGCGTCGTGAACGCATGGGTCACATCGAGCTTGCATCACCCGTTGCGCACATTTGGTTCTTGAAATCACTACCGTCTCGTATTGGTCTTATCCTAGATATGACACTACGTGACATTGAGCGAGTGCTGTACTTTGAATCTTTCATCGTGATCGATCCAGGTATGACAACGCTTGATAAAGGGCAGTTGCTAAACGACGAGCAGTACTTTGAAGCGCTAGAAGAATTCGGTGACGAATTTGATGCCCGTATGGGTGCCGAAGCGGTTCAGATGTTGCTACGCGATTTGGAAATGCCTGAAGAAATCAATCGCATGCGCGAAGAGCTAAACAGCACGAATTCTGAAACTCGTATTAAGAAGCTTTCTAAGCGTCTTAAACTGGTTGAAGCTTTCTATCATTCTGGAAACAACCCAGAGTGGATGGTGCTAGAAGTATTGCCCGTTCTTCCGCCAGATTTACGTCCATTGGTGCCTCTTGAAGGTGGCCGTTTTGCGACGTCTGATTTGAACGACCTTTACCGTCGTGTGATTAACCGTAACAACCGTCTAAAACGCCTGTTAGAGCTTTCTGCTCCAGACATCATCGTACGTAACGAAAAACGTATGCTGCAAGAGTCTGTTGATGCATTGCTTGATAACGGTCGTCGTGGTCGCGCGATTACTGGTTCTAACAAACGTCCTCTAAAATCTTTGGCTGATATGATCAAAGGTAAACAAGGTCGTTTCCGTCAGAACTTGCTAGGTAAGCGTGTTGACTATTCTGGTCGTTCTGTAATCACAGTAGGTCCATCACTGCGTCTACATCAGTGTGGTCTACCTAAGAAAATGGCACTTGAGCTATTCAAGCCATTCATTTTCTCTAAGCTTGAACTTCGTGGCATGGCGACGACGATCAAAGCAGCGAAGAAAATGGTTGAGCGTGAAACACCTGAAGTGTGGGATATCCTTGATGAGGTTATCCGTGAACATCCAGTGATGTTGAACCGTGCGCCAACACTTCACCGTTTGGGTATCCAAGCGTTTGAACCTATGTTGATCGAAGGTAAAGCGATTCAGTTGCACCCATTAGTGTGTGCGGCTTACAACGCCGATTTCGATGGTGACCAAATGGCGGTTCACGTTCCGTTGACGATTGAAGCGCAGCTTGAAGCTCGTGCCTTGATGATGTCTACGAACAACATCCTATCACCTGCAAACGGTGAACCAATCATCGTACCTTCTCAGGACGTTGTATTGGGTCTGTACTACATGACTCGTGAGAAAATCAATGCCAAGGGTGAAGGCATGGCGTTTTCTGACATCAAAGAAGTACACCGTGCGTATGGTGCTAAGCAAGTTGAATTGCACGCGAAAGTAAAAGTACGCATTAGCCAAGTCGATACGACATTGGATGGTGATAAAGTGCCGTCTACTTTCATTGCTGACACTACTGTTGGTCGTGCTTTGCTGTTTGATATCGTGCCTGATGGCCTACCGTTCTCTGTGGTTAACCAAACCATGAAGAAAAAGGCAATCTCGAACCTGATCAATGAGTGTTACCGTAAAGTTGGCTTGAAAGAGAGCTGTATCTTTGCTGACCAATTGATGTACACAGGTTTCGCGTACGCAACAGCCTCTGGTTCTTCTGTTGGTGTGGATGACTTTGTTATTCCACCAGAAAAAGCAGCGATCATCGCGAAAGCAGAAGCGGAAGTTAAAGAAATCGAATACCAATATGCGGATGGTCTTGTAACACAAGGCGAGAAGTACAACAAAGTAATCGATTTATGGTCTCGTACAAACGAAACCGTAACTGAAGCTATGATGAAAAACTTGGCAAAAGAGACCACGGTCAATAAAGCGGGTGAAACGGTTGAACAACAATCTTTCAACTCAGTTTATATGATGGCCGACTCCGGTGCCCGGGGTAGTGTTGCTCAGATGCGTCAGTTGGGTGGTATGCGTGGTTTGATGGCGAAACCGGATGGTTCCATCATCGAGACACCGATCACAGCGAACTTCCGTGAAGGTCTATCCGTACTTCAGTACTTTACCTCCACTCACGGTGCTCGTAAGGGTCTTGCCGATACCGCATTGAAAACAGCCAACTCTGGTTATTTGACGCGTCGTCTTGTAGACGTTGCGCAAGATTTGGTTATCACTGAAGTAGATTGTGGTTCCACAAACGGTATTTCCGTTGCAGCTATGATCGAAGGTGGTGATGTTGTTGTTCCACTAGGTCATCGTGTATTGGGTCGTGTTGTTGCTCAAGACGTGATGGACGCTAAGGGCAATGAAGTACTTCCTGCTGGTACTTTGATTGACGAGCATAACGTTCGTACTATCGAAGCGGCTGGTGTTGACGAAATGCTTATCCGCTCTGTAATCACTTGTGATACTCGTCATGGAGTATGTGCGAAGTGTTACGGTCGTGACTTGGCTCGTGGACATCAAGTAAATATCGGTGAAGCGATCGGTGTTGTGGCAGCACAATCCATCGGTGAGCCGGGTACACAGTTAACGATGCGTACCTTCCACATCGGTGGTGCGGCGTCTCGAGCTTCTGCTGTAGACAGTGTACAAGTTAAGAGCGCGGGTACAGTTCGTTTTAATAAAATGAAGAGTATCGAGCGTCACACAGGACATTTGGTTGTTGCTTCTCGTTCTTCTGAATTGGCGATTGCTGATGAAGCTGGTCGTGAGAAAGAGCGTTATAAACTTCCTTACGGTGCTGTGTTGAGTGTGCGTGAAGGGGATCAAGTAACAGCGGGTCAAATCGTTGCTAACTGGGATCCACACACACACCCAATCGTATCTGAGATGGAAGGTCGTCTTGAGTTCAGCGGTATGGAAGAGAACGTTACTATTCGTCGCCAATCTGACGAAATGACGGGTCTAACCACCATTGAAGTTATGGAAATTCGCGATCGTCCAACAGCGGGTAAAGATCTACGCCCTATGATCTCGGTGGTAGATGCGGAAGGCAATCCAGTATTGATTCCAGGAACCGATTCTCCTGTTCAGTACATGCTGCCTGAAAAAGCATTGTTGAGCCTTGATCATGGTGCAACCGTTAAATCTGGTGAAGTGTTGGCTCGTATTCCTCAGGAATCACAAGGTAACAAAGATATCACCGGTGGTTTGCCACGAGTGGCAGACCTATTCGAAGCACGTCGTCCGAAAGATCCAGCTGTTATGGCGGAAGCAACGGGTGTGGTTAGCTTCGGTAAAGAAACAAAAGGTAAGATCCGTTTGGTTGTTACGCCACAAGATGGCAGTGACCCAATTGAGACATTGATTCCTAAGTGGCGTCAAATCAACATCTTTGATGGTGAAGAAGTGGCAAAAGGCGAGATCATTGCCGACGGTCCTTTGAGCCCTCATGATATCTTGCGTCTTCAAGGTGTAGAAGCTCTGGCTGATTACATCACTAATGAAGTACAAGAAGTTTACCGCTTACAAGGCGTTGTGATTAACGATAAGCACATTGAAGTTATCGTTCGTCAGATGCTGCGTAAAGTAGATGTTGGTGAGTCTGGTGATACAGATCTTATCCAAGGTGACCAAGTTGAATTAACTCAACTTCTAGATGCAAACGAGAAAGCAGAAGCAGAAGGTAAATTTACTGCCAAGTTCGAACGTGTACTTCTAGGTATCACTAAAGCTTCTTTGGCTACTGAGTCCTTTATATCAGCAGCATCTTTCCAAGAGACAACTCGAGTCTTAACAGAAGGTGCGGTAACTGGTAAGAAAGATCACTTACGTGGCTTGAAGGAAAACGTTGTAGTAGGTCGTCTGATTCCAGCTGGTACTGGTTTGGCTTACCACAATGAGCGTAAGCGTAAAAAAGAGCTTGCGCTGGCAGCGAAGGAAGGAAGTGCCTCAATTAGTGCCTCTGATGTAGAAGAAGCACTGAGTGCAGCACTGAAAGACTAGTTAATCGCTGCTAAATCGCGAGGGAGGTGATTTTTTAGTCGCCTCCCTATTGACTGTTTTATAGGCGCAAATTACACTTGCGCCTCCTAAATTTTGGCGATTTCCGCCATAAGTATTGGATCTGTGGAGCTTGTTTAATGGCAACCGTTAACCAGTTGGTTCGTAAACCACGTAAACGTAAAGTGGCAAAGAGTGACGTTCCTGCGTTACAAGCTTGTCCGCAACGCCGCGGTGTCTGCACACGCGTATATACTACTACACCTAAAAAGCCTAACTCGGCTTTGCGTAAAGTATGTCGTGTTCGCTTGACTAACGGCTTCGAAGTAACTTCATACATCGGTGGTGAAGGTCACAACCTGCAAGAACACAGCGTAGTGCTGATTCGCGGCGGTCGTGTAAAAGATCTACCGGGTGTTCGTTACCACACAGTACGTGGTAGCTTGGATACTTCAGGCGTACAAAATCGTAAGCAAGGCCGTTCTAAATACGGTACTAAACGTCCTAAGTAAGTTAATACTGCTTAAGTCACCGTTTAGACATAATTTTTTAATACAGTAAGGCCGAGCAATAATTGTATTGTCTCGGGCGAACCTGAAGAGGATATAGACATGCCTAGAAGACGCGTAGTCGCTAAGCGTGAAGTTCTTCCTGATCCTAAACACGGAAGCCAACTTCTTGCTAAGTTCATCAACCATGTAATGGTTAGTGGCAAAAAATCTGTAGCTGAAAGCATTGTTTACAATGCACTAAACACAGTTGCAACCCGCGCTAAATCTGAAGATCCAATGGCGATCTTCGAGAAAGCACTAGAATCTATCCAGCCAATGGTTGAGGTTAAATCTCGCCGTGTTGGTGGTGCGACTTACCAAGTCCCTGTAGAAGTACGTCCAGCTCGCCGTTCAGCATTGTCTATGCGTTGGTTGGTTGAAGCGTCTCGTAAGCGTGGTGAAAAATCCATGGCTCTACGTCTAGCAGGTGAAATTCTAGATGCATCTGAGAATAAAGGTTCTGCTGTTAAGAAACGTGAAGACGTTCACCGTATGGCAGAAGCTAACAAAGCATTCTCTCACTACCGTTTCTAATAGACCGGAGCAACAAAGACAGTGGCACGTAAGACACCTATCAACCGCTACCGAAATATCGGTATCTGTGCGCATGTTGATGCGGGTAAAACGACGACAACTGAACGCGTTCTTTTCTATACTGGTTTGTCCCATAAAATTGGTGAGGTGCATGATGGTGCCGCAACAATGGATTGGATGGAGCAAGAGCAAGAGCGTGGTATTACCATAACGTCAGCAGCAACAACTTGCTTCTGGAGCGGAATGAGTAAACAGTTCGATCAGCACCGTATCAACATCATTGATACGCCAGGGCACGTAGATTTCACAATTGAAGTGGAACGTTCTTTGCGTGTTCTAGATGGCGCGGTGGTTGTGCTTTGTGGTTCTTCTGGTGTTCAGCCTCAAACTGAAACGGTTTGGCGTCAAGCAAACAAATATGAAGTGCCTCGTATGGTGTTCGTCAATAAGATGGACCGTACGGGTGCCGATTATTTCTCTGTGGTACGTCAATTAAAAGACCGTCTCGGTGCGAACGCGGTACCAATTCAAATGAACATTGGCGCTGAGGAAGATTTCCAAGGTGTTGTTGATTTGATTCTCATGAAGGCGATTCGCTGGAATGAAGAAGATCATGGGATGACTTTTACTTTAGAAGACATTCCTAGTGATCTCCTTGATGATGCGAATGAGTGGCGTGAGAAATTAGTAGAAGAGGCTGCAGAGGCGAATGAAGAGTTGATGGACAAATACCTTGAAGAAGGTGAGTTGTCTGTTGAGGATATCAAAGCCGGTTTGCGTGCTCGCACATTAGCCAATGAAGTTGTCTTGGTGACCTGCGGTTCTGCGTTTAAGAATAAGGGGGTTCAGGCTGTCCTGGACGCCGTTATTGAGTACATGCCTTCTCCTGTTGAAGTTAAGGCAATTGAAGGTACGCTTGAAGATGGTGAGACCGTCGTTACCCGTGAAGCGGATGACAGCGCACCTTTCTCTGCGTTAGCGTTTAAAATTGCGACAGATCCATTTGTCGGAACGCTAACCTTTATGCGAGTGTACTCCGGTGTACTAAAAACAGGCGATGCGGTTTACAACTCTGTCAAACAGAAGCGTGAACGTGTCGGCCGAATGGTTCAAATGCACGCCAATAATCGTGAAGAGATCAAAGAAGTGCTTGCTGGGGACATCGCTGCCGCTATCGGTATGAAAGATGTCACTACAGGTGATACGCTTTGTGACATGAAGGATGTGGTGGTACTTGAGCGCATGGAATTTCCAGAGCCTGTTATCTCGGTTGCGGTTGAGCCTAAATCTCAAGCTGACCAAGAGAAGATGGGGATTGCGTTAGGTAAATTAGCGCAAGAAGATCCATCTTTTCGTGTGGAAACACATGAAGAGACCGGGCAGACGATTATTTCTGGTATGGGTGAACTGCACCTCGATATCCTTGTTGACCGTATGCGTCGCGAGTTCAAGGTGGAGGCGAACATTGGTAAGCCTCAGGTTTCCTACCGGGAGAAAATTCGCAAAGAAGTGACGATTAATCACAAATTTGCACGTCAATCTGGTGGTCGTGGTCAATATGGTCACGTCGTAATGAAGTTGATTCCAACCGATAAGGAAGGACTTGAGTTCGTTAACGAGATTGTTGGTGGTGCTATTCCTAAAGAATACATCCCTGCAATAGAAAAGGGTGTTTCGGAGCAAATGAAAAATGGTGTGATCGCTGGTTTCCCTTTATTGGGTATCAAGGTCGTATTGTTTGATGGTTCATTCCATGATGTTGACTCCAATGAAATGGCCTTTAAAATTGCAGCTTCTCAAGGCTTAAAGAAAGGGGCAGTTGATGCTGACCCTTGCGTTCTTGAGCCTGTAATGAAAGTGGAAGTTGTTACTCCTGAAGAATACATGGGCGATGTGATGGGTGACCTGAATCGTCGTCGTGGTCTTGTACAGGGGATGGACGATTCCCCGTCTGGTAAAATTATTCGAGCGGAAGTGCCTTTGGGTGAGATGTTTGGGTATGCAACCGACGTGCGTAGCTTGTCGCAAGGGCGTGCAAGTTATGCGATGGAATTTGAGAAATACGCTGAAGCACCAGCTAGTGTGGCAGACGCGATCATCAAAAATGAAGATTAATCATCATACTTACTAATTCTTAAGGTGTATGTATCATGGCAAAGAGTAAATTCGAACGTAATAAACCACACGTTAACGTTGGTACTATCGGTCACGTTGACCACGGTAAAACAACACTAACTGCAGCACTAACTCGTGTATGTGCAGAAGTATTCGGCGGAACCGCTGTTGCTTTTGACGGTATCGATAATGCTCCAGAAGAACGTGAGCGCGGTATCACTATCTCTACTTCTCACGTAGAGTACGATTCTCCATCTCGTCACTACGCACACGTAGACTGTCCTGGACACGCCGATTATGTTAAAAACATGATCACTGGTGCTGCTCAAATGGACGGCGCGATCCTAGTATGTGGTGCGACTGACGGCCCTATGCCTCAGACTCGTGAGCACATCCTTCTTTCTCGTCAAGTAGGTGTACCTTACATCGTAGTTTTCCTAAACAAAGCTGACTTGTTGGCTGAAGACTGTGGCGGTGCGGATTCTGAAGAATACGCTGAAATGCTAGAGTTGGTTGAAATGGAATTGCGTGACCTTCTTTCTGAATACGACTTCCCAGGCGATGATACTCCAATCATCCCAGGTTCTGCTTTGATGGCATTGAACGGCGAAGACGACAACGAAATGGGTACTACTGCTGTTAAGAAACTTGTTGAAACTCTTGACTCTTACATCCCTGAGCCAGAGCGTGCAATCGACGGTGCATTCATCATGCCTATCGAAGATGTATTCTCTATTCAAGGTCGTGGTACAGTAGTTACTGGTCGTGTAGAACGCGGTATCGTTAAAGTTGGTGAAGAAGTTGAAATCGTTGGTATCAAAGATACTACGAAAACAACTTGTACTGGCGTTGAGATGTTCCGTAAGCTTCTAGACGAAGGTCGTGCTGGCGAAAACTGTGGTGTTCTTCTACGTGGTACTAAACGTGATGACGTTCAGCGCGGTCAAGTATTGGCTAAGCCTGGTTCTATCACTCCACACACTGAGTTCACTGCAGAAGTATACGTGTTGGGTAAAGATGAAGGTGGTCGTCACACTCCATTCTTCAAAGGTTACCGTCCACAGTTCTACTTCCGTACAACTGACGTAACTGGTGCTTGTGAGCTTCCAGAAGGCGTTGAAATGGTTATGCCTGGTGATAACATCCAGATGACTGTTACCCTAATTCACCCAATCGCGATGGACGAAGGTCTACGTTTCGCGATTCGTGAAGGTGGTCGTACAGTTGGTGCGGGCGTTGTAGCTAAAGTTCTAAAATAATTGATTCTTCGAATTAATTGTTAAGAGCTAGGAAAAGGCCGCTCGATTTTCGAGTGGCCTTTTTTATTTGTTGGCAAATTTTATTCTTTCAGAATTGGTTACTTGACAACCAGTTTTCGAATAGCTAATATTCGCCGTCCTTAAAAAAGGATGTTAGCTTAACAAATGTACAGTTAAGTTATCAAAACATTGTATTTGGAGTTGGAAATGCAAAGCCAAAAAATCCGTATTCGTTTGAAAGCGTTTGATCATCGTCTGATCGATGCTTCAACACAAGAAATTGTGGACACAGCGAAACGCACAGGTGCGCAAGTACGTGGACCGATTCCACTTCCTACTCGCAAAGAGCGTTACACAGTATTGATTTCTCCACACGTAAACAAAGATGCGCGTGATCAGTATGAAATCCGTACACACAAACGTGTTCTAGACATTGTTGAACCAACTGAAAAAACAGTTGATGCTCTAATGAAACTAGATCTTGCGGCAGGCGTGGAAGTACAAATCTCTTTGGGTTAATAACTCAAAGTTTTGGGGTGCGAGAACCGACTGGTTATCAGTCGGCTTATGCACATTAGTGGAATGGTCTGGAATGACCAGCCGTAGCGGGTGATAGCCCCGTACACAACTGGCAAATGAGGTAAAAAATGACTATTCAATTAGTCGGACGCAAAGCCGGTATGACACGTATCTTCAATGAAGATGGTGTATCCGTGCCAGTAACCGTCATCGAGGTTGAACCGAACCGCGTTACTCAGGTGAAAACGACAGAAACTGACGGCTACCAAGCTGTTCAAGTTACTGTTGGTACTCGCCGTTCGAGCCGCGTCACTAAAGCTGCTGCAGGTCACTTTGCAAAAGCGACAGTTGAAGCAGGTCGTGGTTTGTGGGAGTTCCGCCTGGCAGGTGATGAAAAAGAAATCAATGTTGGTGATGAACTGACTGTAGCTGATTTCGAATCTATCTCTATGGTTGATGTAACTGGTCAATCTAAAGGTAAAGGTTTTCAAGGTGCCATCAAGCGTCATAATTTCAGTATGCAAGACGCTACACATGGTAACTCATTGTCTCACCGTGCACCTGGTTCTATCGGCCAATGTCAAACACCTGGTCGTGTTTGGAAAGGCAAGAAGATGGCAGGACACATGGGCGCAGCACAAGTAACTACTCAGTCTTTAGAAGTAGTTCGTGTTGATACAGAACGTAACCTTATCCTTGTGAAAGGTGCGGTACCTGGCGCTGTAAACGGTGATGTTATTCTTCAATCAGCTGTTAAAGCTCGCTAAGAGGGGTAGACAATGAACTTGAATCTTACAGGCGCAGAAGGAACTATCGAAGTTTCTGAAGTAGCCTTTGCTCGTGAATACAACGAAGCACTAGTACACCAAGTAGTTACGGCTTACTTGGCTGGCGCTCGTCAAGGATCACGCGCACAGAAAACACGCTCTGAAGTGGCCGGTGGCGGACGCAAACCTTGGAAACAAAAAGGTTCTGGTCGTGCACGTGCAGGTACTATCCGTAGCCCTCTATGGCGCTCTGGTGGTGTTACCTTCGCTGCGAAACCACAAGATCACTCTCAGAAAGTAAACAAGAAGATGTATCGTGCAGCAATGCGCACCATCTGGTCTGAATTAGTACGTCAAGACCGCCTTGTTGTTGTTGAAGAACTTAAATTGGAAGCTCCAAAAACTAAGCTCTTCAAAGCCAAAATGACAGAATTGAATGTTGAGAATGCTTTGATTATCTCCCATGAATTGGACGATAACCTGTTTTTAGCAGCTCGTAACATTCCAAACGTAGATGTGCGTGATGCAGCGTCTATCGACCCTGTTAGCTTGATTGCTTACGACAAAGTGTTGGTGACAGTTGGTGCTCTGAAACAAGTTGAGGAGACACTAGCATGATCGGCGAACGCATTTATAAAGTTCTGTTGGGTCCACACATTTCCGAAAAAGCAACTATCGTTTCTGAAGGAAACGGTCAGTACGTTTTTCGTGTTACTGGTGATGCAACGAAACCTGAAATCAAAAAAGCTATCGAAGCGCTTTTTGAAGTCAAAGTTGAGTCTGTTCGCACGTTGAACCAAAAAGGTAAAACTAAGCGTACAGTTCGTGGTCTAGGCAAGCGTAGTGACGTGAAAAAAGCGTACGTACGTTTGGCTGAAGGCCAAGAAATTGACTTCATGGTCGCTGAATAAGGGGAGATAGGTCAATGGCTGTTGTAAAAAGTAAGCCAACGTCTGCAGGCCGTCGTCACGTTGTTAAAGTTACCAACAACGATTTGCACAAAGGCGCGCCATATGCACCTTTGCTTTCTAAAAAGAGCAAATCAGGTGGACGTAACAATAACGGACGCATCACTACGCGTCACGTAGGTGGTGGTCATAAGCAGCATTACCGTATGGTTGATTTTCGTCGTAACAAAGACGGAATTTCTGCGGTAGTTGAGCGTTTGGAATATGATCCAAACCGTTCTGCAAATATTGCATTGGTTAGATATGCTGATGGTGAGCGTCGTTACATTATCGCTTCTAAAGGTATGGTAGCTGGCAATGTTGTTTTTAGTGGTGCAGATGCGCCTATCAAAGCGGGTAATACTTTGCCTCTGCAAAATATCCCAGTTGGTAGTACCGTTCACTGTATCGAGCTTAAGCCAGGTAAAGGTGCACAAGTTGCACGTTCAGCCGGTGCTTCTGCTCAGCTAGTTGCTCGTGAAGGTCGTTACGTTACTCTTCGCCTACGTTCTGGTGAAATGCGTAAAGTCTTGACGGAATGTCGCGCTACTTTAGGTGAAGTATCAAACTCTGAGCATAGCTTGCGAGTTCTTGGTAAAGCTGGTGCTACGCGTTGGCGTGGTGTTCGTCCTACCGTCCGCGGTGCAGCGATGAACCCAGTTGATCACCCACATGGTGGTGGTGAAGGTCGTAGCAAAGGTGGTCGTCACCCAGTTACACCATGGGGTGTGCCTACTAAAGGTTACAAAACGCGCAGCAACAAGCGTACTGATAAACTTATTGTACGTCGCCGTACTAAGTAATAAGAGGAAACGACTGTGCCACGTTCACTAAAAAAAGGTCCTTTTATCGACCTTCATTTGTTGAAAAAGGTAGAGGCTGCGGTAGAGAAAAATGAACGCCGTCCAATTAAGACTTGGTCACGCCGTTCTACTATCTTCCCTGATTTTGTAGGGTTGACTATCGCTGTCCATAATGGTCGCCAACATGTTCCAGTTCTTGTAACTGAAGACATGGTCGGTCATAAATTGGGTGAGTTCGCTCCGACCCGTACATATCGTGGTCACGCTGCGGACAAGAAAGCCAAACGGTAATTAGGAGTATTAATATGAGTGAAGTAAGCGCTTCATTAAAAGGTGCTCGCCTCTCAGCGCAGAAGGCCCGTTTGGTTGTAGATCAAATCCGCGGCAAATCTGTTAGCGAAGCACTGAACATCTTAGCGTTCAGTCCTAAGAAGGCGGCAGTAATTGTCAAAAAAGTACTAGAGTCTGCTGTAGCAAATGCTGAGCATAACGAAGGTGCTGATGTTGATGACTTGCGTGTATCTACGGCGTATGTTGATGAGGCTATGACTCTGAAACGTATTAAGCCACGTGCTAAAGGCCGTGCTGACCGTATTCTTAAACGCGGTTGCCATATTACAGTTAAAGTCGCTGACTAATTAGGAGAAACCCAATGGGTCAGAAGGTTCATCCAACTGGAATACGCTTAGGGATTGTTAAAGATCATACTTCTACTTGGTATGCGAACAATCAGAACTATTCTAAGCTGTTATTAAACGATCTTCAGGTTCGTAAGTTCTTGGAGAAAAAATTGGTTCAGGCTTCTGTTTCTCGTATCGAGATTCAGCGTCCTGCTCAAACAGCTCGCATTACTATTTACACTGCCCGTCCAGGTATTGTAATTGGTAAGAAAGGCGAAGATGTTGAGAAACTACGTAATGCAGTTTCTGAGATGATGGGCGTTCCTGTTCACATCAACATCGAAGAAATTCGTAAGCCTGAAATGGATGCGAAATTGGTTGCGCAAAATATTGCTAGCCAATTAGAGCGTCGTGTTATGTTCCGTCGTGCGATGAAGCGTGCAGTACAGAACGCTATGCGTGCAGGCGCGAAAGGTATCAAGGTTCAGGTAAGTGGTCGTCTAGGCGGTGCTGAAATTGCACGTGCTGAGTGGTACCGTGAAGGCCGCGTGCCTCTACACACTCTACGCGCTGACATTGACTACGCTACTTATGAAGCAAACACAACTTACGGCATCATTGGTGTTAAAGTGTGGATCTTCAAAGGCGAAATCTTGGGCGGTATTGAGCAAGTGCGAGCTGACAAAGGCGCACAAAAGAAGAAGTCTAAGTAGGGGGTAAGTCATGTTACAACCGAAACGTACTAAGTTCCGCAAGATGATGAAAGGCCGTAACCGCGGTCTTGCCCTTCGCGGTAACCAAGTTAGCTTTGGTGAATTCGGATTAAAGTCCACTGAACGTGGTCGTATTACTGCTCGTCAAATTGAGGCGGCGCGTCGTGCAATGACTCGTCACATCAAACGTGGTGGTAAAATTTGGATTCGTGTGTTCCCTGATAAGCCGATTACTCAGAAACCTCTAGAGGTTCGTCAGGGTAAAGGTAAGGGTAATGTAGAATACTGGGTTGCACAGATTCAACCTGGTAAGATGCTTTATGAAGTTGAGGGCGTTTCAGAACAGCTAGCTCGCGAAGCGTTTGCTTTAGCTGCTGCTAAACTTCCTTTGTCCACAACTTTCGTAACGCGTACGGTGATGTAGATGATAGCAAAAGAACTGCAAGAAAAGTCTGTAGCAGAGCTACAAGCGACCTTGGTTGAGCTTCTACGTGAGCAATTTACATTGCGCATGCAGAAAGCAACTGGTCAGCTGACGCAAACTCATTTGCTTCCGCAAGTTCGCCGCAATATCGCACGTGTTAAAACCGTGCTAAATGATAAGGCAGGTAACTAAGATGGCAGAAACAAAAGCGCGTACAGCTACTGGTAAAGTAGTCAGCGACAAAATGGATAAAACCATTACAGTACTAGTTGAACGTACGGAGAAACACCCGTTGTACGGTAAGTACGTACGTCGTTCAACTAAACTACACGCTCACGATGAAAACAATGAGTGCCAGATTGGTGATACGGTTAAGGTCGTAGAAACACGTCCTTACTCTAAGTCTAAGACTTGGAACCTGGTTCAAGTTATTGAGAAAACTGCAGCTCTATAAGCTGCTTTTTCCCTCGTGAGACTTGTTATCTAACTTGATTGGAGAGCAGAAATGATTCAAACAGAATCGATGCTTGATGTTGCAGATAACAGCGGCGCAAAGCGTGTTCAGTGTATTAAAGTACTGGGTGGCTCACACCGTCGTTATGCTGCTATCGGTGACATTATTAAGGTCACAGTGAAAGAAGCGATCCCTCGTGGTCGTGTTAAAAAAGGGCAGGTTCTTAACGCAGTTGTCGTTAGAACTAAGAAAGGTGTTCGTCGTCCTGATGGTTCTGTAATCCGTTTTGATGTAAACTCAGCGGTTCTATTGAATGCTTCAGGACAGCCTATTGGTACTCGTATCTTTGGCCCTGTAACACGTGAGTTGCGAACTGAGCAATTCATGAAAATTGTTTCTCTTGCACCTGAAGTGCTGTAAGAGGGAGAGGGGACATTATGCGTAAAATCAAACGTGACGACGAAGTAATCGTGATTGCTGGTAAAGATAAAGGCAAACGCGGTACTGTTGTTAAGGTAGTAGACGAAAGCCGAGTTCTTGTTTCTGGTATCAATATGATCAAGAAACACGAAAAACCAAACCCTATGAAGGGTTCAACTGGCGGCATCGTTGAAAAAGAAGCACCTATCCAGGTTTCTAATGTAGCCATCTACAACAAGGCTACTGACAAAGCGGATCGCGTCGGCTTTAAATTGAATGAAGACGGTACTAAGGTACGTATCTTTAAATCAAACAGTGAAGCGATCGACGCCTAAGAGCGAGAATTATAGCCATGGCGAGACTTAAGCAAGTTTATAAAGATAATGTTGTATCAGCTCTTACTGAAGAGTTTGAATACAAGAATGTGATGGAAGTGCCGAAAATCACTAAAATCACATTGAACATGGGTGTTGGTGAAGCTATCGCAGACAAGAAACTTCTTGAACATGCGGTAAACGATCTAGAAGCACTTAGCGGCCAGAAAGTTGTAGTGACTAAGGCGCGTAAATCAGTAGCAGGCTTTAAAATCCGTGACGGTTACCCGATCGGTTGTAAAGTAACGCTACGTGGTGAGCGTATGTGGGATTTCTTTGACCGTTTGGTTGATGTTGCTATTCCACGTATCCGTGACTTCCGTGGACTTAATCCTAAGTCTTTCGACGGTCGTGGTAACTATAGCATGGGTGTTAAAGAGCAGATCATCTTCCCTGAAATCGATTACGATAAAGTGGATCGTGTACGTGGTATGGACATCACCATTACAACGACTGCTCGTACCGACGAAGAAGGTCGTGCTTTGCTAGCCGCCTTTAGTTTCCCTTTCAAGAAATAAGAGGTAGGAATCATGGCAAAGATCTCAATGATTCAGCGCGAAGCAAAACGTACTAAATTAGTAGCTAAGTTCGCTGAAAAGCGTGCTGCTCTAAAAGCGATCATTAGCGACGTTAATGCATCGGACGATGAAAAGTGGGAAGCAACGCTTAAATTACAAGCGCTTCCACGCGATTCATCTTCTTCTCGCCAGCGTAACCGTTGTCAAATAACGGGTCGCCCACATGGTGTTTATCGTAAATTTGGTTTGTCTCGAATCAAATTGCGTGAAGCAGCTATGCGCGGTGATGTACCAGGCTTGAAGAAAGCTAGTTGGTAAGCAAGTAGAGCGCTATCATAATACATGGCAGTGGGTGGGGTGTCTAAATACTGGACATTCTCCCCGCTGCTGTGTACTATGCGCGAGCTCTATTTGCTGCACAATGGTTTTTAATTAGGAGCTCTTTAATGAGTATGCAAGATACCCTTGCGGATATGTTCACACGTATTCGTAATGCACAGATGGCTGCAAAGACCTCTGTGAGCATGCCTTCATCAAAAATGAAGGCATCTGTCGCTGCAGTTCTACGCGAAGAAGGTTACGTAGGTGACTTTTCTGTAGACGAAGCGATTAAACCGACCCTTACTATCGAGTTGAAATACTACGAAGGTAAGCCGGTTATTGAACAAATTAAACGCGCATCTCGCCCAAGCTTGCGTCAATACAAAGGCACATCTGCTTTACCTAAAGTAGAAGCTGGCCTTGGTGTTGCGATCATCTCTACCTCTAAAGGTGTGATGACAGACCGAGCAGCTCGCGCTGCTGGTATTGGTGGCGAAGTAATCTGCACTGTATTCTAGGAGTTAGTATGTCTCGAGTTGCTAATAGTCCCGTGACGCTTCCTAGTGGTGTAGATTTAACCCTAAATGGCCAAAATGTTGTTGTAAAAGGCGGCAAAGGTTCATTAGAGTTTACTGTTCACACAAGCGTTATTGTGTCTAAAGAAGAAAATGTTATCACTTTCGCTGCCCGCGATGGTGCAAAACAAAGCCGTGCCTTAGCTGGTACTACTCGCGCTTTGGTTAACAACATGGTTGTTGGTGTTAGCCAAGGTTTTGAGAAAAGATTGCTTCTTCAAGGTGTTGGTTACCGTGCTGCGCTTAAAGGCAAAGTACTTAACCTATCTTTGGGTTTTTCACACCCAGTAGATTATGAACTACCTGAAGGCATTACAGCTGAATGTGCTTCACAGACAGAAGTCGTGATCAGAGGCATTGATAAGCAAGCCGTTGGTCAAGTCGCTGCAGAAGTTCGCGGTTTCCGTCCACCAGAGCCATATAAAGGCAAAGGTGTTCGCTATGCTGACGAAAATGTTCGTCGTAAAGAAGCTAAGAAGAAGTAGGTAAGCATTCATGAACACTAAGAAACAATCTCGAATTCGTCGTGCACGCCGTGCGCGCCTACATATTCGTGAGCTAGGTGCGAATCGTCTTACTGTACATCGCACGCCACGTCATATGTATGCTCAAGTGATTTCTCCTTGCGGTAGCAAAGTACTAGCTAGTGCTTCTACTCTGGAAGAAACTCTACGTGCTACAGCGACTGGCAACAAAGCAGCGGCTCAACAAGTCGGTACTTTGATTGCTACACGCGCTAAAGAAGCAGGTGTCACTTCGGTCGCTTTTGACCGTTCTGGCTTCAAATACCATGGCCGCGTTCAAGCTCTTGCTGACGCAGCACGTGAAGCCGGTCTAGAGTTCTAAAGGGGTAGCAAATGGCAGTTAATGATCAACAAACTAGCGACCTCCAAGAGAAGCTAGTTCAAGTAAACCGCGTTGCTAAAGTTGTGAAGGGTGGTCGTATCTTCTCTTTCACTGCTTTGACAGTCGTTGGTGATGGAAATGGTAAGGTTGGCTTCGGTCGCGGTAAAGCGCGTGAAGTCCCTCAAGCTATCCAAAAAGCGATGGAACAAGCTCGTCGCAACATGGTTTCAGTTAAACTTGACGGTGATACTTTACAGTATCCAGTTAAAGCAGTTCATGGAGCTTCTAAAGTTTACATGCAACCAGCTTCTCAAGGTACTGGTATCATTGCCGGTGGTGCTATGCGTGCAGTTCTTGAAATTGCAGGCGTACACAACGTATTGGCAAAATGTTACGGATCTACAAACCCAGTAAACGTAGTTCGCGCTACGATCAAAGGTTTGCAAGATATGAAAGCACCTGAGCAAATCGCGGCTAAACGCGGTAAGTCAGTCGATCAAATTTTGGGGTAATGTGTTATGGCGAATAATACCATCACAGTTCAACTAACCCGTAGCCCGATCGGTCGTCTTCCAAAGCACCGTGAAACAGTTAAAGGCTTGGGTTTGCGTAAAGTTGGCCAAACACGTGAGCTGGAAGATACTCCAGCAGTACGTGGTATGGTTAATAAAGTTTATTACATGGTTAAAGTAGTAGGAGAATAACATGTTCTTAAATACGCTTCGTCCTGGCGAAGGTAGCAAACATGCTCCGAAACGTGTCGGTCGCGGTATTGGTAGCGGCTTGGGCAAAACAGGCGGACGTGGCCATAAAGGTCTTAAGTCTCGCTCTGGTGGCTCAGTAAAACCTGGTTTTGAAGGCGGTCAAATGCCATTGCAGCGTCGTCTGCCAAAATTTGGTTTTACTTCACGTCAGGCAAAGTATGTTGCTGAGGTTCGTTTAAACGAACTTGCTGCTGTAAATGCTGAAGTTGTAGATTTGGCTGCTCTTAAAAGCGCCGACATTCTTGGTCATCAAATTAAGACAGCACGTGTAATTTTGTCTGGTTCTATCGACAAAGCCGTTACCGTTCGTGGTCTTAAAGTGACTAAAGGTGCTCGTGCTGCTATTGAAGCTGCCGGCGGAAAAGTCGAGGAATAAATGGCAAAGCGTGGCTCACTACCAGCTGGTGTACAAAATGGATTAGGCGAACTTTGGTCGCGTATCCGCTTTGTATTCTTAGCAATTATTGTATACCGAATTGGTGCACACATCCCTGTTCCGGGTATTAACCCAGATAGATTGTCTGCCCTGTTTAATCAAAATGAAGGCACAATTCTGAGTTTATTTAACGTATTCTCAGGGGGCGCACTCGAGCGTATGAGTATTTTTGCGCTTGGGATTCTGCCCTATATTTCTGCCTCTATTATTATGCAGTTATTAACGGTTGTGAGTCCGCAGCTAGAACAGTTGAAGAAAGAGGGTGAGGCGGGTCGTCGTAAGATTACTCAATACACTCGCTACGGCACTGTACTGTTAGCGCTTGTTCAGTCTGCCTCTATGGCAGTCGGCTTAGCGAGTCAGGGCATTTCGTTCAGTAATGGTATTGAGTTCTACGGCGTCGCCGTTGTGACTCTCGTTGCTGGTACGGTGTTCTTGATGTGGCTAGGTGAGCAAGTGACTGAAAAAGGAATTGGTAATGGTATTTCCATTATCATCTTCTCCGGTATCGTTGCTGGTTTGCCATCTGCTCTAGGTCGTTCATTTGAATCGGCTCGTCAAGGCGATATAAATATTCTTGCTCTGTTGGTTATTGGTGTATTAGCTGTTGCGACAATCGCGCTCGTTGTTTTCATCGAACGTGGTCAACGTAGAATTACAGTCAATTACGCGAAGCGTCAGCAAGGTAATAAGGTGTTTGCCGCACAAAAGAGTCATTTGCCTCTTAAAGTGAATATGGCGGGTGTTATCCCACCAATCTTCGCTTCTAGTATCCTTCTGTTTCCAGCGTCTATTGGCCAATGGTTTGGTCAAGGGCAAGGTATGGAATGGTTGCAAAATATCTCTTTGGCTCTAGCTCCTGGACAACCTCTATATGTGCTGTTGTTTGCAATCGCAATTGTTTTCTTTTGCTTCTTCTATACAGCGCTGGTGTTCAACCCTAAAGATGTGGCAGATAACTTAAAAAAATCCGGTGCTTTTTTGCCGGGTATTCGTCCAGGCGATCATACAGCTCGATATATTGATGGTGTAATGACTCGTTTGACTCTATTTGGTGCTTTATACATCACTTTAGTGTCGCTGATGCCTCAGTTCTTTGTTGTTGCGTGGAATGTTCCATTCTACTTTGGCGGTACCTCTATGTTGATCGTAGTGGTGGTTGTCATGGACTTTATGTCGCAAGTGCAAAGTCACTTAATGAGTCATCAATACGAGTCGTTAATGAAGAAATCTAATCTGACTGGTTATGGTCCAAATGGCCTAATGCGTTAGCATAGGTTGGAGTTGAACATGAAAGTACGTGCATCTGTAAAGAAAATCTGTCGTAACTGTAAAATCGTTCGTCGTAACGGTGCAGTTCGAGTGATTTGCACTGAGCCTCGACACAAACAGCGTCAAGGTTAATTGCAAGTTCGTTCGATGATAGGGTAGGGTGGTTGATTTTTCGCCTAAAGATAGGCATAATCAGCCGCCCTCATGAAAGTAAAGTGATGATTTAGATATCGTCCATAACAACGGAGTGAATTGAATGGCTCGTATAGCCGGTGTCAATATTCCTGACAATAAACATGCGGTCATTTCTCTGACTTACATCTTCGGAATTGGTCGCACACGTTCGCGCGCAATTTGCGCCGCGTCAGGTGTTGCAGAAACTACGAAAATTGGTTCTTTGAGTGATGATATCCTTGATGAACTTCGTGGCGAAGTTGCTAAGTATACTGTAGAAGGTGATCTACGCCGTGAAGTCAGCATGTCTATCAAACGCTTGATGGATCTTGGCTGTAATCGTGGTATTCGCCATCGCCGCAGTCTACCTGTTCGTGGTCAACGTACCAAAACGAACGCTCGTACACGTAAAGGCCCTCGTAAGCCTATTCGTAAGTAATATAAACGCGTTTCGCTCTAGTTGCTAAGTCCACTAGAGCTGAGCATTAAATAGGAAAGTGCAATATGGCTAAGCCAGCTACGCGCAATACCAAGAAAAAAGTCAAAAAGACGGTTGTTGATGGTGTTGCTCATGTACACGCTTCATTCAACAATACGATCGTGACTATCACCGACCGCCAGGGCAATGCTTTGTCTTGGGCTACGGCAGGTGGTTCTGGTTTTCGCGGATCTCGTAAAAGTACACCATTCGCAGCTCAAGTAGCAGCGGAACGTGCCGGTACTGTCGCACAAGAATTTGGCCTTAAAAACGTCGACGTAATGATCAAGGGCCCTGGTCCTGGTCGTGAGTCCGCAGTTCGTGCATTGAATGCATTGGGCTTGCGTATTAATAACATCACAGATGTGACGCCAATCCCGCACAACGGTTGCCGTCCACCTAAGAAACGTCGCGTTTAACTGAGGAGACAGATACATGGCTCGTTATATAGGTCCAACTTGTAAGTTGTCTCGTCGTGAAGGTACCGACTTGCAATTGAAGAGCGGTTCACGCGCTCTTGAGTCGAAATGTAAAGCAGAAACTGTTCCTGGTGTGCATGGCGCACGTCGCGGACGTCTTTCTGATTACGGCTTACAATTACGTGAGAAACAAAAAGTACGTCGTATGTACGGTGTTCTTGAAAAACAATTCCGTAACTACTACAAATCTGCTGCTCGTCTAAAGGGTGCTACTGGTGAAAACCTTCTGCAACTTTTAGAATCTCGTTTAGATAACGTTGTATACCGCGCAGGTTTTGGTTCTACACGTGCGGAAGCTCGCCAACTAGTAGGCCATAAAGGCATTCTAGTAAACGGCGCAACGGTTAACATTCCATCTTACCAAGTTAAAGCTGGTGATGTTGTGTCTATCCGTGAAAAAGCTAAGAAGCAATTGCGTATTCAAAGCGCACTAGAGCTATCTAAAAATCGTACGTCGATCCATTGGATCGAAGTTGATACAACTAAACTGGAAGCAACTTATAAAGCTGCTCCAGAACGTGCCGATTTATCAGCTGAAATTAATGAGAACCTAATTGTCGAACTTTACTCTAAGTAAGTCGGTGATTAGGATTAAGAAATAGGTGGATCTATGCAGCGTTCAGTGAGCGAATTGTTAACCCCACGCAACATTGAAGTTCAGGAATTGGGTAAAACGCGAGCTAAAGTGACGCTTCAACCACTAGAACGTGGTTTTGGTCACACTTTAGGTAATGCGTTGCGCCGAATTCTACTGTCTTCAATGCCTGGTTGTGCAATTGTTGAAGTTGAAATCGACGGTGTATTGCATGAATACAGCGCAATTGAAGGGGTTAAAGAAGATGTCATTGAAATTCTTCTTAACCTGAAAGGAGTTGCGATCGCTCTACACGGGCAAGATGAAGCAACTCTTACTCTAAGTAAAAAAGGTCCTGGTATCGTAACGGCTGGTGATATCCAGTTAGTTGCTGATGCAGAGATCGCTAACCCTGACCATGTAATTGCACACTTGGACGATACTGCTGAACTTTCTATGCAGATCAAAGTGGCTCGTGGTCGTGGTTATGAGCCTGCTGACGCTCGTGTTGCTAGCGATGATGAGACTCGTCCTATCGGTCGCTTGCAACTGGATGCCTCATTCAGCCCTGTTCGCCGTGTAGCCTACAGTGTTGATAATGCTCGTGTAGAGCAACGTACTGACCTTGATAAGCTAGTTTTAGATATCGAGTCAAACGGTACTATCGACCCTGAAGAAGCTATCCGTCGCGCAGCGACTATTCTACAACAACAGATCGCAGTCTTTGTTGCTCTTGAAAGTGAGAGTGAAGCGCCTGTAGTTGAAGAAGAGGATGAGATTGATCCAATTTTGCTACGCCCGGTTGATGATCTTGAGTTGACCGTTCGCAGTGCTAACTGTTTGAAAGCAGAGAACATTTATTACATCGGTGATTTGATTCAACGTACTGAGGTTGAGCTTCTTAAGACGCCTAACCTAGGTAAAAAGTCGTTAACTGAAATCAAAGATGTTTTAGCACAGCGTGGTTTGTCTTTGGGAATGCGTCTAGAAAACTGGCCACCAGCTAGTTTGAAAGACGATAGCAAAGTTCTAGCTCGCTAGGTCATTGTTCCCTGACCACCGTAGTTTGGTAAGGAATGTAAAATGCGTCATCGTAAGAGTGGACGTCACTTAAACCGTACTAGCTCTCATCGCAAAGCGATGTTCAAGAATATGGCTGCTTCTTTGTTCGAACACGAAGTTATTAAAACTACGTTGCCGAAAGCCAAAGAACTTCGCCGTGTTGCAGAGCCTTTGATCACATTGGCGAAAGAAGATTCCGTTGCGAATCGTCGCCTTGCCTTTGCTCGTACTCGTAGCAAAGATGCAGTAGGTAAATTGTTCTCAGAACTTGGTCCTCGTTACCAAGCTCGTCCTGGCGGTTATGTTCGCATTTTAAAATGTGGCTTCCGTGCAGGTGATAACGCACCTATGGCTTACGTTGAATTGGTCGACAGACCAGTTGCGGAAGCAGCTGAGTAACATCAGTTTGTAACAAAAAAGCCGAGCTAATAAGCTCGGCTTTTTTTGTGCCTAAAATTTGTCTCAAAAAAAAGCGGCTTAGCCGCTTTTTATGAAATAGGGCGCCAGTTAGCGCACCCCATGCCATTTAGTATTAAGCCAACATCCCTTTTAAGAAGCGACCGGTATGCGAGTTGCTGGATTCAGCCACCTCTTCCGGCGTCCCTTCAGCGATAATATAGCCTCCACCACTGCCACCTTCTGGACCAAGGTCAACAACCCAATCAGCGGTTTTTATCACGTCTAGGTTATGTTCAATGACGACAACGGTATTGCCGTGGTCTCGTAAGCGATGCAGTACCTTTAGAAGTTGCTCAATATCCGCAAAATGTAAGCCAGTCGTCGGCTCATCAAGGATATACAGTGTCTGCCCGGTATCGCGCTTAGACAACTCTTTGGCTAGCTTCACCCGCTGTGCTTCACCGCCAGACAGCGTCGTTGCCGCTTGACCCAGTTTGATATAACCCAAACCTACATCGATCAAGGTTTGCAGCTTACGGGCAATGGATGGCACGGCATCAAAGAAGTCTCTGGCGTCTTCAATGGTCATGTCTAAACACTGATGAATATTTTTGCCTTTATAGTGTATTTCTAATGTTTCGCGGTTATAGCGCTTACCTTTACAAACATCACAAGGCACATAGACATCCGGTAAAAAGTGCATTTCGACCTTAATAACCCCGTCACCTTGGCAAGCTTCACAGCGTCCGCCTTTAACATTAAAACTAAACCGGCCTGGCTTATAACCACGAGAACGCGCTTCCTGAGTGGCGGCGAACAGCTCACGCATTGGGGTAAATATACCCGTATAGGTTGCTGGGTTAGAGCGTGGCGTTCTGCCAATTGGGCTTTGGTTTATGTCTACGCACTTATCGAATAGATCTAATCCTTCAATGCGCTCATGAGGTGCTGCTTTGAGTGTGGTCGCTCCATTTAAGGCCGTTGAGGCCAACGGATACAGAGTGCCATTAATTAAGGTCGATTTTCCTGAGCCAGAGACGCCGGTAACGCAAGTCATGATGCCAACAGGAATCTTGAGGTCTACGCTGTTCAAGTTGTTTCCTGTTGCGCCAATCAAGTTCAGCGAGTGGCCATCTTTTGCTTTGTTTCTTATTTCAGGAATCTCAATCTTGCGTTTGCCCGTCAAAAATTGCCCAGTAATAGATTCCTTACAATCCATTACGTCTTGCGGAGTGCCGCTGACAATGACTTCGCCGCCGTGAATACCTGCGCCAGGGCCGATATCAACCACAAAGTCAGCGACTCGAATGGCATCTTCATCGTGCTCCACAACAATAACGGTATTACCGAGGTCCCGTAAGCGCGTTAAAGTTTCAATCAAACGCTCATTATCACGTTGGTGAAGTCCTATAGAGGGTTCATCAAGAATATACATAACGCCAACTAGGCCTGCGCCAATCTGGCTGGCGAGACGGATACGCTGAGCCTCTCCACCAGAGAGTGAATCTGCTTTGCGGTCTAGGGTTAAATAATCTAAGCCAACATTGACTAAGAAGGTAAGTCGGTCACGAATCTCTTTCAAAATTTTGGAAGCGATTTCGCCACGGGCACCGGGTAGGTCAAGCGCTTCAAAGTAGCTAAGACATTCTGCAATCGGGTAGGTCACTACCTCTGGCAAGGTTTGCTCATTAATAAAGACATTTCTTGCTGAGCGGTTAAGTCGCGAACCATGACACTCTGGACAGGATTGAGTGCTGATGTATTGGGAAAGATCTTCTCTGACGCTATCAGACTCTGTTTCATGGTAGCGGCGTTGGAGGTTAGGCAAAACGCCCTCAAACGCATGTGAGCGTATCATCTTGTCGCCGCGTTCATTGATGTAGACAAAGTCTATCTTGTCTTTTCCTGACCCTTTTAGAATCTTGTTTTGGAACTCGACCGGGATGTCTTTAAATTTCGCCTCGACATCAAACCCATAATGTTTCGCGAGAGCGGTCAGTTGTTGATAGTAGAAAATACTACGTCGTCCCCAACCTCGAATAGCGCCTTCAGCCAGCGTCAATGTATCGTCTTGGATGATTCGGTCAGGGTCGAACAGTTGGTGCGTGCCTAAACCATCACAAGTCTGGCAGGCGCCATTTGGGTTGTTAAAAGAAAATAGACGAGGTTCCAATTCCGTTAAACTGTATCCACAAACAGGGCAAGCAAATTTACTGGAGAAAATATGAACGTCTTTGTCGTCGTCCATATTGATGACTTTGGCAATGCCGTCAGAGAGCGCAAGACAGGTTTCAAAGGACTCTGCCAAGCGAAGTTGTAGGTCGTTACGAACCTTAAAACGGTCAATAACCACCTCAATAGTGTGTTTCTTATTTTTTTCTAAAGTGGGTGCGTCGTCTAAATCGACAACAATTCCGTCAATACGTGCGCGAATAAATCCCTTAGATAACAAGTCACTAAGAATATGAAGGTGCTCGCCTTTACGATCTTTCACGATCGGTGCAAGCAACATCATTTTAGTTTCCTCAGGGAGGGAGATTATCTTATCCACCATTTGTGATATGGTCTGCGCCTCAAGAGGCTCGCCATGATCAGGACAGCGTGGTTGGCCAGCTCGCGCAAACAGTAGACGTAGGTAGTCATAGATTTCTGTGATCGTACCCACCGTTGAGCGTGGGTTATGTGACGTGGATTTCTGTTCTATGGAGATCGCGGGAGAAAGCCCTTCAATATGGTCTATATCTGGCTTTTCCATCATGGATAAGAATTGACGAGCGTACGTAGAGAGGGATTCTACATAGCGTCGTTGACCCTCTGCATATAAGGTGTCGAAAGCAAGTGATGACTTTCCCGAACCTGATAAACCTGTGATCACCACGAGTTTGTCTCTGGGGATGTCTAAGTCCACATTTTTTAAATTGTGGGTGCGAGCTCCGCGTATGGTGATGGTATCCATGTGTCTCCAAATAGTGTTTTAGCAACAGAAGTTTTACATCGTTGTCGGTAGAATAACTGTCTATTTTTACAGTACTTGAAATAGAGCTTCAACGGTATTTTAAGTAAAATAGGCATCTTTCTTTTTTAAACCCTAAGTTGAGTGGTTGTAATCTCCTTATGGATGTACTCGAACGTCGTTCTGTTCTCGCCTTAGCATCAGTCTACTTGTTTAGAATGCTAGGCCTTTTTCTTATTATGCCAGTGATTAGTGTTGCCGCGGATGGCTTAACCGGATCCGATGCAGCCTTAATAGGTACTGCGATTGGCATTTACGGTTTTACTCAAGCGTGTCTACAGATTCCGATGGGCATGTGGTCCGATCGTATTGGCCGTAAACGTGTGATTGTCATTGGTCTATTACTGTTTGCTTTAGGCAGTTTGATTTGTGCCAACGCCACCGATATTAGCGTATTGATTATTGGTCGAGCCGTACAGGGCGCTGGGGCGATTGCTAGTACCTTAATGGCGCTTCTGAGTGATGTGACGCGAGAGCAAAATCGAACCAAAGCAATGGCGACCGTGGGCATTAGTATTGGCGCTTCCTTTATGCTGTCACTGGTATTAGGTCCTTGGATATTTGACCTGATTGGCTTGTCTGGGCTTTTCTATTTATCGTTTGGCTTTTCTTTTTTAGGCATCGCTTTGGTGCTCTTTATGGTGCCAAATGTGGTACAGCATACCTTCCGCCGAGATACGACACCAAGCGCGGTCGCTCTAGGAAAAGTTATCAAAGACAGCAAGTTACGCTTTTTGAATATTAGCGTGCTCTTGCTACACGCCAGCCTGACAGCCTTGTTTGTGACTGTGCCGCATTTATTAATCACTCGATTCGGTTTGCCATTGGCGCACCATAGCTGGTTGTATCTAGCGATTATGGGTTTTGCTTTTGTGGGTATGGTACCATTGGTGATTATTGCAGAAGCCAAAGGCAAAATGAAAGAAGTCGTTTTTGGCGTCGTTGCATTACTAGGTTTCAGTGCTTTGTTGCTACAATGGGCACCATACTTATGGGCTTTTGGGCTATTGCTATGGGCTTATTTTGTTGGCTTCAATACCTTAGAAGCAACCTTACCTTCTCTGATTAGTAAGTTAGCACCTGTTGGCTATCGCGGCACGGCCATGGGGGTTTTCTCTACTCATCAATTTTTAGGTTCCTTCATTGGTGGTATTGGTGGTGGCTGGCTATTACAGCACTTCTCCAGCAACAGTTTATTCCTCGTCGTTGGTTTGGCATTGCTTTTGTGGTCGATAGTCTGCTTATTCCAGCCTACAATACGACAACTGAGCAGCGTGGCGTTTAGCCTGCCAGAAGGCGATGACGCAGCGATAACTGCGTTCGCAGACCAGCTCTCCCATGTGGAAGGGGTGGAAGACATGCAGATTTTTATAGATGAGCGTACCGCTTATCTTAAAGTAGACAAAAAAATACTCGATAAAGAGACATTGCAGCGCCTTGCGCCGCAAGTGAATCTTTAAAGATGACAATGAATTATTTAGTTGGAGAGCGTCATGGCACGTGGAATTAACAAAGTTATCCTAATCGGTAACGCAGGCAATGATGCCGAAGTGCGTTTTATGCCATCGGGTGCAGCGGTTGCAAACGTTAACCTAGCAACATCAGAAAGCTGGCGTGATAAGCAAACCGGACAAATGCAAGAACGTACCGAGTGGCATCGAGTGGCTTTTATGGACCGCGGTAATTTCCGTTTGGGTCAAATTGCAGGTGACTTCATCAAGAAAGGCTCAAAAGTCTACGTAGAAGGTTCTTTGCGTACACGTGAGTGGGAAAAAGACGGCATTAAGCGTTACACCACTGAGATTGTTGCGAACGAAATGCAGTTACTTGACGGTCGTGGCGATAACAATAATGGCGGCCAGCAAGGCGGCTATGATTCATCTGCTCAAGGTGGCTACGGCAACAATGCACCACAACAAGGTGGTTATAACCAAGCACCGGCACAACAAGCGCCACAGCAAGGTTTTAATCAACCACAAGGTGGCTACAACCAAGCGCCCGCTCAGCAAGCACCACAACAAGCGGCTCCGCAAGCTCAGCCTCAATCTTTTGGTAGCTGGGGTAATGCGCCACAGCAAGCGCCTGCTCAAGCAGCGCCACAGCAACGTGCGCCACAGCAGCCGGCTCCTCAGCGTGCACCAGCGCCTGAGCCAAAACCTCAGCAAGCGCCAAACTTTGATGACTTCGATGATGATATCCCGTTCTGATATCTGAATTCATAACGTGTAGAGTTAACTTGAAAGCCCCTTTATAAGGGGCTTTCTTTTTTCATAGCACAACTCATAGAGGACTACGCAATGCTGTTAGGTGTTACGCTCGGAACGAATGATCTCGCAAAAGCGGGTGCTTTTTATGACGCTGTATTAGGCACCATTAATATGGTTCAGACGATGGCGGTAGAGGGGGAGATAGGTTACGGCGTGATAGGTGGCTTAAGTTGCTTTTGGGTATTAACGCCGTTTAATCAACAAGCTGCGTCGTACGGCAATGGCGTGCAAGTTACCTTTCAAGCGTCGAGTAACGATCAGGTTGAGGCTTTTCACCAAATGGCGTTAGCGCTTGGCGGCGTGGATGAAGGCGCACCAGGGTATCGTTATCGTTCAGATTATTACGGTGCCTACTGCCGAGATTTAGATGGTAATAAATTGCACGTTATGTACGAAGCTTAATAGTTCTATTTTCTCTTTAATATATTACGACTGAGTGCTTTGCCCTCTAAAGCTTTAAATATAACTTGCTATGTAATTACTTACTGTGTTAATATTTTTTCATCGGGTCAATAGAAAGCCCTGTTTATTTGTACGTACCACGTTGTTATTAGTAATAATCCTTCGCGTTATCCTCAGTTAAATATCTGTTTTCTTCACACTCAATCGCCTTATTTTGGGCACACTTTTATTAATTTCTAGGATATCTATTATGTCTAATACAACAACTGGTTCAGTAAAATGGTTTAACGAAACAAAAGGTTTTGGTTTTATTGAACAAGAATCTGGTCCTGATGTTTTTGCTCACTTTAGTGCAATCGTCAGTGACGGCTTTAAAACATTGGCCGAAGGTCAACGTGTTGAGTTTAAAGTGACACAAGGCCAAAAAGGCCCACAAGCAGAAAATATTGTTTGTATCTAAATTTCTAAATAGTGGGCTTAATTAGCCCACTATTTAACATTAGTTTGAAAGAAAGACCTGTTTATTGTACGTACCACGTTGTTATTAGTAATAATCCTTCGCGCTATCCTCAGTTAAATATTTGTTTTCTTCATGCTCTATCGCCTTATTTTGGGCACACTTTTATTAATTTCTAGGATATCTATTATGTCTAATACAACAACTGGTTCAGTAAAATGGTTTAACGAAACAAAAGGTTTTGGTTTTATCGAACAAGAATCTGGTCCTGATGTTTTTGCTCACTTTAGTGCAATCGTCAGTGATGGCTTTAAAACATTGGCCGAAGGTCAACGTGTTGAATTTAAAGTGACACAAGGCCAAAAAGGCCCACAAGCAGAAAATATTGTTTGTATCTAAACGTCTAAGCAGCGGGCTTTTTTAGTTCACTGGTTAATGTTAGTTTGAAATGAGGATCTGTTTATTGTTGGTGTCGCGTTGTCGAGCTTACTTTGGACTCCTTGTTAAAAAGCCTTGCTAAATTTAGCAGGGCTTTTTTGTTTTTAAGGGGTAATAAAGATGCTTCTTTAATCCTTTATTATCTTTAGTACAATTTTTCCTAGATGGTGTTTTTTCTGAAACGCTTCTTGCGCTTGAACGATTTCTTTTAGCGGATAAGTTTGTGCCACCAATGGTTGAATCTTCCCTTCTTCTAGGTAGTGAATTAAGTTCTGAAACACGTTCGGTGCTAAGACAGTGCAACTAAATACCCCCAGGTCTTTTAAGTACAAGGTTCTTACATCCAGTTCGACAAATGCTCTGCCAATCGCGCCAGATACTGCATAACGACCGCTTGGTTTATCAGCTTGTTATCGGGGAAAGCCGCAATCGCGTTCATCGACAAGCAGCCGTGAGGGGCGTTGTTGCTCATCCAGGTTTCAAGGCGCTGAAAGATAGTAGACAGGGCGTGTTCGCCACTCGTTGATAGGTCACTATCAAGGTAAGCAGGATAGCGCTGATGACGATATTCTAATGCGGCAACAACCATGGCTTCTTTCGAAGGGTAATGTTTATACAGGGTACGCAGACTGACATGACAGGCTGTTTTTAGTTTGTCCACATTTGGCTCGGCAAAGCCATATTGGCTAAAAGCGAGCTCAAGGTTGGCGGCGATTTTCTGCATCAAAGCGTGCTCCCTATTGGGGTAGAGTGTTTGCTTTACCTTTGTCAGTGTTCTGCTGCGAATCTATGGGCAATTTTGTTTACAGCGGAGCGATATCTGGGGCACATTTATCGGTATACTTAGCGCTTTTTAGCATCTAGTCATGCGTCCAAAAGGTGCATAACACAAGAAGAGGTTGAAACAGTGAACGATGACGATGAGGCATCTTTGTTTGCTCAAGAAGTAGCGGGCATTCAGCCTTTAGCAAAAAGCGAAGTCTACCTTGGCAAGAAAGGGGCGCCGGTGGATTTCCAAGCACGTAAACGTGCGGCCATTATGGCAAAGGAAGCCGACAGTAATCACTTGTCGCATGACTATGTTGAAAAGGTCGATCCAAACGATGTTTTGGAGTACAAGCGTTCAGGGGTGCAGGATGGCGTGTTTAAACGTCTACGCCAAGGAAAATACGGCATCGAGTCTCGTTTAGACCTACATCAGAGAACCGTAGCTCAAGCCCGGGAGCTTGTTTACCAGTTTGTTGAAGACTGCATGCGTAACGATATTCGGGTGGCTATTATTGTGCATGGTAAAGGCGATCGAACACCAAATCCAGATAGCCAAGCGATGATCAAAAGTTATATCAACAAGTGGTTACGTGATTTAGACAGTGTCATGGCCTTCCATACAGCGCAGCGTTACCATGGCGGCTTAGGCGCTGTGTATGTGCTTTTTAAAAAAAGTGAAAAAGCACGTCTCGAAAATTGGGAAAAAGCGCAGAAACGCTAAATGTTCACACAACCAAGACAAAACCATAACGGTTTGTTCGTGCAGTAAAAGTCACAAATTTGTTATAATTTCGCCACTTTGCAACCTTGAGTTCCATAGGGCTGCCCCAAAACATTCCAATCACCGTATTCTAATTCACTAGAGGTAGAGAATGACTAATAGCACCGCACATCATCCTGCGTTTACTTTTCTTCGCAGCGAATTTATCGATGCTCTAAACGTTACCGTTCAAGAGTTCGAGCACACAGTTACAGGCGCTAAACATTTTCATATCGCATCAGAGAATGATGAAAACGTTTTCTTGGTCGGATTGAAAACCGTACCAACCGATTCTTGTGGTGTTGCGCACATTTTAGAGCACACCGTATTGTGTGGTTCCGAGCGTTTTCCTGTTCGTGACCCTTTCTTTATGATGATTCGCCGTTCTTTGAATACCTTCATGAACGCCTTTACGTCATCTGACTGGACGGCGTACCCATTTGCCAGCAAGAACAAAAAAGATTTCCATAATCTTCTTGATGTTTATTTGGACGCTGTGTTTTTCTCTCGCTTGGATGAATTGGACTTTTCCCAAGAAGGTCATCGCCTTGAGTTTGCTGAGCCAACTAACCCTGAGTCAGAATTAACGTACAAGGGCGTGGTCTTCAATGAAATGAAGGGAGCAATGAGCTCGACCACATCGGTACTTTGGCAAACACTGACCAAATACCTGTTCCCAAATAACACTTACCATTTTAATTCCGGTGGTGAGCCGAGTGACATTCCAGACCTTTCTTATCAAGATTTGTTGGCTTTCTACCGCACGCATTACCACCCATCTAATGCGGTCTTTATGACGTTTGGTGACATTCCTGCGCAAACACTGCAAGCGGAATTTGAAGAAAAAGTATTGAGTCGTTTTGAGCGCCTAGCAACACAAGTCAGTGTGCCAAATGCCAAACGTTACTTTTCTCCGGTGCGTGTTGAAGAGGGCTATGCGGCCGACGAAGTCAAAGAAGACGGTAGTCATGTGGTTGTCGGTTGGTTATTGGGCGAAAGTATTGATCTTGGCCAGCAGTTTGAAGCCGAGTTGTTGTCGAGCGTGTTATTGGATAACAGCGCATCGCCATTGCGACGAGTACTGGAAAGTAGCGAACTAGGTCGTGCGCCGTCGCCTTTGTGTGGCCTTGAAGACAGCAATAAAGAAATGAGCTTCATGTGTGGTCTAGAAGGCGTGAAGCGTGAGAATACAGCGCAAGTTGAAGCATTAATTTTATCGACTCTTGAAGACATCGCTAACAACGGCATTCCACAAGACATGGTCGATGCCATGTTGCACCAATTGGAGTTAAGCCAGCGTGAGGTCGGTGGCGGTAGTTACCCATACGGACTGCAATTGATTTTAGCCGGTCTCTCAACGGCAGTGCATTCTGGTGATGTGATTGCGCAATTGGATTTGGATCCGGTTATCGAAAGCATGCGTGTGAAGGTGCAAGATAAGGACTACATCCCGAACTTAATTAACACCTTATTGCTGTCTAATGCTCACCGCGTGACGATTACATTGAGCCCTGACGATGCCTTAGAGATGCGCCGTAATCAGTCAGAAAAAGACCGCTTAAGCAAAATTAAAGCGGCGCTGTCCGATGACGAAAAAGCCAACATCATTGCTCGCAGCGAAGCCTTGAAAGAACGTCAGTCGCAAATAGATGATATGAGCATCTTGCCAAAAGTGGGTCTTGAAGATGTGCCGGCGCGCTTGCCAGAATACGAGCACCATCAGCAAGCGGGTGAGCTGCCTGTTACTTTTTATCCACAGGGCACCAATGGTTTGGTGTATCAGCAGTTGGTGATTACTTTGCCTGAGCTGGATGAAGAAGAAAAAAGCCATTTGCCTTTGTTCTCTTCATTGATCACCGAGTTGGGTGTTGGCGAGCAAGATTACCTTGCTATCCAAGAGCGCCAAGCTCAAGTATGTGGTGGTTTGGGTGCGTCGAACTCGATCCGCGCCAGTATTCAAGACCGCCAGAATGTGAGTGCGTATTTTGTGCTGTCTACCAAGGCGTTGGTGCCGAATGTGGCGGCAATGAGCGAATTGCTTAAAGACACCATGTTGAATGTTCGTTTTGACGAAATCAGCCGTGTGAAAGAGCTGGTGGCACAACGCCGTTCGCGTCGTGAGCAGTCTATTACAGGTCAAGGTCATTCACTTGCCATGACCGCTGCCGCGAGTGGTATTTCAGGTTTGTCTGCTCAGCAAGAGCAATGGGGTGGCATGACAGGGATTCGCAGTGCGATTGCCTTGGATGACGCGATGAAGGCGGATGATACGGCAGTAGAAGAGCTCTTTGCAGTGTTCTCTCGTTTACACGCCAAATTGCTCGCCGCGCCTAAGCAAATGTTGCTGGTGGCTGAGCCTCAGCACGAGACCAGTATTCTAGAATCTGTACAGCCTGTGTTTGCGGATCTGCCGAATGGCGCGTCAACAAGCACGTTTGTTTTGCCAGCAGTGGATCATAAGGTCAATACGGCATGGCTAACGGCGACCCAAGTAAGCTTCTGTAGTAAAGCCTTTAAAACCGTTTCAGGTGAGCACCCTGATGTGGCGGCCTTAACGGTATTAGGTGGCTTCTTACGCAATGGCTTTTTGCACCGTACGATTCGTGAGCAAGGTGGTGCTTACGGTGGCGGCGCGAGCTTCGATGGCACCAATGGCGCTTTCCGCTTTTACTCTTACCGCGATCCTCGTTTAACAGAAACCTTGGCGGATTTTGATGCCTCCATTGAGTGGATGTTAAATGAAGATCATACGGAGGACGCGCTAGAAGAGGCCATATTGGGTGTTATTGGGTCGATGGATAAGCCAGGATCACCTGCTGGCGAAGCGCAAAGTGACTTTTATGTTCAGTTGCATGGGCGTTCTCTTGCCTATCGCGAAGCATTTCGAGCACGTATTTTGGCGGTGACAATAGAGCAGCTAAAAGCGGTAACGAAAGCCTACTTGAACAAAGAAAATGAAAACGTGGCCGTGGTGACTTCAACCTCTAAGCGGGCAGAATTGGAAGCGTTAGGCTTCGATATTCAAACTTTATAATAAAAAACGAGACAGTTTTTACTAGCGGAAAATTAAATGGATCAGTTTCATGATATACGCCCTTACAACGACGACGAAGTCGTTGGGGTGTTGCACAACCTGGTAGACACGCCAGATTTTATTAACACTATTGTCGGCTTTCGTTTTGCCGGCTGGCCTAAATTATTGCACGCGCCTTTGGCACTTGCCGTCAAATTTGCGCTGAAGCGTCAGGTGGCAGGCATTAACAATGTGCATGATTTTCAAATGCGTGTTGCGGGCTACATGGATCGTATGATCAAAACAACGACCTCTGATGTAGAGTATCGTGGTATTGAAAAGCTCGACAAAGGGGTAGGGTACTTATTCCTATCCAATCACAGGGACATAGCGATGGACCCTGCGTTTGTAAATTATGGTTTGTATTTAGCTGGCCTGAACACGGTGCGTATCGCCATTGGTGATAACTTGTTACGACGTCCATTTGTGTCTGATCTGATGCGTTTAAACAAGAGTTTTATTGTTAAGCGCTCAGTCAATGGTATTCGTGAAATGATGGCCGCTTTTGGGCAACTATCAAGCTACATCACCCACTCCTTGACGAAAGACCAATGCAATATCTGGATCGCTCAGAAAGAAGGGCGAGCAAAAGATGGGGTGGATCAAACCGACCCTGCGTTGATCAAAATGTTGTACATGAGTCAGAAGAAAGAGAAAGTGAGCTTTGCCGAAGCCATGGCAAACTTGAAGATTGTCCCTGTCTCGATTTCTTATGAATACGATCCATGTGCGTTTGATAAAGCACAGGAGCTGCATGAAAAGTCGACCACTGGCAATTATGAAAAGTCAGAGTTTGAAGACATAGATAGCATCAAAAATGGCATAGTTGGGCAAAAAGGCAAAGTCGTGGTGACGTTTGGCGATGTGCTCAAAGAAGGCATTGATACCCCTGAAGCTTTGGTCGCAGAAGTGGACCGCCAGATCATTACCAACTACGCCATTCAAACGAGTAACGAAGCTGCACTCGCTATTCAGCAGGGTAAACCGTCCACCGACAGTGCGTTTGCTACGTATCTAGAAAGTTGCCCACAGGCGTTGCGTGATACGGTGGTCGCTATGTACGCGAACCCGCTAAAGCAGCAACAAAAATATCTAAGTGAATAGAAATTGAGGTAGCGATTGTGCGTTTAGGAATCTTGTTAAGGTCGTGGATCGGCTCAACCATTTTCTTTGTTTATTACATGTTGTCTACGGTCTTTTTTGGCGTGCTTGCTCCTTTTGCAACCGTGTTATTGCCAAAAGACTATCGTCAACCAGTACTTAACCAACATAACAAAGGCTTGTTGTTTGTGTTTCGAGTGCTGTGCGGCGTGAAAGTTGAAATCATTGGGCGCGAGCACATTAATAAAAATCGGCCAGTCGTGCTGGTGGCGAATCACCAGAGTGAGTGGGAAACCTATGTGCTGCAAGTTTTGATGGCACCTGTTTCAACCGTGCTTAAAAAAGAGCTGTTGTCGGTTCCCTTCTTTGGCTGGGGGTTGCGAATGGTACAGCCTATTGCCATTGACCGCTCTAAGCGAACCAATGCGCTGAAACAAATTATGAGTCAGGGGAAAGAGCGTCTAGAAGATGGACGATCAGTGCTGATCTTCCCGGAAGGAACCCGAACTAAGCCAACAGAAACAAAAGACTTTAATAAGGGTGCTGCCATGTTAGCGACATCCGCTAAAGCGCCGATTTTGCCTGTGGTTCATAACGCGGGATACGCTTGGCCGAGTAAGAGTTTTTTCAAGTTTCCAGGCTCTATTCGTCTTGTGATCGGACCGGTTATTGAGTCTGAAGGTAAGAAAACGTCTGAGCTGCACAATGAAATGGAGCAGTGGATGCGAGCGGAAATGGCAAAGTTGCCTAACGGTAAATAGTCCATTAGGAAAAAAGACTAAGCGCCTTATCTTTATGTTGTTTGTCGATGGGGTGTATTAGAAATAAAAAAGCCGCATTTATAATGCGGCTTTTTTTTGACACTGAACTGAGTCGTCAGTCAGATTATGCGTCGTATTTTTTGAATACTAGGCTGGCGTTAGTACCACCAAAACCAAAACTGTTAGACATGATCAAGTTCAAATCTACATTGTCTTGGCGAGTTGTCACAACTGGAATGTTACCAGCGGCTTCATCTAGCTCATCAATGTTTGCAGACGCTGTGATGAATTTGTTTTCCATCATTAGCAAGCAGTAGATAGCTTCATGAACACCGGCCGCACCCAAAGAGTGACCAGACAGTGATTTTGTTGAGCTGATAGATGGGATCTTGTCACCAAATGTCTCATTCACTGCTTGCAGTTCTTTCATGTCACCAGCGGGTGTACTTGTACCGTGAGTGTTGATGTAATCAATCTCACCATCGATGGTGCTCATGGCCATTTGCATACAACGTTTTGCGCCTTCACCAGAAGGAGCAACCATGTCGTAGCCATCAGATGTTGCACCGTAACCGACTAACTCAGCATAGATTTTCGCGCCACGAGCTTTAGCGTGTTCTAGTTCTTCAATGACTAGAATACCGCCGCCGCCAGCGATAACGAAACCATCACGGTTTGAATCGTAAGCACGAGAGGCTTTTTCTGGTGTTTCATTGTACTTAGAAGACAATGCGCCCATGGCATCAAACATACACGTTTGCGCCCAGCTTTCTTCTTCGCCACCACCGGCAAACACAACGTCTTGTTTGCCTAGTTGGATAAGTTCCATGGCATTACCAATACAGTGCGCACTGGTTGAACAAGCAGAAGTGATTGAATAGTTAACACCTTTGATTTTGAATGGCGTTGCCAAACAAGCAGAAACGGTGCTGCCCATGGTTTGAGTAACGCGGTATGGACCCACGCGCTTCACGCCTTTCTCACGTAGAGTGTCAGCGGATTCTACTAGGTTTTGTGCGGATGCACCGCCAGAACCAGCAATCAAACCAGTGCGAATATTAGAAACTTGCTCTTCTGTTAAGCCCGCATCTTCAATAGCTTGTTGCATAGAAACATACGCATACGTTGCCGCGTCGCCCATAAAACGGCGAACCTTGCGGTCAATGCTAGATGAATCTAAGTCGATGCGACCACAAACGTGGCTACGAAAGCCGTGTTCTTTGTAATCTTCAGCGAAACGAATACCAGAACGGCCCTCGCGCAAGGAGTTTAAAACGCTCTCTTTGTCATTGCCTAGGCAGCTGACAATGCCAAGACCTGTTACTACTACACGACGCATAAATGTGCCTCTTTATTCTTAGTCTTTAGAAGTTTTCTGTTGATGAGAATAAACCGACACGTAAGTCTTGTGCGGTATAAATTTCTCGACCATCAACGGATACGCTTCCGTCTGCAATTCCCATGATCAACTTACGCTCAATAACGCGCTTAAGATGAATATGAAAGGTAACTTTTTTTGCAGTCGGAAGGATTTGACCTGTGAATTTCACTTCACCAGAACCCAATGCGCGACCGCGACCTTTGTTGCCTTTCCAGCCAAGGAAAAAGCCAACAAGTTGCCACATAGCGTCCAAACCTAAACAACCAGGCATTACTGGATCACCAGGGAAGTGGCATTTGAAAAACCAAAGGTCTGGATGAATATCAAGCTCAGCTATGATTTCACCTTTACCGTATTTACCACCTTCGGTAGAGATACGAGTGATTCGATCCATCATCAGCATATTCCCAACTGGAAGTTGAGCATTGCCTGGGCCAAACATTTCGCCGTGGCCGCATTGTAATAGTTCGTCTTTTTCAAACGAGGAAGCTGTAGTCATTATAATCCTATTTCCACATTCAGCAGATAACTCGACTTGGTTACGCTGAGTTGTGTGGTTCAGTTAGCAGTATAAAATCCACCGGATTATAGCGTCTCAAGGACGTAATATGAACGTTTGAGTAGAAAAAAACCAACAAGACTTCGTAAAAGTCGGTTATTTACTGATCTTGGGCCGTGATTTTAGGGAGAATCTGGTGCTAGCAAGAGAAACAGAGCTGGTTTACTCTATTCTGCTGACACACATTAGAACGCTCCAACGGTAAGGTGGTACATAAGGTTGTCTAGGTTATTGCACGGAAATGAATGGCTAGATGCTTGGCGCCACGAATTTGTGGATGGCTATACAGTTGGGTATGTAGGGCCTGTTCGTGATGAGCGCCCTAATTTGCATTTTTTACATGGCAATGGCTTTGCTGTGCAAACCTATCGTCAGTTTCTGAGCGCACTGGGTGAAGACTACAATTTGATTCTACAAGAAGCGGCGGGTCATGGTCGATCGTCTGCAGGTCGCCGATTTGTTGGTTGGAATGCCACCGCAGAACGATTCTCTGCCAGTTTGAAGCCGCGAATGGCGTCGTTACCAAAGCAGAAAATGATGGGGGTAGGGCACAGCTTTGGCGGTTGTATGACGCTCTTAATGGGAGCTCAAGATCCCGCCTTGTTCGACCGGCTGGTATTGTTAGACCCTGCGTTATTTCCACCACGGTTGTTGTGGTTGTTGCGAGCAGTGACCTTTTTGGGATTGAAAAATCATGTGCCGTTAGCAAAACAGGCGAAACGCCGCCGCGTGAAGTGGGAAAGCATCGATCAGGTAAAAGCAAATTTCACCGGAAGAGGCACGTTTAAGGGTTGGCATCCGTCTTGTTTAGAGGATTATATAGAGCACTCAATTCGCCAAGACAAAGCATCACGAGAGTATCACTTAGCTTGCCCTTCATGGATGGAGGCCGCCGTTTTTGCCAGCTATCCGAAAGGACTTTGGAAAGCCATTCGTTCGATTTCTGTGCCGACTTATATTGTGCAGGGGAAAGAGACGTTTTCGTATTTTAAAGAAGCCTATCAGCTCGCCGCGCGCATTAACCCTAATATACAAGTAATAGAAGTGGAGGGTGGTCATTGCTTTATGCAGCAATACCCTGAGCAGAGTGCGAAGAAAGTGAGAGAGATATTGAAGCAAGAAATAAAACCTCGGACATGATGAGGTCTTATTTCTTGTGAGTCGCTAAGCAGCGCGTTTAGCTTTTGCGTTTCACCGCTGTGTTGGCTAATGCAATAAGCGCTTGTTTGTATTCAGACTCGGGCAAAATGGCAATAGACTGGATTGCTAAGTCGGCTTGCTGTTGTGCTTGTTGCTGGGTGAATTCAATGGCGCCACAGGCTTGTACATCGGCAATAATGGCATCAAGGTTTTCGAGGCCGCCAGTCAAAATCGCTTGTCTAACGCGATCTACGGCGTCTTGGCTGCCATTTTTCATTGTGTAGATTAGTGGCAGAGTCGGTTTGCCTTCGGCTAAGTCATCACCCACGCTCTTACCCATTTCTTCGGCGGTGCTGGTGTAATCCATCACATCGTCGATCAATTGAAATGCGGTACCAACGTACATGCCGTAATCTTGGAGCGCCGTTTGATGCGCTTTATCTGCATCAGCAATAACCGCACCGCAAAGCGCCGCACCTTCAAACAATTTGGCCGTTTTGTATTGAATAACTTTTAGGTAACTTTCTTCCGTGGTATCTGGGTCGCCGCAATTGATCAGCTGTTGGACTTCGCCTTCAGCAATGATGTTGGTGGTTTCCGCCAGAATCGCCATGCAATCCATGCTGTTAATGCTGACCATCAATTGAAATGCACGTGTGTATAAAAAGTCACCGACAAGAACGCTGGGCGCGTTGCCCCATTCTTCATTGGCGGTTTTTTTACCACGGCGCATATCAGATTCATCCACCACATCATCATGCAACAGCGTAGAGGTGTGGATAAACTCAATAATGGTCGCCATTTTAATGGCTTTTTCTAATTTGTCAGGGTCCAAATCGGCGCTTGCGCGAGCGGCAAGAAGTACTAACAATGGGCGCAATCGTTTGCCGCCATTACTAATAATATAGTAACCAATTTGTTCTATTAGAGGTATGTCACTGCTGAGCTGTGACATAATGTAGTCGTTCACTTGACCAAACTCGTTGGTCACAACATCATGGATTTGTGTGGATTGCATGCATTTTCCGAAGCTAATAAGTCCCAAGCTGAACAGCAAGTGCGCACCATGCTAGGTAAGCGCTGTGCTGCGGTCAACCCAAAACATGAAAAATATACAATAGATTGCCTTTTCTCTTGTTTTGACTGGTGTGATTTTGTACAATCTCGCGTCCGATTTACCCACGTTTTGCTCCCTATCATATGGTAAGTGAGTTTTTATCGTGATCGATAAAGATTTGGTGCCACTAGAAGTAGGTCAAACTCAATTCAGTAGCCGGGTAAATCTCATTGGAGAAGAACATGTTCGCAGTAATTAAAACTGGCGGTAAGCAATACCGTGTACAAGAAGGCCAAACCCTTAAGGTTGAGAAATTAGCTATCGAAGAAGGTGGCGTTGTGCAATTCGACGACGTTCTTCTAGTTAGCAATGGCGACGACGTTAAAATTGGCGCTCCTGTTGTAGAAGGCATCAAGGTAACAGCTGAAGTTGTTACTCATGGCCGCGGAGACAAAGTGAAAATTTTGAAATTCCGTCGTCGTAAGCACTCTATGAAGCGTATGGGTCATCGTCAGTGGTTCACGGAAGTGAAAATAACTGGCATTAAATAAGCCCTAACTAAACTAATTTTAAGGAGTAAGTCATGGCTCATAAGAAAGCGGGTGGTAGTACTAATAACGGTCGCGACTCCGAATCGAAACGATTAGGTGTCAAACGTTTTGGTGGTCAAGTTGTGATCCCAGGTAACATTCTTGTTCGTCAGCGTGGTACTCAGTTCCACCCTGGTGCAGGTGTTAAGATTGGTAAAGATCACACTTTGTTTGCTGTTGCAGAAGGCCAAGTGAAATTTGAAGTTAAAGGTAAGTTTAAGCGTCGCACAGTTTCTGTTGTTGCTGCTTAATCTCTGCTAAAAACTCAAAAAGAGCTCCGCGACGCGGGGCTTTTTTTTTGGAAAAATTCTATAATCAGTTTCTGTTGATTCTGATAAAGCACCTAAGAGGTGAATCTGTGAAATTCGTTGATGAAGCCAGTATCTATGTAAGAGCGGGTAAAGGCGGAAATGGTTGTTTAAGCTTTTGGCGTGAAAAATTCGTGGCGAAAGGTGGTCCTGATGGTGGTGATGGCGGCAACGGCGGCAGTGTAGTGCTGGTCGCTGATGAGTCATTGAACACTTTGATTGACTTTCGCTTTACCAAAAAATACATCGCAGAAAGCGGTGAAGGCGGCCAAGGCCGTGACATGACGGGTTCAAAAGGCCCAGATCTTGAGATCATAGTGCCAGTAGGGACCACAGTGATCGACGAAGACACAGGAGAAACCTTAGGGGATCTTGTGAAAGTCGGTCAGAAGCTAAAAGTGGCTCAAGGTGGTCACCATGGTTTGGGTAATACCCGTTTCAAATCCAGTACTAACCGTGCCCCTCGTCAAACGACAAAAGGAACGGTAGGGGAAGAGCGTACGCTTAAGTTGGAAATGAAGGTATTGGCCGATGTGGGCTTGCTAGGCTTGCCGAATGCAGGTAAATCGACCTTTATTCGCTCCGTGTCTTCTGCAAAACCAAAAGTGGCGGATTACCCGTTTACAACGCTAGTGCCCAATCTGGGTGTGGTAAAAGTTAAGAAACACCAGAGCTTTGTGGTTGCCGATATTCCGGGAATCATCGAAGGCGCTTCTGAAGGCGCGGGCCTGGGTATTCGTTTCTTGAAGCACTTGGTGCGTAACCGTATCTTGTTGCACATAGTCGATTTGGCGCCTTGGGATGAAATCACCCCTGCAGAAGCGGCTGTTATTGCGGTTAATGAACTTCATCAGTTTAGTCCAGCATTGGCTCAGCGTGATCGTTGGTTGGTATTGAATAAAACGGATATGGTGCCAGCAGAAGAGTTGGAAGAGCGCTGTCAAAGCGTGATCGATGCACTAGGCTGGGAAGGCAAGGCGTATCGTATTTCTGCCATCTCTGGTGAAGGTACAGAAGTCTTGTGTCTTGACCTTATGACAGCGCTTGAAGAGCAGCGTGAATTGTTGGCAAACAGTGAAGAAGCGCGTGAGAAAGAGCAGGCTATGCGTGCCTTGATCGACGAAGAAGGTCGTAATCGAATTCTGTCGTTGCGTGAAAAACGTCGTAAAGCAGGTCAATTGCTGGATGATGAAGACTTTGACGATGAAGATTATGATGTGGACGTAGAATACGTTCGTTAATTGGATGAGAAAATAAGCAGTATCATGGATATTCGAGAGAGAGTTGCTAATGCGCACCGTGTCGTAGTGAAGATCGGCAGTGCGTTGCTGACGAATGATGGTCAAGGGCTTGATGTGGCCCGTATTGGCCTCTGGGTTGCACAGATAGCAGAGTTAAGGGCGCAGGGCAAAGAGGTTGTCTTGGTGTCTTCAGGCTCTATTGCGGCTGGTATGAAGCGGCTCGGCTTCTCTTCTCGACCGACACAAGTAAACGAGCTTCAGGCTGCTGCTGCTGTTGGGCAGATGGAGTTGGTTGGTGTTTATGAGTCTCATTTTGAACGCCACGGTTTGTGTACCGCACAGATATTGCTTACTCATGATGATTTATCGAACCGCCGACGCTATTTGAACGCGCGCTCCTCGTTGCGAACGCTGCTTAATCTTGGGGTTGTACCCATAGTTAACGAAAATGACACGGTTGTAACCGATGAAATTCGCTTTGGTGACAATGACACCCTAGGCGCGTTAGTGGCGAACTTAGTTGAGGCGGATGTGTTGATCATTTTGACGGATCAGCTTGGCTTGTTCGATAAAAACCCACGTGATCACAAAGACGCTGTGTTATTGCCGTATGTTTCTGCTTCAGATAGTCGCCTCGAAGCCATGGCGAGTGGTGGAGCGGGTGCGTTGGGCAGTGGTGGTATGCTGACAAAAATCCGTGCGGCACGTTTGGCTGCTCGATCCGGTGCGGATACCTTGATCGCCTCTGGTCGTGAGGAGAATGTCATTGTCAGAGTCTCGTTGGGTGAGCCTATTGGTACTTGGCTAGAACCTGATCATAGTCGACAAGCTGCGCGTAAATTATGGCTGGCAGGTCATCTTAAGAGTCGCGGTTCTCTGGTGCTGGATGCCGGGGCGGTGAAGGCGCTTCGTAAAGCAGGAACCAGCTTGTTAGCGGTGGGGGTAAAAGACGCCGAAGGGTCTTTCTCTCGTGGCGATATGGTGTTGTGTGTCGATGAGCAAGGTGTTGTTGTCGCTCGTGGATTGGCCAATTACAGCGTTGCAGAGACGTTAAAATTACTCGGTCGCTCTTCTTCTGAAATAGGGGCGATTTTGGGGTATCAGGGTGAACCTGAATTAGTGCATCGCGATAATTTGGTGATTGTTTAATTGGCTGAGTAATTATTTAACTGTTAGTTGGGAGAATGTAATGGCAAAGCCGGGGCAGTCTGGTTTGGCGCGAGTATTGAGTGCGTCTCGTTATTCTTATCAAGGTCTTAAGGCGCAATGGAAACACGAAGCGGCTTTTCGCCAAGAAGTGTGTTTGTTTATTATCGCTCTTCCTTTTGCACTTTGGTTAGGGGATACAGCATTAGAGAAAGCGGTGCTGATCTTTTCAGTTGGTATGGTATTGATTGTTGAAACGCTGAATTCAAGTGTTGAAGCTGTGGTGGATAGAATCAGTGATGAGCATCACGAGTTATCTGGTCGAGCCAAAGATTTAGGGTCGGCGGCGGTTATGTTGACGCTATTGTTGGCCGTTGTGGTATGGGGTGTTGTGCTGATTGGCTAATGAGAGTTGGGCAAGAAAATAAAGTATAAAAAAACCGGCATAAGCCGGTTTTTTTATAGGTATTAGGCCAGTGCTTTGATTTTAGCACTCAAGCGGCTCTTATGACGAGCTGCTTTGTTTTTGTGATATAGGCCTTTATCAGCTGCTTTGTCTAGCTTAGATGTAGCTAGAACGTAAGCTGCTTGTGCATCAGCTTGATTACCTGCTTCGATGGCTGCATCTACTTTTTTCAAGTATGTGCGAACCATAGAGCGCAGGCTACCATTATGAGCGCGACGTTTGATCGCCTGGCGCGCACGTTTTTTTGAACCGGCGGAATTTGCCACAGTCTGGCTCCTTTCGTTTATATTAGGAAACGGCACAGCACTGTGCTGCGTCGTGAAATCAATGTCAAGTATGACTTCATAATCTCGCGGCGGATTTTACCAGTTTTTGAGCATGCCACAACCCCATTATACAAATAATCACCAAATCTACTGGCTTATTTCCCTAACTTGTTGTGGATTCAGGTGGTATTCTTGCTCCAATTTGTTGGAATGGTTAACAAAATTGCTATGTCGGAAAATAATATCACCCCGAAAAAAACATCGAAAAATAACTCATTATTGCGATCAGGTGTTTTGGTGTCCGTGTGCACTTTCTTGTCCCGTATCTTGGGGTTGGCTCGAGATTCGGCATTAGCGTATGTGCTGGGGGCAAGCGCAGGTGCGGATGCGTTTTATGTGGCGTTTAAAATTCCCAATTTTTTCCGTCGTTTATTTGCTGAAGGGGCGTTTGCTCAGGCGTTTGTTCCTGTGTTGAGCGACTATCGAGTGAACGAGACGAAAGAAGAGGTTCGCGCTCTTATTTCCGCAGTGTCTGGCTCCTTGGCGTTAGTGCTGCTGTTGATTACCGCGTTGTTTATGGTATGCGCTCCGTGGGTGGTGTATCTCTTTGCGCCTGGGTTTGCTGCAGACGGCGAGCAGGCACGGTTAGCGTCTGAGCTGCTAACCATTACTTTTCCGTATTTGCTGTTTATTTCACTTACGGCATTGGCGGGTGGCATTCTCAATGCCCATGGCGAATACGCAGTGCCAGCCATTACGCCCATTTTTCTCAACATTAGCTTATTGGTTGCTACCTTGGTGTTTGCGCGCAATGCCTTGGAAGCAGAAACTGCCGTGGCATGGGGGGTCTTTTTTGCAGGGCTGGTTCAATTGCTCTTCCAAATGCCCTTTCTGGCGCGCCTCAAATTACTGCCGATGCCGTCTCTTCAGTTTCGTCACCCAGGTGTGAAGCGCATTTTGATCTTGATTGGTCCGGCGTTGTTTGGGGTCTCGGTCGGGCAAATCAATTTGCTCTTAGACACTGTGTTGGCGTCGTTTCTGCAAACGGGCAGTATTACGTGGCTGTATTTGTCTGATCGTTTGTATGAATTGCCGCTGGGGATTTTTGCGATTGCGATTAGTACCGTGATTTTGCCTTCTTTGTCGCGCAGTTTTGCAGGCAAAGACCCGAAAGCATTTTCGGATACATTGGATTGGGCGCTGCGAATTTTATTGTTGATCGCAGTGCCGTCGGCATTGGCATTGTTTATGTTGGCTGAGCCATTGATTGCGACCATCTTTTATCGGGGTGAGTTGACCGTGCATGATGTGACGAAAGCCGCGCAGAGTTTACAGGCGTATTCTTTAGGGCTGATCTTTATGATGCTCATTAAGGTGCTGGCGCCTGGGTATTACGCTCGCCAAGATACGCGCACACCAGTGCGAATAGGGATTATCGCGATGGTGGCCAACATGGTGTTTAATCTGATTTTAGTGTGGCCTTTGGGTCATGTTGGATTGGCCTTGGCGACCAGTTTGTCGGCGGCGTTAAATGCATTTTTGTTGTGGCGCGGGTTGCGAAAGCAGGGTCATCATCAGTTTTCTCATCATTGGAAATTGATAACGAGGGTGTTAATCGCGGCAACGGCGGCCTTGGCGGTGTGGATCTATTTCTTTCTGCAACAGGGTATGGTGTGGACGCAAATGACTGATCTGCATCGCGTTGGTGAGGTGCTTCTTGTGGTTGTGGTTGGTGTGACCGTCTACGTAGGTGCTGCGGTACTGGTGGGGTTGCGACCGTCTTCTTTCAAACACTAGATTCGTTTCATGGCGTCATCGATGCTTCTTGCTGAGGTTGTGCTAGTTCTGGCCTACCTTCAGGTGGTGATCTGCTATATAATCTCGGTTATTTTTTCGGCACTGGGTGGGATAGTCTTGAACGAGGTACTATGGAGTTAATTCGCGGTATTCATAATATCCGTTCAAAGCATAAAGAATGTGTGCTGACGATAGGGAATTTCGACGGCGTTCATCGTGGCCATCATGCCATCTTGAACCGCGTCAAAGCGCTGGCGGAACATTATCAAGTGCCGGCAGGCATTATGATTTTTGAACCTCAGCCAAGGGAGTTTTTTACGCCCGATAAAGCGCCAGGTCGTATTAGTCGACTGCGTGATAAAGTGCACTTCTTGAAAGGGCAGGGCATTGATTATGTGTTGTGCTTGCCGTTCAACCCTAAGCTTCAGCAATTGGATGCGAAGGCTTTTTGCCAGCAGATTCTATTTCAAGGATTGTCCGTTCGTCATTTGGTGGTAGGAGACGATTTTCGTTTTGGCTGTGATCGCCAAGGGGATTTCGATTACCTTAAACAATTTGGTGAGAGTCATGGCTTTGATGTGGAAAATACCCCATCGGTATTGAACGAGGCCGGTGAGCGTATTAGCAGTACCTTGGTGCGCCAAGCATTGGAAACCGGTGATATTGACGCCGCCCAAGAAAACATGGGCCATCCGGTCATTTTGGGCGGGCGAGTCATCGGTGGTCAGAAGCTGGGTCGCACATTGGGCTTTCCTACGGCTAACGTTCATTTAAAAGGGACTCAGCCTGCGTTGTCAGGTGTGTATGCGGTGCAACTTGACGTTGCAGGCGTAACGCACAATGGTGTGGCTAATATTGGTGTGAGACCAACCGTACAAGGCAAGACGCCGATATTAGAAGTGCACCTTTTTGATTTTAATGGTGATCTGTACGACAAATATGTTCAGGTAACCTTCTGTCGCTTTATCAGGGCAGAGCGAAAAATGGCCAGCTTAGATGCGCTGGAAAAACAAATTCAATGTGATAAAGAAGAAGCAATACTCTTTTTTGCCTAATCAGTGAACTGATGATCTTTGAGGATAAATCGATAAACCATGAGTGATTATAAACCGACGCTTAATTTGCCAAAGACAGACTTCCCTATGCGTGGAGACTTGGCAAAACGTGAACCTGCAATGCTGAAGCAATGGCAGGATATGGATCTATACAACAAAGTACGCGAAGTCAGTAAAGGCCGTAAATCTTTTATTCTTCATGACGGCCCTCCGTACGCAAATGGCAGTATTCACATTGGTCACGCGGTTAACAAAATCCTCAAAGATATTATTGTTAAATCAAAAACCGTCAGTGGTTTTGATGCGCCTTACATTCCAGGTTGGGATTGTCACGGCTTGCCGATTGAGCACAAAGTAGAACAGTTGATAGGCAAAGCGGGTACCAAAGTATCGTACAAAGAATTCCGTGCCAAATGTCGCGAATACGCTTACACGCAAATCGAACAACAGAAAAAAGATTTTATCCGTTTGGGCGTAATGGGCGATTGGGAAAACCCATACCTTACGATGAACTTCCAAACCGAAGCGAACATTGTTCGTGCCTTGGGTAAGATTGCTGAAAACGGCCACCTCGTTAAAGGCTTTAAGCCAGTTTACTGGAGTGTGGTGGGTGGTTCTGCCTTGGCTGAAGCCGAAGTGGAATACCAAGATAAAACGTCATTGTCATTGGATGTGCGCTACGCGCCTCAAGACGAAGCGGCGTTGTTGGCAAAATTCTCTGATGTAGAAGGCGAAGGCAAAGTATCGGTTGTTATCTGGACAACGACGCCTTGGACCTTGCCTGCTAGCCAAGCGGTTTCTGTTCACCCTGAGTTTAACTATGCCCTTGTTGAAGTGGACATGGGCTTGGGTAAAGAGCGCTTAATCGTTGCTGAAGACATGGTTGAAGGTTTGATGGTGCGCTACGGTGTGTCTGATTTCCGTATTGTGGGTCGTACTATCGGTGCGGATCTACAAGGCACTGTCTTGAATCACCCATTCTTGGAACGTGATATCCCCGTTATTCTTGGCGAGCACGTGACCACCGAAGCCGGTACAGGTTGTGTGCATACCGCACCAGACCATGGTGTAGACGATTTCAACGTCGGCCGTGAAAATGGCATTGGTACCATTAACCTAGTACAAGACAATGGCGTGTATTCAGATGCCGCTGGTGAATTTGCTGGCTTGCATGTTTATAAAGTAGATGGCGCAGTGCTTGAAGCATTAAACCGAAACAACGCCTTGGTTTTCGAATCGAAAATTTTCCACAGCTACCCTCATTGCTGGCGTACTAAAACACCATTGATCTTCCGCGCGACACCACAGTGGTTTATCAGCATGACCAAAGAAGGTTTGTTGGATGCGGCCAAACACGCAGTTGAAGGTGTGAAGTGGGTGCCAAGCTGGGGACAAAATCGCATGGAAGGGATGTTGAATAACAGCCCTGATTGGTGTGTGTCTCGTCAACGTACTTGGGGTGTTCCGATTGCTTTGTTTATCAACAAAGAAACGCAAGAATTGCACCCAGAAACACCACGTTTGATTGAAGAAGTTGCCAAACGTATCGAGCAAGAAGGCATTGATGCTTGGTTCGAAATGGACGCAGAAACCCTATTGGGTGATGAAGCGGCAAAATACAGCAAGGTGACTGACACGCTAGACGTATGGTTTGACTCTGGGGTAACGCATTACTCTGTCATCGATCAGCGTGACGAATTAAGTTTTCCGGCCGATTTGTATTTGGAAGGTTCTGATCAGCACCGTGGTTGGTTCCAATCGTCGTTGAAAACGTCCATCGCGATTCGCGGTGTGCCTCCGTACAAGCAAGTGCTTACCCATGGCTTTACAGTGGATGGCGACGGTCGCAAGATGTCGAAATCATTGGGTAACGTATTGTCACCTCAAAAAGTGATGGATACCTTAGGAGCGGACATCATTCGTTTGTGGGTAGCGGCAACCGATTACACCACTGAAATGACTGTTTCTGATGAGATTCTGAAGCGTGTTGCAGATTCATACCGTCGTATCCGTAATACCGCGCGCTTTATGTTGTCTAACTTAAGTGGCTTCAATCCAGCAACGGATGTTGTTGCAAGCAAAGACATGTTGGCCTTGGATCGCTGGATTGTAGATCGTGCCGCTTTGTTGCAAACAGAGTTGGATACGGCTTACAACGAATACCAATTCCACACAGTTAATCAGAAAATCCAAAACTTCTGTTCTGTGGATCTAGGTGGTTTTTACCTAGATATCATCAAAGACCGTCAGTATACGACTCAGCCAAACAGCTTGGCTCGTCGCTCTGCGCAGACGGCCTTGTACCATATCATGGAGGCCTTCACTCGCTGGATTTCGCCAATCTTGAGCTTTACCGCGGATGAGTTGTGGCACGCTATGCCAGGTGACCGAGTTGAGTCTGTCTTCTTAGAAACATGGTACGAAGGATTAGAAACGTTGTCTGGTGATGAGCCAATGGGACGTGAATTCTGGAAGCATGTGCTGGAAGCTAAAGTCGCTACTAACAAGGTATTAGAAGCCGCACGCAGCGAAGGCAAGATGAAGGCCAGCCTAAGTGCAGAAATCACCTTGTATTGCGATGAGGCATTGCAAGCGACATTGAGTCGTCTTGATGATGAGTTACGCTTTGTGCTGATTTCTTCTAATGTAAAAGTATTGCCATTGGCGCAAGCGGGTGATGATGCCGTAGCAACAGATCTTGATGGGCTAAAAGTTGTGGTAGCGTTAAGCAGCAATGAGAAATGTGTTCGCTGCTGGCACCACCGTCCAGAAGTTGGTCAGCGTGCCGAACACCCAGAATTGTGTGATCGTTGTATTTCCAATTTACCAGATGGAGAAGGTGAACAACGCCTTTACGCCTAATGACCATTCGTTTTGTATGGCAACAAGTCCAGCGCTGGTGGGCGCTGGCACTTGTTATATTTGCAGTAGACTGGCTGACTAAGCAATGCATTGAAGCAAGCATTGCTTATGGTCAGACTGTCCCTGTTCTTCCCTTCTTTGATTTAACGCTGCGTTATAACACGGGGGCTGCTTTTAGCTTCTTAGCAAATGCAGGCGGCTGGCAGCGTTGGTTCTTCTCCTTTATCGCATTAGCTGTCGTAATCGGCATTAGTTGGCGCTTGGTTAAAGTGGCCGCTACGAATCGTTGGGAAGCCTTGTCACTGAGCCTCATATTAGGCGGTGCAGTTGGCAATTTATATGATCGATTGGTTTATGGTCACGTTGTCGATTTTCTAGAGTTTCATTGGCAACAGTCTTGGTATTTTCCTGCTTTTAATGTGGCGGACAGTGCCATCACCATTGGTGTTATTTTGATGTTGTTAGAAAGTGTGCTGGCAAAGCCACAGAAAGGCCCGAAAGAATGAATGTAATTACCACGAATAGTCAGGTGACTTTGCACTTTGAGTTGTCTTTAGAAGATGGCCAAATAGTCGACTCTAATTTCTCTCATGAGCCCGCTCGGTTTGTGTTCGGCGATGGCAACTTACTGCCTGCTTTTGAAGAAGTATTGCTGGGCATGAGCGTGGGCCAAGAAGGTCGTTTTGAAATGTCGCCAGAGCAAGCCTTTGGTGCGCGAAATGAAAGCAATATTCAGCGTATGCCGCGTTCTCAATTCTCGATGGATATAGAAGAGGGCATGGTGGTGTCGTTTGCTGATGCCAGCAAAAACGAATTGCCAGGCGTGATCGCAGAGATCAGTGACAATGAAGTGCTGGTGGATTTTAATCACCCCTTGTCTGGTCGCACCTTAACTTACCGAGTACAAATTGTAGCGGTAGAGGAGGCAGCATGAGTTTTGCTATTCAGTTAGCCAATCCTCGTGGTTTTTGTGCTGGTGTAGATAGAGCCATTGATATTGTAAATCGCTGTTTGGATTTGTTTGAAGCGCCTATCTTTGTTCGCCATGAAGTGGTTCATAACAAGTTTGTTGTTGAGTCCCTTAAAGCGCGTGGCGCTGTCTTTGTTAACGAGTTAGACGAAGTGCCGGATGACAATATTGTCATCTTTAGTGCGCACGGTGTGTCTAAAGCGGTTCGTGATGAAGCCGAAAAGCGCGGTCTTAAAGTGTTTGATGCTACCTGCCCGTTAGTGACTAAAGTTCATCTAGAAGTGCTTCGTTATTCTCGCGATGGTGCTGAGTGTATTTTGATTGGTCATGATGGTCACCCTGAAGTAGAAGGGACCATGGGGCAGTATGATAACAAGCAAGGTGGTGCTATTTACCTTGTGGAAAACCCTGATGATGTGGCCAAGCTAAAAGTAGAAAACCCAGACAAACTCGCTTTTGTCACGCAAACAACACTTTCTATGGATGACACCTCTGTCGTGATTGATGCCTTACGTCATCACTTCCCTAATATTACAGGGCCGAAGAAAGACGACATTTGTTACGCAACCCAAAATCGTCAAGACGCAGTGAAGACGTTAGCGAAAGAGTCAGAGCTGGTATTGGTCGTTGGCTCAGTCAATAGCTCGAACTCAAACCGCCTTCGAGAACTGGCGGAGAGAATGGGAGCGAAAGCGCATTTAATTGATAATGCGAGCGAGATACAAAGTGACTGGTTGGCTGGTGTTCGTAGCGTGGGCGTCACCGCGGGTGCCTCGGCGCCTGAAATCTTGATAAACGAAGTAATTGATCGTCTTATTCAAGAAGGTGGTAATTCACCAGAGGAGCTTAAAGGGAGAGAAGAGAATGTTTCTTTCTCTATGCCTAAAGAGCTTCGAATCGTTGAATTATAGGTGCTTTCATTTTTATTATAAAAAAATGAATCTTTTATTAAAAAGTACTTGCGCTAAAATTTTCACGATGTATTATACGCACCCACTGACACGGACAACGACGCAAACAAGAGTTTGCAACTTAGCTTGCTAAGTAAGTCGACCGACATGTCAGACGCTCTTTAAAATAGATAATCAGATAATTTGTGTGGGCGCTCGCTGGAGTCTTCAGAAGATCATCGCCGTTCGGTTTTACCGGAAGGTAGTTGATCAAAAAAATTGAAGTCTTACGAGAG
>NZ_SJSC01000001.1 GCF_004352855.1 Marinomonas sp. KMM3893 | reverse complement strand
TCCCCTGAAGAGCCGTTCGAGACTAGGACGTTGATAGGTTGGGTGTGTAAGTGCTGTGAGGCATTGAGCTAACCAATACTAATTGCTCGTGAGGCTTGACCATATAACACCAAAGTGGTTTAGATGAGGAAACTCATCCAAAAGACACATAATACGATATTGAAAAACATCGGTTTAATACTTGATTTACGTTATTTCAAAATGAATTGTTAAAGATCCAAGCATGTCTTCGCGTGTTTTGGTAACGCTGACGAAAGAAAGCGACCAGAACGAACGCAACCGAATTGCTTGACGATCATAGAGACGTTGAACCACCTGATCCCATCCCGAACTCAGAAGTGAAAAGCGTCATCGCCGATGGTAGTGTGGGGGATCCCATGTGAGAGTAGGTCGTCGTCAAGCTTATAATTAAGAGAAGCCCCATCCTGCTACGCAGGGTGGGGTTTTTTCGTTCCACTGCATAATAACCTCATACCCGTGTGGGGCTCTTATGAAGGAACGCATGTGAGAGCGGATTATCGTCAAGCTTTAAATTAAGAAAGCCCTGATAGCTAACGCTGTCAGGGCTTTTTTTATGCCTGAAATAAGTTATCCCCCTACGAAAAGTCGTTTCTTGTTCTTCCATTTGCTTGCGCTATTACTCTCTAAAGATACGGTAAAACAAGAACCTCTACACTGATTGCGCATACCGTCCGCAGGGTCAGACCCCTTAAAAAGTCGCACAGCGTCCAACCAACCACATCACTTGCTGTTTAAGGGCTCTGATCCTAGTCGTAACAGGCAAACTAGCTGGGCTTTGAAGTAGTCCTCTCCCTGCGAAGGGGGAGTTAGAGGGGGGGCTTGTCGCTCTGAAAGCAGTGCTTGTGTAGAGTATCAGCTGTTTCTTGCTCTTCTGTTTAAAGGGATCTGAGCCCTTTTAGCCGACAGGAAGCAGATATTTAATGGGATGTTTTTCAAAATCCAGTCCCATTAACAAACTTATTGGTGACTGTGTAAGTGCTACATAGGTTGAACAGCCTAACAAACGCTTTCAGCCTGACGCCAAAACCTACGTGTTTTTGCGTTACTCATTGAGTTCAAATATTAACACAAAAACACTCCAGCGTTAGCGGGTCAATCGCTATACTGATTGATATATCTAAATCGAAAGCGTGGTGATAAATGAGCACAAAATTTGATGATTCGGTTTATCGTTCGATAGTTGAAAACTCAATTGATGCTGTAGTGATAATTAATCGATCAGGCGATATTGTTTCGTGGAATTCTGCAGCAGAACAAATTTTCGGTTACACAGCATCGGAAGCTATTGGTAAATATGTACATGACATTCTTCCTGCACATGACCTTCGCGATAAAGCTAATAAGTCATTCCAAAAATTTAAAAAGAAAGGATCTGGACCATTAGTGGGTAAAGTTTTACAGGTTCGCGGTCTTAAAAAAAATGGCGACGAAGTGCATGTTCAATTTAGTTTTAATACTGTAGTAGTTAATGGTGAGCTATTCGCATTTGCTTTTATTAGAGACATATCTGAGTTAATTGATCTTCAAGAAAAACTAATACTCCAAGCTACTGTTGATCCCTTAACTAACTTGCTAAATCGTCGGGCTTTTTTACAGCAAACAGAAGCTGCTTTCAATATGTCGAAAAGGCACAAAGAACCACTTAGTTTATTAATGATCGATTTTGATTTCTTTAAGGAAATTAATGATCAGTATGGACATCATGTTGGCGATATTGTGCTAAAAGAGTTTTCTAGTAAAACTTCAAAGCTACTACGAACTGAAGATATTATAGGGAGAATTGGCGGTGAAGAATTTGTTATTGCTTTAACAAAAACGCCTATCGAATATTCTTTAAAATTAGCGGAGAGGATAAGAGTATCTACTGAGAATATAAACATTAAAACGCCTGGTCTCAGTGTTTCATTTACAGTTAGCATAGGTGTTTCCTGCATCGAAAATAATGATGAATCTTTACAGCAACTTCTAGAGCGTAGCGATAAAGCAATGTACAAAGCCAAAGAAGAAAAGAATTGTGTTGTGTCAATCAGCAGCTAACAAGTCATTAATGCAGGACAAAAAATAGTTTTTTGCTCCTTGGTCGCTTATTTTAACCAATTATTTTTAGCCTCTTAATGCGGGCGTTGAGGCCGTAGATTTTCTCCAAAAAGAACATGTTCATGCTCTTTTTTATGCAAAGAGTCAAACCTGATCCTTCCTGTCAAAGTTAATGAATCCCTGTTGATTTTGCACAACCACTTACCTTTGCTACCGTTGGATACACGCTTTTTCATATTATTCTGCGTTTCTCCTGCTCATTATAAAAAACCTCCAATAAGTTTGAGTCATTATTGGAGGTTTTTTTGTTGTTACTTTTTAAATTACCGTAAAAAATATTATTCTATTTGTGCATTATCAACAATATGGTTATCGCCAATGTCTTTTGGTAATACTAGATTCAGAATAATGGCAACGATGCCGCATAGGCTGATACCTTGTAAGTTAAACTCGCCAATGCCAAAGGCCATTCCGCCAATACCAAAGACTAGTGTAACGCCGACAATAACAAGGTTACGTGATTTATGAAGGTCTACCTGGTTTTTAATTAACGTGTTGAGTCCAACCGCCGCTATGGAGCCAAATAATAAAATCATAATGCCTCCCATAACAGGCAGGGGAATGGTTTGTAATAAGGCACCTAGTTTGCCAACCCAGGCAAGGACAATCGCTGCAATCGCTGCCCATGTCATGATCACGGGGTTAAAAGATTTAGTGAGCATGACAGCCCCAGTGACTTCGCTGTAGGTTGTATTTGGCGGCGCGCCTACCATTGCTGCTGCCATAGTAGCGATCCCATCTCCTGCGATGGTGCGATGCAAGCCTGGTTTTTTCAAGTAATCTTTGCCCGTGACACTGGAGATAGAAAGTATATCGCCTACGTGCTCTATCGCAGGTGCGATGGCCACAGGAATCATAAATAAAATGGCGTTTATATTAAACTCAGGAGCGGTAAAGTTTGGCATAACAAACCAAGCGGCTTGATGAACCGCATCGAAGCTAACAATGCCGAATAGTAAGCTTAATGAGTAACCCACGATAATACCGCCAAAAATAGGCAGTAGTTTAAAAATACCTTTACTAAAGACACTGATAAAAATAGTCGTTAATAAAGAGGCAAGTGCGATCCAAATAGAGAAATCTGCATTGACCAGTTGAGCAGCCCCATCACCACTTTTCCCCATAGCCATATTGACAGCTGTTGGGGCTAAGCCTAAGCCAATAACCATAATAATAGGGCCAATGACGACGGGTGGTAATAGACGGTGTATAAAGCCTGCGCCTCTTAACTTAATAAGAGCCCCTAAAATAACATAAACAAATCCAGCAGCAATTAACCCGCCCATGGTGGAGGCTAAGCCCCAAGTTTGGATGCCGTATAGAACGGGAGCGATAAAGGCAAACGAAGACGCTAGAAAAATAGGCACGGTGCGACGTGTGACAACTTGAAAAAGCAAAGTCCCTATACCGGCACCAAATAAAGCCACATTCGGATCAAGGCCTGTTAGTAAGGGAACTAATACTAAAGCGCCAAATGCAACAAATAGCATTTGGACGCCTAATATGGCGTTTTTCATTGGTTTTTCCTTTGTCATGATTAAGTGCTGAGGATTTTATCTATTTGCAATGGCAGACGTACAGGGTCAGAGCCGCTAAAAAGCAATCCATGATTCAATTATCTGCATGATTAGACATTCAAGGGGGGATTTTAAGTGTAATCAGCAGACACACCAACAATAAATGCAGTGGCTGGATGTACTTCAGTGCGATAAGCCTGCCTCTAGAGTTCGCTTACTCATTACCGTGATAGTTTTAGTTCATTTTACGCTAGGGGATAAAACAGGTGGTTATACATAAAAAGCCCAGCATTCGCTAGGCTTTGTGTATAAATGTTGGCTGAGTGACGAGATCAGCGAGTGCTGTCTGCAAGATCGCTTAGTAGCGTTCGTTGCGCACTGCGGTATTCACCTTTTCTCGGCTTAGACAATTGATAAGAGCCATCGCTTTGCAGTATCCAGCTTTGGGTGTTATCCGACAGGTAGAGTTCCAGTTCTTTCTTCACACGACGAGACAGTTTCAGGTCTTGTAACGGGAAAGCGACTTCAATACGGTTGTTTAGGTTTCGGTCCATGCCATCGGCGCTGGACAGATAAACCTGAGGGTTGCGGTTGTTGTAGAAGTAGTACACCCGAGTGTGCTCTAAGAAACGGCCGATGATGCTGCGCACACGGATATTAGAGGAGATGCCTTTAATACCTGGGCGTAGCGTACAGATACCACGAACAATCAAATCTATCTTCACGCCTGCTTGCGAGGCTTTATACAGAGCTTGTACCAAGCGTTGCTCAGTGAGCGAGTTGACCTTGATAATGATTCGAGACGGGTCGCCTTTTTGCGCGTTTTCTGCCTCGCGATTAATCATGTCCAACAAACGATCGCGTAGTGTGAAAGGGGCGTGTAGCAGCTTTTTCACTTTGAGTTCTTTGCTCATGCCTGTCAATTGCTGGAAGACGCGATGGACATCGTCCCCGGTTTCTTTGTCGCAAGTGAGGAAGCTGTAATCAGTATAAAGACGCGCATTACCAGCGTGATAGTTACCTGTGCCTAGGTGAACATAACGGGTTAATTCTGCGCCTTCTCTGCGTACGATGAGTATCATTTTGGCATGGGTCTTGTGACGAACGACCCCATAAACAACAATCGCTCCAGCGTCTTGTAAACGACTGGCTAAGGCTAAGTTTTCGGCTTCATCGAAGCGTGCACGCAGCTCAATGACCACGGTAACTTCTTTGCCGTTTCGCGCGGCCTCGACCAGTGCATTCGCAATGGGAGAGCGTGCTCCTGTACGGTATAGAGTTTGACGAATTGCCACCACATGAGGGTCTTTCGCTGCATCACTGAGTAAGTCGATAACAGGGGAGAAACTCTCAAATGGGTGCATTAAGAGGTAGTCACGTTGTCGAATTGCTTCGAATATGCCGCCTGAGCTGGCCAATTTTCTTGGCAGTCCCGGAGAAAAAGGAGGGTACATAAGATCTGGACGGTCGACCAGTTCGAGTACTGCCATCAGACGACTTAAGTTAACAGGACCATCTGTTTTGTAGAGGTCTTGAGTTTCTAAATCAAATTGTTTGAGCAGAGAGTCGATGATGTGCGTAGGGCAATTATCAGCGATCTCAAGGCGTACCGAGCTGCCATAATGGCGGCTTTGTAATTCTGTTCTGAGCGCCCCGGCTAGATCGACACCAATGTCATCAGAGTCGACTTCTAAGTCGGCATTTCGTGTCAAACGGAATTGGAAACAACCTTTTACTGTCATCCCAGGGAATAATTGATCGGCATGGGCGTGAATGATGGAAGATAGGAAGACGAGGTTGTCGCCACCTTCAGACACATCATCAGGCATTTTGACAAGGCGAGGCAGAGAGCTTGGTGCCGGCACAATGGCGAGACCATTTTCTCGTCCAAATGCATCACGACCTTCTAGTTCAACAACAAAGTTAAAGGTTTTGTTGGCGAGACGAGGGAAGGGGTGTGCAGGGTCAAGGCCTATCGGGCTAATAATAGGTAAGACATTGTCACGGAAGTAACGTTTGGCCCAAGTAGACTGTTTTTCATTCCATACTGAACGGCGAATAAATTTAACGTCTTCGGCGGCAAGTTTCGGAAAAATAATATCGTTGAGAATACGGTATTGGCGGCGCACTAACTTGTGAGCCTGTTCGCTGATCAAACTCAGCACTTTCTTTGGGTGCATGCCATCAGGGCCGTTTTTCTCACGGCTGTATTCTAATTGACTTTTTAGTCCGGCAACGCGGATTTCAAAGAACTCATCCATGTTTGAACTAAAAATGCACAAGAAGGTGAGACGGTTCAGAATGGGGTGGTTTTCATCCATGGCTTGTTCAAGAACGCGCGCATTGAACTGTAAGTGGCTTAACTCACGGTTAAAATAGAGCTCAGGGTCTGCGAGATCAATTTCTTCAGGCAAACGTTCTTCTAAAGAGACCTTGCTCGGGTCCTGCGGCTGTTCTGGAATGGGCTCCAGCACGAGCTCTTCCCCACCAATTTCCTTCGTTGGAATAGGGGTGATTTCCTTTTTATCCACTTCATTTACTGACTGTTCTGACATGCCTTTTTATCACTCCCAAATACCGTCATCTTATATTATTGGTATTGAACTAATGCCCACTCGTAAATGAGTAGGCATTAACTTACAAATTACACCAACACAGCCAGAAGGTCACCGTCTCTTTGATCTTATTTACATCCTAACAGGAGTATTTTGACATTGTATGAGAAGGACTTAGGGCTATGACTGGGCCTTTAGTATGCGTGCTGCGTCTTTTGCAAAATAGGTTAAGATTCCATCCGCGCCGGCACGTTTAAACGCCAACAGAGATTCCATAATGATGCTGTCTTTGTCGAGCCAGCCATTTTGAAAAGCGGCCATATGCATGGCGTATTCTCCACTGACTTGATACACAAAGGTTGGGACCTCAAGTTCATGTTTGACTCGACGTACCAGATCCAAATAAGGCATTCCTGGTTTAACCATGACCATATCCGCGCCTTCGTCTAGGTCGAGTAGCACCTCACGAATGGCTTCGTCTGAGTTGGCTGGGTCCATCTGGTAAGTCGATTTATTGCTCTTACCAAGGTTGCCGCTTGAGCCAACAGCGTCACGAAAAGGGCCGTAGTATGCGGAAGCGTATTTAGCGGAATACGCCATGATCATGGTGTTGGTGAAGTTTTCAGCTTCAAGCTCTTCTCGGATTTCGCCAATGCGCCCATCCATCATGTCCGATGGAGCGATCACATCTGCCCCGGCTTTTGCATGAGACAAGGCTTGTTTTACGAGCACTTCAATGGTGGTGTCATTAAGCACGTAACCTGAGTCATCTATGATGCCATCTTGGCCGTGTGTGGTGAATGGATCCAGTGCCACATCCGTCATTACCCCCAATTCAGGGAAGGCTTCTTTTAGCGCGCGAACAGCACGTTGCGCTAAGCCATTTGGGTTGTAGGATTCTTCTGCCATCAGGGATTTTTTCTCTGCGGACACCACAGGGAAAAGTGCCACCATAGGAATACCAAGGTCGACCAGTTCTTGCGCTTCTTTTAATAAAAGATCAATTGAAACACGTTCAATACCAGGCATAGAGGCGACGGTCTCACGGACGTTTTCTCCTTCTATGACAAACATAGGGTAGATTAAATCGTCTGCCGTTAAGCGGTTTTCACGCATCAGGCGACGAGAAAAATCATTTTTGCGCATGCGGCGCATGCGAGTGTATGGAAAAGTCATCCATCAGCTCCTATTTTGCTATTCGTTAATGTACTTAATTTGTATGACAGTGATAAGTCAGACAAGCGAGTACCGCGTTGTTTTTTGATCTTAGATTTATCGCATTAGGCTAAGTTAGCCTCGGCCTCTTCCAGCTCTTCTTGTAACTCGAACCAGGCTTCTTCATTTTCTTCTAGCGACTTTTTCCATTTGGCTTCATCACTGAGAAGGGCTTGTAGCTTTTCTCTTTGATCCGCCTCATACAATGATGAATCCGCCATGGATTCAGAAATGGTGTCGAGGTGTTTTTGCGCGGTTTGGACGGCTTTTTCATACTTTTCAACTTGCTTGCGCAAGGGGCGCAGTTTCTCTCGCAGTTCAGCGGCTTTACGGCGTTCTTCTTTGCGATCAACTTTTTCGACTTTCTCTTGCGTGGCGTCGTTCTTCTCCGCTTGCGCAGCGGACGCTTGTCGAGCTTGCAACCAAGCATGGTAGGCGCTTAAGTCGCCATCAAAAGCTTGGATTTGATGATCAGCCACCAGATAGAACTCGTCGACGGTACTGTTGAGTAGGTGACGATCGTGGGACACCACGAGAATGGCGCCTGGAAACTCTTGCAGCGCCTCTGTTAAGGCTTGGCGCATGTCTAGATCCAAGTGGTTGGTTGGCTCATCGAGTACCAGTAAGTTCGGTCTAGTCCAAGCGATTAGCGACAGTGCCAGGCGTGCTTTTTCACCGCCAGAGAAGCCTTTTACTGCTCTTAGGGCGTCGTCGCCAGTAAAGCCAAAGCCTCCCAAATAACGACGAATATCACTTTCTAGTATTTTCGGAGATAGGCGTTGAATGTGCAGAAGAGGCGACGCTTCAAGGTCAAGTGCGCTCAATTGATGCTGAGAAAAGTAGCCAATTTTCAGGTTTTCGCCCGTGATGCGTTCGCCGTTTAATAAAGCGAGCTCTCCAACGATGGATTTGATCAAGGTGGATTTACCCGCGCCATTCGGGCCCAGTAAGCCTATGCGTTGACCATCACGGATGGCAAAGTTGGTGTCGCCAAGTTGAACCACTTTGGCGCCTGACTCTAAGGTGTAACCTAGGTTTGCTTGCGACAAATTGATGAGCAGCTGAGAGGTTTTTTCTGCCACAGGGATAGAGAACTCAAATTGAGAGTCTATGTGGGCAGGGCCAATGATTTCCATCTTTTCTAGCATGCGTAAACGGCTTTGTGCTTGCTTGGCCTTATCGGCTTTGTAGCGGAATCTATTCACGTATTCTTGCATGTGCGCGCGTTTTGCTTGCTGGCGCTCATGGTTGGCTTGTTGTTGGGCAAGGTGCTCAGCGCGCTGGCGCTCGTAATTTGAGTAGTTGCCTTTATAAAGGACCAGTTTTTTCTGGTATAGGTGAACGATATGGCTACAAATGCCGTCTAGAAAATCACGGTCATGGGAAATCAATAATAAGGTGCCTGGGTATTGGCGTAACCAGTTTTCCAGCCACATAACAGCGTCTAAGTCTAAGTGGTTGGTTGGCTCATCGAGTAGCAGCACATCAGATGGGCACATGAGGGCTTTTGCTAGGTTGAGACGAATCCGCCAACCACCCGAAAAGTCTGACACTGGCTTTTGCATATCGGTCATTTTAAACCCTAAACCTTGTAACAAGGTTTCCGCTCTAGACTGTGCTGAGTAGCCGTGTGCGGTTTCGAATTCTCCTAACCAATGAGCGTGATCGTGGTTGTTGCCTTGCGCTTGCGCTTGTTCAATGTGCGCTTCGATTGTTCTAAGTTGGTCGTCTCCATCGAGACAATAATCCAGTGCGCTGCGCTGTGTTTCTTCGACTTCTTGAGCCATAAACGCAATGCGTCTATTCCCCGGCAAAATTACGCTGCCGGTGTCTGCCCCTAAATCGCCTTTTACCATCGCAAACAAGGAGGATTTACCTGCCCCGTTGGCGCCAATCAAACCGACTTTTTGACCTTCAAAAATAGTGAGATCGGCGTCTTCTAAAAGAAATTGTGTACCTCGTTGTAAACTGACTTCGCTAAATTGGATCATAAAAACAGAGAATCTCTTTGGTATCGATGATTAGGAGCTAGGTTAAAAGCAATGCTTAGCATTTTAGAGTGGCGCTGCATTAAACGAAATAGGGAAGGCAAAGATTCCCTGTTAATACACGGTTTAAAGTGGATGATTCAGACGCTCAAGGGTAAAATGCGCGCAATATCCATTTGAACTTTTACTCGTGTCGTGTATCGGCACAAGGTGAACTTTGTGAACGATGTAATAATCAATGAAATTCAACGCTTTTCTTTCGACAATACCAATGTTCGAGGTGAGCATGTTGTTTTGAATAGTGCGTACCAAGAGATAATCAAGCGTAAAAATTACCCAATCGGTATTGAAAAATTATTGGGTGAATTCGTGGCTGCGATTGCGCTATTAAGAGACATCATCAAGATCGATGGTGTGTTGTCGATTCAGGCCAAAGGCAATGGCTTTTTGTCCACGTTAATGACTGAGTGTGATGAGTTGCAAAACTTGCGAGGCATTGCCCAATGGGATGAAACGCAAACCGTCCCTGACACTATTTCGTTAAAAGAAGTGTTAGAAGGGGGTTACTTGGTGATTACCATCAGTCCTCGTAATGGACAGCGTTATCAAGGGATCGTGGAAATTGTTGGTGACACATTAGCGGAATGTTTAGAGCAATACTTTTATCAATCTGAGCAGTTGCCTAGCCGAGTGTGGTTAGCCGCTAATGGTGCGCAAAGCGCGGGCTTGTTCTTACAGCGCCTGCCTGCTGAGCAAGCACAAAGTGGCGATGAAGATGCTTGGGAGCGTTTTACACACCTTGCGGCCACGGTGAAAGACGAAGAACTTCTGGGACTGGACACCGAAACCTTGCTTCACCGTTTATACCATGAAGAAGAAGTGCGCCTTTATGAGCCAAAAGCCTTGCAGTTTGGCTGTTCTTGCTCTCGTCAGCGTACTTTGGATGCGGTTATTTCGATTGGTGCTGATGAAGTTCGTCAGTTATTGATTGAGCAAGGGTCTATTCAAGTGGACTGTCAGTTTTGTGCAGAGCAATATGAGTTCACAGCAGAAGACTTGGTGGATCAGCTAGGTGACCAAGCGCAGACTCATTAAATCTGCGCTGACTGTTAGAACTTGGCGTGGTTGATTAGATCACGCCAAGTAATCATGCCTAGGAGGTGGTTTTCTTCATCAACCACAGGCACGCAAGAAATATCCACGTGTTTCATCCAGGTGACAATTTCACTTATTGGGGAATCGGCTTTCGCCGTAATAGGCTGGCGAGTCATGACCTGATGGGCCGCATGATTCAGTGTTTCAGTGTCGCGAGGCTGCTCTGAGAGACTGTCAATGAAAGGGCTGATGGTTCGTAATAAGTCCCGATCAGAAATAATCCCAACCAGTATTTCGTTCTCTACAACGGGCAAATGGTGAAAGTGGTTTTGCGCCATAATCGCTTTGACTTCGGGCAAGCGAGCGTCAATGTCCACACAAATTACATCACGTACCATGATATCTTGAGCTTTCATACGACACCTCCATTCAAATAGAGAGAATTGATTCTATTTATACTGAATATTGTTTTATAAAGATAGTAGAAAAACAGCGTAAAAGTATTAAACATATGTGTCGAAATACGCTGATATTGTTACTAAAAGTAGATAAAAATCTGCCTTTATAGAGAAGCGGAGTAAAACAAATGGAGATCTTAGACTAAGGTCTCAAGACATTATTAATAAAATCCGTATAATTAAATCACACCTACTCAGACTCCTTGCTAGGTTGTTCGTTTTTGAGTTTTGCATACCATAATTTTGCAAACAAAGGCGTTCTGAGATGAGTGACGAGAAAGCATCGCAGTTCCTCTAATGTAGCACCACTGCTGGCCAAAAGCCTCCTTTACTCATCACTCTCAAATCCATTGGCTATGACACGGCGAAATCATATGACCTCAAACTCTGTAGACGTTTTACTAGTCGGGGGGGGTGCAATGAGCACTACCCTAGGAATGTTACTCAAGCAACTGGATCCAAGTCTTGCCATTACCATGGTCGAGAAATTGGACAGCATTGCCAAAGAAAGTACTGATGGCTGGAACAACGCAGGAACTGGCCACGCTGCCTATTGTGAGCTTAATTACACCTCAGAGAATGCCGACGGCAGTGTTAACATTGATAAAGCGGTTAAGATTAATGCAGCATTTGAGGTCAGTCTTCAGTTCTGGTCCTACCTTGTTGAACAAGGCAAATTACCTGCACCAAAAGAATTTATAAACCGTGTACCACACCAAAGTTTTGTTTGGGGTGAAGACAATGTTAGAAAGCTAAAAGCACGTTACGACGCGATGAGTGCGCATCCAGCATTTAAAGAAATGCAGTTCACGGAAGATCGTGAAAAAATGCAGGAATGGATGCCTTTGATCATGAACAATCGCGCTCAAAATGAGCCTTTAGCGGTGACGCGTATTGAGCATGGATCGGATGTTAATTTTGGTTCCATTGCTCGTAATATGACCAAAAATCTTCAAGCTATGGACAACTTTGAGCTACACATCAACTCTGAAGTGACTAGCATCAAGAAGAACCAAGATGGCACTTGGGATGTACTGGTTCATCATAATGGCACAACACAGCGTTTCCACACTAAATTCCTTTTCTTAGGCGCTGGTGGTGGGGCATTGCCTTTACTGCAAAAAGCCGGTGTCGAAGAAGGCAAAGGATATGGCGGCTTCCCTGTCAGTGGGCAATGGTTGGTTTGTGAAAAACCTGAATTAGTTGAACAGCATTTTGCGAAAGTTTATGGTGCGGCACCGATTGGTGCGCCACCAATGTCTGTTCCTCATTTAGACACACGTATCATTGATGGCAAAAAAGCCATTTTGTTTGGGCCATTTGCAGGCTTCACGACAAAATTCTTGAAGACTGGCTCAATGTTAGACTTCCCTTTGAGCATACGACCAGGCAACTTGAAGCCTATTTTGTGTGTGGGTAAAAACAACATGGACCTGACGAAGTATCTGATCAGTGAAGTGCTTAAATCCCATAAAGATCGTTGTGATTCTTTGCGTAATTTCTTCCCTGATGCAAAAGATGAAGATTGGAAATTAGCTTACGCAGGCCAACGTGTTCAGATTATCAAAAAAGACGATAAATCGGGCGGTAAGCTGGAGTTTGGAACCGAAGCAATCACCACGAAAGATGGCTCATTAGCCGCGCTATTAGGGGCATCACCAGGTGCGTCGACTACGGTTAATACCATGATCAACATCTTGGAAACGTGTTTCCCTAAAAAGATGGCGTCTAAAGAGTGGCAAGCTAAAATGAAAGAAATGGTGCCTTCTTACGGTCAATCTTTGGTCGAAAACACAGATCTTCTGTTGTCTATCCGTGAGCGAACCTTGACGACATTGCAGTTAAAACCATAACCGCTATGAGTACGATAAAAAGCTGGGTTTTCATACCCAGCTTTTCTATATATATCGAATGTAAAAAATGAATAAGAGAATAGAGATGCCAATAACCTTTGCAGAACGCGCGGATCAGTTGAGTGATTCCCTACGAGATATTGAACACCAAGCAGAAGAGGGCGACCAATTATTTTATTGTGCTTACCTTTTAGGATTATTAGGGCTTCATAGCAGCGCTGAAGGTGAAGGTTCTGATCAGTTTGACAGTGCCTTTGAAGGAACGCTAAGAGACACACTAGAAGCAGAAAATGTAACGCCTGAAGATCAAGCCAGTATTCTAGAGCTATGGGAACAGACTTGTAAGCATTCAAAATAATGACTTAGGTTGCGTTCAAGACATAAAAAAACGAGGCCATGGCCTCGTTTTTTTATGTTTTATTTGTCGTTATCCAGTCGTTTACAACTTAGGCTTGTCTGGATGAGGTGCGTAGGCAAAGACATCGGAGAAACAGCGATCTGTAGCGAGTCCCTTCAACTCTAATTGGTCTAACGTGCCATATACCATGCCAACAGAGCCACTGATAAACGCGACGCTATTGCTAAGATCAGGATGGTCTTCTAGCACCGCCTCATAGAGCCAGCCAGTACGACCTTGCCATTGCTCGTCGGCTTCATTGACGACAATATCAAGCGAGAAGGTGTGTTCACTTTGCGCCTGTTTAACCCACTCTTGCATAAAAATGTCGCTCGGTGTTCTGAGTCCCCAGTAAAGAGAAACATGGCCTTTAAAGCCCTGCTCGATCAAGCTGTCGTACAAGCTTTTCATTTGTGAAAAACCCGTGCCGCCAGCAATCAGCAGAATGTGCTCTGCTTCTTCGATAAACGCACCACTTTCTAAGTGACTATCGCCGCCAGGCATTTTGACCATAATACTGTCGTTTGTATTGATATGCTCAATGACTTTTTGGGCAAGCGAGCTTGGGTCAGAAACCAGAATGTATAAGGTAAGCGTAGGTAGAGTGTGGGGTGCACTCCCAATAGAATAGGGAACCTGCTCGCCTGTCGGCAAAACAATCATCAAATATTGACCCGCAATAAATGGTGTTTCGTCTATCTCTAGTTTTACTTCATAGACATTGTGATTAATCAGTTCAACCGAACTGACTTTGGCTGTTACGTCTTTCAATTTATTGCTCCGCTGCAAGTCTCACTCACTTGCTCAGTGAGTATAAAACTGTCCTAATCGAGTACCTTGTTATACTGGTAATTTAGGTGAAAAAAAACCACTTACTAAAAGTGGTTTTTTAATATCAGTGAATGATGTTATTTGTTTTTGCCCTTCATGGACTCAAAGAACTCATCGTTTGTTTTGGTGACTCGTAAGCGGTCAATCAAGAACTCTGTTGCGGCAACGTCTTCCATTGGGTTCAATAGTTTACGTAAAATCCACATGCGTTGTAGTTCATCTTCAGAAGTAAGAAGGTCTTCACGACGCGTACCAGAACGACGAATGTTGATCGCAGGGAAAGTGCGTTTCTCAGCAATTTTGCGATCTAGGTGCAATTCCGAGTTACCCGTACCTTTAAATTCCTCAAAGATAACTTCGTCCATTTTAGAGCCGGTATCCACCAATGCTGTTGCAATAATGGTTAAGCTGCCGCCTTCTTCAATGTTACGTGCAGCACCAAAGAAGCGTTTAGGACGTTCTAGGGCGTTGGCATCCACACCACCGGTTAATACTTTACCGGAAGAAGGGATAACCGTGTTGTAAGCACGAGCAAGACGGGTAATAGAGTCAAGCAAGATCACAACATCACGTTTGTGTTCTACCAAACGTTTCGCTTTTTCAATCACCATTTCGGCAACTTGTACGTGACGGCTTGGCGGCTCATCAAACGTCGATGCAACCACTTCGCCACGAACAGTACGTGACATTTCGGTTACTTCCTCAGGACGCTCATCGATCAGCAAAACAATCATGTGACACTCTGGATTATTGCGAGTGATGGCATTAGCAATGTTTTGCAGCATGAAGGTTTTACCCGCTTTAGGAGGGGAAACCACTAGCGCACGCTGACCTTTACCCATAGGCGCAACAAGATCAATGATGCGAGAAGTAACGTCTTCTGTTGAGCCGTTACCCGCTTCCATTAATAGGCGTTCATCAGGGAAAAGAGGGGTTAAGTTTTCGAAAAGAATTTTGTTACGAACACTTTCAGGTTTGTCGAAGTTGATTTCGCTGACTTTTAATAGTGCAAAATAACGTTCGCCATCTTTTGGTGGTCGAATCTTTCCGGCAATCGTATCGCCAGTACGTAAGTTAAAGCGACGAATTTGGCTAGGTGATACATAAATATCGTCAGGCCCTGCTAGGTAGGAGCTATCTGGAGAACGTAGGAAGCCAAAGCCGTCTTGCAGAATCTCTAGGATACCGTCGCCATAAATATCTTCACCACCTTTAGCATGTCGCTTAAGTATGGAGAAAATGACATCTTGCTTGCGCGAACGGGCCATGTTGTCTAGGCCCATTTCTGCAGCGATATCTAAGAGTTCGTGTACTGATTTCTGTTTTAATTCGGTAAGGTTCATAAACGGGTTTTGCATTAGCTCATCTTAGAAGGACAATTGACGGGATCAGGTTGTAACATTAACGCCGATCAGTGTCTGGAAGTATTTAACAACATATCAGCTACTCGGCACCGAGGAACCTGCAAAGAATGACTCTCTTGCGTTGGTTGCTCTGAAACGGGCCCGGATAGGGCAAAGCCAATACAGCGTGAAACGATTTGATTGGAGTCTTAATCTAGCTCGCGTACACCAGATTTTACTAAGACCATAGCTACTATAGTGCGACTTAAACGCAAGGTCTATAGTGAAAAGCGCGAAAAAGCCAATTTCTGATAATTTTTTGATCAAACACACGGAGTTTTTATTTTTTACTCTGTCCTATCTTATATTCTAGATTACGATGTTTTCTAGGAGGTTTAATGAATGAAAAAAACCAAGACCAATAGCAAGGTCATTGCCTTAGCACTTCTTATTATTATCGGGTACACCTGATATACTTCTTAGCTCAAGACCATGACTTAAGGCGTTCTGGATGCAATCACTCTTCTTGCAACAATCTCATGATTTTCCTTTTGAAAAAATTGCAGCTATTGACCTAGGCTCAAACAGTTTCCACATGGTAATTGCTCAAGTTACCCACGGGCAGTTACGTATAACGAGTGAGTTTGGTGAAAAAGTGCAGCTGGCTGCAGGCTTGCACCACGGTATTTTAGATGAAGAGTCTCAGCAAAGAGGGCTAGATTGCCTCGCACAGTTTGCACAAGTCATTGAAGACATGCCCGCAGGTTCGGTTCGAGTGGTGGGGACAAATGCCTTACGCTCAGCTAAGAACCGGTATGACTTTATTGGCAAAGCCATGGACATAATGAGCCATCCGGTTGAGATTATCGCGGGTCGAGAAGAAGCTCGTCTTATTTATGTCGGTGTGTCGAAAACCATGGACCATGGTGAATTAAAACGCCTTGTCGTCGATATTGGTGGAGGCAGTACCGAGTTTATTATAGGCAAGCAGTTAGAACCTATTTTGACAGAAAGCCTGCACATGGGGTGTGTGAATTTCCGTCAACGTTTCTTTGCTGATGGCAGCATTACCAAATCCAATTTCCAAAAAGCCGTCACGGCGGCTCGTCTAGAGTTGCTAAGCATACAAGACGACTATTTAGATGAGCAGTGGGATATCGCCATTGGCTCTTCAGGTACCATCAAAGCCGCCTTCAACATTATTAAAGAAAATGGCTGGAGTAAAAAAGGCATCACACCGAAGACGCTGAAACAAATTCAGAAAGCCTTATTAGAAGCGGGTCATGCAGATAATATTGACCTTCCGGGATTGAAGCCTGAGCGTAAAAATACGTTTGCTGCTGGTATTGCGATTCTGACCGCCGTTTTTGAGTGTTTTGATATTAAGCAAATGGATTTCTCTGTCGGTGCCTTACGCGAAGGGGTGCTGTACGACATCATGGGCCGTTATGCCGAGTCTGATATCCGTGAGCGAACGGTTAACTACATGCTTAACCAATATCATATTGATACTGAGCAGGCGAAATTAGTGACCCACACCGCGTTATCCGCGCTTGCTCAAGTCAAAGACAATTGGCAGCTGAAAAGTATTTCCAGTGAAGATTTGTTGCGTTGGTCAGGCCTTCTCCATGAGGTTGGTGTCGGCATTTCACACAGCCGTTATCACAAACATGGCGCCTATATTATCAGTGAGTCTGATATGCCAGGCTTCTCCCAGCAAGAACAACAAGCTTTGGCGAATCTTATTTTGCGCCATCGTCGAAAGTTTACCCAGTCTCTGGAATATAAATTCACCAAAAGCGATCAGCAAGATTTAGATCGTTTGTCTATTTTACTCCGCTTATCTATCTTGCTTCATAATGACCGTAAAGAAGGTGATATGCCGATTTTTACGTTAAAAGCAGGGGATAAAAGCTTACATGCGGAGTTTTTGCCTAATTGGTTAGACAGTCGTCCTCTTACTTTGGCGAACTTGCAGCGCGAGGCAGATTATCTGGCGAGTGACGGATATACGCTGACGTTTAGCTAGCGATTACTTTGTTCGCTTTTGTTGGCCATTGCTTCAATAGAACGATAGATAGCAATGGCCTCTTCATGGCTCAGTCCTAACCAGCGGGTTGGCGCCCTTACGCTGGAAGACAGGCTTACAAACTCCTGATTGGGCTTTACGTCTGCACCCTGTTGAAATTGATCACTCATGAACCTTGCTTGGCTAGACAAATGCAGTGTGCTGCGGGCGTGAGAGGAATCTGTCTGATTACTAAAGCCAGAATGCGAAGACTTGCTTGGTAACAGCTTATGCCAGTCCGAGTTTGAAATTGGGGAGATTGCCATTGCACGCTCTCCTATTTTAGGGAGTGTTGCTTAATTATTAATCAACACTGTTCAAAAAACAATCTATTCCAGATTTAGCCTTAATCGTTCCATTCATTCAAAAAACGCGGTTATTCTTCATAAAAGAGCGAAATAGGTGGTTTTTACAGACTTCTTATTTGTCACACAAAACCTATCGTTACCGGCCCATCAAGCAAATATTAACCCTTTTTATATCAAGTATTTAATCCCTCATAAACGAAAACAAAAGTTGGCGTGAGTCTTGAATAAGTTTGTGTGTCTTAACGAATTATTCGTGACTCTGTTCTTGCATTGGAATGCACTTAGAAGCCTGCAATATGGCTTTCTTAGCAAGGAGAGCAATACCGGCTGAGGGAATGTATGTCAGATTTTTATTGGTTATTGGTCGCATCGGCTTTGGTGTTTATGATGCAGGCGGGGTTTTTGTGCTTAGAAAGCGGCCGTATCCGCAGCAAGAATAGTATCAATGTCGCGGCGAAGAACATTTCAGATTTCATTATTTCCAGCGTGATATTTTGGCTCTTTGGCTTTGGCATCATGTTTGGAGAATCCAATTTAGGGCTGTTTGGCAGCAGCGAATTTGTCTTTGGCGAGGACAACTCTCCTTGGCAAATAAGCTTCTTTCTTTTTCAAATGATGTTTTGTGGCACCGCCGCAACACTCACCTCTGGTGCCGTTGCTGAGCGCATGACCTTTATGGGGTACTTGGCGATTACGGTCGTGCTCATTGTGCTTATCTATCCGGTAACGGGGCATTGGGCGTGGTCGGGAGCCTATGATTCACAAGCTCAACAGGGATGGTTAGAGTCACTGGGCTTTATTGATTTTGCAGGATCGACCGTGGTGCACTCTGTTGGCGGCTGGGTGGCGCTAGCGGCCATTATGATCATAGGACCTCGTCTAGGACGCTTTGAACAAGGTATTCGACTGCCTCCAGGCAACAACTTGCCCTTGTCTGCTTTGGGGGTGTTGCTGATTTGGTTTGGTTGGATTGGTTTTAATGGTGGCAGTACATTGGCACTGACCGATGATGTGCCGATTATTATTTTGAATACGTTTTTATCTGCTGTGTGGGGCGGTTTAATTGCGGCATTGATCAACTATGTACGAGATGGCTTTGTTGAGGTCGGGTTTATTTTAAATGGTACTATCGCAGGCTTGGTCGGAATCACGGCGTCTTGTCATGTGGTGTCACCGGCATCATCGGCGATTATTGGTGCCGTATCAGGAGGTATTGTGTATTACGGCAGCCTCTTAATGGAGCGGCTGCACCTTGATGATGCACTTGATGTGGTGCCCGCCCACCTCTTTGCTGGCATATGGGGCACGCTAAGCGTTGCCTTGTTTGGTGACGCAGACAAGATTCAAACAGGGCTAAGTTTTTACCAGCAGCTGGGTGTTCAATCGCTGGGTATTGTTGTGATTGGCGTGTACTGTTTTGTCGTCGCTTATGGTGCCATGTGGTTGCTTAATAAGGTGCTGCCACTGAGGGCGTCGAAGGAGCACGAAGAGCAAGGCATGAACGTGTCTGAACATAGGGCTACGACAGAGCTTTTTGATCTCTTAACCTCGATGCAATACCAGCAAAATAATGCAGATTTCTCTTTCCCCGTTCCTGAGGAACCGTTTACTGAAGTAGGGCAAATTGCTCATAAGTACAACCAAGTGATTGAGCGAGTAAACGGTGAAATAGCCCAGCGCGACGATGCTTTATTGCGCTTTCAAAAGAGCGAAAGGCGCAAAACCGCGATTCTTAATTCGTCGATGGATTGCATTGTGACTATTGATCAGCAAGGCGATGTGATTGAGTTTAACCCCGCTGCGGAGCGGACGTTTGGCTGCCTTAAAAAGCAGGTAGTAGGCAAAAGTTTTATTGATAGTTTTATTCTGGAAGAAGACAGATCTGCTATTTTGGAAAGCTTAGAAATAGGTTTTTCTTCCTCGATGGGGCTAGTACTTAACCGCCGTAACTCATTTCGTTTGCAAAGAGACCCACATAATCATTTCCCCGCTGAAATTGCGATTACAAAAACTGGCGTCGATAACAGTCGCGCCAGCAAAGAAGAATACACCCTTCATATTCGGGACGTTACACGGCAATTTAAACTTCAGGAAAGGCTGCGTTTTCTTGCCTATAGTGACCCATTAACCAGCTTGTACAATCGCACTTATTTGATGGATAAACTGGTCAGCGCACTGCTTTTCGCATCCAAGCAACATAGCCAAGTAGGCTTGTTATTTTTAGACTTGGACAAATTTAAAACCATCAATGACACCCTAGGTCATAAAGCGGGTGATGAGTTGTTATGCGAAGTGGCGGAGCGCCTAACTCAAGTCTCTGATGAATCCGATATGGTGGCTCGTTGGGGAGGCGATGAGTTTATTTTAATCATGACCCAAGATGTCTCTTATCAGTCTGCTAAAAAGCGTGCGGAATGTATTTTACAGGTAATGCGAGCGCCGGTTAACTTAAAGGGTCAGTTGTTAAACATACCAACCAGTATCGGTATTTCATTGTCTGATGGGGGAGCAACCGACGCCGACAAATTGATTCAGCAAGCGGACATTGCCATGTACTGGGCGAAGGAAAAAGGTCGAGACAATGCTCAGGTGTTTGCGCCAGAAATGGCGACCGTCGTCGTGAAAAAGTTTGGTTTTGAACAGGAGATGCATGAAGCGCTTGCGGCAGGACAATTTCGTTTAGATTATCAGCCAAAAGTGTGGATGGATAGTGAGCGTATTGTTGGCTTAGAAGCCCTGATTCGCTGGCATCATCCGACAAAAGGGTTGATTTCTCCTGCGGACTTTATCCCGATTGCAGAAGAGTCGAACCTGATTATCAAAATAGGCGAATGGGTCATTGAGGAGGCGCTAAGACAGCAAGCTGAATGGCGAGAAATGGGGCTGCGCTTAGTGCCCATTGCGGTCAATATTTCAGGACGTCATCTTGTGCTAGACAGTTTTGTTTCTTATCTCTCAAGCAAGCTGGAAGACTACGGGATTACTGGAGCTTTGCTGGAGATTGAAATTACCGAAAGCGTTCTATTGCAAGATATTGACCGCTGTATCGAGGTAATGGAAGCGCTAAAAGCGATGAATATTACTATTTCGGTTGATGATTTTGGTACTGGTTACTCTTCTTTGAGTTATCTAAAGCGGTTGCCTTTGGATGTGTTAAAAATAGACCAGTCGTTCGTAGAGGAATGTGGCAAGCACACTGAAGACACCACCATTTGTGAAACCATCATTCATTTAGCGCGCAATTTGAAGCTGGTGACGGTAGCGGAAGGTGTTGAGACGGCTGAGCAAGCGGCACTATTGAAACAAATGGGCTGTCTGATTTATCAAGGCTATTATTTTTACCGACCAATGCCCAGTTTAGACACGGCAGCGCTGCTGGATAAAGCCGATTAGGCCTATTTTTCTTTATTAATTAAAACAATTAGTTAAAAATAAATTATAACAACAGCTACAAAACTCATACGTTCTTTCTTAATGCTTACTTTGTCTTTAAATAGTGATATTGTTCTAAAATAATGACCAGTGTGACGTCTCGTTAATCTCTAGGTTCGACAGCAAACCTTTAGTACTGCATCCTCATTGCCATGAATGGAACGAGCGGTAACACTTGGCCTACGCCACATATTCGCGCTTTTGACAGGGATATTTTTATGAGCCGAGATACACTTCCAATCGAACACTTTTTTTATACCGAGCCCAGTTTAGAAAAAATCTTAGAAAACCTAGATGTTATTCGTCATCAAATTCACCCTGAGATCACAGATGATACGTCTGATTTTGAACAGAACTTCCCGTCGGTTTGTTTGGTTGGATTAGGCCGCTGTGGCTCTAACATCGCGTTAGAAGTTGCCACGTTAGTTTACAACGCTCGTACCAGCTATTTGAACGAAGTTGAGTATCATGAGAAGCAAGTGCTCGAAAATGAGCATAAGCCGATGCGCTGGATTCGAAAGCATCTACCGATGGATAAGAAGTCCAATACAACGCCTGTGTTTTTGATTGAACCTATTGTTTTATTGGGAGATTTAGACAAAGACATTGAAGGGCGCATTCGTTTCTCCAATCAGGAAGGGCGAGCACGCTTTTTAGAAGCGTATCGTAAACTGCAGATTATGGACCTCTCTGAGGTGCATGCTGGTGGAGCGGGTAATGCGCCAATTTTGGGTCAATATTTGGCCAAAATAATCCTCAACAAAGACACTTCCAGTTTTAAAAATGAGAAGTGGAGCCAATTGCATTCTTACCTAGTCGATTCCTGTGGCATTAAAGCGAATCAATCACGCCTGTACTTTTATATTTTTAGTGCGGGTGGTGGTACGGGGTCTGGCATGGCGTCTGAGTTTGGTTTGGCTCAACAGTTTTCCTATCTAAGTAAAACTTTTGATTATCGAGTGGAAGAGAAAAACGCGGTGGATAAACGCCACAGCTTTGTCTTCGAACCTATTTTTACCTCCGGTATTTGTATCTTGCCGAATATTTCAGGGCGCAATATCGATATCTCTGAGGCCTTGCACATTAATGCGGGTCGCTTGCTCACTAAGTACGTATCCGAAGAATGGGATTTCTCGTACAACGAAGAGCGTGATAATGACCAGGTGCCAGAAAACGTGATGCAACGTATTCGCCCTTGGAATTCCATGATGTTGATTTCTAACGATATCATGCGATATGCAGAAGAAGAGAATGGCAACGAAATCGATGATATCGATGTTAATACCATGGAGAAATATGCCAACCAGTACATTTCCCAACAGATCTTCAATATCTTAACAGCGCAGGCTGTTACCACGGATTACGATGAAGATTACTTCCGTCGTGCAGGAATTGATATCTCAGAAACCATTCGCCTCGATGCTAATGATTTGTTTATGAGTCTTGCCGGTCCGGTTGCTGTGGCGTATGCCGAAAGTGTGGTGCGTAATAATGGATTGAATAACGAAGTCGATATCGATGACCTATTTTGTCGCTCTATTGAGTTACCGCATTTCAATGACGATACTTCTGCGATAGAGGGCATCAGTGTATTGCCTGTGGAATCTGAGCGTTATCGCCAAGCGATCATGGAATATCGTAAAAGCGAGTATGATGCTAGCACGCTTAATCATCTTCACTTCTTTAAGAACTGTTCGTCCGTGGTGTCTATTATTTCTGTGCCGCGAGATTTCAAACTCTCGTTTACAGCGATGAACCGTCTAAAAGTCCATTTGAACCGCTTGTTTCCTAATACAACGTTGAAACGTTATGCCTTGGTTATAGGCGCGTCTGCTAACTTGTCCTTGACCACACTGGTCGCCAAAAGTCCGTGTTTAAGTGATGACTTCTTAACGCTAATGGTTGCGTATATGAAGCGCTGCTTCGCCCGTGATGAATATCGTTACACCGATGAAATTGATAATGCGGTGATTGGCTTTATTCAAAGCGATGAGTTTGATGAAGATATGGTGGATAAGTATTTTACCGAGTATGAAAATCCAGCCAAAATTCTGGATACAAATTGGTACGCGATTAAGCCAATGTATGAGAAAAAATACCGAGAGCTGATAGAAGACAACGATCGTTTTGTTTCTATTAACGATATTCGTCTCGACATTAAAAACGTGAAAAATGCGATTAAGTATTTACGTGAGATTTATCGCCATAGGATCAGTAAGACGAACATATTGTCCTTGAACTAAGCTATTGGTATGGAATGCGCCTTTTGTTAGGCCAAAATTTGTTAGGCCAAAAAAATCCCCTTTTAACGTCATCGTTAGAAGGGGATTTTTTTTGTCTTTGATATCGACAACCCACACTCTACTTAGGCGGGTTATCTCGATTACGCATGCTGTCAACCAAGGCTTTACCACGAGTTTTGTTCAGTGGTTTGATCTCATGGTGAATCGCTGTTTTAGCAATCATATTAGCGGCCACAGGGGCGGTAATAAGAAGGAACAGAGTAATCAGCAGTTCTTTAATGGAAACGAAGTCCTGCAAGTAACTCTGCAGAATCATTGATGCGATTAAGACACCAGTAATACCCAAGGTTGAAGCTTTGGTTGGGCTATGCAAGCGCATATAAATATCTGGTAAACGGGCCAATCCATAAGAGCCAACCAATAAGAAAAGGCCACCGATCAGCAATAAGACACAAACAATAATTTCGAGAAATAAAGGCATAACAAATCCTATTCTATGATGTCGCCGCGAAGTAAATACTTACTTAGTGCCGCGGTACTAACGAAGCCGAGCATGGCGATAAGTAAGGCGGCTTCGAAATACAAAGCACTTCCCATATACATGCCGTAGAGTAGAATCAAGGCGATGGTATTTATGTACATGGTGTCGAGGGCTAAGATTCGGTCCGAGACACTGGGGCCTTGTATTAAGCGCCATAAATTTAAGATCAGTGCGATACAAATGCAGACCGCAACAATGGTGATAGTCCAAATTAACATCCGAATATCTCCTTAATCGGGGCTTCATAACGCGTCTTAATTTCGTTGATTAAGGCCTTTTCATCGTCTAGGTGAAGGGCATGAATATACAGCCATGTTTTGTCTTTTGAGACTTCGGCACTAACGGTACCAGGTGTTAAGGACACCGTACTTGCGAGCACGGTAATGCCTAAGTCCGATGTCATATTAATGGGGATGGCCACGAACCCCGGTTGTAATTTTTTAATCGGGCCCACGATGAGCAAAGCGACCTCAACGTTCGCGACGACTATGTCTTTCATCACCATCAGTATGTAGCGGATGGCTAAAAAAGGTCGGCGAATTTTTGGGTGCTCATCGCGCATGTCTTTCACTAACCAAGGGATGGTGATGGCAAAAAACGTGGCGAGAACCATTTGCCCTGCACTCACCGAATTATTGAGCAGTAACCAAACAACAAACAACATCAGGCTGTGAAATGGCATTGGGAAAAATCTCATGGCGACACTCCTGGCAGTAAGTTATAAGCGGATGCTTGAAAGTCATGCAGATAGTGAGCAGCCTCCTGAGTATAAGCGGTCATGTCTCCCGCAAAAATAACCAGAACAGGGGAAGCAAGCAGTAGCAGAATAACCGCTGCAAGCTCCAATGGCTTAGCGGCTTCGCTTTCTGTTGATAAGTTTCCATTATGTCGCCAGAACAAGGTGGTACCTGCACGAGAGAAGGTAATCAGAGCGGCTAAGCTACCAAGCAATATCAACGGCCATAGCCATAATGACTCAGCCAATGATTGTGTGGCTTGGAGTATCATCACTTTGCCAATGAAGCCTGAAAAAGGTGGCATCCCTATGATGGATAACGCCGCAATAGAAAATAAAATCCCCAATATTCTTGGTTGTACGAATGGCCGTGAGCGCACAAATCTGTCTTCAGCTTGGCCGCGTTGTCTGGCCATGATGTCGGCAAGTAAGAAGAGCCCCGCAGACACCAGTGTACTGTGCACAAGATAGTAAAGAGCAGCAGACGTCGCTGTTTCTGAATTGATCGCCGCACACGCCAATAGGCTACCGCTAGACACGATAACAAGGTTGGCTGTGAGTGTTTTTAAGCCTGGGCTGGCAAGAATGCCAACAGCACCAATCGCAATTGTCAGCAAGGCCAGAGGCCATAACCAAGGTGTTGCTATATTCGCTAACGCGCCAGCGTGCTCGCCAAAGATAACCGTATAGACACGGAAAATACTGTAGATCCCGACCTTGGTCATAATGGCAAAAAGTGCCGCTACTGGCGCACTGGCGCTGGAGTAGGTTTTGGGTAGCCAGAAATGCAATGGCAACATCGCGGCTTTGAGACCGAATACAACCAATAGTAGCAAGGCGCCTGTTTTCGCTAGGGTGGCATTTTCAGCCTGTAAGCTGCCAACTTTGACGGCCAGATCGGCCATATTCAGTGTGCCGAGTGTGCCGTAAATGATGCCTAAACCAAATAAGAATAGACTGGAGCCAACCAAGTTTAGAATGACGTAATGCAGTGTTGCTTGAGTGCGTTGTTTTCCTCCGCCATGAATCAACAGGGCGTACGAAGCAATTAATAACACTTCAAAAAATACGAAGAGGTTAAAGATATCGCCAGTCAGAAAAGCGCCGTTAATGCCCATTACTTGAAACATAAATAATGGGTGGAAGTAGGCGCCGTTTTTGTCCTGTCCATTCATTGCATAGAGCATGACGGAAAAGGCCAAAAAGGAGGTCAGGGCGACCAGCAATACAGAGACTGGATCAGCCACCAGAACGATACCAAAGGGTGGCTGCCACTCGCCTAAAGCGTACAGGTGGACACCCTCTGATTGCACTTGGTAGAGCAGATAAAAGGCTGAGATCAGCAGTAAGAACAAACCAATGATAGCGGCAATACGCTGTCTGTTAATGTGCTTAGACAGCGGCGGTAAAAGCAGTGCGGCACCGAAGATTAGTGGGATTAAAATGGGCAAAATGCTCAAATGCTGCATCTATTTCGCCCCTCCTGTTTTTTGAGATAGTGAGCTTTTGGGTTGGGGTATTTGCCCGTCAACATGGTCATTTCCTAAATCCGCTCTGGCGCGCATGGCCAAAATGACCGCGAACGCCGTCATGGCAAAGCCGATTACAATCGCGGTTAATACGAGTGCTTGAGGCAGGGGGTCGCCATAGTGTTCTGATTCGCCTAATACCGCGGCGGCGTTCAATTTCAAACGGCCGCTGGCAAATAAGAATAAATTCACTGCGTAGGAGAGCAAGGTCAATCCAACAACCACAGAGAAACTACGGCCTCTTAATGTTAAAAACACACCGCAGGCGGTCAGTAGTCCAACGCTAAATGCGTACATACCTTCCATAATTAATCATGCTCCTTTTGCGTAGCGCGTTCGCTGGTGGTGAGCTGACCTAGATTGGCCAGAATCAGCATGGTGGCGCCAACCACGGTTAAAAATACGCCGAGGTCAAAGATCATTGCACTGGCGAGTTCAAATTTGCCAATGACAGGTAAATAAAAGTAATCGAACCAAGAGGTTAGGAATGGGTGCCCAAAGACCCAGCTGCCTAGACCGCTGAGTGTCGCGATGCTAATACCGCTGCCTATCATTATCTGGTAGTCCAATTTCAGTCGCTGTTTGATCCAGTTAACACCGTGAGCAATGTACTGCTGGATAATGGCAACCGAGGTGATGAGACCCGCAATGAAGCCACCGCCAGGCATGTTGTGGCCGCGTAGGAAAATATACGCAGACACCAGCAGGGCTAATGGCAATAGACTTTGTGAGATAACCGCGAGCAGAAGAGGGTATTTGTCTTCAGACCACGCACGTCCTTTTCCATCGCTGGAGGGCATATATAAGCGCATTCTGGCAATTAACTTATAAATCCCCAGAGCAGCAATACCCAGTACGGTTATTTCGCCTAAGGTATCAAAGCCACGGAAGTCGACCAAAATAACGTTAACAACGTTGGTACCACCACCGCCTGTCTTACTGTTCTCCAGAAAGAAGGTCGAGATGGTATCCAAGGGGCGTGTCATCAAGGCATAACAAATAGTACCGACCGTGCCGCCGACAAACGCCGCCAAACCAAGATCACGTACGACCCGTCGAGGAGACGATTCTTTAGGGGTTTTCTGAGGCAAGAAAAACAACGCTAAGATCAACAAAATAACGGTCACAACTTCGACTGATAGTTGAGTCAAAGCCAAGTCTGGTGCTGAGAACTTAGCGAACGCCAAAGAGACAATCAAGCCGACAACAGACAGCATTAAAAGAGATATCAAACGTCGTCTGTGCCAGATAACCGTTGCGACACCAGCAATACAGAGTAGTGCTACGGATGTGACAGAGATAGCGTCTATCGGTATTTCAGGACGCAAGCCCGCGGTCGTGTTCAGTTGCAGTAATGGGACCGCCGTCATCGAAATGGCGAGCAATAAGGCAAAAAAGATATAGCGTTGCAGCGATCCATTTTCCGTTAGGGTGATGAACTTTTGAGCCTTGTGGGCGAGAGATTGAATGATACTCTCAAACACCAGTTTGGGATCGCTAACGGGAAATTGCGCTTGGAATTTAAAGAAATGATGGCGGTTGGTATAGATGATTAAACCGCCTACCATCGCAATCCCACTCATTAGCAGAGGATAGGTGAAACCATGCCAGATCGCTAAACTGTAATGAGGCACCTCTCCATTTAGTACCGCAGTCGCCGCAGAGTAGAGTAAATCGCCAACAACAAGAGTTGGGAAGATACCTACTAGCAGACACAAGGCGACTAAAATCTCTACTGGCACTCGCATATAGCGTGGTGGCTCATGAGGTGTTTTAGGCAAGTTAATTGGCTCACCATTAAAGAAAACATCATGAATAAAGCGCATTGAGTAGGCGACAGAAAAGACTCCGCCCAAGGTCGCTAATACCGGAATCATCCATGATAGAGAGCCAATAGAAGCTTGATGCAATGTTTCAGTAAAGAACATTTCTTTGGATAAGAAGCCATTTAGCAAAGGAACACCCGCCATCGATGACGCAGCGACCATGGCCAGTGTTGCCGTAAATGGCATGTATTTCCACAACCCGTTGAGTTGTCTCATATCGCGTGAGCCGGACTCATGGTCAATGATGCCTGCCGCCATAAAGAGCGACGCTTTAAAAATAGCGTGGTTAATAATATGGAAGATAGCCGCGACAGCCGCCAAGTCGGTTCCCATACCTAACAGTAGGGTTATTAACCCCAAATGACTGATGGTTGAGTTAGCGAGTAACCCTTTTAAGTCATGTTGGAAGAGTGCCACATAAGCACCGGTTAAAAAGGTAGCTAAGCCCGTTAGGCTGACTAATAAGAACCAGAGGTCGGTATCGGCTAGCGCAGGGTAAAAGCGAGCCATCAGGAAGATCCCTGCTTTTACCATGGTGGCTGAGTGTAAGTACGCACTTACCGGTGTCGGTGCAGCCATGGCATTTGGTAGCCAAAAGTGAAAAGGGAATTGGGCTGATTTGGTAAACGCACCAAGTAGAACCAGCACAGTGATCACTGGGTAACTGGCGCTGGCCTTAATTAAATCGCCACTATCAAGGACCGTTTGTAGGCTATAGCTGCCGACTGTATGTCCCAATAATAGTAATCCGGCCAACAAGGCTAGACCGCCAGCGCCGGTGACAGTCAATGCCATTCGCGCCCCTTTACGAGCGTCGGCTTTGTGTCCCCAGAAGCTAATCAGCAAGAAAGAGCTAATACTTGTTAGCTCCCAGAAAAACCAAAGTTGAATTAGGTTATCTGATAACACCACACCTAGCATGGCGAACATAAAAAGGATCAAGTAAGCGTAGAATTTTCCGATCGAATCTTGAGCCGATAAATAGTACCGAGCATACAGAATGACCAGCAGACCAATGCCAAGAATAAGTATCGAGAAAAGAAGAGACAGTCCGTCTAACCGAAAAGCCAGCTCTAAGCCTATGGCAGGAACCCAAGGCAGTGATGAAAAGAAGCGCTCGCCGGAAAAAATATCACCTGCATGGGACAGGATGAGCAATAGCGTAATCGCAGGCAGAGCGGCGGTCATAAAGGCACAAGCCGTACGACTAAGACGCGCTGAAAATAAAGGGACTAATGTGCCGAGTAATGGAAGAAATGGGAGCCAAATCAAAGAGTTCAATTTTTTGCTCCTCTCGTTGAGTGCGGTGGGATTCGGGTCGCATCCGTATGTGACATAGCGATTCAAGGTTCCTTAAAATGACATGTTTGTACTATAGCGAAGCTTTACCTTGACGGATAGTTAAGAGATTGCTTTTCCGTCAGATAAAGAACGAATAAGAAGTTAAAATAGTGATTAAAATCAATTAAGTGAAATGGCTTTATTTCGAAGTCATATCCTTTTCTCTTATATCTCCTGCTGACGGAGGAGGTCACAGTCGTTGACGTAATCTGTGCTGTTTTCGTAGGTGTGTAAGCTGAAAGAGTAAATAAATCACCTTTGATGTTTGCTCAAATTTTTCATCTGCATGGAAAACTTTCATAGTTAAGACTGGCGGTGATATTAAAAGTTCAGCCAAGCAGGCAACTATTAGCGAAGGGCGATACATTTTGTGTGGTCTAACGCGACCTTGGTTTAGATAGGAGGAGATAAGGCAGGCATTCAGTTAAATAGCGAGCAATGCCTATTTACTGGCATTGCTCGCTATTCGTCACTAAGTGCTTTTATTATGTTATTGGAAAAAGTGCCATATAACACTGTTGCTCGATCCCATGCTCCATAAGATCACCACAAGCGCTAATAAAACTTCTAATACTAAAACCCCAATACCCAAGGTGGTACTGGACAAAATAAAGCCTTGTTTATGACTAATGCCTAAAAAGCTAGGCGTGCCTTTATAAAGTAGGTAGCCGGTGTAACAAACCCCTATAACGCAGGCTAGGGCACATAGCCAGATAATAGGATACAGAGCAAACAGCCCGCTTAAAAACATAGGTGTAGCGATATAACCTGCAAACACAATGCATTCATGACGACTAGGTCGGGTAGAGTATCTCGCGGCCATCCAATGAATTAAGCTGCCGACCAGAGCGACGGCCACCAAAATCAGTGCATAAAATAGAATACCAAGCGTGAGACCATTAACTAATGATACTTTGATGGCTTCTTCGCCACCAAACGTCCAACCGAATTGTGTGGTACCAATAAAGGTACTAACGACTGGAATGGCAGCTAGCCAAAGCACATGGTGAGTGTATAAGTGACTAACTGTTTCGTGTTCTTTGTTTATTTCGCGCCATTCGCGGTCTGGATGATGGATTAAACCCCATACATGATTGATCATGGATTCCCCCTCGCTTTTCGAAAAAAGCCTATTGGATTTGGAAAACAACCTATTTATAAGGTAGCGATCACTCGTCACCTTAGTTTTCAGTATAGGTAGTTACGCCCAAAAAGCGCAAAGGGGTCACATTTTTTCTTGTAAAGTATCATTTACGTTGAAATGTACGGTCAGCTCTAGGTATGGCATCACTGCTGACAACGATAACTCTCTGGCATGGTGACTGAGTATTGCTTATCCACCGGAGTCTTAAAATTGGTTCTAGCAATCGCATCTGAGGCTAGGAACTGATAGATCTTCCATTGAGAACAATCCTCATGAACAACTGTGCTTGTGACATTTAGAACAGGGCTTTTGTGCTGGTCTTGCAATATAAAATTGAAGGTGTAGACATTCGTAGGCGTGCTGACAGAGCGATAGCCACTGACCATAGGTGCATTGAAGTAATAATGAGTGGTGCAGACTCTATTGTTGTTTTTATTCTGATGGCAAACAACATAGGGCGTGCCTCTTTCGCGAGTAAAAACCGGCACAGTTTGTATTTGATTTTCCTCTTTGGAGGTGAAGTTGACTATGAGTGTGTAATCTGGCGATGTCATCTGCTCTGATATATTGCTAAATCCTAGTTGATTAAATGCATGGATAATATCGGGCATATAGCGTTTATTAGTAAGTTCATCCCCATCTTCGTTTGATTGAACCAAAATAGCAGAGGATTTAGCTATCTCTATGCTGGTGTCTACATTGCTTAAGTAGCGCCCAGATAGAGTGACATTGGATGTGCAGCCACTCAGCACTGTCATCAATACAACCAATAGTAAAATGTTTTTCATGATTCCCCCTCCTTTGTGCGTCTGCAGCCCTGCCTTGTCTAATGAAAATATAGAATAAACTAAGCGCAGAAGAATTACTTGTGGTGTTACACGGTGCTGCGTAATTCTTACAGTCCCCCTAAAAAGCAGGCATGCCTGTAAGTTATTTTATATGTGCTAAGACACGAGTGCGGGTGAGAGTTTGCATTTCTATTGGTGGCTTGGGTGAGCTATACAACGGCGTTTAAAGCAGCCTGAGCTATTTTGTCTTGTCAGAAAGGCAATGGATCGTGGGAGGTTATCTAGATAGAGGCTTTGGGTTCATTAAGTTTGGATAAGAAATGAAAAAGCCAGGGTGGGTTACCACACTGGCTTATTAAGGCTTTCATTCTTTCTCAGAATGGGGTCTTACTGGCTGAACAACTTAGTTCAGTTTGTTTTGCAAGAACTCTGCGCGTTGGCTGTTTTCAGCAGAAGCTTTTTTCGTTAGATCAAATGCAGCGTTGTTTGCAAGGCTAACATTCACTTCTTGGGCTTGGGACTCTAAAGAGTGAGTCTGACCACGAGTTTCTTTGCCGTAAGTTGCATCGCCTGGTGCCGCTAGTGCTACAGAAGCAATTGAAGATGCTGCTAGGAAAGTAAGAGCGCTTTTAGTAAAAGTATTCATAATTAATCACCTTAATATAATTTGTTTGGGCAGATTGTCTGCTGTGTTTCTATGTTTTAAATAATAACAGTTAAATTTAAAATAAAAAGGGATTGAGGGGCACTGTCACTTTACATTCAATAATTCAAATTATTATGCAATGTTTCTAGAAATAAGAACGGCGTGTATTTTAGAGTTAAGAAGTAACTGGATTGAAGAGAAATATAGGCTGGCTATTATCTTGATAGTCAGAGGCGATGACTTGGTCTAGACAGCTATTGTTTAAAAATGAAAAAGCCAGCGTGGAATACCAAGCTGGCTTATTAAGGCTTCTATTCCATATTAAAATGGAAGTTTAAAAATGAACTTATTAGTTCAATTCGTTTTGTAAGAACTCAGCACGATGGCTGTTTTCAGAAGAGGCTTTTTGAGTTGGTGCAAACGCAGCATTGTTTTCAATGCCAACATTAACGTTTTGTGCTTGAGACTCTAAAGAATGAACTTGGTTGCGAGTAGATTGACCATAAGTTGCATCGCCAGGTGCTGCAAGTGCAACAGAAGCAATGGAAGAAGCCGCTAGGAAAGTAACAACGCTTTTAGTAAAAGTATTCATAATTAATCACCTTAATATAATTTGTTTGGTCAGATTGTCTGCTGTGTTTCTATGTTTTAAATAATAACATTAAAAAATTAAATAAATAGAGGGAAAGGGGCGGTGTCTTTTTATATCCAACTATTCAAAAAACAATGCAATATCTTTAAAAATACGCACGGTTTGTATTTTTATGTTTCTGAAGTTGAGATGGCGAGAGGTGGTAAACAGAAGGTTTTATGATTTCGTCGAGAGGTGTCGCCGATGGAAGTAAGTGCTTACTGCAATGTTAGGTGTTGTTTTTATGGGATAATACGTAAAAGTCCAGCATAGAAGACTATGCTGGATTCTTTTAAGGCTTTCGTTTTATCTAAGAATGATAAATTACTTTTTAAACCTTAGTTTAGTTCGTTTTGTAAAAACTCAGCGCGGTGACTGTTTTCAGAAGACGCTTTTTGCGTTGGTGCAAAGGCGGCATTGTCTTCAAGGCTTACATTAATATCTTTTGCTTGGGATTCTAAAGAATGCAATTGACCGCGAGTAGATTGACCATAAGTGGCGTCACCTGGTGCTGCTAGTGCAACAGAAGCAATGGAAGAAGCTGCTAGAAAAGTAAGAGCGCTTTTAGTAAAAGTATTCATAATTAATCACCTTAATATAATAAGTTTAAGCAGTTTGTCTGCTGTGTTTCTATGTTTTAAATAATAGCATTAAAAACTTAAATAAATAGAGGCTAAGGTGAGATGTCACTTTACATTCAATTAATCAAGATAATGTGAAATATTTCTAGAAATAAGAATGGTACCTTTTAAAATGAAAAAGCCAGCATGGTTCCCCATGCTGGCTTATTAAGGCTTTCATTCTATATTAGAACGATGACTAAGGGGTTACCCTTAGTTTAGTTTGTTTTGTAAAAACTCAGCGCGCTGGCTGTTTTCAGCAGAGGCTTTTTGAGTTGGTGCAAATGCAGCATTGTCTTCAAGGCCAATATTGATGTCTTTTGCTTGAGACTCTAAAGAGTGAACTTGGCCGCGAGTAGATTGACCATAAGTTGCATCACCTGGTGCTGCTAGTGCAACAGAAGCAATGGAAGAAGCTGCTAGGAAAGTAAGAGCGCTTTTAGTAAAAGTATTCATAATTAATCACCTTAATATAATAAGTTTAAGCAGATTTTCTGCTGTGTTTCTATGTTTTAAATAATAACATTAAAAATTTAAATAAATAGAGGTTAAGGTGCAGTGTCACTTTACATTCAACTATTCAAATAACGATGCAATATCTTTAAAAATAAGCACGGATTGTTGCCTTCATGTTAAGGCTGGTTTTATTAGAAAAGTAAGGGTGGTTACAGGTCATTGTTTTTATTGGCTTTTATAAAAATTAGTACCAATCCTCTTTGTTACGCTTGAATAGGGTGATGGGTTCTATGATTAGGAAACATGATTTTTTGTAAGGTTAAGAGGAGGAAGCGGCAATCTAATTGCGCAAGAGCACTTTAATTTCTTATGAAAATCGAGCATAGGTAGCCGACAATCACTTTTTGGAATGGCCGTTCTGGAAGCAAAGGTCAGTGACACTTATATGGCCTTCCAATGTGCATAAATTAAGTAACTTCTCATGTCGTTTGAAAAACCGTCCATCACTATGATTAATGTAGGGCTTGAAGCTATTTGTGTTGTTGGATATGGCCATAAAAGGGGGTCAAAGAGAAGGCTTAATTGATGGGCTTAAAAGGCGGGTAAACGGCCTGTTTATAGGCCTTCTATCCTAAAATCTCTGCTAATTATTGATGATATATGGAACTAAGTTAGGCCTTATCTTCCATTGTGATCATGACACTTTCTCCTTATTAAAAAAGCCTATCTGCACCGTCAAGTAGCCGCTACCTACACTTCACTGATCTCGTTTTTATATGGCCTAAGGGGAAAGTGGGGGCTTTGTATCTTGAGGCGCTGCGGGGAAATATTGATCCCCAGTCAAAGGCTAAATTCTTATCTAAGAATTAGAGAAAAACATTAATTTTCAATTGCTTACTTTGTGACAAAAGCATAAGTGCTTTTTTTATTATATATTAATTTATGTTTTTTGATATTCAATATTGAGAATTCTCTTGTTTTTAAATTCGCATTTTAGTCAATGTTTTCATGTCTTTTGTTATTTGTTAATGAGGTTTGACTTTGAATTTATTATCAGGTAAATCTGATTCGTGCGCACAGCAAGGTAAGAATAAATGAGCGGTAAAACGGATAAATATTAAAGTATTGCCAATCTACTCCATCAAAATAAAACCAATAAGCACTCTCCATTTTAACGTCGTTGGAGAAGGAGACATAAGACATGAGAACAATCATAAGTCTATTACTTGTGGTGATCACAACGATTACTTCGAGCATGGCACTTGCCGTCGATACGCCTGAAACGGCACTGTTAAAAGCGCGGAACGCAGAATTCCAAAAAGACACAGTCCATGTTGCGGATAATGTTTATACCTTTACAGGTTATTCGGTGCAGCCTGTTTCTATGATTGTCGGAAAAGACGGCCTTGTTATCGTCGACACCGGCATAGATACCGCCTCCGCCAAAAAAGTATTAGCCGCAATGCGAAAAATAACAGCGCTGCCGATTAAGGCGATTCTGATAACGCACGGGCACAGTGATCATATTGGTGGGATTCCTGTTTTTGCAGCAGAAGGGCACCCACAGATTTGGGCTCGGAGTAACTTTCGTGATGAGGCTCATGCCTTTAAGCGAGAAGGTTTAACCATCAATAGGATTCGTGGTGCGAGACAAGGTGGCTTTTTATTACCACCAGAGAAAAGGATAAATAATGGTATAGCGCAAGCGTATTACCCGAAACACTCGCTTGAAGTATTTGGTACAAAAGCCACAGCTATCCAACCAAATCATCATTTAGGCAGCACACGAGAATTAATAGAGGTGGCTGGAATTAGTTTGGAATTAGTGCCTATTAATGGAGAAACAAAAGACGCCATGTACATTTGGTACCCGGCTAAGCGCGTCTTGTTCTCTGGTGATTTCTTCTACAGTTCTTGGCCTAACCTTTATGCTATTCGAGGATCAGAATACCGCGATGTGCAGTCTTGGATCAGTGGCCTTAACCAAATGTTGAAAGAAAAACCTGAAAAGCTAGTACCTGGGCACACGCGACCTATTACGGATAAAGCGGAGGTCATGGACAGATTGACGAATTATCGCGACGCCGTGCAGTATGTTTTTAACAAAACAATCGAAGGCATGAACAAAGGGATGACGCCGGATGAATTAGTAGAGTATGTGAAGTTACCACAGAAGTATGCGGATAAAGATTATCTCAGAAACTACTACGGTAATATTCAGTGGGCAGTGCGTTCCATCTTTGCTGGTACTTTGGGGTGGTTCGATGGTAACCCGACGCACCTATTTTCCTTACCGGTTAAAGCAGAAGCTGAGCGAATGGCGACTTTGGCGGGAGGCAAAGCTAAATTAGAGCAAGCCACGCTTGATGCATTAAAAAATAAGGATTATCAGTGGGCGGCACAATTAGCAGACCAACTTATAGTGCTTGAGCCATCAACAGGCAAACCTAAATTAATGAAGGCCGAAGCTCTTGAAGGGCTTGCTAAGCACTTACTCACCGCTACAGGGCGAAATTACTACCTAACCTGTGCCCAAGAGTTGCGTAAAGCAGCCGAAAAGCACAGCGTAAAATAGACAAAAAAAGGGAAGCCATTAGGCTTCCCTTTTTTATTGGCATACAAACTGTGTGTCGTTTGTGTGCCCCGACCTCATTTTAAAAAGTGCAAACCCTTTTAAAATCAAGCCTTTAAGTGGTGGAGATGGGGGGATTCGAACCCCCGTCCGCCAGTCCTCTGCCATCGGCTCTACATGTTTAGTCACTTCTATTATTTGACCACGAACCGCCCGAAGGACAGGGTGTTAATGGCGAGCCTACTTAATCTTAGAACCTTATCCCTAGGCGGGGCATCGGTTAGCATCCTGTAATTTATGATACTGCAGAATCTCTGGCTACAAGCAACCTGAGGGCAGCACACTAGCAGCGGTTTAGGCTGCTAAAGCGTAGTTTTCGTCGTTTGCGACTATAAAATTGATGCGGGGGATTTACGAGATCACGCATCACTCTCGACATGCACCTCAGGGTTTGTAACCGGCGTCGAAACCAAGTCATCCCCAAAGTTGGTATTATTCTAACGGAAACAATGTGCTTTCGCTAGAGATAACGGGTATCTCTGCGCTTTGTTCTTATTTACTCACACTATTCTGTGAACAGCGTCAGCTAAGATTAAGCACTGTGTTTCATTAGGCGTTCTTTGTCTCGCGACCAATCACGATCTCGTTCTGTGCCGCGTTTGTCATGGTCTTTTTTACCGGTAACCAAGGCAACTTCACATTTGATTTTATTGCCTTTCCAGTACAGAGCCATGGCCGCGCAGGTTTTACCCTTTTGCTCAGTAACTTGTATGATTTTCTCGAGCTCTTTGCGGTTGAGCAGCAATTTACGCTGGCGCATTGGCTCACATACAACGTGTGTAGAGGCGCTTAAAAGTGGCGTAATACGCGCACCGACAAGCCACGCTTCGTTTTGGTGAATGATAACGAAGGCGTCAACTAATTGGGCTTTACCTTCGCGCAGGCTTTTGACTTCCCATCCAGATAAAACCAGTCCGGCTTCGAACTTCTGGTCAACGAAGTAGTCAAATTTTGCACGTTTATTAAGCGCGATAGTGCCCGTGCTATTGGATTTTTTCTTTACTTTACTCATAGTTGGAAATTATACGGTCGATAGCGGCAAAAACCTATGCTTTTCTTGAGGTATGCGCCTTAATGTTAGAAAATTCGCCCTCAGTAAATAAAATCATCATGATGAGCTTCGAATGACTGCGGTAAGCTTTCTTTCTCATCTTTAATTATCTAAACGCTACTGAGTAGTGAGAGCTAAATTTATGCCCGAAAGTCGATGTTTACAAGGTATATGGTCTAGTCCGTGGATATTTATTTTTGCCGCGAGCGGATCAGCTGTTGGCTTGGGGAATATTTGGAAATTTCCGTACCTAATAGGAGAGAATGGCGGCGGCGCTTTTCTGCTTATTTATTGTGCTTGCTTACTGTTGGTCGGCCTGCCTATCCTAATGGCTGAAGTAGCACTAGGTCGTACCGTACGCTCAAACCCGATAGACACCATTAATGATCTTAGTGAACGTCGTGTGATTCACCGCTTTTGGGTTGTTGTTCCCTGGATTGCAGGGCTCACTGGCTTTCTCATCCTGACTTTCTATAGCGTCATTGCTGGCTGGTCCATTGGTTACTTTGAACGCGCCATCTCGGGGGATTTTGTGAATATCTCCCAAGCCGATGCCGCGAGCATGTTTGATCATTTATTGGCGTCCCCTGGTGAAATGCTACTATGGCACTCGATATTTGTAGGACTGGTCGTATTAACCGTAGGGCAGTCAGTGACGCGTGGACTGGCGGCCTTGGTGCGAATTTTATTGCCTGTTTTGATCGTCGTTATGCTGATATTGGCGGGGTTCTCTCTGGAAGAGGGAGAAGCGCTTGAAGCCATTCACTTCTTGTTTCGTTGGTCTTGGCAAGACATCACTTTTGGTGTGGTGTTATCCGCCATTGGTCATGCCCTGTTTAGCTTAAGTGTGGGAATGGGTGCTATGTTTGCTTACGGTGCATACATGAGTAAGCGGATGTCCATTGCCCGAGCCTGTTCTGCGGTGGTAGCGATTGACCTGATTGTGTCTGTATTGGCCTGTTTGGTGATTTTCCCTTTGGCTTTTGCGTTCCATATAGATCTGGATTCAGGGCCTAGTTTAGCGTTTGTGTCCTTGCCTATTATTTTTGGTAGTTTGCCAGCAGGGCAGTTGATAGGCGGCTTCTTTTTTCTCTTATTGGTGATTGCTGCACTGACTTCGGCAATCTCTATGTTAGAACTGTTTGTTGCTTGGTTGCATGAGAAGTTTTACATTGCGCGTTTTAAAGCGGCTTTGTTGTTAGGCGGCGCCATTTGGTTTGTTGGTATTGCGGTGCTTTTATCGTTTAACCATTGGGATAGAAAAGTGCTGTTTGGCCTCAATTTCTTTGAGTTGCTTGATCAGCTAACCTCTTTGATTATGCTGCCGTTGGGGGCGATTTTATTGTCTGTGTTGGTGGCGTGGTTTATCCCTCGTACCGTATTACGCAACGAGATGATTACTCGCCAAGTTAGCCACTTCAAAATATGGTATGGCGTTTTAAAATATATCAGTATTCCTGTGCTTATCGTCATTACTGTCGCAGGTTGGATAGGAGTTTGATTTGAGTCATATAGAGCGCTTTGCTCATGTTGAGTACAGTTGCGAGCAAATGTTTGCATTAGTGAATGATATCGACGGGTATCCGGAATTTTTACCAGGTTGTTTGAGCTCTTCTCTGATATCTCGTACGCCAACAGAAATTGTCGCCTCTCTTGAGGTTGGTAAGGGGCCGGTGCGTCAGGCCTTTACCACTAAGAATTTTTTAGAAGAGCCAACGCGAGTTGAAATGACCCTAGTAAAAGGCCCGTTTAAAAAATTACACGGTGTATGGACGTTTAGCGAACTGTCCCCTGGTCGCTGTAAAATAGCGCTAAGTATCGAATTTGAATTGAGTGGTATGCTGAAATTTGCGTTTGGTGGTGTGTTTAGCCAGATCGCCAATGCTATGGTGGACGCATTTAGTAAACGAGCAAAGGTAGTTTACGGTGAATAAAATACGAGTTGAGGTGGCGTATGCGCTGCCTGAAAAGCAAAAAATTATAGCGTTAGATGTAGAAGAAAATTGCACGGTAAGAGACGCAGTGCTTCGCTCTAATATCGATGCTTTTTTTCCAGGTTTAGACTTGGAGAATGTGAAAGTAGGGATTTTTGGCAAAGCGGTAAGAAATGCCGATACACAGACGTTAAAAGAAGGTGAGCGTGTAGAAATCTACCGTGAGCTGAAGGTTGACCCTAAACAAGCTAGAGCCAACCGCGCAGCAAAAAACAGCTAGAATAATTAGTTGTTTTTAATGTCAGTTAAGCTGTCACCCTCGAACGTTAAAGTGAGATCACTCGCGGCGCTTTTAGGTGTCTCAGGTGTCGCGTATTTGGTGGTGTAAAGATAATGCCATTCGTTGGGTTTGAAGGTATCTCTTACCATAGGGGTTCCTAACAGGTAGATAACTTGCGATTGTGTCATGCCCACTTTTAACTGAGAGAGCTGTTCCTTCGTAATGAGGTTGCCTTGCGTTACGGTAGCCTTATATGGAGGCGGAAATAAACTGCATGCGCTTAGAGAAAATAGGGCGCATATTACTAATATTGATTTTTTCATTTGTATCATCCTAACTCAGGTATGCTAATGATAAAGTAATTATCAACAAGATCGAATAGAGAATGACTCATGACTAGCGAAAATCAAGAACTAAAGAAAGCGGGACTCAAAGTTACCTTGCCGCGAGTGAAAATTTTACAAATTCTAGAGAATGCTGGTGATCGTCATTTCAGTGCCGATGATGTTTACCGTACTTTGCTAGATCAAGGTGAAGATGTCGGTTTAGCAACAGTTTATCGTGTTTTGACTCAGTTTGAATCTGCAGGCTTGGTTATGCGCCACCATTTTGAAGCGGGTACTGCGGTATTTGAATTGGCAAAAGGCGAACATCATGACCACATGATTTGCTTGGAGTCAGGTCGAGTGATTGAGTTTGTTGATCCAGTGATTGAAAAACGTCAGCATGAAATCGCAGAAGAGCATGGTTTTGAGATTGAAGATCACAGCTTGATCATTTACGTGCGCCCAAAGAAGAAATAAAGGGCTGCCCAGAAAAATGAGCGGATAATGACACAGTGGCGTTATCCGCTTATTTTTTATTGTAAATGCACGTTACCAAGCATTTCTTTAGCGTGAGCTAACGTTTGTTCGGTTAACTCGAGACCTCCCAGTAAGCGCGCAATTTCCTGCGTGCGCTCAGTATCTTGTAATTGAGACACTTGTGACGACGTCGCCTCATTGGCTACTTGCTTACTCACACGCAAATGCTGATTGCCTTGCGCCGCCACTTGCGCCAAATGTGTTACACAGAAAACTTGTCCTCGTTTCCCTACCGAGCGCAACATGCGCCCGACCACTTCCGCAATCCCTCCACTTATACCGACATCCACCTCGTCAAATACCAAGGTAGGAATCACTGAGGTGTGCGCGGTGACGACTTGAATGCCTAAGCTTATCCGTGACAATTCCCCGCCAGACGCGACTTTCCGTAATGGTTGCGCAGGCTGTCCAGGGTTCGATGCAATCATGTATTCAATGTCTTCAAAACCATTCGCAGACACTTGATTAAGTGGTTGGCAATCAATGAAAAAGCGTGCGTGGGGCATGCCGAGCCCATGTATTTGTTCTTCGACTTGCCTTGCGAGAAGGTCTTTCGCTGCCATGCGTTTTTCTGTCAATGTGGTCGCGAGCGCCGTGAGTGTTTCATAGGCGCGCTCTTCGCTTTCTTTGAGCTGGTCAATGGTTTCTTCGCTGCCTTGCAGCAAGGCCAGCTCAGCGTCCACGGACTCTCGCAATATTAATAAAGCTTCTGGCAGTACCTTGTGTTTGCGTGCTGTGTCGTAGATGTCAGTAAGGCGTTGCTCTATCTCACTGAGTCGCTCTGGGTTTTGCTCTAATGTGTCTTGATAGTGATGCAGGCTGTCGGCCGCCTCTTGGGCTTGAATGAGCGCTGCATTCATCATTTCAAGCGCTTCTTCTAGCTCTTTGGTTGCGGGGGCTATTTGGCTGGCGCTTTGCACTGCTTGGTTGAGCAATGAGCAAACGGTGCCCTCATCGCTATCAATTAATATGCCGCTGACTTGATACGCTTTTTGCTGGGAGTCTGCGATATTGGCCAAGAACGCTTGCTCGTTTTCAAGCTCGATAATCTCGCCTTCTTTTAAATCGAGTTGTTCTAATTCTTGGGACTGATACGCCAATAGCTGAATTTTTGCTTCTTGTTCAGAAGAGCGGTTTTGTTGTGCGGCGAGGGCTTCTCTTAGTTGTCGCCATACGCTGTATTGCTGGCTGACTTGTTTTGCGAGCTCCGTTAATTGGCCGAATTCGTCGACTTGTTGTCGCTGGGCGCTCTTTTTAAGTAAAGATTGATGTTCGTGTTGGCCATGAATATCGACCAAATGACTGCCCGCTTCTTTTAAATCCGAGAGCGTGCAAGGGCGACCATTGATATAAGCTTTAGAACGACCTTCTTTACTAATAACGCGGCGTAATATGCAGTGCTGATCCTGATCTAGGTCGCGCTCTTCTAGCCAATTGAATACATGAGGGTACTGCGTAATATCAAACGTCGCGCTAATATCGGCCTTTTTTTCCCCGTGTCGAACCACCGCAGCATCGGTTCTGCCACCTAAGCAAAGCGACAAGGCGTCTACCATAATGGATTTGCCGGCGCCGGTTTCACCGGAGATCACAGTCATGCCTGTTTTGAATTCCAAATCTAAGGTGTCAACAATGGCAAAATTGGATATAGCGATGCTTGTTAGCATAATACGCTCCACATGAGGAAAAAATTTTATATGGTTATTTATACAGTAGTTTGTCATTTTTTGACAAGTAGGAGAAGAAAATTAATGTGGATTTAATAAAATTAAACCGCGCACCGTCGTGCCTAATGAGTCGAAAAGATCATTATTCAGAGCCTAAGGACGGTGAAATTGAGCCAGTTCTGTTAATTCTGTTCACTGTCATTTTTAGCACAACAACAGGTTATTATTGTGATCTTAGCCATCACTCTGCCTCTGTATTCACATCTTCTTGCCATTCCCATTAAATTTATGAGGTTTTACTGTTGAAAGGTAAAAAGCTGGCCCCATATAGCCAACACAGTTAGAGAATACTTTCTGTTATTTGGAGTGAAGAAATGAGTGATCAGCAAAAAAATTCTAATTTAGAAGCGGAGCAAGATTTGAATAGCGAAGCAGAAAATCAAGCAACAGAAGAGCTTTTAGAGCCTGAAGCAGAGCTTCTAGAAGAAACGCCTGAAAGTGAAGAGCTTGCTAAAGCATTGGAAGAAGCCGCGCAGTACAAAGAAGCGGCACTTCGTGCTCAAGCGGATGCACAAAATGTTCGCAGACGTGCAGAGCTAGATGTTGAGAAAGCGCATAAATTTGGCCTAGAGAAATTCGCCAAATCTATCATCAATGTCGCTGACAATCTTGAGCGAGCGCTAACGTCCGCGCCTGAGACTGGCGAATCTGACCCGGTTCGTGAAGGTGTTGAGTTAACGTTGAAAGACTTGTTGGAAACCTTGGCTCGCTTTGAAGTGAAGCAAGTTGATCCACATGGCGAACCGTTCACTCCAGAGTTGCACCAAGCCATTACTATGGTGCCAAACCCTGAGTTAGAGCCGAACACCGTGATGGATGTTGTGCAGAAGGGTTATACGCTTCATGGCCGCTTATTACGCCCAGCGATGGTCGTTGTTTCGAGCGCAGCATAAAGACCGTCATTTTTTTGACACTGATCGGTTGAAAAGCTCAAAAGCGTACCCAAATACAGAATTATCATTGAAATAAACGAATTTATAGGAGAGACACACCATGGGTAGAATCATTGGTATTGACTTAGGTACAACAAACTCTTGTGTTGCTGTACTAGATGGCGAAAAAGCTCGCGTAATTGAAAACGCTGAAGGCGATCGCACCACACCATCCATCGTTGCATTTGCAGAAGATGGCGAAGTATTAGTGGGTCAATCCGCTAAGCGTCAGGCTGTCACCAACCCAACCAATACCTTGTTTGCGGTTAAGCGTTTGATCGGTCGTCGCTTTGAAGACAAAGTGGTACAAAAAGACATCTCAATGGTGCCTTACAAAATCGTATCTGCGGATAACGGCGACGCTTGGGTAGAAATTAAAGGCGAGAAGAAAGCACCGCCACAAATTTCCGCTGAAGTTCTTAAGAAAATGAAGAAAACAGCTGAAGATTACCTAGGCGAGAAAGTAACAGAAGCGGTTATCACGGTTCCTGCTTACTTCAACGATTCTCAGCGTCAAGCAACAAAAGACGCGGGTAAAATTGCAGGCCTAGAAGTTAAACGTATTATCAACGAGCCAACAGCAGCGGCATTGGCTTACGGCCTAGACAAGAGCAGCGGCGACTCTACTATCGCGGTTTATGACCTTGGTGGTGGTACGTTCGATATCTCTATCATCGAAATTGCTGACGTTGATGGCGAGAAGCAATTCGAAGTATTGTCTACAAACGGTGATACTTTCCTAGGTGGTGAAGATTTCGACATGCGCGTTATCGAATTCCTAGCGGCTGAGTTCAAGAAAGACACTGGTATCGATCTACACAACGATCCACTAGCGCTACAACGTTTGAAAGAAGCGGGTGAGAAAGCGAAAGTTGAATTGTCTTCTTCTTCACAAACTGAAGTGAACTTACCTTACATCACGGCTGACGCATCAGGCCCTAAACACTTGAACGTGAAATTGACTCGTTCTAAGTTGGAGTCTTTGGTTGAAGAGCTAGTTCTTAACTCTCTTGAGCCTTGCCGCCAAGCATTGAAAGACGCAGATCTTTCTGCTTCTGACATCGACGAAGTTATCTTGGTTGGTGGTCAAACTCGTATGCCTCTTGTGCAAGCGAAAGTAACTGAATTCTTCGGTAAAGAGCCACGTAAAGACGTAAACCCTGATGAAGCCGTAGCAATCGGTGCTTCTATTCAAGGTGCGGTACTTTCTGGTGATGTAAAAGACGTTCTTCTTCTAGACGTGACTCCACTGTCTCTAGGTATCGAGACTATGGGTGGTGTAATGACGGCCTTGATCGAGAAAAACACAACGATTCCGACTAAGAAATCGCAAACTTTCTCGACCGCTGAAGACAACCAAAATGCAGTGACTATCCATGCATTGCAAGGTGAGCGTAAACAAGCGTCTCAGAACAAATCTCTAGGTCGTTTCGACTTGGCTGACATTCCACCTGCTCCACGTGGTGTGCCACAAATCGAAGTAAGCTTCGATCTTGATGCCAACGGTATCTTGAGCGTGTCTGCGAAAGACAAAGCGACAGGCAAAGAACAGTCTATCGTGATCAAAGCATCTTCTGGTCTAAGCGATGAAGAAGTGGAAAAAATGGTTCAGGATGCTGAAGCTAACGCGGAAGAAGATCGCAAGTTCGAAGAACTTGTACAGGTTCGCAACACAGCAGATGGCATGATCCACGCGACTCGTAAAACGTTGACTGATGCTGGCGATAAAGCAACAGAAGAAGAGAAAACAGCGATTGAAACAGCGATCACTGAACTTGAAGAAGCGTTAACATCTAACGACAAAGAGAAGATCGAAGAGAAAACCAATGCGTTGACTCAAGCGTCTGGCTCTTTAGCTCAGAAGATGTACGCTGAAGCAGAAGGTGCTCAAGCTGGCGCTCAACCAGGTGCTGAAGAAGCCGCTTCTGGTAAAGCTCAGGATGATGCAGTAGACGCTGAATTCGAAGAAGTAAAAGACGACAAAAAATAAGCCGTAACGCTTTTTTTCGTCACCCTAGTTTTAAGGGTTGCTATAGCGAACACGGTTTTAGGACCGTGTTTTGCTATTTGTAGACCAGTGAATAGGGGCGCAGATACACGGATATCTATTCAAATTTTTCAATTCAGACTTTATCTATTCAGGAATGCCAGCGATGAGCAAAAGAGACTATTACGACGTTCTTGGGGTGGCCAAAGGCGCGGATAAAAAAGACATCAAAAAAGCTTATCGCTCCTTAGCGAATAAGTACCATCCGGATAAGAACCCAGACAATCCAGAAGCTCTGGATAAATTCAAAGAAGTAGCAGAAGCCTACGAGATTTTATCTTCTGAAGAGAAGCGTGAAGCGTATGACCGCTTTGGGCACGAAGGTGTAAATGGTCAAGGCGGCGGCTACGGCGGCGGTGCTGGCGCGGGTGGTTTTAGCGATATCTTTGGCGATGTGTTTGGTGACATTTTCGGTGGCGGAGGTGGCGGCGGTCAAAGTCGTACACGCCGTGGTTCTGATTTACGTTACACCCTAGAATTAGATCTTGAGCAAGCGGTGTGGGGATGCGAAGAAAAAATCCGTATTCCAACATTGGTTAACTGTAATACGTGTGAAGGCTCCGGTGCGAAAAAAGGTTCTACACCGAAAACCTGTGGTACCTGTGGCGGTGCAGGCCAAGTACGCATGTCTCAAGGCTTCTTCTCAGTACAGCAAACGTGTCCAGAGTGTCATGGTCAAGGTCAGGTTATTTCTGACCCATGTACTGACTGTCATGGACAAGGCCGTACTCAAGAATACAAAACGCTTAATGTTAAAATTCCAGCGGGTGTTGATACAGGCGATCGTATCCGTCTTTCTGGAGAAGGCGAAGCCGGTGCACATGGTGGTCCAGCGGGCGACTTATTTGTGCAGGTGTCTGTTAAACCTCACAGCATCTTTGAACGTGATGGTGCCAACCTGTACTGCGAAGTACCGATTAGCTTCACGACCGCGGCGTTAGGCGGTGAGATCGATGTACCGACATTAGATGGTCGTGTGCGCTTGAAAGTGACGGCTGAGTGCCAAACCGGCAAGTTGTTCCGCTTACGTAACAAAGGTGTTAAGCCAGTTCGTGGTGGCCCACAAGGCGATTTGATTTGTAAGGTCGCTGTGGAAACACCAGTGAACTTAACCGCTCGTCAAAAAGAATTGTTGACCGAGTTGTCTGATAGCATGGGAGAAGAAAGTAACCACTCTCCTAAGCAGAAGAGTTGGTTTGATGGTGTGAAACGCTTTTTTGACGATATAAAAAAGTAACCATTCGAGCTTTCGTGACTAAACTAAAAAGGCGCTAGATAGCGCCTTTTTCTTTTAATAAGAAGTCGATGTGGCTGCGCAGCAAGTTAGCGGCATTGGTAAAGCTCTTATTATTCGGGACAATAAAATCTGCTTTACTGCGAATGTCGATGGTTTTCAATGACGCTTGACGTACGTGGCGCATATAGCGGCTCGTGACTTCATTCACATTACGGCCTCGTTCTGCGATGTCGCGCTTTAGACGGCGAACAATGGCTATGTCCATGTCGGTATCAACATAGAACAAGTAATCGACAGCGTCGCGAATTCCTGCGTCTTGGAACATCATGTGTCCTTCGACAAGAACAATGTGCGTTGGCTCTAGATTACGATAGCCAACACGTTTGTGTTGCGAGTGGTCGTATTCAGGAATTTCATTTGGCTGCTGACGATTTTTGCAGTTGTGAATGGCCAATGTTAGGCTTTCTAGGTCTAATGAACTTAAGTCATCAAAATTGTAAACATCGGGATCGATGCTACCACATCCATTGTAGAAACTGTCTTGGCACAGGACGGTGATTTTGTCACCTTGACCTTCGGCTAGAAGAGAGCAAAGTCGGCTTTTTCCGCTGCCAGATACCCCTGTGATACCAATAACAAGCGCCATGTATTACCTCGGTAAATAAATTGATATGCCTCTCAAAAGGAGAGGGCTGAATGGCGGGAATTTTAACAGGTTTTGCTAGCCTCTGCTTGCCTTGAATCTAGATAATTCCGAGTATCTCCTTGACATGCACAGCAAGCTTTGGGGATAAGTAAATGCAGTATATCTTCTCATTTAAGGGTTTGGCAGAGCGTAAAAAATCATATAATGGTGAGGCTATTAAGGTAGTGTGGTTACCCGCTGTCAGCGGGGTAAATTGAGCATTGGGACGGTACAGTCTGTCAATGTTCATTTCTATTGAGTTGCTGATCGAGCGACGAATGGTTGTTTTTCTAAGGGAATATAGAGATGTTTCAGCGCGTTATTGCAGTATTTTTTGCCATCCTAGTGTTGGTTGCGCTTCCGACAGTGAGTATGGCTGCGAACGATTCTAATGATCGACAAACGACGCCAATTGCGAATCAAGGGGCTGAGTTGTTTGGCCTGAAAGTAAATGATTTAAGCAAAGAGGATTTTGAAAAACGCCTGTCAGCTATGGGTTTACAGCCTTATCCGTCTTATAAAAAAGGCGTGGCTACTTACAGTTTGGGGCCGGAAGGCATTTTAGGGGTAAGGGAGCTGGCGATTCAATTCAATGGTGACGACTACCTGAAAAAAGCCACTATGTCTGGTGTCGTAAAAAGCAATAAGAAGCGTCAGTCTCTGGGCAACTTGTTAGTGAAAAAGTACGGCATGCCAAATATAGGTTTTGTCCGTGATGGTTATGGTCGAGCGAAATGGGTGTTCCATGATGGCACTTATATAGAGCTTCATAATACCACGTTCAATGTCTTGGTGATCTACGTGGATCAGCAGCCTAAGGTGTTGTCTGAGTCGGGGCAAATTGATGTTGAAGCCTTGTATAAAAAAAGCCAAAAATCGACACCTTGATAAGGTGTCTTCCTCTCTTTTATCTGAAGCAATAGACACATGATAATTCTAGATTTAAATCTTCGCTTAGCGCATTTTTTACAACCTCATTTAAATGAGATTTCACTGGCGATAGTGGCGACTTGTTTGGTGATTTATGGGGACAAAGTAAATGGCTTTCTTAAGCGAGCGATTTCCTCTTGGGTGTTTGTGGCGCGAGTCGTTGCTTTTATTCTAATGTGTACCTTTGGCTATGGTTTATTGACCTTATGGAGTCAGCCATTAGTGTATTGGTTGATTTCTCAGGTCGATTATCTCTATCGGCCTCTGCTTATTGTCGGGTGCTTCTGTTTATTGGGGATTTTGGCCGAGAGAAAGCGTAATTTATAAATTAATTTATGAAATTTTCTCTCATATTTTGTTGCCAAATTACGGAATTCTCCTGACATTTTTGTCTCTAACCGTTTGTATTTGATGGTTATGTAGTAAACTTTCTAATCTTCTTTGTTTATCTCGTTATTTCCATAAAAAACAAGGCTAAATACCCGTTTTTAAAGGTTTTTTGTAGTCTTGTTTCAATTTGTCTTCCGTTCAAACTGTCTTTAGACTTGCCCCATATTGATGAAACAGCGTCTTTTTTCGGGGGCAAAAAATGACAAGCACTTGGTTACAAACACTTTCGCAAGTAGAGTCCATGATTCCTATGTTAGGGAAATTGGGTCGTGAAAAAGCAGTAAAAGTTCAATTAGCTGGTCAGACCTTAATGGCTGATTCTGTCACCAATCTGATGGCGCTTTTTGACCAACATCCTGAATTGGATCTTGTGCAGGTGTATCAGGTGCTTGAAGAAGTACTAAACAGCAATGTGAGCCAAACAGCGGTTGAGCTAGAAGAGCTGCTTGCTGAGGCGGATGTGGCGTCATTGTTGGCGGCACAACCTCAAACAGGCACAGAAACACCTGTTGTTTTATACGGCTTTGGTCGTATTGGTCGCTTGCTAGCACGTCGTATGTGTACACTTGGTCATACTACTCCAGGAATGGCATTGGCTGCGATTGTAGTACGTAAAGCATGTGATAATGATCTAGCGAAACGTGCCAGCCTACTGAAATACGACACGGTTCACGGAACTTACGAAGGTTTGGTGAAAGTCGATGAAGAAAACCAGTCTTTGATTATCAATGGCTCCCCTGTGAAAGTGATCTACTCCTCAGATCCTGCCACCGTTGATTATCAAGCTCATGGTATAGATAGCGCTTTGCTTGTTGATAACACTGGCCGCTGGCGCGATCACGAAGGTTTGAGTGTGCACTTGAGCCGTCCTGGTATTGAGCGTGTTGTCTTGACCGCACCAGGCAAAGAAATGAAAAACGTCGTATTTGGTGTTAATGACAGCGATGTGACTGCGGATGACCGTATTGTGTCTGCTGCCTCTTGTACTACCAACGCCATTACGCCGATCTTATCTGTTCTAGAAGATAAATTTGGCATCGTTTCTGGTCATGTTGAAACCGTTCACGCTTACACCAATGATCAAAACCTAATCGACAATATTCATAAAGGCGATCGACGTGGTCGTGCTGCCGGTATGAACATGGTGATGACAGAGACCGGCGCTGCAAAAGCCGTGTCGAAAGCGATTCCTTCTCTAGAAGGTAAGTTGAGCGGCAGCGCGATTCGTGTTCCTGTGATCAACGTTTCTATCGCTGTACTGAGTCTGAACCTTAAAACAGCAACGTCTGTTGAAGAAATTAATGCCTTGCTTAAAGCGGCATCAAACAGCGCGGAACTGACGGGCCAAATTGGCTACAGTGAAGAAGCGGATGCGGTAAGCTCCGATTTTATCGGCTCTCAGCAAGCCGGTATTTTGGATTCTCTATCAACGAAAGTTCGAGGCAATCAAGCGACCTTATACGTTTGGTACGATAACGAGTACGGCTACAGCTGTCAGGTTGTTCGCTTGATGGAAAAGTTGGCTCAAGCCAATTTATTGAGTGATCAGTTAGTTGAAGATCAAGCTGCTTAATCGCACTAGTCGTTAACAGAAATACGCCATCAAAGGCTAAGGAGTTATCTCCTTGGCCTTTTGTTTTATCTACTCAATAAAGGTCGCCGCGTTTGGGTTATCAAGCGTGCGTTCCGGATAGGCTAGATAATACGCCAGCCCTAAGGGCAAACTCACCTCAGAAAGTTTGACTAACTGTCCTGTTTTCAACTCGTTTTCTATCAACAGATGTTGGCCGAGTAATAATCCCTTACCTTGTAGTGCGGCATCAATCGCCATGCTGGACAGGTTGAAGTGTGGTCCACCCTTTGGCATCTGTATGTTAAGCCCTGCCGCGAGCAGCCAGTCTTCCCAATTGGGCAAATTCTGATTATGGCTTCCCCAATCGATATGAATCATGACGGTGTGGCTGAGGTGTTGGCAGGCAACCGTGAAAGTAAAACCTTGCAGGCAGGCGCGGGAACATTAGTGATGTTTCGTGGCCGTAATGCGATGCACAGAGTAACCCCTGTGGTCGGTGATATTACTCGTATGCTGGTGGTGCTGGTGTATAACTCAACGCCTGGGGTGGCGCTTTCTGAGTCGGCACGCATGACGTTTTATGGGCGTCTTTAGGGGGATAAATTTTGCGCAAAAAAAAGCCGAACAAAGGTCCGGCTTAAACAAAAGTAACTAGCAGTGGTCTAGCAGGATTCTGTGGGAAATGCTGCTAGAGCCTTCTCAAAACATGACTGTGGGACAGATTTTGAGACAAGCTTTAAGACAGTTAGGGCCATCTTAGAGCCATATTCTAGGTCGCTGTTCAACCTAAGAGATGCGCACATTCTAGTTTTAAGTGGGCGAATTTCAAACGATATAAATTAGTATTATGGATTAGTTTTTCTAATGCAGTGGTGTGTTTTACAGCGCCGCTTGATAGAATTGAATTCTGTAAAAATAAATCAAATAGCCGTTAAATTCTTAGCATTTTCTTTGATAATAGAGAGTTGTCGTTGTTTTTTTAACCGCTTCGGACTTTTTATTGCAATAGCAGAGATACCTTTAATTCGAGACAATTATGAAAGCCATTCCCCTTTATGGGCTAGAGACCTTCGCCATTGCGGCACGCCATTTAAGTTTTACGAAAGCGGCGCAAGAAATGAATCTAACGCAAGGCGCTGTAAGCCAGCAAATTCGTCAACTGGAAGAGCGCCTAGGATTAACGCTTTTTATCCGCCACCATCGACGTTTGGAGCTGAGTGTCGCAGGGGCGCGATTGGCGGTTCAGGTGAATCATAGTTTTTCAGAGATTAGTGGGCTTATTGCAGATCTAAAAGAAGAGGAGTCTTCAACGATTCTAACGGTCTCCGTGATGCCTTCTTTTGCCACAAAATGGCTTATCCCTCGGCTTGGCAGCTTGCAAGAGAAATACCCAGAATTGCAGTTACGGATTCAAGCCAATGAGCGAGAAGTGAATTTCCAGCGTGACCGAATCGACGTGGCGATTGTTCACAGCCATTTGCTGGCTCGTCATAGTGGGCAAGTGATTCCATTGCTAAAGGATAAGGTCTTTCCTGTTTGCAGTCCGGCGTTTGCGAATGATCGTCAGTTGGTATCGCCAGCACAGTTAGCGACGGTTCCCCTGTTGAATGATGATTCTGAGTGGCGTTTTTCGAGCCCCTACGCAGAGTGGGATAAATGGCTGCAGCTTGCTAAAGCGAAAGGTGTGAAACCCTCGCGTGGAATCAGTTTTAACCGTGGGGATCTTGCTGTTCAGGCGGCAGTAGCTGGACAAGGTGTGGCGTTAGGCAGAACGCCTTTAGTGATGGATGACATTCAGCAGGGGCGTTTGGTGCAGCCATTTACTGAGTCGCTGGATGAAGGTCACGCGTATTTGTTTGTATGCCCAGATGCCCAACGCCAGCGAGACGCTGTCCAGCAGCTACTCGCATGGTTGGTAGAAGAGTGTTATGCCTATGCGCCGTTGGATTGCTTAACGACGCCAGACGATCTAGTTCAATTAGGTGTTGCTCCAGAGTAGCTTGATAGACATGGCTAGGCACATAAAGATAACCATTGGGCGAATCAGAGTCGCCCCTTTTGTGATGACGAGGCGCGAACCGACTTGCGCGCCAAACCATTGCCCTAATGCCATCGCAATGCCGAGCGCCCAGATAATATGACCAGTAAACGCGAACATCAAAAGGGATGCACAGTTACTGGTCGCGTTTAGTATCTTAGTGTGAGCGGTGGCCGCGACTATGGTAAAGCCCATTAAGCAAAGGTACGCCGTGGAGAAAAAGGCGCCGGTACCAGGGCCGATCAAACCATCGTAAAAGCCAAAGCTGGTGCCGATAATAATGGCAAACTGGGTGTGACTTAAGGAAAATCGGCTTGCGATATAGGGTTGTATTTTAGGCATAAAGAAAAAGAACAAGGCGACGGCAATCAGAATAATAGGCACGGCTTTGAGCAGTAATTGACTGTCCAAATAAGACACCAGCAATGTCCCTGTTATGCTCCCTATGGCGGTCATGGCGATGGGCAGCCACATGTCAGACAAATTGACTTTTTTCGTCTTAACAAAGTGATAAGACGCAGAAAGAGTGCCTGCGCAACCTTGTAATTTATTGGTGGCAAGTGCTTCAACGGGAGAGAGGCCTGCAGCCAGCAGCACGGGCACTGTAATCAAGCCACCTCCGCCAGCAATGGCATCCACTGCGCCGGCTAGAAATGCCGCGGCGAATAGTGCCAGATAAACCCATAATGAAATATCAAAAAACGTGATGTCCATATTAAATAATCATTCCTAGTGGATATAACCCTATAAGGTGGGTTTACGGTGAGTTTGCCTATGAGTAGAGCAAAAAAAGCCCACTTAGACAATCGCTTAAGTGGGCTTCGAGGTGATTGGTTATTTTTAAGCGGCGCTTGCCAGCGCCTTTTGTATGTAGTTTTCTAAGTTGGCGACCTGCTCTGGGGTAAACTCAAGTCCGAGCTTTGTTCGGCGCCATAAAATGTCTTCAGCAGAGTGCGCCCATTCATGCTGAATAAGATAATCCACTTCCGCTTGGTAAAGCTCAGCACCAAATAGTGTGCCTAGTTCCTGCTGTGAGGAAACCGCATTCAATAGCGTGTGTGTAAGCGTTCCATAGCTCATGGTAAATCGCTTCGCCATGTGCGCAGAAAGAAATGGATAGGTCTTCTGCAATTGCAAAGTGAAAGCATCAAGAGACATGCCTAAATCGCCGCCTGGTAAAGGGCGTGAATGGGTCCAAGGTTGACCAATGGCTGGAAAATAAGGGGTTAGTTGCTTCATTGCAGACAAAGCCAACTGACGGTAAGTCGTTATTTTTCCACCAAAAATACTCAATAAAGGGGCCTGACTATTGGCGTCATCTAGGTGCAAGGTATAGTCGCGCGTCACGGCAGATGGATTGTCGGACTCATCTTCTAGGAGTGGTCGAACCCCTGAGTAACTCCAGACAATATCCGCGCTGGTTAATTGCTTCTTAAAGTGCTGGTTTGCAACGCCAAGAATGTACTGTGTTTCTTCTTCTGAAATAGCCACCTTATCAGGGTCCCCGTGGTATTCCACGTCGGTGGTGCCAATAAGGGTGTAGTGCTCACGGTATGGAATTGCGAATACGATGCGCTTGTCCGTGTTTTGCATAATGAATGCATTGGCGTGCTGATACAGTCTTGGCACAACGATATGGCTGCCCTTGATCATGCGGATGCCATAAGGAGGCTTTTGCTCCATCTGACTCTTAATGAAAGAGGACACCCAAGGGCCGGCGGCATTCACCAAGGCGTTGGCCGTGATTTCTTGGGATTCTTTTGTCAGTTGATCTTCCAGGGTGATGTGCCATTGCCCATTGCTGCGTTTGGCTGATGTGCAGCGGGTGCGAGCAAAGATGTCGGCACCATTTTGTTGTGCGCTCAAAGCATTAATGACCACTAAACGGGCATCGTCTACCCAGCAGTCAGAATATTCAAAACCTTTACTGATGTCGCTTTTCAGTGGGCTGTCTGCACCATACTTAACGCCATGGGAGCCTGCGAGTGTTTCGCGTTTGCCCAAGTTGTCATACAGAAATAAGCCAATACGAATCAACCATGCAGGACGTAGGTGAGGTCGGTGTGGCATCTGAAAGCGCAGCGGTGTCACAAGATGTGGGGCTATTTTTAGCAGCACTTCACGCTCTGTGAGAGCTTCTCGTACCAAACGGAATTCATAATGTTCGAGGTAACGTAAGCCACCATGAATCAGCTTACTACTGGAAGAAGAGGTGGCGTGGGCAAGATCACCCATTTCGCACAGGCCAACACTTAAGCCGCGTCCTGCGGCATCGGCTGCGATACCTGTACCATTGATACCGCCACCGACGATAAATAAATCGAAATGTGTTTGTTTCATGCCCTGCCTCGTTGAGAATCCCGAATAGTAATGTTCATTTTTGTTCGAAAACGAATATTTATGTTCGATAGTAGACCTTGAACTGGTCGCTGGCAAGTTCCGAATGGTATTTTCTATGGAGTATTTAAGGAAAAGACACTGAGCGGTATAGAGCGTAAGCGACCTCTTTTTCTAAGATAGTCGCTTTTCGCCATAATGGTATGTTGCAGAAAGGTCGATATTAGGAGGTGGAGGCGCAAAGTTCCAAACGAACTTGATGCTCTTTCATCAATGTAAGAATCGGTTTTGGTGGTTGTTCTTCAGTGAATAGACGATCGACTTGGGTAATGTTACCGAGTCGGACAACCGCATTGCGACCAAACTTAACGCTGTCAGCGGCTAAGAAAACGTTGCGAGAGTTGGCGATAATGCTTTGTGCGACACGCACTTCTTGGTAATCATAGTCCAGCAGTGAGCCGTCATGAGGGTCAATGCCACTGATACCAATAATGCCGTAATCCACGCGGAACTGATTAATAAAATCAATAGTGGCTTCACCCATTACCCCGCCATCCCGCGAGCGCACTGTGCCGCCAGCGATAATCACGGTAAAATCTTCTTTGCCACTAAGAATGGTCGCGACATTTAAATTGTTCGTAATGACCTGCAGCCCTTGATGGTTGAGTAAAGCGCGGGCTACGGTTTCTGTGGTGGTACCGATATTGATAAATAAAGATGCGTGGTTAGGAATCTCTGCCGCAATTTTCTTAGCAATTTGTTCTTTGGCTGAGAGCTGCATAATTTGCCGAGTGGCATAAGCCACGTTGGTGGTACTGGAATCGTAGCTTGCACCGCCATGGTGGCGACGAATTTGTTCTGCTTCAGCAAGGGCATTGATATCACGGCGAATGGTTTGTGGTGTGACGGAAAATTTGCTGGCCAATTCATCGATCGTCACATACCCTTTTTCTTTAGCAATGGCGACGATTTTCTCTTGGCGAGTTTGTTGGCCCATGTTGATTCATTCTCCTAAAAAAGTTTACTGCTTGCTAAAGAAGCCTAGATTGGTTTTTAATAGCCGATATTCACATTTGAACATTTTTGTTCAAAATAAAAAAAATAAAAAGTCTCAGGCGCGATTCTTATGCCGGATGACAGTGACCTAAAAGAGCCTTTCCTATGAAAAAATATATTCTTGCGATTGATCAAGGCACCACCAGTTCTCGTGCAATTCTATTTGATGAATTAGGGCAGCGAGTAGGTCAATCACAACAAGAGTTTGCGCAGCATTTCCCTCATGATGGTTGGGTGGAGCATGATCCTGAAGATATATGGACATCCACTTTAAGCGTCTGTCGTTCTGTTCTCAAGGATACAGGTATCGATGCAAAATCGGTAGCCAGTATCGGTATTACCAACCAACGAGAAACCACCATTCTCTGGGATATTGAAACCGGAGAAGCTGTTTATAACGCCATTGTATGGCAAGATCGACGAACCAGTGAATTCTGTCAAATGCTGCATCAACAAGGGCTGAGCGAAAGCGTTCAGAATAAAACGGGATTGCTCATAGACCCTTATTTTTCTGCGACCAAAATTCGTTGGATATTAGACAACGTCGAAGGGGCAAAAGACAAAGCGGAACAACACAAGCTTGCCTTCGGAACGGTCGACAGTTTCTTATTATGGCGCCTAACCAAAGGTCAATCCCATAAAACGGATGCAACCAATGCGGCTCGCACCATGGCGTTTAATATTCATACGCAGGAGTGGGATCAGGAATTGATTAAAGCCCTTGGTATTGAGAATGTGCTCTTACCAGAAGTGATGGATTGCAGCGCGGATTTTGGCGAGATCGATGAAGAGTGGCTGGGTGCCAGTATTCCTGTAAATGGCATGGCGGGAGATCAGCAAGCGGCTTTAATAGGCCAAGCATGCTTTAAACCTGGCATGGTGAAAAGCACCTATGGAACCGGCTGTTTTCTTATTTTGAACACCGGCGATAAACCATTACGCTCAGAAAATAAACTGCTCACCACCGTGGGTTATCGCTTAAACGGCAAGGTCACATACGCGCTAGAAGGCAGTATCTTTGTGGCCGGTGCTGCGATTCAATGGTTGCGAGATGGTTTAAATCTATTTAAAGACGCAAAAGAAACACAAAGCTTGGCGCAACAAGCACTTAATGGTGATTCAGTGTATTTAGTGCCAGCGTTTACTGGCTTGGGGGCACCCTATTGGGACCCGGATGCCAGGGGCGCTATGATCGGCTTGACGCGTGATACCAGTGTGGCGGACATCGTCAGTGCTGGATTGCGATCCGTGTGTTACCAAACAAAAGATTTGGTTGGGGCCATGGCGCAAGATGGTGCAACGTTTCGCTCGTTGCGCATCGATGGTGGCATGGTGATTAACGATGTCATGGTGCAGTTTTTAAGTGACCTATTGGAAGTAGAAGTAGAGCGTCCAAAAATCACCGAAACCACGGCATTAGGCGCGGCCTATTTAGCCGGTCTGCAGGTGGGGATTTATTCTTCGTTAGAGGCAATTACGGATTTATGGCAAGCCGAAAAACGCTTTGAACCTAGTATGGAGCAGGGTACGGGCGAAAAACTATACGCAGGCTGGCAAGAAGCCGTCAATCGAGTCCGTACACGCCCTGAAGAATAAAGGGCTTATCATCGCGTGAGTAAAAACGAAAAAAAACCAGACTCAAGTTTTCACACTTAGTCTGGTTTTTTATTGTCTATGCCAAGCGATAGCGTGTTTTATGGCGCTTGTTTTGACGGCGTTTATTCTGCGTCGGCGATGCTTCGTATGTCGTATTCTTCATCCAGAATGCGACCAATGACATTATCGCCTGCTAGGTGATGGGCGTATTGCATGTGTAAGCAACGAACTTGATCCCAGTTTTTGATACCACCAATACCGAGCTCTTCAAATAACGGTTTAAAGCCTTTTTCTTCAATAATGGCTTTGTGCTCGTCACTCATCGCAGCCCAACGTCGAGCAATATAATCACGATGTGAATTGTGATGCGCTTCGCGCAATGCTGCGTCGTCTTTGATGCGCTGTTCTAGCTCTTTTACCACGCCTTGGCTTTCGATTTTAGCAAGCGCTTTATCAATGGCTTTACTAGAGAGCCAGTACAAGGTTGGGAAGGGTTGATTAAACACCCAAGTTTCCATTTCGAGTACTTGTGGAACACGGTTTGGGGAGTAATGAGCAATGGCGCTAATGCCGCTTGGCGTACGGCCAAGCTGGCTAGTGATAATATCGATATCACGTTGAGAAAGAGATTGGGTCATAGAGGTCTTTTAAATGATAAATGCGGGGAATGAAGCGGCAAATTTCTGGATCCATTCAGCCGCAGCTTCGTTGTAGTTAAGGCGACGGCCTTGTGTCTTCGCTTGGCGGCGATAATGCTCAATTTGAGACAGCTGCTCAACCATTCGCACACAATAACACTCGTCTTTGATTGGGAATTCTATTGCTACCTTGTATTCGCCTCTTTCGTTGTCACACCAGACGACACGGCCCGTAACACAAAAGTTAGGGTCGATTTCTTCTAATGTAATTCTTACAGAGCGTCCACTTTCAAAGTGTTGGGCAGCAAAACATGTAATTCCGGCGAACCCGACATCTTCCCTCTTAGAAGTGGGAAAAGGTTGATCCTCTATGAGAGTAATCTCTAAAGGAAGGTCTTTCGGATGTGAAACAAATTCCATCGCAACAAGCCAGCTAATTCAAGTATTAAAGTTATCGGCCACAAAGGCAGAGTGTTTAAAAAAGAATGCGAATTGTACGCTTTCTGTTCGGGCTGTACAGACGAATTTTAAGATAGCAAAATAGACATTCATAACTTCAGCTTATAAGAAAAAAGTCCCTAATCAGACACTATTAAGAAGTAATCCATTTTTTATCAGTTCGCCACTTAAAATGCGTTATAAATCATGTATTTTTGAAAAGTTATGTCGGAGAGTGCTGATAAATGTCGTTATCAGTCAGCACGTCATTTTCTAGACTATGAACCAAGCTTCCCAATTCCAATAAGGCCTGAAGATTTTTTTCATCCCATAAAACGGCATAATTGAGCCTTAAATGGTGGGCAAATTGGTTGGAAAGGCTAAAAGCAAGGCCGGGCAATAGGCCAATTTTCTGCGCCAGCGCCTCTTGATAAAGTTGCATTGCATCGACTGTGTCTGGGAGCGTGACCCAAAGTAAAAATCCCCCAGTAGGCTGGGACACTTTCGTCCCTGTAGGGAAAGCCTCCAGCACAAGGTTTTGACAGCGGATCAAATTGGTTTGATAAATTTGCCTTGTTTTGCGCAAATGGCGGTCATAAGCGCCATGCTCCAGAAAGTGGGCAATCGCAATTTGTGTCACGGTTGGAATCGCCAGCGACTGCACATAAGCATAATGTTCTATTTTATCTTGATAACGCCCACCAACTATCCAGCCGACTCTAAACCCAGGTGCGATGCTTTTCGAAAAAGAACTGCAATAAATAACTCGACCTGCTGTGTCATTGGCTTTTAAAGCACTTTCTCGTTTGTCTTGATACCCCAATTCGCCATAAACATCGTCTTCGATGAGCGCGATATCGTATTGATTCACTATGCGCAATAAGTCGGCTCTGGCTTGCCTAGAGAGTGTCGCTCCGGTTGGGTTTTGATTGTTTGGTGTGACAATGCAGGCTTTTATTTTCCATTGCTGTGCCGCGTGCTCAAGTTGCTGGAGGTTGATACCAAGAGTTTCAGAGCAAGGGATTTCAATGGCCTTTAAGTGCAATACTTCGATGGCTTGTAACACGCCGTGATAAGCGGGGCTTTCTATTGCGATGGTATCGCCAGGTTGGGTGGTGGCTTGAAGCGCCAGCATGATGGCATTTTGACAACCTAGGGTGATGGTGATGTCATCCGTTTGAAGGCGGCACCCAGTATCGAGCATGCGAATGGCTATTTGTCGTCGTAGATCCAGTGACCCCGGCGTAAATTCATAGGTTGAACAAATCTCGGGCTCTGCCCGCATAAGCCGAACCACAGAGCGTTGCAATTGTTTGAGAGGCAAAAAGTCACTGTGTGGAATGGCGGCGCCAAAAGGGGCGATATTTTTATCTTGGGAGGCATGCAATAACTGGTTAAGCAGTAGGTGCATGTGGCCATCGTACTTTTTAGGGGCAATGTGCGCCGTTTCTGCGGTTGGTTGGTTACTCTGAACAAAGTAGCCTTTTTGGGGCCGAGCTTTAATTAAACCGCGATCTTCCAATAAGCTAAAAGCTTGCATCACAGTGGCAATGCTGACGTTGAATTGCTTACTCGACTTTCGAAGAGAAGGGATGCGGGCGTTGGGCAAAAAAGTCCCTTCGATAATTTGTTTTTCGATCTGCGTTGCGACTTGTTCGTAGAGAGGTTGATCCATAGCGGTTGCTGATACTCGTTAGTCGTTATGAATTGAATTTAGCAGATCCTTTTCGGGAAACCTATGGCTTCATTCTTGGTTGAGAGCATGATTTCTTGGTTTATGGGGCTGAAGCAAAAGTTTCATGGGATATCATTTGTCTATCAGGTCAGTTTTCTGCCAATATATGGTGTGATTTATGCACGTAATATGAAGATCAATTCCATTGCTAGAGGTTAGTTATGTCACTGTCTGTAATCCAAAGAATCCTATTGGGTTTTGGTGTCCTGTTATTGTTGTTGCTGGTGATTGCCGCCTCGGGTTTTACTGGAATTAAACAAATTGAGGATAATCTTGATGATATAACAGGAAATGTCGCCAAGATTACCGCACAAAGTAATGAATTAGGGCATGATCTGTCTCTCGCGAATGCGACAGTGTTGCAGTATTTATTAAGCAAATCGCCGGCTTCATTAGTCGGTTTGAAAAAATCGTTTGAACAGCATAAAAAGGCCATTGATGGTCTTTCAACAGAGTTGCAGCAAGAGGTCAATTCGCACCCTGAAATGGCAGATCTGCTAGCAAACATGCAAGTTCAGCTTCAAGCCTTCTATAAAAACACACAAGTCGCGTTTGCTAATCATGAGCACATGCTGAATCTACGAAACCAAATTCCAGATAAAAAATTCGATCTTAAAGATGACCTTTCCTACACCATTGATGACCTCAAGGCCATTGCTGAAGATAGCGATTCGCAAGCCGCTAAGTTTGCCGCGTCTTATGTGCGCATTCGTTTAGAAAGCCTACAAGTATCGATCGGCGACTATTTCGACTCCAGTAACTTAAAAGACATGAAATCGATCATGGATAGCATGGCTAAGGCCTTTACCGGCTTGGATGACAAGTTAAGTTATTTGGATAACCCAGACATTAAAGACTCGATTGAGTTACTGACCACAGAAATAGAGAAGAAAGACAGTGTCATTAATAATTATTATGACTATATCCGTTTGAATCAAGAGGCAGAAGTCATTGCCAAGCAGCTTTCTACTAGCATGGAGAAAGTGGATTCACTCACCAACTCTTTACTCAGCAGCACCGCTTCAATGCGCGATCAGGCGAAAATGGCGGCCAAAGAAAGCGCTTCTGTGTCGACAGTGATGATGGGCGTTGTTTTGCTTATATCCATCCTTATCGCCGTTGCCATTACTGTGTGGGTGAGTCGCAGTATTCGCAACCCATTGAATGAGGTGATGGCGGTTTTGGGCAAAATCTCAGAAGGGGATTTTACTCAGCGCAGTAAAGTAAAAACGAAAGATGAGTTTGGTGATTTGTCTCGCTGGGTGAATGATTTAGTCATTAAACTGCAGCAAGTCATGTTAGAAATCGATAACGCATCGAACGATGTTGCCGAGTCGGCGCAAAATAATGTTCGCTTAGCGGGCGATACCAAGGTGCTGATGCGAGCTCAAAACGAGCAAACCTCGAGTGTGGCCACTGCGATGACGGAAATGGCCGCCACCGTGCAGGAGGTCGCTAAGAACTCTGAAATAACCTTGAGCCAAATTCAGCACGTCGACCAACGAGCGAACGACAGCCGTGAGCAAATGAGCCGTAATATTGAAGAGGTGGAATTGCTCGCCAGTCAGCTTGAGCAGTCTACTGGCGTGGTGAATCAACTTGATGAATACTCACAAAATATTGGTCGTATTCTGGAAGTGATCCAAGAAATCGCTGAACAGACTAATTTATTGGCATTGAATGCAGCGATTGAGGCGGCACGAGCCGGTGAACATGGACGTGGGTTTGCGGTTGTGGCAGATGAAGTACGAACGCTTGCCACTCGTACCCATAGCTCTACGGAAGAAATTCAGAATGTGATTAACCAGTTACAACACAGCGTGAAAAAAACGGTGTCTAGCATGGAAGAAAGCCGCAATGGGGCTTATTCAAGCGTTGAAAACACCCGAGCGGTTGGTGTCTCAATCAATGAACTGCAAGCGGGCATGACGGAGATTCGAGATTTAAGTACGCAAATCGCTACGGCGGCTGAGCAGCAATCGCTGGTGGCACAAGACATCAGTAAAAGCATTCATGAAATTTCTGAAATGTCGGATCAAGCCACTCACGGAGCCGATCAAAGTGAGCAGGACAGTAGCCGACTTTCTGCGTTGGCGACGCACCAGAAGCAGTTGTTAACACAATTCAAAACCGTGTAATAAATTGCATTTTAACGGGGTTTATCCGATTTGATGCGTTTTTCCTGTAATATGCGCTCATTATTATTTTATGGAGAGTATCTATGGCTGTTCAAATTGGGGATATGTTGCCTAATGGTCAGTTTCAAGTTATGGGTATTGAAGGCCCTGAAAGTGTTGATGTGACCGAGTTTTTCTCAGGAAAAAAGGTGCTGATGTTTGCAGTACCTGGTGCTTTTACTCCAACTTGTAGCGCAAGTCATCTTCCTGGATATGTGGTTCATTTTGATGCGTTTAAAGAAAAAGGCATTGATGAGATCGTGTGTTTGTCTGTTAATGATGTTTTTGTGATGAACGCTTGGGGCGAAGCTAACAATGCTGAGAACCTTGTTATGGCAGCCGATGGTTTGGCTGAATTCACCCATTCGCTTGGCTTAGAGTTGGATATCTCAGCGGCTAAGATGGGCATTCGAAGCTTACGTTACGCTATGCTGGTTGATCACGGTATTGTACAAAAGCTTTGGCTTGATGAGCCTGGTGAATATAAGGTTAGTTCTGCCGAATACGTACTAACACAAATCTAAAGCAGAACACCACTACGCTAAAAAGCCGCTTCACTCAAAGCGGCTTTTTTTGTGGCTAAATACAGCATTATCGAGAGCGTTCTACGCCAGCATAGTCGGTATTGAGTTAAGTGTATTAAAATGAGATGAATTGTTCGCTCCATAAAAAGTGAATGCTTCAGATGTGTCAGTCAGATCGTGTTTCTTCTTAGTTATCACCACAAAGAAAACAGCATTGCTTGGCTCTGTGTATATAACTTCTTATAAAACTCAATTAAATCAATTTATTACAGTCTTTTCTTCCTGCCTTGTTATTGCCTTCAAAGGCTTTCTGATAAAACACAAAAGCAGCATTTCTTCAGAAGTGAAAAACCTATCTATATCAAAACTCAATATCTTTTAAGTTAAATTGAACTGGTCAAAGAGCGGGTAGAAATCAATACTCAGGGATCGTTTTTCACTTGCAGCATAGACGTTGTGGTTGTATTCCACTTTTCGGAATGTGCTTTTTGCGGGTGTTATTTACCTTAAAACAAGACAGAGAAAAGTAGCATGATTATAGATTGCCATGGTCATTACACGACGACCCCGCCAGGGGTAGGTGAATACCGAGATAAGCAAAAAGAGCTGGTTGCTAAAGACCCTTCCTTCGTTGGGGAAAAAGGGAAAGTCATTGTTTCTGATGATGAGATCCGAGAAAGTATTGTGAATAACCAGCTTCGCTTACAGCATGAGCGCGGCACGGATTTAACCATTTTCTCTCCTCGTGCAAGCTGGATGGGGCATCACATTGGCAACGAGCACACCAGCCAATATTGGACGGAACATCAAAACGACCTTATCCGCCGGGTGTGCGATCTTTTCCCTGAAAACTTTGCGCCTGTTGCTCAGCTGCCTCAATCACCAGGTGTTTATCCTGCAAAATCTGTGGCTGAAATTGTGCGTACTGTTGAGCAAATGGGGTTCATTGGCATCAACTTAAACCCAGATCCGAGCGGCGGTCATTGGCAGGATGCGTCACTAGGGGATCGTTCTTTTTACCCGATTTACGAAAAAATGTGCGAATACGACATTCCCGCGATGATTCATGTCAGTGCGGCGTGCAATGATTGTTTCCACACCACGGGGTCGCATTATTTAGGGGCCGATACCACGGGGTTCCAGCAACTTATGATGTCAGATGTGTTTAAAGACTTTCCAGAGCTTAAGGTGATCATTCCTCATGGCGGCGGCGCGGTACCTTACCACTGGGGACGTTTTCGCGGCTTGGCACAAGATCAGGGCTTCGACCTTGCCGAGCGCGTGTTGAATAACATCTACTTTGATACCTGCGTTTATCACCAGCGTGGCATTGATCTGTTATTGGATATTATCCCTACGAAGAACATTTTATTCGCCTCTGAGATGATTGGGGCTGTTCGTGGTATTGACCCAGAATCAGGCCATTACTTCGACGACACCAAGCGTTATATCGACAACAACACAGTGTTGAGCGCTGCGCAGAAGCAAGATATTTTTGAGGGCAATGCCCGTCGTGTCTTTAGCCGCTTGAAAGCATAAGGGGATTACCATGAGAGAAAATAAAGTGGTTCAACATATTCAACGCGCAGAACAATCCGTCATCGATGGCTTGGCAGAATGCGGCGTAGCGACCGTCCATGAAGCACAAGGTCGAGTTGGGTTATTAGCGCATTATATGCGTCCTATTCAAATGGATAAAACCATCGCGGGTTCGGCCGTCACCATTTCTGGTGCAGCCGGAGACAATTGGATGATGCATGTTGCGATCGAGCAATGCCAAGCGGGAGATGTGATGGTTTTTGCCCCGACATCCCCTTCAAATCACGGCTTTTTTGGTGACTTATTGGCGACGTCTGCACAGTCTCGTGGCGTAGTGGGTTTGATCATAGAAGGCGGCGTTCGTGATACACGAGATCTGCGTCAGATGAACTTTCCTGTGTGGTCAAAGGCGGTTTTCTCAGAAGGCACGATTAAAGAAACAGTTGGCTCGGTCAATGTGCAAATTGTCTGTGCTGAGCAAATTCTCAACGCTGGCGACGTTGTCGTTGCCGATGATGACGGTGTGGTGGTGGTGCGTCGTGAGAACGCGGCCGAAGTGCTTGAATTAGCCCGCGCTCGCATGGCGAATGAAGAAGCAAAACGCCTGCGAATGGCGAATGGCGAATTAGGATTGGATATCTATGAAATGCGTCCTCGCTTAGAGGCGAAGGGTTTGAAATATGTCTAATCAAGGCGTGTCATGCATGTGGATGCGCGGTGGCACCTCGAAAGGGGCCTACTTTTTGGCGTCCGATTTACCGTCTGATGAGACGGCTCGGGATGCGTTGCTGTTGCGCGTGATGGGGTCACCAGATGATCGTCAGATAGATGGCATTGGTGGCGCCGACCCATTGGCATCGAAAGTCGCCTTGATCAAAAAATCAGAGCGTGATGATGCGGACGTAGACTATTTGTTTTTACAGGTCTTCGTTGATCAGGCTATCGTCAGTGATGCCCAGAACTGTGGCAATATTCTCGCCGGTGTTGGGCCTTTTTCGATCGAGCGTGGTTTGCTTGGTGGTGATCATGATGGCGAAGTTCCTGTGCGTATTTTTATGCAAAATACCGGACAAATTGCAGTGGCTCGTGTCTTGGTTAAAGACGGAGAAGTGCAATACGAAGGCGATGCGAGAATAGACGGCGTTCCAGGTTTTTCCGCCGCATTACCAATTACTTTTAAGGACACGGCAGGCTCCAGTTGTGGTGCCTTATTGCCAACCGGTAACACGGTAGATGTGATTGATGGCATTGAAGTGACCTGCATCGATAATGGCATGCCTGTGGTGGTGATGCGCGCACAAGATATGGGCATTAGTGGCACAGAAAGCCGAGAAACCTTAGAGGCGAATGAGGCATTGCGAGAGAAGTTAGAATCGATCCGCTTGCAAGCTGGACCTATGATGAACCTGGGCGATGTGACGTCAAAATCAGTGCCTAAAATGACCATGGTCAGTGCGCCGACAAAAGGCGGAGCAATCTCGACGCGAACCTTTATTCCCCATCGATGCCATGCTTCTATAGGTGTGCTCGGGGCCGTTAGTGTAGCAACAGCGGCGGTGCTTGAGGGATCGCCGGCTAAAGAAGTGGCGGTGTTCACGCAAGCGGGACATATGTCGTTAGAAGTCGAGCATCCAATTGGTTCTATGACCGTCATTTTAGACAAGTCAGAGGATGGCGAGATAGGCTCAGCCGCGATCCTGAGAACCGCTAGAAAACTTTTTGATGGCCAAGTATTTACGCATAAAAACGGCCTTTAAGGCTGCTTTTTTGTTTCAAGAATAATAAATAGGTAAGCACTTATGATGGATAAAGATTATCTTCCTTTTCACCCTGCGCCAAGCAAGCCCACTTTTGTTGTGCCAGCCGGTGCAGTAGACGCCCATTGTCACGTTTTTGGCCCAGCGGATAAATTTCCTTACCACCCGAAACGCAAATACACACCTTGCGATGCCTCGAAAGAGCAGCTCTTTGCGCTGCGCGATCATCTTGGTTTTTCACGTAATGTGATTGTCCAGGCATCGTGCCACAGTACGGATAACTCAGCCCTAATTGATGCTTTAACGAGTGCTGGTGAGCTGGCGCGTGGCGTGGCGTTTGTCGATGATTCTATTACCGAAAACGAGCTAAAAGAAATGCATGCTGCGGGTGTGCGTGGGGTGCGTTTTAACTTTGTAAAACGCCTAGTCGACAGCACGCCAAAAGAAGTGTTTTTCTCCATTGCTGAAAAAATCAGACCATTTGGCTGGCATATTGTGGTGTATTTTGAAGCCGCAGATTTAGCCGAGTTGATTCCTTTCTTAAAAGCATTGAACACCACCATTGTGGTCGATCACATGGGGACGCCGAACGTAGCAAATGGGGTGGATCATCCTGATTTTAAACGTTTTATTAACTTTATGGCCGAGAATGATAATGTCTGGTGTAAAGTGAGTTGTCCTGAGCGTTTAACGCTTCATGCGCCAGATTATTCAGATGTGGTTCCCTTCGCCCGTACCCTGGTAGACGCTTTTCCGCAGCGTGTTTTGTGGGGCACAGATTGGCCTCATCCTAATATGAAGGTGCATGTGCCAGACGATGGTCACTTGGTCGATGTTATTCCACATATCGCACCGACAGCAGACCTGCAGAAAGCCTTGCTGGTTGACAATCCTATGCGACTTTACTGGTCCTAGCGGCCGGTAAAATGTCACGACACAGTAAGACCTACAAAGGTTTATGTCATGTCCCAAAACGATCCAAGTCAGCCGATACCAGGCACCTATCTGTTTAATGGTCAGATGGCAAAAAAAGGGTATGGCTTAAACAAAATGTGTTTTTCATTTAACGAGCAATCTGCACGGGATGAGTTTATTCGTGATCCTGATGCTTATTGCGCCAAATTTGGTCTGAATGAAAAGCAAATTAAAGCCATTCATGAGCGTAATATTATTGGCTTGTTGCAAGAAGGCGGCAGCATTTATTACGTGGCAAAGTTTGCCGGTCTATTAAAGTTAAACATGCAGGATATTGGTGCGATTCAAAGTGGGCAAAGCCTTGAAGCGTTTAAAGAAATGCTAGAAAAACGTGGATCGGGAGAAATCTAATGGCAACGATTATAGGGGCAGTAACCACCTCTCATATTCCAGCGATTGCGAATGCAATGGCCAATAAGCAAGAGCAAACGCCTTACTGGAAGCCCTTTTTTGATGGCTACCCACCGGTTCGAAAATGGCTCAACGAAAAAAAACCAGATGTCATTGTGTTGTTCTATAACGATCATGGATTGGAGTTTTTTATTGATAAAAAACCCACCTTCGCGATGGGGGTTGCCGATGAATACCATAACTCTGATGAGGGCTGGGGGATTGCCACAATACCTCCTGTTACCGGTGAATCTGATCTGTCTTGGCATATAGCCAACAGCCTAGTAGACGATGGCTTTGACATGACCATTTGCCAAGAAATGAAGGTGGATCATGGTTTGACGGTGCCGCTGAGTTTGATGTGGCCAGGCAACGATTACGGCCATGTTAAAGTGATTCCCGTGTGCATTAATTGTGAGCAATACCCAATGCCGCAACCGAAGCGCTGCTATGCATTAGGCCAAGCCATCGGCAAGGCGATTGAGTCTTATGATGGGGATTTAAAAGTCGCTATTTTCGGTACTGGTGGTATGTCTCACCAACTAGATGGTGAAGCGGCAGGTACGTTAAATCGTCAATTTGATCTGGAGTGCATGGATACCCTAGTCACCAACCCAGAAGCATTGGCCCAGTACACCAACATGGATTTGGTTAAGAAGGGCGGCGCACAAACGGTTGAGCTGAATATGTGGATTGCGATGCGTGGTGTATTGCGTGGCAAGGTGACAGAGCTTCATCGTAACTACCACGCTCCGATTTCAAATACCGGCGCGGGTTTATTGTTACTTGAGCATGAGATGCCAGTACGAGAATAAGCACGGCTTTCATTGTTAAGAAAAAGACGAATAAGCAGGGGAAAGACGCCGACAGCCTCGTTCTCCTGCTTTGGCGATTAGTTAGAGCTTTTCAGTAGCTTATTAACGGTTTCTGAAACATGTTCAGCGCCAGTCAAAATTTCATCAATAATATCTGATGCTTGGCTAATTAGCTCGGCACTCTCGCTAGAATAACTTCGAATGCTCCCCATGCTATTTTTCGCTTTACGGGTAAGCTCGCTGTTTTGTGCGACCATGGCTTCTATTTCAACGGTAGACGTACTGGTTCGCGAAGCAAGTGTCCTGACTTCATCGGCAACCACAGCAAATCCTCGTCCATGCTCACCGGCTCGCGCGGCTTCAATCGCAGCATTCAGTGCCAATAAGTTAGTTTGATCAGCGATTGAGGCAATGGTTGTGACTATCTTGGCTATGTTCTCTGATTGCTTGTTTAGTTGCTCAATTAAGTCCGTAGACTGGTTGATTTCGGTGATGATTTTATCCGACGTGTTAACCGTATTCTGTAAAATATGAACGCCATTTTCAGAGACTTTAGCGGTTTGGGTGGAGGTGCTATAAGCGACTTCAGCTGCGCTCTGTATTGCCATTTGGGTCAACACCCGATCGGTAATATCAGAGGCTAATTTTACCACCTTAATTACCTTATTTTGATCATCAAAGATGGGGTTGTAGCTGGCTTCTAACCACACTTTATTACCCTGTTTATCAATGCGTAAAAATTGACCTGTCTTAAATTCGCCCGCCGCAAGTTGTTGCCAAAAATTTGGATTGGATGCGTAAAACTCGTCAAGGCAGAACATGCTGTGATGCTTGCCTATGACTTCTTGCTTAGCGCTGTATCCCATGGTTTTTAAAAAGTTTTTATTCGCGTACTGAATGATACCGTCAGGAGAAAACTCAATGAGGGCTGAAGATCGATCAATGGCTTTATAAACGGCTTTTTGCTTGTCTGCTTGGCTTTTTTCTTTGGTAATGTCATTGGCTGTTTTGATGATTTTAACGACTTTTCCATCCAATTCGATGGGCACATAAGTCGCCTCTAACCAAAGATCTGAGCCGTCTTTGCGTCTCCGCTGAAAGGTACCTTTTTGGCTTTTTCCCGCGGCCAAATTTTGCCAGAAAAGTGCGTATTCAGGCGCTTTGATTAGGCTTTCAAGACAAAATATTGAGTGGTGTCTGTGCTGGATTTCTTCTAGCGTATAACCCGTCGCACTCAGAAAAAGAGGGTTGGCATCTAGAATCTTACCGTCAGGGGTGAAGCTAATAATAGCGCAGTGTTTCTGTAGTGAGCTGATAAAGGCGTGATTCAACTCCGCAAGGGCCTGCTCTTTAAGGGCGGCGGTGTTGTCTCTTTTTTTAAAAAACATAATAGTCCTTTTCATCTCTATTAACGGTAAGGTTTTATAACTTTTTCTTGTAGGCTAATTCCTACATCGATTTAGCTAGTATAAAAAACATTCAGCGTGATTGATGCTGTTTTTTTGTTTAAAAAGGTGACAAAAAAAAGAAATTCTCATTCAAAAATGACAAAGTCACCGGTTTTGGTCACTTTTTTGTTACTTATAATTACAAAGCAAGATTTAGAGTGCTGAGCCAAAAAGAAGCCTTTATGCTGGTAGACCTATGTGGCGCAGAATGAGAGTGAGGCATAACCACCCCATGCAGAGCTATCCGACTTTTCAAGCAAGGTACCAAGCCATTCGCCGCCGAGATTCACAGGCGGTCGGGCATTTTTTTTATGGTGTGCTATCGACGGGTATTTATTGCCGCCCTGATTGTGCATCTCGTCAGCCGTTAATTGAGAATGTGCGTTTTTTTGATAGCACGGCGAGTGCCATTGAAGCGGGGTTTCGAGCTTGTAAGCGATGTCGGCCAGACTCCAATGAAGAGGGGTCTTTGATCCAGCAGAAGGTCAGCGCCATGTGTCGTATGATTGAGACAGCAGAATCGTCGCCGACTTTAGATCAATTGTCTCGTTCCGTTGGCTGGAGTCCTGCGTATTTGCAGCGCGTATTCAAAGCCGAAATGGGGATGAGTCCCAAAGCCTATTCACGTCAGATTAGAATACAGCGAGTGCAAAAGGCATTGTCAGCGCCGCAATCCATTACGCAAGCAGCCCATCAAGCAGGTTTTGCCTCTACCAGCCATTATTATTCCGAGGTGAAAAAAATGGGCATCTTGACGGCAACTAAAGCCGCACAACCAAGAGCAGACATAAAAACAGGAAAAACAATGACCTCAGAGCAAGAAATACACTATCAGTTGGTTTCCACTTCGTTAGGGTTTTGTTTGATGGCCGCCACCGAAAAAGGGCTGTGTGCCGTGAGTTTAGGGGACGATGAAGAAGCATTGCTGGCAGAATTTACCACTCAGTTTTCTGCGGCGAATTTATTGGATGTCAGCACCCTATCCACACAACAAGACCAGGATACTGGGGGGTGGAAAGGCTGGTTCTCGGCGGTGATTAAGCAGGTGAATTCGGCTTCGTGGGAAGCCAGTAGTTTGCCACTAGATACCCAAGGGACGCTTTTTCAGCAACAGGTTTGGCAAGCATTGCGAACGATTCCACGAGGAGAAACTCGTACCTATAGTGAGGTGGCCGAATTAATAGGCAAGCCAAACTCTGTGCGAGCGGTTGCCACCGCGTGTGCCGCGAATAAGATTGCTTTGTTGATTCCTTGTCACCGAGTACTTCGCAAAGGGGGCTTGTTGGCGGGTTATCGCTGGGGGCTGGCACGTAAAAAAGCCTTGTTAGAACGCGAATCCCGTTATTAAGGAATATTATGACAACCGCGACACTGATTAGACCGCTTCCGAGCCATTTTCATCGTCAAGACTTTTTGGCTTTTCATCGCCGTGATAAAGACTCAGTCGCAGAGCGGTGTATGGAAAATGTCATTGAAAAAGGGATTTTTTGGCATTCTATTCCTGCGCTAATTAGGTTTGATTTCTGTGAAACCGAGAGCGTGGCTGTCACCCTAGACTGCGTGGGTGAGGATGCGAGTATTGACGCCGATGAAGTGTCTATATTGGCGGATCATATGCTGGGACTGGATCAGAATATTGACGAATTTGAAGCCGTCTGTATGGCGAAAAATACGCCATTTTCCGCTTTGGTTAAACAGCAAAAAGGGCTGCGTATTCCGCAAAGCGCGTCACCATTTGAAGCCTTTAGTTGGGCGATTATTGGTCAGCAAATCAGTGTTAATGCGGCCATCTCAATACGTCGCCGTTTCATTCAAGCATTTGGTGTGGCTCATCCAAGTGGGCTCTTGTGTTATCCGACGGCAGAGTCGCTACAAAATATTCCTCCAGAGGCGTTACAAGCGACGGGCTTTTCAAAAACCAAAGCGGCCAGCTTGTTGCTTTTATCTGAACAAATTTGTCAGGGAAAGTTGGTGTGGCCACAGCGAACGGATCGACACTCGATAAACGCATTAACCGAGCAGTTGCTGGCGCTGAAAGGCATTGGTCCTTGGACGGTCAGTTATGGACTATTACGAGGGTTTAGTTGGCTTGATGGCTCTCTGCATGGGGATGTTGCAGTACGCCGAAATTTATCCGCTTTGCTCAAATCGCCAGCGCCGTTAGACGCTAAGGCGACCGAGCAATGGTTGGCCGACTATTCGCCATGGCGAGCCTTGGTTGGCGCGCATTTGTGGGCGATGGATTTGGCGTCTGGTTATTGACTCATCAGGCGTTGGAACATGGCTTCAAATTGACCAATGTTCTGCTGCACATAATCAATAAAAGAGCGCATAGTTGGTGTTGGGTGCTGACCTTGAGGGCTGACCAAACACCAAGACCGGCGTAAGGGGAAATCTTTAATTGGCAGCTCTACTAGGGTGCCTAAGGCTAACTCAGAGAGCACCCCCAAACGTGGTAATACCGCTACGCCTAAGCCGGCAATAACCGAGTGTTTGATGGCATCGTTTGAGCCCATAATCATTTTATTTTGAAAACGCACTCGCTGTTTCTGACAGTGCAATTCCAACGCCAAACGGCTGCCCGACCCAAGCTCCCTCAACAGCAATGTGTGCTCTAAAAAGAGTGCCAAGGTGACGTCATTTTTGTGCTCTAGTAATGGATGGTTTTTAGGCACAACAGCAATCATTTCGTTGCCCAAAAAAGGAATACTCAGCATGGGCTTATCGTTTGGCACCATGCCCATAATCGTCAGTTCAGCGCGGTTCTTTTCGAGTCGCTCAATGGCTTGAGTTCGGTTAACCACATCGAGAGAAATGGTCACATTTGGGTTTAGGCTGCTGTAGGCTTTCAGTAAGTACGGCACTATGTATTGTGCTGTGCTGACGGCGACCAATTTCAATTCCCCTGAGACTAAACCGGTTTCAGCGGCCAGGTCATTTTGAAAGCGTTGTACTTCATTAAAGACCGCAAATGTACACTCGGCTAAGCGTTTGGCGATGGCGGTGCTGTACAGTTGGCGACCAACATATTCGAATAAAGGCTGCTCGATCGTTTGTTCTAATTGGCGAATTTGGTTGCTGACCGCAGGTTGGCTCAAGCCAAGCATGTCACCAGCACGACTGTAGCTGCTGAGCTCATAAACGCTATTGAAAACCTGAAGCTGCCTAAATGTTAATCGATTGGCTATATTTTGAACGGACGATGACATTTTTCTTCCTATTTTTCTTTTTATCCATCACGTATACCTTATAGATAACCTTTGAAATATCAATTTTTACTTTTGTATTTCTTTGAGTAGGCTAAATGTTCACCAAGTTAAGGAGTGACCCATGTTAAAGAAAGTGTTGATCGCTAACCGTGGTGAGATCGCGGTTCGTATTATACGTGCATGTTCAGAGTCTGATATTCGCTCAGTGGCTATTTTCACCGAGCCGGATCGTTATGCATTGCATGTTAAGCGCGCGGATGAATCCTATTCATTAGGCGATGACCCTCTCGCTGGTTATTTGGATCCTCTACGCATCGTCAATTTAGCGGTAGAAACTGGCTGTGATGCGATCCATCCAGGTTATGGTTTCTTATCTGAGAATGCACATTTCGCCGAGTTGTGTGAGCAAAAAGGCATAGTGTTTATCGGGCCTAAATCCAGTGTGATCAACAAAATGGGGGATAAAACCCAAGCACGCGATAGCATGCGTGCAGCGGGCGTTCCGGTTACTCCTGGCTCGGAAGGAAATTTAAAAGACCTTGATGAGGCGTTATCACTTGCGGGTAAATTTGGTTACCCAGTGATGATTAAAGCCACATCAGGTGGTGGTGGTCGCGGTATTCGCCGTTGTGATTCACCAGAAGAACTGATTAGCCAATACCCTCGAGTTATTTCTGAAGCCACCAAAGCGTTTGGTTCTGCTGAAGTTTTTCTTGAGAAATGCATTGTTGACCCTTGCCATATCGAAGTGCAAATTTTGGCCGACTCTCAAGGCAATGTGATTCACCTTTATGAGCGTGACTGTTCTATTCAGCGACGTAATCAGAAACTGATTGAGATTGCGCCTAGCCCACAATTGACCCCAGAGCAGCGACAATACATTGGTAATCTTGCGGTTACCGCTGCCCAAGCGGTGGGGTATGAAAACGCTGGTACCGTTGAATTCTTGCTATCGGGCAATGAAATCTACTTTATGGAAATGAACACTCGTGTTCAGGTAGAGCACACCATTACTGAGCAAATCACCGGTGTGGACATTGTGCGTGAGCAATTGCGTATTGCCTCTGGTTTAACGCTAAGTTTTCGCCAAGAAGACATCAGCTACACAGGGTATGCGATGCAGTTTCGGATCAATGCCGAAGACCCTAAAAATGACTTTTTGCCAAGCTTTGGACGAATTACCCATTATTACGCGCCAGGTGGTCCTGGGGTTCGAGTGGATACCGCGATTTATACCGGTTATGAAATTCCACCGTACTTTGATTCCATGTGTTTGAAGCTGGTGGTTTGGGCTCTCACTTGGGAAGAAATGATTGCTCGTGGTCGTCGTGCCATCGATGACATGCGTTTGCATGGCATTAAGACCACAGCCAACTATTACCAAGAAATTTTAAAACACCCAGATTTCATTAAAGGTGAGTTCAACACGAGCTTTGTGCCCGCGCATCCAGAACTCTTAAATTATTCCGTAAAACGCCATCCAAGTGATATTGCGCTTGTATTAGCCGCGGCCCTTGCCGCACACCTTGGTCGATAATCCGCAGGAGGAAGGAACATGAGTCAAATTAACAAAACAAAAGTAGAAATCACGGACGTTACTCTGCGTGATGCGCATCAATCACTTATTGCTACACGGATGCGTACCGAAGACATGCTGCCCATTTGTGAGAAGCTCGATAAGGTTGGCTTTTGGTCTTTAGAAGTTTGGGGTGGTGCTACTTTTGATGCCTGCGTTCGATTTTTAAAAGAAGATCCATGGGAGCGTTTACGCCAACTAAAAGAAGCGTTGCCGAACACTCGTTTGCAAATGTTGCTGCGCGGTCAAAATTTATTGGGCTATCGCCATTATGCGGATGACGTAGTAGAAGCTTTTGTCCAAAAAGCGGCTGATAATGGGGTCGATGTTTTCCGTGTATTTGATGCATTGAATGATTTGCGTAATATCGAAACCGCAATGAAAGCGGTTAAAAAAGCCGGCAAGCACGCACAAGGTACCATCTGTTATACCACGAGCCCTGTGCATAATGCTGAATTGTTTGTTGAGCAAGCGAAAGCCATGCAAGCCATGGGCGCGGACTCGATTGCGATTAAAGACATGGCGGGGTTATTGACGCCTTATGCGACGTACGATTTGGTCAAAGCGATTAAAGCGGCGGTCGATTTACCGCTAGCGGTACACGGTCATTCCACTTCTGGTTTGGCGCCCTTGTGCCAATTAAAAGCAATTGAAGCGGGTGCGGATCGCATCGACACCGCGATTTCTTCTTTTGCTGGTGGCACCAGTCACCCAGCGACAGAATCTCAAGTTGCGGCATTGAAAGGCACAGAATACGACACCGGTTTGGATCTAACGTTGTTGTCAGAGATTGCAGATTACTTTCGTGAAGTGCGTAAAAAGTACCATCAATTTGAAAGTGAATTTACGCGTGAAGACGTGTCGGTACAGATCAACCAAGTGCCAGGCGGCATGATGTCTAACTTGGCGAATCAGCTGAAAGAGCAAAACGCACTGGATAAAATCCGTGATGTGTTTGCCGAAATCCCTCGAGTCCGCGAAGACCTTGGTTTCCCGCCATTGGTGACACCAACATCACAAATCGTAGGCACTCAAGCGGTATACAACGTATTGGCTGGTCAGCGTTATAAAACCATCACAAATGAAGTGAAACGCTATTTGTTGGGGGGATACGGTCAACCGCCAGCCGCCGTCAATGCTGAAGTACAGAAGAAAGCAGTGGGCAACGAAAGCGTGAATGAAAACCGCCCAGCGGATTCATTAGCTCCAGAGTTGTACAAGTTGCGCCAAGACATTGGTGAACTGGCGAAAACAGAAGAAGACGTACTGACGTACGCTATGTTCCCAGAGCTAGGTCGTGAATTTTTACAGCAGCGAGCCGATGGCACATTAGCGCCAGAAGCCTTATTGCCGCCTGAACAAGCGGGCAGTGCTGCTGCGTCGGGTGGTTTGGCCACCGAGTTTAAGATTGATGTGCATGGCGAAGTTTATGACGTTGAAATTACCGGTGTGGGTGACTTTGGTGCGGGTAAGCGCAAGCTGTATTTGTCTCTTGATGGCATGCCTGAAGAAGTTGTCTTTGAATCTTTGAATGAGTACGTTTCTGAAGGCGGCAGCGGCCGCTCGAAAGCAACGGAGCCTGGTCATGTTAGCGCCGCTATGCCAGGAAACATCATTGATGTGTTGGTCGCCGAAGGCGATACCGTAACAGCAGGCCAAGCGGTATTGGTAACAGAGGCGATGAAAATGGAAACCGAAGTGCACGCCAATGTCGCGGGTACGGTGAAATCCGTTTGCGTGGCTAAGGGGGATCGAGTAACGCCAGGCGAGATGCTGATTGAAATTGTCTAGGAAGCGCTGGATTATGCTTCCTCAAACCGAATAGATTGACCTCGATCTTGTTTGAGGCGCCTATTTTGGTTGACTTAAAAGGCCGTCATTCTAGTGTAGAATGACGGCCTTTTTGTTACTTTTACTGGGTTTTTCGTGTTGTAACTGGGTCTAACTCAGGCAAATTCTTCAGTGCTAACATCGGCTTGTTGGGCCGCGTTATAACGAGCGCCAAATGCCTTGCCTTGATTGATCATCTCATCCAGGGCTGTCATTTGTTTTTGATCCAGTATGAGTGTTCCTGCGCTCAAATTGTCTCGCATGTGACTTATTGAGCGGGTACCAGGGATCGGCACTATGTGTTCCTCTTTCGTGCGCGTCCACGCCAGAGCAAGTTGAGCGGGAGTGCAGCCAATGTCTTTTGCCATGAGCAGAAAATCTTGCAGTAAATCCATGTTTTTTGGGTAGTTCTCTGCACTAAAGCGCGGCATGGTTCTGCGAATATCGTTTTCTTCTAACTTGGCGACATCGGAAAGCTCGCCACACAAATAACCACGAGCGACAGGGCTAAACGCCACAAAAGTGATATCGAGTGCTTTGGTGGTTGCTAAGACGGCGATTTCTGGATTGCGAGTCCACAGGGAGTATTCGGTTTGTAAGGCAGTGAGAGGCGATTCCTTATGGGCGCGTTCAACGATCTCAGCAGACACTTCTGATAACCCAATGCCGCCAATTTTGCCTTCTTTAACAAGATCGCCAAGCGCGCCAACGCTTTCTTCAATTGGCACATCTGGGTCCATACGATGCAAATAGTACAGATCGATATGATCCGTTTGTAAGCGTTTTAAGCTATTTTCACATTGGCGGCGTAAGTTTTCAGGGCGACCGTTAATGACGCGTTTGCCATTCTCCATTTCCATGCCGCATTTACTGGCCAGAAAAAACTCATCGCGGCGGTCGTGTAAGGCGTTGCCAACCAATAACTCATTTTTTCCTGCGCCATAGAGAGTGGCAGTATCAAAATGGCGATAACCCATTTCAAACGCAGCGTGCAGCGCAGCAATGCCTTCGTCTTCTGACAGCGGCGTGCCATAAGCATGGGAAAGATTCATACAGCCTAAGCCGATGCTTGGGTTGCTTAGATGGGGATGTTTAGGCATGGGTACCTCGTTGTTTTACTAGCCGTTGGCCCTCGCGTTTTGCTGCGTAGTGATCAGCAAGGTGCGTGGTTATCTTGTGGGGGTATTTTGCGCTTAGAATGGCGTTTGAGCAAAATTATCATACTGTTCATGATTTCTTGGAGCAACAAAATAAGCATAGGGAGCCGGCGCTCCCTATGCTTATCGCAATGATCCGCTTAGTCTTCTAAGCACTGCTCTAGGCGACTCAAGGTCTCCATGGCTTCAATGGCTTGGGTCACGCAAGAGTTTGGTTCTCGGCCTTCTTGAATCGCAGCGATAAACTCGCGGTCTTGCAGTTCGATACCGTTGTTAGACACAGCGACATCAGATAGGTCAATTTTATGGTCGTTACCATCATAAAGGTCATCGTAACGAGCAAGATAGGTGCCTTGGTCGCAGATATAACGGAAGAAGGTGCCAAATGGACCATCGTTATTAAAAGACAGGGACAAGGTACAAATGGCGCCTGCCGGCACTTTCATGCCAATGCTCATGTCCATGGCAATGCCAAGTTCTGGATGAATAGGGCCTTGTAATGCTTGTACTTTGCTGGCGGTTTCGCCTGTTTGGTATTGGAATAAATCGACCGTGTGGCAAGCGTGATGCCAAAGCAGATGATCTGTCCAAGAGCGGGTTTGGCCTAATGCGTTTTTGTTAGAGCGACGGAAGAAGTAAGTCTGTACGTCCATTTGCTGAACCGTCAGTTCGCCGGCTTTGACCTTGTTGTGAATCCATTGATGAGAGGGATTGAAACGGCGAGTATGACCTGCCATTGCAACCAGTCCGGTTTCTTTTTTTACCGCCACAACGCGACGAGCATCTTCAATGCTGTCTGCCATTGGGATTTCAGACATCACGTGCTTGCCGGCTTCTAAACATTGAATCGTTTGGGCTGCATGCAGTTGTGTTGGCGTGGCTAAGATCACAGCATCCACATCATCACGCGCTAGGCTCTCAGCCAAATCCGTCGTGAAGTGTGGGATCTGACGTTCTGCGGCGAACGCTTTAATTGCATCGATTTTGGTGCCGACAACGGAAACAACCTCTGCGCCTTCAATAGCGGCAATCGCATCCATGTGTTTCATACCAAAAGCACCGGATGCTCCAGCGATACAAATTCTCATTAGTCTACTCCTGAGCGAGCGAGTGTAGGGGAATTAAAGCCAAAGCAGGGGACGAGTCATGACGGTATGTGCTTTATAAACCTGACACTTCACCTTGCTTGTTGGCTTTTGCATTGTTCACCAATCTAGCATTGGTGTGAAAAAGGGGATAATCCATAAACCGCATTAGACATTCAAATTTTGCAAAGCTTACTTTTTTATTCTTATCTAAAATCATCAGATACATTTCTCAGCATGCTGAGAAAATGAGATTGGGTTACCGTTGGAAGCCAGCTTTTACGGACACAAAGGCCGATTGGACGGCGTGTATGCTCTAGTGGAAAAGTAACCTTTTTCAGCAACCCGATATTGATTTCTCGTTCAATCTGGCTGGCTGTTATCAAGGTTAGTCGATCACTTTCAAGCAATAATTCACGAATTAATATTTGCGAGCTGGACTCCACAATGCGTGTTGGTAGGGGCTCTCCAGCATCGTTAAAAATCGCTTCGAAAGCCTGACGTGTTGGGGTGGACTTAGCGGGAACGACCCACGCATATTGGGCTAAATCTTGCGCAGAAACGTTTTTTTGTTTCATTAACGGGTGGTCGCTGCGAGCCACAATCGACAGTGAAGGTGCCCATAACTCTTCTTGAATAACGTCGTCTGCTGGCGCTGGGTAGCGTAATGCGCCGAGCATCATATCGATATCGCCCTGACGTAGGTGATGCAATAAATCGGGGTAAGGCCCATCGGTGACATTGATGTTTACATCGGGGTGGCCATCATTAAAGCGCAGAATAGATTTTGGCAATATCGTGGTTCTGGCGAGTGGCATACAGCCCACTGAAATAGTACTCACATCGCGACGTTGTAAGGCGTTTATTTCATAAATACCTTGGCGCAGCTCGCTAAACGCGAGTTTGGTGGCAGTAGAAAGGGTTCTTGCGGCCTTGGTTGTGAGTATGCCAATGCTGTTTTTTTCGAACAAGGTGACGCCTAGTAAACGCTCTAAATCCCGTGCCGCTCTATGTACCGAAGATTGGGAAACCGCCAAGTTGCGACTGGCAATGCTGAAGTTTTGCACTTCGCAGACAGCGACTAAGGCTTTAAGTTGGGTGGTGCTGATTAGGCCTATGAGATTTTTAGGCGTCGTGTCTTTTAGCGTGTTTTCTTTAACAACTTCGAGGGTCGCGACCTGAAGATGTTCGATCGCGCGCGACACTCGATTGCGCCATACTTCCCCAGAAATAGTTGGATACATGCCATCAGAGTGGCGCTCAAAAAGTGGCGCGCCTAATTGTTGCTCTAATTTTGCAATGGCTTGAGTGATGGCGGGCTGCGACAAGAAAATACTATTAGAAGCACGTGTAATGCTCTTTTTTTCAGTAACCGCTAGAAAGACTCTAAGGTGACGTAAATTGGGGATTGGCATTTCCACGGTGCGATCCTTGTATGTTGTTTATAGAAAATACTATATCAAAAATGAATAACTAAAAATAAAAAAATAATACATGAAAAAGGGTGGATGATAGGCAAACTATCATTTTTAGTCTGTTCTAGCTCTATGTTATAACTTATATTTTTAAACAGCACTCTATTTTTCAAATAATAGAATCGCATTAAATAGCCCATATTCATAGTCTACTCCACCCATCATAAATCGATAAATAGCCTTTGCTGGCCTCACATAGCCCCACAGAATCCGCTACAGCATGGGGTTGAATAGCACCGTAAAGAGTACCTTCGGACTTGGGTTTAACCCTGTCCCTCTGTCGATCATTTACTCTATAATTGATGGCGTATAGGGAAAGTGCATGACGCACCAGACCCTGAATATCTCCGCTGTGCGCTTTTTAGTTTATGTATTTTTAATGCACTGCTTAGGGTGACTCTAAGCTTATTGAGGAAATTTGTATGTCTACCATTATGGTATTGAACGGTCCAAACTTAAATTTGTTGGGGACTCGCGAACCAGAAATGTACGGCCATGAAACCATTTTTGATGTGGAGGTGCTGTGTCGTGATACCGCGGCAGCATTGGGGCATGAAATTGATTTTCGCCAATCTAATCATGAAGGCACACTCATTGATTATATTCATGAAGCGGGTCGTCGAATTAAAGAAGGAGAAGTGCTAGGCGTGGTGTTTAATCCCGCTGCTTATACGCATACCTCTGTGGCATTACACGATGCCATCAAAGGGGCTGATGTGCCTGTCATCGAAGTGCATATTTCCAATGTCCATACTCGCGAAGCGTTTCGCCACCATTCTTATATTTCGTCTGTTGCCTTGGGGGTTGTGGTTGGTATGGGAGTGCAAGGGTACGCATTGGGGATCCAAGGGCTCGTGCATAAGCTCACAGCCTAAGATCATCTTTGTTTTATTAATGGAAAAGAGACCGTATCGACATCAATACGGTCTCTTTCGTTTAAGACAAAGCACTTAAAAAAACGCTATTAATTCTGTTTTTTCAATGCTTTTTTTCCTTGCTCATCTAGGATCATCTCGCCATCTTCTTTGTAATAAGGCCCTTCAGGCCATAGGTCTAAAAGATCAAGTACTTGCTCGCTGGGGCGGCATAATTTAACGCCTTTTGGTGAGCAGACAATAGGGCGGTTAACGAGAATAGGATGAATAAGCATCGCCTCAAGAATCTCATCGTCGGTGATTTTCTCATCAAGTAAACCCAGCGCTTGCGCAGGAGATTTGCTCGTGCGCAGGGCGGTTTTGGGTGTTAAATCTGCTGCTGCAAACAGTGCCAATAACTGCGCTCTGCTCCACCCTTCCGTTAAATAGTCGATAACAACGGGTGTAATGCCAGCATCTTGAATGATCTTTAGCGTATTTCGCGAGGTGCCGCATTCTGGGTTGTGGTGAATCACTATCATAAAGCTGAGTCCTCTTTGCTGCTCTTAAGCAAACCAATGACGAGTTCGATTGGCGAACCAAACGAGAGAAAGCATAACGGGAACTTCCACCAAGACCCCAACGACGGTGGCTAAGGCGGCGCCTGAATGCAGACCGAATAGGGAAATCGCGACGGCGACGGCCAATTCGAAAAAATTAGACGTGCCTATCATGCTGGCCGGTGCAGCTTCTGAATGGGGCAGTTTAAGCTTTCTGGCTAGCCAATAAGACACCGCGAAAATCCCATAGGTTTGAATCAATAATGGAATGGCAATGAGTAGAATGGCTTGAGGTTTGGCCAAGATGGTTTCCGATTGAAAACTGAATAGCAGCACCACGGTTGCCAGTAAGCCGACGATAGACCAAGGTTTCATTGTGCGTAAAAAACCATCGAGCCGTGAGTGGTCATTCTGTTTGTCTAACGCTTTGCGTGTCAGGGCTCCCGCAATCAGGGGCACCAGAACATACAAAACAACCGACAGTAATAATGTGTCCCAAGGCACATGAATGTCCGTGGCACCGAGTAAAAAACCGGCAATAGGGGCAAACGCAAAAATCATAATCACGTCATTGATAGAGACTTGCACTAGGGTGTAATTAGCATCCCCTTTAGTCATTTGGCTCCAGACAAATACCATGGCAGTACAGGGTGCGACGCCAAGCAGTATCATGCCTGCGATGTACTCTTTGGCGGTTTGAGGGTCTACCCATTGAGCAAATAGGATTTTGAAAAACAGCCAGCCTAATAGCGCCATAGAGAAGGGTTTGACCAACCAGTTGATCACTAAGGTGAGCAGCAAGCCTTTGGGTCTTTTACCTACGTCCTTGATGGAGGAAAAATCGATTTGCACCATCATTGGGTAAATCATAAGCCAAATCAGCACCGCGATAACGAAGTTAACGTGGGCGTATTCTAGGCGTGCGATGACCGAAAAAACATCAGGCACCAGGCTACCAGCCATAATGCCCACGATAATGGCCAACCCTACCCAGATCGTAAGATAACGCTCAAACAGTCCCATTTTTAAGTCCTATATTGATTTTTGGTTAACACGCTGGCTTAGTTGCTCAGCACTTTCGACTCGCTCGGAATAACGGTCGACTAGGTAATCTTTCTGATCGCGAAGCAAGAGAGTGAACTTCATCAATTCTTCTAGCACATCGACGATGCGGTTGTAGTAAGAGGAAGGTTTCATGCGACCGTCTTCGTCAAACTCTAGAAACGCCTTAGCAACGGATGACTGATTCGGAATCGTCACCATGCGCATCCAGCGCCCCAAAATACGCATTTGGTTGACAGCATTGAATGACTGAGAACCGCCACTTACTTGCATTATGGCAAGTGTTTTACCTTGTGTCGGGCGTACGCTACCAATGCTCAGAGGCACCCAATCTAGCTGGCTTTTCAGAATGCTTGTCATCGAACCGTGACGCTCAGGTGAGCACCAAACTTGACCTTCGGACCACATCATAAGCTCTCTAAGTTCTTGTACTTTTGGGTGTTGTTCGTCTTCTGAATCCGGTTGCGGTAAGCCGCTTGGGTTGAAGATTTTCACCTCAGCGCCAAAACTGGTTAATAAACGCGCAGATTCTTCAATCACTAATCGACTATAAGAGCGCTCACGCAGTGATCCGTAGAGTAATAAAATACGTGGTTTGTGACGGCTAGGCGTGGTGGTAAATCGCTCATGGTTGGGGATGATGAGTTGCTCATGGTCGATGTTTGGTAAGTGGCTTTCGAGTACTGACATTAGGTTCTCCCAAATTCTTTAATGGCGTTTTAGCAGCAATTCATCGCAGATGATTGACCGGCTAATAGTTTGACCAATGCTGCTTGATAGTAGTCTTTATTATGCTTGGCGGTCTCTGTGATGACGTTTTTTGCCCATTCAGGCAGCTCAGGATGCAAGCGGTAGTAGACCCATTTTCCACGGCGTTCGTCTTGCAATATGCCGCATTTACGTAACTCAGCGAGGTGGCGTGAGGTCTTGGGTTGATCAAGTTCCAACGCCGCCATTAAGTCACAGACGCAAGCTTCATCGGCTTGCTTGATCAGCATAATGGACTTCAAACGAGTGTCGTCAGCGAGACACTTATAAAACTTACAAGGGTTCATAAACATATCCGAAAAATAACATATGTGTAAATTCGTATATATAGATTCGAAAGTCAACAAGCTAATCGAGATTGTTTTTTAGCTACTTTGTTAGGGAAGATGAAGAAGAGGTTAAATGGCCTGACTCCGGTAGAGTACCGAAATCAGGCATTGTTAGCCGGTTAATAAAGTGTCCAACTTTATGGGGTCACTTTATTTTCAGCCCCTTTTTATCGAACTGACGGTCTTGATGCGAGCGCTATTTAGAGCGCAACAGACGTGGCTTTAGGTGTTTTTTCCACAAGCTGGTTTGCGAGACAAAGATTAAGACAATACTCATAAACAAGATGCTCGAAAGCGGGCTGGTGAATATATGAGCAAAGAAGTTGCCCAAGCTACCACTCTCTGTGAGGATCGCACGTCGCCAGTTTTCATCGGTCAGTGAGCTTAGAATCACACCTAGAATGACTGGGCCAACCGGAAAACCATAGAGGCGCATAAAATAGCCAAAAGCACCGAAGGCGAGCATCCACCATATATCGATCACGGCATTATTAATGGCATACGCGCCAACAATAGACAGCAAGAAAATGAGTGGGATCAGGATGCCTTTTGGGCACTCGACGATTTTTGAGAATAAACGGATGCCGGTTAAGCCAAAGATCAGGACGAAAATGTTCGCCAGTGTGAGATTGCCCACGGTAAACCAAAACATCTGCGGCTGTTCGACCAGTAGTAGTGGCCCTGGATTCAAACCATGAATAAACAAGGCGCCAATGAAAACCGCGGTAACCGCATCGCCAGGAATTCCTAGTGTCAGCATTGGAATATAAGCACCTCCGACGGCGGCGTTGTTGGCGGATTCAGGGGCGATTAAGCCTTCTTTTGCGCCTTCACCAAACGGAACTTTAGGGTCTTTCGTGGTGCGTTTGGCGTGGTCGTAGGCCATCAGCGCCGCAATGTCGCCACCGGTACCTGGTAGAGCACCGACAATCACACCGATAAAAGAGCTTTGCAAACTAAGCGGTAGATATTTTTTGATGTCTGATAGCTTTGGAATAATACGAGATATCTTCTGTTTTACGACGGCCTTGTCCATATGGTGGAGCTGATGCAAGGCTTCAGATACGCCAAACATTCCGATCATCACGGCGACAGGATTAATACCATCCCAAAGGTCGACGACACCAAAAGTAAAGCGTTCTTCTGCTGACATGGGGTCAAGCCCAACGGTGCCAATCAGTAAGCCCAGCGCCCCCGCGAAAATGCCTTTTGCCAAGCTGTTTCCAGACAATGAACCTACTAACATAATGCCCAATACACCGAGCATCATATAGTCTCTTGGTTGGAAGGTGATGGCGAATTCGCTGACGGTCGGCGCGGCCAGAGCCAGCACGATAATACCAACGAAACCGCCGATCACAGACATCACGGTAGACAGCCCAATGGCTTCGCCTGCTAGGCCTTTTTTCGCCAATGGGTAGCCGTCCATCGCGGTGGCAATGGCGGAAGGTGCGCCAGGGATGTTTAACAAAATAGCGGTGCGAGAGCCTCCATAAACGCCGCCCATGTAGACGCCAACCATTAAACAAAGGGCGTTATTTACATCCCAAGAGAAGGTGAATGAAATCAGGATAGACACGGCCATGGTGACAGACAAGCCGGGAATAGCGCCTACATAAATACCTAAGAATGTGCCCAAGGCCGTTAAGCCAAGCAGTTCAGGAGACACCCAAGAGGTAGCGAAAAAGTGAAATGCGTCCATTCGATTAGTGACTCCACCAAGTGGTAATTGCGGCTATGATGTCGCGCTCAGGCATAACCCCTTCTGGTAACACAACCTGAAAAACGAGGCGAAAAATAATGTACACCACAATCAGGGCGAGAATCGAAATACTTAGAGTAAACAATGGACTACGACGGTATAGAAGTTGAATACAGACGCATAAAAAAACCAAGCTGCTAAGGATAAAACCAAGACTTTCGATGGCCACTGCGTACAGCAAAATAATCGCCATAATGATGGACACCACAGGCGGAAGGCAGTGACGGAAAAACTGGATGCCTTCTGCGGCAGGTAATTTTAAGGTATTCACAAACACCACGCAGGACGCCAGAACCATGGTGGCAGACGCCGCTAATGGAAAAGCACCAGAGGAGCTTAACGAGCTAAAACCAGCGATTTGGTAGGCTTGCCAGAAAAGAAAAACACTAAAGACGATCAGTAGAAAACAAAAAATGCGTTCGCCGGGCTTACGGACTTTTTGAGTAGAGAGCAGACTGGACATGATGACCCCAGGTGAGCGTAAACGAGGCGTGTGGGAGGTTAACCCCACACGCTAGAGAAACAAAATTATTGCGGTTTAGGGATGCCAAATTTCTCTGGAGAATATTTGCTGAAACCCGCTTCATCGACTAACCACGACGACGTTGAGCGATAAGAATTCAAGAATTGGTCTGCTTTTTCACCTGAGATATTCAAAATGGTAAAACCGCGTTTTTTCATAAGCGCCGTAAAATCAGGGCTGTCTGCTGCGGTATGGAACGCGGCTTGAAGTTTTTCGACGGCGTCTTCAGGAGTGCCTTTTTTCACGAAAACACCAAAGAATGGTCCCCATGGAAGGTAACGAGCCAGACCTGGCAGAGTGTCAGTCGCGGGTGATACACCTGGTAGCAAGGCATTGCTCTCTTTGTCGATCAGGCCGATGACTTTCATACGACCGGCTTTGATGGATTCAATAGAAGCGCCAAGAACAACTGGCATCACGTCGATCGCGCCACCTTGTAAGGCGGTTAATGCTGGGCCGTCGCCGTTGTAGGGAATGCTGATGTAATTTAAGGAAACTTGTGATTTCAGCATCGCCAAGACGATGGACGCTAGGCCACCTTTGCCAGTCGAGCCAAGTTTTACTTTGCCTGGGTTAGCGGACGTGTAATCAATGAATTCTTGCATGTTGTTAAAAGGTGCGTCGTTATTGGCGACTAAGACAGGCGTGCCGCGTGCAAGCACATTAATGGCAATCATATCGCTGTAATCTATCTTTGCCAGCCCTAATACCTTGTACATTTGTGGGTTTTCAGCGCCCATTAATAAGGTATAACCATCGGCTTTTTTTGCATTGACGTATTTAGTGGCAATAGCACCAACGCCACCCGTTCTATTGGTCAAGATCAAATCTGTGCCTAACGCGTCTTCCACATGAGGCGCAATAGAGCGCATTACGGTATCCGTTGAACCACCTGCACCCCATTGGATAATGCCTTGAACATCTTTTGTTGGGTAGTCAGCAAAGACTGCAGTAGAGGAGAGCGACAGGGCTGCAAGTAGTGCTATTGTTTTTTTCATTGGGGCTCCGATGTTGCCTATAATCAGTGAGTTGGTAATGATGTTTTTTAACAGTATTTGCTCTTATCGGTGTGCGCGTCTTGGCAAGAATCACTCGGTCGGCAATGTCTGTGGCGTTAACCTATCAATATTTTCCTCGAAAAGATGCAGTCGATTTTCGAGTTTGTTCATTTTATTGTCTTTTCGTGCGAGATGGCACCCAGAATGGAATAATTCTCCTAGGGAATCACGAAATAACACCGACAGCATAAGATAAAAAGCAGAAAGGCACCTCTGAAGGTGCCTTTTTAGTGGCGAGTCGTTTGGACTGGATTAAGTGGCGCTTTAGCCCTGAAATGCGTTACGAGTTAGGTTCACAGGCACATCATCTTGAACGACAACATTGTCTTCTATGCGAATGCCACCATAAGGCTTGAAGCGTTCGATTAGCGCAAGATCACAGCCGTGTTGTGGAATGTCTGCCTGCATTTTTTCTAATAACATAGGGATAAAATATAAGCCGGGTTCTATGGTGATCACCATATTTTCTTCCAGCGTTCGAGTAAGTCGCAAGAAGGGGGCTTTCTCGTCTTTTCGGGTGGTGCCTAATTCATCGATTTGAAAACCACCCACATCATGAACTTGTAAGCCGAGCAAGTGACCTAAGCCATGAGGGAAAAACACTTGTGGAATGCCTTTTGCCATTTGTTCTTCTGGGCTTAAACGGCAAATTTTATGCTCGTTAAGAAGACCCGCGATCCCTTCTAGGGTGTCTTGGTGAAGCTCTCGGTAATCCACACCAGACATGGCACTGCGGGCTAGTCCTTGCTCCATGCTGTCTAGGCTGTCGACTAGGGCACTAAATTCATCATTATGACGTACAAAAGTACGAGTGATATCGCTGGCATAACCGTGCTCACTAGCGCCGGCATCGAGAAGTAACGTCAATGGACGTGCCGAACGATTAAAATCTTTGTGTTCGTAATGCAATACCGCCGCGTGCTCGTTAATGCCGACAATGCCAGGATAAGGTTCTTGTGCCGCCGTTTGTTGGCTGGCTTTTAAGAACGCCAAGTGAACTTCTAACTCACTCATACCCGCTAGAAAGGCGTCTTTGGCGGCTAGGTGGCCTTTTACAGCTCTCTCGGTAGATAGGCGCATGGCATTGATTTCAAACGGTGTTTTAACCGCTTTGGCAAAATCCACGTAAGCGTTTAGGCCATCGACAGTGCGAGAAAAAGGCTGGGGGGTTGGCCCTAGCCAAGCGCATTTTTCTGGCAAAGAGGAGAACCAGGCATCGTCTTTTCGTGCGGGTGAAATCTGCCATTCATTTTGCCATTCACCTTCTGGAACTGGGTTAGGCGCGTGCCAGAAGTCGTCTCGAATTGGCCACACAAGACGCGGTTTTGTTCCTGCTTGGATAACAAGGTAGGTTTCTGCGCTTAGGGTAAAGGGAAGCCATTGTTGGGCCCCAGAGTAGGCGTGGAAAGGCGCGGTATGATCGTCTTGAAAATAATAAGATTTATCGCCAGAAGCCAGCACAATGGCGTCAATTTGAAAGTGCTGCATGGCTTTTTCATAGCGAGTTTGTAGTGTCGCGAGGTGTTCTTGGTAAAGTGATATTGTCATAGCTCGGAACTCGTATTGGTAAAAGAAAACGTCAGCCAATCTTGTGTGGATTGATTAGTCGACAAATTAGCAACATAAGGGGGGAGTCCAATCTTTAGGATACAGCAAATCGACGCGTGTGTTTGTGTCTGGCGATTTTTTCTTTGTGTTTTAGCGAAGCGAATGTTCATGATTATTTGATCGGTAAACCTATTTTAGTTATGTAGTCTTTTGACAAGGGCGTATCACAGGGGCCGGTTTCAAAAATCTCGACCCCAGGGCGCTTTCGATCTACTCGTTTATGGTGCAGGCGCATCGCGCTGTGGGCAACATGCCAAGCCAAAGACAGGTTCTGGTAGCTACCCGAATAGCGTAAGGTCAAATACTTGCCTTCTAATACAATGCGCTCTGGTCGGGAGGAGCAGGGTTCGAGGTTTTGGACCGGAATCCCCAGCTTTCCTGCAAAGTAATGCTGTGCAGGGTCGGCTTTTGTGTATATGGCAAAGCTGGGATCTGAAGGCATATTATCAGGTCCTAGGGACAACATGAGATCGTGAAAGCCTTGTTCCATTTTTTGCGACATCGGTTGGTCGCTGACAACAAAAGGGCGTGTCACAGCATCGAAATGTTCCATTCTTGTTTCGCTTAATAACTCGAAATGAGGGTCGTCGTATTCATGCAAGGACGCGGTGTTGAGTTTTGCTAAATGCGCGTTTAGTCGAATCAAGGCGAGTTCGAGATCTCGTGCTGCACGGGTCAAATACAGGGCACTTTTCCAGCGTTGAAAAAAGGGAACCTTGCTGGTGATTTGCATGGACACTAGCGTGTGGGAACCTTGTTGGCCTAGGTCGATGTTGAAATGCAGCTCGCCTGGGTAAAAAGCGTCGGCTTCGACTATGGTGTGACAATAATGGGCGCTGGAGCGAGCAGGGATGATGGAAATGTAGCCTTCTTTAATCAGTTCGCCTTGCCATTCTAAGCAGGAGGGTAAAACCGCGTTATTACCAACGCTTGAGTAGCCAAAGTGTATTTTTGCGTTTGTGTCGTAAATAAGCCAAGGAACCCAGTGTGGCCAGTTACTTAGGTCGTTTAAATCTTGTGCGATAACAGAAGCGGGCAAATCAATAATGGTGTTTCGGCGAACGACAAATCGGCCCTTGTAGAAAAAAATATAAAACAGCAGAACAACAATGGATACCGTAATCACTAGGAAGCTTATGACCATTCTAGGACTCCAACTACGTTAAATGACTTTTCATATGGGTAACTATAGTGCTGAATAGATAAAGCTGCCGTGAAACAGTCGGTTTTATTTAGCGAGCCGGCGGAGTGTGTTATAGAAGAACAAGGTGATTCTTACGTGATTGTATTCGCAACCGTTTAACGAGGTAGATGCATGAAATCTGTGTTGGTATGGGACTGGTCTATTAGGGTGAGCCACTGGCTAATGGTGCTGTTATTTACCGGCTTAATTATTACTGGGCGCTATGACCGCGACTATTTCGATTACCATTTTTATTTGGGTTATGGCTTGTCCGCGTTAGTGGTGTTTCGTTTGATTTATGGTTTTTACGGTTCTCGTTACGCTAAATTTAGCCAGTTTCTTAAAGGGCCTCAGGCGATGCTTGCCTACGCAAGCGACATGCTAAAAGGGAAGTCCAAAGCCCATTTAGGGCACAATCCTGTTGGTGCTTTGATGGTAATTGCTCTGTTATTAGGATTAACACTGCAATGGGGGTCTGGGCTTTTTACCAGTGACGACCTTTTCTGGACTGGGCCATTAAACGCGTATTTATCGGATGATTGGTTAAGTCGCATGGGATGGCTCCATCATGTTTTACCGAATATCTTATTAACCCTGGTTGGGTTGCATATTTGCGCTGTGTTGTACCATGAATTATGTTTGAAAGAACGCCTTGTTATGGCGATGATTCATGGTAAGAAGAAAGCGAAACAAGCACCAGCCGAGGCCATAAAAGCGCCGCGTTGGGGACTCATATTTTCTATGTTAATTGGTCTTTCGTGGTTGGCATGGTTATGGCTCTTGCCTGTTTGACTTAATTGTCTATACAAGCTGTTAGATTATTAGTAGTCGCGATATAATGAAAAAATTGACCCCCATAAACCGATAGGATGCCCCTTGTCAGATCAAACCGTTACTATGCTTGAGCATTTATTTGATGGCTTGCCAGATGTACCACAGCCTATTTATGCGAAGCTGAAACAAGCTATTTCGCAAAAAATTTCAGCGGGCGAGTGGTTGGCAAATCAGCGTGTTCCATCCGAAGCAGAAATAGTGAAGTCACTAGGTGTTAGCCGAATGACGGTAAATCGTGCGTTACGCGAATTAACCGTAGAAGGTTTTCTGGTTCGTCATCAAGGGCTTGGTACCTTTGTGGCCGAGAAAAAAGCGCATTCAGCTCTGTTTGAAGTGCATAATATTGCAGAAGAAATCGCAGCTCGCGGCCACAAGCATTTATCAAAGCTGCTAACCCTTGAATCTGCTAGAGCCAGCGTAGAAGAGGCTATGATGTTAGGTGTTCGCACTAATCATGGCATTTTTCGTTCTGTTGTTCTGCATTATGAAAACGATATCCCTATTCAAATTGAAGAACGTATTGTTAATGCCAGTTTGGCGCCTGAGTACGATAAACAGGATTTCACGCTTCATACCTCTTATGAATATTTGATGGGGGTGGCTCCGATGACGGAAGGAGAGCATTTGGTTGAGGCTGTATTGCCGAATGCCATCGAGTGCGAGCGTTTGCAAATTGGTGCTCATGAGCCGTGTCTACAAATCAAACGCCGTACTTGGGCGGGAGATGACATTATTACCGCCGCTCGTTTGCTTCACCCAGGCTCGCGTTTTCAGTTGTTTGGCCATTTTGGTCGCTGATATTAAGTCGTCATAAGAAGGGCTGAGTCACCGTCCTTCTTGTTTTTTCTGCTCCACGCTTTTATTACTTTTGTGTCGGAATGCCTTTCTCAGAATAATTCAAATCGCTTGAATCCCCTCTTTTCTGATCGTTTTCCTGAATAAACGCGTAATTTCCCCGATTGTTCCATACAAATCCTGCCGAATTATTATTTGGGTCATGTAAAGTCTGGCCCTTAGTTCAAGAAGATTTTGATAAGTCCGCTTATTTCTCTCCTTTCTTGGCCTCACTTTCGTTGCTTAAAAGACGATTGAAACAATAAATGAATACTCTGGTTGTCTGTGATTTAGCAGTGAATCGTTTAACCGCTGATTTTCAAACATCGATAAACTAAAGAAGGGAAAGCTCAAGTGAAAACAATGAAAAAGATGAAGTGGGCGTTCGTAGGGTTAGCGCTGTCGGTGGGAGCCAATGCCAGTTTTGCCAGCGAATGGTGTGATTCTGGCAAAACGATTAAGTTTGCAGGGTTAAACTGGGAAAGTGGCATGCTGCTTTCCGCCGTAATGCAGGACATTCTAAAAGAAGGCTACGGCTGCAAAGTGGATAGCTTGCCTGGTAATTCTATTGCCATGGAAAATGCCCTTAGCACGAATGATATTCAGGTGTTTTCGGAAGAATGGGTAGGCCGAAGCAGGGTGTGGAACAGAGCCGCCGCGGCAGGCAAAGTCATTGGTGTTGGCTCACCTGTAAAAGGCGCTGTAGAAGGTTGGTACGTCCCGCGCTATGTAGTCGAAGGTGATGCTTCAAGAGGCATTAAAGCCTCCGCGCCTGATTTGAAAAACATTGCGGATCTGGCCAAGTACGCTTCTGTCTTCCGCGATCAAGAAGAACCATCTAAAGGGCGTTTTTACAATTGCCCAGCAGGTTGGACCTGTGAAACGGAAAACACCAAGATGCTTAAGGATTATGGTCTAAGCGCAAGCTACACGAACTTCCGTTCAGGTACTGGCCCAGCGCTTGATGCGGCGGTATTGTCTAGTTACAAACGCAAACAGCCTATTCTATTTTACTATTGGTCTCCGACTGCGTTATTAGGCCGTATTGATGTGATTAAACTGGCTGAGAAGCCTGGAGTGGATAAGAGTATCTCGATAAAAGTTGGCTTATCGAAAACCTTCCATGATGAAGCCCCTGAGCTGGTGGATGTCTTATCCAAGGTCAATATTCCAATCGAATTATTGAACAGTTACTTGGCTCAAATGACAACCACTCATATTAAGGCGCCTGCACTGGCTAAGGTGTTCCTCAAAGAAAAGCCGGAGCTTTGGACTAAGTGGGTCAGTGCCAGCGCGGCAGAAAAGATTCAAAACTCACTCTAACATCATGCCCTTATGCTAATTCATTGGCTGAGGGCATTTTTTATTCGACGCTATTAGGGATGGGCATGTTTCCAAGCTTTATTACGTTTTCAATGACCGACTGGATAAACTCCGGTGTTGACAGTTTAGTGGTCAACTACGGTGACTTCTTCCGACAAATTTCTGACTTTTTAATAGTATTTATTATTAACTTGGAAAAATTCCTGCGCTTTGTGCCTTGGTGGCTAATGCTGTGTATTGTCGCCCTCATTGCATTTCATGCGACGCGAAAAGTAATCCCGACCTTGGTCATTACTGGTCTGCTGTTTTTAGTAGGGGCTGTGGGCTTGTGGGATAAGCTGATGCAAACGCTGGCTCTGATGTTGATCGCGACGTTTCTTTCGGTGCTAATCGGCATTCCCATGGGCATCTTATCTGCTCGCAGCGATCGCTTACGAAAAATCCTGATACCACTGCTAGACATAATGCAGACCATGCCGAGCTTCGTGTACTTGATCCCTGTATTGATGTTATTTGGCTTGGGTAAAGTGCCGGCGATTTTTGCTACGGTGATTTATGCTGTGCCTCCCCTGATCCGTTTGACCGACTTGGGTATTCGCCAAGTGGATAAAGAAATTATTGAAGCGGTAAATGCGTTTGGTGTAACTCGAACGCAACGCTTGTTTGGCGTGCAGCTGCCGTTGGCGTTGCCGAGTATTATGGCGGGCATCAACCAGACCACTATGATGTCACTGTCTATGGTGGTGATTGCCTCTATGATTGGTGCACGAGGTTTAGGAGAGGAAGTGTTGATCGGCATTCAAACCTTAGACGTCGGGCGCGGGCTTGAGGCTGGGTTAGCGATTGTGATCTTGGCGGTGGTGTTTGATCGTATTATTCAAGCCTATGGCAAACCTAGATACGGAGAGTCATTGTGACGGTTGCTAAAATAGTCATTGAGAATGTATTGAAAGTATTTGGCCATCGAGTTTCTGACGCCTTGGTGCAGATAGAAAATGGCGTATCAAAAAGCGATGTGCTCGCTGAAACCGGTTGTGTGGTGGGGGTAAACGACATTTCTCTTCGCATCGAAGCGGGTGAAACCTTCGTCATCATGGGGTTATCAGGGTCTGGAAAATCCACATTAGTGCGTCACTTTAATCGTTTGATTGACCCAACCCGTGGCCAGATTTATGTGGATGGGGAAGACATTCTTAAATACAACGACGCTCAGTTACGCGACTTTCGTCGTAAGAAAATCAGCATGGTTTTCCAGAGTTTTGGTTTGCTGCCCCATAAAACCGTATTAGAGAACGTGGCCTTTGGTTTAAAAGTTCGTGGTGAAAGCAAAGCATTACAGCACGAAAAAGCGCATTACTGGGTGGATGCTGTGGGCCTTAAAGGCTATGAATCTCACTATCCGAGTCAGTTATCTGGTGGTATGCGTCAGCGTGTTGGTCTGGCGCGAGCATTGGCGGCTGACACGGACATTATTTTGATGGATGAAGCCTTCAGCGCCTTAGACCCATTGATCCGTGCCGAAATGCAAGATCAGCTGATAACGTTGCAAAGTACCCTAAATAAAACCATTGTGTTTATTACTCACGACTTGGATGAAGCGCTGCGCATAGGTAACCGCATTGCCATTATGAAAGATGGGCAATTGATTCAGGTTGGCACACCGCATGACATTTTGAGCAATCCAGCGGATGAATACGTAGATCGTTTTGTGCAACGCAGAACCACCACCTTGCAAGAGGGTATTTGAGCGCTTATTAAAGGGTTAGGCCCGTTTAACAACCAAGTCGAGTGGTTTTATTGATAGGGTGGCCGGCTTGGTTGTTTTTACCTCGGCAGAATATCGATCCATACACCGCTACCACTCATCACTTGGAGGCTCTCAAGCTCGTTATTGTTGGCAGAGAAGGTCATAAAGCTTTGGGCCGGAAGGCGTCGCGTTTCAGTGTCGCCAGTGCGATCTATTTGAAACGCTAATAGACTTTCTTCATTGGCATAAAAGCCTGTTAGTAGGCTGTTTTCGTTGGGTAGCGATAAGGCCGTTGGTGCGAAGCAGGCGTGTACTGTTGCAAGGGTATCGCTGTCTCGCCCCATGATATTTAAGTCTTCAATTCGCCCCTTTGTTAGGCTGGCATGGGTGTGATCGCCGCCAGCAAAGCATGCCATGTCTAAAGGGGCTGTCAGCGCGTGTTCTACGCTTTCGTTATTGGCATTGCGATGGCTAAGCGTCATACCTTGGCCACTCAGTAAAACCAAAGTGCGATGTAAGCCACTGAAGTCGGAAAAAACACCATGATCGTTGACAGAGGCTTGGCTGATGCGAAAGCGCAGGCCTTGCTCATCGTCATGACGTTGGATTTCGAGTGTTTCACCTAGCCCATTTTTCCATGGCATGCGCAAATAATCGCTTTGCTCAATCAGGTGGCAGTGAAGTGGGGTGTTAAGCGTCATACATCACCTTTTTAATGATTCGAATAAACGCGCTACGGCTACTTTCTTCGTGTTCGTGGTGGAAGTTTTTAATGCGTTGTTGCCCTGCGACAAAAACGTCTTTTACCAAATTTTCATTGGTCGCAAACAACCAGCGGTTGAGCAAATCTTTGTTGTCACTGGCGGTCATAAAAGGCTGGCTTTCATCGAGTACCATGAAGTCGGCTCGGTTACCTACCGCCAGGCCAAGAGAGACGCCACAGGCCTGATTCCCGCCTAATAATGCTTGCTGATAGAGGTTATCACCGACGCTGGTTTGTTCTGGCCGGTACAGGCGGTTACGTTGTTGGTCGCGCAGGCGCTGGCCGTATTCTAATGTTCGTAACTCTTCGACAATCGATAAGCTGACATGGCTATCAGAGCCAATCCCCCAGCGGCCACCTTCCTTTTCAAACGCCACCGCAGGAAAAATGCCGTCGCCTAAGTTGGCTTCTGTGGTCGGACAAAGCCCCGCAATGGCTTGGCTGGTGGCAATGGCTTGGCGTTCTGTTTCTGTTAGATGAGTGGCGTGCACCAGACACCAGCGATCGCTCAAGCCAATTTCGTTATGCAACCATTCTACTGGCCGTTGCCCACTCCAATTGATGCTGTCTTGCACTTCTTTTTGCTGTTCTGCGATATGAATATGGATCGGACTTGTTGTGTTGAAAGAGGCGTTTAATGTCTGCAATACGGTGTCGATTTGCGGTTTAGTGACCGCGCGCAGCGAGTGAAAACAAACGCCCAATTGATGAATCGGATGATTGGCCAATGTTTTAGCACAGGCTTGATGCAGCGTTAAGTAAGAGTCGGTGGAATGAATAAATCGCGCTTGCCCGGCATTGGGGGCTTGTCCGCCGAAACCTGAATGAGAGTAGAGCACTGGCAGTAGGGTTAAGCCTAAGCCTGCATCATCGGCAGCTGCGATGAGCTGATTCGACATTTCGGCCAACTGTCCATAGTGCTTGCCACCTATGTCGTGGTGTAAGTAATGAAACTCCCCAACTTGGCTGTAGCCCGCTTTTAACATGTCGATGTAAAGCTGCTTTGCAATGATGTGGGCATCGTCTGGGGTGAGCTTTTGGACGATTTTATACATCAGATCGCGCCAACTCCAAAAACTATCGTTTGGGTTCAAGCTGACTTCAGCGGCGCCCGCCATAATACGTTGAAAAGCATGAGAGTGGACGTTGGCGATGGTTGGCAACACAGGGCCTGACAAAATATTGGCTTTGTCTGTGGCGGTGCTGTTGGTTTCTAGTGAATAAAATTGGCCGTTTTTAACCGAAAAAAGCACATTATTCGCCCAGCCTGATGGCAATAAGGCGCGTTCCGAAAAAAAACATTGAAGGTCAGAATTCGCTTGATGAAGGCTGCTCACAATCCATTCCTAGGTTGATTAGAATGATTTGAGTGTAATAGAAAATATAATGTATATACAAGTTTGTTTTTATCTATTTCATTTTTGCTGGGTCGTCACTTAAATAGAGTCTTTGTTATACAAGGGTTTTACGCTTTTTCACTCCCTTTAAAAGTTGTTTTCCACAGAAATGCTCTGTGTTTTTTCAGAAAAAAGACTTGCATATAGAAAACGAAGATTTTATCTTTAGATTAATTGTATATACATGTTCATTCTAATTCGTTTCAAGATGCCTGATTGGCTTTCTTTTTAAAGGTGCAGAAAATGACTAAGCAAACTATTACTCAAAAGCGTTATCGTGCCGGTGTGGTAAAAGCGGCAACAGGAACAAAGTTAACCGCTAAATCTTGGTTTACCGAAGCGCCAATGCGCATGCTGATGAACAACCTAGATCCTGATGTGGCAGAAAACCCTGAAGAGTTAGTGGTTTACGGTGGTATTGGTCGCGCTGCCCGTGATTGGGAAAGTTACGACAAAATTGTTGAGTCCCTCACTGAGTTAGAAGATGACGAAACATTATTGGTTCAATCGGGTAAGCCAGTAGGTGTATTCAAAACACACAGCAACGCACCTCGCGTGTTAATCGCTAACTCTAACCTAGTGCCACACTGGGCAAACTGGGAACACTTTAATGAGCTGGACGCCAAAGGTTTGGCTATGTACGGCCAGATGACCGCGGGTTCTTGGATCTACATCGGTAGTCAGGGCATAGTGCAAGGCACTTATGAAACCTTCGTTGAAGCGGGTCGTCAACATTACGATGGCAACCTAACGGGTCGTTGGGTGCTAACTGCGGGTCTTGGTGGTATGGGTGGCGCGCAACCATTGGCCGCGACCTTGGCCGGTGCTTGTTCTTTGAATATTGAGTGCCAACAAAGCCGTATCGATTTCCGTCTACGTACCCGTTATGTGGATGAGCAAGCAGCCGACCTAGACGACGCACTAGCGCGCATTAAAAAATACACAGCAGAAGGTAAAGCGGTTTCTATTGCTCTATGTGGCAACGCCGCCGACATCTTGCCAGAAATGGTAAAACGCGGTGTTCGTCCAGATATGGTGACTGACCAAACATCGGCGCACGACCCACTAAATGGTTATTTACCCACTGGCATGAGCTGGGAAGAGTACCGTGAAAAAGCACTGACTCAGCCTGCTGAAATCGTCACGGCGGCGAAGAAAACCATGGCGGTTCATGTCCAAGCCATGTTGGACTTCCAGAAAATGGGTGTGCCAACCTTTGACTACGGCAACAACATTCGTCAAATGGCGATGGAAGAAGGCGTAGAAAACGCCTTTGATTTCCCAGGTTTTGTGCCAGCCTACATTCGCCCATTGTTCTGTCGCGGTATTGGCCCATTCCGTTGGGCGGCGTTATCGGGTGACCCAGAAGACATTTATAAAACCGACGCCAAAGTAAAAGAAGTGATCGCCGACGATGCGCACTTACATCATTGGTTAGACATGGCCCGTGAACGTATTCAGTTCCAAGGTTTGCCAGCGCGCATTTGTTGGGTTGGTCTTGGTCAACGTGCCAAGCTTGGCCTAGCCTTTAATGAAATGGTTCGCAGCGGCGAATTGTCGGCGCCAATCGTCATTGGTCGTGACCACCTAGATTCAGGTTCTGTAGCAAGCCCGAACCGTGAAACGGAAGGCATGCAGGATGGTTCTGATGCGGTGTCGGATTGGCCATTATTGAACGCATTATTGAACACGGCGTCTGGTGCCACTTGGGTGTCTTTGCACCACGGCGGCGGTGTTGGCATGGGCTTCTCGCAGCATTCGGGAATGGTGATTGTGTGTGATGGTAGTGATGATGCCGCTGAGCGTATTGCTCGTGTCCTTCATAATGATCCAGCAACCGGTGTTATGCGTCACGCAGATGCAGGTTATGATATCGCCATTGAATGCGCGAAAGAACAAGGCTTGAATTTACCGATGATTACGGGCAACCAAACAAAATAAAAATCCTACGCGTTAGTGCGAACAACATTGCAACGCAGAGAATTAAAATTAAGGATCATCATGTTTGAATTAACGATAAAACCAGGTCAATTGACGCTAAATGAATTACGACAAATCAGTCGTCGTTCGGTGAAATTGAGCTTAGATGAAAGTGCGTTTGCGGCAATCAATGCCAGTACACAGGTGGTGAATGATGTGATCGCAGAAAATCGCACCGTTTACGGAATTAACACAGGGTTTGGTTTGCTGGCGAATACTCGTATTGCGCCAGAAGATTTAGATGAGTTACAGCGCAGTATTGTGCTGTCTCACGCGGCGGGCATTGGTCAGTTGATGGACGATAAAACCGTCAAGTTGATTATGGCCTTGAAAGTAAACAGTCTCGCTCGTGGCTTTTCTGGTATTCGTCTAAAAGTGATTCAAGCACTACTCACGCTGATCAATAAAGAAGTGTACCCATGCATTCCGAAAAAAGGCTCAGTGGGCGCTTCTGGTGATTTAGCACCCTTAGCTCACATGAGTACGATTTTGTTGGGCGAAGGTAAAGCCCGTTATCGTGGCGAAGTCATTTCTGGGCAAGCCGCTTTATCCATCGCAGGACTTGAGCCGATTACCTTAGCGCCTAAAGAAGGTTTGGCATTGTTGAACGGCACGCAAGCGTCGACGGCATTTGCGCTTGAAGGTTTGTTTGAAGCGGAAGATTTGTTTGCTTCTGCCATCGTCTGTGGTTCCTTGTCAGTAGAAGCGGCATTGGGCAGTCGTAGTCCATTTGATGCGCGTATTCATGAAGTTCGTGGTCATCAGACCCAAATGGACGCCGCGGCTGCGTATCGTCACTTATTGGGTGAAACCAGTGAGTTAGGCGACTCTCATCAAGGCTGTGAAAAGGTTCAAGACCCTTACTCTTTGCGTTGTCAGCCACAGGTGATGGGCGCGTGTTTGGAGCAGATTCGCAGCACGGCGAAGGTTTTGTGTGTCGAAGCCAACTCTGTTTCTGATAACCCATTAGTGTTTGCTGCAGAAGGTGACATTATTTCTGGTGGTAACTTCCACGCGGAGCCTGTTGCTATGGCTGCGGACAACTTAGCCTTGGCGATTGCTGAAATCGGCAGTTTGTCAGAGCGTCGCATGGCACTTTTGATCGACAGCAACCTCAGTAAATTGCCGCCTTTCCTTGTGGATAACGGTGGTGTGAACTCTGGATTTATGATCGCTCAAGTCACCGCAGCGGCCTTGGCGAGTGAAAACAAAAGCTACGCACACCCTGCGTCAGTGGACAGTTTGCCAACGTCTGCCAACCAAGAAGACCATGTTTCTATGGCCACTTTCGCGGCGCGTCGTTTGAAAGACATGGCGGAAAATACTCGTGGAATTTTGGCGGTTGAAATTTTATCTGCTGTGCAAGGTTTGGATTTTCGTGCGCCATTGAAATCGACCCCACGCCTAGAAGAAGCGCGTGCGACATTGCGCTCTCGTGTGCCTTTTTATGACAAAGATCGTTACTTTGCGACCGACATCGAAAAGGCCAATGAGCTCTTGTTAGAAGCGGTGCATAACAACACCATGCCTACTGGTTTGTTGCCTAGCGTGTTGTAAGTGCTGATTGAGCGCTGTGAATAAACCAGACGTTATAAATGCCTCGAAAGAGGCATTCTTGGTTATAAAAACTTGCAGTCGTTAACAGCCGTTTTCTTGTGTCACTTTGTGTGTGATAGCAAGGGGGATTTAATAGTAATGAAAAGCGGACAGCAGTAGGGGTAAAGAATGACAGCATCAATGGTTGACGACCAAACAGCGCTTAAATTGGATAGCGTATGGCGTGGTGCGCATGTAGCGACCATGAAAGAAGGGCGCTACAGCATCATTAAAGACGCCGCCATTGGTGTTGTTGACGGTCGTATTGCGTGGCTTGGTGAAGCGGATTTGCTACCCAAATATCAAGCGAAGCAAGAGCATGATCTCGACGGCGGCTGGGTGACGCCTGGGCTAATCGATTGCCACACGCATTTGGTGTTTGGCGGTAATCGTGCGGGAGAATTTGAGCAGCGCTTGAACGGTGTGAGCTACCAAGAGATTGCCAAACAAGGCGGTGGTATTGCCTCGTCTGTGAACGCCACGCGCGCCGCCAGTGAAGCCGAGTTGGTTGTCAGTGCAACACGACGTTTGAAAAGCCTGATGGCGGATGGTGTGACCACCATTGAAATCAAATCAGGCTATGGTTTGTCATTGGACAGTGAGCTAAAAATGCTCCGAGTAGCGGCCGTATTGGAACAGCAATTTCCAGTCACCATTAAGCGTACTTGTTTGGCTGCGCATGCGATGCCACCAGAGTTCGATAGTAAAGACGCCTACATTGATTACTTGTGCGAGACGGTGTTGCCCAAAGTGGCTGAACTTGGTTTGGCCGATGCCGTGGACGCGTTTTGCGAAGGGATTGCGTTTAGCACTGAGCAGGTGTCACGCTATTTCAAAAGAGCTCAAGAATTGAAACTGCCAGTGAAGATTCACGCGGAGCAGCTTTCTGCGTTAGGCGGTACGCGTATGGCTGCCTCTTATCAGGCGTTGTCAGCGGATCATCTGGAGTTTATGGAAGAATCTGATGTGCAGGCCATGGCCGAATCTGGCACTGTGGCAGTGTTGCTGCCGGGGGCATTTTACACCCTGAAAGAAACCCAGTTGCCGCCGCTGGATTTGCTGCGTCAATATGGTGTAGACATCGCCATTGCAACGGACGCCAACCCAGGTACATCGCCTGCTTTATCGTTGCGTTTGATGATGAACATGGCGTGCACCTTATTTGGTATGACACCTGAAGCGGCACTGGCAGGGGCAACGATTCATGCGGCAAAAGCCTTAGGGATCAGTGAGTCTCATGGCTCTTTAGAAGTCGGCAAGGTGGCGGATTTTGTCTGCTGGGATGTGGAAAGTCCTGGTGAACTTTGTTATTGGTTAGGTGGGCAATTAGTAAAACAACGCATCCAACACGGAGTATCCCATGAGTAATGTAGAGCTTCAGCCTGTTCATAATCGGATTGAATCGCCTTTTGAGTTCCATCAGGGGGATTCGCCATTATTGGTGAGTATGCCGCATTCTGGTTTGCAATTAACCGTAACAGAAGAAGAGTCGTTGACGGAGAAAGCCAAGCGCTTGCCCGATACGGATTGGTATATTCCAGAGCTTTATGGCGATCTAGCGGCTCGTGGCGTCAGTGTTATTTCAGCCAATTACTCGCGTTATGTGATTGATTTAAATCGACCTTATGATGATGCAGCCTTGTACACCACTAAGACAACAGGGTTGTTCCCAGATATTTTGTTTGATGAAAGCCCGACGTTTTTAGCAGGAAAAGAACCTACAGATGTGCATCACGCATTATGCAAAGAGCAGATCTGGCGCCCATATCATCAGCAAATTGAAGACGAGCTGGCGCGCATTAAAGCCAAATTTGGTTACGCTATTTTGTTGGATGCACACAGCATAGCAGCAGAAGTGCCTATGTTGTTTGAGGGCAAACTGCCAGACTTTAACTGGGGCACCAACGCCGGTGAATCTTGTGCCCCTGCGGTTTTAAAAAGCGCGCAAGCGTGTTTGTCGAACAACTACAGCCAAGTGGCTAATGGTCGCTTTAAAGGCGGCTACATCACCCGTGGTTTTGGTCAGCCAGCAGAAGGCATTCATGCCATCCAACTGGAACTCTCTCAAGCCACCTATCTAAACGACGAGCTAGTAAAACAAGGTCAATACTTACTGGACGAAGATAAATTTCCCGTGATTCAGAAACAACTGAGAAAACTGGTGGACGCTTTGTTGAGTGTGAAGCTCTAACGTTCAAAGGAGCATTTCTTTGAGAACTTTTTAGCCAAGTTTAGAGATATTTAATCTCCACCAAAAAACGCCCGTCTTGCAAAAGACGGGCGTTTTTATTGGTCATGGTTTCTTAGCCAATCATGGCTATTACAGGTTAGGCCACTGTGCTTTCTTTGCTGTAGCCTTCTTTGCTGTAGCCTTCTTTGTTGTAGATTGACTCGTCTAGCTCATTTTCGCTTTTTCCGACCAGTGCAGACACCATCAAGTCACCACATACGTTTACGCTGGTTCTCGCCATGTCTAGGATACGGTCGATACCGGCAACAATCGCTAAGCCTTCAATAGGTAGGCCAACGGTGGTAAGTACCAATGACAGCATGATCAAGCCCGCGCCAGGAACACCAGCAGTACCAATAGAAGCCAGAGTAGAAGTCATGATGATAAGTAGGTAATCGGCCATGTCTAGGTCAATGCCAAAAGCTTGTGCGATGAAAAGAGCACACACACCTTGGTATAACGCGGTGCCATCCATGTTGATGGTGGCGCCCAATGGCAAGACGAAGCTGGCAACGCCTTTAGAAACACCAAGCTCTTCACGTGATGCTTTGATGGTCGCAGGCAAGGTGCCGGAGCTACTGGTAGTGGTAAAAGCAACGGCAGCAGGGTTTAACAAGGCTTTTAAGTAACGCACAGGATTCAAGCGACCGATAGTACCGATTAAGCCTGCGTAAACGACAAGAACGTGAACGATACAGCCAAGGTAAACGACAGCGATTACTTTGATTAATGGTAGCAAAACTTCGATACCGTATTTGCCAGAAACCCAAGCCATCAAACCAAAGACACCGTATGGCGCTAGTTTCATAACCAATTCAGTTAGTTTGTACATGGCTTCCGCTAGACTTTCAAACACAGCAACCGCCGGTTTTGCTTTTTCGCCACATAGATTAAACGCGATGCCTAGACCCAATGCAAAGACGATGATTTGCAAAATATTGCCTGCCGCTAAGGCATTCACCGGGTTTTTAGGAATAAGGTTTAAAAAGGTTTGCACTAAAGTAGGGGCTTCTTTCACCACGGTTGAGGTTTCATTTGCCACCATATTTAAGCCAGCGCCAGGGGCGAAAACAGACCCAAATACTAGCCCTATGGTAATGGCTACGGCTGTTGTTCCTAAATAAAGAAGAACGGATTTTGCGCCAATGCGACCCATTTTGCGACTGTCTTCCATAGAGGTAACACCTACTACGAGAGAGCAGAAAATAAGTGGCACTATCAGCATCTTGATGGCATTAACAAACAAGGTGCCTATGGGTTTTAGAAACTCAGAGTCTGGTCCAAGGAGTACCCCAGCCACGACCCCTAGTCCCATACCGATGAATATCTTCTGCCAAAGTGGCATTTTTCCCCAGAAGCCAGGTTGCTTTTGGCCTGTTGTGTTATTTGTCATAGAGGTTTCCTTTTGTATTTCGTTATTTTTTAGAATTTATAATTATGTGAATTTGCAATTGGTGTGCCAGCTAGGTTTATCTATTTAACACTTTGTTTTTATTGGATTAATTTTTAAATCTATTTAAAAAAAACGGTATAACTTATATTATTGAAAATCTAAGACCATTAATAAAAACTCTATACTTTTCAATTGGTTAGAATGGATATAACCAAACGCCTGCGTATAACTTAAGTTATAAGGTTTCTTGTTTCGCAATGGCGTACCAATCAACGCAGGCTTTAGCGAGAGTGTCTGTCGCATCGAGTGTGAATGGCTTGGTTTCTGAATGTATATGGTCTAAAGCGAAAGGAATTTCGGTGCAGCCGAGAATGATGGATTCCACGCCTGTGCTTAGTAAGTCTTTCACGCAGTCTTCCAGTATTTTGGCGCCTTCTTCGACTGAGCCCGCTTTCACTAAGTAAATGCCACTCATGACTTTTTCTTGAATTTTTGTCGATGGCAGTGTTAATTCGATACCGTACTGCGCCAATTCTTTGCTATAAAAACCGGCTTTTAAGGTGCCATCTGTCGCCATGAGGGCAACCGATTTAATGTGTTGGTGGGTTAATTGTTGGGCACAGGTTTGCGCAATATGCAGGATCGGAACCGAGCAGATGCTTTGTAAATCTGGATGCCAATAGTGGGCGGTATTACAGGGAATGGTAATACAGCTTACTTTGGTGGCGATTAAAGTATTGAGGCCTGCGGTGAGTGCGGGCAGTGGGGATTCTCCGCTGCCCATGAGAAAAGCGGTGCGATCAGGAATTTGCGGGACGCAATGAATCTGCAGAGGAATATTTTCCTGATCACTGCCTGCATGGGTATGATGAATAATTTTTTGTACGAAATCCAATGTCGCCAAAGGACCCATACCACCTAAAATACCAATTGTAGCACTCACAGCGATTTCCTCTTTAAGTTAACAAGGCAACAGTAACGCTGAAAGTTAGGTCGTTCTAATGCCGCTTTTGCAAGGGCTATGCGTATTAAACATATACTGTATTTTAAATTAATAAAATCATATGGTTAGTTGGTTGTTTTGGTTTGTATAAAGAACGCATAAGAGAGCTATTGGGTGTATATCGTCGCTAAAAAGGTATACTCAGGGTTATTATTTAGAAGGTCTGAATTCCATGAATATTGAAACAAAGTGGCTTGAAGATTTTTTATCACTCGCCCATACCCAAAGCTTTTCAAAATCTGCGGAGGAAAGGTTTTTAACTCAACCAGCCTTTAGTCGCCGTATTAAAGCGTTAGAAGCCGCGGTAGGCCGTGAGTTAATTGATAGAACTCGGTTCCCAGTACAATTAACCGATGAAGGTACCTTGTTTCGGATTACGGCTAAAAATCTAGTCTCACAATTGAATGAAAGTATTGCCCACCTTTGTGCCTTAAAAAAATCCGCTACGCCGGTTTTGAATGTGGCCGTTTCGCACACGCTTTCGTTGTCCCTTTTTCCCTCCTTCGCGCAGTCAATTAAAGCCGATTTAGAGCATGTGCAGATCCGTCAATTGGTTGCCAATGTCGATGACAGCGTGCATGCGCTGAAAAATGGTTTGTGTGATTTTCTTGTCGCGTTTGACGACTTTAGCCTGTCAAATGGGCTCTTTTCGCGACTAGAGTTGCAGACAGAATCGTTAGTGCCTGTGTGTTATCAAGACGAAGAAGGGGAGCCGATATACAGCTTAGATGCAAAGACACAAGAAGACATCCCTTACCTCGCTTACCCTGAGGGCATTTATCTTGGTCGACGGGTAAAAAGCTTGTTGGATGATCCGCCACGTAAACTTAATCTTCGTCAGTTGTTTGAATCTCCAATGGCCGACAGTCTTAAAGTGATGGCGCTACAGCGCATGGGAGTGGCGTGGGTGCCTACTTTCTCTGTGACAGAAGAGCTTAAACAAGGGTTCTTGTCTATTTGTGGCGACGCCTCTTGGCAGTTGCCTCTTACCGTGTGTGTTTATCGTTGTAATCGACTGTTAAGTCCTGAAGCGGAAAGGCTCTGGGGTATTTTGCAGCGCCGTTATGACGTTGTAGATTCTTCACTGGAAAAGACCTAAATCATGTTTCGATATTATGTGTGTGTTTGCTGCTTGTTCTTTTTGCCTTCGTTGGAGGCCGACGCTAGAACGCTTGCTGGATCGACCAACAAAGTAGTGATTGTCGGTGGGGATTTTAATTACCCTCCTTACGAATTCCTAGATCAAGAGGGCAACCCCACAGGCTATGGCACTGAACTCACCAAAGAAATTGCCGCCGTGATGGGCATTAATATTGAAATACGTTTAGGCAAATGGTCCGACATGCGAGACGCGATAGAAAAGGGGGAGATCGATGTATTGCAAGGAATTACCTATTCCGATGAGCGCGCCAAAGTTTATGATTTTTCCCCTCACTACGCGATTATTAATCAGTCGGTGTTTGCCAGAGACGACCAGTCAACCAGTATCAATAGCATAGAAGATCTTAAAGGTAAGGAAGTCATAGTGCAGAAGGACGGCATTATGCACGACTTGATTTTAGAGCAGCACATTAAAATGAACTTGTTTACCGTGGATACCCACGCGGATGCTTTGCGATTACTGGCGTCTGGTAAACACGATTATGCGGTGGTGGCGAACCTTCCTGGTTTGTATTTGGGACGAGAGTTTGCTTTGTCGAACATCAAGCCGGTGGGACAGACATTTGCTGCTCAGCGTTATGGTTTTGGGGTCAAAAAAGGCAATGAAGACTTGTTGGCTAAGTTTAGCGAAGGCCTGGCTATTTTAAAAAACACCGGCAGGCAGGAAGCGATCTACGAAAAGTGGTTTGGCGCATTAGAGAAAAGCCAATACCCTTGGAAAAAAGTAGGGCAGACCGCGGCGATCCTCTCTTTGTTGTTATTGATTACATTGGGCGGAATTGTGGTTTGGAACCGCATGCTTAAAAAAGAAGTTAACCGTCGCACTAAAGAATTAAAGCAACAACAGCAGCAATTATTACAAGCGGACAAGATGGCTTCGTTAGGGGTATTGGTGTCAGGTGTTGCCCATGAAATCAATAACCCTTGCAGTCTGGTGTCGATGAATATTTCCATACTTAAGGGCGTATTGCGAGACAGTGAAGAGGCCTATGACGCTTATTATCGTGACCACGGAGACTTCGATCTCGGCGGTTTGCCATACAGCAGAATGCGCGAAAAAATTCCCTATATGCTAGAAGACATTGCCACGGGAGCCCAGCGCATTCGCCGTATTGTGGATGATCTTCGAGACTTTGCTCGTCAAGGTCCACTGGATTTAAGCGAGCAAGTAGACCTTAATCTGGTCGCCGAAGTGTCAATCAGGCTGGTGGATAATACGATTAAGCAATCGACCTTTACTTTTAGTACGGAGCTGAGCAACTCTTTGCCAAAGATTTTAGGCAATAAACAAAAAATAGAGCAGGTTGTTATCAACTTGATTGTGAATGCATGCCAAGCCCTGAGTAGCCAAAAAGAAGGCATCAAGGTGATCTCTTATTACAATGAAGAAAGAGCTATGGTGTGTTTAGAGGTGCAAGACCAAGGAAGAGGCATAGAGCCAGATAACCTTTCTAAGCTAAATGATCCGTTTTTCACCACGAAGCGGGATCAAGGCGGAATGGGATTAGGGCTTTCTGTGTCGTCGGGGATTGTTCAAGAACATGGCGGGACGCTGGAGTATGAATCGGTGTTAGGGTTAGGGACACGCGCAATCTTGTCCTTGCCCATTAGTGTGAAAGGCGAAGAAATATGAGTGTGAATTTGTACCCCGCATTCGGTGTGTTGTTGATCGATGATGAAGCCTCGTTTTTGCGAAGTTTTAGTTTACTGTTAGAAACCGCCGCCGGCATTAATCATATTTATACGTGTGAAGACAGTCGGCAAGCCATGGATATGATTGAAAAACACAGCATTGGTTTGGTGCTGTTAGACATTAATATGCCGCACTTATCGGGCGAGGCCTTGCTGTCTGAGATTGTAGAAAGGCACCCTGAGGTTCATGTCATTATTGTCAGCGGTTTAAACCAGTTGGAAACCGCCATCAGTTGTATTCGTTCTGGTGCGTTTGATTACTTTATTAAAAGCTCAGAAGAAAAGCGTTTGATCGATGGCATAAAACGCGCCATTGAAATGCAGGAAATGCGCTTAGAAAACCAAGAAATGCGACGTTTGTTTTTCTCCGACACACTAAAGCATCCAGAGGCATTTGCGGACATTTTGACGCAAGACAAAGGCATGAAGCTGGTGTTTCAGTATTTAGAGTCTGTTTCAGAAAGCAGTCGGCACGTGCTGATTACAGGAGAAAGTGGCACGGGCAAAGAAGCCATTGCCCAAGCCATTCATGATTTGAGCGGCCGCACAGGGCCATTGGTCAGTGTGAACGTGGCTGGCGTGGACGATAGCTTTTTCTCCGATACCTTATTTGGGCACGCCCGTGGCGCTTTTAGTGGTGCCGACCAAGCTCGCTCAGGCATGGTGGAGCAGGCCAGTGGTGGGACGCTATTTTTAGATGAGATTGGGGACCTTAGTTTGGCATCGCAAGTGAAATTATTGCGCTTGCTACAAGAAGGCGAATATTACCCACTAGGGTCGGACAAACCAAAGCGGCTTAACGCGCGCTTGGTTGTTGCGACGCATCAAAATCTAGACACCAAACAAGCCGATGGCAGCTTTCGAAAAGATTTATATTATCGCCTGTGTACCCATCAAGTCGACTTGCCAGCATTACGAAAAAGGCCCACAGATATTCCATTATTATTAGAATATTTTCTTGAAAAAGCGGCACAAGAACTGGGGCGCAGTAAGCCAACAGTGCCAAAAGAATTGCCTGTTTTGCTACAGAACTACGCTTTTCCAGGCAATGTTCGAGAGTTGCAGGCCTTGTGTTTTGATGCCGTGAGTCGTCATCGAGGCGGTATCTTATCGATGGCGGTGTTTAAGCGTGCTTGTGACAATGCCGATGTATCCATAAGCCCTGAAGCGGCAGACGCTTTTTTCCAATACCCAGTTGATCACCCGTTGCCAACCTTGCAAAAATCAGCGGATTTATTGGTCGACGAAGCGATGAAACGGGCCAATGGCAACCAATCTATCGCGGCTCGATTGTTGGGGATTTCTCAGCCCGCATTAAGCAAAAGGCTAAAAAGCCGTAAAGGTCTAGAGACTCCTTCTGAATAGAGTCGCGATGCGTATTTTCTAAGAAGAGCCAAGTGATGTTTTATCCCCTGGTTCTTTTTTTTGCTTTTGTACTTGGCTATAAACAGAATTCTTGCCTTTTCAAAAGCTTACAATTCTAAATTGAGATGTTTTTCGGCCTGTACTAGGCTTAGTTTTAGTATTGGTATGGGACGCTGATATCTGGTTTTGAGTGTTCTAAAAGAGCAAAGGATTGCTGGTGTTACTGTGTGCTAGGGTCGTATTTGAACTCAGCGATGATTAATAACGCAATTTGTAGGACGAGGAAGCGGTGAGTGGAAGATTCAGACGATTTTTTGAGGTTAATCTTAGACTCAATTGCAGAGAATATTGCGGTGATTAATGAGCGCGGAGACATTTGCTTTGTTAACCATAGCTGGTCTCAGTTTGGCAGTGATAATGACTGTTTGGTTGTGCAGGATTGGAGCAAGGTGAATTATCTATCCGTCTGCGATAGTGCCGCTTTAGCAGGGGATGAGTTTGGGGCTCTGGCAGGGCGCGGCATTAAAAGTGTTATTGATCAAAAAGAGGCGTATTTCAATTTAGAATATCCCTGTCACAGTAATAATGAGCAGCGCTGGTTTATTATGCGTGTGTCTCCTTTTAAGCTGAACGAAGCGCATTTTTTTGTTATTTCTCATCAGGATGTCACTGAGAGAAAACTGGCAGAAAAAGCGGTGGAAAAACTGGCACGCCGAGATGGTTTGACCAATATTTATAATCGCCGAGCGTTTGATGAAATCTTGAGTGAACAATGGCAGCAATGTTTGACATTAAAACAGCCAATTAGTCTGGCGGTGATCGACCTAGATCACTTTAAGTTGCTCAATGATACCTATGGTCATCAGACTGGGGATGATTGTTTGATCGCGGTGAGTACGCTATTAAAAAACTTTGCCCGCCGCACAGGTGATGTTTGTGCTCGCTATGGTGGGGAAGAGTTTGCCGTTATTTGGAGCTATACCACTTTACTGGAAGCGCTAGTATTGTCTAAAGCCTTGTTAGAAGAGATACGTCAGTTAAAAATTCCCAATGAGCGTTCGCCTATAGCGCCTTATATGACCGCCAGTATTGGCTTAGTGGAAATGACCCCCAACCGTATCTTGGAGACAAGAGATTTAATCGCGCAAGCGGATGATCTACTTTATCAAGCGAAAGAAAGTGGCCGTAATAAAGTCTCAAGCTTAATTGTTGTGCCTTCCTCTGCTGTAGAAAATCAGAACTAGATCATCTCATCCGTGCTTTGACAGACCAATATCGCCATAAAAAAAGAGCAGACCACTTGCGTGATCTGCTCTTTTCGAGGGATATCTCGTTTAGAATACTGTTACCAGTATTACAGTACCGTTAGGATGTTTTCTAGTGCTAGACGAGATTTTGGCAATGCGGCATTGTAGTCTTCAGTCGCATCGTTGTAGCCCATTGCTAGTGCTACGTCACATTGGTAGCCTTCAAGCTCTGGGAACAATTCACTGATCAGCTCATGATCAACACCTTCCATTGGCGTAGAGTCGATGCCCATGCGAGCAAGCGTTGTCATTGTGTTGCCAAGCGCGATGTAAGTTTGCGCTTTTGTCCAAGGTGCATTGATGCCGTTATCGTCTGTGTTCATATCAACGAAAGCGAAAGCGCCAAATGCTTGTTCTTTGTTTTCTGCTTTAGTACGGCCAGCTTCGATGTCAGCGTCGATGACTTTTGAGTAATCTTCACGTTTGTATTCTACTTTGTGGGCGAACAAAATAGTGTGTGACGCTGCTTTTGCGTGTTTTTGGTTGAACTGAAATTTGTTTGCAAAAGTATCATGGAAACGTTGTTTCGCTTCTTCACTTTCAATCACAATGAATTTCCAAGGCTGTGAATTGATAGAAGACGGAGACAGGCGAATGGCTTCGTAGATCACAGCCAAATCTTCTTGAGAAATACGTTTAGACGCATCGTAATGTTTTACTGTGTGGCGTTTTTCTAGTTCAGAAATAATAGGGTTTGACATGTTTGTCTCCATAAAAAAGTAAGCAACTTGGCAGCTTTGCCAATTGAGATGGCGCCATATTAACGCTTCTTCATCAAATGGAAAACAGGGTTTTTGTTGAATTATTATCAATTCTTATTTGATAATACTTTCATGACATTTCTATGAAAAAGGGTGAATTATGCAGCTTGAAGACCTCAGAGTCGTGCTGAACGTTGCGGAGTTTCGTAGCATCACTGCGGCGGCTAGACATCTTGATATGCAAATGGCGACGGCCAGTGCGGCGGTGAAGCGAATTGAAGCGGCGTTAGGGGTGGAATTGTTTGTTCGTACGACACGGCATTTGCGATTATCGAGTGCTGGAGAGCGTTATTTGCCGCAATGTGCTGAAGCGTTATCGTTACTTGAGCAAGCCAAACAAACCATCCACAATGATCTGGATGTGATTAACGGTGAAATTCGAATTGCCGTATCGTCGGACTTAGGTCGAAATCTTGCGATTCCTTGGATTGACGATTTTATGATGCAGCATCCGCAAGTGACACTGAGGGCCCACATCAGCGACAGTAATATCGATTTCTATCGGGATGCCTTGGACATGGCGCTGCGTTATGGGCCGCCCTCAGACTCAAATTTGTATGGCTTCAAAATTTGCAATGTGCCGAGGTTATTGGTCGCCAGCCCCGAATACATTCATCAGCATACGTTGCCATCACAGCCAAAGGATCTATTAAGCCACCAGGGATTGTTCTACCAGCTGCAAGACATTCTAAATGACACATGGCGCTTTTCTGATGATGAGCGTAGTTACAAGGTAAAGCCTAAAGCCATCTGTGCCGCCAACGATGGCGACTTAGTGAGGCGCTGGTGTGTTGCTGGCAAAGGGGTTGCGATCAAGTCGTCACTCGACATCGCTCACGACTTACTCTCGGGTCGCCTTGTTCCCCTGATGCAGGGTTATAAAGTCCCCGAAGGTGAACTTTGGCTGGTCTGTTCTAGTCGCCAATCCATCACGCCAACCGTGCGTTTATTGCGGGATCTCTTTAGAGAACGCACGAAAGCGTTGCTGACGGAATTAGTGCAAAAAGGCTTTATTGACAGCAGCGTATTGGAGGAAGCGAAAGGCAAATAGGTCTTTTAAAGCGACGTTTTAGCGTGATTGACGAGCAGCCCTAACTCTTCCAGCAGCCAATCACGAAAAACCGTGGCGGACTTAGAGAGCGGCTTGCCTTCAGGAAAAGCCAGAAAGTAGTTGTCTTCTGTGGGTAAGCGAACCTTGAGAGGAGAACGTAATGTTTCTTTAAGGTCTTGTTCGGTAAAGAAATCCGGGTAAGCGAGCATTACGCCAAGCCCTGATTTTACCATCTGTGTGGCGGCCACTAGAGTGTCGACTTTATGGCATACCACCTTACTGACATCCATGTCGATGCCAGCTGTTTCAAACCATTGTGACCAAGTGTGGCTGCTTCCCATGACTTCAATAAGAGGCAATGAGAGAAGGTCATTGGATGAGTGGATTAATTTAGCCAGCTGAGGCGAACAAAACGCCTGTACTTCCGCCTTCAGCAGAGGTTCTAGGCTCAGTCCTGGCCAGCGCCCATTGCCATTCATGATGGATAAATCATAGTTACTTTCAGAAAAGTCACGTTCCCAGTTCGAGTGAATCAGTTGTAAGCGAATGCCCGGATAGCGTGTGCAAAATTTATAAATATGATGGGTTAACCAGAGCGACGAAAACGCGTAATTCACATTGAGTACTAAGCGGCCTTTGCCAATAGGAGAAAAAATATCCGCGGTCTTACGCTGCAAATTATTAAGCACCCCTTGCACGACAGGGAGATAGGCCAATCCACTGTTAGTAAGAGTGACCTTTCTGTGTTTACGAATGAATAAAGGATCACCTAAATGATGCTCTAATAGCTTAATTTGCTGACTAACGGCAGATTGAGTCATGTTGAGTTCACGAGCCGCCGCACTAAAATTAAGCAGACGAGCAGCCACTTCAAAGGTTTTGACCCAGTTCATAGGGGGAAGGTCTGTTTTCATATTAATCCATCATAATTACTTATCAACTTTGTCAAAATATGTTGTTTGTATGAAATATACAATAGATCCATCATGGCCTGATGATTCTAGTCGATGTATTTCGTGTACTCAGGAGCGTGCCATGACCGCCAGTGTTAGTCAGCCAACCCCCTCTCTTTTGCAGCAGAAAATTGTCTCAGTTCAACAAGCTGAACACAGTTTAACGCTTGAGTGGGAAACCGGAGAAAGTGCTCAATATCACTATTTGTGGCTCAGGGATAACTGCGCTTCTGCGTTTCATCCGGAGACACAAGAACGGGATTTTGATCTGCTCAGCGTGACGGAGGACATTCACCCGTTGCGTATTCAGGTGAATGACACGAGTCTTGATATAGTGTGGTCAGAAGGAGGGCACAAGAGTACTTTTTTGCTGTCTTGGCTCTATGAACACAATTATTCTCGTCCCACTCGTGCGCGTCACACGAGTAGCTATCAAAGCTGGGATTCGTCATTTGCTCAGCGTATCCCGCGAGCGAATTATGCCTCGGTAATAAGTGATGATGCTGCCTTGTACCAATGGATGGTCGAGCTGGATAAGTTGGGTTTGACCATAGTGGAAGGCATGCCGGACACGGCAGAATCGATGGTAGCATTGGCGACTCGAGTGGACTATTTACGCCAGACAAATTTTGGTACGACCTTTGATGTGGTGTCTGTTGCGTCGCCAATTAATTTGGCTTACACCTCCATTTCACTGCCGCTGCACACGGATTTGCCCAATCAAGAAACGCCTCCGGGATATCAGTTTCTGCATTGCCTTGCGAATGAATGCGAAGGGGGAGAGTCAAGGTTTGTGGATGGGCTACGAGTAGCAGAGGCGTTGCGCGAACAATGCCCAGATCACTTCAAACTATTATCAGAACAAGTGATTCCTTTTCGATACCACGATCAAGAACACGATATTCGTCAGCACCATAGCGTTATCAATGTTGACGACTTCGGTAATATTATCGAAGTGAAATACAATGCGCACATCGCCACTGTGTTTGATTTGCCGGCCGAGGTAATGCATGACTATTACCTTGCTTACCGCAGTTTTATGGCGCGGTTACGGGATGCGCGTTTTGAAATAGAATTGAAGCTGCAAGCCGGTCAAATGGTGGTGTTTGATAACCGCCGAGTGTTACATGGGCGCAACAAGTTTGCCGACACCAGTGGCCGTCGTCATTTACATGGTTGCTATGTTGATCGTTCTGAGTTCAAAAGCCGCTTACGAGTACTTGCCCAAAAACACGGCTAGTTTTCTGATGATAGCAGCAGATCTAGCGCTTATCGCGGAAAATGACAACAGATAAAAGGCAAGGCCAACATACTTTATGTTGGCCTTTTTTTAGGCAATAAAAGGGCTGTTCCTTTATTTGGCGAATAGCTGCCCCATGTCTTTAAACGCTTTAAATTCTAGGGCGTTACCGCATGGGTCTAGGAAAAACATGGTGGCTTGCTCTCCGACTTGCCCTTTAAAACGAATGTAGGGTTCGATAATAAAATGTGTGCCCTGAGCTTGTAATCGTTTAGCCAGGTCTTCCCATTGCTCCCATGTTAATACCACACCAAAGTGAGGAACCGGCACATCGTGACCGTCGACAGAGTTCGTGCTAGCGCTTTCTTGTGTCGGTGTTTTAGGGTGATGATGGATCACTAATTGATGACCAAAGAAATTAAAATCGACCCATTCTTTGGCGGAGCGACCTTCTTCTAATCCGAATACATCGCGGTAAAAAGCACGCGCTAGAGGAACGTCATAAACAGGAATCGCGAGGTGGAAAGGCTGTAGACTCATGGTTTTCTCTCACAATTATTGACTGGTATTAATGATTGTAAGTTCAGCAATAGAACAATAATATCAATGAATATTTGACTGAAATACAAATTTAAATGATGAGTTGAGCCGCGAATGATCAAAGAATTGAAAACCTTAATCGCCGTCGCAAGTGAAGGCACCTTTGCAGCGGCAGGCGCTAAAATTGGCCTAACTCAAGCGGCTGTAAGCGCGCAAATGCAGCGTCTTGAGCACATGTTAGGTATGCAGATTTTTGATCGAGTGGGGCGTACCGCGTACCTCAACCAAGCTGGGTTGCATGTATTAGAGCAAGCCAAAGATATTGTTGACCGTTGTCACAGCCTTGGCACCACGCCGATATTCAAAGAAGGCATGAAGCTGATTAACATCGGGGCCATTACCTCAATACAGCGAAGTGTTTTGCCAACGGCATTGGCGGACTTTCACCAAGAATATTCCAGTTGTCGAACAAGAATATTTCCAGGGGTGTCCATGGCGTTATTGGACAGAGTCGATTCCGGCGAATTGGATCTTGCTGTGATGATACGCCCCACCTTTGATATTCACCCAGATGTCATTTGGGAGCCGCTGATTGAAGAGCCTTTTGTGCTGATTGCTCCTAAGCATTTTGCGGTTGTGGATTGGCAAAGCGGATTATCAGAGCACCCATTTATACGTTACGACCGCTCTTCTTTTGGTGGCCGTCAAGTTGACAAACTATTGCAGCAATTGCCATTTTCCGTGAATGAAAAGTGCGAAGTGGACGAGATTGATGCGATTGTTAAGCTGGTGGAACTGGGCGTTGGGGTCGCGATTGTGCCACAAACGGATGCTCATCCTAATTGGCCTGCTTCTATTGATGCCCTCACGCTAGGTTCGCATTATTTAAAGCGTGAAATTGGTTTAGTCTATAAACAAATGGCCAGTGTGGATCCAGCAATAAAAAGCCTAATTCAGGCGATTACCACAGCAATGACATGGCGATAACCGCCGTCTAGATGGTTAATTTATAACGCTCAATAAATGGCTTTTAATAAAGAGCCAACAAAAAAACGGCGACATTAGGTCGCCGTTTTTCTTTTTTAGTGGGAGCCCATTAAGGCTCTTAACTGGGTTTAGGCGCTTGCCACCCAGAAGGCAACAGGGGTCGCGATGGCCATGGTCAGCAGGGTACGTATGTACCAAATAACCAGTATTTGTCGGATTGAAATAGGGATTTGAGTCGACAAAATACAAGGGATAGACGCCGAGAAAAAGAGAATCGATGAGATGGAAATTACGCCGATAACGAACTTGGTCACGAACACACTTTTGGCCGCGATCAATGCCGGCAGGAACATTTCAGCTAGACCTGTTGCCGAGGCTTTGGCAACCAGCATTGGGTCTGGTAAATGCAACACCCATGCAAATGGGTAGAAAAGATAACCAACCCAATCGAAAATCGGTGTGTATTTGGCTAACAACAAGCCAAGTAACCCCACCGACATAATGGAAGGCAAAATACTCATTGCCATTAACATGCCGTCTTTGGTGTTTTGGATGATGCTTTTACTGAGTGGTTCCGCTTGAGAGGCAACGGATAAGCCCTCTTTTAGTGCATGTTGAATGCGAGAGCCTTCTATTTCATCTACGTCTGCAACGGTTTTTTCATTGTCCATACTGCGTAATGGTGGCAAGCGAACGGTAATTGCAGTCACGATAAAGGTGATGAGTAGGGTGCTCCAGAAAAATAGATTCCATACTTCCATCAAGCCTAACGTTTTCGCAACGATAACCATAAAGGTAGCAGACACGGTAGAGAACCCTGTCGCAATAATCGCAGCTTCTTTGGCGGAATATTGCCCTGATTTATACACCTTGTTGGTAATCAATAAACCAACGGAATAGCTACCGACAAAGGAGGCAACCGCGTCAATGGCGGATTTACCAGGGGTTTTAAAAATGGGCTTCATAATCGGCTGTAGAAGGATGCCTGCTAATTCTAAAAGTCCGTAACTGATTAAAAACGCTAAGAAAATAGCACCAAGCGGCACAATTAACCCAACTGGTACAACCAGTTTTGAGAATAAGAAGGGCAGCATGTCTTTTTCAAATAAGAAAGCGGGGCCGACAGAAAAGAAAGCCATTAACGCAGTTATTACGCCAAGGACTTTGAATACGGACAGCACTTTATTAGTGGTGCTGGTGTGCCATGTCCCTTTCCAAAAAGGGTAGATGCCCCCTGCGATAATCACGATCAATGCGTAGATTTGGATTCCATAAGAGAAATCGGAACGCAGCCAAGAGACGATGTGATCCAGTGGTATAGTACTTTTACCGTTTAGAGTAATCGGTATAAAAAAGAACAGGAAACCAATGGCGCTAAATAAGATGAGCTTTGCAGCAGCAAGCCCTTTGTTTGTCGTTTGAGTGTTGCTTGAGTTCATGGGGGTCGTCCCTTTTGGTTTTAGTTGCTATCGTAAAGGCAAGAATTACCCCAATATGTATATACAACCTATATTTCTGTTTGTTTTTATTGTTAAACCAACAAGTGATAACAAGAGAGTTAGTGTTTTTAGAGGCAATAGTCTCTATTAACCGCTATTTTTCACTTGCGGGAATAATTTACCATCAAAAATATATCATTAATACATGTATAGACAATTAGTGTTTTTTAATGGCGTTTCAAATGGATCGTTAAGGAGAAGGTATGGCTGAGTTTTTGGTGTTAGGCGCAGGGATGGTGGGTGTTAGTAGTGCGCTCGTGCTACAGGCGGCGGGCCATACCGTGACACTTGTGGATCGTATGGAGGCTGGCTGTGAAACCAGTTATGGCAATGCTGGCATCATTCAAGCTGAAGCGGCAGAGCCTTATGCATTGCCTAGAAACCCGATGGCGTTGTTTCAATACGTGTTTGAAGTGAACAATGATGTGACTTGGCGATTAGATGGGTTAATGCAAATGGCGCCAGCGCTTTTGTCTTATTTCCGACATTCTTCTATGGCGAAGCATCGTGAAATTTCCCATTTTTATTCCCAGCTTACTTCGCGATCGACAAAAGATCATGCTGGTTGGATTCGTGATTCTGGTGCTGAAGCGCTTATTCAGCGTAATGGTTTCGCTATGCTATACCGAACGGCAGAGGCGTTTGAGCAAGCCGCTCAAAAGGCGACCTTTTTGGAACGTGAATACGGCGTAACATCGCGGATTATCGACGGAAAACGCTATCGTGCAGAAGAGCCTGAGTTACGCGGTGACCCAGTGGGCGTGGTGGATTTTGAACAAAACTGGAGTTGCCGATCGCCGGGTGATTTGACGAAAGCGTACGCGGCCTTATTTGTGTCTCGCGGTGGGCGCTTTGTTTTTGGTGAAGCGGACAGTTTGCTGCAAACCGCAACCGGCTGGCAAGTCATGACCCAAGAAGGGGCCTTGCATGCTGAACATGCGGTGGTTGCGTTAGGTCCTTGGTCGCCAGAGTTGCTCAAGCGTTTTGGTTATCGAATTCCGATGATTTACAAACGTGGTTACCATGGGCATTTTTCCTCACCAATGACACTAACGCGACCGTTAATGGATGTGGAAAATGGCGTGGTCGCTTCTGCCATGACATCTGGTTTGAGGGTGACAACAGGGGCTGCATTAGTGCCAATGAATGCGCCACTTGATTCGCGTCAGCTAGCTCGTGGTGCTAAGGCGTTGAGTGACATTCTTCCCCTAGGAGATAGGGTAATTGAGCCACAATGGGTAGGAACTCGCCCTTGTATGCCAGGAATGTTACCTCTGGTAGGAGCAGCGCCTAAGCATAAGGGGTTATGGTTTAATTTTGGCCATGGGCATCAAGGCTTCACATTAGGACCAACAACGGCTGAGCTCTTAGCGAAATCGATTGCGGGTGAGGAAAGCGCTTTACTTAGCGCCTTGGCACCCAAAAATCAGTTGGCTTAGTTAGCTGATAAATTGCCAGAAGCTGATTGTCGAAGGTTGATTGTTAAAAGCGAATCGACCGTTGAGCATTATCAGGCTTAAGACGAAAGCGTGACTCTTGATCACGCTTTCACAGCCGAATAAAAAACTCATTAGGCCTTTTAAACGAGTTTATTTGTTTAGAAAACCGCGTTCTTGTAAAAAACCAAGCATGTGTTCGCGTTTCTTTCTTTGTACTGCTGCTGCGGTTTGTTCTGACCAGTTGCTGATTTTTTGGTTGTCACCACGGCTTTGGTAATAGGCTTCCATTTGTGCATCGTATGCTTTGACATCGGTTGCACAGCGCGACGCGTCATAACGGTCAGTATGTAATACGACATCAACAGGCAGGCGCGGCTTAACGTCTGGTTCTGCATCAGGATAACCAAGACAAATACCAAACACAGGGTAAACCTGTTCAGGCAAGGCGAGCAGCTCAGACACTTGGGCAGGGTCATTACGGATGCCGCCAATAAAGACAGCGCCAAGGCCAACAGATTCGGCTGCTAACATTAGGTTTTGCGCCATAAGTGCGGCGTCGACAGTTGCGGTTAAGAAGTGTTCGGCTTGGCCTTCTAATTTGCCAAGTCCTTGCTCTACACAGGCGTATTCTACTCGGCTTAGATCAGCACAGATGACCAGAAACTCTGGCGCCGCTTCGACCCATGTTTGGCCGCCAGCTAAGGTGGCAATTTGTTTTCTATTGTTGCGATCAGATACTTGTACCAATGAATACGCTTGGATAAAACTTGATGAAGCGGCACCTTGAGCGCTGTGGATAAGCTGGTGTAAAAGCGCGGGCTCGATGTCTTTATCTAGATATTTACGAATCGATTTGTGGGCGAGTTGGGCTTCAATAATAGGGTTCATAACTAGGCTACCTTGTAATAATAACCATCGATATTAATCAGACGATTAACAGAAAGAAAGAAGCTTATGAGCTTTCGCATTTTGCTGCACAAAGAAGGCAATATAGGAAAGTGGCTCAGAGGAACTTGTCAGTCTCTAGTAGATTGGCTATGGTCATTCGGCTTTTCAACAGCAGTTGAAGAGTTTTTTTATTTTCTGAAAGGACGTCATTATGTCGAGCAAAGTGTATTGCATTGCGCAGTTTTTACCAAAAGCGGGCCAGGAAAAGGCGGTCTTCAAGTTATTACAAGGACTTGAAGCCAACACGGTACGAGAAGACGGTTGTATTCAATATCGCGTCACGCGCCAAATCGCTAGCCCAGCGGCCACTGGCACCAGCTTCCCCATTGTTTTGAATGAAATTTGGCAAGATATGAAGTCATTTGAAGCTCATAACCAGCGCAACGAATTGGCGGCATTTTTTGAGAGCCAGTGCCTGTCTAGTGATGGCTTAATTGAAGATTGGAATGTGTGCGTGTACTCGGATGAACCTGAAGATTTTGATGCGCCAAAATTAGCTTAATTCTTACGGCGGTTTAAAGAGGCTCGACAAGCATTGTCTTCTCGAGCCAACACTAGTTAGAAGCGGTATTCAGCACCCACGCTGGCTTGGTTAAAGTCCGTATTGGTGTGAGTGCTAGAGCTGTCGGTGGCACTTTTCGCATCTAGATCAACGTCATACCAAGTGTATTGTGCGTTGAGCAAAAAGTTATCCGTCACCTTGAAGCCAACCCCGGCGCCTGCAAAGACTCCAGTGTCGTCAGAACTGTCGCTATAAGAAGCAACGGAATAATCGGTTGAGTACCAAAGTTGTCCGGCTTTTGCGAACAGCTCGACGCGATTACCGACAGGAATGGTGCCTTTAATCGCCGCAGTATAGCCGTCTGTTTTGGCGCTGGTCACATCATTACCATAGTGTCCAAAGTCGATGTAACTCCCTTCTAAAGCAATGTATTGGTTGATTCGATAGCCAATCACACCTTGCTTGATATCATGATCACTGTCTTGGTCAAAATCATCATCACCATCGAGTTTTAAATAACCATAGTTACCACCAACATAAAATCCGTGCGTGTTGGTTGGCCCTTCATTTGCTGCTGCAATTGTGCTGAAAGAAACTAATGCGACCGTTGTCGCGAGTGCGGGAATTAAGTTCTTCATGTGCTTACTCCTCAGTTACTTTTTAAAAAATGATACAAGCAAATTAGCGCTGTACTCAGGTAAGTAACAAGGTGCGTGCCAGTCTGACAGGAGCCCGCCTTTCTTCACTTTTACTGCTCTTTTTATGAGAAAAAACTGACAAACTTGTCACATCCTTCGCAGAAAAAGGGCTTTTTTCGATAAAGCCAAGCGGTAAGGCTCAAGGTAAAAAGCGTTTGTTAGTCAGGCTGATTTTTTATATTTCTGTAGTTTTTTTATACAGTCTGAAAAAATTACCGCTGCTGACTCTGTGAGTTTATGTTGAACTCATCAGGGTCAGTGTTGGTTTATTTTAGACAGGTTAACTTGATCGCTGCGTTCTATGCCTTCGGTGATGGTGCGGCACAATAGGAGAAATTCTCGAATGCTTGGGGTCTGGAATTTTTTCTTATGCCAAAGAAAGTAGAAATAACGCTTTAGATCCAATTCAGGGGTTTCAATGGGGACTAAGCTGCCACGGCGAAAGGCATCTTTTAACGCAAGGCGGGAAATGCAACCAATGCCCAAGCCGGATTCCACCGCGCGCTTAATGGCTTCGGTGTGTTCAAGCTCTAAGCGAATGTTAAGTTGAGCATGATAGTGATGAAAGGCATGGTCAAAGGTTTCGCGTGTTCCTGAGCCACTTTCTCGGAGAATCCAAGGGGTTTTAATGAGCGTTTCCATACTGATGTTGTCGGCGTTGGCTAACGGATTATCAGGTGCGCAGAAAACAACCAGCTCATCGGCCATCCATTTTTCGACTTCTATGTCTGGGTGGTGGCATGCGCCTTCGATCAAGCCGATGTCTAATTCATAGTTGCTGATTTGTTGGATGATCGCGCTGGTGTTGTGTACTTCGAGCTTTATTTGGCTGTCTGGGTGTAGGTGTAGAAACTCAGCGACCAAGAGCGTGGCCAGATAATTGCCTATGGTTAACGTGGCGCCAATTTTCATTAGGCCGTAGCCTTGGTGGCCTTTGAGCGTGTTGTTAATGTCTTCTGCTCGATCCAGTAGCTCGACGGCTAAAGGCAGTATTTGTCGTCCCATTTCGTTGATTTTGAGCGATTTCCCCGCACGATCAAATAACCGTGCGTTGTACTGGCGCTCCAGTTCACCCAATGCTGTGCTGGTTGCGGATTGCGATAAAAATAGGGTGTTGGCAGCACGGGAAACACTGCCGGTACGTGACACGGCAACAAAAATCTCAAGTTGTCTCAGGGTAAACTTCATAGGCTCTATATCTATTTTATAGATGGATAATATCTAAACAATCAACTTAACAAATACTATAGTCGTTTATAAAATAGACAGCAACGAAAACGCTGAAGTCTCGACTGTTTAGTCTTCTTAGTCCTTCAGACGACCATTTTTATAGATTTATAGCAGGATAATCATGAGTGGATTTGCAACCGAACAAGTATTGAGTGTTCATCATTGGGATGACAATCTTTTTAGTTTTAAAGTGACGCGAGACCCAAGTTTGCGCTTTGATAATGGCCAATTTGTGATGATTTGCCTAGAAACAGACTCTCGTCCTTTGATACGCGCTTACAGCATTGCTAGCCCTAATTACAGTGAGCATTTGGAATTCTTTAGTATCAAGGTCGCCGATGGCCCTTTAACGTCACGCTTGCAGCATTTAAAAGCAGGCGATGATATTTTAGTCAGCCGCAAACCAACAGGCACTCTAGTGACCCGTGATCTGCACCCAGGTAAGCACTTGTATTTGTTATCCACAGGCACTGGTTTGGCGCCATTTTTGAGCTTGATACAAGACTTTGAAGCCTACGATGAATACGAAAAAATCATCTTGGTTCATGGTGTGCGTCACGTTAGCGAATTAGCTTATGCGGACTTTATTGAAAACGAGTTGCCAAATAACGAGTACTTTGGTGATTTGGTGAGAGAGAAGCTGATCTATTACCCAACGGTGACGCGAGAGCCATTTCGCAACCAAGGTCGCTTGACCGATTTGATCGCCAGCGGCAAGCTTTTTGAAGACATAGGTCTACCTCCAATGAGTCCTGAGCATGATCGCGTGATGATTTGTGGCAGCCCGCATATGCTAAAAGACACGGCAGCCTTGTTGGATCAACGAGGCTTTAATGAATCACCTAAGATCGGTGTTCCAGGCGATTATGTGATTGAAAGAGCCTTTGTCGAGAAATAAGGTTTTTACTTCCCCATTTTTTCATCCTTTGTGCTCTAGTGCACAAAGGATTTTTTGTGTCATTATTTTCGTGTGCATTGTCGATATAGCCTGGTTCTGGTAGCAAGGCTATTGTGAGCCTCAAAAAAGGCCCCATCTAGACAGATACGACTGACGAATCAGCTAAATTTTGTAGGCCATTGGGCTGCAAAGACTTTTTTACCTGGTTTGCAAAAAGACACTTAGGAGATTCTATGAGTACTGAGACAAGTTACACCCCGCCAAAAGTTTGGCAATGGGAGTCTGAAAATGGTGGTAAATTTGCTAGCACTAACCGACCGACTGCAGGGGCGACACATGAAAAAGTATTGCCGGTAGGTGAGCACTCACTTCAACTGCATTCTTTAGCAACACCGAATGGCCAAAAAGTGACTATCATGCTCGAAGAGCTATTGGCTATGGGAATCGACGCCGCCGAATACGACGCCTATTTGATTAACATTGGTGAAGGCGATCAGTTTGGCTCCGGTTTTGTAGAGATCAATCCGAATTCAAAAATCCCTGCTCTGATGGATCACAGTACAACACCGCCAACTCGCGTGTTTGAATCTGGCTCTATTTTGCAATATTTGGCTGAAAAGTTTGATGCGCTTGTGCCGAGTGACTTTAAAGCTAAGACAGAATGTCGCAATTGGTTGTTTTGGCAAATGGGTTCTGCTCCATATTTAGGTGGCGGTTTTGGTCATTTCTATGCCTACGCACCGTCTAAAATGCAGTATCCAATTGATCGTTTTTCAATGGAAGTAAAGCGTGAACTAGACGTACTTGATCAGCACTTAGCAAACAATGAATTCTTTGCAGGTGAAGAGTACTCGATTGCAGACATCGCGATTTGGCCTTGGTATGGTAATTTGGTACTGGGTAACTTGTACGATGCCGCTGAGTTTTTGGACGTAGCAAGCTACAAAAACGTGATGCGTTGGGCAAAACAGATTGAAGCACGCCCAGCGGTTCAGCGTGGTCGCATCGTAAACAAAGGGTTTGGTGACGGAGCCAAACTGCTGGAGCGTCATGGCGCTTCCGATTTTGATGGTTTACTCGACTAATTAGACTGGGTTGAATCGTTATTGGTTAAGTAAAGGGCTAACTTGGTTAGCCCTTTTTTATGGCTTTGAAAAACGTTAAAAGCTGAGTTTTCCAACAATAAACTGCAAAAACGCGTCGATTCTAGAGGCAAGTGCTGTGTGCTTGTAATACACAGCTTGAATCAATTCTCGTGGATTTGGTGTATGGATGGCGTCTGGCAGTAAGGTAACTAGGCGGCCAGACTGAAGATCATTGGCAATCATAAAATGAGACAGCAGGGCAATGCCGTTGCCCTCTAAGCACAGCTGGCGAATGGTCTCTCCGCTGTTGGCTTTGATGCTAACCGCCAGATTGACGGGAGGGGTATTGGGTAGCTTGTTTAAGTTCGCACTATCAGAGAAGCCAATAATATCGTGCTGGCTTAGCTCATCCAGTGTGCTGGGGGTGCCTGAGCGCAAGAGATAATCAGGCGCAGCCACTAAATGCAAAGGGCTGCGTCCAAGCAGTGACGCGTGCAGTCCTGAATCACTTAAGCCGCCGATCCGAATGGCTAGGTCGGTGCGCTTTTCGATCAAATCAATAATGCTGTCATTTGATACCAGCTCTAATTCGATGTCTGGATAGGCGATTCGAAACGGCTTGATCAAAGGAACAAGCTGATGAAGAACAAAGGGGCTGGCAGCGTCGATTCGTAAACGGCCACTAGGGCGTATTTTTTGTTCGGTGAGGGCGAATTCCGCGCCCATTATTTGCTTCATTGCCTCACGAATCGAGCGAATAAATTGCTCGCCTTCTTGCGTCACTGTGACCTTTCGAGTGGTGCGAGTAAATAAACTGCAGGCGTGCTCTTGTTCAAGGCGTGAGATGGCACGGGAAACCTTGGCGACTTGTATGTCGAGCGCGTTGGCCGCGGCAGAAAAGCCCCCATGATCCGCGACGGCAAGGAGTATTTCTAAGTCTTCTGTCTTTGAGCGTATACCATTCATCTTGCATCACTCGTATATTGTTGCCGATTATGAAAAGGTGATTTGTTATTAATGCTGTTTTTGTAAATATTAACAAGCTTCATACTCCACTCCAACAAAACTTAAATCTCATTTTTAATAGGAGTGCATTATTATGCCGCTTGCTCTTTGGGCACTGGCGCTCAGCGCCTTTGCAATTGGTACGACTGAATTTGTTATTGTTGGCTTGATCCCAACCATTGCAAACGATCTTTCTGTGAGCTTGCCAAGCGCGGGTTTGCTGGTCAGTTTATACGCGCTAGGTGTGGCCGTTGGTGCCCCTGTATTAACGGCGTTAACTGGTAAGTTAAACCGAAAATGGCTGCTGATTGGTTTAATGAGCTTGTTTATTCTCGGTAATATGCTGGCGTGGATTGCACCTAGCTATGAGGCCTTGATTACCGCCAGAATATTAACCGGCTTAGCCCATGGTGTGTTCTTTTCTATTGGTTCGACGATAGCGACTCGCTTGGTGTCGAAAGAAAAAGAAGCCAGTGCGATTGCTTTGATGTTTACCGGCTTAACGGTTGCCTTGGTGACAGGGGTGCCTTTAGGAACTTGGATCGGTCAACACTTTGGGTGGCGTGCGACCTTTTTAGTGGTGTCTGCACTTGGTTTGGTTGCCATGATTGGCAGCGCGATCTTAGTACCTAATAACTTGCCTCAATCTGCCAGTGCGAGTTTGGTGAAACAGTTGTCTGTATTGGCGAAACCGCGTTTGTTATTGGTCTATGCAATGACTGCGATAGGCTACGGCGGCACCTTTGTTGCCTTTACTTTTTTAGCGTCCATTCTTGAATCTGTGAGCGGCTTTCCCTCTTCTGCAATTAGTTTAATCATGCTGGTGTATGGCGTGTCGGTGGCGGTTGGTAATATTTACGGCGGCAGAATGGCGGATCGCATGGGACCTGTGTCGGCTTTGTCTTACCTTTTTGTAGCATTAGCGGCGGTACTTTTCTTATTTTACTTTACGGCGCCTTACCCATGGTTGGCGTTAGCAACTGTATTGATTTGGGGCGCCTTTGCCTTTGGCAATGTGCCAGGGCTACAAGTCTATGTGGTGCAGATTGCTGAGCGAGAAGCGCCACATGCGGTAGACGTAGCCTCTGGACTGAATATTGCGGCGTTTAATGTTGGGATTGCGCTTGGTGCGCTTATTGGTGGCCACATAGTGGATAAATTCCAACTAATAGACACCGCATGGGTTGGCGGCGTTATTGTGCTGGTGGCGTTTGTTTTAACGCGTTTTAGTGGTTACTTGGATAACCGCTCCGTGGCGGAACGAGCCACTGCTTAACGCCTATTAGGTGTACTAAAAGAAAAGGGAGCGATGATGATCGCTCCCTTTTTTGTTGATAAGCGTTTCGTCTTATTTCTTCGGCCTATTTTAACGCTCCGTGTTGTTTGGCTTTTGGTCGATCATTTGCGCTGATGATCGACCGTGATAACTGCTATAAAGATGACAAAAGTCACAGGCGACTCTTCTTTGATGTAGTAGGCTGTCATTTCCTATAAAAATAGCAATTGATTCATCGAGTTATCCCTTTCTGGTATAGAGTTAATGAATGCTCCTCTGAATACGATTGAATAAAACACAACGAGAACGTCAGCATGGAACTCGAGCGTACCCTAATATCGGCTTTTCCCATTGTCCTTCTAATCTGGATGATGACCAAGAAGCGTGCCCTGCCATCCCATATCGCTCTGCCTATAACCGCCTTATTGGTGGGTTTGATCCAACTTTTCTATTTTCAATCCGCAGGGCGTGTAATGGGCGCCAATGTGATTTCTGGTGTGCTGTCTGTGCTCACGCCGATTTCTATTATTGCAGGGGCCATCTTGTTAAACCGAGTGTTGGCCATATCGGGTGCCGAAAAGGTGATTGGGCGTTGGCTGGATTCGATCAGCACGAACGCGGTTGCGCAGTTGATGATTATTGGTTGGGCTTTTGCGTTTATGCTGGAAGGGGCGTCGGGCTTTGGCACGCCAGCGGCGATTGCCGCTCCCATGTTGGTTGGTTTGGGGTTTGCGCCGTTAAATGTGGCCATTTTTGCTTTGATTATGAACTCGGTGCCTGTGTCTTTTGGAGCAGTGGGGACGCCTATTTGGTTTGGTCTTGAGGCCTTAAATCTGAGTCCTGAGCAATTATTAAGCGTGTCTAGCCAGACCGCTTTAATCAATTTGTTTGCCGCTTTAGTGGTGCCTATTCTGGCCCTGAAGTTTGTAGTTAATTGGCATCTTATTCGTCGCAATATCGTCTTTATTTTATTGAGTATCTTGTCTTGTACCTTGCCCTATTATGTCTTGGCTAATTGGAACTATGAGTTTCCTTCGTTGATTGGGGGTGCTATTGGTTTGATGCTGAGCATTGTGTTTGCCAAAGCAGATATAGGGTTAAACGCTGCGGAGCACGATTTGCCAAAAGGTGTGCGGGTGCCTTTTCGTGAGGTATTCACGGCGGTGTTGCCACTGGTGTTGTTGATTGTGATCTTGATCGTTACACGCATCAGTCAGCTGGGCATCAAAGGGTTGCTAACGAATCCCCAAGCTTGGCTAGGCATGGATGTTGGCGCCAGCCATCTAGGGGTCAGTCAATCCTTGGTCATTTCATTTGAAAACATCTTATCGACTTCGGTAAGCTGGTCGTATAAGACGCTTTATGTGCCCGCATTGATTCCGTTTATGCTGGTGGTTTTGGTGTCGATTCCCTTGCTAAAGATGACCGGTCGACAAGTCAAAGAGGCCTTTTCTGAGACCGGTCGCAGGGTGCGACTTCCATTTGTCTCTTTGGCGGGCGCTCTAGTGATGGTGAATCTTATGATGTTGGGCGGTGAAAATTCACCTATCTTCTTGATTGCTAATGCTTTTGCAAACGCAACAGGGAGCAGCTGGTCGTTGTTCGCGGCTTTGCTGGGGGCGTTAGGCAGCTTCTTCTCAGGCTCTGCTACCGTGTCTAATCTGACCTTTGGCGGCATTCAACAAAGCATCGCCGAGCAAGTGGGCTTATCGACAACCTTAATATTGGCACTGCAATCCGCTGGTGCGGCCATGGGAAACATGGTTTGTATTAATAATATTATTGCCGTTTCTACTATTCTTGGCATTAGTAACAAAGAAGGTTTTATCATTAAAAAGACCATTATTCCAATGATGGCTTACGCAGTGATCGCCGCGTTGGTAGGCATTGTTCTCGCCAGTGGCGGGATTTAATCGTCAGGCCAACAAGGGGGAAATGCCTATGTTGGCCTGACTGATTTTAATGTGATTATTTAAAAACCTTCTAGATCAATTTCTTACGAATATTCACCACGAGAATTTCCGCTAGAATAACCACCACAAAAATGGCCAGTAGCGCCACAGACACTCGCTGCCATTGGAACAGGTTCATCGAGTCATTTAAGACAACCCCAATGCCGCCAGCGCCCACCAAGCCCAGCACTGCTGACTCGCGGACATTAATGTCCCAACGGAACAAAATGATGCTGAAAAAGGCAGGTAAGACTTGAGGCCAGTAGCCTTTGATTAATATCGAGGTTGGCGACGCACCGGTTGCCCGAATCGCCTCAACGGCGCCCATGTCCACTTCTTCCAGTGCTTCTGCGAGCAACTTACCGACAAACCCAACAGAGCGAAAGGCGATCGCGAGCACCCCAGCGATTACCCCAGGCCCAAAGATAGAAACAAACAGCAAAGCCCAAACCAGAGAATTGACGGAGCGCGAAGACACTAAGAAAAAGCGAGCGATCCAATGCCCCCAAGCAGAATGGGTAATGTTGCTGGCGTTCATGAGCGCCAGAGGAATGGCGATGATCAAGGTGAGCAAGGTACCTATGGTGGCAATGTTTAGCGTTTCTACGATCGCATCATGAACGGAGAGTGGGTAATAGCTCCATTCCATTGGCCACATACGGCCAAACATATCCGCCATTTGTTCAGGCGCATCAAAGAAGAATTCAGGAATCACTTCGACGGTTTGCATGGATTGAACCAAGGCAACAACTAACACAAGATAGACACTGTAGCGTGCTAGTTTTTGCTTTAGCGTGAAGCGTTGCCAGTGGTGATTAATGGTCGTTTGCATAATAGACTCCTTCACACCTAGCTAAAAATTCGGCGCACAATGTTAGACAAAAACTCACCGATCATAATGATGGCAATGATGGTGATTAAAATGGCGGACACAAAGTCATAATCAAAGCGTTGGAAGGCGGAGAATAAAGTGCCCCCTAAGCCGCCCGCACCGACAATGCCGACCATGGTTGAGTTACGTAAATTGGAGTCCAATTGATAGGTCGCAAAACCAATAAAGCGTGCAAATACTTGTGGCATAACGGCAAATAAAATAACGCTAGCGAACCCTGCTCCTGTCGCACGCACGGCCTCGACTTGCTTCAAAGAAATTTCTTCAATGGCTTCGGCAAACAGTTTTGCAATAAAGCCGATGGACGCCACCACCAGTGTGAGAATCCCTGCGAGCGCTCCGAATCCCACACTTTTCACAAATAAGATTGCGATGATCACAGGGTGAAAAGTACGGCATAGGGCGATCAGGCCGCGCATGGGAATGCTGATCCAGTTGGGCATCAAGTTACGTGCCGAAAAGAGGCCAAAAAACAGCGACAGAATGATCCCTGTAATGCTCGCAATAATGGCGATTTCAAGGCTTTCTGCTAAGCCGCTAAGAAGCAGTTCCCAGCGTGAAAAATTAGGCGGAAACATGCGATCCAATAAGGCATTGGCGTGCCCTAACCCTTCTACGATCCGTGTCCACTCTAAGCCCATCGCATTAAAGGAATAGACCAGATAGGCGGCAATTAAAAACCAACCAAGACGGACTAAGTTATTGCCTTTAAACGGGTTTTCGTGATTGCCTTGCGAATTTATACGAGCCATGACTCACCCCCATAAATTTGTTTTAGGTGATCATCTGTGATGCCTTCAGGTGGACCGTCGTAGACCACAACGCCGTTGCTCATGCCAATCATGCGTTTGGCATAACGGCGCGCCAAATTCACATCGTGAATGTTCACCAAGGCAGGCATGTTTTTTTCAAGCGCAAAACGCTCCAGTAGTTCCATAATTTCGACGGCGGTTTTCGGGTCTAACGAAGACGTAGGCTCATCGGCTAATAGTACGCGTGGGTTTTGCATAACCGCTCGGGCGATGCCGACGCGCTGTCTCTGGCCACCTGATAAACTGTCAGCGCGCTTTTTGGCGTGTTCGGCCAAGCCAACAGCCTCTAATAGTTCAAAAGCGGTATTAATGTCTTCTTGAGAGAAGTTACGGCGCCATGCGTTCCAAGCTGACATGTAGCCTAAGCGGCCCGTTAACACGTTTTCGATCACGGTTAAGCGTTCGACCAGATTGTACTCTTGGAACACCATGCCGATTTTACGACGCAGCATACGAAGTTGTTTACCGCGCGCTTGGGATAAGTCTTCTTGCTCTAACAGAATGTGCCCTTTGGTTGGGTCAATCAAACGATTAATGCAGCGTAATAATGTGCTTTTCCCTGTGCCAGAAGGGCCTATGATGGCGATGATGCCTTGTTCTTTAATGTCTATATCAATGCCTTTTAAAATGGCATTTCCTGCCACATATTCTTTTTGTAAACCTCGAATAGAAAGAAGAGTGTGAGGCTCTGCGCTACCAGCTGTTGTATGCATAATCATTTCCTACGGGCGAAGAGGGCTATGCGACGCGATCTAGGTCATCGCATAGCCCATTCTTTAAAAATAATGAAAAGTAGTAAAAGAGTGCTTTATGGACGCGAACGTCCATAAAAATGATTAACCTTTTTCTTTGGCTAATTCAGCAGCACGTTTTTTCGCGGCTTTTGCGGCTTCTTTTTCCGCCAGCTTTTGTAGGCCCGTTTTGGTGTAAGCGGTTCCTGTTGCGTGGGCGATGTCACGAATTACTTTCCAATCTTCTTTGTAGGTGATTGGGAAGAATCGGTCGGCGCCACCAAAAGTGCTTTGCATGTCTTTTGAAAAGCGGAAGGTGAAAAACGCGTCTTTGATTTTTTCGACAAGCTCAGGGTTTAGATCGTGAGCGTAACCAAAGGCAGACGTTGGGAAACGCGGGCTGGTGTAAATAACACGGAAGTCTTTTTCTTGAATACGCCCCGCATCGATCATGCGATGGTAAACGTCAGACGCCACAGGCGCGGCATCATAGTCACCAGATAATACGCCCATAATGGATTGGTCGTGTTTACCTGAGTATTTCACTTGGTAGTCTTTATCAGGTGTGATGTTGAGGTTTGGAAACAAAGCACGAGGGGCTAGGTTACCAGAGTTAGACGACGCCGATGTATGAGCAACGACTTTGCCTTTTAGATCCGCAACGGTTTTGATGTCGCTGTTTGCTTTGGTAATGATGATCAGGTTATAGCCTTGGAAAGACTCTGCTGTGCCTTTGACGGCAATCGGTACATAGCCACCTAGGTTGACGGCGTAGCCAGTTGGGCCTGTTGAAAAACCAGCAATGTGCAAGCGACCAGAGCGCATGGCTTCTACTTCAGCGGCATTAGAATGCACTGTGTAGTAGATGACTTTTTTGCCTGTTTTTTCCGTTAGGTATTCTTGGAACTCATGAAAAGCGTCTTTATAAACGGCGGGGTCTTCCACTGGGGTATAGGTAAAGACCAGCGTGCTAGGGTCGCGCCATTGGCTTGGGTCTTTTGGCGTATCAGCGACCAGATCCATATTCTCATCACAGAATTTTTCATCCAGTACACCGCGATTGCTGCATTCTGCGGCGTGGGTCGTGGCAGCAGCAAACAGCAAAGAGCCGGAGACTAATAGTCCAGTCAGTATATTTTTAGACATGTTTCTTTCCTCAACACATATTTTTATTATTATCACCGGTCGGGAGGTTCCGTAGTCGGGGATGCGTGAGCCCACACCTTGTGTGATGGCTTCTTGCTATAGAGCAAAGCTAATGCCAGTTAATAAAAACAATTAAAAATCAAAGGCTTATGCTGACTCTTTGATTTATTGAATCGTTTTTTGGACATTATTGTCTTAGTAAAAATAAGGAATGGGTCAGCCTTGTCCATTTTCTTCGCCGCGTCGGAAGTTCTGTTTATCGAGATGATACTTTTTCATTTTTCGATACAGGGTTTTACGGGACAAATCCAACAATTCTGCGGCGTCGTTAAGTTGCCCTTGCGTGGCTCTTAGTCCATCGGTGAGCAATTGTTTTTCGAATTGTTCCATGCGCTCTTCGTAACGACCAACGCCATCCTCTTCCGCTTTGATAGAGTCGATCGAGGCTTCGCTGATGCCGAGCACAAAACGATCAGCGGCATTTTTCAATTCGCGCACATTGCCAGGCCATTGGTGTTGTAAGAGCTTATTGAGCAAGTTGGCATTGAGCTCTGGTAAGTCTCTCGTATAACGCTCAGCCGCTTGCGATGCGTAGTGATGAAACAGGGGCAACACATCTTCAGGGCGATCTTTAAGAGGGGGGATGGTGAGACTGGCGACATTGAGGCGATAGAATAAATCTTTACGGAATTTGCCTTCGTCGCCCAGTTGCGCCAGATTTTCTTTGCTGGCGGCGATAACGGTCAGTACCACTGGAATGGTCTTGGTGCTGCCAACACGTTCAATGGCGCGCTCTTGGAGTACGCGTAACAGTTTAATTTGTACCGAGATCGGCATGGTTTCTATTTCATCTAAAAACAGCGTGCCGCCGTCAGCGGCTTCTATCTTGCCGATGTGGCGTTTGCTGGCACCAGTAAACGAGCCGGCTTCGTGACCAAATAGCTCGCTTTCGATCAGACTTTCACTCATTCCACCGCAGTTGATGGCAATAAATCTGTGGTGTTTTCGCTCACTAAATTCATGGAGGGCGCGAGCAACAATGTCTTTGCCGCAGCCGGTATCGCCATAAATAATAGTGTCGACATTGGCTTGGGCCAGCGCCAGAATTTGTTGACGAATAGTCTGCATAGAAGGGGAGTCGCCGATGATATAAGCCTCCAATCCTTGATGCTTTAATAAACCTTGGCGCAACTTACGGTTCTCTAAAACAAGGCGGCGTTTTTCCACCGCCCGACTGAGTTGCTGGATCAATATTTCCGGCACCAGTGGCTTTTCTAAAAAATCGTAAGCGCCTTCTTTCATCGCCTCAATTGCCATTGGCACATCGCCGTGGCCGCTCATCAAGATCACAGGGATGTCTTCATCGAGTTGATGTATTTGCGCCAATAGGCTCAAACCGCCCATCTTAGGCATTTTTACATCACTCAACACCACCACAGGTGCGTGCTTTTCAAGTGCATTTAGCGCATGGCTAGGGTGGTTGTAAACCTGTATTTGAAAGTCTTCTAGCTCAAGCATTTCAGTGAGCGCTTCGAGTATGTAATGGTCGTCATCTACGATCATTATGTGAATATCATCTAGCATTTCGGGCTCCGTTTTTGCCATTCTATGTTTGTTATTATTGTGTGTTTTAATGCTGTTTTTTAACTCTGCTTCTGTAGCTCTAGCGTGAAGCAACTGCCTTGACCTACGGTCGATTGGACGCGAATTTTCCCGCCAAAATCTTGGATAATGTTGTAGCTAATCGACAGCCCAAGCCCCAACCCTTCGCCGACTTCTTTTTGGGTGTAAAAGGGGTCAAAGATGTCTTTGAGACTCTTGCTCTCAATCCCGCAACCTGTGTCACTAACATGAATCAATACCCGCTCCGCTTGTTCTTCTATTTGAATACTGATGCGCTTTATTTGAGCGTCTGATAAGGCGTCTACCGCGTTGCTTAATAAGTTGACCAGCACTTGCTCTAAACGGATTGGTTCTGCCAGTACTAACAGAGGCGTTTGCGATGTTATGTCTTGTGAGTAGAGGCATTTGCAGCCAATGTCGTGCATAGGTGCAGACATTAGTTCAATCGCCTCTCTAATGACTTGGTCTAGGTCGACGGCGCTGCATTCTGTGCCTGCTTCGCGGGCAAAGGCTTTGAGGTGTCGAGTGATGCCAGCGGTCTTTTTCAACAGATGATTAATCTTCAACAAGCTTGCGTGTACCTTGTCGTAATGACCTTTTTCTAAGTGTCTACCGGCGCTGTGTATATGGCTCGCCATGGCGGTAAGAGGCTGGTTTATTTCATGGGTAATGCCCACGCTCAGTTGCCCTAGTGCGGCGAGTTTTCCGGCTTGTACCAGCTCTGATTGCGTTGTTTTTAGCTGACTTTCGGCGGCGATGCGCTCTTCAATTTCAGCGGCCAGCTGGTGGTTGGTTCGTTCAACTTCAATGGCCGTGTCTTGGAAGAATTTTAGATCACGAGCCATGCTTGAAATCTCATCATGGCCGACAATACGAACCTCGGTTTCCAGTTGCGAACTGGCGATGGCCCGCATGTTTTTTTGCAATTCAGAGATGCGTTGTAGAACATTTTTTCTGACATAAAACCATGAGATCGCACAGGCAACCGCCAGACTAACAAGAGACAGCAGTAAGACGTTGCGAATGCTGCTCTTCATCAGTTGCATGGCATTATTCAGAGAGTCTCGAATGCTGGTGTTGGTGCTATTGGTGTATTGGTTTATTTGCGCCGCTAGTTGCTGAATGTGGTTTTGACTGTTTTCTAGAAAATAGCTCTGTTGGTAGCCCAGTTCTAGCTCTTCATTTTTGAGTTGAAACAAGTCTCCTTGACGCGAACTTAGGGCGATCAGGGTCGTGATGTCTTGGCGTAAAAGAGGCGTTAAATAAGGCAACTCAGGCAAACGACTTTGTATTTCACTGCCTAGGGCTTCGAGTCGTAAAAAAGTGTAATCCAACTCATTAAAAGACGCATCATTGCTAACCTTCTCCATTAATCCTGCCAGATAATAGAGGCGATGGATCACCGGAGCCCATTTGGCTGATTGCGGTAAATTGTTCAGTTTTACAATTAAATTGTCGAAGAAAGGGAATATATAGTGGTTCTGCTCAGTAATGGCCGCGCGCACCGTCTCACGTTTTTCTACGCTTTGATTGAGTAGGGTAAGGCTGTTGTGGATCTGTGCCATGAGCTCGACAAAGTAGCGGTTGTAATCGGGTAAATTGCGCATTAGCGCATCCATATCTGTAATGGCGCTACGCAGCGCTTGCATGGCATTTTTACGAGCGGTATTGGCGTCAGCGGTTACCAATAATGGTGCGGTGGCAACGATCAAGCGGCTTTTATCGTTGAGGCGTGCAGCGGCCTCTAAGCCAGGAATGTCCTGTTGATTAAGCGCGGTAAGGCGATGACTCAAATCTAAATAAGTGTGTGTTGCCAGTCCGCTGGTAATAAGCGTGATCGACGAAATAAGCACAAACGCAAAAAACAAGCGTCCGCCGATGCCTATTTGCCGTATCCATGAAGAAAGCGATACGTACATGGGAATTGAGCCCTGTTTGTTATTATTGTGTGTTTGGGTAATGAAAAATTAGTGCCAACTTTCTCGGCTGAGAAATGGGGCATTACGCCACTTAAGCGCGGACAAAAATGTCCCATTAATAGTTATAACGGTTATTTGTAAGAAAGGTAAGGGATGTTTCAAGAGACTAACAATGGACGCCCTTTATGGCGAATTGGCTGTAAAGACAAAGCCACTGCCCATAATAAGCAGCGGCTTTGTTTTACAAGGCGTGATGATTACTAGTATTGAGAGTCTTTTAGCACTCTTTCACCATAAATGCCGTTTTTAGGGATTGGCTTATAGCTCGAGTTGGCGGCGCGCATCACTCGAATGCCTTCTGCTCCAGCGTCACGAGCGGAAATGATATCGCCGTCTGCATCGCCGTAGTAAATCTTGATGTCATGCGCTTTTATGTACTGAGTCTTTGTGTATTCAGTACGGCTGCTGCCGGCAAAAATAACATCGTTCATTTTCTTGATCTGAAAGGTTTTTTGCAAATAGTCAGTGGTGAAATGACAAGCAGAACCTGTGCGTCCCGTAATGAAGTAAATATCATCGCCACGTTCTTGGTGCATTTTAATTAGCTTCTGTGCAATCTGCTTAGGCATACTGAATTTATCCCATCCGCAGTTCGCTTTATCCCAGAATTTTTGGTTTGTTAAATAAGAGTAGCCACCTGGTGAAAACATCTGTTGACCACGATAAAAGACAGGGGAGCTAAACAGGGTCGTATCATCGATATCAAAGCCCACGGCAAAAGGGGGCTTCCCTGCTAATTCATGCTTAATGTCCGCGACGGAAATCATTTTGACATCCTTTGGTATGCCCGCAGTGGTCATATCAATGGTGGAATAGCCTTGATGAGTGCCTGGAGTCTTTGGGTCTGCATTAGCAGATAGGCTGGCAACACAAGCCAACACGAGAGTAAGAGTGCGAAAGGTATGGTTCAATGTGATCCCTCAACGTTATTGTCTGAATAATAATCCTGCATTCTATAGCGAAAAAATACGACTTTCTATGGTCTTGTTTCTAATGGAATAGGTTTGCTAAATGGAGACAAAAAGGCGACAAGGAATATTCAATCGACAGGAGTATTAGCCTTGTACTGTACCTTTGCACATAAGTTTTGCAGCTGTCTGATCATGCGTTTATCTTAGTTTTTACAAAATAGTTCGAATAAGGGGCTATGATATTATTATTTATCATAATATCCCTAGGGATTACTGAATATTTAAGGTGGTTTAGATATGTCTCTAAGTTATAAAAATGAGATGATTCTACCTGATGCCAACATTGTTCATGCGTTATATGAGGGACTGACTGATCGAGAAGGTTTTCATCATTTTTTAGATCTTCTCCGAACGACGCATAATGCATGTGCTGCGGAATTAGTGTTTGTTCGTAAGCAACCATTACAAATTGATCACCTTTGGTATGCAGGGCTGCCGGATGATTTTATAGATTGGTATACAAAGAATAATATGATCCAGCAGGATCTAGTTTCTAGATATGCAACTTTTCAGCCTCCAGGGTTATTTCATTCAGCTTTGTCTATCAAGGATGAGTTGAATGTCACAGAAGATTATAAGCGCTGGCAGAATGATCAGAATATGCTAGATAGTGCTTGGTTAGTTGTTCATTGCACGCAGACTCACACAATATTATTAACGATGCAGAGGACTGTTGACCAAGGTATATATCATCCTGAAGAGCTAGCTCGGCTTAATCAATTAGTGCCCTTTATCCGGCAAGCCGTTTTGTTGTATCAGCAAATTGATCAGCGAAATGTGGCGAGAAAAACACTAACCAGTGTGATTAACGCTATGCCTCAGGCAACATTGGTACTAAATGAACAGGCTGTTGTCATTCATTCTAATCAGCCTGCGAAAGCATTTTTATTAGAAGAAAAATTATTGTCTGTTCGGAACGAGCGATTAATGTTCCAACAGAATGATGTTCAAAAAGCCTACCTTAGATCGTCGGTGCAAGTGATCCGAGCTAGCATGGGACAAGGTGAATATGATGCAGACACCTTATTTTTGCAAAGAATAGGCCGCCCCCCACTAATTGTCCTGATAAGGCCAATGGAAAGCACTGATGTTTCACGGGGTGGTGCCTTAGTGACTATTGTTGAGCCTGCTAAGAGAAAACTACCAAAGGCGGAAACGATTGGACAATATTTTTCGCTTTCACCTGCCGAGTCTGAATTATGTGAGGATTTAGTCACAGGGCTAACGTTAAAAGACATTTCAAAAAAGAGCGGAAAAACAGAAGCAACAATCCGCTCTTATTTGAAAAATGTTTTTATTAAAACCAATCACTCAAGGCAAGGAGAGCTCATTAGTAGTATCTTATCCGCTTTGCTCCATTGACTAGATACAGAGTTAGCAACGCTTACTAAGTGTTAGAAACTATTCTTTTTGACATACAAAAATCATAGTCACATTACAGCGAAATTCATTTTTCTTTTGCTGACAATTCTTTTTGGCCATGTTGCCACTGTTCGCCTTTAACCGTCCATTATGGTCGTTACGACACATTGAATGCGCCTTGTTTTCAGCGTTGGTTTGTGACAAATCAAGCGCTTGCTCATACGCAAAATAGCTACCTGTTGTACCGCTTGCCTCTATGTTTATGTTGGTTGGCTGAGCCGCTATCACTTTGGTTTCTACAGGTTTTGATCTGGCTATTGTTTGTTGTGAGTGCGGCTTAGATTTTGGCAGGGGAGCATAGCGCTGCTCAATTTTATTCACATTCGATTGAACCTGTGTTGTCACTTGTTCTTTGTGCTGTATAAAGGACGCTTTTTGCTGTTCTGGTGTTTTTTGTGTGTTTGTAAAATCACCCATGGTGGAAGAAAACATGCTTACATCTGGTCCTAAATCGCTGAAATCACTAGTGGCGACGGCCACCGTCGCTGCAATCGCAATGATTTTACCGAAGTCGAAGCCGTTACCTTGGTCTTGTACTCTGGCATTTTGTTGCGCTTGTTGTTCTGATTTTAAGTCGCGTTTGAACTGAGCCAACATGCCCGCGTCAGAAGGTTTTAACCCAGAATATTTTGAACTGATAAAAGGCATGCCGATGAAGTAATTTGTGCCGGCTAACGTGGTGATTTCTTCTTCACCTTGATAGCTCACTTTCCCAATAAAAAGGATATTAGCGATTGAATGTCTCAGTGAAGTATCAGGGTTTTCTTCATAAATGTGCTTGAACATGCCTCGGCTAGGAATGGCATAGAATTCTCCGGTTAACGTTGCGCCAGTGATAGAGTGGTAAATTCCTTCATGTGGGAATGTGATGGTTTGCTTGCTGAAAGGGTCGTAGTACTGTGTCCATTCACCGGTAAAATAATCTAATTCGCCATTAATATGCGGGTAAAACTTAGTCCCACTGACCGGCCTGCCATCTTTATAAAGAGTGGTAAACTCTTGACCTTTGTAGTCAATGGTATAAGTACCGCTACCAATCTCCCCTCCATCCCATTGGCCGTGGTAGGTTACTTTTGCGAATGGTGAGTAGAGAGATCCAACACCATTAGAGCAGTCCCCAGATTTACATTCGGCAGGCCCAAGCCCATGAGGCATCTGTAATGTTGAGCAGCCAGCGCATGCTAAACAGATAATTAGTAAGCACCATTTTGATATAGTGATAAGCATTATTTAAAAGGCCTCACAATCTGATTTCTGTACAAGCTCTCCCTGATCAAAACATAGGTTGGAACCGTATTTGCCAAAACTCTCTTGTAGACCTTGTGCTTTACCGTTTAGAGAGCGTCCAACGCCATCATGAACGGCTCCTGTATATCGATAAGAGCGAATCCGTTGTTCTTCTTTGTTTAAGGTCATAAAGTGTTGAGTAAAATAGATGTCAGGACTTGATGGTGCTTCAATCATATTTAATTGGTCATTTCCTTTCTTATAAGTGTAAATAAACGAAGGATCTTTTAAATTACTCAGGCTAAGTGCCAACTTGGTACCAAAGTCTTTTGTGAAGTCATCACCAATAATAGAAGAGTATAGGCTGATAGACACACTATGATCAGGTGCTATTCGCTGAACATGTTTTGTTTCAGTAATAGAGTGTGTGCCATTAAAGTTAGCTCCTGTTGTCTTGATTAGGTATTGGCTATCAATTAAAAAACTAACGTTACTAGCATCTGAATGGTTCGTTAATTTTTGACAATCTATGGTTGATGCATATAAAGCACCACCTTGCCAATTATAAGTCTGCTGGATATCTTGCCCTGCAGCAGAAGATGCGTCCTGACCAATTCGTTCAGTGAGTGATTTTTTTGAATCTTTATTTTTTCTAGTGGTATCAAGTAGATCGGCAATGGCTGTAAAACCGGATATGTCTTGAAGTACCTTCTGGTTGAGGTTACAGCTGCTGTATGAACTGGTATCCACAGGCATTTTATTAGTGTTGTGATATATCTCTAATTTCTTTCTAAAATCAGCCTGAGCATTTGTGAAAGCGGGTTGTTGAAAAGCAGGAAGTTCGCCTTTTTTTGCCCCCGTCGCATCCATTATCATTGAAGTGTTTGAGAAACAGCCAGATAAAGTGAGAGTGATTCCTGCAGATAATACGATCTTTAGCGACGTTACTTTATTCATAATTCATCTTCTTTTTGGTTTTTGCTGACGATTTAAATATAGACTCTTTACAATCGAGCAGACCACCCTCATTTGAGGGGGGAGACAAAAAATAAACTAATTTTTTATAACTAATCAGATGAATGAGTCATCTGAAATCAACTAAAATTTGATTGATAAATGAACGCCAGAAAACTGAAATGGCCTTTTTTGGGTTAATTAAAAGTGCGCTTAAATGACCTCTAGAATCCTTTCTGACGTGGCTGGCGGTATTACAGAGTGTAAGCCAACCCGATGAACGTTGCCGCCAGTGCCCATGGCAAGGCCGTTGCCGTGTTGAACCGAAATGAACCAGCGTTTTATTGTGTACCAGCAGAAGCTTATGAAGCCTTAATGGATAAATTGGAAGATATGGAGCCTGTAGCTCTCGCGAAGAAACGCGCAAATGAAGAAAGTATCTCAGTCAGCATCGCTGACTTATAAACTCGAATTCAAAAAGAACGCTCAAAAAGAGCGCTCTAAAAGAGTGGCAAAAACTTGGGGCCACGCACCAGCATCAATTGAGTGCTTAGATCATCTACATCTTCCTGCTTCAAAGCTTTCAGGAGCGGACTGTACTTCCCAGGCTGTGAGTCGGCCAAAAGCTTAGTTTTTCTTCAACCCCAAGTAGTTTTCAATCCCTTTGATCTGGTCTTCTGCGTGGTGGTTGACATACAGCACAGTGGTTTCTTTGCCTTCGCAGATCTTTTCGATCAAGGCGAGTACTAGCTGGCGGTTCATGTCGTCTAGCCCTAGGCAAGGCTCGTCTAGGATCAAGAGCGGTGGGTGCTTTACCATGGCGCGGGCGATGAGTAACAAGCGCTGGTCGCCGTAGGACAGTTTGTTAAATGGTTGGTCTGCGCGGTCTTTCATGCCGAGTAGTTCAAGCCACTGGTCGGCGATTTTCTTCTGGTTATCGGTGGACTTTGTGTACATGCCGATGCTGTCAAAAAAACCTGAAATAATCACGTTGCGACAACTGGTACTCACGCGGTATTCCCATTGTAATGCCGTCGAGACGTAGCCGATAAATTGCTTAATTTGCCAAATACTCTCGCCGTTGCCACGCTGGAAGCCGAAAACGAAAATATCGTTGGTGTAGCATTGCGGGTGATCGCCAGTGATTAAAGATAAAACACAGGTTTTGCCGCTGCCGTTAGGGCCGCTAAGCTGCCAATGCTGGCCTGGTTCAATTGTCCAATCCAGCTTGTCGACGATGGTCGTATCGCCGTACTTTATGGTCGCTTGTTTGAGCTTAACGAGGGGTTGGCTTGAATCTAACTCGGGCAGTTTATTCGCAGGGTCCGCGTCTGGCACATGCAGATCGGTGGTTTTTAAATGCAGCAGTTGGTATAGCTCGCCAAACGCTTGCTCGTCATTTTTGTCTATTGTCAGTGTTAGGCGTCCCTTATCGCCTTGCTTTTTATCCGAGCTGTCTTTGTCTAGGTAGGCGACGTGAGTGATAAACTCCGGCATTTCATCAAAGCGATTGAGTACCATAATCATCGGAACTGTGTCAGCGATGCTGATCAGGTGCTCTTGTAGCATGGTCAGTGTGCCAGCATCTAAACCATCAAATGGTTCGTCTAAAATCAACAAGTTGGGTTTGCTGGAGAGGGCGCGGATCAACATGACTTTGCGTGTTTCACCTGTCGATAGTTTTCGAAAGGCGCGATCGAGTAAGGATGTTAAACCAAATTTTTCAACGAGTTCTTGTGCCAGTTTAGGGTCCTGACAATCATCGAAAATCATTTCATGGACAGGTGTGCCAAGGGAGATAACGTCCATGATATCGGCGTCGTCTTTTTTTAATTCTTTGGCAATCAATTCCGCCTGAGCTTCAAATGAGACTAAGCCAACCTTGCTTGGTAAACCTGATAACTCACCGCCTTCAATCTCTCCAACGCCTGCAAGCACCGCAGCTAAAGCGGATTTCCCAGAGCCGTTGGTGCCAGTAATCACCCAATGTTGGTTAGCTTCAATGGTCCAATTAATCTCGCTTAGTTTAAAGCGATCATCAAAGTTCACTGTCACTTTCTTTAACTGGATAGTGTCTAAGCGGATTGTGTCCATTCTACTTTCCTAATTGTTGTGTATTTTTAATAGAGATTGAGTTTTAAAAGAGACAAAAAAGCCGAGTTTTCAGTGATGAAAAAACTCGGCTTTTTATGAGTAAATTACGATGTTATGAGCGCTGCCAAGACGAGTCTATTTTTAACAACGTATTGGCGAGCGCAATAATCGTATTAAACGATTTTTTTCATGTCAGCCATGTGGCCGCGAAGTACTGCACCGATCGCTTCTACTGGGTGAGAGCGAAGTGCGGCATTTACTTCGATTAGACGAGCGTTGTCTACGCCGTTGTCTTCAGTAGAAAGACCTTTACCGATTACGTCAGTTTTGATGTCTTTCATGAAGTCACCTAGCAATGGTAGACAAGCGTGGTTGTATAGGTAACAACCGTATTCAGCCGTATCAGAGATCGTTGCGTTCATTTCGTAAAGTTTCTTACGAGCAATAGTGTTCGCGATTAGTGGTGTTTCGTGTAGAGACTCGTAGTAAGCAGACTCAGCAACGATACCAGCGGCTGTCATTGTTTCGAAAGCCAATTCAACGCCCGCTTTAACCATAGCAACCATCAAGATGCCATTGTCGAAGAATTCTTGTTCAGAGATTTCAACGTCACCTGCTGGTGTTTTCTCGAAGTTGGTTTCTGCTGTTTCTGCGCGCCAGCCTAGAAGATTTTTATCATCGTTCGCCCAGTCTTCCATCATGGTTTGAGAGAAGTGGCCGCTGATGATGTCGTCTTGGTGTTTGTTGTACAAAGGACGCATGATTACTTTCAATTCTTCAGAAAGATCAAAGGCTTTGATCTTAGCTGGGTTAGAAAGACGATCTAGCATGTTAGTCACGCCGCCGTATTTCAATGCTTCAGTAATCGTTTCCCAACCGTATTGAATTAGACGAGATGCGTAGCCTGCGTCTATGCCTTCTTCAACCATTTTGTCGAAGCAAAGGATAGAACCCGTTTGCAACATACCACAAAGGATAGTTTGCTCACCCATAAGGTCAGATTTTACTTCCGCGATGAAAGAAGACATCAAAACGCCTGCTTTGTGACCGCCAGTACCGACAGCGTAGGCTTTTGCTAAAGCAAGACCTTCGCCTTTAGGATCGTTGTCTTCGTGAACAGCGATAAGCGTTGGAACACCAAAACCACGAACGTATTCAGCGCGAACTTCAGAACCTGGGCACTTAGGTGCAACCATGATTACTGTTAGATCTTCACGGATCTGCATGCCTTCTTCCACGATGTTGAAACCGTGAGAGTAAGATAGGCAAGCGCCTTGCTTCATAAGAGGCATCACCGCTTTAACAACAGGAGTGTGTTGCTTATCAGGCGTTAGGTTCAGTACTACGTCAGCTGTTGGGATAAGCTCTTCGTAAGTGCCTACAACAAAACCGTTTTCAGTGGCATTTTTCCAAGACTGACGTTTTTCAGCAATGGCTTCAGCACGCAATGTGTAAGATACATCTAAACCACTGTCGCGTAGGTTCAAGCCTTGGTTAAGACCTTGAGCACCACAACCAATAACAACAATTTTTTTACCTTTAAGCGCTTCTACGCCATCAGCAAATTCAGAGCTGTCCATGAAACGACATTTTGCCAATTGAGCCAATTGCTCACGTAGCGGTAAGGTGTTGAAGTAGTTAGCCATGATAAACACATCCTAATTATTATGATTAAAGCATTAGCGATTAAAGGCGCCAAAGTGCTATTTAAGTTCAGAAAATGGGTTACATCGATTGCCAGAACACTGGCAAATCATGTTAGTGAGGTCACTGTATAGAAAAGCCACTCTTTCGTAAATTGATATATTTGCAATATAACGTCCCATTTTTTGCAAACATAAGATAAGATGACGTTTATGAATATACGATCCTTAAAACACTTTCTTGCGTTAGCAGAAACGCTCCACTTTGGTCGCGCCAGCGATGAGTGTCACATTAGTATTTCTGCGCTCTCGCGTAACATCCGCCAATTAGAAGACGAGGTGGGTGTCAGCCTGTTTAATCGTGACAACCGTACGGTTACCTTAACTCAGGAAGGGAAGAAATTTCTCAAATACGCTCGAGATACCAGCAACCAATGGAACATGATTCGCCATGAGCTGATGGACAATTCCGATCAGTTACATGGAGAAATTAGCCTATACGGTTCGGTGACGGCCAGTTATAGCTTCTTATATGAGTTGCTTAGTCGTTTTCGTATTGCATACCCAAGTATCGAGATTAAGTTGCGCACAGGCGACCCCGAACATGCGATTGCTCACATTCTTGATGGCAAAGAAGACATTACAATAGCGGCACGTCCTGCCAATTTGCCCCGTGGTTTGGCTTTTAAACCTCTTGCAACCTCACCGTTACTGTTTATCGCGCCATTAGAGCAGCAAGTACCGAATGTACCCACGTTGGCGCCTGCCACCTCGCAAGAATGGGCAAATATTCCAATGATATTGTCAGAAAGTGGTGTGTCACGGGCTCGTGTTGATGAATGGTTTCGACAGCACGGAATTGTGCCGCGTATCTATGCTCAGGTGACGGGGAATGAAGCCATTGTGAGTATGGTGAGTTTGGGTTTTGGCATTGGCGTCGTGCCAAAAATTGTATTGGAAAACAGCCCGCTAATGGATCGCATTCAAGTATTAGAGGTGAAACCAGAGCTAGCGCCTTATGACATTGGTTTGTTTACTCTGAAAAAAAACCTCAAGAACCCCATGGTCGAAGCCTTCTGGAATCTGATGTAATTGGTCTGTTTGATGGCGGCGTTTGAGCAGAGACTGTTGCGGCTCCATTTCTCTGTTTTTATTATTCTCCGGTTATTGTGCTGGTTTAGTGTTACAGTCGTCACGTCGCTGCTCTGATCTATTAGCCTTTGGCAAGCTAAGCCCCTTCTCCTTTATTTACGGCTTCTTTTTTCAGTTCCTCTTCCGACAATGCGTTTAGTAATAACCAGTTTATTGGCGTGGCTGATCACGCGTTTGTGAGCTCAATCCAGTTTATTTACATATAAAAGGACATGGTATGAGTCAATTAACATTCGGCGTTATTGGTACTTCTAGAAAAGAAGATGAGCGACGTTATCCAATACACCCAGAGCACCTACTTCGTATTCCCTTATCTGTTCGCCAACGGCTTATTTTTGAAGAAGGTTATGGTGCGGCGTTTAATATAAGCGATGCCGAGATAGCAGCGCAGACAGGTGGAGTAGCGACTCGGCATGAGATTTTAGCTGACATTGGCTGCGTGATTATTGCTAAACCTGTGCTAGCCGATTTAGAAGAATTGCGCGAAGGTGGCATCTTGTGGGGGTACGTACATTGTGTGCAGCAACAAGATATTACCCAGGCCGCTTTAGATCGTAAACAGACACTCATTGCTTTTGAAGATATGTTTGTTTGGTCTCCAAGTGGACAAGTAGGGCGCCACACTTTTTATAAAAACAATGAGATGGCCGGCTACTGTGCCGTAATTCATGCCTTACAACTAAAAGGTATTGATGGTCATTATGGCAATCAGCGTAAAGTCATTATCTTTAGTTTTGGTGCCGTAAGTCGAGGCGCCATTTATGCTCTTAAAGCCCATGGATTTCGTGATATCACCATATGCATACAGCGTCCTGATCATGAGGTTCGTGAAGAAGTATTGGATTGTCATTACGTAAAAGTCCGTGCAGGTCATGCAGGAGAAGCGCGTATGGTGGTGGTTGAACACGATGGCGCCATTCGCCCGTTAGCGGACTTGCTGGGGGAAGCGGATATTATTGTGAATGGTACTTTCCAAGAAACCGATCACCCTACGAATTTCGTTATCGAATCTGAGGCATCTACCTTGAAGACTAACAGTTTGATTATTGATGTAAGTTGTGACGAAGGTATGGGTTTTTTCTTTGCTAAGCCAACGACCTTTCAAGAGCCACTGCTTCGTTGTCATGGCGTAGATTATTATGCGGTGGATCATACGCCGAGTTATCTTTGGGAAAGTGCAACCCGTTCTATTTCGGCCGCTTTGGTTGTGTACTTAGAATGTGTCTTGGCTGGGCGTGATGATTGGCAGAATAATGAAACGATTCGTCGGGCAATTAATATCGACAAAGGCATTGTGAAAAACCCACTTATTTTATCCTTCCAGCATAGAGGGCTAACACCCCCTTATATTGCTTTAAACTAGTTTCTTATAAAGTTACTTATTGAAAGATAATGCAAAGGGCGTACAGATTAAGTTTTGTACGCCCTTTGCTGTGGTGCCAACACATGATGTACCAAGCCTGTCTATTATCATTGTTGTTTTTCCTTGTGGTAAAAGTGACTTCCTTTTAGTCTGTTGGCCACGTTATTTTCAGACAAGGAGTTTAGCATGCAGCACGATTCTCTTTCCGTTCAAGTCACCCGTGGCGGTATTGTTGAAAGCGAACACAGTATTAAGGCGGTTATTGTTTCAAGCACTGGCGAAGTAGTGGAATCGTGGGGGGACGTGGACTCATTGGTTTATCCGCGTAGCGCCATTAAAGCCATGCAAGCCTTGGCTTTTATTGAAATGGGGGGCGCTAAACAATTTGCTTTTGATGACGAGGAGATCGCGATTTGTTGTGCGTCTCATAGCGGTGAGCCGAAACACGTGGCAACCGTGCAGAGCATGTTGGATAAATTGGCACTGTCTGAAACCGACTTTGAATGTGGGTGCCATTGGCCTATGCGCGCCGAAACCAGTTATCAACTGGCGGGCGAAGGAAAAACGCCAACTCAATTACACAATAACTGCTCAGGTAAACACGCCGGAATGCTTGGTTTAGCCAAACTGTTAGGCTCGTCGCCTCGTGGTTATATTGAGGTTGATCATCCTGTTCAACAAAAAATCGCCTCTACCATGGCTCAGATGTGTGAGTACGATTACAGCACCGCACCTTGGTCGCCAGATGGCTGCTCAGCGCCTACTTGGGCGATGCCGCTGACCAATCTCGCGTTGGCATTTGCCAAATTTTCTTGTCCTCAGGGGCTGGCACCAGAGCGCCAACTTGCCTGTAAAAGCCTATACAATGCCGTCGTTAAACACCCCTTCATGGTGGCGGGCACAGAGCGTTATTGCACCGATATGATGACGCTTCTGCAACAGCGGGTATTTTTGAAACTAGGCGCAGAAGGCGTGTATGTGGCGGCGATTCCTGAATTGAAACTTGGCATTGCTTTAAAATGTGACGATGGCGCTATTCGTGCGGCAGAGTCTGCGATGACCGCTTTATTAGACCATGTCGGTATTACAAATTTTGTGTCTGACGAGAAAATGAATAATTACCGTTCAGTGACACTGAAAAACTGGGAAAAACGCATCACAGGCGCGATTACTTGCGCACTGTAAAACATCACGAACCTAGGCACAGAGAATCACAGATAGATCCCTATTATGGGCTTTTGTTTTGGTGTCAACGGTGGACAATACACACCTTAATATTAATGCGTCATAGATAGGTAGGAAGGAAGGAAGGGATCAGCTTGTTCAGCTTGCTTAAAAAAGAATGGTTTCTAGTAGGGATGTTGGCCGCTATTGGGCTGTCGGTTATATGGCCTAATGCGGGTGCCAGCCATGGGCTCTTGCGATTGGATCAAGTAACGCAATGGGGCATTGCTCTGGTGTTCTTCCTGCATGGAGTCAACCTTTCTCCACGAGAAGTCCGCAAAGGCTTAGGCAGTTGGCGTTTGCATGTGTTTATTCAACTTGCGACCTTTGCTGTGTACCCGCTTATCTGGATACTGCTTGGTCAGTGGTTTGAGCAATTTTTACCACAAGCGCTGGCGTTCGGTTTTTGTTTTTTATTGATTCTACCGAGCACAATTTCTTCGTCAGTGGCCATGACCGCCATTGCGGGGGGAAATGTCCCCGGTGCGATTTTTAATGCTTCACTGTCCAGTGTGTTAGGGATATTTCTGACGCCGTTATTCGTTCAGCTTTTTATGGGAATGAGCGGCGGGCATGTCGATCTTGGCGATACAGTGGGGCATATTGCCGCCTTGTTACTGCTGCCGATGGTGATAGGGCAGGTGATAAGACCTTTTATTGGGGAGTGGTTACGCCAATATAAAAGCGTCACTAGCAAACTGGATAAACTGGTCATTCTGCTGATTGTCTATAACGCCTTTTGTGACTCTGTGGTGCGGGGTGTTTGGCACGACTTTGATGTTATGACGTTATTCACTGTTATCGTCTTGTGTACGGTGATTTTGTTGCTGATGATTGTGTTGTTGATGAGCCTCTCGAAGGGGTTGGGCTTTTCCCCAGAGGATCAAGCCGCGGCACTGTTTTGTGGTACTAAAAAAACACTGGCAGCTGGTGTACCTATGGCAAAAGTAATCTTTGGCGCTAGCCCTATGCTAGGGATGTTGTTATTGCCCATTATGATTTATCATCCGTTACAAATATTCATTTGTGCAGTGTTGGCTAATAAGCTGGCAGCAAAAAATAACAACGCCTCCTAATAAAAACACTTCTAAGTCAGAGCGCTTTGCCTAGCAAGGTGCGTGTCTTTCTATTGGCTGAAACAAACGTATTTCATACTTCTGTTTTTGTGTAACAACGGACAGTAAATTTCCTTCTACTATTTTGCAGGTCAAAATGAACTTGGACTCTTCTACGCTTGATAACACCTCAACCCGGACTCAATACCTTCGCGTTATTCTGATGGGTGTTGCCGCTTTTATTGTGAATACCACTGAGTTTGTGCCGGTGGGGTTGTTGTCTTCGATTGCCAACGATTTTCATATCTCGCCGGCCCATGCTGGCTGGATGCTCACCGTGTATGCATGGATTGTGGCCTTAATGTCGCTGCCTTTAATGTTATTGACAGGCAAGATGAACCGCAAAACCTTATTGTTGTGTAGCTTCGCGCTGTTTGTGATAAGTCACGCCTTATCCGTAGTGGCTTGGAGTTTTGAGGTGTTACTGGTGAGCCGTATTGGGATTGCGCTTGCCCATGCTGTGTTTTGGTCTATCACCGCGTCGATTGCGATTCGTGTCGCGCCGTGGGGGAAAAAGAATCTGGCGTTAAGTATCTTAGCGACGGGAACAGGCTTGGCTATGGTGTTAGGCGTACCATTAGGACGTTTGATTGGCGAGTCATTAGGTTGGCGAACGACATTTGCCGTGATTGGTGTCGCGTCTTTGGGCATTACCATTGCGCTCATGCGCTTGCTGCCTAGCTTACCTAGTCTGTTTTCGGGCACCTTGAGCAAGGTTTCTGAGCTGATGAAGAACCCTGTTTTGATTTTCTTGTACTTCTTCATTTTTCTGGTGTTTACCGCCCATTACACGGCGTACAGCTATATTGAACCTTTCTTAGCCAATGTTGGAGACAACAGTGCTGGTTTTACCACACTGATTCTGTTGTTGTTTGGTGGTGCTGGCATTTTAGGCAGTGTGATATTCGGCTACTTTGGCGAACGAGCCAATGCTCAGTTGATTGTGGCGAGTACCTTGATTGTGACAGCGTCGACCGCTCTTCTGTATTCGGCCGCTCACGATAGTACTTTTATGGTGTTGGTGATTCTCTTTTGGGGGGCGGCACTGATGACGGTCACGTTATCAGCTCAAGTGCGTGTTTTTAATGTCGATGCGAATGCTTCCGACATTATTATGTCATTGTTTTCAGGGATTATTAATCTAGGTATTGGGGCAGGTGCGTTAATCGGTAATCAAGTCATTCAGCTGGTTAACATTCAAAGCGTTGGTGCTGCTGGTGCCTTTTTCGGTGCGGCTGCTTTTATTGTGATCGTCTATATTTTACGTCACATTGCATCGCTTACCCAGGCAGAGAAGAACCTCAAACAGTAGGTTGTCCTACTTTTGAGGTTCTGTTGATGGCCATTACTAACCGAGGTTAGCGATGAGAATTTGCCGTTTTAAAGTTTTTTATTGATCTTCACCATTAAGGCTTGAATTTCTTTGTGACGGCCAGTGTCTGCCACTGGACGAGTGGGTCTTGGTGCGGCTTTTTCAGCACTTTCTAGATATTGTTTTGCTGCTTTATAATCGCCATCGTCGTACAAAAAGTCAGCGTAGAAATAGTTGCCATCCAGCCCTTGTGGGTTGGCTTCGACCCCTTGTTTTAGTAACTTCTTGGCTTTTTTATCGCTTCCAAAGCCAATCGGCCACCCCGGTACTTTGTGATAAAGCACACCGAGGCTGGTTAAGGCACTGCCCGATAATGCATTGGGGTTGATGGCAATGGCTTTCTCAAGATTGGCTTTGGCGCTTTTTGCGTAGGATAAAGCGCCTATGCCACCTTTGGCGCCTGCTGTGCTTGCTTGAATGATGCCAAGCCAGATCATGTTGTCTGGATTATTTGGGGCGGCCTTGATCATGCTCTCTACGTTTTGCGCTAAGGCGTTAAAGGCATCGACCTGCTTGTCACTGTCCGTCATTTGGTAATTGATGTGAGCCCATTGATGTTGAATATCCAATAAACTTGTCGTGTCTTGTGCCCACGCTTGAGAGATAAAGCTTGTTGTTATTGCCAATGCTAGTAGTAGGGCTTTCATAAGGCCTCCTTTGTGTTTTGAAAAATAAAACGTTTAATAACCGGGAGCTTTTTCAATAATGCTTTATCGACAATCGATGGAAAGGCACCATTGATTTTAACGAACAACTTCTCAGGAAAGCCGACAACGCGACGGCTCTTCCCTTGTTCTAACTGGTCGATAAGCGCTTTCGCTACCTTATCAGCGGTATCGACGGCGGTACCCAGCTGGGCATTCATCGCCATCGCCTGTTGGCTGTTAATCGACGTGGCAGTGGCTCTTGGGGCAAAGTAAGAGACGCGAATGTTGGTGTCAGCCAGCTCTCTATAAAGCGCTTCGCTAAAGCCTCGTAAGCCAAATTTACTGGCGCAATAAAGAGATTGCCCTGCGAAGCCAATGCCACCGAGGACAGAGCCAACATTGATAATATGTGACTCAGTGTCTTTGTTTAGTAAGGGCAGCAGGCGTTGAGTCAGCAAAATAGGCGCGGTTAAATTGGTGTTGATAACCTCATTGGCTTCTTCTGCGGAAGTGTATTGCAAGGCTGAAAATTGCCCGATACCGGCATTATTAATCAACATAGAAAACTCAGGGGTAACCGTCATCGCTTCTGTGATGGCCGTTAATCCGCTTGCTGTTGCTAAATCAGCGACAAGTATTTGATGATCGCCGGGCAATAACGCCGCTAACGCTAATAAGCGTTCTTCATGACGACCTTGCAGGATCAGAGTAACGCCTTTAGAGGCTAAGGCATGGGCGATCGCTTGGCCGATGCCTCCCGTCGCGCCCGTTAATAGGCAGGTTTGTTGTTGCCAGTTCATAAAACCTCCTAAGCGGCTTGTTCTGATGCTGCTTCATGATCAATTTCACGAAAGATATTCGCGTACAATTTGAAGAACATTTTGGCGCTGTGAATGATTTGGTCTTGCTCTTCTTTAGCGGTGATTTTATTCATGAGGTTTTCAAAGAAAACGATGTGCTCTTGGTCTAAAGCCCCGTGTGAACTCAAGTAACTAAAGGCTTCTTTTGGCAGCTTAAGTTTTTCTTGGATTTGCTGTGCAGCATTGTCCGCCAGCGCAATACTGGTACCTTCTAAGACAAACACCATGCCAAAAAAGCGCAGAGGGTTTTTACGCTGAATGGCATCGTAAGCATAAGCGACCATTAGCTCTGCGGCCGCTCCTGGTTCGCTGTGGCGCACGGCGTCTTTATCACCGCCAGCCGCGGCTATGTCATTGAGTATCCATTCCTGATGGCCCATTTCTTCTTCAATGTATTCGCCTAGGGCCTCGCGCAACCATTCTTTTTCATCCGGTAGTCGGCTGCCTGTGGCCATTAATAATGGCACGGTGTGCTTAACGTGGTGGTAGGCTTGGCTTAGAAAATCTAAGTAATTATCCAATGTTATTTTGCCGTGGAAGCAGCGTTGAATAATCGCAGAGGTGACTAAGTATTGGCGCTCGGCTTGGGTTTCGTTTTGCAAACGTTGATAAAGTGACATTGGCTTGTTTCTCTCTTGTCTTTGCTGCTCTAGTAAAACTCGAAAGTTTTCTTTATTTTCAAGGGAATAAAGATTTTCGAGCGATGCCTTAAAGTGGTTAAAAATGCGTTCTCGAACGGGCTTTCCGGTGGCTGTGACAAGGCCAGGAACGCTGACTAATGGCTGCTCTAGTGTGATCCAGCCACCTATTTGAGCGTAATCGGGTAGCCTAATATTGACTTGGTCAACCACGGCGGCAATCTGCTGTTGGCTGGCGTTTTTTTGCAGTGGGGTGAGCAATGCCACGCAATGCGGTTGCGCATCCCCAGCAACCAGCACCTCGCGAAAATGACCGCTGGCCATCAATTCGGCTTCGACCCATTCCGGTGAAATATTTCTACCAAAGGAATTGATTAATACGTTTTTACGGCGACCCTCTATGGTTAAAAAACCGTTTTCTAGAGTGACTAAATCCCCCGTATAGACAGCGCTTGGATAGAAGCTTTCGGGTTGGTTAAGGTAGCCTAAAAAGAGGTTTCCCTTGATCACCAGTTCATCGTCTTCAATGTGTACTTGGTTGTGCGGGAGTGTCTTGCCAGCGGCGCTAATCTGTTCTGATTTTTTGGTGTTGAGCGCCACCACAGAAGCGCACTCCGATAAGCCATAGCCTTGATAAACCGGTAAGCCTAAAGCGCGGGCTTTTTGCAGCAACCCTGCTGCCACTTTACCGCCGCCAACGGCAATAAATTGGAGGGATTGCGGTGGTTGCCAACCTTGGGCGCAGGCGCCGACAAACAGAGATAATAGTTCAGGAACCAGTATTAGACTGTTAGGTTGCTGTTCATTAATCAGCATGAGTAGGCGCTTTGGGTCCGTTAAGCGACTGCCACTAAATCCGCGTTCGGTTTGGCTGGCCAATAGAATGGTGCCCCCAACCATTAAGGGAGCGTAAACCCCAGCGATGTTTTCTAATAAGGTTGCTAACGGTAAGAGGCTAAGATGGCGGACGTGTTTTATGTCTACGGCATCGACCAGAGAGCGGGCAACGTTTTGTTGCGACTCTGCGCTTAAACAAACACCTTTAGGGTTTCCTGTGGTGCCTGAGGTGAAGGTGATTTTATGAGTGCCTTCTGGTATCTGCGGTGTTTGTGTGACAGGAAAGCGCACGGCATTAATACCTGCGAATGGCGACGCTCTTGTGTCCTTCTGTTCGCTGTTGTTATTGCTCTCAGTGAGCAATAATTCAATGCCACTTTGTGTAACCAGATGCGTGGTTTGGGTGTCACTGAAGAAGCCTGGTACCGGCACGCAGCAGATATTCGCCTGCTGACACGCTAGGTCAAATAAGACCCATTCTATGCTGTTGTCCATGTCGATAGCGACGCGCGTTACTTGCTGTGCCTTGAGCCAATTTTGGCGAGCGGTTACTGCTTCAGCGAGAGCCTGGTACGTCAGTGTTTGATGGGACGTTTGCAGGGCGATCTTGTTCGCCCATTCCGGTGAGGAAAAGTACCACATAATTAGAGTTCCTCCATTTGCAGTAATAGGGGTTGAAGATGCATTTTGACTAGCTCAAGTAAGGCTTCTAGTTCAGGTTGCATCAGTGCGATCGAGACTGATTTTTTGACGTCGAGGAGCATGACTTTAGGGCTGTTTTGGTAATAGCTCCCCCATTGCTTTTCTGCATTGACTAAGCGTTTAGGGTTCACGTCGGCTAAAAAGGTCATTGGTAATTTGAGCTTTTCGAGCAGTTGGCAAACTGTTTTTGTTCCTGAAAATACCAAGTAATCGACGTCGGATAAGTACAGGCTCATTACGACTGTCATCAATAGAGGTAGGGTGAAGCGTTGGTTCTGGCTGTACAGATTGCCCAGCTCAGCTACGTTATGGCGATCTGTCCAGATGCCATGTTCTTGCAGTATTTCGGTAATGGAGGCAGGTAAATATTGTTCGGTGAATAATGGCTCATTGCCACGCCTTATCCCTACCACCGCTTTTAGTCCGCGAGCTTGTATGCCAAGTAGCAACGGCATGAAGGTGTTGACATCCGCCTGGTATTTTTTATGAAAGCCTTCTTTTATAAAGCTTTCCAATTGGGTTCTGGTTGCTCCTGAAGCGTTGGCGGCTACAAATTCATAGGGCAAAGTTGGAATCGCAATCGTATATTGCTTGGGGGCAATATTTTGTGCATTTGATAGCTGCATACGCGCTCACTTTCTTGCTGGATATAAGCAAATTAAGTGAGTGTAAGTGAAAAAAAAATTAATTATGAGCGGCGTTATAACGCTTGACCAAATAATCCACCTTATATGAATAATCTTTTAATCTGAGCGTAAAAAGGCGCTAATTGTGCAGTGAGAGCAGCATAACCTCTGTTGTTCAACAGCGGTTATGCTGCTCTCGATAGTGCTAAGAAAAGTTTATAAGATATTGATATATAAAATTATTCTGATGGCAGGCCAAATAAGAAAACCAATAAACACAGCAGTGAAATTAAGCTAAATAAGCGTACTTTTTGTGTGCGTTTTTCTAGTGTTTTGGTTTGGTAAGCAACAATGGCCGCGGTTGCAGATTGCAATGTATAGAATAAAGCAAAGGCACGTGAAGCGTACGCAATGATGGCGTTTACATCCGTCATCCAAGTCAGAAAAAGCGTCACAGCAAGGACCAGAAGATAGGCATAACGAATAGGGATTTTTTGCTGAACAATGTCTTCAACTAAACCGCCAGCCCCTGAGGTGTCCGCAACAGACGCCGAAAATTGACTGCCAATAGCGGCGACTGAAATGAGTATTGGCAGTAGTATTGCCACCGGTGCAACCATGCTCGTGATCGCGGTGACATCTGCGCCCATGCCATGCTGGAATAGCACCGTCATCAGGCTTAAGAAAACAATATAAATCCCCGCCGATATCCATTGAGCAAGACGCATGGTGCTTATGCGTAATTCGGCTGGGTGCTCACTTTGTAGATAACGCGATGTTTCAAAGCCCTGCACAACAATGAGTAACCCTAGTAGTACACGTAAATCGTGCAGGTCTATGGTGGAATCTAGAGTGGGTAAGTGCCAACTTCCTGCTGACACTAAGCGAATATTATAGAGCGCTAAAGCGAAGAGTAGGCCTGCGATCATACCGAGATTAAGGCTGACGGCGTAACTCTCTATTTTCTCTAATTGGCTCAGCCCGCGCCACATACCCACGCCTCCAATAAAGAGTAAAATAAGTGACGTAATAATGTTTGACCAAAGCTCGCTGCTGTAACCAAAGGCGTTGAGCAAAAAAGCCGATAAGAGTTGCAGATAATAAGTAACAGAAATGAAATAGGCGCCAGCTAAAACAATGCGCGACACGAACGACACCGTTTGAGCTGGGCCTCTTTGATGTTCAATGGGCTCAAAATGGCGAATGTTGAAGCGAATAGCGCCGCCGACAGCGTAAGCGAGAAGCAATAAAACCCCCATACAGAGCACCGCGAAATACCCCACGGAGTCCGCCAATAAGGGAGCGACAACGAGAAACCCACTGCCCATGATGGAAGCCAGCGGTGTGACGGTTGCTTTCCAGCCCTCAGAGCGGGCAAGCCTTGTAGAAAAAGCGAGGTAAAGAAAAACGCAGGTGGCGATAGCCACAATAAAAAAGTTCAACATCCGTGGTGATTCCTGTGTAGATATTCCGCCCCATAGCACAGAGAGTTAGATTATTTGCTGTAAAAGGATTGTGGTTATAACAAGAGGCTACCAATAAAGCGCTATTTATTAATTTATGGTACTCCAATACCTTCTTCCTTTACAGAATATATGATTGATCTGGTTATTGTTTTTATAGACTTTTGAGGGGGTACTCCTGTTGTTGAGATGATTTGCTATTTGTATTTTCTCTTCTAAAACCTATGGGTTTGATTCTTTATTTAGTGTGTAAGTTGTTTGCAGATAGCAAGGAACCCCAGCTGTTTTGCTGATTAAGTGAGCGATATCACGCATGCTTGTAATCACTTTTCATCACCTTAGGGAGTTAGAAATGAGCAAAACAGTATCGAAAATCATGGTAGAAGCATTGACCGAAGCCGGTGCCAAACGTTGTTACGGCATAGTGGGCGACACCATCAATCACCTCACCGATTCCATCCGTGGCTCAGATATTGATTGGGTTCATGTGCGTCATGAAGAAGTGGGAGCCTTTGCTGCTGGTGGCGAATCCTACATGACTGGCGAGCTTTCTTTGTGTGCCGGAACCTGTGGCCCTGGTAGCTTGCATTTTATTAATGGCATTTTTGAAAGCCATCGCAACGGTGCGCCTATGGTGTTGATTGCGTCTAATGTGGATCGTCGTGAAGAAGGGCTAAACTTCCCCCAAGAAGTTGATCAAAAATCACTTTATGAGCAGTGTTCAGTATTTTGCGAACGCATCTCTCACCCTGATCAAGCGCGAAGAATTACCGTGCAGGCGGCTCAAACAGCCTTAGCTAAAAATGGCGTTGCGGTGATTGTGGTTAACGGTGATATGTTTCAAGAGACTGTGCATGATGATGCACCTTGGAAGGTGCATTTAGCCAAACCAGAGATACGACCTAATGAAGCAGAAATTGACCAGTTAGCCGACATGATAAACAAGGCAAAGCGTATTACCTTGTACGCAGGGATTGGTGCTCGTGAGGCAAAAGAGGCGTTGGTGTCATTATCTGAGTTGTTAAGGGCGCCCATTGTTCATAGCTCACGCTCCAAAGAATTTATTGAACCGAATAACCCTAATCAAGTCGGTATGACTGGGGTGTTAGGTAACCGTGCAGGTATGGAGGCGGTGGCCGATTGTGATTTATTACTTTGTCTGGGGAGTGATTTTGCTTATACCCAGTTTTACCCTGAGAAAGCCAAAATAGTACAGTTAGACCGAGACGCCAGCCATCTGGGTAAGCGCAGTCCAATTGACCTAGGTTTAGTCGGTGATGTAGGGGATACCATCAAGGCATTATTGCCGAAACTGAGTGCTAGATTAGACCAAGAGCATTTAGACAAAGCTCTACAGCAATGGAAAAAAGACAAAGCTGATTATGTTTCTGAAGCCAAATCAGGCAATGATTTATTGCACCCACAAACCGTGGCGCACATGTTGGATAAGCTCGCCGATGACGACGCGGCATTTACCGCCGATGGCGGCTCTCCTATGGTCTGGTTATTACGTCATTTGACCGCCACCGGAAAACGCAGTTTTTTAACCAGTTTATTGCATGGCACCATGGCGAATGCTTATCCACAAGCGCTAGGGATTGCTAAAGCCTATCCAGATCGACAAGTCATTGCCATGTGTGGTGACGGTGGTATGAGTATGCTGATGGGGGATTTATTGACCCTAGTGCAGGAAAACATCCCGGTGAAGCTGATTATCTTTAACAACGAATCTTTGGGCTTTGTTGAAATGGAGCAAAGGGTAGAAGGGTTATTGGATTCGTTTACGGGGTTACAGAACCCAGATTTTTCAAATGTTGCACGCTCGTTAGGATTAGACGGTTGGCGGGTAGACAGTCTTGATCAGTTAGAAGGGGCGATGGCGCAGTGGTTAGCATCGGATAAGCCCGCCATTTTAGACGTTAAAGTCAGTCGTATGGAGCTGGTTATGCCGCCAAAAATTGAGGCCAATCAAGTGGCTTCCACCGCCATGTTTGGACTAAAAGCGGTGCTTAACGGTCGTAGTGATGAAGTGGTATCCTTGCTTCGAGATAACTTTCTACGTTAGAGAATGATGAAAAATAAGGACATTAGATGCTTTTATATCACTCTGATGTCCTTGTTCAGCCCAAAAGGATAGGACAAAAAGTGCCAAGCAATAAACAAGTATTTGAGTTCGATTTAGACCAAGACCATATTGTGATTCAACGACGTTATGAAGCCCTTGGTGCCGTGAATGACCTTTTGATTGCTGTGTGGTTTTTGATCGGTAGTTTCTTTTTTTTAACAGAGGCCTTGGTGGTGGATGGAACCTGGCTGTTTATTTTGGGCAGCGGCCAATTGCTGATCAAACCTATTATTAAATTGATCAGCTTGGTGCACGTGAAGCGTGTTTATAAATCCACTTGTAACAAGCAGATTGAGTGATGAACCCTCAGTCTGTTAGTAGACTGAGGATACGTCATTTCAGGGCTTATTTGGTGTCGCGGTATGCTTGCATCTGTGTCTTTATTTCTGGGTCAGACGCTTCTAGAAAGGCTTTTACTTTTGCAATGTAATGGCTGTTTTCGTGCGCCGGTACACCAATTTTGTGAGCATCCGCAACGGCGACCATAGCGTCTTGGTCGTGTTGTCGGTATAGGTCGACCATCTTCTCGGCGTTTTCTTGCGGGATTCCAAGAGCTTCAAATGCCGAACGCCCCATGCGCAAACTACTGTCGTGTACTTCACGAATGATGTCGCGACAACCGTAAGACCATAAATCGTAAACATGGTGACGGTCGTATGCCCGTGAAATAACGTGCAAATGAGGGTAGTGCTCCATCACGTATTTAATCAGCTTAGAGATCTGTTCTGGATCATCAATGGCGACAATTAACAGTTGCGCGTCTTCAATGCCGGCGGCGTGCAACAGTTCAGGGCGCGTCACATCGCCAAAATAGTTATTCACACCAAAGCGCTGCAGTGTTCTTAATTGCTTGGTACTGTAGTCGATCACTGTGGTGTCGTACCCAGCAAGACTCATCATTCGATCGATCAAGCTGCCCATTCGGCCTGAGCCGGCAATAATGATTTTCTTATCTCCTGGCATGCCAACCCCTTGAGGCTGATCCTCTTTGTCCTTTAGATAATGTGGCGCTAAATAACGATCGTAGAGAATAAATAGAATAGGGGTGAGTAGCATAGAGAGCGCCACCACCAGTAAGAGTTGATCGGCCAGTGCTTTGGGGATCACGCCATTCGATTCGGTAAACGACAGCAATACAAAGCCAAACTCCCCAGCTTGTGCCAGTCCTAGCGCGAACAGCCATTTGTCTGCTCCGCGAATTTTGAACAAACTGCCCAGCATCAACAATGCGACCATTTTTAGCACAATCACGCCCAGAGTAAGACTGATGATGCTGATCAAATGATCGGCTAATAGACTGAAGTTGATCCCTGCGCCCACTGTCATAAAGAACAGCCCAAGTAACAACCCTTTAAACGGGGCAATGTCGCTTTCTAGTTCGTGTCGGTAGGGCGAGTTAGCCAAAACAACCCCCGCGAGAAAAGTCCCAAGAGCAGGAGACAAGCCAACCACTGACATCAATAAGGTAGTGCCAATAACAAACATCAAAGCCGTCGCGGTAAAGAGCTCGCGCAGTTGTGCGGACGCGATAAACCGAAATATCGGGCTGGATAAGTAACTACCGCCCAGTATCACGGTAATAATGGCACCGATTGTGACTAGGGTAATCTGCCAGGTGGCCAGCCCTTCCAATAAATTCCAGCTGCTGCCATGGGCTGAGGCTTGCTCGGCCGCATGATTTAAGGCGCTGAGTAATTCAGGTGTGGCGAGTAAAGGAATAAACGCCAGCATAGGGATCACTATGATGTCTTGAGCGAGCAAAACCGAAAAAGACGCTTGCCCACCGTCTGAGCGCATTAAGCCTTTTTCCCCTAAGGTTTGCAGCACGATAGCGGTTGAAGAGAGCGCCAAAATAAGGCCGACCGCAAGACTGATTCGCCACGACTGGTCGAGCATCATGGAGGCGCCCATGATAAACAATGCCGTTAACGCGACTTGTCCGCCACCTAACCCAAGTAAGCGGGTTTTCATTGCCCACAGCTTCTTCGGCTCTAGCTCTAGACCCACTAGAAACAGCATCAAAACGACCCCTAGCTCGCCAAAATTTTGTACTGAGACTAGGTCCACATTCAGAATGGAAAGAATGGGGCTGATGATTATGCCGGCTAATAAGTAACCGAGAACTGAGCCGAGTCCTAATCGAGAAGCGATGGGGACAGAAATGACTCCAGCAACAAGAAAAATGAACGTCAGTAGTAAAGCGTCAATCATGAAAGGCAATTTCCAGTAGGCAGCGAATTAAAGACTTATAATAAAAGGTTTATGAACTTTAATCTTCTTACAAATAGGCTATTTTATTTCATTGGTGTGTTTATTTTACGACATCTTTCATCCTTAGCTGTGTGCTGGGTTTGGTGTGTTGCAAACGATCATAAATAGAGCCTATTTTGATCATCTTATGTCGCATGAAAGTTGCTTTTAGACACTCAAGTAAATGGTTTTTTCTTTGAGTTGATAATGCGGCTTGTGTTCATATTCTCTCGCTTTCTATGGATAAAGGGATTATAAAGAAAGGACATCGCATGTTCATAAGTGCCTCTTTTTGAGAGTGTGTTCTTGGTGTTAACGCATCGCGCTCTTCATTCTATAAGCATTCAGCTACGCCTATTTTATTCATTACTCAGAGCTCAAACGAAGATGAAAATATTCAGTTGCCAACAGTGTTCACAAGTCTTGTTATTTGAAAATACCTTGTGTGAAAATTGTGGATCTGCCTTAGGTTTTTTGCCGGACAAAATGGTATTAAGCGCACTTAAGCCACATGATTCAGGCTATCTTGCTTTAGCGGACACATCTGTGCCGGCACCCGTATGGCATTATTGTGATAATCATCAACATGGGGTGTGTAATTGGCTGGTGGAGAGCGACCATACTTTTTGCATGGCCTGTGATTTGAACCGACACATACCCAATCTAGAAGCCATTGAGCAACGCCAAGCTTGGCAGCAGCTAGAGTTTGCTAAACATCGATTAGTCTATTCATTGCTGCAATTAGAGTTGCCCTTGATCAGCAAAAAAGAAGACCCTGAAGACGGTTTATCATTCGACTTCATCTCAGAAGAAAATGTGGTGCCGGACAATGCGCAATCCAGTACCGGTCATGCGCTTGGGCAAGTCACTATTAATGCCGCAGAAGCGAACAGTGCTGATCGTGAGCAAATGCGAGAAGACATGAATGAGTCTTACCGTACGCTAATTGGCCATTTTCGCCATGAGGTTGGGCATTATTATTGGGATCAATTGGTGGCGACAGATGAAAGTACGTTAGCGCTTTATCGCGAATTGTTTGGCGATGAACGGGAAAGCTATAAAGATGCTTTGCAGCGCCATTATGAGACGCCAGTCGAGAATTGGCGTGAGCAGTTTGTCAGTGTTTATGCATCCTCTCACCCTTGGGAAGATTGGGCCGAAACTTGGGCGCATTATCTGCATATCCTCGACACGTTAGAAACCGCGAGTCAGTTCGGGATGAGCCTTCAGCCGCCTAATGCCCAATATCAGTCACTTTGTGTGAATGTGACGATTGACCCGTATCAACACTCAAACTTTGATGACATTCTGGCTCAGTATTTACCGCTTACGTTTGCAGTGAATAACCTCAATCGAAGCATGGGGCAGCCGGATTTATACCCGTTTGTTATTGTCCCCGCTGTGCGTAAAAAATTGAATTTCATTCATCAATTATTACAGCCGATGTTATGAGGGGCTTAGCCTTCATGAGTCATCGTTAGAGCCAAAAATCTCAGTTAGAAAAGACAAAAACGCCATCAAGGAGAGGGCGTTTTTGCTAAAGGCTCGCTGTGGGATTAAGCCGCGTCGCTTTCAGGGTAATCGTTGCTATCTTCATCGAATGAGGTGGAGATTTCCTCTGCATCGTAAATAGCGTCTTCATCTGGTTCTATGACAAGATCTTCTAACGGCAAAGTGTCGTTTTTGTTTTGCTCTTTCGGTTGTGTTTCTTTGGCTTTGGATTTTGTCTTTGGTGTGGTCTTACGCTTTGCACCTAAGGCCTCTAGCAGCGTGTCCTTGTTTTCAGCAAGATACATCGACAAGGCTTCTTTTTGCTGATGGTCTCCTGCTAAATCACTACTTTCTAACACTTCATAAAGTGCGTCTGCTGTGTCGAGTAACTTGTCATAGGCATCGGCTTCAGCTTTGGAAGTAAATGTCATTTTCTCAATTCCATCACGTTCTACAACGTATTTAATAACTACAGGCATGATCCACCCTCGTGAAAAATTATACTGTATAAATATACAGGAATGTTTTTCGTTCTGTCTAGTGCTTTTAGTTGGTGATTAATACAATGATTGATAAAGTAGTGCCCTTAATGAAGGAACCTAATTGTTATGTCATTCGATTTTTCTCAGCTCTCTTTTTCCGATTTTGACTTTTCGGTTGTGAAAGACCACCTCGAAATATTTTTGACCGTTGTTTGGCTATTGCTCTCCTATATTATCCGTCGTTTTACTAAGCGCGCTATTCGGCTGCATCCGACCTTAGAACATGACAAAAAACGTCAAAGAATCAATTCATTAGACAATATTTTCAACCTACTGTTGGTGGTGGGTTTTATTTTAATTTGGTCTTCTGAATTACAAAATATTGCGATCTCCATTGCTGCCTTTATGGTGGCCTTGGTTTTGGCGACGAAAGAGTTTATTTCTTGCATAGTCGGGGCCTTTTATCGCGCCAGTACTCGACCTTATCAAGTGGGCGATTGGGTAAGAATTGCCAATTATGAAGGCGAGGTCACAGACAGCGATTGGCTTTCAACGACGCTTTTTGAAGTGGATTTGAAAGGCGGCAGTTACGGTTATACAGGACGAACAACTGTGATCCCCAACAGTGTATTGCTGACGCATACGGTGCAAAACCTGAACTACATGCGTCGCTATGTGACCCATACCTTTTCGATTTCTAGACTGACTGATGACGTCAATTTGTTTGAAATTAAAGGCAAAATACTGGATAAGATACGGGAATACAGCGAGCACTTTCATGAGGTTGCGATTCGTTACAATAGCCTGATTGAGAAGCGCTTAGACATTAAAATCTCAGGGCCTGAGCCTAAAGTGCGAATCACGACCTCCCCTGAAGGCTATAATATTTTCACCGTTTCATTATTTTGTCCGACGGAAGAAGCCATGGTGATTGAACAAAAAGTAACGGAAGACTTTATGAACTTTTGGTTTGAAAAAAGGGCTAGATAGTGAACAAAGTGGCTTTTTAGGAGAAACAGATGGCAATTCGTCGAATGATCGCATGCGTGGTTTTACTCGTAACCACTTTGATGCTGACAGGCTGTGACGGTCTAAGCATAAGTGAAGCTGAGTTAAATCAAGCGGTCGCGAAGCAGTTAGAACAAAGTAAACAAAATCATATTCAATTGACGCTAGAAGGTGGTAACACCTTGGATATGAATTTATTGGTAAAAACAGCCCATATTGATTTAACCGATCGTGATGGTGGTTTGGCTTTGGTGGACCTTAATACAGATTTACAGGGCACCTTAAGCGCATTTGGACAGTCTTTTTCATTTAGTACACAAGTGAACCCATCGTTCGAGTCAGGTGTGCGATTAGAAGAAAACCGTGTTTATTTAGTGGCGCCCAAAATCACTAAAATAGACGTTGAGGGCTCTAGCTTTAGTGACAAAATGCTGCGTTCGACATTGGGGTCTTTGCATGATGATTTCGAGAAAGCCTTAGCAAACTACTTCGATTCGCACCCTGTTTATGTGCTAGATCATTCGACAACAGAAAAAGCGACAGCGTCGATGATTAAAGACATCTCAATCAAAGAAGATGCGATAGAGTTCGCCATTTTCTAGGGACTCTCTATAATGTCGCGCAAAATGCGCGGTTGCGCCGCTTAACTAAACCGCTGAGCCAAGTCGCTAAGTCAACACTTAACGACCTTGCTGAGTTGAAATAACAGAGGAAATATCATGTCCATTGCTGACAACCAAGTCGTTCAATTTAACTACACGCTTCGCCATGGTGAAGAGTTGATCGAAACTTCCGCGGGTAAAGACCCTATTTCTTACCTACACGGCCACGGCAATGTGATTCCTGGTCTTGAAAAGGCCATGGAAGGAAAAGAAGTCGGTGCTGAATTTGAAGTGACAGTACCAAGCGCAGAAGCGTACGGCGATCGTCATGAAGACCGTACTCAAGAAGTGCCTGTGAAACACCTTCAAGGTGGAAAACGTTGGAAACCAGGCATGATTGCCATGGTTCAAACAGATCAAGGTATGCGCCAAGTCAGCATTATTAAAGCGGGTTTAAAGCGCGCTCTTGTGGACTTGAACCACCCTCTATCTGGTAAAGACCTGACGTTTAACATTGAAATCGTAGACGTACGTGATGCGACAGACGATGAGATTGCTCATGGCCATGCTCACGGCGTAGGCGGTCACCACCACTAAGCATTTATTCGTCTGATAAAGCCCCTGTTGCCTTTGGCAATAGGGGCTTTTTTGTGGCTCATGAGCTAGGTCATCAATCGAGTTATTTTTAATGGGAATCGTTATCAATAACTTGACAGGAAAAGAATGTCGTCTCATTATTGATAATAGTTATCATTTCAATAGGCAGGACGACATCATGAGCCATTATCTAGTTCCCTTCTCGGTAATAGAGCAAGCCATTCAAGGCGGTCAGTGTGCGGATTCACCAGAAGTACTCTACCATTATCTCAATACGAGTGAAGAATACGCTGAGCGGCTAAATATTAATGATGCCGTGATCTTGCATCAGCGTGTTTTCAATGTTTTATTGGATACTGTGTGCGATTCACACATTGCACTGAATTGGCGACAAGTCTGCTTAGATATGGTCTATCGGCCATTAGCGAATCTAAAACGACTGATTGTGACTTATCAAGACGCCAAAGCGTATTTCAAAATGGAACATGACTTACGAACGTTGAGTCATTATTTTTTGTGCTCGTTGGAACAAGAAGGAAGTCGTTAGATCATGAAAATGCGAATTGAAAAAGACAGCATGGGCGAATTAAATGTCCCTGAAAAGGCCCTATATGGCGCACAGACACAGCGTGCAATCAATAATTTCCCTGTCAGTGGTGAAGCATTGCCAGAGGCGTTTATTCGCTCTCTTATCTTAATTAAATCCGCTGCGGCTCGCGCCAATCAAACCTTAGAATGCATCACACCGGCTCAGTCAAACGCCATTCAAAATGCTTGTGAAGAGTTGCTAAATGACCCTGATTTAATGACGCATTTCCCTGTGGACGTCTACCAAACAGGGTCTGGCACTAGCTCTAATATGAATGCCAATGAAGTGATTGCTACCATAGCGAATCGCTACAGTGAGACAAAAATCAGTCCCAATGATCATGTGAATTTTGGTCAAAGTAGCAATGACGTTATTCCAAGTGCGATCCATGTAAGCGCGAGTTTGGAGCTGACTGGGCATCTCATTCCTGCCATTGCGCACTTAAAATCGACGATTAAAGAAAAAGGCAATGCCTTAAAAGGGTATACCAAGACAGGGCGAACCCATTTGATGGATGCCATGCCGGTGCGTTTCGATCAAACCTTCCATGCTTGGGCAGCTCAACTTAAAGATAATCTCGATAATTTAAAATATTTAGAAACCAAGATTACTCGCTTAGCACAAGGCGGTACGGCGGTAGGCACTGGCATCAATGCGCACCCTGAATTCGCCGCCTTATTTGCGAAAGAATTGTCTGATTTAACCAATGTTACTTTTACTCCTGGCGACAATTTCTTTGCGTTAATTGGCTCTCAAGATACTGCCGTCGCACTATCAGGACAGCTAAAAGCGGTGGCGGTTAGCTATATGAAAATCGCGAATGATTTACGTTGGATGAATTCAGGACCATTGGCAGGATTAGGTGAAATTACGCTAGAAGCGCTGCAACCTGGCTCATCCATTATGCCAGGTAAAGTTAACCCAGTGATTCCGGAAGCGGTTGCCATGGTTTCTGCGCAAGTTATTGGTAACGATGCTGCCATTACCATTGGTGGGCAGGCGGGCAACTTTGAGCTTAATGTCATGCTGCCAATGATTGCAAAAAATCTATTAAGCAGCATTAAATTGCTAGCCAACAGCGGTCGCTTATTAGCAGACAGCGCCATCGCGACCTTGACGGTTAATGAAGACAAACTCAATGAAGCCTTGCATCGTAACCCGATTTTGGTCACCGCATTGAACCCGATTATTGGCTATTCAAAAGCCGCAGAAATCGCCAAAAAAGCCTATAAAGAAGGCCGACCTGTGGTTGATGTAGCAGAAGAAGAAACGGATTTAAACCGCGATGAGCTTTTATCGTTATTGGATCCAGCAAAATTAACTCATGGTGGTTTGTAGTGTTTTTCTGATTTCTTTTCCCTGAATCAGAAGAGAAAAAAACCAGCGTGTGAGGAACGCCTCACTACGCTGGTTTTTTTTGTCAGCCAGTGATTATCGCGTGACTATTTTGCTCATCTGTTCAACCTGTCTTTGCCCAATGCCATCGCTTCTAGCTACTGTGTATAAGTGCCCATATCTTATTCTCCTAACGTCTTTGTTTGACTCACTACTAGGAATACTTGCCTATTAAACAAGAAGATGATTATCTTGAGTTTCTTGATCTGAACAAGATCTTAAGCCAGTGATTGGTCTGCTCGATAGAAGCCGTTGTTTATTTGGAGAAAACTATGAATTCGGAGTTGTTCCTTCGGCCCGCGACCATGGCTGATGCAGATTGTTTATTAGAATGGCGCAATGATCTAGCAACGCGTAAGGCATCCCTGTCTGCTGGTCGAGTGGAAGTAGCAGATCATTTAAAGTGGCTGCGAAATACTATCCATAATGATCAAAGGCGTTTACAAATTGCAGAATTAAACCATCGCGCGGTCGGTACAATAAGAGCCGATTTAGACCCTGAAGGGTGGCTTTTATCGTGGACGGTTTCCCCTAAAGCACGAGGCAAGGGGGTTGCCCAGAAAATGTTGGATTGTTTTATTCTTGAATTGGATGGGACGCTTTTAGCCCAGATAAAAGCGACCAACATAGCTTCACAAAAAGTCGCAGAGCGAGCGGGGTTTACCCTTGAAGAAGCCCGCGCTGGTATTTTGTATTATCGAAAAGCGCTTGGTTAAGGCGCTGTTTGATGTCTAGTTTTCATCAAAGCGAATTCGAACTTTAGGCTCGTTAGCCTGTTTTCTAGTGGGCTCGCGTAATGGATCAACCAACTTTTCTAAGCCATTAATCTTGATTTCTAAGGCAAGCTGTAGCCATTGCCCTAGGTTGCCATTCGGCCAACCTTCATGAGCGAACCACAATAAATAGGCTTCTGGTAAGTCGATCAAAATACGACCTTGGTATTTTCCAAACGGCATGGTTTGGCGGGCGACTTGAACAAGGTCTTGTTGAGAAAACATAAAGAGGCTCATTTATTAGTACAATTTAGCGTATTTAATCATAGCTTGGTCGTGCACGCTAATCGCTAAAAAGGCGGTTGTTGACTGAAGCGCTGAATCAAATAGTCACACACTTTTTGCAATTTAGGCGACGGCTGCCGCACTTTTGGATACACCAACCAAACACCGCTGTATGGGTATTGGTATTGTGGCAATAGAGCAATGAGCTCACCGGATGCCAGTTCATCGGCAACGTAATAATCGGGGAGTTGAGCAATGCCTAAGCCTTTTTTGACCGCGTCTAACAATGCCGGCCCCGAGTTACTGCGCCAATGGCTCGATACTTTCACTTCTTTGCGCTGACCATCTTGTTGAAATAACCAATGAGTTTTTGAACCGATGAGGCAGTGGTGCTTATTAAGTTCAGCTAACGTATGAGGGATACCGTGGCGATCTACGTAGTCGCGGGAGGCGCATAAATATTCTACTCGGTCGCATAAGCGGCGAGACAGGTGGCTAGAGTCTTTTAATGAGCCCATACGGATGGCAAGGTCATAGCCTTCTTCGATAAGATCGACAGGGCGATTACTGAGGTGAAAATCCAACTCTATTTTTGGGTGTTCGATTAAAAAATCGTTTATCACAGGCGCAATAAAACGCTCTCCAAATGTCGTTGCACAGGTTATTTTAAAAGGGCCTACTAGCGCGTTATTAAGGCTAGAGATGACTTCCTCTGCACTGCTCAGTGCTTCGGGTAGACCACGACAATGGTGATAATACAATTCCCCCGCTTCACTTAAACGAATGCGTCTTGTGGTGCGAAACAGCAAGGTTGTGCCCAGCTCACTTTCGAGCTGAGTGATGAGGCGACTAATATGAGAAGCAGAGACTTTCAGCTGTAGAGCAGCGGCCGAAAAACTGCCTTGCCTCACGACTTCGATAAAGGCTTCCATTGCTTCCCAATTCTTCATAGTGTGTTTATCTGCTGGTAAAGAGGCGTGTATTTTAGCGCAGATTTTGGAATATCGACAAGGATTGTTGCTGTATAGCAACAATCCTTTTCTGAAATAGCTATTATCGTCCTAATCATTTGCGACTACACTACAAGCAGTTAAGTAATTCGTACCTTATTGAAAGCACATATTGGAGAAGACAATGAAATGTAAAGCAGCTGTTGCTTGGGGCCCAGGCCAACCACTTAAGATTGAAGAAGTCGATGTTCAAGACCCACAAGCGGGTGAAGTTCTTGTGCGTATGGTGGCAACGGGTGTTTGTCATACGGACGCTTTCACTCTGTCTGGTGAAGACCCAGAGGGTGTGTTTCCTGCCATCCTAGGCCATGAAGGTGCAGGTGTAGTAGAAGCGGTAGGTGAAGGCGTGACCACGCTAAAACCTGGCGATCACGTTATTCCACTATACACAGCAGAGTGTGGCGAATGTAAATTCTGTAAGTCTGGCAAAACCAACCTTTGTAGCGCCGTTCGCGAAACACAAGGCAAGGGCTTAATGCCAGATGGTACTAGTCGTTTTAGCATTAATGGTGAGCCAATTTTCCATTACATGGGAACCTCTACTTTCTCTGAATACAGTGTCGTTCCTGAAATTTCTCTGGCGAAAATCCACGTAGACGCGCCATTGGAAAAAGTGTGCTTGCTAGGTTGTGGTATTACCACGGGTATTGGCGCGGTATTGAATACGGCAAAAGTAGAAAAAGGTGCCACAGTCGCGGTCTTTGGTTTGGGCGGCATTGGTCTGTCGGTTATCCAAGGTGCGCGCATGGCCGGTGCTTCTCGCATTATCGCGATCGATTTTAATGAGTCTAAGTTCGAGATGGCGGAGCAATTTGGCGCTACAGACTTTATTAACCCGAAAAAATTCTCTGATCCGATTCAGCAAGTGATCGTAGAAATGACGGATGGCGGTGTAGATTACTCTTTTGAATGTATTGGTAATGTTCAGGTAATGCGCCAAGCACTTGAGTGCTGCCATAAAGGATGGGGCGAATCCATTGTCATTGGTGTGGCGGGTGCAGGCCAAGAAATCTCAACGCGTCCATTCCAATTGGTAACAGGTCGAGTCTGGAAAGGGTCTGCTTTTGGTGGCGTAAAAGGTCGCAGCCAATTACCTGGTTACGTAGAAGATTACATGAATGGCAAGATCGAAATCGACCCATTTGTCACGCACACAATGCCACTTGAAGACATCAATAAAGCCTTTGATCTAATGCATGCAGGCGAGAGTATTCGTACTGTTATCCTTTTTGATAAGTAAGTTTTTTGATTCGTTTGCACGGTGTTTGCCGTGCAAACTCAAAGGAAGCTAACGATGGAATTATTATCCAATACAAAAAGCTTTGGTGGCTGGCTGAAACGCTATCGTCATGAAAGTTTGTCTGTTCGTGGTGAAATGACGTTTGCAATCTATTTGCCGCCGCAAGCTGAGACGCAAAAAGTGCCTGTTTTATACTGGTTGTCAGGTTTAACCTGCACGGATGAAAACTTTATGCAGAAGGCGGGAGCGTTCCGAAAAGCCGCAGAGCTAGGTTTGGCCATTGTTTGTCCAGATACCAGCCCGCGCGGAACGGACTATCCTGGAGAGCATGAAAGTTACGACTTTGGTTCAGGCGCAGGTTTTTATGTAAACGCCGAGGTTGCACCTTATTCCAATACGTACCATATGTACGATTATGTGGTGCAAGAGTTGCCTCATTTGGTCGAAACGCACTTTCCTGTGACGGATCAACGTTCTATTTCTGGCCACTCTATGGGTGGGCACGGCGCCTTGATTTGTGCGCTTAAAAACCCAGGTAAATACCAATCTGTTTCTGCTTTTGCTCCCATTACCAACCCAACTCAATGCCCTTGGGGCGAGAAAGCGTTCGCTGGTTACTTGGGAGAAGATCGCAAAGCATGGAAAGAGTGGGATGCCACTTGTCTAATCGAGAAAGCAGAAGAGCGTTTACCTCTGTTTATCGATCAGGGTGAAGCGGATAATTTCTTGGTGGAACAGCTTAAACCAGAGGCGCTCGAAGTTGCATGTGAAAGCGCAGGACACCCAATTACCTTGCGTCGTCAGCCTGGTTACGACCATAGCTACTTCTTCATTGCCAGCTTCATTGATGAGCATCTAGAGTTTCACTCTAAAGCATTGAGCTAGTCTCTAGTGGAAGGCGCTGCCGCGCAGTAGAAATGCATTGAAAAGCGAGCGACTGCTCGCTTTTGTTGTTTTTATCGGTGTGCTATTTCGCCGTCAATAAGCAACGACAAGTCGATATTTAAAAAGCGGCTATTTGGAATGGGCAGCGCAAGCGAGGTTTGGTTTATGTTTGTTTGTGATCTACCCTTTTGAAAGTAGGCGAAGCATTGTTTTATTATCTAAACCGCATTTTCTGACTATTGCGTTTATGGCTATCACTGTTTTCAGTGAGGCCAGTTGTGAACGATTAACAAAAAAGAGGTCTATATGGATGTGCCTAAAAAACCTTTAAATGAAGCTGAGAGGCTGCATGCTTTAAGGGCGTTAAAAATTCTGGATACGTCTCAGGATGAGAGGTTTGATCGTATTACGCGTATGGCAGCACGCATATTTAGAGTGCCGATTACATTGGTTAGTTTTGTTGATGAGTCACGCCAATGGTTTAAATCTAGCCAAGGGCTAACGATCCAAGAAACACCAAGAGATGTTTCTTTTTGCGCCCATGTTATCAATCAAGATGATATTTTCGTTGTGGCTGACACCTTAAAGGATAGTCGTTTTTTTGATAATCCCTTGGTGCTCAATGACCCCTATATACGCTTTTATGCAGGCTATCCTCTGGCGTTACGGCCAGGGATTAATCTAGGGACTTTGTGCCTGATGGATTCCAAACCACGTGAGTTAAGTCGGGAAGACATGAGCCTTTTGCAGGATTTTGGCGCCATGATCGAGCAAGAAATAAAATCCATTCAATGGGCTACATTTGATGATCTCACCATGATTTCGAGTCGACGTGGTTTTCTGATGTTGGCAGAGCATGCGTTGAAAGTGTGTGTGCGTAAGAAATTATCGGCCACACTTATCTTATTTGACCTAGACAAATTTAAGCTAATCAACGATCTGCATGGGCATTATGAAGGCGACTTTGCGCTGGTTCGGTTTGCAGAGACCTTGCAGCAAACTTTTCGAGAAAGCGACATTACTGGGCGTTTCGGCGGTGACGAGTTCATTGTAATGCTTTCAGGCACGAACCTTGAAGATGTTCACTCGCTGCTGGTGCGTTTTGACAAGGCGGTTGCGGAGATGAATGCTCGCATCAATAAGCCTTATCAGGTCGAATTCAGTGCTGGCATGACGTTTTTTCCTAGTGAGAGTATAAAGTCCATCGATGAAATGATCGAAGAAGCGGACGCTGCCATGTACGCAGAGAAGAACAAGAAGAAGTCTCGAATGATTGGCTCTGAATAAAAACTAGTGGCTCATATCGTCAGTCAGCATGCAGACAAATAAAAAGGAGAACCTAGGTTCTCCTTTTTATTTGTCTGCTGTTGGACGGCTTAGTTAAACGAAGCCCAGATAATGGCGACAACTAACACAGGGCATACGAAGCGCACATACCAAGGCCAAATTTTTCCAAACAAGGAGTTGCGGAATTCCGCAAAACCGCTTTCCAGCTCTTTGAATTTTGCATTGCGGTTCCAAACCCAGCCGCCAAATAAGCAAAACATTAATGCCGCGAAGGGTTGCAAGTATTGTGTCGACAAGGTCGCGACTAAGCCAAACATGGCACCGAAATGATACACAATCACGCCGCTAAACAGGGCAATGATGCTGCCTAGCACCCAGCTTGTTGGCGTACGTTTGGTGTTGAATCGTTCTGACACTAACGCAACAGGGCACTCTAACATTGAGATAGAAGAGGTGAGTGCGGCTATGGTTAATAGTAAGAAAAAGACCACGGCAAACAGTTGTCCGAATAAGCCAAGGCTATTAAACATGAGTGGAAGAACAGTAAACACAAGAGTGTCTGAGCTTAATAGTGAACCATTGTCGGCGTAAATCTGTACGCCATTGTGCATAGCAACAAACATAGCAGGGAGCACGACTAAACCAGCAACAAAAGCCACTGCGGTGTCGATGCAAGTGACGCTGAATGCCATTTTCGGCAGATTTTCTTTTTTGCTTAAGTAGGATCCGTAGATCAACATAGAGCAACCGCCGATGGTCAGCGAGAAAAAGCCTTGTCCCATGGCCGCTAGAATGAGTTTGCGATCCCAAATTCGATCGAAGTCAGGGATTAGGTAGTGTTTTAACCCTTCCATCGCGCCTTGTTGCATCATGATATAAATAAAGAGCACTGCAAACAGTAGGAATAGCGCAGGCATAAGACGGGTAGACCACTTTTCAATACCGCGTTTAACGCCCCCTTGAACGATTAAAATAGTAAGTACATAGAAGACAATGGTGCCAAATAGGTTACGCTCAATACTGAAGCCTTTTAACCAGTTTGCTTGTTCTGTTAGGCCTAATAGACCAGCGATGGCGGCCAGCATAAAGCAAATAATCCAACCACCGACTATGCTATAAAACGCGAGTACCGCGCTGGGAACGCTGAGTCCAAGCCAACCAACCAAAGCACCAACGCGTTTTGCGCTAGGGTTTTGATTAAGCGAGCGCATACTGTCGACAGGGTTGGCTTGCCCATAACGTCCAATGGCCATTTCGACGACTAACATAGGAAAAGCAACGACGAAAATTAATACCAAATAGACAAGTAGAAAAGCGCCACCACCATTACTTGCCGCTTGAGTGGGAAAGCCCCAAATATTACCTAGGCCGACCGCCGCGCCTGCGGCGGCTAATACAAAGCCAAGGCGAGAGCCGAAGGTTTCTCGGGTATTTTCGTTTTTAGCACTTTCGTTCATTACAACCACTTTAGATAGACAAAAAATTGCCAGTAACCTAAGTGAAAACCAGTAAAATAACAAGGCTATTTGAAGTGCAATCGAAGAAGATGGCATATTAAGTGCCGAGGCTTAGGCGACTGGTGCAGACGGTTTGTTAGCATTTATTTACTTTTAAAAAAGGGTCCGACATGCAGTATTCGATTTTAATTACAGGGTGTTCAAGCGGGATAGGTTTGGAAGCCGCGAAAATGTTGCAACAACGAGATTTTCTGGTCGTCGCGAGTTGCCGTCGAGAAGAGGATATTGAAAAGGTGAAAGCGGCGGGTATTCGCCATGTGGTGCAGTTGGATCTGGCTGATTCAGCGTCCATTGAAAAAGGCTTGCAAGACACGTTAGCTCTAACGGGCGGTCATTTATACGCGCTGTTTAATAATGGGGCGTATGGGCAACCTGGTGCTGTTGAGGATTTATCCGTTGATGTATTGAAAGCGCAATTTAATACCAATTTTTTCGGCACTCATGAACTGACCTGTAAAGTATTAAAGCTGATGTTGGCTCAAGGCTATGGTCGAATTGTTAATAATAGTTCGGTCTTAGGTTTGGTCGCTATGCCATTTCGTGGTGCTTACAACGCCAGTAAGTTTGCCCTAGAAGGGTTAACGGATACCTTGCGTTTAGAATTGAGAGGGACGCCGATTAAGATCAGTTTGATTGAGCCTGGCCCCATTGAAAGTCGTTTTAGAGCCAATGCATTGATCGCATTAAGAGATAATGTGGATAGTTCACAAAGTCGACATAAACAAGGTTATGAAGAGGCAATTGAGCGTTTATCCAAAGAAGGGCCAACCTCGTCTCAAACATTGCCAGCCAGTGCAGTGGTTAAAAAACTGCTGCATGCATTGGAGTCACAACGGCCTAAAGCGCGTTATTACGTAACCACACCGACGTACATTGCAGGCATATTGAAACGTCTTCTACCAACCTGCTTACTGGATCTATTGATGAGTAAACAAAGTAACTAGGACGTTATGACTTCTGTGTGTTTGTTTGCCTATCTAGCCAGTGATCTATGCTGGCTAAATAGGCTTCTCTTGCAGGTAATTGAGAGAGAAATAAGTCATGAAAGCCATTAGGGATGGAGGCTGTTGATAGTTGCCCAAAGGCTTTGGCTGCGGCTTCTTGCATGCTCTTCACATTCAGCACACCATCGCCTCGCTGCATATCTGCAACCGTTTTTTTATCCACTGTGCTGAATTCTGAATGACATAGCAGCGTCGGAATCTCAATGCGTTTCGTGCTGAGTTTGCGCTGTGCTAAGACAATTTGTTTAAGCCAATGAAATGATAAGGGATAGCCCGCAGCCGGTTTCCAATCCAGACGGTAATCCCACTCCCCGCCAAAGACTGTGTGCAATGTTTTACTGTAAAGAGTGGCTTTTTTGGTGTGTAAAGAAGCAAAAGGAAACAGAGTAACCAGTGCATAAATAGGGCAACTTATCCACTGCAGCGTTTTAGGAGAAAAAGGCAAGGCTAAAAACGGGCTGTTTAAAATAACGCCACACACCTCTGGAAAGGCCGTTTGGTAAATTTGTGCTCGTTCTTCTGAGCGATAAGGCTGAGCTAAATAGGTTGCGGTAATAAGCCCACCGGTTGAGTGCGCCAGCAAAGTCACCTTATCGACCCCATCTGCCTTCATAGTGGCTAAGGCGATGTCTAAGTCTTGTCCGTACTGTTCAATCGAGTCACACCAGTTTGGGGGCGTATTCGGACGAATTGAACGGCCATAACCTTGTAAGTCCAGCGCATAAAATCGATGGCCCTGAGTAATAAAGTGCTCAGCTAAATCGGTTTGGAAAAAATAATCTGTGTAGCCGTGAATGTATAAAATAGCGTGCGTGGCGTGCTGTGCGCCGAGGTGATTGATTAAGGTGGTATGGGTTTCTCTTTTGGCACCTTGGAAAGAAAAGGTACGGGCGCGGTAACTCGCTCCCAATAGGTCTTCGTGGTCGTTAATTTGCTTCCAGTGTTGTCCTATTGGTGCGCTCATAATGTTCTTCTTTTAATCGTTGAGTCGTGTTTTAGCCAAACAGATTATCGCCTAATTGATCGATTGTCAGCTTGGTTTTACGCATTGTTATTTCAATGCATTCATCGCGGTTAGGAATCAGATCCGAGCGGATGAATTGGTGGACTTTTTGCGCATCGCCTTCGCCTTTGGTGATGGTTGCCGCAACGCGATATTGGCCACCTTCCGCCATTGGTGCAGGAATGATTTCAAAGCCTTTGTATTCGACGGCTTCTTCTGCCGCTTCAGGGGCACTTTCGCCACCAGAAAATAGACCTTTCAGTCCGGATAAAATACCCATGATGTTCTCCTGTTATATGATCTATTTAGTGTGATCTCGTCTATTTTTCGGTGATTTTCATTATTAGTCAAATGTTCTGAGCGGTTTTTTGGGTATTTCTCCCATTAAAATCATTTGTAGATGCTCGTAAGATAGCGTGCTAGATGAGGTATAATTGCACAACGATTTTTTGAGAGTGAACAAGCAATGACAGCACAAGTGAATAACCCATTACATGGTGTTAAATTAGAAAAAATAGTTTCCGATTTGGTTGAGCATTTTGGTTGGGAAGAGTTGTCGATTAGGATCAATATCAATTGCTTTAAAAGTGACCCATCGGTGAAGTCGAGCTTAAAGTTTTTGCGTAAAACCCCTTGGGCAAGAGACAAGGTAGAGGCGCTTTATCTAGAAACGTTTTGTTAGTTTGCAAAACGGACCTGTTGGCTAAACACAGACGGCATTGCGGCCTGCGTTTTTAGCCTGATAGAGTTTGGTGTCGGCAAGGCGTAAGGCGTCATTCATTCGCCCTCCTGGCGAGGAGCGCGCCACGCCAATACTAACGGTAAGGCGCAAACGCAAGTCGTGATTATGGAAAATATAGTGTTCGATGGCGTGGCGTATTTCTTCTGCTTTATGTTGTGCTTCTTGATGACTTTGCTTGTCGAGTACAATAACAAACTCTTCACCCCCAAGGCGATAAACCGCATTGCTATCCACATGGTTTTGTAGGCATTCAGCCACTTCAACTAGAACGTAATCTCCAATACCGTGGCCAAATTGGTCGTTGACCCGTTTAAAAAAGTCTATATCTACCAATAATACATTAGCCTGAGCTGAGTGTTGTTCTAATTTATCAAAGCACTTTTCTAAAGCATGGCGATTCTTTACGCCAGTCAAGGCATCATTGAGCGCCATTTTATGTAACTGGTTTTTATCTTGATAGTGCTGTTTTTCATATAAATGACATAAAGACCAGATGAAAAAGTGAGCGAGGCTGTAGTTTGTCATTGCCCGATAAGAGATGAAAAAATCGGATGGTAAATGATAAAAGATGACATAAAGGCTTGGAAATAAAGCCACTAACGTGAAATAGAAACCTTGCTTTGAGCCAAACATAATATAATAAATAATTGGCAGGGTAAGTCCCCAAAGAATAGAAAAGCCTCTGATGTCCGCATGATAAGCGGCAAAGTAAATCAGAAAAGTGATTAAGCCTGCGAGTGTATAATATTGGACGGTTTTTACTCGGCCTGATGTGGCAGCCCAAAAACAATAAAAACTGTAAAGTGAAATGCCAATTTCAATAAAGCCTATGATGGGGGTGTTCAAATAAAAAATATTGATGGGGCTGTAGAGCACCATTAATATTCCCAAGAGGAGGCTGAGGGTTTTCTGCAGAGAAAGGCGTAACGAAGTTGTTTTTTTAGTAAAAATCATAAATCACATCGCAGTCCATTGTCGATAAACTCAAAAGAGAGGCCAGTACCACTGAGAAAGTTATAGTGGATTTGGCCATTTGACTCTTTTTAATTGAGTAGTAAGTCGTCCTTGATCGGGTAAAACCTTGTCGCTGCATTCACTAGAGAATTTGCTGTTAGCATGGGTACTCCATAAACTTCGACTTGGGTATGGTATTTATCGTCAAGCTTTTGTGCGAGTAAATCAAAGTCACCATCGCCGGATGCTAATACCAAAATGTCACTGTCTGGCCCATATTCCATCGCATCTAAGGTGATGCCTACGTCCCAATCTCCCTTACTAGAGCCGTCAGCACGCTGAATATAGGGCTTTAATTTCACTTCAAAGCCAATGGCTCGGAGAATGTTTTGAAACTGGCGTTGTTTTTCATCGCCTCGGTCGACGGCATACGCAATGGCCTTAACCACGTTTCTACCTTGCGTGATTTTTTTCCAGAAGACGTTGTAATCAAAGCGACGGCCATACGCCTGCCGGGTTGTGTAATAAATATTTTGGACATCTACTAAAATGGTGACGTTTTCCATTTACCGCTCGATTTTTTTAAGGATCTCCAAAGATAAAGTAGTTTAAACAAACGGACAAGAAAATACGTTGCGCAGTCTAATTTACGTCAATTATTTTTGTATTTGTCTTATTACCTTGCGGCAAGATTCATCTCAGATTCTCGATAAAGTGATTTGTTTTGAAACAATGTCATTAGCGTGGCAAGTTTAATCGCTTGTTTGGGCATCATTGAAAAAGAAAGGCGTTGAGGTCTGGTGAGAAAATCTTGGATTTGTGTCGCTATATGTTCCGCTTGTATTGACTCGTAAGGTGCCAATCCCGTGTTATTAATGAGTGTTTTAAGAAACGCTAACGTGTCTTTATTATTTCGTGTATTTTGCGCATTGGGCCAAATATGTCGAGTCAGTCCATTATCTTGAAAGCGAAAAGCAAGGTTATGCAGCGCAATACTGTCACCATATAAAATAGGCATGGCATCAAGTTGCCCTAATGCCATAGACGCAAGGAAATCAGAGCGCAGTTCATTTAGGGAGAAATTAGCATCTAAAATGTCCATATTACTGGTTAACAAGAGTTTGCCTACTTGAGAAATATCCAGCGTGAGGCTGGAGTTGATATTGTTTCCTTTGGGCGTGGATAAAAAACGCCCGTGTCCTGCTAGCTGTTTTATTCCCGCAATGGCCATAAGGCGCCGAGTGTCTCTAGCGAGCGGTTGCGAGCGGCTGTCAAACTGAAACTCAATGTCTAATTTTGGGTAAATAGCGGGAAGGGAATTGAATTTGATTTGTGAGAACCTGAGCCAAGGGGCATTTTTATTGCCTATAGAGATGGAGTGCAGAGTGGGGGTTAGCGTCAAAGGGTCAAAACTGATTTTTTGATAATGGATGAGCGGTGTTAAGCCTGACTCTTGTATCTGATCATCGATCATCTGTATGGCGTAGCGAGTACCAAAGTATTTGAGCGCCAAAAAAACGGCACCGACCAACAATAAGCCAATAATGGCCGTGATCATCATGAAGCGCTGTTTTTTCTGGTTCGGCAGAGCTGTAGAATGCATGTAACCCTCTATATAATGAGCTTCAATATCCGCAAAGTAACCGCGAAACCTCTGCTTTAAGAGCGAATGAATGACGTTCGCTTATGTGTACGAGCATGGAATCTTATAAGAAATCTCTTTAGATAGACAAAACCTTTCTATTTACGTTCCTCTCTCTCTTGGCGTCTTGATGTTCACTCTGTGGGGTGGTCGTTTTATCCTCAAATCGGCTAACGAACCATCTATCTATTTTATAGATGGATGGCAACTACAATCTATCTGAATAAAGGTTGATAATAGCCTTAAATATTCCGTTCTAAGGAAAAGAAATGCGCACGACATTTGATAGGCTCAGACATACCATTGGCTTTGAAGTATTTGGTTTGATCATTTTGACTTTAGGTATCAGTCAGCTGATGAGCATGGATATGAAGAAAATTGGCGTGTTGGCGATTGCGTTCTCGCTCATTGCCATGGGTTGGAATTATTATTACAACATTCTGTTTGATCGGTTTATGCTCAAAAAAACAGGACGTGTTCATAAAACAACGCTGGTTCGTGTACTTCATGCGCTGATATTTGAGTTGGGTTTACTGACGATCAGTTTGCCGATTATGGCATGGTGGCTAAATATTAGTCTTATTAGTGCCTTTGCACTCGATATGGGGATAGTCGTTTTCTACTTGGTTTACGCCTTTGTTTATAACCTAGTTTACGATTATGTGTTTCCTATACCAGCGGCAAAAGCCTAATAAAGCGGACCATGGCCGCGCTGATGCCATCGACTTAAGTGCGGTCGTTTTATGCGTTGATGCAAGCCCAAATCACTTTCACTGTGGGTAAACAAAGAGAGGGTAAGATCAAATTTATGCAAATCTGAGGAATTTAGTCCCTTAAGGTTTCGCAGGCTTCCTAGGCAAACTGATATCTTTATAATAAGCGCGTACCATAGAGAAAATTATTTGCATAAACGGGAGTCAGCTATCTCATCTTTGATACCAAGGGAACAAGATCTGTGGTTTTTACCTCTGGGAGGAACAGGGGAAATTGGCATGAATATGAACCTTTATGGTCATAACGGCCAATGGCTAATGGTAGATTGTGGGGTGTCATTTAATGAGCCACTTAAGCCAGATGATCTTCACACTGCAGAAGTGGTGTCGGCCGATCCAAGTTTTATCTCAGCACAAAAAGAACGCCTCGCGGGCATTGTCATTACTCATGCTCATGAGGACCACGTGGGGGCATTGCCGTTTTTATGGCGCCGCTTCCAATGCCCTGTTTACACCACTGCCTTTACCGCCGAAGTGCTACGTCGCAAGCTCGTCCAAGTCGGATTGGCCGATGAGGTGCCGGTGATTGTCGTTAATGAAAATGAAACACAACAGATTGGTGTTTTTTCGGTGTCTTGGCTGGCGTTAACTCATTCTGTCCCAGAGCCGTTTGCGATGACGATTAATACCCCAGCAGGGAGTGTCTTTCATACTGGTGATTGGAAAATTGATAAACAGCCGATTATTGGTGAAGGGTTTTCCCCCTCGCGTTTTCAAGCGCTGGCGAAAACGGGTGTGAAAGCGATGGTGTGTGATTCGACTAACGCATTGCGAGATGGGCATTCGTTGTCAGAAAGTGAGTGTTACGAGGGGCTGTTACAAGCCATAGCGCCTGAAAAAGGTCGTGTTGTCGTTGGTTGTTTTAGCAGTAATGTGGCAAGACTCGTCGCCTTAGGGCGAGTCGCAAAAGAGACAGGGCGTTATTTGGCCTTGATAGGTCGCTCGCTGATTAATATGGTGGGGGCCGCCAAAGCCACTGGCTATTGGCCGGATGATGTGCCCGTCATTGACTCGGCTCACTTAGGCTATTTGCCAAGAGAAGAGGTGTTGGCGGTTGTCACGGGTAGCCAAGGTGAACCGAGAGCGACGCTTAATCGATTGGCCGCTGATAATTGTTTTGATCTCAGTTTGGACGCGGATGATCTGGTGATTTTTAGTGCCATGATGATCCCCGGAAATGAAGCGGCGATTATGCGATTGGTTGAGCAGTTTAAAGGGCGAAAAATCCGCACCTTACAGCAGCAAGATACGGCGCTTACTATTCATGTGAGTGGGCATCCCTGCAAAGACGAACTGAGCCAGTTGTACTCTTGGGTGCAACCTGAAATAGCGGTGCCTTGCCATGGTGAAGCCGCGCATTTAGAGGCCAATGGGCAAGTGGCGAAAGCCAGTCAGGTACCTCGCCAATTGATTGGCCGCAATGGCGATTTGTATCAATTGGCACCACAAATCTGTGTTCGCCGTCAGTTAGTAAAAACCTCTCGAATTGCGTTGGCTCGTTAGAAGTATGCGCCGCGTTTCGGCGTAGACACGCTAATCAGTCAAGGGTGCAAAGACGGTTTTTGCCTGCTTGCCGGGGATTTCTTTGGCGAGCCTTGGCACTAGGTAGCCAGGCAATTCTGCCGCTACTTTTCCCATTAGACGTTGTGCTTGCTCAATACTGATATCAAAGTGAGCGGCCCCGTCTACTGGGTCTAAGGTGAACATGTAATAAGGCAATAAGCCGGCTTTAAACACGGCTTCACTGAGATTGACTTGCGCGTCTACTGTGTCGTTTATCCCTTTTAATAATACGCCTTGATTCAACAAGGTAACGCCCGCTTGCTTTAATTGTGTGGCGGCGTGTATTACCTGATCGTCCACTTCGTTAGCGTGGTTAATATGCCACACCATAATGATGTCCAGACGACTTTTTTTGATCCAATGCAGCATCTCATCACATACTCGTTGCGGAATCACCACCGGCAAGCGTGAGTGAATTCGCAATCGTTTGATCTGAGGTAAGGACTCAAGCTTAGCCACCTTATCGGCGAGTAACGAATCCTTCATCATCAAAGGGTCTCCACCACTTAGAATCACTTCGTTTACCTCGGGGTGAGCGATTAAGTAGTCGATGACGGATTGCCATTCTGACTGAGCTAATTGGTTTTCACCGTAAGGGAAATGGCGACGAAAACAATAACGGCAATTTACGGCGCAGCTGCCAGCCGCAATCACCAATAGACGGCGTTTGTATTTATGAACAATGGCTTTTTGCGGAGTGTGATCCGCTTCTTCTAATGGGTCTGCCGTGTAACCAGGGACGACTTGCATTTCTGCGGCGCTGGGCAGAATCTGCAGTAAAAGAGGGTCCTTTGGATTACCGCTTTCTATGCGTGATAAATACGGACGTGGCACCAATAACTTAAAGGCCGTTTGAGCGTCACCGCCGTCTTTTACCATACTGGTTGGTAGATTTAGGTGCTGGATAAGTTCAGGTAAGCTCGTTAACGCCTTAGAAAGGTGTTGCGACCAAGTGAAAGTACTGTCTGTTTGAATCGGGATCACGTCAAATATCTGCAAAATAGAGTTAATTTGGGTTATGATTAGCGCCAACTTATTTCAGGCCGAATAGGCCTTAGGCTCTTTGAGATCTTCGCAAACGTTCTTTTATTGTTAAAAAGATGTTTGCTGAGATCGTCAGGCTGACATGATACGTCAGTTGGGGCCTTTTCTCTAAAAAATACACGGTGAGGATGTATGGCTAATATTTCTACTAGCGAAATGCGCAGTGGTACCAAGGTAATGGTTGATGGTGATCCATGTGCGATTTTGGATAACGAACACGTTAAACCAGGTAAAGGCCAAGCGTTTAACCGCCTAAAGTTGCGTAACCTTCGTTCCGGTCGTGTTTGGGAGCGTACCTTTAAGTCTGGTGATACGCTAGAAGGCGCTGATGTCATGGAAACTGACATGGAGTACTTGTACACCGACGGCGAATTCTGGCACTTCATGATGACTGACGGTTCTTTCGAGCAGCACGCTGCAGACGAAGCGGCGGTAGGCGACACAATGAAGTGGCTTAAAGAGCAAGAGAAGTACGTTATTACTCTATACAACGGCGCACCTCTTGCCGTTACACCTCCTAACTTCATTGAGTTGGAAGTGAAGGAAACAGATCCAGGTGTTAAGGGAGACACGGCGAACGGTGGTTCTAAGCCAGCTTTCTTAGTAACAGGTGCTATGGTTCGCGTTCCTCTATTTATCAATATTGGCGAAGTATTGCGTGTTGATACGCGTACTGGCGAATATGTATCACGTGCCACCGGCAAATAATCCTCTAAAATAAGGTGATTATTTCTCTTAAAAAGCCTTCAATGTTTGCGCATTGAGGGCTTTTTTGACTCTATTTCCCCCCCTTTTAATAAGGCGTCTTTTAATTGAGTGGCGTTTTGTTTTTCTTGTGTATTGATAACCATTATCGAATGGTTAAATCCAATGTGCTTTTTCTATCACAATAAGGATCATCTATGACTCTGTGCCTGTTTTACATCAGGAATGTTGTGAAATAAGGCTTTAAATCCTTGTTTTATAAGACAAAAATAAATTTATAAGCGGTGTTTTTTTAAAGATACTGACGTTATTGTGCGTTATCTGTGTTTTTAACGACTTTTCGCTGTGATTTCTCTTCTCTTTTTCGGCATTAGAAGAAATCTTCATAATCCTGTTTTCTTGCGCTCATCTTCCTCTGTTCAGATACATAAAAAATGAACTTCTCTGTTTATAGTACCGCCGCATAAAAAAAACGCAGAGGACCGCTTTCATGAAAAGAACAATATTAGCTTTTGCTATACCGGCAGTGACCAGTATGGTAGCGCCAGCATACGCAGCGAATGTTTATAACACTGGTGGACAAACACTGGATGTTTATGGGCGTGTGGAAATTGATGCCACCAATGCTGGTGGTAACAATTCAGATTCAGATAAGTACACGACAGATACGCAAGGTGATATGACATCCTCTGCGCGTTTGGGATTAAAAGGTTCGACTCAGATCAACGAAGACGTTTCCATATTTGGTAAAGCTGAGTGGCAAGTGGCGGGCGAAACCAGTGATGGCAACAAGTTCAAAACACGCTATATGTACCTTGGCGCAGATTTTGGGGAAGACGGTAGCGTCTCCTTTGGCCAGCAGTACACGCCTGTATATACCAGCCTAGTTAGTACGATCGATATTTTTGACCAATGGGGAATGGAAGCTCAAGGTGGTCTGTATGGGGAATCTCGACAATCTGGCCTTGCGATTTATTCCAATCACTATGGTCCTGTTACGGTTCAAGCCAGTTATCAGTTTCATAATGAAGATGGTACAGATGTCACCGGTACCAATGTGGGCGAAACCGAGAACGATGTACAGAATAACGCCTACTCAGCCGCGGCGGTTTACGATACAGGGATTGGACTAAATCTGCGCGCTGCATTTGCTAATCAAACCTTTGAAAATGACGCCAAAATTAATACCTATGGGGCAGGGGCGGATTACGCTGTTGGAAACCTCTACATGGCGTTTGTGTATTTGGGCGCTCGTGCAGATAACGGGGCCTCATCGAACTCTGAAACCAACATAGACTCATACGACTTAGTTGGTGCGTATAATATTAATCAATACCGCTTGTACACAGGCTATGGAGTGCAACGTCGTTCAGGTAGTGCGCTGACAGACGCCTATGAAGCTGTCAGCTCCTACAAGCTAGGCGTTGAATACAACATTACTTCGAATGCCTTAACCTGGGTAGAGTATCGTCACAACAATGGCGACCTAGATACTAACTATGCGTCTTCAAGTGATTTCAACTATGACGATGCATCACAGCATCTTGGTACAAACGAGATCGCCGTTAGTGCTCAATATAACTTTTAAGCTTCCTTACCTTAGTTGAGGTTAACATTCCTTATTAAGTGAGGCTTAAAGCAAAAAAGACGAGATGTTTTTCATCTCGTCTTTTTTTTGTCTCTTTATGACAAGCTCACGATGCGGTACCTATCGTGAGTTATTGTTTAGACAGTATTTTATCAACAGAGTAAGAACCTGCGCCGCTGATCATCAAAGAAACAGCCACCACGAATAAAGTCAGAGCATATTCATAGCCATTGTTTGCCATGAACAAACCGTTGGAAATGTGCACAGAGAAAATAGCCACTAACATAGTGAAGGCAACCACAGCAGAGGCTGGGCGAATTAATAGGCCCAGTAACAGAGCCAAGCCGCCAAAAAATTCACTAGAACCAGACAGCAGTGCCATCAAATAGCCAGGGTTAAGGCCGATCGAGGCCATCCATTGACCGGTTCCTTCTAAACCATAGCCACCAAACATGCCGAACAATTTCTGTGAACCGTGGGCCATCAAAACAAGGCCAACTGGAACACGTAATACTGTGCTAGCAATACCGGAAGTAGTGTGAGTAATTTTCTGAACGAATGTAGACATATTGACCTCAAGAAATAGACTGTTTGAATTGCCACTTACTATAATCAAACTTGTCGAATAAGAATAACGAAGATTTTTAACGGAAACCTTCAAAAATTTTGATGTGGGTTTTAGTTGTTAAAAGAAAGGGTCAGAGATTCGAAGATTAAAAAATACGCTAATGTAAATCGTGTATCTTCAGCCCATTTGTCGAGAATGCCTCTATTTAGTGGGCTATTGCCATGATTGAAGGCAGTTTGCTTCCGCTTACTCATCCCATTCTATTTGTAGTATTAAGAATAATTTATACGCTATTGTTTCTATTTTGTCTTGAGTTTGTAAATAAATGTCATAAAGTATGAGTGGCGGTAGAGAAAAATAATGATGTTTAATACTCAATACCTTTTTCTAATAGAGGGTAGTTTGCTTGGAGATCAATATGAAACGATATTCACTACTAATGTGCATGGCGGTTGGCGCTTTATTCGCAAGCGTAAATGCGCAGGCGGCAAACCCAGGACAAAGTGCTGAACGGTGTCTGGATGTGTCTACAAATTCAAACCGTTCTCATAACCTTATTTTTAAAAATCGATGCAGCTATCAAATTTTTGTCGTCTGGTGTGGCGACCTGAAATACAGCAAAAAAGAATGTGGCGACGGGCCTAGAAACACCTACTACACACAATCTGCCAATATCCGTGCGTATGGCGAAAAAGCCACAACATTGAAAAGTAGAGGCACTTATGAATACGCCTCCTGCAAAGGAAAAATTGGCTTTGACTCTAAAGGAATAGAGCATTCTGCATATAATAATGGCCGTTACCGTTGTACCCGCTAATAGACACTAGTTCCCTGTAGATGACTAAAAAGCTCGATCCTGTGTCGAGCTTTTTAGTTTTCTCCACTACAGTCTTACTCTTTTTTAGCTTGCAAGGCTGCGATGACCTCGTTGGTTAGCGTGATTGTCGCGATGACTTGGCTGATGTCGTCTGGGTCTCTTTTGATGCTGAAACCAAGGTGTTTGCAGAAGGTGATCATGCGTTTATTTTCTGCCAAAACAATACCTTGCATAACTCGAATCCCTTTGTCGGCAGCGGCCAGAAAAAGCTGTTTCATCAAGTAAGAGGCCAAACCTTGGCCTTGAAACTCATCGTCTAATACCACGGCAAATTCACAGCTTTGGTCATCGAAATTATCAATATAACGCGAGGTGCCGATTAAGCGTTCTTTGCCGTTTATCTCATGAACTGCCATGAAGGCCATTTCTCGATCGTAATCGATATGCGACATACTGGAGAGCATGCGTGGCGTAAGTTCTTCAATATTCGAGATAAAGCGTAAGTAGCGGGTTTCTTTCGACATTCCACGGACAAAATCTGCAATCAGAGGGGAATCCTCGGGGCGAACTGGCCGCACTGTGGTGTTGCTGCCATCTCGTAATGTTAGGTGACTGACCCATTGTCGCGGGTAAGGCTGAATCGCCAAATGGTCGTAGCGACGTGCGTTGCTACAAGGGGCAAGCGTGATGGCAATGTCACCGTTTAAACAGTCATATTGGTCTATGTAGAGCTTGCTTAATTGTAAGGTTTGGCATTCAGGCAGTTCACACGCCAGGCTGGAGACATTCAGTAGTAATGCTTCCACTTGAGGGTAATTGCCAGGTGGTAATAACTGGGAAATAAGATCCCTTGCCAACAGTGTATTGAGTGGTGGTAAACCGACGACTTCGCTTTTTTGCGGAGAACCCTGATCAGACCCACCTAGGGCAACACCTATGGCGGTACCAAAAACAGGGTCGCGAAAAATCCGTACATGCAAAGCTGCCTTGATGACACTCTGCGAACGAGGGAACTGGGCGAAACTCAGGTGAAATAAAGCCAATACAGGGGCGAAATCGGCGGCGCAGAGCTGTGTCTTCCCTTGACGGATGAAGGTCTTAAGATGCTTTCTCGCTTGTTCTATATTGACTTGTTGACTGGCGGCATTACTGTCAGGAGACTGTTTTGCAAGCTGTTGGTTGCGCTGGAATTGCTCTAGAAATTGAAAGCCTTCAATGGCGGTTTCAGGCGTGCGAAATGTTGGGATTCCTGCTTCATTGAGGCGAGTTCGCATAGAGACAATATCGCCACCACCAAGTAGACACACCATGATGAGCTTTTTCTGTTTACGATGCAGTGCGATGACTTGCTCGTAAAAGGAAGACAGATCAATCAAGGCGGTTGGGCTTAACATTAATAAGACGGCACCGCAGGATTTACTGCTTAACGCCGTTTGTGCCAGATCAACAAAGACATCGCTTGGGCAACTCGCCCAGACGGTGCTGACTGGGCCGATATGACCGCGTTGATCGACAATGTTTTCCAATTGTTCGCGCAGCACTTTATCAGGTTCTAATAACGACAGATTCAACTCCGCGGCCCGTTGAGCAGCCAATTCCCCAGGCCCTGCGCCATTCCCTATGATCATCAAGGCGCCTTCTTTAATACGGCGCGCATTGGTCATGACCGAAGCGGCACCGATCAAATCGTTTAAGCGACGGCCTCGTACCGCCCCTGTTCGCATCAAGGCCGCGTCTAATACTCTTGGGTCGGCGCCTAGGTTGTGCTCGGTTACCACGGCGACCGGTTTACTGCGACTTGCTGCGCGCAAGCTGCTTAGAAAACGGGTTGGTTGGCCGACACTTTGTAAATACATCAAGATGGCTTGGCTTTCAAAATCGTTAGATAGAAAGTCGAGTACCTGAGAAGGCATGACATCGACCGGTGACCCCATCGCCACCACTTGTGAAAAGCCAATACCTTGCCAGCTAGCCCAATCGACAAGCGCGCTCGCGACTGTGCCAGACTGTGACATGAGTGCTAATCGTCCAGGGAGGGGGTGCGTGAGCCCTAGCCAAGCTGAAATACCTTGTTTTGGTCGACAGATTCCGAAGCTATTTGGCCCTAATAGACGCACATTATGTTGTCTTAGGTGGTGTTGAATATCGCTTGGTGGCTCGCCAGTCCAAGAAAGCATTAGCAAGGCGTGAATGCCAGCTTGACTGCAAGCGGCGATGATTTCACTCATTGGTTGCGTGGTTTTACCGGCCAGGATCGCTAAGTCGTAGGGTTGAGTGAGTTCACTGAGAGAAGAGTAATGCTTAATCGGCGAGTTTTCAGCACCCCAATGTGGCTTGACTCCGACAAGGGTGAGACCCTTATTGTTTTTACTCAGCGCCTTCAATAAGGCGGTGAGAATAGGGTCTGCCGCATCCTGCCCCGTCAGAACGACCGTGGAAGAGGGGGCTAAAAGCGCTTGCAAAGCATGCTGTGACACAGGGACTCTCCTCTAAAATGCATACCCAATATGGGCGTGTAGACCATAGTAGGATAGCGCATTTGGCTCGATTTATGTTTTGATTTCACTCAGAATAAAACGAATTGCTTAGCGCATAAAAGAATAATAACGGATGGAATGAAGATGACGACCGCGTACATTACTCACAACCATTGTGACAAACATGACATGGGCGAAGCGCACCCTGAATCCCCCCAGCGTTTGGGGGCGATCCGTGATCGTCTGATTGCAGGGCAGTTACTTGACTACCTACGCTGTGTCGAGGCCTTACCTGCGACACAAGCGCAATTGAAGGCTGTCCATGATTCTGCCTACGTTGATTCCATTTTTGCGAAAGCACCAGAGCAAGGCCATATTGAAATAGAGGCCGACACCCTGTTGATGCCACACAGTCTTGCGGCTGCGGTGCACGCAGCTGGCGCGGTTGTACAAGCAGTGGATCTGGTGATGAGTGGCAAAATGGATAATGCATTTTGCGCGGTAAGGCCGCCTGGCCATCACGCTGAAATAGACCGCGCAATGGGCTTTTGTTTCTTCAATAACATTGCCGTAGGCGCCAAGCATGCGCTGACACATGGTGGTGTGAAGCGCGTGGCCATTATCGATTTTGATGTACACCACGGCAATGGCACAGAGGCCATTTTTAAGGGCGACCCTAATGTGCTGTATGCGTCGAGTTATCAGCATCCTTTTTTCCCCTATGCGGACCCAGGGGCGTCCCATGACAATATAATGCACATGCCTTTGGAAGCCGGTTCTGGTGGTCAGGAATTTCGCACCGCAATGACGGATGTGCTCTTCCCTCGATTAGCGTCTTTCCGACCAGAGTTGATTATGATTTCTGCTGGATTCGATGCGCATAAGTCTGATCCTATGGGGCAACTGCGTTTAGAGGACAGTGATTTTCAATGGATAACGGAGCAGCTTGTTACTATGGCAGAGCAATACTGTCAGGGGCGTATTGTCTCTGTATTAGAGGGCGGCTATCACTTAGATGCATTAGGGCGATGTGCATTTAGCCATATTCGAAGCTTGATGAAAATGTAACGTCGTGGCGATTTTTTTATCGTGTTTTTCGTCATTTAGGGCAATAAAGACGAGTAAATAACCACTTTTATTGAAACGTTTTCCGCGCATCAAAAAGGCTATGTTAAAATAGAAACGGGCAGATCTTTGTTGTCCCATCATTATTTGAAAGTTGATCTTTTGGTCTAGGATTCTCCATTAAAGATCAGGTTTTTCTATTGGGTATTACAGGCCGCGAGCAAGGTGTTATTTAGTCTCTTGGTTTGTTTCAATGGTCTATTTTTGATGCGCTATTCTAAATTTAAAAAGCACATGCTAACCCTTTCCCTTGTCAGCTTGATCAGCATGGTTGTTTTGCTGTTTGTCATTGTTTGGCACCTTTATAGCTCCATACTCAAAGAACGAAAAATTCTGATTCACTCTCAAGTAGATACAGTCATGAGCCTAATGCATGAGGTTTACGAAGACGCTCTTGAGGGAAAATTAACCAAGGCTGAAGCACAGCATCAGTTTTTAGAATATATAGAGAAACTTAAATACTCAGACAATGGTTATTTTTGGGTCCTTAACACCAAAGGGGTGATGTTAATGCACCCTTATAATAAGAGCAGTGTGGGCCAGTCTTTAATTCACTCTAAAGACAAAGATGGCAAGTTCTTTGTGAAGGCGTTTATTACAACCACTCAACACAGCGGCAGTGGCTTTGTGTCTTATTATTGGCCAAAACCGGATGACGAGGTGTTGGCGCAAAAACTCAGTTATGTGGCGCTGTTTAAACCCTGGGGCTGGATTGTCGGTACTGGCTTGTATGTAAGCGATTTAAATCGTGAGATTGTTAGCCAAATTTATATCGGCTTACTCATTATTATCGGGTTGTTTTTATTAAGCATTTTCGTTTCGTTGCAATTATATAAACGCTATTTAACAGAGCTTAGAGAGGTGGCTATTTTTGATCGATTGACGCGTCTTTATCGGCGCAGCTATTTAGATGAAATAGGCCCTAGAATGCTTAAAGAAGAGCACTCTTTACCTTTGTCAGTGATATTTTTTGATATCGACTTTTTTAAAAAAGTAAACGACCAATACGGTCATAATTATGGCGATAATGTACTGTCAGCCATTAGCAGTATTATCCAAAAAGAGTTATTGCCTCACAAAAATGTATTTCGTTATGGTGGGGAAGAAATGGTTGCTCTGCTGCACGCTACTGAAGAAGAATGTCGAATGTTTGCAGAGAAAGTAAGACTTGCAACAGCCAAGCATGTTTTTCATTACTCCGACAGCGAACATTTTCATATTACGATAAGTGCCGGTGTCGCCGTGGCGAGCCCACAAGATTCCTTCTCTGATATGGTGAGAAGAGCCGATCGATGCATGTATTTTGCCAAAGCAAGAGGGCGTAATAAAGTCGTGACAGAATCTGAGGTTCGTGGACTTCCAGAAGAATAAAAGGCGCTATTTTCAGCAAAACCTCCTCTACTAAGAGGAGGTTTTGTTATGATTGTGTTTATTTAATCGAGCCTTTTTTATGTACGACGCATCTTTGTGGCAACCCAGTGCTGATATCGCGATTTTGCAAAAGCGTGCTCAGCTTTTTCAGACCATTCGTGGTTTTTTTAGCCGCCGAAACGTGATGGAAGTGGACACCCCTTGTTTGTCGTTAGCGAGCATTACTGACCCTCATATTGAGGTGCTGACCAGTCACACACAATCGCTTGGAAAGTCACTGACTTATTATTTGCAAACCTCCCCTGAATACGCCATGAAACGCTTGTTGTGTGCTGGTTCTGGTTCTATTTATCAGCTAGGTAAGGTGTTTCGCGCGGAAGAGATTGGCCGTCGCCACAGTATTGAATTTACTATGTTGGAGTGGTATCGCGTTGGTTTTGATCACTGGCAATTGATGGATGAGATAGAGCAATTACTAGCGTGTGTCTTGCAAAATGATGCATTGAAATGTGAGCGTTTAAGCTACCAGCAGGCATTTCTTCGTTATCTTGATTTGGACCCCTTTACGGCGTCGTTGCGTCAGTTGCAAGAATGCGCCCATAAACACACAGAATATGGCCTGCAAGAAGAAGACAGAGACACCTTGCTAGAATTGATTTTTGCGAGTGTGATTGAGACGGCTATTGGTCAAAATGAGCCTTGTTTTATCCATGATTATCCGACTAGCCAAGCGGCGCTGGCGAAGATTTACCAAGATGCAAAAGGTCAGTCAGTAGCGGCTCGCTTTGAATTGTATTGGCAAGGTATGGAACTGGCCAATGGCTACTATGAACTAACGGACGCAGAGGAGCAGCAGCAGCGTTTTAACGAGGATAAGCAATCCCGGCAAACTCTAGGCTTGGCGGAACGACAGTTTGACGAGCGCTTAATCAGCGCCCTCCAGGCAGGCTTGCCAGACTGTGCAGGTGTTGCCTTGGGCATTGATCGACTGTTAATGCTGTTGTGCGAACAGCAACACATAGAAGCGGTGCTGCCGTTTGCTCATCAGCGGGCTTAAAAGGTTAACTATGGCCGTCTTACTCGAAGGTCTTTATCCACTGCGCTTCGCTTAACGGCTTGGAAAGATGATAGCCCTGTAGATAATCCACGCCTATGTCCACAAGGTAATCGTGTACTGCTTGGTTGTGGACAAATTCCGCCTGGGTTTTTATCCCTAGAGAATGAGCCAGCTTGTTAATGCTAAGCACCAATTTCTGCATTTTCTCATCGTGATCAATATTTTTGATGATGCTGCCATCCAGTTTGAGAATGTCAGGGTCCAATGAAATAAGCTTCTCCAAATTGGAATAGCCAGCGCCGAAATCATCAATCGCCAATAAAGCCCCCGCTTGACGAAATTCTGCCAGAATCGGGTTGATCCATTCGTAATCTTGGATCGACTCGGATTCGGTAATCTCAAGGGTTAAGCGGCCTGCGACTTGATTACGCTGAAAGAAACTTTTTAACGTATCCAGTGTGGCTTGATGTTTAAAATCCAATATCGACAGATTCAGCGCGACCTTGATATCCGGGTACTGCTTGAGCAAACGCTCGCATTGAGCCAGCATCAGTAGTGTGATTTTTGGGTAAAGCTGAGTTTGTTTTATCAAGTTTAAGAACGCGAAAGGGCCAATGATTTCGCCATTTATTTGCACTCGTAAGAGCGCTTCCGCGCCGACTTGCTGAGTCGTCTGGCTATCAAAACAAGGCTGGAAATACGCAAAAACCTGATCGTTTTCTAACGCTTTTCGAATGCTTTGAATCCACTCTAAGTTTTCCCCAGAGCCAGATTGATGCTGTATGTCCCCATTCCAAGAGAGCGGCAAATTGCTGGTTTGAGCAAAGCGTCGTGCTTCACTGGCTTTTATTAATAAATGCTGGTGTTGGCACAAAGTATGGCCGTTGTGGTCTTTGGTCGACGCTAAGCCAACGGACAATGTGAGGGTGAGTAAATTTTTTGCCGAGTCGGTAGTTAAAAAAGCCCTGTCTTCTATTTTCTCAATTAATTTATGGAAGACTTGTAGGGTTCTTTTCGGGGTGATTTTGGTCTCAATGGATACGGCGATTTCATTGGCTGACAGTCGATAGCATACGAACCCCAGTTCAGTACCATCGAGCGTTAACTGGTGTTTTATATGATGGGCCAATTGAGCCAATAGATCGTCGGCGACACTGTACCCATATTGCTCGTTAATTAAGCGGAAGTTACGTACTCTTATCACCGCCAAATGCAAAATATCATCGTGTTTCTGCAATCGATTTAGTAGTGCAAAGCGATTGAGTAAGCCGGTTTGAAAGTCATAAAGCCAGTTGTTATCCGTGTCATTATTTTTTAATAAAGACAAAGCCTTACGTTCTTGTTCAATATCTAATAACGTATTGTTAATGAGATTGAGAATAGGGAATATAGGGTTTTCGTTCGCAGGTAGGGTAAGCGTTTGTTGGTTTTTTTGTTCGCTCACTGCTGATTCGCTAAATGCCAAATAAGTGAGGGCGTGCTGGCGGTTATGAGTACCAAACTGCGAGCTGTAAAACTCACCGTAACAATAAGGCCCATTGAGTGTCTGCGAAGAGCCAATAAGCGCTAGGTTCTCTGTTGGCGATTCGCTATTAACGTCATTGCGACTGATGCATTTGAAGACAAAGACGCTTTCAGGCTGCAAGGTCTCTAACTCTTGTGTTTTCAAGGTGGCCGAGTAGATAGAATGCGATGGGTTAATATACAAAAATTGAACCTGAGCACCTTCCGCTAGCGGCTCACTCATGGTTAATGCGCCATCGGCTTCTAGTTGCATAGGGATGGCATTAATTTCAAGACTATCGTCCACGGTTTGCAATGCAAATTGAGCCGCGATGGGCAGCTGTAGTCGTTCACCATTTGTTAGATAGCGCTGATACACTTGTTGAGCCGGTAAGTGATCCAAGCATTTTAAGATATTGCCTTCGCTGGAGGTCACCAGCATCCGCTGACCAATGCGAATACTGTCGACAAAAATGTCTCTGTGTACCAATAAATTTGGATTGACAAAGCCCACGGCCAGGGCGTGATTTTGCAGTACATTGTCTTGATACAAAACCCAGCTCTGTGTCGCATCAGACAATCCCGCGCGTCCCCCGCTTATTAAACAATCATGTTCATTTGGGTAACTGAAAAATTGGTTCGAGAGAAAACCGTGGTTATCGGTTAACACAATATAAGAAGCAGCTTGTTGAGAACCTAGAGTGGTGATTAAGGGTTCAAACAGTGCTTGGCCGACCTGTTGAGTTTGTTGTGAAAATGGCGCGCTATTATGAATGAGTTGGGTGTTGTCAAAATAAGAGAAAATGACCGTCATCCCAGTGGCTTTAATGTCACCATTGTAAATATGGCGATCACAAGCCATGCCGATGCGACACGCGGTAGGAAACAACCTTGTCAGTGATGAAGCCCATGTTGCCATTTCTTTAACAGGAGTAGTGCCGTATATTTGGATTAAATCAGGTATTTCTTGGTCTTTTATCTGCGAAATAAACGACGCGAGTGAAGTGCAATAAAAGCTATTGGAATACATTCCTACTGACCATCTTCCTTAATTAACGTGTAACGCATGCGAGTAGGAAGCAAAATGCCTTAAAGTCGATGAAATTGCAATTCGAATAAAGTAAAGATTATCAACGCATTAGCCATTTTTAGGTGCTATTTTGAACGGTAAAAAAACCATCACCCTATCTGTAATTTTCAGTATTATTCGTAAGAGATTGATCTTTTTCTGCTTTTTGATATTCGCCTTGGCACTATTGGCCATTTGGAAAGGGGGGGATGCCCTTCGTGCTCAACAAATAAAAAATTTGCACGGTGAGATGGTAGGGCAGCTAGATCAATTGGCGGGTGTTTTGGAAGGCGCCATTGTTAAATATCAAAACATGCCAACGTTATTAGCGTCTAACGATAGGGTTAAGAAAGCGTTGCGCGATGGTTCCGCTGCCGACATTAGGCAACTGGATCGCGAGTTGGAACAAATAAACCGCATCACGGAAGCCTCTGATAGTTATATTATTAATGCAAATGGGTTAACCATAGCGGCGTCTAATTACCAAAAGAAAACCAGTTTTGTTGGCAATAACTTTTCGTTCCGACCGTATTTTAAAGACGCAATGGAAGGCAAGGCTGGGCGCTATTATGCCTTGGGCACCACCTCGAACCGTCGCGGCTATTATTTCTCCTATCCTGTTTATGATGGCGCCAAGATTATCGGTGTTGCCGTTGTTAAGGTGGATTTGACGCAATTTGAAAAGCGCTTCAATAACCAAAGTTATGAATTCTTATTAATTGATCCAGATGGCATTGTGTTTAGTAGTTCTCGAGTGGATTGGCTCTATCACTTATTAGGTGAGCTGTCTTATCACGAGTTGCAGCGTATTGCTGACAGCCAACGCTACAAGGGCAAAGACATTCAAAAGTTGGCGATTGTGTATAGCAAACAACTGGATGAAAAATCGAATATTGTGGATATTCTGGAAGAGGTGAGCAGCGATCATGAGCAGCGATCGTTAGGCCGTCACTCTTATCTGCAAATGACTCGTCCGATACAGTTGCTGAATTTTCAAGTTTCCATCTTAGCGCCCCTCAAAACCATTAATGAAGAAATTGCCTTGTGGCGAGCCATTTTTGCAGGCGGTGTCACCATTACTGCCTTGTTATTTGGTTTGGCGATGTTGCGTACTCGTATGCTGCGAGAGCGCTCTGATGCGAATGAAATGGCGCGCCACAATCAGGCCTACATTCGAGAAGTGATTCAGAATACGCAGGCGGGCTTGGTTACCTTGGATTCTGCCCATCGTATTGAGTCATTCAACCCTGCGATTGAGCACTTGATGGGACAGCCCTTGTCGCCCTTGGTTGGGGAACCACTGAATAGCCTCTTTAAACCGCTCAACAAACAAGGGGAGAGCCTAAATCAGGCACAAGATGTGGTGCTGAAAACCGACGAACTAGGCGTTAAAGTGATTACCATGGAAGGCTCTCTGTGTTACTCGCAGCACAGCTCGATACCGGTTGAAATGACCTTGTGTGAAATGCAGTTGCCGAATCGTCGTAGTTATTTGGTGACTTTTCATGACATGACAGAGCGCAAACGCTACGAACAAGAAATCACTCATGCGCGTAATGCATTGGAAGAGCGGGTTCGCGAAAGAACCTTTGAGCTAGAAAATGCCAATGCGCTGTTGCGCCAAGAAATTGAAGAGCATAAGGGCACTCAGCGGGAATTGATACAAACGGCTAAGTTGGCAGTTTTAGGGCAGCTCAGTGCGGGTATTAATCATGAGCTTAACCAGCCGTTGACGGCGATTCGAGCGTTTGCGGACAATGGCTTAAAGTTTCTTGATCGAAATAATCATCAGCAAGCGTATGCGAACCTGCAGCACATTAGTCAGCTGGGTCATCATATGAGCGATATTATCGCGCGCTTTAAAGTATTTGCTCGTAAAGGGGATGTTCAGCCAGCCCCTGTTTCGGTTTCCACGGCGATTAAAGGCGCGTTGCGCATCATGGAGGCACGTTACAAAGAAGTGGGGATCGAACTTGAGCTGGCCGACCATGATGAAGACTTGATTGTGAATGGGGATATGGTGTTTCTGGAGCAAGTGTTGGTGAATTTACTGGCCAATGCGGCGGATGCCATATTGGAAAAAGAGCGAACGATTAAGCATGTGGTCATTCAGCAAAGCGCCAGTCAAGAGCAGGTTACGATTTGTGTCAAAGACTCTGGTGATGGCTTGAGTGAAGAGGCGCTTAAACATTTGTTTGAACCTTTTTTCACCTCAAAACGATCAGGCTCAGGGCTGGGACTTGGCCTCTCCATTAGCCAACGTATTGTGGAAGCGATGGGTGGGCAAATACAGGCTCAAAACCAAGCAAAAGGTGGCGCAGAATTTTGTGTTACGCTACCGCGCTATCAAGCATCTTTAAATCGAAAAGGGGAATCTTAATGCCAGACGGAAATCAAATCATTTTGATTGATGATGAGCACGCGGTGCGAATGGCCATTTCGCAAACACTGCAGCTAGAAGACTTTGATGTGGTCGAGTGTGCGAGTGCCCAAGGCGTGGTGGATCGCCTGTCGATTGATTGGTCTGGCGTTATCATTAGTGACATCAACTTACCTGGGAAAAGCGGTTTAGAGCTGTTTGAAGAGGTGAAAAAAATTGATGCGGAAATCCCCTTTATTTTGATTACCGGCCATGGCGATATCAGCATGGCTGTGAATGCGATTCGTGATGGCGCTTACGACTTCATCGCCAAGCCTTTTTCCAGTGAAGACTTCCTGGAAGTCGTGCGTCGTGCCAGTGAAAAACGTCAGCTCACATTAGAAAATCGCAATTTACGATTAGAGCTGGCCGCGCAGAACGCCCCAGGCCCTCGTATTATTGGCAACACTCCAGGTATTCACCGTCTGAGACAAGCATTACTGCATGTGGCAGACACGGGAGCAGACATCCTAGTGCAAGGGGAAACGGGCACTGGTAAAGAGCTCGTGGCGCGCTTCATTCACGAGCACAGCTCGCGTCGTCGTCATTCCTTTGTGGCGATTAACTGCGGTGCCGTGCCTGATTCTATAATGGAGTCGGAACTGTTTGGCCATGAAAAAGGCGCCTTTACCGATGCAAAAAGCCAGCGTATCGGTAAGCTTGAGCACGCCAATGGTGGTACCTTATTTTTAGATGAAATTGAAAGCATGCCGATGACCATGCAGATTCGCTTATTGCGAGTATTAGAAGAGCGTCGTTTAGAGCGTTTGGGGTCGAACACGGCGATTGATCTTGATCTGCGTATCTTAGCGGCGACCAAGGTGGACCTGAAACAGCTTTGTGACAGCGGCGCTTTTCGTGAGGACCTTTACTACCGATTGAACGTAGTGCGTGTGGACATTCCTCCTTTGCGAGAACGTACGGATGATATTCCTTTGCTGTGGCAACACTTTTGTTTGGTGGCCACGGCACAATACAAGCGAGAGTCTGAGCCGTTGTCGGCGGCGCGTATGCACAGCTTGTTGAGTTATGACTGGCCGGGCAATGTTCGTGAATTGCGTAACCTAGCAGAACGTTATGTATTGATGGGAGAAGCAGGGTCATTTGAGTTTGATGACATCATTATCAGCAATGAAAATAACCCAGGTGTGATGACGTTGCCAGAGCAAATGGAACGCTTTGAAAAAACCTTATTAGAACAAGAACTGCTGCGTCAAAAAGGCTCGATAAAGGGCACAATGGACGCATTAGGGCTGCCGCGTAAAACCCTCTACGATAAAATGCGTAAGTACGAATTAGACAAAGACATTTACAAGCTCTAGCGTCTTGGTGCTGCTTGAAAGCTGCGTTGGTGTTTGCTTAACCAGCAAACACCAACGAGAATGTGTAAAGAGTCCAACGGGCTCTGCTAGTGAACCCATTGCATAAACACTTCTACTAAGCCCCCCATTTTTTAGGCCGCTGTGGCATCCGGCACAGGAACGCGGGCGATTTGGCTTCTTAAATAAGTCGCAATGGCGATAGCAATACAAAGTAAGGAAACGACCAGCGCGACCAATCCCTGCCAACCTAGATGGGTGTACACATAGCCATTGCAATAACCAATGATGGATCCGCCTAGGTAATAGAAGAATAAATAAAGCGACGTGGCTTGGCCGCGATTGTTCCGCGCATATTTATTCACCCAGCGCAGTGAAATTGAGTGGCAACCAAAGAAACAGCCGGTAAAGATGACCACACCGACGAGTACCATAGGCAGAAAATGGGTAAGTGACAGAGTCATTCCTAATGCCATGATGAGAAAAAGACCGGTTAATACTTTTGTACCGCCAAACTTATTGGCTAAGCGGCCAGATTGTGGTGCGGTAATGACACTTAATGCGAAACAAATAGAAATTAAACCGGCGTGAGCGTGTGATAAGTTATACGGATTATGGGACACGTAAAAGGTTAAATAATTATACAAAGAAGTAAATGATCCAAAAATTATAAAACCAATCAGGTAAACAGGAACGATCATTTTATTTTTAAAATGCCCGCCTATACCATGGATCATGGTGGTTAGTTTTAATCTTGCTGTTGGTTTGAAGTTTTTAGATTCGGGCAATATCACTAAAACCAGAACAGAGATAAAAAGAAGCAGCGCTGAAAAGCCATAAAAAATGTTGGTCAATTTCGTGTAGGCAATCATCTGGCTGGCAAATACACGGCCAAACATACCCCCCATCGAATTACCAAACACGAAATAGCCAGTTACTATACTGGCCACCGCAGGCGCGACTTCTTCACTGATGTAGGCTGTTGCAGCAGAGGCAATGCCACTCAATGTTAGCCCGAGTAACCCCATCATAGCCACGAGCATTTCCCATGAGTTGGCGGTAGAGCACAAGCAGGTAATCACCGCGCCGGAGAATAAGGCGGTCACTATGAGTTTTTTGCGGCCAAAGCGGTCGGATAAACTGCCAGTAAATAATAAGCCTATGGCCAACATGGCGGTTTCAACAGAGAGAATAATACTCACATTATCGATAGGGACATGATATTGCTTTGCTAAGGCTGGCAGTAAAGGTTGAATAAAAAACAAAGACGCCAGCTCCGATAACCCGGCTAAAGCCAATGCAATCGTAATGGTGATGTAAGATTTATAATGTACTTTTTCTTTTAATTGTATAGACATTTTTCATTGCCTTATCTCAAAGTTTTGTGTTGTTTTATGTTTTTAATCTCTCTTTGTTTTTAATCTCTCTTTGTTTTTATCGCTTTTATTTTAAATGACGTTTTATAGATGTATGGCAAAGAGAATCAGAAAGTGAGGCTTTCCTTTAAAAAGAGTGAAATAAAATAAGCCACTCAATAAGTGGCTAAAAATAGTTAGGACGGTGTTCTGTCATGCCCATCACCGAGGAGTTCTAGCACCTTGATTGTCGAGCGGGGGGAACGACAAGACCCAGCCATGCAGATACGACTGAGTGAGTAGAAAGCGTAATGGATAAAGGTTGGTTTAGAGCGCTGAAGACAGCCATGAATACATCCTAATTAAAGCAACAACCTGCAACAGGCATTATTGTATTTTGGTTAAGGTAAGACCAAAAAAGCGCTGTTGGAGAGTGTGATGACGACATAACTGGATCGGCGTTGTATCTTGCGACCAGTTGCATTGTCTTTAGGCTTGTTCGCCGGCGAGTACAATCGCATATTCTTGATTGTTGCATCAAATGCAAAAAAAGAGGTTAGTTGATAAGGTTAACGAATTAATGGAGAGAGGCAAGTCGACAAATACACAGGAGTAGCGTGTAGCGCTGTCAGTGTGTTTTTTCGGATTATAAGGCGTCTATTTGTTTAAAACACAGGCGCAGCGTCAATATTTGTCGACGTGTGGAGGCTTATATTTCCATTGGATGAGACCAAGCGACCGCATTATGAGGATGCAGACTTTCTAAATGCCGAACATGAGCTTTGGGGTTAATGAAGGTGCCATGAAGTGCATGTCGAATACGCCGTACCGCGTCTTCAACAAACATCAGGTTTTGGCCATTAAGGGCCGCAAAGGCTTGCTCATCGGCTCGTTTTACCGCGGTTTGTAATGGGGTCTGCAAGGTTTTTTCTACATTATTAATCAGTGCTAGAAGAGAAAAATCAGCGCTATTCTCAGCCGCTTCAACACAGACTTCTGCTTCACTGCGTTGGCTGTGAGGTGTGGCTAAGGTGGCGTTGTCACTTAGCCATAGGGCGACCTTTTCTGGTGAAATTTGTGCGTTATCAGAGAATTCGGCTAAGAAACCTTGTTCTATTAATTGCCGTGACAGAGCGGCAGAACAAGGGCATGTTGAGGAATATTCCACGCCCACAGTGGTGTGAATTCGACACTCTTGATTGATCATATGAGCGCTAATACTGACAGGATATGATTTCCAGCCGCCGATATTTTCTGTGATTAGAGCTGGGCGATAAACCAATAAGTTGAACTGAAGTCGCAGTCGAGCGCTGTCAGTATGACAGTCTTGGTGAGTGTCTATCATGCTTTTCAATAAGGCGTTAATGCGAGCAGGGGAGAGCGCAGTCCCTTTACTCAGTGTCTCTAGTAATCTGTATAGGCGTGACATGTGAATGCCTTTTATATGAGCCGCTGGCAGGTTCACTTGTAAGTCCGCTTGCCCATGAAGCTCTTTTTTGTAATCGCCTTCAGCGATAACGATGGGCAACTCAATGCCTTCCATACCAACCCATTCTATGGGGTGCTGGTGCGCGACTAGTTCACTAATGGAAACATCAGGCAATGTTTCATTCATGGTGTGTTTTCCTTGGATTGTCTTTGTGGATGATGGTGAATGCTTTTAAAATAATGTTATAACATATCATTAATGCAAAGGAGAGCGATATCACGAATAAGCAGCATGAAGAAGAGAGTGGATTTGCGTTTCTAATGAGACGATAAGGTGAGGCGATGAGATGAGATTAGATGAGCTACGCTGCACGAGCGTGAAGCGCCAGAAAGTCATAAAAAATGCCCTTGTTGGTTTATTAACAAGGGCATTTTGAGGGGGACGCTTTGTTGATAAAAAGAGGGGCTTTCTAGACCTTAGTATTTAGTCCCCTAGCACCAGCCCTTCACGTCGTGGATCAGCACCGCCGGTGAGTTGACCGTTGCGAATTTCGATCCCTTGAACCCCAGAGTTCATGTCTTTTATCGCCACTTTATAGCCCATTGCTTCGAGTGGTTTTGCGAGCTTAGTGGCCGCTGTGCCTTTTTCTAGTTCAAAAGTACCAAAGCGATTTAAGCTGTTGGGCAAAGAAATAGCCTGTTGAATGTCCATTCCCCATTGCAGATTGGCGATTAAGGTTTTGGCCACATAGCCAATGATCTGTGAACCGCCTGGTGAACCAACCACAAGGTAAGGCTTGTCGTCTTTCATGACGATAGTCGGCGACATGGAAGAGCGTGGACGTTTCCCAGGCTCGACGCGGTTCGCAATAGGGTGACCATCTTGGTAAGACTTGAAAGAGAAATCGGTCAGCTCATTATTAAGCAAAAAGCCGTGGCTCATCAAAGTAGACCCAAATCCATGCTCAATGGTCGTCGTGACTGAAATGGCATTGCCATCTTTATCGACGATAGAGACATGGCTGGTGTTAGGGAATTCAATGGCCTGATCATCGGCTAGCGCAATAGGGTGGCGCCATGCTGGTTCTCCAGGCGCGACTGTTTTCAGTGCTTTACCAGGAGTAATCAGTTTTGCTCGCGCTTTTAAATAATCCGCATCAAGCAGACCTTCAGGCATAGGGACGTAATCTGTGTCGGCGATGTAGCGCCCCCTGTCCGCAAAAGCAAGACGAGAGGCGTCGCCAATGATTTGCCACGCTTTGGGGGAATTTGGCCCCATAGAAGCGAGGTCAAACTGATTGGTAATGCCGAGAATTTGACCCACGGTCAGGGCGCCAGAACTTGGTGGTCCCATGCCGCAGACATCGTAACCTTGGTAGGGTAAGCACACAGGCGTGCGCTCTTTTACGGTGTAACTGGCGATGTCTTTTTCAGACAAAACACCTGGATTATCTGGCACGCTGCGGACTTTTGATACGATGTCTTTGCCAATTCGACCGGTGTAAAAAGAGTCGGCTCCATAGGTGGCGAGCATTAACAGGGTTTCAGCATAAGGGGTGTTTTTAAGACGCTGTCCCGCTTGCTTGGTGGTGCCATCTGGATTGAAAAAGTAGGCTTTTGTTTGCGGGTAGCGAGCCAAACTTTGTTTGCTGTCGGCCAATGCGCCCGCCAACCGAGGCGACACGATAAAGCCATCTTGTGCGAGTGTGGCCGCAGGCTCTAATAAATCTTTCCATGGCAGCTTGCCATAGCGCTCATGCAACTCGCCTAATAATTTTACCGTGCCTGGGGTGCCGACTGAGCGCCCGCCGACAACCGCATCGTAGAACTTAAGCGGCTTGCCGTTCTTATCTTGAAACAATGCAGGGGTGGCTTCTAATGGGGCGGTTTCACGGGCATCGAAGGTGGTGAGCTTTTTCTGACTCGCATCGTAATACACGGCAAAAGCCCCGCCACCTAAACCAGATGATTGCGGTTCGACAAGGCCTAACGCCATTTGTACAGCAACGTAAGCATCGGCTGCAGAGCCTCCGGCTTTGAGTATCTCATAACCGATTTTACTCGCCACTGGGTTGGCTGTGGCAATCATAAAATGTTGTGCATGGGCGAGTTTTTGCGTTTGCAACGTGCTTGCAGCTTCAGGCGCTACCGTATCGGCGGCTTGGCCTGCTGCAAAACTGAGGCTGCTGGCTAGGCAAAGAGGTGCGGCCGTGAGTAGAGCGCGCCAAGGTAAAGGTTTGATCATTCTTTGAAGTCCTTTTGCAATATTGTGCTTGCCATAAAAACAAAAATAACGGCCTTTAGGAAGTCAAAAGCGGACATTTACACTTTTCAAAAACGTCTGACAAAAAGTGCCTTCTAGCAAACAAAATCCAGCGTGTCAGCAAAAGGTAAAGTATCGATAGATGACATTCGATAGCCATGAACGGGTTTTACTCTGCGCGAGAAAATTGCTATTGGTAGTGCATAGTATCCCCATGATTTTTAGGAGACAGTATGTACATTGCGATGAATCGTTTTCGTATTGCGCTTGGGCGCGAAGAAGAATTTACCGACATTTGGCGTAACCGAGACACGCATTTAAAAGCCGTGCCAGGGTTTAAAGAATTCCATTTATTACAAGGGCAAACGGATGAAGAATGCACCTTGTTTGCGTCTCATACCGTGTGGGAAAGCGAGCAGGCGTTCCGCGATTGGACCCAGTCTGAAGCGTTCAAAAAAGCCCACGCAAACGCCGGCTCATCAAAAGGGGTATACCTTGGTCCGCCTAAGTTCGAAGGTTTTGATATCGTTGTTTAGGCCAGTAGCGAGTGACGGTTAACCTTTCACTCGCTTTATATTGATCAAAATAGGGCTGCCTGTCATTGGGTCTTCAATCAGATCACACTCAATACCATAAAGCTCGCGTACTAATGCTTGGGTCATTACCTCTTTAGGTGGGCCTTGCGTGATGATTTTGCCGTCTTTCATGGCAATGATATGGTCAGCATAGCGGCAAGCGCTGGGCAGATCATGAACCACCATCGCAATGGTTTTACCCTCTTGAGATAAATGTCTGATTAATTCAAACACTTCAATTTGATGGCCTAAATCGAGTGCTGATGTGGGCTCGTCTAATAGCAACAAAGGTGTTTCTTGGGCGATGGACATGGCGATCCAAGCGCGTTGTCTTTGTCCACCTGACAAGGTGTCTAGCTGTCGGTCTTTTAAATCATGCAGATCAGCGGCATCTAATGCATAGTCAATGGCTTGTTTGTCATCCATCGCCCACTGTTTCATCATGCTTTGATGAGGGTGACGACCAAAACGGATAAGTTCAGACACACTGATGCCGTCGGGTGCTGAGGTGTCTTGCGGTAACAGGGCTAAATATCGAGCGACGACTTTAGAAGGCACTCGATGGATATTACTGTTGTTGAGCAATACTTCTCCGCCGCTTGGCATGTGCACACGAGATAACCCATTAAGTAGTGTTGATTTACCGCAGCCATTGGGGCCCACAATAGCGGTCACCTTACCGGCGGGTAAGGTCACATCTAGGTGATCAATAATATGGGTTTTACCATGCTTAAGGGTCAGGTCATTTGCGCTTAGCGTGGTGTTTGTGGAATCACTCTGCTGCAGTGCCAGCTTGTGGTTATGGGGCATAGTAGAAGCCATGATTAGTTCCTTGGAGAGCGACGGACAAGTATCCAGATTAAATAAGGGGCGCCAACAATAGAGGTGACAATGCCAACCGGCAGTTCAATCGGAGACAATAAGGTTCGGCCAACTAAGTCAGCCAGTACCATAATAAAGGCCCCTGCTAAGGCCGAGCCGATTAACGGAATTCCTCGATAACCAGACATAGCGCGCGCCAACTCCGGCCCAACCAGAGCGACCAGCCCAACCGGTCCAGCGACGGCGACGGCTAATCCTGTGAGTAATACCGATATACTCAATGCCGCCACGCGGATCTTTTTGATTTGTTCGCCAAGTCCGGTAATGACTTGATCGGAAAAAGGCAATAGAGCAAAGCGCCGAGACAGCGCAAGGCAAGCAATTAAACTGAGTAGCAGTCCAGCCCCTAACAAATACACCATATCGGTAGCGCGTGCGTTAAGGCTACCCACAGTCCAAGGGTAGGCCGCATTGGCCGTGTCCACATTGACTTGGCTGAGCATCAGCTGGGTAATAGAGCCGGCAATCGCCCCAATGCCAATACCGGCGACGATAAACCGATAGCCTCGGGTACCGCTGCCACCAGACAAACCAAATGCTAACGCAGTGGCCGTTGCCGCACCGACGAGCGCCATGCCTGAAGGGGCCATTGAAACGCCAGTGCTCACAATAGAAGACACAGCAAACGCCATGGCAGCGTTGTCTATGCCAATAATACCAGGTGTGGCCAATCGGTTACGGGCGAGAGTTTGCATTAAACAGCCCGCTAAGCTGAAAGCTGCACCGGTAAAAATAGCCGCCAATAAACGCTCCATACGAAGGCTTTTGATGATGAATTGATTCAATTCAGAGCCTTGACCGAATAACGCTTCCAGCACATGCCATGGTGACATGATCAAGCTTCCCATGCCCAAAAAGGCAATGCTAACGGCGGCGAGCATCAACAATAAGAGAATGTTTCGACGAACGGCTCTGTGTTCAATGAGCAGGCTATTTTGAGCGCCAAAGGTCAGCGCAGAATGGCCCTCAAGCGAGGCGGCTGATGACGTTTCTTCTACCTTGTGTGTTTTCATAGTTATCATAATGTTGGGAGGCGGCGAGCCCTGACAATGGCCAATAGAACTGGGGCGCCCACAATGGCTGTGAGAACACCTAGAGGCATTTCAGCAGGTTGGGCGATGAGACGCGATAAGGTGTCTGCGTTGATCACCACCATAGGGCCAATAGGCAAACAAAGCCATAAAGTGCGGCGAATATCGGGGCCGATTAAGGCACGAGCGGCAAACGGCACCACCAAGCCGACAAAGGCAACCGGCCCAGCCACCGCCACGGCAGCACCAACCAATAACGCCACGCAGACGATAACGATCAAACGGATGCGACCAGGGTTATGTCCAAGGCCAATGGCGACTTTTTCACCTAACGCTAATGAGGACAATGGGCGGGCTACATACACTGTGCCCATCACGGCAATAAACATCGAAGGCAGCACGGCGGTTAATTGGTCTAACCCGCGGCCAGCCACACTGCCAGTTACCCAAAAGCGAATTTCATCGGCGGCTCTTTGATCATAAAGTAGCAGCAGCGAAGTCAGGGCAACCAATAAGCTCGATAACGCAGCACCGGCTAAAACCAAACGAATAGGGTCTCTATTTTGCCCTTGCATGCGCGCTGCGGTAATCACACAAAAGCAGCCAACGAGCGCACCGATTTGAGCAATGCTGACCGTAAGGGTCGCGGCACTGGCGCCCATGACGAGTGCCAAGGCGACCGCAAACGTACTGCCTGCGCTCACGCCCAGTAAGCCAGGTTCGGCAAGAGGGTTACGTGCTACCGCTTGCATAAGCGCGCCGGCAACACCTAAGGACAGACCCACAAATAAGCCCACCAAGGTACGTGGAAGCCGCAGCTCGGTGACCACAAAATAGGCCTCGGAGCTGCCTTGATTAAACAATACTTGAAGCGCTTCAAATGGGCCGATTGAGCCTGCGCCATAGAGCAAGCTTAAGAAACACGAAAGTGCCAGCAGAAAAACGGCTGGCACTAGTGCGCTTAACAAAGAGCGTTGAGCGGGTATTCGATTAAACCAAGGGATCATTCAGGGTAAGACACCTTAGTATCAAGCATTTTTTGAATGTCGTCTAGAATCACGCTAGCGGCAATCGGGCCTGAACCACTGGTCCAAACTTGGCCATCAACGGGGATTACATGGTCTTTTTTCACCACGTTTAAGCGTTCAAAAGCAGGGGACTTTTTCGCGGCATCTAATGACTTTTGACCTTCTAGGTTCATAGTCGCAAGAAACACCCATTCGCTATCAATGCTAGATAGGTTTTCTAAGCTTAGCGCGCTGCTATGAGGGCTGCCTTGTTTCACAATGCCACCATCATTTACATTGAAGCCAGTGTTCGCCAATACTTCGGTAGAGAAGATTTTAGTCGACATCACCATGGCGCCTTGAGGCATCCAACGAATTAATGACACGTTGCGTTTTTCTTTAGGAATTTTCACTTCGACGACATTTTTAATGTCGGCTTCACGGTCATGGATACGACCAATCACAGCTTCGCCTTGTGCTGTCTTGTTGAGCGCTTTGGCAAACAGGCGAGTTTCACTTTCCCACGACGGGAAGCTATGAGGTTTGGATTTTGGCACTATCGTTGGTGCAATTTTTGATAGGATTTTATATTGCTCTGGCGACAAGCGAGAAGACGCTAGGATCAGATCTGGGTGTTGCGCAGCGACCGCTTCAAGGTTTGTTTCACGGGTTGTGCCAACGATTTTAAGACCTTTTGTACGGTCACCTAGGTAAGTAGAGACAGTATCGCTGCCACGCGTAGTGATGGCACCAACAGGGTTAACGCCCAACGCGTAACTGATGTCTAGCGCGCCTTCGTATAAGGTAACAACGCGTTTTACATTGTTATCTACTTTTACATCACCGTATTTAGTGCTAACAATATGGTCGGCTGCTAGCGCGCCCATTGCGGCGGTTAGACCGGCAGTAAGTAGTGCTGCATGGCGAAATGATCGAGCTGAAAACATCAAAGACTCCTTTAGGGATGTGAGTAGATAAAGTGTACTCTTGAGCGAATCGCTCTGGTCGCTATCAAGCTGTAAAGAAGACGACAATTCTTTACCAGTGTAAAACTGGTTGCGAATGTTAACGCTTCTCATTTGTTTTTTAAACAAAGAGTGTATCAATTAACGAATTCAAATCTGCAACGCAACGTTTTACAAAAAGAGATAGCTTGTGAAAAGATGGGGGATTAGCGATTGCCGTTTAGGTGCGGTTATTCGCTCATAAGTGGAAAAGGGGTTGGCGAATCTAGGCTATGGGTTCGCTGAGTCGATAACAATGATAAAAATTCCGCTGCATGAGTGGATCAAAAGGAGGGAATATGAAACGTGTGCTGATGACTGGCGCGGCCGGTAATCTAGGTAAAACCATGCGAGCGTCATTGGCCGATTGGGCTGATGAACTGCGTCTATCCGACATTGTAATGGTGGATGACTTATTACCGAATGAAGCGTTTGTGGCGTGTGATTTAGCGAGTGCAGAAGACGTGATGTCGCTGGTTGAAGGCTGTGATGCCATTGTGCATTTTGGTGGTGTATCGACAGAAAATACCTTTGATAATATTTTAAATGGCAACATCAAAGGGACTTATCATATTTACGAAGCCGCAAGAAAGCATGGTGTGAAACGTGTCTTCTTTGCGAGCTCAAATCATGTTGTAGGCTTTCATCAGCGCGAAACCCTACTAGACGCCCATAGCCAGATGCGTCCCGACAGCCTATATGGTGTCTCCAAAGGTTTTGGCGAACTTCTAGCGCAGTATTATTTCGACAAATTTGGTATTGAATCGGCTTTGGTACGGATAGGTTCTTGTTTCCCCAAACCGTTAAACCGCCGCATGGTGTCTACTTGGTTAAGTGAGGGCGATTTGGCCGATTTAATCAAAAAGGTTTATGCCGCGGATCGCTTAGGCTGCACTGTCATTTATGGCGTATCGAATAACGCCAGCACTTGGTGGGACAATCGTCATGCCAAATTTATCGGCTGGTCTCCGCAAGACAGCTCGGCGGTATTCGAGCATGAAGCCTATTTGCAAGAAGAGTTGGTGGACCCAAATGATCCTGCGGTGCGTTTTCAAGGGGGTATTTTTGCAAGCGACGGGCATTTTGAAGATTGATTTTTTTATCTAAGGAGAGTGATCGATGCAAGGTTTAGGAAACGTACAGTTATCAGGAAAAATGTTAATTGGCCAAGCGTCCGTAACGGGGCAAGAAGAAGTTATTCGAGCGATTAATCCAGCCACTAATCAGGCGCTAGAGCCCGCTTATGCAGGGGCTAACCAAGATCAAGTCGACCAGGCTGCGAGTTTAGCATGGCATGCTTTTGACACATTTAGAACGGTTAGTATGGCGTCTCGTGCCGACTTTTTAGACGGCATTGCGGATGAGATTTTGGCGCTTGGTGATGCCTTGATTGAACGCGCTGTAGCCGAGAGCGGTTTGCCGCGCGCTCGTATTGAAGGCGAACGTGGCCGGACCATGGGGCAATTACGTTTGTTTGCTCAGGTGGTGCGCTCGGGTGGTTGCTTCGATGCGCGTATTGACCATGCGATGCCTGAACGTTCTCCGCTACCGCGCTCTGATTTACGTCTGCAAAAAATTCCTCTTGGTCCTGTGGCTGTGTTTGGCGCGAGTAACTTTCCATTGGCATTTTCGGTGGCTGGTGGCGATACCGCCTCAGCGCTAGCGGCAGGTTGCCCTGTGGTAGTGAAAGCGCATCCTGCCCACCCAGGTACTTCTGAGCTGGTGGGTAAAGCGATTCAAAGTGCGGTGAGAAAATGTCACCTTCCAGATGGTGTCTTTTCCCTTATCTATGGTGCGGGCCACTTTATTGGTGGCGCCTTGGTGTCGCATCCGCTGATCAAAGCGGTTGGCTTTACTGGCTCACGACAGGGCGGTTTGGCCTTGTTAACAATAGCAGCACAGCGTCCAGAACCGATTCCTGTTTACGCAGAGATGAGCAGTATTAATCCGGTGTTTGTGATGCCAGATAAATTGGCAAAAGACGCGGCGTCGGTGGCGTCTGGTTTTGTCGCCTCTCTCGCCATGGGCGCAGGCCAATTTTGTACAAACCCAGGCTTGGTGTTGTTATGTGGTGAAGACGGCGCCGACGAGTTTATCGCCAAAGCCAGTGACGAGGTTCGCAGCCTAACCAGTCAGACTATGTTAACGCCGGGCATTTGCGATGCGTATTATCAAGGTGTGAACAGTTTGGCACAAAATGCTCATATTACTCAGTTGGCCGCAGGGCAGCGCAGCGAACAAGCGAACCAATGTCAGGCTCACTTATTTGTGACCGATGCCACGGCTTTCTTGGCCGACTCGACAATGGAGCAAGAAGTGTTTGGGTCTTCATCTTTGATCATAAAATGCAAAGATATGAGTGAAGCCCATGCTGTGGCCGAGAAGCTAGAAGGGCAATTAACCGCAACGATTCAAATGCTCGATGCCGACATAGAAGCGGTAAGACCTCTGCTGCCTGCGTTGGAGCGAAAAGTGGGACGGATACTGTGTAACGGTTATCCGACAGGCGTGGAAGTTTGTCATGCCATGGTGCATGGTGGGCCTTTCCCAGCCACATCAGACAGTCGAACCACGTCAGTTGGCAGTGCGGCGATAGACAGATTCTTACGCCCAGTTTGTTACCAAGACTTTCCGGCCGCATTGTTGCCAGAAACGGTTCAGGACGCGAACCCTTTGTCTGTGCCGCAGTTGCTAAACGGTGTGCTGACCTCGTAATGCAGACAGACTAGAGAAACAGCCAAGGAAAAAGGAGCAGACTAAATGCTCCTTTTTTTGGTGTAAAAAAAGGCGCCCCGAAGGACGCCCAAAACCAAAATTAAAGGTCTTCTATTGATTAATGGACAATCTCTGGCCCCATGATGCTGTATGGCAACATAGTAGAAAGCGCAGGGATGTAAGTAACCAAGACTAAGAACACCATCAACACGAGCACGAACGGCATTGCAGCCTTAACGACTCGTGCTAAGCTCATTCCGGTGATACCTGAGGTCACAAATAGGTTCAAACCAATAGGCGGCGTGATCATACCGATTTCCATGTTAACCACCATGATGATACCAAGATGGATAGGGTCAACGCCCAGTTTCATCGCGATTGGGAAAACCACAGGCGCAACGATCACCAATAAGCCAGATGGCTCCATAAATTGACCGCCAATCAATAGTAAGATGTTGACTGCGATCAAGAAGGTAAACCAGTTAAAACCGACGCCTAGCATCCATTCTGTGATCATCTGAGGAATACGCTCAGAAGACAAAGTATGAGCAAACAACAGGGCGTTGGCGATGATGAACATCAGCATAATGGTGGTCTTGGTGCCTTCCAACATGACCTTGCGGGACTCTTCACCAAATAGGGCAGGGAAGAAGCCGCGTAGCATAAGAGACAAGTTACGTCCCCAGATAGGCAAGCCGGCTGACAAACATACGAGGATAGACTGCTCTAGTTTTGCAGAACGTTTGTAAACGTAGAATATGGCTAAGGCCACCGACATAATCGCTCCCCAAAGGGCACGGTCACCACCGGTGATGGTGTCGCTGCCGGCGAGAGCGAAGAACGACATGATTTCCCAAACAAGGAAAAAAGACACGCCATAAACCGTACCGTTGAAACCAACACGGGCATGAGCGGCGTCGTTATCATTGGTCCACGTTTGGCCTTTCAATGGCCCCATATCGCGGTAAACGAACAGCGCGACAAAGATGGAATATACGGCGGCGACCACGGCGGCTTCTGTTGGCGTAAAGACACCACCATAAATACCACCCATGATGATAACCACAAGGAACAAGCCCCAGCCCGCTTCTTTACCGCCACGAACAAGATGGCCAAAGCCTTTCCATTCTTCAGCAGGAAGGTTCTTAATGCGCGCCACAACGTAAATGGCCAGCATCAACATACCGCCTGCTAGCAAGCCAGGAATAACACCGGCCAAGAACATACGTCCAACAGACACATCCGTGGCCGCTGCGTACACCACCATAACGATAGACGGTGGGATCAAGATGCCTAACGTACCGGCATTGGCAATGATGCCAGAGGCGAATTCTTTTGAATAACCAACTTGCTGCATACCAACGATCGCGATACTACCAATAGCGACAACCGTTGCCGGTGATGAACCAGACAAGGCTGCGAACATCATGCACGCCAATACAGACGCCATGGCTAAACCACCACGGAAGTGACCAACGCTGGCAATGGCGAAGTTGATCAAGCGCTTTGCCACACCACCGGTCGACATGTAAGACGAGGCGAGAATGAAAAACGGGATGGCCAACAAAGTATAATGTTGACCCGCCCCAAACAGGGAAATTGCAACCGATGACAAAGAGTCATGGGAGAAAAACGTAATAAACAGGATGGACGATAAGCCCAACGAAATACCAACTGGAATACCGATAAACAGCATCGCTAGTACAAAGGCAAATAAAATAATGGCTTCCACAATAAGCTCCTAACCGGCTAGTCTTTTAAGGCGTCTTTGTGTTCTTTGACCAGATCTTGTGCTTCATGGCCACTGATCAACATGTCACGTTTGCCACGTGCTATATCAATGAAGGCCTGCAAAGAGCGGAGAGAGAGCATTGCTAAACTGATTGGCAGAATGACCAGTACTAACCAGCGCTGAACGCGCGGACGTAAATCAAACGCTTCTTGCATGAAGAGCGGATAACGAAGCTCTTCGCTGCCGATGCCAATTTTGTACATTTTTGACCAATATTCGATGGCCCCGCCGCGGGTGTCTATGCCCAATAACGCCAGCCAAGTGGAATCAAGAAGAATCAAGCCATACATGATGGCGGCGAAAGCGCCGAATAGAGAAAGGGCTTTGGATACCTTTTTAGGAACCGCATTGAGGACAATGTCGACACCAAGGTGAATGCCTGTTTTGATACCATAACTCATACCAAGAAGGATCAGCCAAGAGAAGGCGATGGTATTGAATTCTAGCGCGGCGTCCCAGCCTGTATTGAAACCGTATCGCGCAATAACCTGACCAAATGACACCACCATAATCGAGGAAATGACAATGATCATCAGGTTTTCTTCTGCACGCTCCATGACTCTGGGGAAGCATTTTTCTAATGCCCAAAGTACGAGGACGAAAATCAATAAATAAATATGTGGCCAGTATGCCATTAGTGTCTCCTGAACAAATATAAGAGCGGCGCCAGTCGGTAACGAAAAGAGGGGCGTATTCTCAAAAGAGGGTAAAAGAAAGCCTGTTACCTAGCTGGCAAAAGCTGGCCTAATTAGGCCAGCTCATTGCTGGGTACTAAACGATAAATTACGCGCCTGCGGCGGCGTTAATAACGTCTTTACCGATGTCACCTTCAAACTTTTTCCAAACAGGTTTCATGGTATCAACCCAAGTTTGACGCTGTTCTGCTGTCAAAGTATTGATCTTACCGCCTGCTTTTAGAATGTTGGCACGGTTTGCCGCTTCTTTGGCTTTAACCGATTCGTTCGCTTCTTGAGTCACTGTGTCGGCAATGGCTAGGAATTGCTCGCGGTCAGCCGCGGAAAGGCTGTCTAGGAAGTCTTTAGACGTCATGAACAAGTAAGCCAATAATTGGTGGTTTGTTTCAGTGATGCTGTCTTGAACTTCGTAGAATTTTTTCGTGTAGATGTTAGACCAGGTGTTTTCCTGACCATCTACTACGCCGGTTTGCAAGGCACCGTATACTTCAGAAAACGCCATGGCTTGTGGTGATGCGCCCATGGCAGAAATCATGGATTTTGCCACGTCGGACGTTTGTACACGGAATTTTAGGCCTTCCGCATCGCTTGGTAAGATCAGTTTTTTGTTGGCAGAGAAGTATTTCATGCCAGACATCCAATAACCTAAACCAACGAAACCTGCGTTGTCTTCCATTGCCATCAACAAGTCTTTACCTTCTTCCGTTTTGGTAAAGCGGATCGCGTGGTCCATGTCTTTAAAGATGAAAGGTAGGTCGAAAACGCCGTATTTTGGAGAGTAAGAACCAAATTTAGACAAAGACGGTGCAAGCAACTGAACATCCCCTAATAGTAGGGCTTCAAGCTCTTTTGAATCACCAAATAGCGTCGAGTTTGGGTATACAACGACACACAACTTGCCGTTCATTTCTTTGTTTACGCGATCTGCGAAGTTATTGGCCGCCACGACTTTAGGGTGGGTTGTACCGCCAGTTACGTGGCTGAATTTGACAATACGTTCGCCTGCATCACAAGCGGAAGATGAATCTGCAAAAGCACTTCCTGCGGAAAAGGTAAGCGCAAGAGTAGTTAGGGCTAAGCTGAGTTTTTTCATTGTTATTGGACTCCAAAACTGAGTAATTATTATTGTTGCTCGTTTAATCTTTGTTAAACGGATAACAAGGTTAATAAATAACGTTGCAGCATTAGTTATTACACATTTTGTGCCAATTCTTTATGAATTTAATTAAGCTTTTGATTTGTATATAAAAATAGCATGATTATTTTTTGTGAAGTTAATTTAAACCGAGCAGATAGTGTTGTTTTGGGTGGAATTCCGCCCAAATTTTTTTTGTTAATGGGTGAAAAGTCACACATTTAATTAAATCGAGACCACACGGCCTTTTTACATCGATAATAAAGCGTCAACGACGGACTTTAAGTGTTTTTCTACTTGTTTCTTGGTGTTTAATTGGAAGGCGGAAAAGTCGACTTTATTCGCTGGTTGGCGGATTAACGCATTAAGCAGCGAGTAATCTGGGTGCGTTACGGTCAGCTGCTGGCGGCTGATTTTACTTTGCACTAGGCGAGTGAGTTGCGCTCGTATGGTGAGGTAAGGGCGGTGGTGATGCACAAATAAGAGAAGGTCTTTTTTATCTTTGTCGGAAATGGTGTCGCAGACAGGCGGATTTTCACCCCTAGACTCGTTAAACCTTGTGGTTATGAGGGGCGTATTTTCCACAAGCGGCATTGCCAGTTTATCGGCTAAATGAGCATCAATGTCTGAATAATCGCGTGGCAAGTTAATGGTGAGATTGGCTAAATAAGAATGATGCCAGTGCGCTGCCCGCTGGCGAGCCTTGTCTGTGAGTGGTTTTACCATCATCAGGGAATAGCAGCCGCTGGCCTGATCTTTCGTGGTGCCTAAGCGCACGGGCACAAACGCATTTTTTTGCCAAAAAGCCACCACATCGGCTGTTGCAGCAAAACTCGTGCACAGAAAATCACACGCTTCGTGTGCGTTTTTTTGTTTCGCGGTTGCTTCAATGTGGTTAAGCAGCTCGCTGGCCATGCCTTTGTTTTGCTGGTTTGTTTGGGTGGCAATACGGCTGATACGCCAGTAACGGTATTGGCCTGCGTCTTCTATGCCTTCATGGGCCAACAAGGATTGCGGTATTAAATGCCCACGAGGACGTCGCGTCCCTTGCAGCACCGCGCTACTGAGTTCATCTGGTAAAGGACCTTCTTCGGTGACAATGGCCACGCTATGAAGATGATCGCCTTGCATCGATAAATACGTTGAGACAGAAGGGTCATCTAATACCCAGCGTAGGTTATCAGGCGAGGTTTGATAATGTGCACTGACCAAGAGTTGAAAGGTTTGTGATAAGGCGGCTGTTTGGGTTAACCATTCGGCTCCCTTGATAACAGAGTATTCGAGAACAGCGTCATCGTGCTTGGCGACAGACAGTGGTTTTTTTGTGTTTTGCTCTGGGGCTAAGAAGAAACAATCATTCATCCAATTTTCCAGTGGGTCATTTTCCCCCCACCGAATAGGGCGACGCAAAGTCAGTCGTTCCAGCGGTAATAAACAGCCATCAGATTGTGCTTCCAAATAACGGCAGAAGCGTATGCCAAAGCCTTTTCCTGCGCCTTCATAGCCATAATCTGTGGTGCTAAAAAGACAGTGCTTGGCTTTTTTATTGAGCGCCATCAGCATCGGAAGAGGGATACTAGACGCCTCATCGACCAACAATAGATCCCAATGAGTGTCACTGGAGAGTAACGCGTCAGGCGCAAAGAAAGGGAACTCCGCGGTGACTGCTGAGTGCTGTAATTGCTCGTCAAAGCGCTTTTTGAGTGTCGTAATGGCGGTTTGATTGGCGGCGGTCAAAGCGACTTTTTTCCCTGCTTGCAGCATTTTGGCAAGACTATCACCGAGCAGTGTGGATTTCCCACGTCCGCGTGGAGCGATTAGAACATAGGACTTTGCTTTTAGGCTCAGTAAACAAGCTTGTGCCGCGGTTTGCTCTTGAGTTAACGGGGCGTTTTCATTAAGGCGATCCAAGGCTGGCAAAGGTGTTTGTTGGTGCGAGTGACCCTGACTGGATAGGACAATAAAAGGGGATGAATCATTTTCCAGACGTGCCAGTAAAAAACGCTTGAAGCTGGAGTCTATCTGCTCGCTTTGATAAGGCCATGGCAAATAACGGGGCAGATCTTGGTCGACAACAGACAACCAATCTTCTTCAGGTAAGGCGATGGCGAAGATACCATTGCCGCGCACTGTACCTGCCAAAATAGCGAGCGCACTGGCGGATACTCCATGGGTTAAATCCACCAAGATGGCATCGTGGCTGCTGCCCAGCTCTTGTCGTGCTTGTTTGAAGGAGCAGGTTCGAAACGCTGTGTTTTGTGACGGTGCAAGTTGTTGATATGGTTCAACATCATGGGCACAAATAAGCGGTGTGGTTAAGTGCTCACAAAGGCGTAAAAAGCCTGACAACACCTCAGGAGTAGATCCTTTAAATAAAAAACAATGGCGGTGGTTGTCGGCTGAATACATAAAATCTCCTCATGGTCAGCGTATGATACTGTGACCATGAGGCATAGCCAACTTAAGCTTATTTAAGCGTGAAGGCGTCTAGATCTTTTTGTAGAGATTTCGCCAGTTCTCGAATGTGCTGGCTGTGTCCTTGAGAGATATCCGATTGTTGCAATGTGGCGATGGCTGCCTCTTGCAGAGACTCTGAATTCTGACGAATTTGAGTGGCCGCGACACTTTGCTCCTCGGTGGCCGCTGCCACATTTGTAATGCCCGTTGCGACGGTCTGAGTGGATTTGAAGATTTGATCTAACACCTCTCCTGCGTACATGGTCTGCTTGACGCTATTGTCCACTTGTTCACGGCCTTTGTTCATTTCAGTCACCGCTGATCGACTGTTTGATTGCAGGGTATCAATGACCTTGCGAATTTCTTCAGTCGATTGCTGAGTGCGTTGTGCAAGCACACGAACTTCGTCGGCGACGACTGCAAAACCACGTCCATGCTCCCCAGCGCGAGCGGCTTCAATGGCGGCGTTTAGCGCCAATAAGTTTGTTTGCTCGGCGATTTCATTAATCACAGTCGCAACGGCTCCGATGTTGTTGGAGCTGGCTTCGACACTGGCAATGGTTTCAGAAGCTTGGCTAAAAGCGAACGACAACTTACTAACGGTTTCTTCAACTTGTTTCACTGCTTCATGGCCGCTTTCCGTGGAGACTTGCACCGCAACGGATTCGCTCGACACCTCGGTGGCGCTTTGGGCGACTTCTTCAATGGAGGCGGAAATTTGCGTGACTGCCGACGCCACTTGAATGCTGGCATCTTTGCTGTTGTTCGCGCTTTCTTTTAAATCTAAGTTGGCATTTGAGATGGCTTGTGTGGAGGCGAGCAATTCATTGCTAGACATTAATACCTTATTGATCAGGCTAATAAGGCTATCCCGCATACGTATCGTATCGTTCTGTAATAAGTCAACTTCATTGCGACTGTTGTGATCTTTGTTGCTGGAAAACTCAAACGCCAAATTTCCTTGCCCTAGCTGATTCAAGCCATAAGAAATGTCTTGCAGAGGTTTTAATGCGCGGCGAATGAAAATCCATAAAATGCAGGCTAAAAAGAGTGACGCAAATGCACAAAGTAAGCTAATTCCCCATAACACACCGTTTACTTCTTCCTTGTACTCATCATCGTAAGATTTCAAAGCAACGACCCAATCCCAGCCAGGCACTTTTTTGAAGACAATTTTAGATGGGCGCAATGTGTCGTCTTGCCCCGGTATTCTTAGCGCATAACGGGTAATGCCTTTATCGTGTTGATACATTTTATCTAAGGCACTATTTATACTTGGGTACATTTCTATCAGGTTTTTGCCAACTATCTCTTTATTTGGATGAACGAGAAGAGTGCCTTTATGTTCGCCGCTATTGGTAACGTAGACATAACCACTTTTGCCGAATTTAATGTTATTGAGAGACTGAGCAATGGGCGCAAGAACGCTGGCGTAAGGAATCAAAAGCTCATAATAAAGATCAGATGAGCCGCTGACCTTTGCGTATCGAGCAAAGTAGTTTTGTTTATTAATGCCTATTTTACCGGCAAACACGCGACCTTGCTGAATCGCTTTATAAGCAAGGGATAAACGAGGAATCTCGCTGCCAATGGCGGGTTCTCCTCCAATCTCATCCAGTGAGCTGGTTAAACGAATAAGCTTGCCACCTTGATTAATGATTAATCCAATTTGCAGCTCAATACTGCTGGCGAAATGGCTAATAAAGCGATTTTTACCATTGAGTATTTGCTCGTCCAGGGACAAGGTTGGAACCTGATAACCCTTCATGTTTATGGTGTTGCTCTTATCTACTTTGAGATCGTCGAGCGCTAAGTTAAGTAACTCTCCATCGCGCAGCGTGCGGCGGTTTAACTGTTCGTACTTATCGTGTAATTGATTAGAAATCAGTTCGACTTCTTTTTCTTGATGACTGGTGACTATTTTATTGATTTGCTCACTAAAGAGCATTCTCATCAACAGAATGAGCAACAAAAAAATAATCACAACGGCCGATAAGGCACTTAAACCGAGCTGCTGCGGTAGCGGCGATTTTTTTAAATAAGACAACATGCTTTATTCCTTAATAGAGAAGCGAGCGTACGTTTAAACATTTAAAGGGGGAAACGCTAAAAACCACTAGGTATAGCTTGGCTGGACGCTTTATGGGCAATTAAAAGCGTCTCTTTGAGGCAATGAGTGATTCTTTAAAATTCTGGTGTTTTTATTATTGTGAGGCGATCTATAAAAATAATTTATAGGTTATTGATTAAACTTTCAATTTTTTAACGAATTCTTTAATAAAAACGGGCGGATGATAGTTTTTTTAGCGGGCCACGGTAAGCACCTAATAAGCGGTTTCATATTATCTACGAAAAGCCGGATGATTAAGGAGAAACTCAGGGGGAAAGAAGGCTTTCTAAGGAAAAAAATGCCCAGAGACAAAGGTCTGTGAGCATTATGTGACTGCTTGGGTTTACGCTTTAGCTAAACGCAGATTACGCGATAACAAATAAATCCATAAAGCGATTCACAGGGGTTTGTTCTAACTTAGTTTGGTCTTTGCAAAGGGTGAAGATGTTTTGGCACTGACGGCTTGGAAAACGTGTTGCCAAGTTGTTTTTAAACTTCTGCTCTAAGAGCGGAATGCCTTCTTCACGACGACGGCGATGGCCCACTGGGTATTCGACAACCACTTCGTCTGTGCTGCTGCCGTCCTTGAAGAACACTTGGATCGCGTTGGCGATGGAGCGTTTGTCCGCTTCTAAGTATTCTGCGGTGAAGCGTTTGTCCTCAACAATCTCCATTTTCTCGCGCAGTTCATCAATAATAGGGTTCGCTGCGTGGAAGTCGTCTTCGTAATGCTCGGCAATTAAGTTACCAAAAGCCAATGGCACCGCTGCCATGTATTGCAAGCAATGGTCGCGGTCGGCGGCATTGGCTAATGGGCCTGATTTCGAGATGATACGAATCGCAGATTCATGAGTACGAATGACGATTTTGTCGATCTCAGCCAAACGGTCTTTGACTTGAGGGTGCAGAGTCACGGCGGCTTCAGCGGCCGTTTGAGCGTGGAATTCTGCCGGGAAAGAAATCTTAAACAAGATGTTTTCCATCACATAGGTGCCGTAGTCTTGGGAGAAAGAGAATTGACGCTCTGCTTCTGGCTTGATCGCTTGGTCTTTGTTTGTTTTCGCAAAAGACACATCATAGAAGCCCCATTGTGGCGCGGTTAGCACACTTGGTACGCCCATTTCACCACGCATCGACATGTCCGCTAGACGTACTGCGCGCGAGGTAGCGTCGCCCGCTGCCCAAGATTTACGAGAACCGGCATTTGGTGCATGGCGATAAGTACGCAGCGCCGAACCATCGACCCAAGCTTGAGAAATGGCCGCCATGATTTGCTCACGGTCGCCGCCCATCATTTTAGTGACAACGGCTACAGAAGCGACTCTGACCAGTAATACGTGACACAAACCCACGCGGTTAAAGGAGTTTTCAAGAGCGATCACACCTTGGATCTCGTGCGCCATAACCATGGCTTCTAGCACTTCGCGCATGGTAAGAGGCGCTTCGCCATTCGATAAGCGAACTTGTGACAAGTGATCAGCAACGGCCAGAATACCGCCTAAGTTGTCAGAAGGGTGTCCCCATTCTGCCGCCAACCAAGTGTCGTTGTAATCAAGCCAGCGAATAATACAACCGATATCCCAAGCGGCTTTAACAGGGTCAAGGGATAGCGAGGTGCCAGGCACACGCGCGCCATTTGGTACCACTGTGCCTTGTACGATGGGCCCTAAATGCTTAGTACATTCAGGGAAGCGTAGGGCAAGCAAGCCACAGCCTAGGGTATCCATCAAGCAATTACGAGCGGTGTCGAGCGCTTCTTGGTTGGTGACTTTATAATCAATCACATAGTCAGCGATGTCTTGGATGACTTGATCATAATCAGGGCGGTTATTTACATCTACGTTGGCGCTCATGTTCTTTCCTTTAAAATAGAAGAGAGTTATTTTTGTTATCAATAGGGTTCTGAAATAGCCTGTCTAAATACCATTGAAGATAGGCTTATGGCCGATCGTCTATGGCGATCCATTCTGCATGGTCTGGGCCGGTATAATCTGCGCTAGGGCGAATGATCCGGTTGTTCGCTCGCTGCTCCATGACATGGGCAGCCCATCCAGTGATGCGAGAGCAGACAAAAATGGGCGTGAACAACTGGGTTGGAATGCCCATAAAGCGATAAGCACTAGCGTGGAAGAAGTCGGCGTTACAGAAGAGTTTTTTCTCCCGCCACATCACAGCTTCACAGCGCTCTGAAACGGCGTATAAGTGATCATCGCCGGTTTCTTCGCTGAGCTTTTTAGACCATTTTTTGATGATGTCATTACGCGGATCACGCTCGCTATAAATGGCATGACCAAAGCCCATGACTTTTTCTTTATTGGTGAGTTTTTCCAGGAGGGCAGCTTCGGCTTCATCGGCGGATTGCCAAGGCTCGATCATCTCCATTGCGGCTTCGTTTGCTCCGCCATGCAGTGGGCCACGTAAGCTGCCAATGGCACCGGTTACACAAGAGTGCATGTCCGATAAAGTGGAAGCACAGACACGAGCGGTAAAGGTAGAAGCATTGAATTCATGCTCGGCATACAGAATCAAAGAAACGTTCATGACCTTGGTGTGTAATTCGCTCGGTTCTTGGTCGTGGAGCATGGTCAAAAAATGCCCAGCCAAAGACGGCACGTGACTATTCTGGGTGTCGATGCGCACGCCATCATGGGTAAAGCGATACCAATAAACAACCATGGCAGGTAAGGTGGCGATCAGGCGGTCTGCAGCGGCCAATTGGCCTGAAAAGGCGTGCTGTTCAGAACTTAGCTCTGGCTCAAGGTTGCCTAAAAAGGAGCAGCCAGTGCGCATGACATCCATAGGATGCGCGTCTTTTGGTATTAGCTCCAAAGCGGCTTTTAGTGCTTCTGGCAGACTGCGCAGCTGCATCAGTTTGTGCTCGTAATCTTGCAGCTGAATCCGATTTGGCAAGGCGCCATAGAGTAATAGATACGCCACTTCTTCAAAGCTTGCATGGTCGGCTAATACATCGATGTCATAGCCTCGATAGGTTAACCCTGCGGCGGCTTTACCGACGGTACAAAGCGCTGTTTCGCCTGCACTTTGACCGCGTAGCCCGGCACCAGAAAGTACTTTAGCCATGTCGTCTCTCCTTTATTATTGTTCGCTGAGAAATCATTAGATTAAGTGTGCTTTGTGCTTTTTAGAGATTGATCAACGCCTTATTTTTGCGTCTTTTGCTCTGAGAAAAGCGCGTCTAGCTTGTCTTCGTAATCATGGTAGTTCAAAAAATCGTAGAGTTCGTTGCGCGTTTGCATCGTCTCGACGGTTGCACGTTGGTGGCCGTCGTTTAGTAGATGTTGATAGACGTTTAAGGCGGCTTTATTCATGGCTCTGAATGCACTCAACGGGTAAAGCACTAGGTCAACGCCTGCGCCGGCCAGCTCTTCTTTGCTAAACAGTGGGGTTGCGCCAAATTCGGTGATATTGGCCAGTACTGGCACTTTTACCGCCGCGACGAATTCTTTGTACTGATCTAAGGTGATCATGGCTTCTGGGAAGATCATATCGGCGCCGGCTTCTACACACGCAATGGCGCGTTCAATCGCGGATTCCATACCTTCTACCGCCAAGGCATCAGTGCGTGCCATGATGACAAAATCGTCGTCATTACGAGCGTCGACACAGGCTTTGACACGATCGACCATTTCACTTTGGCTAACGATGGCCTTGTTTGGGCGATGACCACAGCGTTTCTGCTGAACTTGGTCTTCAATGTGGACGGCAGCGGCGCCCGCTTTTTCCATTTGTTGAACGGTTCTGGCAATGTTAAACGCGCCACCGAAGCCGGTATCGATATCAACCAACAAGGGCAAGTTAGACGCGGAAGTAATACGGCGTACGTCTTCTAGCACGTCGTGTAAATCTGTCATGCCTAAGTCAGGCAAACCATAAGAAGCATTGGCGACACCACCCCCCGATAGGTAAATAGCATGGTGTCCGGTTTGTTCGGCCATCATGGCGCAATAGGCGTTGATGGTACCAACGACTTGCAGTGGTGATTGTGTTTGTACCGCTTTTCTAAAGCGGGCACCGGCTGAAAGATTAGTCATGATTTAGCTCTCTTTTTGTTGTTCTAATAAATGGGGTCGACTTATTGTGAGGCGAGGGCGCTGTGCTCCATCGCTTGCTTCAACAAATGACTTGCCCGACTGATATGACGACGCATCAGCAATTCGGCGAGGTCGCCTTCGTGATTGGCAATGGCGTCTAGGATCGCTCTGTGTTCACGTAATGCCTGGCGCGGATCGCTGCGTTGGTCGGCCGTATGACGGCGATACATGCGAATCACTGCGTACAATTCTTCGGTCAGCAGACGCACTAACTTGGCGTTGCCGCTGGCGTGGATGATGCGCAAATGAAAGTCATCATTACCGCCTTGCTGAACATAATGTTCATCTTGGTTGTCATCGAGATAGGCTTGGTGTTTATCAAGCAAGGTATACAGACGATTGACTTCGGTAAGCGGCATGGATGTCGCCGCGAGTCTAGCGGCCATGCCTTCTAGTGCTTCACGCATGCTAAAGGTGTCTAGCATGTCTTGGATATTCAGTTGGATAACACGAGCGCCCACATTGGCGGTGCGGGTCACTAGACCAAGCCCTTCTAATTTGACGATGGCTTCTCTAAGAGGCCCTCTAGAGACGCCATATTGTTTGGCGAGCTCAGGCTCGGAGATTTTACTGCCCTGTGGAATCTCACCTTGTACGATCGCATTACTAAGTTGCTGCGCAATATCTTCAGATAAGGTGGCAGATTTGATGGAAACAAGGTTATTCATAAAGGGGTAAATCACTCTATTGTCGACAATGTGTTTCTTTATAGCCTTGATTTAGGCGTATATCAAGCATGATTGTCGACAATTTAAGGTTTGATTTTGTGTTTTTGATGACAAATATAGGTTTTATTATTGAAGGATTATCGACAACGCCTTGTTTAATAATCGTTTTTTACGGTTTATTGCTGAGAAAAGTGTGGCAAAGAGGAAAAAACTGCTAGAGTCGAGTAAATGTCTCAAATCGCGTTTTTATGCAATGTGTCGACAATGCTTGAAAAGCATCGCTGTATTGATAACTGAACAGGTGAGGAAATCCATGAAAAAAGTTAAGAACGAAGCCGCACTGAGTAAAAAAGCCATTCAAGTTGGTGAAAACTATGCTTTAAAGCGAGGCTATGATGGTTTTTCTGCCACTATGTCAGCGAACGAGAAAACAGAAGCCATTTACCGTTTATTGGTTTTGGATAAATTGATTGTGGGGCTACCTGCGGATAAAGAAGATTTGCCAAGCATGAAGCATAAACTGGCCTTGTGGATTCAAAAGCTACTGCCTAAAGACGATCCACTGCTTAAGTAATAAGCCACTCTTACTGTTTGTTACCCAGTGACAGTGACGACAAAGTGACCACTTTTAGTCGATAGGAAGCTGGGTGACATTCTTGACTTCACGCATTGTGAAATGGCTTTGTGCTTCTTGGATATGCGGTAACTGTAATAACTTGCTGCGTAGAAAGGTTTCATAACTGCCAATGTTTTTTGCGACCACTCGCAAGCTGTAATCCATCGACCCTGAAATCGTCCAGCATTCCACCACTTCTGAAAAGTCGACAATAGATTGTTCGAACTCATCCAGCATCTTTCTGCCGTGGGAAGACAGCTTTATGTTCACTAACACCACAATATCTAGCCCCACTTTATGACGATTCAAAATCGCTTGAGTAGATTGAATGTAGCCCTCTTGTTCCAGGCGATTGATTCGTCGCCAACAAGGAGATTGTGATAAACCAACATGATCGGCTACTTGAGTCGCAGTTAAGGTCGCGTCTTTCTGCAGTAGGTTGAGTATTTTGCGGTCAGTCTGATCCAGATCATCCATAGGGAGCTCGTTGTTGATGGTTAGCATGTCTTCTGCTTTTCTATGCAGCGTTTTACCATTCAATAGGCTTATTGTTCCAGTCTAAATACGCGGCTTGTTGGTCTACGGGCGCACTCTCTAGTACCGATAAAACCCTTTCAGCGACAAATTCAGGGGTAAACAGTTTGTCTTTGGGCACATTATTTTGAAAGGGTTTTGACAGGGGCGTGTCTGTTGTACCTGGATGAAAGGCGATGAGTTTTACGTTCGGGGCGCGTCTTGCGTATTCAATGGCACTGGTTTGTATCAGCATATTTAAGGCGGCTTTAGACGCGCGATAGCTGTACCAGCCGCCAATTTTATTGTCTGCGATACTGCCGATTCGAGCGCTGAACACCGCGACTTTTACCGCGTTTTCGCTTTTTAGTAATGGCAAAAGACGACTGATCCAAAGCATCGGAATAATGCTATTAGAGTGGTAAAGGCGAGCTAATTGATCGGCGCTAATGTCTTCGAGTTTTTTCTCGGGCATGCGTGAGGAGGCCGACTCGTTGCTGGCCTCATTGTGTAATACGCCATTGCAAATGAGCACTCTGCTAAAAGTGCCAGCATAAGGTTTTAAGGTGTGGCAAATGGTGTCGATGGAGTCGTCACTGTAATCGCATAATAGAGACGTGACTTTGTTTGCGAAAAGGTTAGCTGGGGTACGACTGACCGTGAAAACCCGTTGGCAGTCAGGGTCTTGTGCGAATAGCGCTGCGGCAGCTTGGGCTATGGTACTGCTCGCGCCAATGATAAGGGCATTGAAAGGCATAGCATTGTCCTCAATCGTTCTGTCTGAATAAACCTCAAAATGAGTGATGCTGCAGTGATAAATGTCCGTTTCTTAGCCTGATTTCTTAGCATTAACCTAATGGTGCAAGGCACCTTATTTGATGGCATTTGGGCTAATGCTAAAGAGCGTTTTATTAATAATGTGGAAAGAGCACTAAAATATGCAAAACACAAACAATAGTGATGAGCACAAAGCGTGTTCTAGAGTGGCCATCGCTGTGTGCGAAAAGCAGTTTCAGGCAACGGATTTCTAGCCAAAAAGTTGAAATAAAGCCGAGTAACAAAACGACGACAGCAAGAGTCGGGACTCCCATTAGCAAGGTTCCCCATGCCAACAGTGAGATAAGATGGCTAAACAGCATCACGCGACGACTATAAGTACGCTGAGGATTTTCTATAACTTGCCCAAAAACCACGCCATTAAAGAAGCTCAAAATAATCGCGCCGTAACTGGCAAATAATTGAACGCCAGAGTAACCCATCAAACTTGTGCCTGTTATGGCGAAGAGCGTCCATATTGCAAACGGGAGCACGCCAAAGAGGCCAAAAAGAACAATAGGGAAAATGGAGGTTGAGCGCATAGAAAATCCTGATCTCGGCTTCAAATGTGTAATTAATACGAATTATCTTACAAAATGAATGCAAAAACACCCTAAAAAGTTCAAAAAAAGAATGTTTTTGTACTTGCATCCTCCGCTATTTGTGAATTAACGATAAGCGTCCTAGCTAAATGAGAAATACTGTCATTCCCCAGCTGAAAAGCGATTTTATTTTCCCGAGTAATCGCCATTGAGGGAAATTCGGGCACAGAGTACAATGCCTAGTTATAACTTTCTTTGATATGCGCTCTTAGTTATGTCGAGCGTCTTTTCTATTAACGAATTTGCTTAAGGTGTGTTTAGAAATGCCAGCTAAAACAATGGATGAACTCGTTTCCCTGTGTAAACGTCGCGGATTTATTTTCCAAGGCAGTGAAATCTACGGTGGTATGCAAGGCGCTTACGATTACGGTCCGTTAGGTATTGAGTTGAAAAACAACCTAAAAGCGGCTTGGTGGCGTTCGATGGTTTACGAACGTGACGACGTAGAAGGTTTGGATGCCGCCATCATCCAAAATAAAAACGTCTATAAATATTCTGGTCACGAAGATACCTTCACTGACCCAATGGTCGATTGCCACGAATGTAAATCTCGTATGCGTGCCGACCACATGAAAGACATTAAAGTGTGTGATAACTGTGGTTCTACGAACGTAACAGAGCCTCGTGACTTTAATCTAATGTTTAAAACCAATGTCGGTCCAATGGTAAACGAAGAGTCTTACACTTACCTTCGTCCAGAAACCGCACAGGGTATTTTTACTAACTTTAAAAACGTGGTTGATTCAACTTCTCGCGCTTTGCCTTTTGGTATTGCTCAGATCGGTAAATCTTTCCGTAACGAAATCACGCCACGTAACTTTATTTTCCGTGTTCGTGAATTCGAACAGATGGAATTAGAGTTTTTCTGCAAACCTGGTGAAGACGAAAAATGGCATGAGTTCTGGGTCGGCGCTCGTAAGCAGTGGTGGTTGGATCAAGGCCTAGCCGCAGAGAATATTGAATTTGAATACGTAACGGGTGATGACCTAGCGCATTACTCAAAATCGACTGTGGATATCTTGTACCGTTTTCCACACGGTTTTGAAGAGTTAGAAGGTGTTGCTAACCGTACTGATTACGATCTAGGTTCTCATACCAAAGCACAAGAAGAGTTTGGTCTTTCTGCGAAAGTGAAAAAGAACGAACACTCTACTGCGAAATTGGCGATTCGTGATCTAGAAGCGAACAAGTGGGAAGTGCCTTTCTGTATCGAACCTTCTGCTGGTCTTGACCGTGGTTTGCTTGCGGTAATGACAGAAGCTTATACAGAAGAAGAGCTACCAAACGGTTCGACTCGTACGGTTCTTAAATTTAAGCCTCATCTAGCGCCGATCAAAGTCGCTATCATGCCGCTTAAGAAGAACAAGCCAGAGATCGTTGCGCTAGCGAAAGAATTAAAAAACAAGCTTCAAAAACTGGGCTTGGGTCGTATTCTTTATGAAAACACAGGTAACGTAGGTAAAGGCTACCGTCGTCATGACGAAGTCGGAACACCAATCTGTGTCACCGTCGATTTCGATTCTATCGAAAAAGAAGGCGCACCAGTGACCGTTCGTGACCGTGACACCATGGAGCAAATCGTTGTGAATGCAGCGGATCTTCCTGCTTACGTAGTGAACTACTTTATTAACCAAGACTAATCTCTTGATGCTCTAAAGTCGTCAGATTAAAAAGCCGTTATCATGACAACATGATAACGGTTTTTTTGTTTTTAAAGAAAAAAACGACCCTTTATTACCCTGTTTGGCATTAAGGAATGGTCGCACCAAAGGTTGTAGGTAGTAACAGATAATTGGCATTGATAGAGTGGACCAATATATTGTCTCTGGGTAGAAAGGGTGAATCACGCCAGAAAGGCAGAGGGGATTTGAAAATGCTTGTGTCTAATAGAAAAAAACCGTTACTAGGAAATAGTAACGGTTTTTGATGATTTTCTATTCGTGCTGTTTAGGCTTGTTAGATTAGAAGGTCATTCTGATTTTTGCGTTATAGCGGCGGCCATCTAACACTTCTTCATAAGTATCGTAGTCCACTTCTTTGTCCAGTATGTTGTAGATGCCTGCGTAAACCGTCACATCTTTGGTCAAAGCGTAACTCATGCCAGTGTCGACGAAAGTATAAGAAGGGATGCCTTTAGTCATTCTAATACGACTTAAGCCATCGCTTGATTTACCACGGTAATTAACACGAGCCCAAGATTTCATCTTGTCGCTCATGACCCAGTTCGTGGTCGCATTGATCATGTGCTTAGGTAAACGGTTAAGCGCTTCGCCTGAGAAAGCACCAGATTTCTGTTCGGAGTCTGTGTATGTGTAGTTACCCGTGAAGGAAACATTTTTGGTAATGTGCGTATTTAGGGTTAACTCAACCCCTTGCATAACAACGCGGTCGACATTAAACCTTTGGTTTATATAGGTATAGCTATTTCCGTCGTATGTACAGGATGCATCCCCTGTTCTGGTGTCACAAAGACTCATTTCTGTTATTTTGTCTTTATAGTCGGTGCGATATATCGTCCCGCTGATTTGCGTACCTTTATTATTATTCCAATAAAGCCCTGCTTCGCCGCTGACGCTTTTCTCTGGGTCTAGATCTGAATTACCTAGAATTACAGCTGTAGTGCTGCCGCCGCCACCAGTTATCTGTGCCCAGCCGTCTGTACCTTGACGCAAATCAGGTGAGCGGTAACCTGTGCTCACGCCGCCTTTTAGTGTCCAATTTGGTGTGAAATTCCAGTTGGCGTACAGGCGTGGTGAGAAGTTATCTCCGTAGTTTTCATCCTTGTTGTAGCGTAGCCCCGAGGTTAAAGAAAGGTCATCGGTTAGGAAGTATTCATCTTCCACAAACAGCGCTGCTTGCCAGTTGGTTAACTGATCTATGCCACTACTTGAGTTGTTGCCAGAATCGTCAAGCTTCTCGTACTGGTATTGGCCACCAAGGGTCAAAATATGGCTATCAAAGGAGATGGTCGTTTGGTTGTTTAAAACGGTGTCCTCGTAGTACATATTTCGACTTGGGTTGTCGATCTTCTCATTGGTGATGTAGGTCTGAGCACTGGTATCACCAACAGTAATATTGTGGGTGACGGCGTAGTGATCGCGGGTGTATTTAGTATCACTACCTGACGTTGAAGACTTTCCAGTTGTGGTGTCTCGGTTTTGGGTTTCCTTGCCGGCTTCAAAGACAATGTCTTGATCGTCAGAAAGTTTCCAAGTGACCTTGGCGGTGCCATTGTTAATGTCTTGGTCAGCATAGCCATTGGTAATGTCATCTTCATCACGCTGAGAAACTTGACCGTAAAATTGCAGCCCCAATTTATCTTTGATCAAGGGGCCATTTACCATGATGTCGGCTTGGCGGCTGTCGCCTGATTTGTTGTTGTCTTGAATCGTGGTGCTGGCGGAAATTTCGCCGCCCCATTTATCCTGAACCTTTTTGGTGATGATGTTGATAACACCACCTAGTGCGTCTGAACCATAAAGAGAAGACATAGGGCCACGTACCACTTCGATATGATCGATAGCAGATAATGGCGGTGTCCAGCCTTGTTCGATACCTGAGTTATCGCCGTTAGGTCGCGTTTCACGTGAACCTTGGCGTTTACCATCCACCAAAATTAGGGTGTATTTACCGCTCATGCCACGCATAGAGATGTCTTGGCTGGAACCACCGCCCGTGACCATCACTCCCGGTACGTCTTGCAGTGCATCGGTCACATCTTTATAAGGTTTGCTTTCTAGTTCTTCTTGGGTCACCACGGTAATCGACGCTGGCGCGTCTGTAATTTGTTGCTCATGCCCAGATGCCGTGACTACTAGCTGATCTAAGGTTTTTGCCACATCGGTATTATCTAATGCGGTGTTATCTGCTGCCAATAGAATAGGCGAGTAGCTTGCTGCGCTAATGAAAGCGGCGACGAGTGTACGTTTAAAATGGCGTGGTGAAGAGGTCATTTTGAGCATTATCTCCTTATATATTTGAGAACTTTTGGGTATGATGTGAATCATTAAAAATAGTAGTGAGAATGTTTATCATTTGTATTTTCTTACATATTTGATGCGATGTGTTGACACGCTCCGTTTCAATTTCTGCAACATTGCTAAATAATGAATTTATATGACGGATTTTTTCTTATTTTCCGGAGAGGCTCTAGGACCGAAGTATGTATGATTTGAACGAAGTAAAGACGTTTGTATCAGTAATGGGAACCGGTAACTTAAAAGAGAGTGCGCTTGAACTTGGGGTGTCTAAATCGACATTAAGTCGTCGCATCAATCATCTTGAAACCGTGCTCAACCAGCCATTATTGCGTCGTCAAGCGAATCGATTAATTGCCAATGAAGCAGGCCTTCAATTTTTACCCTTTGCCCGAAAAATGCTTGAAATAGCCGATGAAGGACTGAAAGCGGTTGAAGATTTAAAAGGAGAGGTCACTGGTAAGCTGACAGTCTATGTGCATAACGTGCTGATAAGAGGCTGGTTCTCAAGTCGAATGTTTGAATTCTTGGATCAACATCCAGGCGTCAACATGGAAGTGAAAACCGGTAATAACCCTGTACAAGGTTTATCAGGAAATGACGTTAGCATTTGGGTGGGTCAGCCAGCAGATGAAGGTCTAAAAGCAGAGAAAATAGGCGAATTATCACAAGGTGTATACGCCAGCCCTCAATATCTGGAAGAAACGACTCATATACAGCATCCGAGTGAGCTTCATCATTACGCGTGGGTGGATATGATTAAAAATGACGAAGGTTCTATTTGCCTAGAGAATGATGTCGATGGGAAGGTGTGTTTTGAGGTGCCCGAAAGTCGTTTAATCGTGGATCAGTTCACGCTTCACGCAGACGCGATTGTGAGAGGCAATGGCGTGGGGATTCTGCCGAATTATTTGGTCGACATGCGAGCTAAGCATCATGCTGATTCCCTAGTGAATTGTTTACCAGATTGGCGTGCTGATCCTATGCCCGTCTACATTCAGTACCCATATGGGCATTTGCCGAAAAAGCTACAAGTACTGATCAACTACTTAAAAGAAGAGAGCCGACATTTCTACTAGCCGAATGGCGAGTTCAAGAAGAAACTCGCCACCATGGATTCTCTATTGGAGCGTCTGTGATGTTGAATATTTGCCCAAACTCTGGAGTGCTTAATGCAACAGCGCGCCTTTCTGCTTCCGCCACAACTCGGTTAAAGGGGTCGTACCAGGCGTGAAAGGCCAGATCAAAGGTGCCATTATGTATGGGTAGCATCACCTTTCCTTTAAGGTCGAGATGCGTTTGTACGCTTTCCTCTGGCGTCATATGAATGCTGGCCCAATCTTTATCGTAAGCGCCTGTTTCTATCATGGTCAGGTCAAAAGGTCCGTATCGGTCGCCAATCTCTTTGAAGCCAGAAAAGTAGCCAGAATCGCCACTGAAATACAGATTCTGTTGTGGTGTCTTGATCACCCAAGAACCCCATAATGTGCGGTTGCCATCGCTTAGCCCTCGCCCCGAGAAGTGTTGGCTTGGCGTAAACACGACCATTCCTTGCTTTGTTTGTCGCTCTTGCCACCAATCAAACACGGTTATCTTACTACTTTCTACTCCCCATTTTTTCAAATCGCCATCAACGCCTTTAGGGACAAAGAATTCACGGGTTTTGTTGGCTAGTATTGTAATGCTGCTTTTGTCGAGGTGATCGTAATGGTTGTGCGAAATCAACACCTTATCGATAGTAGGAAGATCTCTTAAAGCAATCGGCGGCTGGTGGAAGCGTTTTGGTCCAGCAAAAGAAAACGGCGAAGCTCGCTCAGAAAAGACAGGGTCGAGTAACCAATATTCACCATACACTTTTAGCAAAACAGAAGAGTGCCCGAGTTTAATAATGTGAAGCTCATTGTGACTCAAGGCCGCTAATGCAATTTTACTCAGTGGCCGAACAGGGATCTCGACATCGGGTGTGGTATTGACTTTTTTCTCGGTAAAAAAGCGAATCCACAGTGCCACTGTCTTGAGAAAAGGCATGTTGGGGGTGGGTGTAGTATTGTGAAATCTGGCCTTTTTATAATGAGCTGAGTCTGCCTCAGGCAAAGAAGGGACTTTGGCGGCTAGGGCTAAATTCACCGCATAAAGGGCAGTAACAATGAGTGCGATGAAGAACAAAATCAATTTAATGGCGAGCATGAATCAAGGTTACTCAATCAGAGAATAATAAGCAGTCTATCATCTGGGCAAACCTCGGGATTACAACGGGTTTTAAGCGCTTCCACATTATTTGGGCAATATCGAAATGGCTGGAGAAAAGCGGTAGGCTGCTCGCCGCTTTGGTTAAAGATGATCTATGCTGTTAGTGACGATTCCAACGAACAGGGTAACGCCATGAACATAGAATATAAGGTGAATGAAGCCATAACCGCTGATCAATTTTCGACCCTGTTAGCAAAAACAACCTTGGGCGCGCGCAGGCCGATCGATAAAGTAGAAGTGGTGAATGCCATGTTAGGTCATGCAGATCTGTTGATCACGGCCTGGCAGGAGCAAATATTAGTTGGGGTAGCGCGATCTGTGACGGATTTTGCTTTTTGTTGCTACTTATCTGATTTAGCGGTGGACCCAGCTATTCAAGGGATGGGAGTGGGTAAGAGCTTAATTAGGATGACAAAAGAAGCCTTAAAGCCAGAATGTTCATTGATCTTGTTATCGGCTCCTCAAGCAATAGATTATTACCCTAAAATAGGTTTCACTCAGCATAATAGTGCCTGGGTGTTGACGGATATTGGGTGTTTATCTTAGCGATTTTTAAATATGACTGTTTCTCTAAATGAGGATTGCTAAAATATGAATAAGTTCCCTTTATTTGTTTGAAATCCCCATCTTTTCTTTTTCAACAATAAACAGCGTGAAAAAGATAAAAATGTTCATCTCAGTTATCTAATATTGTTTTCTCTCCTTATTCTTTTTAAAGTGGGTTTGTTTTGAATGGCTTTATAGAAACAACTTAAATAATGGTTGCGGTATGGATAAATGCATAAATTTTTGTTTTTCAAAGCTTTGGTTTATTAAGTTTTTAAAAAGGGTTTTAAAATGAGTACCATTACCATATCGAAAGAAAAGCTTGAGTGGAGCCTATTGGGGCTGCGACTGAGTGTGTTTATTGTGCTAATTATGTGGACTGTGGATAAGTTTGTGAATCCTAGCCATTCCGCTGCTGTCATGAAAGTTTTCTATTCTATTCCTGACATAAGTGCCAGTATTGCTTATATCATGGGAGCCTTACAACTTGCTTTGGTGCTGAGCTTTTTGATAGGTTTTCAGAGAAGATGGGCAACATTAATTATATTAATCATGCACTTAAGCTCTACTCTAGTGTCTTTTGGACGTTACCTAGACCCTTGGGCCGGATCAAACTTACTCTTTTATGCTGCATGGCCGATGCTGGCGGCGATTGTGGCTCTTTACCTGTTTAGAGACTACGACAACAAATTCTCTCTGGGTAAGTAATCGGTTATATCGATTTTTATTAATAGAAAGCAAACGTAAATTTTTAAAAAGCATGTCTTTATAGATGTGCTTTTTTTTATTAAAAAATTGATGTTTTTCTGAAGTAAGTGATCGTTAAAAAAATGGTTTTCTGAAGTGTTTTTTTGTTTGAAGTGTTAGTGAAAGAGAGTTTTTTTAATGTGTTTTAAAAACGAAGAAAAGCGAAACCCAAAAAGGATTTCGCTTTTTCATTCATTTAAAGATTCACGCTCGCTATTAAATTAATTCACCACGGGCTGGGTAGTTTTTATTAATAGCAAAATCGACAGCACCTAGAACTTCTCTAAAGTGTGGTCGAGCAAATGGCATTGTGCTGATGTTACTCCAATATAGAGTGCCATCAGGGCGAACAAGGAAAAACCCTGGTTCAGTAAACTCAGCCGGCTCTTCAATTCCGATGCTGGTTAATCCGCGTCCAGCGCTGCGATGTAATCCCCATGCTTGTGATTGCTCAGGCGTTAAGCCGTAGCCCATGGTTAGATTTTCAATCGCCCAGTCAGTAGAAGCTTGCTGCGCGCGTTCTTGAGTGTCGCTACTAAGGGCGATAATACTCACACCTTTTGCGATAAAGTCATCGGCTAAACGACTTAGTTCTTTTAGGTAGTCACGGCATTTAGGGCAATGTAGGCCACGATAAACGACGATCATGGTGAAATTCTCTGGCGTTTGCTCAGCCAAAGACCAAGTGCCTGTTAGAGTGTTAAGCGCTAACTCTGGAGTAGCGGCTCTAGGCTTTAGTACAACCATTGGTATCTCCTCATGTTTCGTTGATTTTTACTATAAGGGCATACTACGATAAAATTCGATACGATAGGTGTTTTATAATCCTAAATGTATTGCAGATCGTATTTTCATAAGGCTAGGTAAACAATGGATCGACTTTCTTCTGTGTTAAGCGCGTTTCGTCCAAAAGCCACCTCAGTGAGCAGTTGCCTTTTTTTGGAGGAAAAAGGGCATTTGCCCCTTTCTCCGGACGCAAGTTATTGGCTGTACATGATGGAAGGAGAGCTGACTCTACGAGCAAAAGACAATCAGCTAATCACCTTAAAAACCGGTGATGGGGTTTGGTTAGCGTCTGGTATTGCATTTGACACATCGCTCTCAAAAGCGCCTACAGAGAATCATAGAGAGGCAAACAAACTGCTGATCTGTGAGTACGATTTTGGCAAAAAAGCACTCAATCCGCTTTTAGACGTTGCAGGGCAGTGGGTCAAGGTAGAAAGAGGCGATGAGATCGCCCAGCCATTATTGTCGTTAAATACTTTATTGCTTACTGAAATCACCCAGTTACGTTGTGGCTCTCAAATTGTCTTAGAGCGATTGGCAGAAGCGCATTTGGTGCATCTGTTGAGATCTTTCATGCAGGCCAAAAAAGTACAATTTGGTCTGCTCGCAGGGTTAAGCGATGCCAAACTCGCCAGAGCCATCGTGGCTATTCATGAATCTCCACAGCAAGCGTGGCAAGTGGCCAGTTTGGCACAACAAGCAGGCATGTCGCGCTCGGCGTTCAGCGGCCTATTTAAAAGTACCATGGGCATTACGCCGATGGCCTACCTTACCTTATGGCGGATGCGCCTAGCGGCTCAACGTATAAAAAGAGGGGAGAGCAACCTAGCGCTTCTCTGTGATGAGCTAGGTTATCAAAGCGAAGCCGCGTTTCGCCGCGCCTTTAAAAAAGTAATGGGTATTGCTCCTGGGGCGATAATTCGTCAGTCGTGAACCTTGAGTACGCCAAGAAAAGTAGCCTTTTTTCTGTATTAGACTGAATTTACAGGCAAAACCATCTTGGCATTGGTTGCGCATATAGCTATAATGCGGATCGTTTTTAGGGCCTGTAGCTCAGTTGGTTAGAGCATCCGACTCATAATCGGCAGGTCCCCCGTTCAAGTCGGGGCAGGCCCACCATATAAAATAAGCCTCTAGAAAGTTAGTGAAAACTAGACCTTCTAGGGGCTTTTTTATTGGCCAAAATAAGCTCGATTTCTTGTTATAGCACTCAGTCTTTTCCGTTCTCTCCCTATGCTGTATGGGCCACAAACTGGGTCATTGATTGATTATAGGCGGTGATTAAACTGATCACTAATATGTCTAATCAAGGCTTTGATAAATATGAAAAATGCTCAAGTGTTGGCTAGCTTATTTGTAACATTCTTGTGTCGGATCGTTGGCGGCTTCAAGATTTTTCAGATAGTCTTTCTCGGCTTTCAATAGCTCGGCAAGAGCCTTGGGTAATCGTTGTTGCTCTTGCATTGCTTGCTTGTGAGAATCTTTCTTGAGCTGCCTACGACGTTCTAAACGAGCGGCAGCATCTTGTTCAGAATCACCAGATAAGTGTCGAGGGTCTAGTTGTAATAGAGTGGTTTTACTAGCATCTTGTTTGACGGAATGAATAAGCCAGTATTGGAAACGATCACCTCTTAGGCTTTGTAATGGAGATCTCATTGATTCACCTAGGCTTTCACGACTATGTGCTTGTCCATCAGACAAAATATTGAGAAGTTTGAAAGCTCCAGTGCTTTTTGCTGTAGGAATAGTATCAACAGGCGCGCCAAATAATAGAGCGTATGAATTATTCATGCTAATACCTCCACTTTAAATCTTGTTTTTACTATCTTAGATAACCAAGCACAGCTTCCGTGAGCCAGCTTGATTGGATTTAAACCATGATCATGACTTTTAATCCATTGGATGGTATGTACGCATCTCAGTTTAATGTGAAAAGCTTTTACAAGCTGTATGGTTCTTGGGTTTTGATCAATTTTTATAGTCATAAAATATACCTATGTTGTTTTGAATAGGAGTATATTTCACCATATGAAAAAACTATTCTTGGAGGACATAAAACCGATAATTCTTAAATCCCCACTCCTCTATCGACAAATCGATCCCATAAAAGGTCAACGAAAACAGCTTCAGTTGGATCGTAATTCATTTTATGGTGCTTGGGAGCTCCATGTTTAACCATTTCAATATCAAGTAATTCGCGCCCTAGTTTTAATTGGCTAGATTTTACTGCTCCCTCAACCCAGCTAGGGTTAAGAATAGAGTGTCTTATATGTTGATCATCATAATGACAATGCTTTAGATAGTTATGATAATAACCATCTAAAAGATGTAAAGCAGGCTTACTCTTAGACCAATAACGTCGCGCCGTTTTCATTTCATCGGCTTCGCTTAAGTTGGCATTAGTGTTCAATAGTATTGTGAACGTTTCAGGGTCATATCCCAAATGTGGGTATGCTCTAGCTGTGCTGGCAATATACTTGGTTATACTTGCAGGAGGGTCGGAAGGTTCAGACATTACAAGATATTCTTCGTACCTTGTATAGGCGTGATAAATGAACAGCATATTCATTAGCTTTTTATTGCCTTTCCTGATTGTATCCTCAATAGCATCCCATCTGCTCATAATTCCATAGTCTTTTGTAAGTCTCTCTATAGTCCTCTCGCCAAGTTCTTTTTTAGCCTGGGGCCTCCCTTTCTCAAAAATCACAGCAGAGATTAAGGCTCGGTGAAATTTTTTTCTGTCGCTATGTTCGTTGGGTGCTGGATAAGCCATTATAGATAAATAATGGGCTGCGGCTTCCGGTAGACAGTCGCTTAAATAAACGGTTTCTTTAAACTGGCTCTGGGCAATCAATTTTGTGACTTTAGAGTTTATCTTTTGCCGGCTTTCATCATTACTTAATAATTCTGTAAGTTTTTTACGTGCTTCTGATTTTTCCATCATGCTTCCTTAACAAGACTTAGTCGTTGGCCTATTTGGGTTGGTTGTAAAATACCTGTTTACTCTAAAATCCTCTCTTCTAAGCTAAATTCTTAACAAAACAGCGTTTGTGGGGCTTGTAGTGGTACTCTTGTGCTGCATTTCGTTTCTGTTCCTGTATTTTTAACAACCCTTTAGGGGACTTTTACACATTCTGAAAGTGTTGATAAACGCTTTAGGTTAAGAAGCCTTAAACCTTTTAAGTTAGTGAAAACTGACCTTCTAGGGGCTTTTTTATTGGCCAAAATAAGCTCGATTTCTTGTTATAGCACTCAGTCTTTTCCGTTCTCCCCCTATGCTGTATGGGCCACATACTGGGTCATTGATTGATTATAGGCGGTGATTAAACTGATCACTAATATGTCTAATCAAGGCTTTGAGAGTCGGGTTAAGAAAGCGGTTCGAAGCATATAAAATGTGCACTGGTAATGGTTCTGGCGCAAAATCGGCGAGGACTTCGACCAAGCTCCCCTCTGCAATATCTTGATTTACATACAGTTCTGGTAACAGCGCCACACCGTGTCCGGCTTTTGCGAAGGTGAGTAGGCATAATGATTCGTTGGTTTCTAGATCGCCATTCACTTTCACCATTTTATTTTTATCCTCTATTTTATAACGCCAACGTTTTGGTGTTGTGAGTGCTGTATTTATCAAGCAGTTATGATCCGCTAGGTCTTTTGGCATAAGCAGAGGCGGGCGAGTGTCGAGGTAACTGGGCGCCGCAACGGTTTTGAAAGCGATGTGGCCTAGCTCACGGGCGTATAAATTTGAGTCTGCTAAGTGGCCTGCTCGAATGGCAAGGTCATAATCTTCTTCGATCAAATCGACTTTTCGGTTCATCAGAGAAAGCGATATTTGTACTTCAGAATGCTGAGATTTAAAGCCAGAGAGTATCTCGGGCAGGATGTGTTGACCAATCATCATCGGGGCTGTGATACGCAATTTGCCTTTTAGCGTTTGAGGGTTCTGCGGACTCTGTTGTAGGCTCTCAACTTGATCCAATATCAATGCCATTTTTTCTAAATAATCGCGTCCTTCTTTTGTTAGGTGCAAAGAACGAGTGGTGCGGTTGATTAAGCGAATCCCCAGCCACTTTTCCAACTCATTAATTTGTCGACTGACCGCCGATGGCACCAAATTTAATTGCTCTGCTGCTCGAGTAAAGCTTTGCTCTTTTGCAACCTGTTGAAATATTTGAATTGATTTGATGATGTCCATTAAGCTTCGCTTCTTTTTCGAGATTTTATTATTCAGTAAAAATGACAAGTGAAATTATATTGTTGATATTTTTCGCATTATAAATCAAGAGTAAGATCCTCTCTATCTTAAATCCTTATGAATAGTGGAGACTAAAATGAAGATTGTTTTAATCGGAGCGACGGGCACCGTTGGTTCAGCGGTAGCGAAAGAATTAAGCGAATTTGATGTTGTAAAAGTGGGTTTTAGTGGCGGTGATTATCAAGTCGACATCGAAGACAGAGCCGCTCTTGATGCCTTGTTTGAAAAAATCGGTATGGTAGATGCCATCATCTCAACGACAGGTCAGATCGCCTTTGGTCCCATCAAAGAACTTAATTATGAGCAGTTTGCGACGACGGTAAACAGCAAGATTTTGGGGCATATTAACCTTTTTCAGGCTGGTCGTGAGTACGTTAAAAAAGGCGGCAGCATGACCTTTACTTCTGGTTATTTGGCTCAGCATCCTATCGAAGGGTCATCGGCTGTTAGTCTAGTGAATGCGGCGTTAGATTCTTTTGCTAAGGCGGCTGCATTAGAGTTAGCCGGTGAGCTTAGAGTGAATACGGTAAGCCCAAGATTCTTAAAAGAAACCCTAGAGCAAATGGGCATGGAGACGGCAGAAGGCGTGTCAGCAGCGGATACGGCAAAAGCGTATCGCCACGCGATTCTAGCCACAGAAACTGGTCAAGCGTTTGATACCGCAGCGTTTGTTACTGCAGACTAGGCTGTTCTCGAGATAGACCATATCAATGATAAAGCCCATGAAGCGTCTGTTGAGACAAGTTTCATGGGCTTTTTTATTGGCTTATTTAAACGTGCGTTGACGAACTTTTTCTAGGCGATTGAGTATCTTATCAAGACGTTCAGGTTTGACCATGAATTCTTGAAATCCCTTCATGCCTTCTTTTGCCATATTAGGGTGAGTGTCACGGTCATAGAACTGAGCGGTGCCACTGGCGTTGCTTAATACTTCTACGCCTTTGTTTAAGAAGTAGTTATCCACCGCAGAGGCGTGTTTGTTAGTGGGGATTTGCAACAAAGCAGCGTTGACCAAGGTTTGGTTCTCTGCCCGCGCCATAAACTTAAGAAACTTACGAGCGTCTTTTTTATTGTGAGCTTTGGCGGGTATATGAATGGTGTCGGTTGGCGCGTCTTCCGCGACAGGAACGTTAGGATCTATGATGGGGAATTGAAAGAAGCCCATTTTTCCATCCAGTTCTTTAGGGAAATTCGGCGCAATATAGTTACCAATCAAGTACATGGCCGCTGTGCCATTCTATAAGAAAGGCTGTGCTTCTTGCCAAGAGTAAGAGGAATGATTGGCCAAGAAGTAGCCTGGTTTCACCAGCTCTAGCCAATATTTGAATACGTTACGTACTCGCTCGTCAGTATAAGCGATGCGACCCTCCATCAAATCCATGTGAAATTTAAGCCCATTAAGGCGCAAATCTAGGTAGTCGAACCAAGCGGCAGCAGGCCATAGAAATTTTGTACCAATGGCGATGGGGGCAATGTTATTGGCTTTTAGTGTTGCGCTGGCGTCTAGTAAGTCTTGCCATGTTTTTGGCTCAGAAAGGCCATACTTTTCAAACAAATCTTTGCGGTAATACACGCCTACTTGGTAGTAGGTGTAGGGAATGCCCCATTGCTTATTGTTGATTGTCATGGAAGACAAAGAAGACGGCATGCTCTCTTTGAGGTTGAGCTCATCCCAGATATCACTGACATCGTCAAACAAGTTCCGATCGACAAAGGTCTTCATACGGTTGCCCGCATACCAGAACACAACATCTGGTGGTGAGGTCGCTAACCAGTTACGGATGGCGGTTTTATAGGCTTCTTTATCGTAGAGGTTGTACTTTACGTCGATGTCAGGGTTTTCTGCTTTGAATTTGCTAATGATCTTTTCGAAGGCCGCTTTTGGTGCGGAATCGGCTTGGTCCGAATTGATCACAAGAGTATCGGCATGGGCCGAACTTGCTAGTGCGGCGGCGAGTATCAGAGGGCTTAATAATGAGCTGAGCTTTTTCATGACGGTTCCTTTTTTTCTTTTTATTTAGGATGGCATTTATTGTCTTATGTTGCTTGTTTCTGTGACTCAATGTGATGAAAGAAACGAAATGTCTTTTCAATCTGTTGGTGCCAATATGGCCAGTTATGTTCTCCAGGAAACGGTTCAAACTGATGTGCTATGTTGAGTTTTTCTAGGTTCTGGTGCAACTCGACATTGGCGTCAAATAAAGGGTCTTCTACGCCACAATCAAAGCGCAAAGGAGGCAGCGTGGCAGCGTGTTTCTGACACCAAAAAAGCAGGTTATCTTGCTCGTTATTATCCCCACGATATTGGGTCAGCGGTGTCTTGGTAAAGTTACTCATTTGCTCGATCTTGGTGATGGCTGAGTGTGCGGAAATAGCGCTAATTTGGTCGCAGTATTTTGCTCCTAGGCGTAATGCGCCGTAGCCTCCCATCGACAGGCCGGTTAGATAAATACGGCTGGATTCAGACACACATGGCACAGTTTCCACAACGGCTGCTAGCACGTCTTGCATGATCCATTGTTCGTAATCCCCGTGCTTTGTTGGCAAATAGGCAGAGCCGTCTTGCAGGCCGCCATCAGAGGGCATAACCAGTACGAAATTCAGCCTAGGATGAGAGCGTTTTATGGCCTCGTATACCAGATGAACGCCGCCTAAATGCATCCATACCCAATGGTTCCCATAGACGCCATGCAGCAGCAAAATAATCGGGACGTTTTGCCCTTGGGCGTTCACGTTGTACACAGACACATCATGGCGACGTTCAAGATGAGAGGAATGAATCGTCAAAAACTGCGTGTTATCGGGTGTGTAAATGGGGTTGGACACTTCTAAGCGTTTGATTGTCATGATTTGTGCCCTTAATCAAACACCACGACGCCTTTGGCAATGCGACCATGGATCAGGTCATCAAAGCCTTGGCTTAGGGTGCTTAGTGAGTATGTGTGACTAACCAGCTCATCCAGCTTTAAGTCGCCTTGTTGGTATTGCGACAAAATGCGGGGAAAATCGCGTTGCGGATTGCACATGCCGTATAACGGGTTGATGTATTTTTTATCCCATTCGAAAAGCTGGCAATCAAACTCGATACGTTGCTCTATGCCGCTGACTTGCACGGCGGTGCCAGCATGACGGATCAAGGCTAAAGGCGCGGCACCAAGCGCTGGAATCGCGGTGCACTCAAACGCGTAGTCGGCCCCGAGGCCATCAGTGAGTTGCTTCACCTGAGCGGTCACCTGTCGAAAGTCTGGGTCATTTTTATCCGCGATAATGCCATGAGTCGCGCCAAAGCGTGTGGCTTGGTCAAGTCGTTCTTGGGTGATATCAATCGCAATGATCATACGGGCGCCAGACACCTTGCTGGCTTGAATCACATTGAGCCCGACGCCACCACAACCAATAACACAGGCTGAGCTGCCCGCTTTTAACTGGGCGGCGTTCACCACAGAACCCCAACCAGTCATGACGCCACAACCAATAATGGCGGCGGTAGGGAAGGGGATCTCTTTAGGAATTTTGACCACAGCGGCTTCTTTTACGACGGTCATTTCACTCATGGTGCCTAAATGAAAGGAACGTTCGAGGGGGCGCGTGTCATGCTGGCAAGCAGCGGCATGAGCATGCCCTTTAAGCCCACAACCACAGACAGGGGAATGGTTGGCGCAAAGGTGCAAGTTGCCTTCTGCGCATTGAAAGCATTGTCCGCAAGGAATTGCCCAATTTAAAATGACATGGTCGCCAACCTCGACACGAGAAACGTGTTCGCCGACTGCAGACAAAATACCTGCGCCTTCATGGCCAACAACAAAGTGTTTATTCCAATGTTGGATAGAGTCCCAATCAGTATGGCAAATGCCACTGGCTTTTAGGCGGATTTGAACTTCGTCTGCAGCAGGTAGGCCAACGTCGATCTGAGTAAGTTGATAATGACCTTGGCCGTTTGAAACGATGGCTTGAACCTGAGGCATGGCTTTTCCTTAACGCTTAAAAGAGGGTGATAGTTCACTCATTAACCTCGATTAGAACATGCAAGGGAGACGCTATTCTGCCAAATGATTGTCCCGTAATAGCATATATTTGTGGTTTTTTGTGTTTTGGCTATGCTAAAGATAATAAGCAATATCTGATACTTTTGTTCGTTGTGATGCAGGTTGAAATACAATAATGATAAAAACACAAACCTACTGCGAGCCTTTTTGTATTCAAGAAGGCTACCAATTTGAAGTCCATAGCGTTGCCTATGAAGAAGGGGAAAGCTACTCGTGTTTTATGCATTTTCATGAAGTGCACGAGTTTATTATTTTTGATCAAATAGACGGTTCATACTTTTACTCGCAAGGTGAATCCCAGCTCAAAGACAAAGACATTGTTTTTACCCCAGCGCTGGAAACCCATGATTTTGAATTAAACTCAGGGCAGAAATCTTGGACTATTGTGCAGTTTTTACCTGCCTTTTTAGACGATAATAATCTCAGCAAAGAGGCCGACTTCCTTCAGTTTGGCATTCATCTACGCTTAGACAAAGAGCAGTTGCTCAACGTGCAGCAGCAGGTGGCGTGGCTAAAGCAGAGTTATCAAGCCGATCCACACAGTGAGATGAGCTTGACCTTATTGAAGCTGTTGATTATTTGGGTCGTAGAACACGCTAAGCCAGTCAGCTATTTACATGCCCAGCCGATTACGAAAAGCAAAGGCTATGAGCGTCTTGAACCTGTGATTGACCTGTTTCGGCATCATGCTTATGTTGAGCTTTCTTTGGTGGAGGCCGCGGCGCTTTGTCATATTTCAACGTCGTATTTCTCGCGCCTTTTCAAAAGTGTTTTTCGTTTTAATTTCTCTGAATATACGATTCGGCATAAGCTTTACAGTTCGGCTCGTATGCTGACACAAAGCAATAAATCGATCACAGAAATCAGTTATGAATTGGATTTTTCAACGCCGTCTCATTTTATTTCTGTGTTTAAAAAACAGTTTTCAGTCACCCCAAAACAGTATCGAAATGAGCTGTTAGGGCGTTCAGTGGCTAAAACATCTTAGTGCAAATATTTGATATTTTTGAGCGATAGTAGCGTTTTTCTTTGGCTTGTTAGTTCGTAATCTAATGGCATATCTATGTTGTTAGAGGAAGGCCAATCATGACGTGTTTTGATCAACTACTCAGCGTACCAGAGGACACCATCACGGCGTTTAATCAACAAGGCCATGTGCGAATCAATGGCGTGTGTGATGAACCGCAAGTGGCGTTGAGTCGACAAGCGATCCGTTCCGCGGTAGAGGATCGTAAATCCCGCCTTGCCCTAAAACCGCTCGAAGAACGCGACACTTATGGTAAAGCTTTCTTACAAATCATGAACTTATGGCCAGATTACCCAGAAGTCGCAAAGTTTGTTATGGCGAAGCGCTTTGCCGGTATTGCTGCGCAATTGTTAGGCACAGACAAGGTGCGAATTTATCATGATCAGGCCTTATACAAAGAGCCTTATGGTGGCTTAACCCCTTGGCATCAGGATCAATATTATTGGCCGTTAGAGACGGATAAAATCCTCACCATGTGGATGCCTTTAATTGATATAACAAAGAACATGGGCACGCTGAATTTTGCCAGTGGCACCGGTAAGGTTGGGTATTTGGGGGATATTCCTATTTCAGATGAATCTGAAAAAATCCTTAGCGATTTGTGCCAGAAACGAGGCTTTGAGATAGTTAATCATGGTGCAATGCAAGCGGGTGACGCGACCTTCCATTCGGGGTGGTGTTTGCACGGAGCCCACGAAAACCAATCCAATGTGATGCGTGAAGCCATGACCATTATTTGGTATGCCGATAACACCAAAATTATCGAAGACCCAGATAGCCAAGGGCGTTGGAACAAAGGCCGCCGAGATGATATGACTCGTTGGTTGCCAGATCGCCAGCCTGGGGAAATGGCCGATGGCAAACTTAACCCATTGATTGAGCCCTTTTCCTAGGGGGGCTCGTTTTTTATCGAGTTCTTCTCGTGGTTTTATCAAGAGTCCTGCAGGTACTTTCTTTCATTGAGTACCCGCTTTAAGGAAGAGGCTTTACTTCTTGTATAGATTGGCTTCTTCCTTTTTTTTATTCCGAGGTTGGTGAGTGCTTTTGAGGACAAGGAGAAGCTAGGCGTTGGCGAGTATTTTTAGTGCAATGCCTGCGGCGGCGGTGCGGTTTTCGACACTCAGTTTCGGAAAAATCTGCTCTAGGTGCTTGTTCACGGTTCTTGGGCTCATATCGAGTATTTGGGCAATCTCACGGTTGGTTTTTCCATTGGCGAGCCAGTGCAATACTTCGGATTCTCGTTCTGTTAATCCCAACTCTTGGCGTAATAAATGGGGGCCGGTGGGGCGGCGTCCGTCTTCTAATTTGAGTAAGCGTTCTTGTCCTTGTTCTGCGCTTACGATTTTAACCGACAATGGATAATCTAACCCGCTGAGTGGCAAACGACTGTCTATTTCGGGCTGATGATCAAGCCACTGTTTTAGTTGTTGGGTGAGGACCTTGTGCTGCCATTGGGTTGAGGCGCGTGCCTTGGCAAGCAGCGCATAGGTTTGTGGCGTTGCCCACATTATATTACCGTCATCTGACACCGTCATTAGGTGTTGGCCTGTGTTATCCAGCGCTAATTGAGCGCTGCTGGTTAGGCGAGCATTATTAAGATGAACCTTCATGCGTGCCAGCAACTCGCTAGGCTTGATCGGCTTTGTTAGGTAGTCGACCCCTCCCACTTCTAGGCCTCGAACTATGTCATCTGTGTCACTCAATCCGGTCATAAAGATCACCGGAATGGAGGCCAGACTTGCGTCGGCTTTTAGAGCTCGGCAGGTTTCAAATCCGTCCATGGTTGGCATGATGGCGTCGAGTAAAATAATATCAGGTCGAATACGCTTGGCGATGGTGAGGGCTTGTTTGCCTTCTAGTGCCACCAGCACATCCATATTGGCGGCTTCTAAAGTGTCGTTAATCAAGCTGAGCGCATCGGCAGAGTCGTCTACCACCAAGACAATGTCATTGTTCGTTTTCATCATGTTACTTTGTCTCCTGCGTTGCTTGAGATGGTTGGCTCATGGCATCGATTGTGCTGTGTTGGGTTAAGTAAGAGGCCAAGATATCGAATTGAAAGGTGTTGTAAAACTGTTCGATCTTGTTCTGTTGTTCGGTGTTTAGTAACTCAAATTGCGCTATTTTTTGTAAGGTATTGCCCACGCCTTTTCGATACCCCATTTCAGCGAAGGCGACCAATTCACGGATCAATTCATGGTCTGGAATAGGAGCCTCTGAGTCATTGTTGTTGTTTTTTAAGGTGTTTTTTACTGGCGAACAATAATCGACAGACGTCGTTTTGGACGCGGAATCTGGCGCATTAATGGGCGTTTGATAGACCCAATCAAGGTCAATATTGGCCGAGATTTTCTCAAGCAAGGTTTGGTTATTGACCGGTTTGACCAAGTAGTCATCAAAGGCGGCTTTTTCGTCGGGCTGTCTATGTTGTTCTTGGGCGTCAGCAGACAGCATAATGATAGGAACCTTAACGCCTTGGTGGCGCAGTTTTTTGGCCAATTCTAGGCCGCTCATGCCGGGCATAGAGACATCCAAAATAAACAGATCAGGGGCAACGTCGGGCAATTGAGACAAACAATGCTCCGCGTCGTAGGCTTCATAGGTGATGAAGTTAAGGGGCACTAAAATGTCTGCCAGCAAGCCACGCACCACAGGGTCGTCGTCCACCACAAAGAGCTTTTTTTGGAAGCCATGGTAGCCAATAACACGTTGTTGGGTGTTTTCTCGTAGGGTTTCTTTGTTTACCCAAGGGAGCATTAGGTTCACTGTAAACTCACTGCCTTCACCTACTTGGCTGTTGGCTTGTAAATCACCCCCCATAATTTCTGTGAGTAATTTTACTATGGTGAGGCCTAAACCTGTGCCGGGTAAGTTGGCGGTATCGGCATTACGAACCCGTTCAAAAGGGTCGAAAATACGCGCCATCTGATGCTCTGGGATGCCAGGGCCTGAGTCTTTAATCACAAATTCCGCCACTTGATTACGATAGCGAATAAAAAAATCTACACGGCCCGCTTTGGTGTATTTAATGGCGTTGGATAACAGGTTGATCAGAATCTGACGTAAGCGCTTTTCGTCAGTCATTACCGAGTGTGGCAAAGGGTCGAGAATGTGATGTTGGAAATGCAGCCCTTTGCTGGTGGCCTGCATCGAAAACATATTGCAGAGCTGTTCAATTAGCGCCGGTAAATCCACTGTGTTGCGATACAGGTCTAAGCGCCCCGCTTCGATTTTCGAAATGTCCAACAATCCCTCGATCAGGTCTGCTAAATACTGACCACTGCGCTGGATAATGTCTAAGCCATGTTGGTGTTGTGGTGGCATTTCATTTTTGTCAGAAAGCAGTTGAGCGTAGCCAATGATCGATTGCAGTGGGGTTCTTAGTTCGTGACTTATCCCGGTTAAATAGCGACTTTTTGCCGCATTAGAGCGTTCTGCCAGCTCTTTTGCTGATTGTAGTGCCTTGTCTGTTTCCTGGTGGGCATCGATTTCTTGCGTCAGCTTTCGAGTTTGCCGATTGGACTCTTTTTGTGCCACCACTCGGCTTTCATGAGCGAGCAGAAACAGCCAAGAAAGCACCCCAGAAACAATTAAGAGTGTAAAAAAGAGGGTCCACATGGTCTGGCTTAATAGGGCGGCTTCGGAGAGCGTTTGCGGTGCCATTTGTCGATAGATTAAGGTCATCAGTGCGGCGTTAATTAAGTTGATCACCACCAGCAGGGTGGCAAAACGCCCGAGTCGGGAATTGATTAGGCGCACAACTTTTTTCGGCAAAAACATGCGTTGAAACGCGATGCTCTGTTGGCTGATGCGGGCATGAGGTTTGCAGCTGTCCATGCAGCGAACATCCAAAGAGCAGCACAATGAGCAAATCGGTTGCTGATACGCTGAGCAGTAGCTCATGTCGGCGACTTCAAAGGTGTTTTCACAAATGCCACAAGTGAGTACGCGATAGGTGATCTTCGGGTGTTGATCCGCTTCTAGGAGAATCAATGGCAGTAATTCGGGCGATTGTCGTGCTAAATAATACTTGCCCTTGGTGAGCCAAGCGATGGTTGGCACGCACACAAAGCAGCTGGCAAGACTGACAAAATGACACAGGGCTTTCATGGTGTCGCCAAACACGCCTAAATAGCTCACCAACCCCAAAATAGTCGCGATCAGCATGGAGCCGGTGCCAACTGGATTAATATCGTATAAATGCGCGCGTTTGAACTCCACATAATCAGGGCTTAACTTGAGTGGCTTATTGATCAATAGATCCGCTGACAAACACCCTAACCAACTTACCGCGGCGATGGCAAACACCCCCAATATGGCCTCTAGGGCTTGGTAAATCCCCAACTCCATGAGCAATAATGCGATGGTGACATTAAACACCAACCAGACCACGCGACCTGGGTGGCTGTGAGTTAACCGAGAGAAAAAATTAGACCAAGCAATTGACCCTGCATAGGCATTGGTGAGGTTGATCTTCATTTGACAGATAAACACCATGATGGCGGCCATGATGAGCGCGAGAATGGGGGAGTTGGTAAGAAACTCGAACACCCCTTGATACATATGAGTGGGGTCGGCGGCTTGCTCAAACGGCAAGCCATTTGAAAAGGCGAGGAAGGCCAGAAACGACCCAAGCAGCATTTTTATTCCCCCCATAAACACCCAGCCAGGCCCTGCAATAATCAGCCAAAACCACCAGCGTCTTTTATTCTCTGCTGTCTTTTCTGGCATAAAGCGAAGGTAGTCTACCTGCTCTCCAATTTGCGCCATGAGAGCAAAGAGCATAGAAGCGGCGGCGCCAAAGAGAATCAGATTAAAGTTGCCGCTGTTGGGTAAGTCGGGGACAGTGTACTCGCTCCAAGCCTGGAAATGATCGTATTCGTTGAACACCACAACCAACAATGCGGTTAATTGCAACGCCAGCCAAATGTATTGGGTGAGCCACTGAAATCGGCTTATTGCCCGTATGCCATGGGTCACAATCGGTATCACAAACACCGCCGATAGAGCATAACCAATGGCTAGAGGAATACTAAATAAGACTTCTAGTGCCGAGGCGAGAATGGCGGCTTCAATGGCAAAGAAAATAAAGGTGAAGGTTGCGTAGATAAGCGATGTGATGGTGGAACCTAAATAGCCAAAGCCCGCCCCACGAGTCAGCAGGTCAATGTCCAAACCGTGCTTGGCAGAATAATAGGCAATGGGAAAGCCGGTGATAAAAAACACCAGTAAGACGACAGCAATTGCTGCGATGGCATTCGTAAAACCATAATTGAGCGTGATGGCGGCGGCAAGGCCTTCCAGCGCCAGAAAAGCGGTGGCGCCTAAGGCGGTGTTGGCCACTCGCTCAATGCTCATTGTGTGGGTTTGTTTGGAGGTGTAGCGTAACGCAAAATCTTCCAGAGTTTGGTCAGCAACCCATTTATTATAATGGCGTCGAACTTTAAATATTTTTTGTGATACCGGCATGCGCATCTCGACAGAATAGTGAATGGCGGTAACGCCATGCATTAAAAAGGTGCGAATAAATAGTGTAATGCACCAATACTGTATCTCTAGATGTGAAAAAGCCGCATTAACTGAAGTCGTTTAATGCAAATACACAGATAGGTCCGTAATAACGGTAGATGGTGAGAAATCTTGCAGGCATCGTGCCACCCCATGGTCTTGTGGGGCGGCACGATAGTGAGCAGTTAGTCTTGTGCTGGACTTGGCTTGCGGTTACGACGAGCAGGCGCTAACGGCTTGCTGCGTATGCCTTGCCCTGGGGTAACATCTGCCTTTGGAGCGGCTTTTGCGCCATTTCCAGAGCGACGAGCGCCAGAGAATTTTGCAGAGCCGCCAGAACCTTGTTTTGCCCCAGCGTGCTGGTCACGTGGTGACTTAGCGCGTTTGGGTTTATTTGGTTTAATTGGACGCGTGTCTAATGTGGTGTCTGGCAACATATGCGTTGGCATAAAGTCGTCCACATAACGGCGTTCAATTAACTTTTGCGTAAGACGTTCAATGGCTCTTAGTTGGTCTAGCTCATCGGCCGCGACGAGAGAGATCGCTTTACCTGTTGCACCAGCACGACCAGTACGACCGATACGGTGAACATAGTCTTCTGCCACATCTGGTAGATCAAAGTTCACCACATGAGGCAATTGTTCGATGTCCAGACCACGAGCGGCGATGTCGGTCGCAACCAGCGCTCTAACACGGCCTTCTTTAAAGTCTGCTAGGGCGCGAGTTCGTGCGCCCTGGCTTTTATTACCATGGATGGCGCTGGCACGAATGCCGCTTGCTTCAAGTAATTTCGTGATCTTGTTTGCGCCGTGTTTGGTGCGCGAAAACACTAAGACCTGTTCCCACTCACCTTCAGAAATCAGTTCGATCAAAAGCTCTGTTTTGCGTTTTTTATCGACCGGATGAAGCCACTGTTCAACCGAAACGGCTGTCGCGTTTCTTGGGGTAACAGAAATTTCAACTGGGTTGTTTACCAAGCCTTTTGCCAACTGACGAATTTCTGGAGAAAAGGTGGCAGAAAACAATAGATTCTGGCGTTTCTTAGGCAATATCGCGAGGATCTTTTTGATGTCATGAATAAAGCCCATGTCTAACATGCGGTCAGCTTCATCGAGTACCAACACTTCGAGATTGTCGAAGCGAACGGCTTTTTGATTGTACAAATCCATCAAGCGACCTGGCGTGGCGATAAGGATATCGGCGCCGCGGCGCAATGCCATCATTTGTGGGTTTATTTTCACGCCACCGAATACTACGGTGGATTTTAGCGCAAGGTGTTTGCCGTATTCTTGAACGCTGGCAGCGACTTGTGCAGCAAGTTCACGGGTTGGCGTTAACACAAGGGCACGGACTTGGTTACTTTTTGCAGGTTCGCCTTGGATTAGGCGTTCTAGCAATGGCAAGGTGAAACCAGCGGTTTTACCAGTACCCGTTTGGGCTGCAGCCATCACATCTTGACCTTCCAATACGGCTGGAATGGCTTGAGCTTGAATGGCAGAAGGCGTGGTATAACCTTGCTCTTCAATGGCTTTTAAGATGGGGGCAGATAGCCCAAGGGCGTTGAAACTCATAGGTGTTCTCATTTATTAAAAAAGGTGGGTGCTAGGCAAAGAAGTTCTACCTAGTATAGATTGTGTGGAGCTTACCCTATATCCCTTTTACATGCTATGTCATCGATGTTGGGAAAATGTACGATGACCTTTACAAATAAGGTTAAAGGCGTCGTACATCCACAGAGACCGACATTTGTTGGCTGCCACCGCCTTCAAAGATAACCCCTTGAAGTGGTGTCACATCGGCGTAGTCACGTCCCCAAGCGGTCACTATGTGTTGATCGCTGGGCATTAAATCGTTGGTAGGGTCGAACTCAACCCAGCCCAGTTCCGGCAGGAAAATCGCAAACCAAGCGTGTGAGGCATCGACGCCGATGAGTTTTTCTTGGCCAGGCGGCGGTAGGGTTTCTAGGTAACCGCTCATATAGCGTGCCGGTAACCCAACGGAGCGTAAACAGCCGATGGCCAGGTGTGCAAAGTCTTGGCAAACCCCGCTGCGTTGCTCTAATACTTGCTCAAGTGGCGTCGCCACCGTGGTTGTATTGGGGTCAAAAGTGAATTCACTGAACAGTTTATGGGTAAACTCTAGCGTCGCTTTTAAGGCATTTTTATCCTCTGTAAACACTTCTGCAGCGTAATCCTGAAGTGCTTTTGAACGACGCACTTGAGAGGAGTCCAACAAATACTCTTTGGCTAAGCGCTCTTCAGGTGTGCTTGGCGCTTTTAGCAAAGCTCGTAATTGACCACAGCTGATGGTGCTTTTGGCTTGATAGGTCTCAAGGTCAATAGGGGTAATTTCGAAGTCACACGTTACGTCTATTTCGAGTTTTTTATGGGCTTCTTGAATCGAAAAATAGAAGGTTTGATTGCCAAAGTAATCGGTGCTTTCGTTTTGATAAACGGGCAGTGGTGTAATGCGTACTTTTTGATTAAGGCAACGCTGGTGCTGGGTATCTCTGGGTAATAAATGCGCCATGTTGTAACACAGGCTAACGGGGGCGCCGTATGAGTATTTTGTGATATGACGTACTCGGTATCGCATTATTGGCTCCCCCAGCTATTTTCTACCAAGGAATGAGGCCCAGCGGTATGGTCAAAATATTTGTCACTGATAAACACAGTAAACTGTTCAAGTTGCTCTAATAGTTGTGTCATGAGTTGCTCAAGAGGCCGCCGTGTTTGTGTGCTGCTGTCCACTTGAACGAGAGCGTCTAAATCGGCCAGTTGAATGTCATTCAACGACTTAATAATCAAGTGGTTTTCTGGGCTTAATCCTGAGGTTGGCAGGTTATTGCGAGGCAGCTTTTTAAGGTGCTTACGCAACTGATTGATTTGATAAATCAACGACCTAGGGTTAGTGCCATCGAGCATAAGCAGCTCTAATCCGTATTCAACACGCGCGCGATTGCGGTAGCGTCGACGAAAAGAAATCAACGCCTCAACACTGAGTAGCACAGACTCAAGGACTTGCTGTTGTTGCGGCGCTGGTAATGGCTTGGCTAAAGATGAACGCAGTAGCGTGGCCGTTTGCAGCGCGCGCTCAGTACGACGGCCAATTTCTTGAAAGGTCCAATCGAGGCCGCGTAACATGCTTTCGTGGTTTAACCCAGATAAAGCCAGTAATGAGGTAACCAAGCTGTCGAGAGACTCTTCAGGAGCCGCAGGCAAGCCATTGGTGTAAGCGCGATCCAGTTCGTGAATGTGATCGCGTAACTCATTAATGATGATACGAGTGTCGGCGGAGAGCATTTCTTTGACTTGTTCACCACAGTTGATCATCGCTTGTAAGTTCGCTTTGATCGATCCGGGGCGATTGCCATCGGTAATGATGGACACTAATTCACTGTCTGGTGTGTCAATGAGTGCGTCGTCCGCGTCGGTAAATCCGGGCAAACAACCGGTTTGTATGGACACCATTTCCAGCATCAAGCGACGGCTTTCAGCGGGCAAGGGATCAATGCCATTCATCTGCTTGAATAGAGTGCGCAGTAAACGCGTACTGAGTTCTGCTCGTTCAGCGTAGCGTCCCATCCAGAATAAGTTTTCCACAACTCGACTGGGCAAATTGGTCTGCAAAACTTCATTTTGCAAGATGACTTTGTCTGACAGCTGCTCAGTTTGTTTTTCCGGCTCGGAGGCCAGAATCCAGGTGTCCTTGCTTTTAGAAGAAGAGAGATTGGAGACTATGGTGTCTTTTTCCCCATTACTAACGCGCGATAAGCCACCAGGCATGACGGCAAAATGGCCTTGGTCTGAGACAGTGAAGGCGCGCAAAATGCTCGATCTCGCTTGTAATCCGCCATCTTGCCATACCGGTGCCACAGACCCAGGAATGTAGCTTTGTGCGGTATACAAATGAGGCTGTTTTTTGATCATGGCTAAGGTGTTTAGCTGTTGCTTTTCATTCAGTGTATGGCCATAAATACTGGGCTGATTAGGGTGTCGAATGGCCGACTTGATAATCAAGTCACTGATGTTCTTAGTGACGTAATCGAAATCGTCCGCATCGCCGCACCACCAAGTAGATACGGATGGAATAGCCAGTTCAGAACCGGTTAAGAAACGGCTAATCTCGGGGAGAAATTTCAATAACGCAGGTGTTTCAAGGACTCCGCTACCCAGAGGATTCGCTATGGCAACGTTGCCAGCACGAACCACTTCCAATAAGCCTGGCACGCCTAGCATGGAGTCTGTTCTAAGTTCGGCTTGATCACAGTAAGCGTCATCAACACGCCGTAAAATCACGTCGACTCGTTCTAGTCCACTGAGGGATTTCATCCAAACCGCGCCATTACGAACGGTTAAGTCACTGCCTTGTACTAACGGTAGCCCCAAATAGTTCGCCATATAGGCTTGTTCAAAATAGGTGTTGCTAAAGGCCCCTGGGGTGAGCATGACAATGCGAGGACTATCGGTCCAGTCACTGGCAAGTTTGGCAAGCATGCCTTTGAGTGAATGGAAAAACGCCGACAATCGGTGCACCTGACTGTCGCGGAAAATACTGGGAATGACGCGTGAAACGACGGTTCGGTTTTCCAGTGCGTAGCCCGCGCCACTAGGCGCTTGTGTGCGATCGCCAATGATCTGGAATTGACCGCTACTGTTGCGCACCATGTCGACACCATGCAACAGCAGCTGGTGGGGACCTGGGGTAATGATGTTGTCACATTGACGCAGAAAACCTGGATGACTAAAGAGAATTTCAGCCGGCAGAATGCCGTTTTTTATCAGTTCTCTTGGGCCATAGAAATCTTTTAAGATGAGGTCAAACAAAGAAGAGCGCTGTGCCAAACCTTCTTCTATGTGTTGCCATTCATCGCTTTGAATAACATTGGGAATCAAATCCAGCGACCAAACGCTTGGCGTTAATGGGTCGCTGGTTAGATTGTATGTCGCACCGTCTTCACGGAGTATGCGCTGTGCACGCGCTTGTCTATCGACCATGCCGACATTAGAGAGACCTCTAATACTGTTGAGCAAGTGCTCCCAGTGTGGGCGCGGTTGGCGATCTTCCGTGAAGGCCTCATCAAAAGCATCCATTGGCATTTCATAATCAGAAAATAACGCCTGAGCGGATGATGAATCATCCGCTGGCGTACTAAGAATACTAGATTGAGATTGCATAGTGCGTGTGAGCCTAAAAAATTAACGATCAGAGTACAGTATACTGCTTACGCAAATCTAATGTATGAGGATATTCATCCATTGGCTCTTCTGCTGGTGGTGCCATGGCTTTAGGAGGCTCCTCATTGGGGTAAAAAGCCCGCAATGCATTAAACGCCGACGGTTGTGATAACTCGCCTTGGGTAAAGCCATGATCCCAGAAACGATTGACACGACGAGCTTCCGCCTCGTTGCTATTGACCGGCAAATTATCATAAGTACGTCCACCTGGGTGCGTAACATGATAAGTACAACCGCCAATCGATAAGCCATTCCAAGTATCGATTAAATCAAATACCAGTGGCGTATCTGTTCCCAATGTTGGGTGTAAAGCGGATGGTGGCGCCCATGCTTTGTAACGCACCGCGCCAACAAACTCACCTTTACGGCCAGTAGAGCGGATTGGTACACGGCGGCCATTACAGCTCAATACATAACGACCTTCGGTTAAACCAGTAAGTTTGACCTGTAGACGTTCTACAGAAGAATCAACATAACGGGCGGTGCCGGAGGCGGTAATTTCTTCCCCAAGTACATGCCAAGGCTCGATGGCCCAGCGCAATTCAATTTCCACATCGTCTATTTGCTGGCGACCATAATGAGGGAAGCGGAATTCTTCAAACGGCGTTAACCATTCTAATTTGAATGGAAAACCGTGGCGTTGTAAGTCTTCCACGACTTCTTTGATGTCTTGCCAGACAAAATGCGGCAGCATGAATTTATCGTGCAAGCTGGTGCCCCAACGAACCAGTGGTTTTTTATAGGGTTCTTTCCAGAAACGTGCCACCAAGCAGCGCAATAGCAGCATTTGCACCAAAGACATGTGTGGATGCGGTGGCATTTCAAAACCACGAAACTCCAATAATCCTTGGCGTCCACTGGCGCTACCGGCGGCGTACAATTTGTCGATACAGAACTCTGAACGATGGGTATTACCGGTAATGTCGACCAGTAGGTTGCGCATCAAGCGGTCGACCAACCAAGGCTCGTGAACAAAGCCATCGGGCATATTTTGAAAAGCAATTTCCATCTCATATAAGGCTTCGTCTCGACCTTCGTCTGGGCGTGGTGCCTGACTGGTCGGGCCGATAAACATGCCAGAAAACAAGTAAGAAAGGCCTGGGTGATGCTGCCAAAAAGTCACCAGACTTTGCAGCAATTCTGGGCGTCTTAGTAAGGGGCTGTCTGCTGGAGTGCGACCGCCAAGGGTCACATGGTTGCCGCCACCGGTCCCAGTATGGCGACCATCGAGCATGAATTTTTCAGCGCCAAGGCGTGACAAATACGCTTGGTGATACAAGGTTTCTGTATTGTGTACGAGCTCTTCCCATGAGCCAGCAGGATGAATGTTAACCTCGATCACACCTGGATCAGGGGTGATCAAAAATTTCTGTAAACGCGCGTCTTTAGGTGGTTCATAGCCTTCAATCACGACTGGCAGGTCAAGCGTTGTGGCGACACTTTCAATGTGGTTCAACAAGCTCACAAAATGCTCTAGATGCGTGGTCGGCGGCATAAAGACATGCAAGCGTCCCTCTCGTGGCTCAATACAAAGGGTGGTACGAATGACGTTTTTCAGTGTTTTTTCAGTCGCTTGTTTTTCTTCCGCTAACAAGGGCGCTGTTGGCTTTTTCGCGAAGTGCTGTTTGGCCACATTGTTAAGGACCGTTGCGCTGGCTTTTTCGGTTTTATTCGCGAGCGGCTGACGAGGGTCGAAAGGGTCCCGTTCGGGAATTCGATCTTCTTCGGCAACGGGCGGCAATGAATCCAAAGGAAGACGATAACCCATTGGGCTGTCGCCAGGAATCAAGGTGATGACGTCGCTGCGCATTGGCCACAGTGAACTTTGCCATTGATGACGGCTGGTATCGAACTCAATTGGCAAAATATAACCGGTTGTCGTGCTTAGCCCGCGGTTCAGCAGTTTGGCTAAGCGACGACGTTCTAGGTCGTCTTTTAGATCGGCTTTTCTTGGGTCGGCTGTGACTGGAAGAGACTGCTCTAGCCATAAATAGTAAAGCGTGTCTTCGTAGGTGTCTTGTAGGTATTTGCCATCCAATTTGAGGGCAGTACACAGCTGATCACCAAAGGCTTTGGCGTCTTTGATCGTGTGCTTGTAATCTTTATCGACGCGTGCGAGATAGTCTTGGTTATGCCACAGTGCTTCGCCATCGGTGCGCCAGAAACACCCTAATGCCCAACGTGGGACTTCTTCTCCTGGGTACCATTTGCCTTGACCATAATGCAGTAACCCATTGGCACCAAACTCTTTTTTCATGCGCAGTAAGAGGTCTTTAGCCAGTTTGAGCTTTTCAGCACCGAGTGCACCGGTATTCCATTGTTCGCCATCCATGTCATCGATGGAAACAAACGTAGGCTCACCCCCCATGGTTAAGCGGACGTCGCCTTCGTCAAGCTGCTTATCGACGGCAAAACCTAGGGCTTTGATGTTTTCCCATTCGCCTTCTGCATAGGGTTTGCTCACTCGTGGGTCTTCGTGAATACGAGTGACTATGTTGCTGTAACTAAATTCGCATTCACATTCGTCAATCAAGCCCGAAATCGGTGCGGCCGAAGCGGGTTCTGGCGTACAGGCTAATGGAATGTGACCTTCACCGGCAAAAAGGCCAGAAGTGGGGTCTAATCCAACCCAACCAGCACCTGGTAAGTAGACTTCACACCACGCGTGTAAGTCGGTGAAATCTTCTTCAGGGCCAGATGGGCCATCAAGGGCTTTGACATCGGAAGTCAGCTGGACCAGATAACCTGAAGCAAAGCGTGCGGCCAACCCTAAACTGCGCAAAATTTGCACCAATAACCATGAGGTATCACGGCAGGAGCCTTTTGCTAGTGTTAGCGTTTCTTCTGGCGTTTGCACGCCAGGTTCTAGGCGAATGCCATAGCCAATATCGCCTGCCAAACGGCTATTGATCGCCACTAGGAAGTCGTTGATAGGCGTTTCTTTGCGGTCTACCGCAGACAGCCATTTGTCTAATAACGGGCAAGAGTCGGTGACTTGTAAATACGGGGCCAACTCTTTTTTCAGCGCTTTGTCATAGGCAAAAGGGTAGTTTTCTGCGTAGCTTTCGACAAAGAAATCGAATGGATTGATGACCGTCATGTCGGCGATGACTTCCACCATAAATTCGAGTTTATTGGTTTTTTCAGGGAACACCAAACGGGTTTGGAAATTGCCAAATGGGTCTTGCTGTAAATTGATAAAGTGCGTTTCAGGCAGTACTTTTAGTGAGTAACTGTGGATTTTGGTACGAGAATGCGCGGCCGGTTGCAGCCTCAAAATATGAGGCCCAACATTGATAAATCGATCAAAGTCGTAAGTGGTTTTATGCTGTATTGCTATTCTAATCGTCACGCGGCATCTCCTTGGCGAAAATTGAACCAACTCTCAGTAATGTGGTGGTTTATTTCGATGACTTTTAGTTGCAGATCATTGAGATAATCGTGGAACTCAGCATTAATGTCTTCGGAGCTGGAAATCGGGTAGTGCTGCTCGCTTAATGCTTTTATTTGAGCCGTGATAAGGCCCGCGCGCGGTAGCTTAGCCGCCGCTTCTCTAATTTGTTCTAAACAATAGGTAAGGCTTCGTGGGAAGCAAGGATCATTCAGTAAAAAGCTCACCGCTTTGGCGCCATTAATGGATGAGCGGACAGTACGGCGGTAGTCTAAGTGAGCGCTTTGCGATCTAAGCACTTTCGACCAAACCACCTGACCAAGTCGAACATCTTCCTCTTCTTTCGATTGCAGCATCACTGACACGGCGGCATCAATAATGCGGCTATTCATGTCAGCACGTTCAAGGTAACGACCCATGATCAAAAAGTGCCAACCGCAGTCGCGACTCATGGCTCCAGCTAAGAGGCCGATGATTTTCTGGCAGCCTTCAATAATGGTGTTTAAGAAAACATGACGTTCCGAGCGGTTAATGCCTTGTTTGATATTTTGCCTAGCGTATAAATCCAACTCATTGATCAGCTCCCACATTTCTTCAGGCACAACGTCTCGTGTGGTACGAATGTTTTCGCGGACGGCTTTAAGGGAAGACAGCATGGAACCTGGGTTGATGTCATCGGCGAGCAAAAACTTCACCACATTGCGTTCGTCTTTTACTTTGTAGCGCTGTTCAAACTGTTCTACGCCACTGTTGATTTCAATTAAGTTGTACCAAGAGATTTCAATGTCTCTTGGGAGGTCAAAAAGAAGCTCGTCGTACACACTGACTAAGCGGGCGGTGTTTTCCACACGCTCCAAATAACGTGCGCTCCAATATAAGCGCTCTGCCACTCTAGATAACATAGTTATTGCCCCTTTGTTTCGACAATCCAAGTGTCTTTACTACCACCGCCTTGTGACGAGTTAACGACCAAGGAGCCTTTTTTCATGGCCACTCGTGTGAGTCCGCCTGTGGTGACATAGGTTTCTTTGCTTTGCAAAATGAATGGACGCAGATCCAAATGGCGAGGCTCTAATGTGCCTTTTGCAATGAGCGTTGGGGCCGTGGAGAGCTTCAAAGTAGGCTGTGCGATGTAGTTGCGTGGGTTGCTTTGAATGAGCTCTGCGAACATGGCTTGTTCTTTTTTAGTTGAGTGAGGCCCAACCAGCATGCCGTAACCACCTGATTCGTTAGCGGGTTTTACCACCAATTTGTCGAGGTTTTCTAATACGTAGGCTCGTTGTTCTGGGTCTTCACATAAGAAGGTTTTCACGTTCTTCAGGATGGGTTCTTCGTCGAGGTAATAACGAATAATAGCCGGTACATAAGCGTACACTACTTTGTCATCCGCTACGCCGGCACCTGGTGCGTTGGCGAGAGCCACATTGCCTTTGCTCCAGGCTCTCATTAAGCCTGGAACGCCCAATACGGATTCCGAATCAAACGCGTCTGGGTCGAGAAATAAATCATCAATACGACGGTAAATAACGTCGACACGCTCAGGCCCATTAATGGTTTTCATGTAGACACAGTCGTCTTCTTCATCAACAAATAGATCGCTGCCTTCCACCAGTTCTGCGCCCATTTGTTGTGCTAAGAAAGCGTGTTCAAAATACGCTGAGTTATAGATGCCTGGGGTGAGTACGACAATTTCTGGGTTTTCTATGTCCCGTGGCGACAGCGCCGCCAAGGTATCAAAAAGGTGAGAGGTGTAAGAGCCAACAGGAAGAATGTCGTCGTTTTCAAATAGCTCAGGCAATACACGTTTTGTGATCGCGCGGTTTTCTAACATGTAAGAAACGCCAGAAGGAACGCGTAAATTGTCTTCTAACACATAAAAGTCGCCGACGTCGTCGCGCACTAAATCAGTACCACAAATGTGCGCCCAAACGCCGAAAGCAGGAGACACGCCGACGCATTCTGGTCTGAAGTTTTTTGAATCTTTAATGATGTGGGCGGGGATAATGCCGTCTTTGATGACGTTTTGGTCGTGGTAGAGGTCGTCGATGAATAAGTTAAGGGCTTTTAGGCGTTGTTTTAAGCCCGCTTCTGCAATGCGCCACTCTGACGCTTCAATGGTGCGAGGAACAATGTCAAAAGGCCAAGCTCTGTCGATGTTTCCTTCTTCGGTATAAACAGTAAAGCTTATGCCCATTTCTTGGATAGTGGCTTCGGCAGTGAGCCTGCGCTTTTCTAATTCTTCTTCGGATAAACTGTTTAAATAATTCAGTAGTTGTTCGGCTGGTGCTCTTGGCTTTCCTTGTGGGTCTATTAGTTCATCAAAAAAATCTTTTGATTGATATTGGCTACTCAAACTGTCCATTTACACCTCGCTTTATTATTAGCTTTTGGGCTTTGATCTTAAAAATGGTGCGATTCCTTGCACTTGTTGGCCTAGCGCGCCCCCTTTTTCAGAGGCTTATTTGTTATGCTTACGCGTTATAGAATTAATAATAACCGTACTGATAATCTGACATTAGCGCGCTAATTAGGCAAATGAAATACAGCAAGTATTGCGCCAGAGTGTGTTTTTTTAAGAGAAATAATCGAATGACTATGACTTGGCGTGATTAAGCGCAAGACATTATTGGACTAAGGTCGTTACTATTTCTTTATTGGTTGGAATCTAGCTAAACAACGTCAGAGAGCAAATTAATCTGGCCGTGATAGGAAAATATCGTGAATAAGGCAAAGCAAGTTGCTATCGCAGGGGCTGGAATCGGTGGACTGAGCGCCGCATTGGCGTTGGCAAAGACAGGTCATAAGGTCACTATCTTTGAACAAGCCAGTCAACTTGGTGAAGTGGGAGCAGGCTTGCAAATGAGCCCGAACGCCATGAAGGTGTTGCGTTACTTAGGGGTAGAAGACGCCTTACGTGCGTTTGCTTTTGTGCCACAGCATGCCTGTATACGACATTTCAAAAGCGGCGATTATTACCTTAAAAGCCCATTAGGGGCGTCGTCGGAAGCGCGTTATGGGGCGCCTTATTGGCATTTACACCGTGCTGATTTGCATAAAGTACTGCTTGCTGCCTGCGAAAAGGTCGGTGTGACGCTGGTGTTAGGCCGCAGTGTGGAAAGTTATCTTGAACAAGATGATCAAGTCATTGTCATGTTGGCGGACAAATCACAACACAGGGCGGATTTATTGATTGGCGCTGACGGCATTCGTTCCGTGATTCGAGAGCAGATGTTAGGAAAAGAGTCGCCGACCTTTATGAAACAGGTGGCGTGGCGTGGTGTGATTCCTGTTAGCGAACTTGATGGCGTGACCATTCAACCTGATGCGTGTGTGTGGGTGGGGCCAAAGCGTCACCTAGTGACTTATTACTTACGTGGCGGTGAATGGGTGAATTTTGTTGCGGTGGAGGAACGAGATGATTGGCACCAAGAATCTTGGCGTGAAGAGGGCGACATCAACGAGCTGAAAGCCGCTTTTGCTGGCTGGCATCCAGAGGTGAGTGGTCTATTGGCGAAAGCGCAGAGTACTTTTTTGTGGGCGTTAAATGGCCGTGAAGCCTTGTCGACTTGGCATCAAGGCCGAGTCGTGTTGCTCGGCGATGCTTGCCACCCTATGTTGCCTTTTATGGCGCAAGGGGCCGCGATGGCGATTGAAGATGCTTATGCGTTGGGGCGATTGCTTGAACAACATGCGTTGCCACTTGCACTTGCTCGTTATGAAGCGCTGCGTAAACCAAGAGCGACCAAAATTCAGGCGATGTCAAAAGACAATGCTGGTTTATACCATATGCGTGGTGGTGCATTAGGTCGGATGAAACTGAACGCTCTTCGCGTCGCATCTGAGTATTGTCCACAGCTCATTCATGCCAAGTTGGACCCTGTTTATGGGTATGATCTTGAAGGTGAGTTGGTTGACTCTTCCCGTGAGGGTTAGAGGGTATTATGGTGTCTTGTTTTTATAGCGGTTTAATATAAAGAGTTAATAGAATTGCGATAAATCGTTATAACAATTTACAACAAATACAGCACAAATTATTATTGGCCTAGACTTGCCGATTTCATTAATATCGGCGCCCTTCTCATTCTCAAGGCCATAAGCTGCGAGGAAACGTTTTAATTTAGAAACAACTCAATCTGGAAACAACAGACATTATGACTTCTAAAACTCCGCTGGCGCTTCTGCCGTTAGCGCTTTTTCTCGTTCTTTTTGTAGGCAGCGGCCTTTGGTATCAAGCGCATGATGTTGATTATGCCTTTTATCAGATTTCGGCGCCGGTCGCGATTTTACCTGCTATAGCGTTGGCTATTTTGTTGGGCAAAGGCGCTTTGAATAAGCGCATTGAAACCTTTGTGAATGGGGTTGGCGATAACACCATCACAACCATGATATTGATCTACTTGCTAGCCGGCGCGTTTGCCAGTGTGGCGAAAGCAGTCGGTGGGGTGGATGCCACGGTTAACTTTGGTTTAAGCATAGTGCCTCCTTCGATGATCTTGCCGGGCCTGTTTGTGATTACCGCCTTTGTTGCAACGTCGATGGGAACCTCAATGGGGACGATTGCTGCCATTGCACCGATTGCCATAGGCGTCGCTGAAGCTGCGGATTTACCTATGTTGTTGACCGTTGGTACCGTCATTGGTGGTGCTATGTTTGGTGACAACCTGTCGATTATCTCTGATACCACGATTGCGGCAACTCGCACCCAGGGTTGTGATATGAGAGATAAGTTCAAAATGAACTTTAAAATCGCTTTACCAGCGGCGATCTTGACGCTGATTTGGTTGTTCTTTCAAAGCAGCGCTGCGCAAATTAGCGCGCCTCAGGACTACGACCTTATTCGAGTCTTACCTTATGTGGCAGTTTTAGGACTGGCCGTTGCGGGTGTGAACGTGATGTTGGTGCTGTTTAGCGGTATTGTGTTGGCGGGTGGCATTGGTCTTTCGCTACAAGAGGGCTACACCTTCGCTACCTGGTCTAAAGATATCTACTCAGGCTACACCGGCATGCAAGAAATTCTGATCTTGTCTTTGTTGATTGGTGGTTTGGGCGCGTTAATGAAAGCGCAAGGTGGTTTGGATTGGCTGGTGTCGGCGATTGAGAAAATCAGTCGCATTTTTGGTGCCAAACCAGGCTCCACCAGAGCAGGCGAGCTGAGTATTAGTGCATCGGTGGCGTTAACAAACCTGTGTACTGCTAATAACACTGTGTCTATTTTGATTAATGGCTCGGTCGCAAAAGACATTTCAGCACGTTATAACGTTGATCCACGTCGCAGCGCTAGCCTATTGGATATATTCTCTTGTGTGACGCAAGGAATCTTACCTTACGGTGCGCAAATATTATTGGCGTCTTCTTTGGCTAAGGTATCGCCTTTGTCTTTGATCGGCTACGTGCAGTACAGCTGGATATTGGGTGTCATCGCTTTGTTGTCTATTTTCTTTGCATGGCCAAAAGTAACGCCGTTACCAGCAAAATAGCCACGGGATTTTAGTCAGCAGTAGAAAAGCCTGTTTTACATGGATAAAATGTAAAGCGGGCTTTTTATTGTCTTGAAAATGAGAGAATCAATCGCGCCTTTTAAAGGAGGCATAACCTCCTGCATTATCCGCTCCCCTTTTCATATATACTCACCGCAAATTATTACTGCCGAATTGATACTAAGGACAGATTTTGAAACAAGGATCGCACTTAAAAGCCGAATTTATATTGGTTTTTGTTACTGTTTTGGCCGGCCTTGGTTGGATTTTTTCAAAAGAAGCGCTAGCCGGGTTACCACCACTTTTTTTTATGGGTGCACGGTTTTTGGTCGCGGGCTTCATTTTGGTGCTGGCAGGGCGTCGATTTTTTTATGGCTTAGTGTGGGATGACGTTAAAAAAGCCATGCTTGTCGGTTTGGTGATGGGCGTGGCCATGATGTTTTGGATCAGTGGTCTGGATCGAGCTTCCAACCTTGGTGTGGGGGCCTTTATTACCAGCTTGGGCGTGGTTTTAGTGCCTGTATTTGGGCGCTTTATTTTTAAGGATCATCCGCCAAAGAGTATTTGGGTTGCGCTGCCAGTTGCTGTGGCTGGGTTGGCTTTTTTAGCACTCGGTAATGGCGTGAGCTACGAAGTGGCGCAGTTGTTATTTTTGGGCGCCGCCTTAACGTTTGCGTTCCAGTTTAATTTATTGTCTCGATTATCTACCCGTATTCACGTGTTGGTGCTGACCGCGATTCAACTAATGGTAGCTGGGTGCTTTTTACTCCTTTTGTCTGTGTTTTCGGAGGATTTACCGAGCAGTGTATCGCTTGAGGTGGCTGGTTGGTTCTTAGCAAGCGCCTTAATTGCCACCAGTTTGCGTTTTTTATTGCAAACCTACGGGCAAAGTTTAACGCCCACCAGTCATGCGGCCGTGATCATGAACCTTGAGCCTGTTTGGACCTCTTTGTTTGCCGCCGTATGGTTTTCGGAGTCGATGAGTCAGCAACAGCTGGTTGGGTGTGGGCTTATTTTTCTGGCGATGCTGATCAGTCGCTGGACTCAGATCAGGGCGATATTCACGGCCTCTTAGCTGGGCGGCAGTGTGTTAGGTTAGCCTGGCAATATATCTTCTAATACTTTGCTGTATAAGTTTATGGTGGCGGTAGATGGGGGCTCCCGTTGGTCGTCCCAGCGCGTCATAAAACCTTCTGTAATGGTAATCAGCAAATCAATGCGCGCGATAATTTCTTCTTTCCCCATCGTTGGGTATCTTTCTTGCATTATTTCAATCGCTCTATTCTGCAAGAGTAGATGCGATTTGTAGCAAATATTAGAGATCACGGTATTGCGTGCTGCTTCCGCTTTGATCTCTATCGTCAGAATGCGCATATTGTGTCTGGCTTCGTTTGGTGTCGCGACATGACGAGCGAGCCAGTTTTGCTTATTTAAGAATTCCGACATGAATTCTAGGCGATAGGATGTTGTTTGTTCTACCAATGCACAAATAATGTCATCTTTATGTGCAAAATAACGATAGATCTGTCCGACGCTCAATTCGGCAGATTTGGCGACTTCGCTCATGCTTGCTTTATGAAAGCCCTTGCTTATTGCTTGCTCTTTCATCGCATCGATAATGCGTTGGCGATGATCAGTGTATTTTTGAATGCAGTTGGTTTTCATAGCGTATTTACTCTGTATTTCTATTAATGCACCTAGTTCTCATTTATTTGCACGTTTATTCGTATAACGGTTTGTTATGTTCGATTATAGTGAGAATGAACGTTCATTCTCAATGTACTTAAAGGATAAATCCTCGATGTTGTCTAAATTCAAATATGCCTCAGGCGCTCTTTTAATCATGCTTTTAGCTGGTTGTGAAGAACAGGCATCTTCTAATGCGGCGGCGCCTCAAGCGCCAAAAGTGGAAGTTGGTGTTGTCGTTGTAGCACCTCAAAAAGTAGTACTTACTACCGAGTTACCAGGTCGGACTGCATCTAGCCTTGTTGCTGAGATTCGTCCTCAAGTGGGTGGCATTGTTAAAAAGCGTCTTTTTGAAGAAGGACAAGATGTAAAAGAGGGTCAACCTCTGTATCAATTAGATGACTCTACTTATGTGGCAACTTATAACCAAGCACAAGCGGATTTAGACTCCTCGGCTGCGAGCCTTAAGTCAGCAGAGCTAACTTACAATCGTTACAAAGTACTGCGTAAGCAAAATAATGTTTCTCAATCGGATTTAGACGATGTTTACGCGGCTTATTTAGAAGCTGTCGCGAGCGAGAAAAAAGCGAAAGCGTCCGTTGAGAACGCTAAAATTGATCTAGAGCATACTAAGGTACGCTCACCAATCAGTGGTCGCATTGGTATTTCTCAGGTAACCGTTGGCGCCTTGGTTACCGCAAGCCAGACTACGGTAATGGCAACAGTTCGTTCACTTGATCCTATTTTTGTGGATTTATCTCAAACCAGTTTAGACCAACTGAATAAGCGCAACTTATTGAACGAGCCAAATATCACTAAGAGTGATAACAAGGTTTCTTTAGTACTTGAAGATGGCACAACCTATGAACATCAAGGGGTTCTAAAAGCCCGTGAAGTCAGTGTTGATGAGTCAACCGGCAGTGTTACTCTGCGCGCTGAGTTCCCTAACCCAGACGATAAACTTTTACCGGGTATGTTTGTGCGCGGTGAAGTCAATGAAGCTGTGGACAGTGCCGCTATCATAGTGCCTCAACAAGCGGTTTTTCGTAATGCGAAAGGTCAGGCAGTATCGTATGTTGTGAATAAAGACAACAAAATTGAGCAAAGAATTCTGACTACGGCAAGAACGTTCGGCAATCAATGGATGGTCACTTCAGGCTTGAAAGCAGGCGATAAAGTGGTTGTAGAAGGATCGTCTAAGGTTCGTATCGGCAGCGATGTGTCAGTTGTTCAGCTTCAATTTGACTCTAAAACGGACACAATGAAAGAAATTAGCGCTTCAGAAGCTTCTTCTTCAAACTAAGGACATATCGATATGTTGGCTCGTTTTTTTGTTAATCGTCCCGTTTTTGCGTGGGTGATTGCGATCGCAATTATGCTGACTGGGGTGGCTGCTATTTTTGAGCTCCCAGTTGCGCAATATCCTGATGTGGCGCCGCCGTCCATCAGTGTTTCAACTACCTACACTGGGGCCTCTGCAAAGACGGTTGAAAACAGTGTCGTGCAGGTAATTGAAGAACAGTTGAGCGGTATCGATGGCTTATTGTACTTCTCTTCTACCAGTTCATCCGATGGCTCCGCTAATATTACGGTTACCTTTAAACAAGGTACGGACCCTGACATTGCGCAAGTTCAAGTGCAAAACAAGGTGCAGCAGGTAACATCCCGTTTGCCGCAAACCGTTCAGGACAATGGCGTTACCGTTAAAAAAGCAAACAGCGATTATTTATTGATTGCTGCGATATACGACTCAAAAGATAAAGATAAAGCGAGTGATATCTCAGACTTTATCGTGTCGAATATTCAAGACCCAGTATCTCGTGTAGCGGGTGTGGGTGATTACAAGGTATTTGGTTCGCAATATTCTATGCGCATCTGGCTTGACCCATTAAAACTGGCGTCTTACAGCCTAATGCCGAGCGACATTACCAGTGCGATTGAAGCACAAAACGTTCAAATTGCAGCCGGTGACCTTGGTAGCCGTCCTTCTGTGCAAGGGCAAGAGTTGAACGTAACCGTGACGGCTCAATCGAAAATGGAAACGGTGAAAGAGTTCCAGAATATCATTCTGACACACCAAGAATCTGGTGCCATTGTTCGAGTTAAAGACGTTGCGAAAGTAGAGCTAGGCAGTGAATCTTACGATGTGATTGCACGCTTAAATGGCCACCCTGCGGCCGGTATTGCGGTCATGCTTTCTCCGGGCGCGAACGCATTATCGACCTCTGAAGCGGTAAAACAGAAATTAGCGCAACTTCACGGGACTTTCCCAGATGGCTATAAATTAGCCTACCCTGTGGATAACACCGCCTTTATCAAAGACTCTATTGAGGAAGTGGTAAAAACGCTATTTGAAGCGATCGTACTCGTTGTTGTCGTGATGTTTGTCTTCTTGCAGAACTGGCGTGCCACCTTGATCCCGGCCATTGCGGTTCCTGTTGTGCTTTTAGGTACCTTCGGTATTTTGAGCCTGTTTGGTTATTCGATAAACGTACTGACCATGTTTGGTATTGTGCTCTCGATCGGGTTGCTGGTGGATGATGCCATCGTGGTGGTGGAAAACGTCGAACGAGTCATGCGGGAGGATAATTTATCGCCCCGAGATGCCACGCTTAAGTCCATGCAAGAGATTACCAGCGCCTTGATCGGTATTGCGGTTGTATTGGCTGCGGTATTCTTACCTATGGCGTTCTTTAGTGGTTCAACTGGGGTTATTTACCGTCAGTTCTCTATCACTATTGTTTCTTCTATGGCTTTGTCTGTACTGGTTGCGTTGACGTTAACGCCTGTATTGTGTGCAACCTTGTTGAAACCAGGTCACGGTGAAAGCGAAAAAGGTTTGGCGGGTTTCTTCAACCGCAATTTTGATCGTGCGACAGACGCTTATAGTAATACCGTGGGGCGTCTAGTTAAGCGCCCGATACGCTGGATGTTTGGCTATGCCTTGATTATTGGTGCTCTAAGTTGGTTGATGACGAACTTGCCAACGGGCTTCTTGCCAGTAGAAGACCAAGGTTATGTCATTGTCATGGTGTCCTTGCCTGAAGGTGCTTCATTGAATCGTACCAATGAAGTAATGCGTGATATTGAGCATCACTTCATGGTGAACGAGAAGAAAGATATGAAGAGTATCTTTACTATCTCAGGCTTTAACTTCATGGGAACGGGGCAAAATGCCGGTCTTGCGTTTGTGGTATTGAAAGATTGGGCTGAACGTCCTAATCCTGAAGACAGTGCTGGGGCCGTAGTGGGTCGTTCTTTTGCCGCACTGGGTAAAATACGCGATGCGCGCATCTTTAGTTTGTTGCCGCCTTCTATTCGTGGTCTAGGTCAGAGTAATGGCTTTACCTTTGAATTACAGGCTTCGGGTAATACAGACCGTGCCACTCTATTGAAAATGCGTGACAAACTCTTGCAAGACGCCAATGCAAGTAAATTGCTGATGGGTGTTCGTCTGGGTAGCCAGTCAGAATCGCCTCAGTTGTTTATTGATATCGATAAAGAGAAAGCGTCCGCACTGGGGCTGTCATTGTCGGATATTAGTAATACGCTAAGCACTGCTTGGGCAGGTGATTACGTCAATGACTTTATTGACCGTGGCCGAGTGAAAAAAGTCTACGTGGAAGGCGATGCTAAATATCGCTCTTCACCGAATGACCTTGAAAATTGGTATGTACGTAGTGCCGATGACACCATGACGCCTTTCTCTGCGTTCGCTACGTCTAAGTGGACTTATGGGGCGAAAAGTTTGGCTCGTTTCAATGGTCTTCCAGCGTATGAAATTCAAGGGAGCGGCGCGCCAGGAGTAAGTTCTGGTCAAGCAATGAGTGAGTTGCAGAAAGTAGCCAGCAGTTTGCCTGGTACAACTGGCGCATGGAGTGGCTTGTCTTATCAAGAGCAGCAATCCAGTGGTCAATCGTTGGTCTTGTACAGTATCTCGATTCTGGTTGTCTTCTTATGTTTGGCTGCGCTATATGAAAGTTGGACAGTGCCATTCTCGGTTATCTTGGTGATTCCTCTTGGGGTTATTGGTGCGGTTTTCGCCGCTCATCTAAGAGGCTTGGAGAACGATGTTTACTTCCAGGTTGCCTTGCTCACGACAATAGGTTTGTCATCCAAAAACGCCATCTTGATTGTGGAGTTTGCGGAAGCGGCCTACATGCGTGGTGCGACTGTGTGGGAGGCGGCAAAAGAAGGGGCGCGTTTACGACTAAGACCAATCATTATGACTTCGATGGCCTTTATTGTCGGTACTTTGCCACTGGCTGTCTCCACTGGCGCTGGTGCGAATAGCCGAGTGTCGATTGGTTCTGGTATCGTTGGTGGTACTTTGACAGCGACCATATTGGCGATCTTCTTCGTGCCTTTGTTCTTTGTCTTGGTGCGTCGTTTGTTCCCAGGGCGTAAAGTGATTCCAGCAGACAATGTTGAAATGACTGCGATCACTGATGACCATCAAGATACGCTAAACAACGAAAAATAAGTCGCTAATAAAGACACATTATGAGCGATAAAAAAGGAGCCGAGAGGCTCCTTTTTTTGTGCTTTACGTTTGACCTACTGTCGTTCTGGTCGCGTAATTGAGTGCAAAAAGGCGATTAGGCGGTCAGTTGGTTCGCGTTGTTATGATTGCCCCATTGGCTGATGTCGATCAAGGCATTGGCCAAGGTGCGAATTTGGTGGGTTTGCAGTCCGGCGATGTTTATTCGGCCAATAGAGGTGCCGTAGATGGCGTGCTTCTCTTGCAGTTGTTGCATCTGAGCTGCGCTAAATGGCAACAAAGAAAACATGCCTTTTTGCTTGGCTAGAGCGCACAGTTCCGCGCTGGCGCCTAACGCTTTTAGGGTGCTTCCTAGTTGCTGGCGAATGGTTAAGATTCGTAGGCGACACTTGGTTAGCTCTGCGGTCCATTGTTCTGGATGGTTGAAAACAAATGCCGCGACGGCGGCCCCATGATCAGGTGGCATTGAGTAATTAACGCGTGCAATGTGCTCTAATAACACTCTTACACTAGGTTGTTGTGCCGTGTCCTTTGTGACTATGGTTGCTGCGCCTGTGCGTTCACAATACAGCCCCATGTTTTTGGAGCAGCTGGACGCAATCAAGACGAGGTCCAGTTGGCTGACGAGCCATCTTAAGCCCGCCGCATCGGTCTCAGGGCCGTCGCCAAACCCTTGGTAAGCCATATCGATAAGCGGGATCACGCCGGTGTTTTTACAGAAGGTTGCCAACGCCTGCCACTGAGCAAAAGTGGGATCAATGCCAGAAGGGTTATGACAGCAACCGTGCAGCAGCAGAATGTCGCCGCGGTGAGCGTCTATCAAATCAGAGAAGCAGGATTCGATGTCCAACACCCCCTCTTTTTGCTGCCATCTGAAGTGGTTTACCCTAAGTCCTGCCGCCTCCATGATAGGTTGATGATTGATGTAACCTGGATCAGTATTCCAGACGGTGGCGTTGGGGGAGAGGCGATGAATAAAGTCACCTAAGACACGGAGTGCCCCTGTGCCTCCGACCGTTTGTATGGTGCAGTGATGGGCGGCGGATGCCTTGTCTGGCGACAATAAAAACTGCCCCATATGATGATTAAACTGAGCATTGCCAGACAGCGGTTTATAAGCTTTGGATTGTGCGTTATTGGCAAGCCAATGTTCTGCTTTTTGAACAATATCAAACACCGGCGTTTGCCCTGATTCGTCTCGATACACGCCGATGACTAAATCGATTTTATGGTCTCGCTTATCTTCTTTGAATAGGCGAATTAATTCCCATAATGGGTCTGTTTCTAATGGCGGAAGTGTGGATAGCATTAGTTGTTTTCCTTGTGGGCAGCCGGTTTTGTTCTTGTTGATAAAAGAACGCCAATAGTGGTGAGAGAAATGCCAACGATAATGGGCATAGAAAGTGATTCGCCAAAAATAGGGAAAGCCAGTAATGCGGTGAGTACTGGGGAGAGAGACCCCATAACGGCTGCGCGAGCAGCGCCCAGTTGGCGGATTGCATAGGTGTAGCCTGTGGTGGCCAATACGCCAACACCTACCCCTTGAACCAAAATAAAGGCGAATGAGTTTTGCAGAGTGGCTTGTTCTAAGTGGCTGTCAACAAAACCGAAAATCATCATGGCGATGGTTATGACCAGGGAAATGGCCGATAAAATAAGCGCCACGGCAATAGGGTCTAGCGTCGCGCGCTTTAAACCAATGGTATAGACAGCCCACACCATGCTGGCAGCAATCAAAAACAATAAACCGTCTTTCATAGTGTTGGATAAGGTCTGATTGTCGCCAAAGGTCATCACCATGATGCCGATGAGAATAAGAGAAAGCGCAGCACCTTGTGTTTTGGTAAGGGTTTGGCGATAGACTAGATACAAAAGCGTAGGCACAAAAAAAGGTTGAGTGCCGACTAAAAAGTTCCCCACATAAGCCGTCGGTACTTTACTTGCGCCATAAGCGGCCAGAAAGAAGAAGGGCAAGCCACCCAATAAAATCAGCATAATATCCGACCATCTTGCGTTCTTGATCTGTTGGAAACGAGAAGGAAGAAAGGGCAGCAGCAAGATAAAAGGCACCGCAAAGCGAATAAGGGCCACATCGGCAGTGGCCAAAGGCGAACTGTGAATCGCGCGCATAGTCAGCGCAAAGCCAGACCAGATTAACAGCACCAGTGTCATCGCAATATAGCCCATCAGAAGAGGAGGGAAGGTGTCTTTCGAGCGGCTAATTTGAGGGCTTAATTCAATCTGTTTCATGGCTAAAATACTCGGTTTAGAGTGGCTTGTTATGACTGCTATTATCTCCTGTGATGGACGCTTTTATCTGGCAAATTGATCTCTAATTTTGTTAATCTTGGTGGAAAGAAGCGTTTTAAAATTAAATACTGATGGATATCGGCGTCACTATGGATCGAATTGATAAAGACATACTAAAGATTATTCAAAGCGATGGGCGACTCTCTACGGCAGAATTGTCAGAGAAGGTTGGTTTGTCACCCTCACCGTGTGCAAGACGTTTAAAGCGCCTAGAGGAGGAAGGTTACATTGAGTCCTACCAAGCGCGCTTAAACAAAACAAAAGTCGGCATAGGCATGAGCTTCTTTGTGGACGTGCGTTTGAATAATCATCAGGCGTCGTCGGTTGAGGATTTTGAACGGGATATTTCGGCCATAGAAGAAGCCATTAATGTGCATATTGTTTCTGGCGCTTACGATTACCTAGTGGAAGTGGTGAGCAAAGATTTAGCCGGCTTTGAAGCCTTTACCAGAAAGCTGCATCGCTTATCCAGTGTGAAAGACTTCCATACGCACCTTGCTGTGCGGCAAGTGAAAGGCAACACGGCCTTGCCGATTTACCTTTAAAACGAGATGGGATGAGCGCGCTAATAAAAGTGAATGGGCTAACTCGTGCGAAACTTCTGAATTTTTAAATGAGCGAAAAGAAAGGGGTTTTGATAGAATCCCGCCCAACAGTAAAAAATTGCATAAAACACGTTTTGTATCCAATAAAAACGTGCATAAAAGAGAATCCTATAAAGATGAGTCAAGAATTTATTAGTAAAGTCGATGAGCGTCGCACGTTCGCCATCATCTCTCACCCGGATGCTGGTAAGACTACGATTACCGAAAAATTGTTGTTGCTTGGGCAGCTTATTCAAACCGCAGGTTCGGTAAAAGGGCGCAAAGGCGATAAGCATGCGACCTCAGACTGGATGGCCATGGAGAAGCAACGTGGTATCTCTATTACGTCTTCTGTCATGCAGTTTCCTTATAAAGGTCGTACCGTCAATTTGTTGGATACACCTGGGCACGAAGATTTCTCGGAAGATACTTATCGCACATTGACCGCTGTAGACTCAGTGTTGATGATCATCGATGGCGCAAAAGGGGTCGAGGATCGCACGATCAAATTGATGGATGTCTGTCGTTTACGTGATACGCCTATTTTAACCTTCATCAATAAAATGGACCGTGATATTCGTGATCCTATTGATTTGTTAGATGAAGTCGAAGACGTTTTGAAAATTGCTGCGGCCCCCATTACCTGGCCGATTGGTATGAGCGACTTCTTTAAAGGGGTCTACAACCTTTATACCGATACGATTCATGTGTTTGTTCGTGGTCGCGGACATACCTTGATGGACGATATTCGCATTGAAGGTTTACAGTCGGATGAAGCTAAAGAATTGCTTGGTGATGACTGGGAAGCTTATGTTGATGAAATCGAATTGGTGCGCGGTGCAAGTCATGAATTTGATCAAGAAGCGTACTTAAATGGTGAATTAACGCCTGTGTTTTTTGGTACGGCACTGTCTAACTTTGGCGTACGTGAAATGTTAGATGGCTTTGTTGAGTGGTCACCATCACCGATTGGTCGTGAAACCAACACTCGTAAAGTAGAAGCGACGGAAGAGAAGTTTTCCGGCTTTATCTTTAAAATTCAAGCCAATATGGACCCGAAACACCGTGACCGTATTGCTTTTATGCGAGTGTGTTCAGGGACTTATAGCCGTGGTATGAAAATGCGCCATTGCCGCTTAGGCAAGGACATTAAAATTACCGATGCGGTGTCCTTTACCGCCGGTGATCGAGAAGGGGTTGAAGAAGCTTTTTCTGGTGACATCATAGGTCTGCATAACCATGGCACGATTCAGATCGGTGATACGTTCACCGAAGGTGAAGACCTTAAATTTACCGGTATTCCACACTTTGCGCCTGAACTTTTCCGCCGTGTTCGCCTTAAAGACCCAATGAAGATGAAGGCCTTGCAGAAAGGTTTGCAACAACTGTCTGAAGAAGGTTCGACACAGTTATTTATGCCACAGCGCAATAATGAGCTGATTGTTGGTGCGGTTGGTCAGCTGCAGTACGAAGTGGTGGCTTACCGTTTGAAAGATGAGTACAAGGTTGAGTGTATTTACGAAGCGGTTAACGTCAACAGTGCGCGCTGGGTTGATTGTGAAGATCCAAAGCGTTTTGAAGAATTTAAACGAAAATGTGCAGATAACTTGGCAATCGATGGCGGCGGACATTTGACGTATTTGGCGCCAACCCGCGTAAACCTGATGATGGCTGAAGAAAAGTGGCCTGAAGTTTCGTTCCGTTCAACGCGAGAGCATTGATCAATACTTGACTATTTTACTAGGATAAGAGGATAATTTGATTATTCTTAAATTAGGTTTAGTGGTATCAAAATGAGTGTTGTTGAATCGGCAAATCCCATCGAGTTTACTTCGGCGGCGGCAGCTAAGTTGCAAACTCTGATTGAGGAAGAAGAAAACGATCGCTTAATGTTGCGTGTTTATGTGACAGGAGGCGGTTGTTCTGGGTTTCAGTATGGTTTTACGTTTGATGAAGAGCATCAAGAAGACGATACAGAAGTTCAGCGAGATGGTGTGACGCTAGTGGTAGATCCTTTGAGCTTTCAGTACTTGGTTGGTTCAGAAGTGGATTACCAAGAAAACTTGGAAGGTTCTCGCTTTACCGTGAAAAACCCTAATGCGACATCAACTTGTGGTTGTGGCGCAAGCTTTAGCATCTAGTTCTTTGTTTGAATATTAAAAAGGCCCTTCAGTTTTGAAGGGCCTTTTTTTTGCATTGATAGAAAAAGTCATGCCTTTGTATAAAGGTAATTGCTTTTTCTGTTGGTTTCTTTGAGTGCTTGAGCGTGGCTGTTGAGCGGTGGGTAATGCCCAATGTACAAAAGCCCCATTTTTTTGTCACCAAGAACAATAGGACGAAGGCTCGCGCCTTGGGTTCGCCAAAGCCGTAAGCCATAAATGTCGGGTGTTTTATTGTCTTCCTCTGACGGCGGCGGTGTGAGCAAGGGGTATAAAGGCGACAGTTGATCCGGCTCGCCGTCTAGATCCAGCAGAATATGGTAGTAGGTAATCTGCTGGCCGATAAATTCGGGCGTGTAAGGCGTTTTTAATAAGGGCAGTGTATTTTCCTTTGGGATGTGTGAGAAAAAATACGGTATTTCTGGTGACCCTTGATGGGCAGACAGCAGAACGGTCATTTCGACGGGGTTGCCGTAAGCAGGTTTTACTGGAATGCGAAAGCGTAGCTGCTTTTTTGCAGGCTGCTTTTTTATTTCAGGCTCTTGATAACTGTTGCTGTTGATGACCGGCGCGTCAGATTGGGCTCTGTTGGGAGGGGCTTGTAAGAAAAGACGCCATTCTTTGTTGTCTATATTGAGCTCTTCTGGAGACAGAATGGATAGCTCAGTGTTTAATATGTGATTAAGAATGTGTTCGATCAGATTTGCAAAAATACTAGATGAAGCTGTTAGTGGTGTTTTTTGTTCGCTGTCTAAGTGAATTTCTTTCACTTCATTCGCGGCCGTGCTTAGGTCCACAGAGTCTTTCTGTGTCATCAAAGGACGGTTTTTTAATTTGCCTGTCGCCTGAGGTTTGTTCGGCTGAGTTCCGACTCTATTTAAAGCTTCTATAAATAGCATTGGATGAATCCTTTATGAGATACAAAGGATATCGGCCAAATTCCAGGTAAGTTTAGTGAAATAGCCTATTTTTTAAACAGCTAGGCTATTTCACTGACGTTCTTAGCGAAGTAGGTTGGAAAGCTTTGGGTTAGCTTCTAACGCTGCGCGGTAAAAAAGTGCAACCTTACCAATCGTTTGGACCACTTCACACTTCATGATTTTACTGATTTCTGCAATCAGTGCTGTTCTTACGTCACGATCCATGACGCTAATACGAACCTTGATTAGCTCGTGATCTTCTAGAGCACGATCGATTTCGGTTAGTACCGATTCCGTTAAGCCGTTACCTGCGATCATAACAACAGGATTAAGGGCGTGACCAATTAAGCGATATTGCTTTTTTTGTGCGTTTGTCAGACTCATAATAAAAATTTCTCATCTTAGTTAACCCTCTTTATTGGAGGCTTTAGAGGTTAAGCGATATTATAGCGGAATATAGACTGATTTAGGTATGATGAAACCGTGGCAAGATCAAAAAGTAGTAATAGTTGGATGAAGGAACATTTTGACGATCCATATGTCAAAAAATCCCAGCAAGATGGTTATCGCTCTAGAGCCAGCTATAAGCTGATAGAGATTAACGATAAAGACAAATTGTTCCGCCCTGCGATCAGGGTGGTTGATTTGGGGGCGGCCCCTGGTGGGTGGTCTCAAATCGCAGCGAAACTGGTTGGGGATAAGGGCACGATAGTCGCGTCTGATATTCTTGAAATGGCGCCTTTGCCAGGTGTCACCTTTGTGCAAGGTGATTTTACTGAGCAAAGTGTCTATGAAGCCATTTTGGCAGAAATGGGGGATGAAAAGGCAGATCTTGTAATTTCAGATATGGCCCCCAATATGAGTGGTAATAGTGCGTCTGATCAGCCTCAGGCTATGTATCTTGTAGAGCTGGCTTTGGATATGGCGGCGCAAGTGTTGCGTCCCGGCGGGAACTTCTTGGTGAAAGTGTTTCAAGGAGAGGGTTTTGAGGAATATCTCAAAGCTATGCGTGCGCAGTTTGCGAGCGTTGTAACACGAAAACCGGAAGCATCGCGTGCACGTAGCCGCGAAGTTTATTTATTAGGAAGACAATACAAAGGTTAATTAAGCGTGTTCTGGTATGATACTGGAAACATTAAATATAACCGTTTAGAGGTGAGCTCTTGAACGATATGCTGAAAAATATACTGTTGTGGTTGGTCATTGCCGCTGTGCTACTGACCGTATTCAACAATTTTAATACGACATCTGACACAAATCGAATTTCTTATTCTGAGTTCGTCCAAGAGGTTCATGATGGCCGCATCGCGAAAGTGGTTGTTGATGGTTATACCATTAGCGGTACGCGCACCAGTGGTGACACTTTTGATACGGTTCGCCCAGCGGCGGCAGATCCAAAGATCATGGATGACTTGTTAAGCAATAAAGTCGTTGTAGAAGGCAAAATGCCTGAGCGCCAAAGTATTTGGACTCAACTGCTGGTAGCCAGTTTCCCTATCTTGCTTATCTTGGCCATTTTTATGTTCTTTATGCGCCAGATGCAAGGCGGTGGCGGTGGTAAAGGCGGCCCTATGTCCTTTGGTAAATCAAAGGCACGCTTATTACCAGAAGATCAAATTAAAACAACCTTTGCCGATGTGGCAGGTTGTGACGAAGCAAAAGAAGACACCGAAGAGTTAGTCGACTTCTTAAGAGAGCCGAGTAAATTTCAGCGCTTAGGCGGTAAAATACCTCGTGGTATTTTGATGTGTGGTCCTCCAGGTACTGGTAAAACATTGCTGGCTAAAGCGATTGCTGGTGAGGCAAAAGTGCCTTTCTTCACCATTTCTGGTTCTGACTTTGTTGAAATGTTTGTGGGTGTGGGTGCATCTCGTGTACGCGACATGTTTGAACAAGCGAAAAAACACGCCCCTTGCATCATCTTTATTGATGAGATTGACGCAGTAGGTCGAAATCGTGGTTCCGGTATGGGCGGCGGTAATGATGAGCGTGAGCAGACATTGAACCAATTGTTGGTTGAAATGGATGGTTTTGAAGGCAACGAAGGTATTATTGTTATTGCGGCGACTAACCGTCCTGACGTGCTAGACCCTGCGTTGTTGCGTCCTGGTCGTTTTGACCGTCAAGTACAGGTTGGTTTGCCTGATATTCGTGGTCGCGAACAAATTCTTAAAGTGCATTTGCGTAAAGTGCCTTGTGATGATGATGTTGAACCGAAAAACATTGCACGTGGTACACCGGGTTTCTCTGGTGCCGATTTGGCTAACCTAGTCAATGAAGCAGCGTTGTTTGCAGCACGCTCTAATCGCCGTTTGGTGAATATGGAGCAGCTTGAACTGGCGAAAGACAAAATCCTCATGGGCGCAGAGCGCAAAACCATGGTGATGAATGAGAAAGAGAAGCTGAATACGGCTTATCATGAAGCGGGTCACACCATCATTGGTTATTTAGTGCCTGAGCATGATCCTGTTTATAAAGTGTCTATTATTCCTCGTGGACGCGCCTTGGGTGTAACCATGTATTTGCCTGAAGAAGACAAATACAGTGTGAGTAAGACAGGTCTTGAGAGCCAAGTTTGTAGTTTGTATGGCGGCCGTATAGCAGAAGAAATCATTCATGGTTTTGATGGCGTATCGACCGGTGCATCGAATGATATTGAGCGCGCAACAAGCATTGCTCGAAACATGGTGACGAAATGGGGCTTATCTGAAAAACTAGGACCATTCGCCTATGAAGAAGACGATAATAGTGGCAGCTATATCTCAGGCCCAACAGGAAGCAAGGCAAACTACTTCTCTCCTGAAACTGGCAAAATAATTGACGCCGAAGTTCAGGATATTATTAATCGTTGTTACGAAAAAGCATCACAAATCCTAAATGACAACCGCAGCAAGCTGGATGTTATGGCAGAGGCTTTGATGCAATATGAAACGATTGATGCAAAACAAATCAAAGAGATTATGGATGGCAAGAAGCCATCTCCACCAGAAGGTTGGACGGATCCAAGTGGCAATGCGCCAGCGGGTGATGCTAAGTCTGAAAACGATGAGACAAAAGCGTCTGATCAAGAGGTAGAAGAAGCAAAAGTAGAGACTCAAGATGATCTTGATTCTTCTGCTAATCCTGCGAGCTCTACTAACTCTAAAATATCGGGTGAGTCTTAACTCACTCGATAGTCATGTCTATGGATAGTGAATGTCTTTTATGACCTTTGGAGACAAGTCGCTCGACTTGTCTCGTCCTCATGTAATGGGGATATTAAATGTCACCCCAGACTCGTTCTCTGATGGCGGGTCTTATTCTTCCCTTGATGATGCTTTAGCGAAAACCGAAAGAATGATTTTGGATGGTGCAAGCTTCATTGATGTGGGAGGAGAATCCACTCGGCCAGGTGCCCTTCCTGTTAGTGTTGAAGAAGAAATGGATCGCGTGCTGCCGGTTGTTGAAGCCATTAAAGCGCGCTTTGATACGATTATTTCTGTTGACACCAGTACTCCCTCGGTAATGTCTGAAAGTGCGCGTTTAGGGGCTGGGCTGATCAATGATGTGCGAGCGTTAGAGCGAGAAGGTGCGCTCCAAGCAGCGGCCAACACTGGGTTGCCTGTTTGTCTTATGCACATGCGAGGCAGTCCAAGCACCATGCAGGATGATGTGGTGTATGATTCTGTTGTAGAGGAAGTGAACGCGTACTTGATGGCACGTGTTGCGGCTTGTGAAGCGGTTGGTATTGGTCGAGATAAATTGATTTTGGACCCAGGTGTCGGCTTTGGAAAATCTTTGCCACACAATCTTGCGCTGTTAAATCACACGGTAGATTTTAGGCGTAAAGGGTTTCCTGTTTTGATCGGGTTGTCGCGTAAAACAATGATTGGTGAGGTGCTAAGTGTGCCTGTCGATGAGCGTCTTTATGGAACCATGGGGGCGAACGCTGCGACCTATTCCCAAGGTGCTCGATTATTTAGAGTTCATGATGTGAAGCCTCATGTGGACATGTTAGAGCTGATGTATCGTATTGAGAGAGAAGTATAATGCGCAAGTATTTTGGAACGGATGGAATTCGAGGTAAGGTCGGCACGACGCCAATTACGCCAGAATTTATGTTAAAACTTGGCTGGGCTGCTGGTCAGGTGTTTAAAGAGAAAGATAAGAAAATCTTAATCGGTAAAGACACGCGCATTTCTGGCTATATGTTTGAGTCGGCGTTGGAGTCTGGGATTGTGGCGGCGGGCGCTGATGTGCGTCTTGTTGGGCCTATGCCAACACCAGCTATTGCTTATTTAACGCGAACCTTCCGTGCAAGTGCCGGCATTGTCATTAGTGCTTCTCACAATCCTTATACGGACAACGGTATTAAGTTCTTTTCTGCCGAGGGTGGAAAAATTTCAGATGAGCTTGAAGAGCGAATTGAATATTACCTAGATCAGCCAATGGAAGTGGTTGATTCAAGTTTGATTGGTCGGGCTAGACGCATTGAAGATGCGGCTGGGCGCTACATTGAATATTGCAAAGGGACTTTTCCGATCGGCCTTCAGCTGAGCGGTTTGAAAATTGTTGTTGATTGTGCCGATGGTGCAACCTATCACGTTGCACCTCGTGTGTTCTCTGAGTTGGGTGCGGATGTTATCGCCATTGGTATTAGTCCAGATGGGCTGAATATTAATGAGATCAGTGGTGCCACTAAACCAGAGCTATTGCGTGAAACCGTATTGGCTGAAAAAGCAGACATTGGTATTGCGCTCGATGGTGACGGCGATCGATTGATTTTGGTTGACCATAATGGTGTTGTGCGCGACGGCGATGATGTCTTGTATGTGATTGCTAACCACTTGATGCAAACTGGCCGCTTTAGCGGTGGTGTGGTTGGTACCTTAATGAGTAATTTCGGTCTTGAGTTGGCGTTTTCTGAAAGCGGAATTGGCTTTAGTCGGGCCGCTGTAGGTGACCGATACGTTAACGAAAAATTGGTTCAGCATGGCTGGGTGTTAGGTGGTGAGCCATCAGGGCACATTGTTTGTCGTTCTATTACGACCACGGGAGACGGCATTATAGCGGCTCTTCAAGTGCTTAGAGCCATGATCGAAGAAGAAAAAACACTAGAAGAATTGCTAAAAGGTTTGGTTAAGTTTCCACAGAAACTGAAAAATATCCGTGTAGAGAAACGCTTTGTGCCAACGGAAGTGCCTTCTTTGCAAAAAGCCATAGCGGTGGCCAACGAGCGATTAAATGGCTTGGGGCGTGTGCTTTTGCGCGCTTCTGGAACAGAGCCTTTGATTCGCGTTATGGTTGAAGGCCGAGATGATGAAACGGTTGATGAGCTGATCGAATATTTAGTCGATGAAGTGAATGCTGTGGTGGCGGGTTAATTTGTATTGATGCGTTAAGGTGTTTTTGCTTTAGGCAAAAATAAATGCTTGAAACAATGCGCGCCATTCCATAGAATGGGCGCCTCGAATTTAAGGGTTAGAGTATGATTCGTCAAAAAATAGTTGCGGGTAACTGGAAAATGAATGGCTCGACAGAGTCAATTACAGCGCTTGTAACTGATTTGCTTAAGGCGGGTCACTCTAATTCTGAAGTGGTTGTATCTCCTTCGTTCCCTTACTTGCATTTAGTGTCTACTTTATGTGCCCAGAGCGATCTGATCAAACTGGCTGCGCAAAATGTAAGTGACAAAGAAAGCGGCGCTTTCACTGGCGAAGTATCGGCTTCAATGTTAGAAGATTTTGGCGTTAAGTATGTCTTAGTAGGGCATTCAGAGCGTCGCTCCCTTTATGGGGAAACTGATGATCTTGTCGCTTTGAAAATACAGTCACTGCTTAATAAAGATTTTACTCCTATGTTTTGCATTGGTGAAACATTGGAAGAGCGTGAAGCAGGGCAAACACTGGCTGTTTGCGAAAGACAAATTCAAGCAGTTTTGAGTTTGTTGGGTGTGGAAGCGTTTAATCGTATAGTAATTGCCTACGAACCTGTTTGGGCAATTGGTACAGGACTATCGGCAACATCAGAGCAAGCGCAAGAAGTGCATTGCGGGATCAGAGCTTTCATCGCTAAATCCTCAGACCTTGTTGCTCAGCGTGTTCAGATTCTATATGGCGGCAGTGTAAAGGCGTCAACCAGTCGTGCTTTATTTGCGATGCCTGATATAGATGGTGCTTTGGTAGGTGGTGCATCACTTGATGCAAAAGAATTTTTAGAAATAGTAAAAGCGGCAGGTTAATTTAATGGAAGCACTTGTGTTAGTTCTGCATGTATTGGCGGCGATTTTGATTATCGCTCTAGTATTGCTACAGCAAGGTAAAGGTGCAGACGCTGGAGCCTCTTTTGGTGGTGGCGCTTCTCAAACTGTATTTGGTAGTCAGGGTAACAGTAGCTTCTTTGGTCGTATGACGGCTGTGTTTGCGCTAGTGTTTTTCTTGACAAGCTTTGGCTTGGCATATTTTGCCAGCGAAAAAGCAAACGGTGTTTCTGGTGCTCACGATTTGGTACCTATCGCGTCTCAAGTAGATGACAGCGTTGAAATGCCTAAACTAGGTGATGATAAGAAATCCTCAGATACAACGTCCGATTTACCAACAACTAATTAGTAAATTGGAACGTAGTGTGGTTATGCCGATGTGGTGGAATTGGTAGACACGCCACCTTGAGGGGGTGGTGGCCTTAGGCTGTGCCGGTTCGAGTCCGGCCATCGGTACCAATATTGAGTTGACGTTATATTTCCTGTATAGTGTCGTTAGTTTGTCGCGGGGTGGAGCAGTCTGGTAGCTCGTCGGGCTCATAACCCGAAGGTCGTTGGTTCGAATCCAGCCTCCGCAACCAATTTTTACTCAGTGTTGAGTTTTGGAATGACAAGCCATTTTCGAATGGCAGCTCTCTTAATTGTATTCTTAAGGCGAGCTATGAGGACCCCTATATGGGGTTTTTTGTTATCTGCACTGTGACTGGTTATAAATGGAAATGGGCCGCGAGCCCGTTTTTTGTTTCTGCGTTTAGAAAATTACCGTTTCGGAGAAAGCGATTGTCAGCGAAATATACGATTTTAGAAGAACTAATCCGACCTGTCGTAGAAGGTTTGGGGTTTCAATTTTGGGGAATGGAATACTTATCTCAGGGTAAGGATTCTGTGCTTCGTATCTTTATTGAAACCGAAGCTGAGAAAGGGATAGATGTCGAAGATTGTGCTCAAGTCAGCCGACAAGTCAGCTCTATCCTAGACGTTGAGGACCCAATTACAGGGGAATACAACCTAGAGGTGTCTTCTCCTGGGTTGGATCGTCCGTTGTTTGATCTGGTTCAGTACCAAGCTTATGTAGGATCTATTGTTTCTCTGCGCTTACGTGTTCCATTTGATGGACGTCGCAAGTTTAAAGGGCAGTTAGTGGGTATCGAAAACGAAGACATCGTTATCCGTGTAGACCAAGAAGAATACCTATTGCCGATCGACTTGATCGAAAAGGCAAATGTTGTTCCACAATTTTAAAAATTAACCTTGAAGAGAGGCTAAAAGGATGAGCAAAGAGATTCTTTTGGTAGTGGAAGCCGTTTCCAACGAAAAAGATGTTCCGAAACAAGTTATTTTCGAAGCCGTTGAAATTGCTTTAGCTAGTGCTGCCAAACGTCGTTTTGAAGAAGACGCCGTTATTCGTGTTTCTATTGATCAGCGTACAGGTGATTATAAAACATACCGTCAATGGAATATCGTCGCTGATGAAGATTACTCTGCGCCAGCTTCCGAATTAACAATCGATGACTCCGAAGAACAAGATCTTGGTGTTGGCATCGGTGAAGTGTACGAAGAAGAAGTTGAGTCTGAAGAGTTTGGCCGTATCGCTGCACAAACAGCGAAACAAGTGATCGTACAAAAAGTACGTGAAGCTGAACGTGCAAAAGTGGTTGCTCGATACTCAGAAAAAGTAGGCAAACTGGTACACGGTCAAGTGAAGAAAGTGACTCGTGACAGCTTGATTGTTGATCTTGGTGAAAATGCAGAAGCAGCGTTGCCAAAAGATCAGCTGATTTCTCGTGAAACATTCCGCATGAATGATCGTATTCGTGCCTTGTTGTTAGAAATTCGCGAAGACAATCGTGGTCCACAACTTATTTTGTCACGTAACTCTCCTGCCTTTATGATCGAGTTATTCCGTTTAGAAGTGCCAGAAATCTCTGAAGAAGTGATTGAAATTCGTGGCGCGGCTCGTGATCCAGGCTTACGTGCAAAAATTGCAGTAAAAACCAATGACCGTCGTATTGACCCAATTGGTGCTTGTGTGGGCATGCGCGGCGCTCGTGTACAGGCTGTTTCAAATGAAATGAATGGTGAACGAGTTGATATCGTCCTTTGGGATGATAATCCAGCTCAATTAGTCATCAACGCAATGGCTCCTGCTGAAGTTGATTCTATTGTGATTGATGAAGACGCGCATTCTATGGATGTTGCAGTAAAAAGTGACAACCTTGCGCAAGCCATTGGTCGTAATGGCCAAAATGTTCGTCTAGCTTCAACATTAACAGGTTGGGCTTTAAATGTGATGACGAGCGAAGACGCCGAGGCGAAACAGCAAGAAGAGTCACAAAAGTTGATCGACTTGTTTGTTGATAACTTGGAAATTGACGACGATTTGGCTATTCAAATGGTCGAAGAGGGATTTGCTTCCTTAGAGGAAGTGGCTTACGTCCCAATGGAAGAAATGTTAGACATCGACGGATTTGATGAAGATTTAGTAAACGAATTACGTTCTCGTGCAAAAGAGGCCTTGCTAAACCAAGCGCTTCAAGCTGAAGAGCAGTTAGATGGTGCTAAGCCAGCAGCAGACCTTTTAGAGATGGAGGGGATGGATAATCACCTTGCTCTTGTTCTTGCTTCTAAAGGCGTGATCACGATGGAAGATCTTGCCGAGCAGTCTGTTGATGAGCTACTTGATATCGACGATATGACAGAAGAGCGTGCCGGCACACTCATCTTGACTGCGCGTGCACCATGGTTTGCTGAATCTGAGTAAAATCTGAGTACATAAGGGGGAACTTAATGACAGTTCAAACCGTAAAGATACTATCCGAATTGGTGGATACACCAGTCGATAAGCTACTGGCTCAGATGAAAGACGCTGGTCTTCCTCAAAAGAGTGAAAATCAAGACGTCTCTGATGTTGAAAAGCAAATACTGTTAAACTATTTAAAACGTCAGCACGGCGATGAGGATGATGGAGCGCAGCGTATTACATTGCAGCGTAAAAAGACCAGTACCTTGTCCCGCAGTGATGGCGGTAAAGCAGTTAATGTTGCTGTTAAGAAAAAGCGCACTTATGTGAAGCGAAATGATGCCGATGAGGAACTTCAGAAGCAACAAGAAGTTCTTGCGCAGCGTCAGGCCGAAGAGCAGGCGCGTCTAGAGGCCGAAGAACAGGCTCGTCTTGAAGCTGAGCGCAAGCTTGAAGCGGAAAAGGCGGCAAAAGCCAAAGCTGAAGCCGAAGAAAAAGCACGTCAGGAGGCGGTGAAATCCACTGTTTCAAATGCTGATGTGCAAAACGATACGGAGCAGAATGACTCCGATATAGGAGCGGCAGAACCCGTGGAAGCACCAAAACAGCCTAAAGTGACGAAAAAAGCGTCTCAACCAGCGATGGACAATAAAAAATCGCCAGTTGCGCCTAAAGGTAAAAAAGGGGCCCCTCGCCAAGACGGCGATAACAAGCCTCGTGGCCGTAATAACTCAGATAACAAGCGTTCCCGCGTAAATGTAAACGGCGATGATGATTTCCGTCGCGGTAAACTGGGACGTAAAGGTAAGAAACCTTCTAAGCAAGAACACGGCTTCCAAAAACCGACAGCGCCTCAGATCCATGAAGTTGCTCTGCCGGAAAGCATTACTGTTGCTGATCTTGCAGAAAAAATGTCAATCAAAGCCGCTGAAGTGATCAAGGTGATGTTTAAAATGGGCGCAATGGCGACCATTAACCAAACTATTGACCGCGATACAGCGACCTTGGTTGTTGAAGAAATGGGTCACACGGTTAAATTCATCGATGAAAACGCAGTCGAAAATGACATGCTTGAAGCCATCGATTATGAAGGTGAAGCAATCAAACGCGCACCTGTTGTGACGGTAATGGGTCACGTAGACCATGGTAAAACATCGCTACTTGATTACATCCGAACGACTCGTGTTGCCGCGGGTGAGTCTGGTGGTATTACACAGCACATTGGTGCTTACCACGTTGAAACACCACATGGCATGATCAGTTTCCTAGACACACCTGGACACGCCGCCTTTACCTCTATGCGTGCACGTGGTGCGAAAGCAACAGACATTGTTATTCTTGTTTGTGCTGCGGATGACGGTGTTATGCCACAGACAATCGAAGCGATTCAGCATTCTCGCGCAGCCGGTGTTCCTATGGTTGTTGCGATGACTAAAATCGACAAAGATGGCGCTGACATTGATCGTGTTAAAAACGAATTAGTGGCTCAAGAAGTTGTGCCTGAAGAATGGGGTGGTGACATCCAATTCGTTGGTGTTTCTGCTAAGTCTGGTGAAGGCATCGAAGCGCTTCTAGAAGCGGTTCTATTGCAAGCTGAAGTACTTGAACTGAACGCTGTACCTAGCTCTCCAGGTAAAGGTGTTGTGGTTGAGTCTCGTCTTGACCGTGGTCGCGGTTCGGTTGCTACCTTGTTGGTTCAAAATGGTACTTTGCGCAAAGGCGATATCGTTTTGGCTGGTCTACAAATGGGCCGTGTTCGTGCCTTGTTAGACGAAAATGGTAAAGCAATCGACAGTGCTGGTCCTTCTATCCCAGTAGAAATTCTAGGTCTAGATGGTACGCCAGAAGCCGGTGAAGAATTCATCGTGGTGGCTGATGAGCGTAAAGCGCGTGAAGTGGCTAACTTCCGTCAAGGCAAATACCGTGAAGTACGCTTTGCTCGTCAGTATTCTGCGAAATTAGAGAACTTGTTCTCTGAAATGGGCAAAGACGAAGTTCGTACGCTTAATGTTGTGCTTAAAGCCGATGTGCGTGGTTCTTTGGAAGCCTTAATCAAGTCATTGACTGACTTGAATACTGAAGAAGTGCAAGTGAACATCGTTTCTAGCGGTGTTGGTGGTATTACCGAAACAGACGCGACATTAGCGCTTGCTTCTGAAGCGGTTATCTTTGGTTTCAACGTTCGTGCGGACGCATCTGCGAAGCAATTCATTGAGCGTGAAAGCATTGATCTACGTTACTACAGCGTAATCTACAACATTATCGACGATGTGAAATCTGCCTTGTCTGGTATGTTGACTCCAGATCTTCGCGAAGACATCCAAGGTACAGCAGAAGTACGTGATGTATTCCGTTCTCCTAAGTTCGGTTTGATTGCTGGCTGTATGGTTATTGAAGGCACGGTATACCGTAATAAGCAGATTCGTGTATTGCGTGATGATGTTGTTATTTACGAAGGTGAACTTGAGTCTCTTCGTCGCTTCAAAGATGCGGTTAACGATGTTAGCAAAGGCATGGAATGTGGTATCGGTGTTAAGAACTACAACGATGTTAAGGTAGGCGATAAAATCGAGGTTTTTGAAACCGTCGAAGTTGCGCGTACTCTTTAATAGGACAAAATCATGGCAGGCGAATTTAGTCGTACTAGTCGGATTGGTGACCAGCTCCAAAAGGAGCTGGCGTCCTTGATCCAGTTTGAAGTAAAAGACCCGCGTTTAGGGTTGGTTACTATCAACGAAGTGCGTGTGGCCAAAGATTTAGGCTACGCGGACATTTATTACACGGTTTTGGGTAAAGACGATCAGCCAGAAGTATTGGCTGAAAATCAAGAAGCCCTAGACAGTGCGAAAGGTTTCTTACGTGGCCGTTTGGCAAAAGAAGTAAAACTTCGAGTTATGCCGCATTTGCGTTTCCATTATGACCAGAGTGTGGTCAATGGGTCGCGAATGTCTGCTTTGATCGACGAAGTGATTCGTGATGATGAAGCAAAAAACGGTAACGAAAGCGAGTAATTGGTCGGTATGTCTAAAACAAAATGGCGTTCAGTGGACGGTATTGTCTTACTGAACAAGCCCATCGGTTTAAGTTCAAATCAGGCGTTACAGCGAGTTCGTCGCTTGTACCGGGCAGCTAAAGCAGGCCACACAGGCGCTTTAGATCCATTGGCAACAGGTATGTTGCCTTTGTGTCTGGGAGAGGCGACGAAGTTTTCGCAGTTCCTTTTAGACGCTGATAAGCGTTATCTAACCTGTATTCAGCTAGGTAAAAGAACCACAACGGGTGATCGTGAAGGCGATGTGCTGACCGATGAGCCGGTTCCTTCTTTAACAGAAGACGAGCTTGAGTCTGTGCTTGATCGTTTTCGTGGCGACATAGAACAAATTCCCCCGATGTATTCTGCGCTTAAGCACGAAGGCAAACCTTTGTATGAATACGCCCGCAAAGGCATTGTCATCGAACGTAAACGTAGACAGGTTACTATCTCTGATCTGACGTTAGTGTCGAGAACAGAAGACTCGCTTACTTTGGATATCCAGTGTTCTAAAGGCACCTATATTAGAACGATTGGCGAAGACATTGGCGAGGCATTAGGTTGCGGAGCGCACTTGAAGTCCTTGCATCGTATTTCAACGGCAGGCTATGCCCCAGAGGGTATGTTAACCCTTGAAGAGTTTGAAGCGATTGCAGAGCAAGGTGAAGCGGCCCTTGATGCCCATTTAATGCCGATGGATTCAGCGGTAGACTATTTGCATCGCATAGAATTGCCGACCCACGATACTAAGGATATGTTGTTTGGTCGTACGGTTTCTAGCCCTATCCCATTAGAGGAAGGTCGCTTACTGAGACTCTACGATCAAGACAGTCAGGACTTCCTTGGGTTGGGCAAAATCAAAGAGACAAATATTCGTCCGCATCGACTATTAAATACCAGCGAGAGCGCGAATAAATAGCAGTGAGTTCTGCTAAAAAGAGTGTTAAACTTGCAGGCTATAGGGTAACTGAAAATATGCTCGGCTACCCTGTATTTTTTTATAGCATATTAATTTGGAGTTATAGATTATGGCATTATCTGCAGTATCAAAAGCAGCATTGGTTAAAGAGTTTCAAGTAGCGGAAGGCGACACTGGTTCTCCTGAAGTTCAAGTAGCATTGTTGACTAAGAACATCGAAGGTCTTCAAGGTCACTTTAAAACTCATATCCATGACCACCATTCTCGTCGCGGTCTAATTCGCATGGTAAACCAACGTCGTAAATTGTTGGATTACCTTAAGCGTAAAGACGCTGCACGTTACACTAGTTTGATCAAAAAACTAGGTCTGCGTCGCTAAGACTGAGGAAGGGCCATAAGTTATTATGGCCCTTTTTTTATTTATTGGTCTCCCAAGGGACAGCCTGTACTTCATATGCATTTTTCGTTACTGGAAAACGAGACAGAAAGAGTGCATATGAGTACTGGCTTTAAAAGAAGATCTTTGGGAGAAAGTAATTTTTTTAATGAAAAGGAATACGTGTGAGTATTACGACAAAAACTTTCCAGTTCGGTAACGATACCGTAACACTAGAAACAGGCCGCATTGCTCGTCAAGCAACCGGTGCGGTTCTTTGTACTATTGGTGATGCACAAGTGCTTGCAACTGTTGTTGGCGCTAAATCTGCTAAACCAGGTCAAGACTTTTTCCCATTGTCTGTTCATTACCAAGAGCGTGCTTACGCGGTTGGTAAAATCCCAGGTGGTTTCCTAAAACGTGAAGGCCGTCCTTCTGAAAAAGAAACTCTGACTTCTCGTCTTATTGACCGTCCAATTCGTCCATTGTTTCCAAAAGGTTACATGAACGAAGTTCAGGTTGTTTGTACGGTTATGTCGACAAACACTAACTTAGACGCTGACATTGCGGCTATGTTGGCAACGTCTGCAGCATTGACTATCTCTGGCATTCCATTCAATGGCCCTATTGGTGCAGCACGTGTCGGTTTTAACGACGAGTCTGGTTACATTCTTAACCCAAGCTACTCTGATCTAGATGGTTCTTTGCTAGACATGGTTGTTGCGGGTACGAAAGACGCTGTATTGATGGTTGAATCTGAAGCGCAAGAGCTAACAGAAGACGAAATGTTAGGCGCGGTTCTTTATGCTCATAAAGAAATGCAAGCGGCTATTTCTGCGATCACTGAATTCGCTGCTGAGTGCGCTAAGCCTCGTTGGGAATGGGAAGCAGAAGTGGCGAATGTTGCTTTGACTGAAGCGCTAGCAACAGGTTACGCCGCTCAAATCGAAGAAGCATACGGCATCAGCGAAAAAATGGCACGCTACGCTAAATTAGGCGAAGTACGTGCAGCCGCTGTTGAAGCGCTAGTGACTGAAGAAGGTGAATTCTCAGAAGCTGACGTAACCGGTGCTTTCGCGAAACTTGAAAAACGCACCGTTCGCCGTCGTGTTATCGATGGTCAGCCACGTATTGATGGTCGTGACAACAAAACCGTTCGCCCAATCAACGTTGAAGTGGGTTTGTTAAGCAAAACTCACGGTTCTGCTTTGTTCACACGTGGTGAAACTCAAGCGATTGCAACTTGTACTCTAGGTACTAGCCGTGATGCGCAAATGTCTGACGGTCTGGCTGGCGAAAACAAAGACAGCTTCATGTTGCATTACAACTTCCCTCCATACTCTGTTGGTGAATGTGGTCGCATGGGTGGCGTTGGTCGTCGCGAAATCGGTCACGGTCGTCTAGCACGTCGTGGTGTTCAAGCGGTATTGCCTTCTGAAGATGAATTCCCATACACCATTCGTATTGTGTCTGAGATCACTGAATCAAACGGTTCTAGCTCTATGGCGTCTGTTTGTGGTGCGTCTTTGTCTATGATGGACGCAGGTGTTCCTCTTAAAGCGCCGGTTGCTGGTATCGCAATGGGTCTGATCAAAGAAGACGACGGTTTTGCTGTCTTGACTGATATCTTGGGTGACGAAGATCACCTAGGCGATATGGACTTTAAAGTAGCGGGTACTGAAGAAGGTATTACCGCGCTTCAAATGGACATTAAAATCGAAGGTATCAATGAAGAAATCATGGATATCGCATTAAGCCAAGCAATGGAAGCGCGTAAGCACATCCTTCGCGAAATGGCAGAAGTGATTGGCTACGCTCGTCCTGAAGTGTCTCCAAATGCGCCGTCTATGGCAACGATCAAAATCGATCCTGAGAAAATCCGTGACGTTATCGGTAAAGGTGGTGCGATGATTCGTTCCATTACTGAGCAAACAGGTGCTTCTATCGACCTAGATGACGACGGTACAGTACGTATTTACGCAGCGGATAAAGCCGCGTCTGATGCTGCATTGCTTAAGATCCATGAGATCACAGCAGAAGCAGAAGTAGACAAACTTTACCAAGGTAAAGTGGTTCGTCTTGCTGAGTTCGGTGCTTTCGTGAATATCTTGCCTGGTAAAGATGGTTTGGTTCACATCTCTCAAATCGCTGAAGAGCGTATCCGTGCTGTTTCAGACTTTTTGTCTGAAGGTCAGGATGTGATTGTAAAAGTACTAGACGTTGATGCGCGTGGCCGTATTAAATTGTCTATGAAAGACGTAACAGAAGAAGACAAAGCGAACTTTACTGAATAAGTAAACGCGTTATGACTTTTTTGAAAAGGTGCCTTTTGGCACCTTTTTTTGTTTTTATGGGATGAATTCGTCTACTATACAAAGAATTCAAATTGTTTATTTGAGAGTGAGGAAAGGATGAAGTTTAAGTTACTTGGTGTTGCCGCCGCGGTCTTGTTGTTAGCGGCATGTAGTTCAAAAGAAGTGCTTACTCAAGCTGAGCCTGTGCCGGATTGTGTGTTTGCCGATGGTTCAAATAAAGCGGCACCACAATGGGTTTGTGGCGCGCCGGTTGAAGGTGTGGCACTTTCGGCTGTAGGCTACAGTGAAAAATCCGCAGCAGGTCCAAACTATATGAAACAAATGGCGGCAACAGCGGCCAGAGTGGAACTGGCTCAAGTGCTGAGCCTGAATCTGCAGAATATGGTGAAGCAATATGTAGAAACGACAGGGGCTGGCGACGCTGAAAGTGTTGATCGTGTAAACAGTGTCGTCACTAAGCAAGTGACAGAGCAAACCTTAGTTGGCTCTCGTGTGTTGCGTCAGCTGCCAACGCCAAGCGGCGGTTTGGTGGTGTTAGTGGGTCTAGACCCAAAGCAAACGGAGAGTATTTCTGAAGATATTTTGCGTACATCAATGAAGAATAACCAAGCAATTTATCAAAAATTAGAAGCAAAAAAGAGCTTTGATGAATTAGCGTCAGAGATTGCTAAACAGAAAGTACAATAAGTTAGGGAGTAAGCCAGCGTCTACATTATGAGGCTGGCTTACTCTTATTTTCCCTTCTTTTTATTCTTGATCGTCTTCTGAGAAAATAGGGACAGGTTTTTTGTTTTCATCAATGGCCACGAAATTGAAGTGCCCAGTGATGGCTTTGGTTCGTTTGTCGCTGTCGAGTTCTTCTAAGAAAATATTCACTTCAACTTTTAAAGAAGTGCGACCAACATGGACAACGCGAGCCACCAATTCGACTAAAATACCGGACGGAATAGGCTGTTTGAAATTCACTTGTTCGGTCGAAATAGTGACTAAGGGTTTTCTGGCAAAGCGTGTCGCGGCAATATAGGCGACTTCGTCCATCCATTGTAAGGCGATTCCACCAAACAGGGTGTCATAGTGATTGGTGGTTCCTGGGAAAACCATTTTGGCGACGCGGGTTTCAGAGATTTCTTCACGTTTTTGGATTAGCAGCTTGTTCATATTAATTCGTATATTTCCTCAAGTCGTGTGGGCTATCGCTTTGGGTTGCTTGCTGCTGCTGACTGGCTGCACTTCTCGGTATCAGCCTGAGTCATTGCTGATGGATTACGTGAAGGATTTATCCCGTTCGAAATACATACAGCTTGTCGTACCGGACTTCGTTTCGCCCAGCTTGTATCCTCCTTTGCATCAGCGACAGCAAGCACTCACTAAATTTGACGTTAGCATACTCGATTTTCTCTCATTACAGCAGTGTGATGTGGGCTTTTTAGTGGGCGAGAAAAACAGCGTGTTGGGGAAGGTTATGCCGGCAAGTCAGCGCTTTTTGTATGAAATTAATATTATCCGCGCCATTGAGTCATGTCATATTGGCAATGTTCAATTGGCTGAAAAACTCAATGCTATTGCCAAAATTAAGCGACAAGAGTTGCCTGTTGCTTTTACCAATGCCGTGTTTAATGGTGCTGAAGGGAAGGATTTTTTTAGTTTGTCGAACGGCTTTTTACCACTTAAAAACGATTTGACTCATTATCAAGTGTTGCTGGCCTCATTGCGTGACATAAACGCGCTGGGGGCGAATTTATCTTCTTTGCCTAAGCTTGAAGGAAAGGCGTTTGAAGAAGATCTAAAGGCACTGAGTGACAGTGAGTACGCAGGGCAATTAATCTATAGCTTGGCGCAATTAAGTCGTTTTTTGAGTGTTGTGTCAGAGGCAATAGAAGACTTGCCAGAGGGCGTTTGTGGGCCACCGGTGACCTTTCTTAAGCAACAGTTTGAGCGTCATTACATTAAGATTATCCAGCCTTATATGGCAAAAATTAATGCGACGGCTTATCAGATATTACCTTTGATTAGGCAAGCTGCCGTCTATGGACAACCATTGCCGAAAGCCTTGGATCAATACTTGTCTATGTTATCGCTTGATCAAAAAGAGGGGCTTTGGGGTCGTTACCAGCGCGCTTCCCAGCGTCATGCGCAGGCTTGGAGTCGATTGTTTAATCGCTGCGATATCGCTTTATCAGGTATTGTAAGATGAGGGTTAAATACGAGTGCTGATTTGGCTTTCTAGTGCTTCCACTGCGTTATATTGGTAAGGCATGCCTTGTGCTAAAGGTTCTTCGTTAAGTGCTTTTAGCAGAGCAATATTGGCTGATGGATTATCGATAATGCCGCCAGAGAACTGAATAGGGCGGGTAATGGCGTGAGGTTCATGCACGCTGCGAGTGTCAGCTGCGTCTATGATTGCAGGGCCTGGTTGGCTAAACAAACTCATCATTAAAGCAAATTGAGCGTTACCTGAGACGGGTTTGCCCGCCGAGGTGCTCTGGGTCAGTTGTGTTTGGACAACGTCTCTAATGTTCATTTGCATTCTCACTATCATGGATGAGAAGTGTATCGGCCGATTATTCTAATAGATTAGCGAAATACATAAGTTTTTTTGCTTTGTTTGGGGAAGCTGGGCGCTTTTTTGGGGATTGTGGAAAAACTAAGACGATCGTGTTTTGTTACAAAAGTTTCGCGTCGTTTGGACGTTATTAATGGCTCAAAGGATTGAAGCGTCGTACTATAATATATTATAGATCAATTGCTTTTCTAAATATGGCGATGACTTTTTCTATGTCGCAACAGGGCGGTCGGGACATTTGATGCATGCATGATATTAATGAGCTAATAGACAATGTTAGGCATAACGAGGCAATCGCGCTTAAATTTTTCGAGATTGAGCGGTGTATTTTGTCTATCGGTCGTTGTGATCAATTTGTGTCGACCTTGACCAAAGAAGTTCAGAAGCAATTTAATGTCCCTTATGTCTGGGTCAATTTGATCAATGAAGCGCCCTTGTCTCACCTTATTGACACCCTTGAGAAAACGCCTGACTTAAGAGATCGTGTTCTGTTTACCCGTCGACGGGTGATGATTGACGTTATTAAGTCTGGTAATAAGACGGTGCTTTTAAATCATAACCTTGCTGCTTGTAGCGAAATCATCCCGCCAGTGTATCGTGATATCATCTCCTCTGTGGCGGTTTCTCCACTGACAATCGATGGCGAACTGGTGGGTTTATTTTGCCAGGCTGACTCGGACAGCACTCGCTATGATGCGGCCACTAAAGATACCTTTTTATTAGACCAACTGGCGATCAAGATTTCTATCTGCTTAAGCAATGTGACGGCTCGCGAAAAGCTCGAATATTTGGCGACAAGAGATCCGCTGACAGGGCTGCTTAATCGCCGTCAACTAGAGTTGATGTTGGACCGTGAATTTTCCCGTTCGAAAAAGCAAAACCGAGATTTGACCGTAGTGTTTATTGATTGTGATGCCTTTAAATCAATCAATGATACGTTAGGGCATAATTGTGGGGATGAGGTGTTAGAATACATAGCCAAACGTCTGCTAAAATATGTCCACAAGCAAGGCTTGGCATTTCGTTTTGCTGGTGATGAATTTGTCTTCGTGACGCCTGGAAAAAGCTATGATCAAGCGCTGTTGATTGCTGAATCTATTCACGAATATCTTCAGTCTAATCCGTTAAGGTATAAATCTAACTTGGTTCCTATTACCATAAGTTATGGCGGCGCCAGTGTGATCAGCGATACGCCTACCAGCTACAAGCATCTGCTGAAATTAGCAGATGAACGTCTCTATAATTATAAAAATAACCGTAAAAGATCAGTACCAACGAAGGTGTTCAAGTTTTTAAATAGAATCAAATAGAATGTAATTTTATTACATTCTATTCGGTAAAAATTCCATTCTTCGGTATTTTTCAAGGTTGTTTTGTTATAAAATTTCAAAAAAATCAGATAGGGTTCTTTTATGTCCCACGCTTTGATCGCCGACTTAGGCGGCACCAATGCTCGTTTTGCGCTGGTTCCAATACATGAGTACATACCACAAGAAGTACGAGTGTTCTCTTGCAAGAACTACGAGAATTTTTTTGATGCTGCCGCCGACTATATAAATAACTGTAGTGTCGATATGGATAATATTGACGCCATAGTGCTTGCCATTGCAGGCCCTGTAGACCTTCCTGTCATTCGTTTCTCTAATAATCCTTGGCAATTTACGCGAGCAGAAGTGCAATCTTACTTCGGTGAGCATAAGGCCGTCGCGTTATTAAATGATTTTGATGCGGTCGGTCACTGCTTAGAGGTGCTTACCCCCGAAGATCTAGTGGTCATTGGTGAGTCGTCTGTTGTTGATCCAAAAGAAGCGTCTTGGGTTGTTGGAGCTGGCACCGGCCTTGGTGTTGCTTGTGTCGTACCGCAAGATGTTGGTCCTAATATAGTGCTTTCTGGTGAAGGTGGTCATGTTGATTTAGCCACTTGTAACGAACAAGAAGATGATATTTTACGCTTTTTGCGTACTCGTCATAAGCGAGTTTCGGCAGAACGTGTTTTATCAGGAATGGGCCTAGAAAATATCTACGAGGCGTTGGCGGCCAAACAAGGCATCGAGCGTCGTCTTACGGCACCAGAAATCGGTGCTGCGCTCAAAGCGGGTGACGACCCTATTGCTGAAGCGGCATTAGAGCAGTTCTTCGTGTTCTTGGGACGGGTGATTGGCGATCTCGTGTTATCGGTAGAATCTCGTGGCGGTGTGTATATTGCCGGTGGGATTGTGCCGCGTTATGTGAATGAAATTCTAAAAAGTGGCTTTCGTAATGCCATGCAAGAAAAAGGTCGTATGAAAGAATTTGTGTCACCGATTCCGACCTTTGTTGTTCTGTCTGAATACCCAGGGCTGATGGGGTGTGCTTGTTATGCATCTCATCTTGTATCGAAAGCCTAGACTAGTTGGAGAATGAAGAATATGAAGGCAAGTTTGAAAGCCTGTGATGTAGTGATCTTCGGTGGTGGTGGTGATCTTGCTATGCGCAAGTTGTTACCCGCTTTGTACCATCTTGAAATGGATGGATTGTTAGCCGCGACAACACGCATTATTGGCGCCTCTCGACGAGAGATGAGTGCAGAAGATTATCAAGACAAAGTGCGTGTTGCGTTGGATGAGTTTGTTCCAGCGAGTATTGGCGATGATAAAACATGGTCTCAATTTAAAGCGCGTTTGAGTTATGTTTCTGTGGATGCGCAAAAAGAGTCGGATTTTGCTCGTCTTAATGACGACAATGTTGGTGGTGATGATAGAGACGTTGTTTTCTACCTAGCCACATCGCCTAGTTTGTTTGGTTCTATTTGTTCTTCATTGGCGGCGCATGGCTTAAACAAAAACCGTATGCGTGTTGTATTGGAGAAGCCTCTTGGTCGTGACCTTGATTCTTCCCGTGCCATTAATAATGAAGTAATGGAGAACTTTACGGAGCAGCAAGTATTCCGTATTGACCATTACCTTGGCAAAGAAACCGTACAAAACCTATTGGCAATTCGCTTTGGTAATACCTTATTCGAACCTCTTTGGGACAGTGCACACATAGATAACGTGCAGATTACCGTGTCTGAAACAGTGGGTGTTGAAGGGCGTTGGGGTTATTACGATGACGCAGGCGCTATGCGAGATATGGTTCAAAACCATATTATTCAGCTGTTGTGTCTTGTGGCGATGGAGCCTCCAGGACGTATGGATGCGGACTCTGTGCGCGACGAAAAAATTAAAGTGTTGAAAGCATTGCGTCCAATTGAAGGCGCGAATGCTTATACCAAAACAGTACGTGGTCAATACGCTCGTGGCGTTATTAAGGGCAAAGAAGTTCCTGGCTACTTCGATGAAGAAGGAAGTAATCCTGCTTCTCGTACGGAAACCTTTGTGGCATTACGCGCCGATATCGATAACTGGCGCTGGGCGGGGGTTCCTTTCTATCTGCGAACGGGTAAGCGTCTCGGTCAACGTTATTCTGAAATTGTTATTCAGTATAAAACGGTCCCTCATAGTATTTTCAGCGATGAAAGTAATCGTCAGCTACAGCGTAACCAATTGGTGATTCGTCTACAGCCAGAAGAGAAAATCTCCCTGACTGTGATGAATAAGGTGCCAGGTGCGAGTGAAGGTATGAACCTTCAGCCGGTCGATCTGAACTTGAGTTTGACAGAAGCCTTCCATAACAAGCGTAGCCCAGAGGCTTACGAGCGTTTGCTGTTGGATGTTATGCGTAACGATGCGACCTTGTTCATGCGCTATGACGAAGTTGAAGCCGCTTGGAAATGGGTTGACGGCATCATGTCTGCTTGGAATCAAACGAGCGAACGTCCTAAAGAATACGCAGCTGGCTCTTGGGGGCCTGCGGCTTCTATGGCGTTACCGATTAAAGATGGCCGTAACTGGCACGACTATTAAGCTAAGAAGGACTAGATTATGACGACTTCATTAACTTCAGCGCAAGTGATGACGGCAACGCCGGTAGTACCTGTTATTGTGGTAGACGATGTTGCACAAGCGGTAGCACTTGGAAAAGCTTTAGTGGCTGGCGGCGTGCCTGTATTAGAAGTGACGCTGCGTACTGAAGCGGCACTGGAAGCGATTACCGCTTTGCGCAAAGAAGTACCTGATGCCATTGTTGGTGCTGGCACAGTTTGTTCCCGTGAGCAGTATGTGCAGGCGGTGGAAGCAGGCTCTCAGTTCATCATTAGTCCAGGTATGACGCCAGACTTGTTGGCCGTTGGTAAAGAATACGATATTCCTTACTTGCCAGCGGTTGCGACCATTTCAGACATTTTGTTGGGTATGGAATATGGCTATGACCATTTTAAATTCTTCCCAGCGGAAGTGAATGGTGGCGTCAAAGCTCTGAAAGCCTTTGGCGGTCCTTTGCCGCAAATTAAATTCTGTCCGACAGGCGGTATTGGTGCAAACAACTTCCGTGAATACTTGGCTTTGCCTAATGTGCTTTGCGTTGGTGGTTCGTGGATTGTGCCGACAGATTTAGTAAAAGCCGGCAAATGGGATGAGATTACTGAGCTGGCCAAATCGGTTAATCAGTAAAGCGTTTCTCTCTAAAGAGAGCATCTGAAAAGGGAAGGCGATTCGCCTTCCCTTTTTTATTGCTTGTGTGCCTGTTTGAAGTTCGTGCTTAGAGGTTTTCTTCAGCAAACTCTGCCAAACGGCTTCGTTCTATGCCATTAACATGCATCACGCTGGCGTATTTAAAGGATTTACATTTTTCGACCAGATAGGTCAGGCCAGACGTCAGTGGGGTGATGTATTTGTTGTCAATTTGCGCCAGATTCCCTAATACAATGATTTTAGAGTTGCTGCCCACCCGAGTAACAATGGATTTGAGTTGAAACTGGGTTAGCCCTTGGGCTTCATCAATGATGATTAAGGCGTTATTAAAAGAGCGTCCACGCATAAAGTTAAGGGATTTAAATTGTATGTTTGCTTTTTGTTTGACGTAATCAATGCTGCTAAAGGCATGCTCATCTGCACCATGCAATATCTCTAGATTATCGTCAAACGCAGCCAGCCAAGGCGCCATTTTCTCTTCTTCTGTTCCTGGTAAAAAACCAATATCTTCCGCCATTGGCGGGGTTGATCGAGCCACAATGATCTTATTAAAGCGTTTTTCCTCCATAGTAACTTGCAGCCCATAAGCCAAGGCGAGTAGGGTTTTTCCTGAGCCCGCAGGACCGGTCATGATCATGAGGTCTGAATTGTCATGGCGTAGCAGATAAAAAGCCATGGCTTGCTCAAGATTGCGAGGTTTAATGCCCCAAAAGCTTTGATGCATTATATTTTGTTTGTTGATGTCTAAAAGGTAAACGTACTCTTTGTCGATATTGACAACAAAGCCAACAAACTCCTCATCGTCAATAATAAACATGTTGAGATAGAGTGTAGGGAGGGTGTTTTTTTCTATCAGGTGTACCGTGTGTCGACCATGGGATTCGGTGCGCACACTGTCAACGGTAGACCAAAAGCTACCCTCTGCTTGGATGTAGCCTTTACTCATTAAATCGACATCATCCAGTACCTTGTCTTTTCTGTAGTCCTCCACGCGCTCTAAGCCAGAGCCTTTTGCTTTGATGCGCATATTGATGTCTTTGGTGACTAAGCAAACAGAAGATCTAGGGTTGGTGGCTTGTAAGCTTAGCGCCACATTGATGATGCGGTTGTCATTGGCATGGTCGTGATTGCCATTCAGGAAGGGGATATTATCAGTGTGGGTGATTTGTTGATCAGGGAAGATGGCTAAAGAGCCTTCAGTGGCTTTTCTTGGGCTGTCCTCATCGCTTATTTGATGGGGCTTTCTAATGGTGACACCACTTTGTAGCGCTTTAGGGGAAGCGTCACCAACTATTTTATCTATGGTGTTGATGGCAAGCCTGGCTTCTCTGCTTACGTCTTTGTCTCGTCTGTCTTTGATGACATCTAATTCTTCTAGTACCGTCATCGGGATGACGACTTTATGCTCAGTAAAGGCATAAATCGCTAAAGGGTCGTGAAGCAGTACATTGGTATCTAGGACGTAAATTTTTTCCATACAGCATTACTCCTTTTGAACGAGAAAAGTTTTTTTGACACTTTGATCGGCTAGAAAAGTACGTATTTAATGGATGAGATTGCGAAGTTTTTGGGTATAAGAGGGAAGCGGCGTTTACTGTAAAAGCGCCATTTAGAGTCACTGCAGAACGTTTTTCTGGGAGAAAATCGGTCAGCAAACTGTCGTGCTTGTTATCACGATAAGGTTTTTTCAAGCTGAATCTCACTGTCTTTTGCTCGATTATGCTTTGAGTGTATGACAGTTTTGTTGAAGATGCTTTCTTTTTTGGAGGGATTTTAAAAGAAAAAAGCCATTGAAAGTATCAATGGCTTTTTATAGTGACTCGAAGTAAAACAATTACTTACTCGTCTAAGAAGCTTCTCAAATGCTCTGAGCGGCTTGGATGACGAAGTTTGCGCAATGCTTTGGCTTCAATCTGACGAATACGTTCACGAGTTACATCAAACTGTTTGCCCACTTCTTCAAGCGTGTGGTCGGTATTCATATCGATACCAAAACGCATGCGAAGTACTTTTGCTTCACGGGCGGTTAAGCCTGCCAATACGGTTGTCGTTGACTCACGAAGACCTTCAATCGTTGCTGTATCGATAGGGGATTCAGCGCCGTCGTCTTCAATGAAATCGCCTAGGTGAGAATCTTCATCATCACCAATTGGTGTTTCCATCGAAATAGGCTCTTTCGCAATTTTCAGTACTTTACGAATCTTGTCTTCAGGCATATCCATACGAGCAGCAAGCTCTTCTGGTGTTGCTTCACGACCCATCTCCTGAAGCATCTGACGAGAGATACGGTTCAGTTTGTTGATGGTTTCGATCATGTGTACTGGAATACGAATCGTGCGGGCTTGGTCGGCAATCGAACGTGTGATTGCTTGACGAATCCACCATGTCGCATAAGTAGAGAATTTGTAACCACGACGGTATTCAAATTTATCAACCGCTTTCATTAGGCCGATGTTACCTTCTTGAATCAAATCCAAGAATTGTAAGCCACGGTTAGTGTATTTTTTCGCGATCGAAATAACCAAACGTAAGTTGGCTTCTACCATTTCTTTTTTAGCTCGACGCGCACGCGTCTCACCAATAGAAATACGACGGTTAATTTCTTTTAGTTGAGCAATGGTTAGCCCTGTTTCTTTAGCAACGGTACGTAGTTTACGTTGGCTACGCATGAACTCTGCTTCGTTTTCTTCAAGTCCTGCTGCGTACCCTGCGCCAGAGCTAATTTGCTCTTGCAACCAATTGGCATTGGTTTCATTGCTTGGGAAGCGTTTTAGGAACTCGGTACGAGGCATGCCGGCTTTACGAACACATACTTGCATAATCAAACGTTCTTGCTCGCGTACTTTGTCCATACGAGAACGAACACGGTCGATTAGTTCATCAAATAACTTGGGTACCAGTTTAATCGGAGCAAAGCTAATGCTTAGCTCTTCTTGCTTGGCTTTTACTACAGGGTCGTGTCTGTCGCGAGTCTCAAGCAAGACTTTTAATTCTTCATAAATGCGCGAGATGTCATTGAAGCGCAGTGCGGTTTCTTCTGGATCAGGGCCGCTTTCTGTTTCTTCTTCTTCGTCATCGTCGGAGTCATCGTCGGAGTCATCGTCAGCGCTGTCTTTTTCTTCTTCAGTAGGAACGTCTTCTAATAGCTCTTCGAAGATAGGTTCTTCGCCGTCGCCATCGATGAAACCACTAAAGATGTCGCTTAAGCGGCCTTCTTCTTCTTTCACTCTTGCGTAAGTGTCAAGTAGGACGTCTACGGCACCAGGGAAGTAAGAAATGGCAGCCATCACTTCGCGCGTACCTTCTTCGATACGTTTCGCAATGGCAATTTCGCCTGCGCGGGTCAGTAGTTCAACTGTTCCCATTTCGCGCATGTACATTCGGACAGGGTCTGTAGTACGAGTGACATCGCCTTCTACAGCGGCCAATGCAGCAGCGGCTTCTTCCGCAGCCGCTTCATCGGTCGAATCACCTTCTTCCATCAGAAGGCTATCTTTATCTGGAGCAACTTCAGAAACCGTGATCCCCATGTCATTGATCATGGCGATGATTTCTTCTACTTGCTCTGGGTCAGAAAGGTCATCAGGAAGGTGATCGTTTACTTCTGCGTAGGTTAAGTAACCTTGTTCTTTACCTTTAGCGATCAGCTCTTTGAGACGCGACTGTTGAGTGTCTGGCATTCGACAACCTATCGTTAGAAATTCGTTTGGGAGTTTTGCAAGCAGCGGATTATAACAAAATCAATCAGTTTTATCCAGATATTCGTCTCTTTTTTGAGTGAATATTAGACAAGAATTATGATTTTTTTCGTCGTATTTGCTCTATTCTATTCCGCCAATCTTGCTTTTCTTGCTCTGTATTTATGGAATCACTTGCGCCATTTTTCAAGGACTCCATGCCAAGATTTTTTTCTAATTTAGCAATAACGTCAATCACCTCTTGTTGTGGGTGAGGGAGTTTGAGTTGAATAGGTGCGTCTTTGTGATTTAGTAGCTTAAGAATGGCGGCGCTCATGTCAGGGTCGCTGAGATCCACTAAAAAGTGCCCGACATTTCGACTTGGGTGTTTCTGGAAGTAGCGCCATACCTTGCATAGGAGCTGCAAGTGCCCTTCGGCTTTGTTTACGATTGGGTCGGGAATATCGATGTCTTTAGCGATGTGTGGGTGTAATAAAAGACACAAAGAAGCTTTGGCCAAGCGGTTTAAACTAGGCGGCGCTGGCGGAAGGGCAGGTTCATCTTTTTGAAACTTGCCTTTTTTAAATGGCTTTTTAAACGAATTTTTTTGGGGTGAGCTGTACTCAATATGGCTGTCAGTAGGCTGGTAATCGTCGTATTCGTCAAACGAAGGCGCCATTTCATAGTGGCTTAAGTCTGGCGCACTGTGATCGTAGGAGGCGTCCATTGAGGTGTTCGCTGAGCTTGTATGGTCGCTGTGCGCGCTGCTCGAATGGTGGCGCGTCTTAATGTTTGTATTGCTTAGTGTTTCGCTGTCAATGCCCGACTGCTCACTGAGTTGACGAATAAGAACTGAGCGGAAGGTGAGCTCTTTCGGGATCTGTTGAATCAGCCCCATGGCGTTGCGGGTAAACTGAGCTTCGCCTTCTTCATCGCCTAGGGTAACTTGGCTTCTGGCGTGTTCAAACAGTGCATGCGAAAGTGAGGAGGCGTCTGCAAGGCGATTATTGAACGCTTCCTTGCCCTCTTTTCTGACCAACGAATCTGGGTCTTCCCCTTCAGGAAGAAAAAGAAAGCGGATCTGTTTTTCATCTTGCATGACGGGCAGTGCCGCTTCGAGGCCACGGACGGCGGCGGCTCGACCGGCTTTATCGCCATCGAAACAAAGCACGACTTTGCTGACGAGCTTGAAAAGCTTGCGAATGTGCTGGCTATTGACCGAGGTGCCCAGCGTCGCAACGGCGTTGGTGATGCCATGCTGGGCCAAGACGATGACGTCCATGTAGCCTTCCACAACGATGATTTGATCGAGTATGGGGGTGTTCTGTTTGGCTTCGAAAAGTCCATAAAGCTCTTGGCTTTTCTGAAAGACGGGGGTTTCGGGAGAATTTAAATATTTTGGCTTTTCATCGCCGAAGGCGCGTCCGCCAAAGGCAATAACGCGTCCGCGAGAGTCTCGAATAGGGAAAATTATGCGATCACGAAAGCGGTCGTAGTAATGGCCAGGTTGGTCTTTTTTCTCGACTAGCATGCCGCCATGAAAAAGCTGTTCTTGGCTTTCGGCGCGAGTACCAATGCGTTTTAGTAGATTATCCCAGCCAGGTGGCGCATAACCCAAGCCAAATATTTTGGCGATTTGGCCTGACAGCCCTCTGTCTTTGGCGAGGTAGTCGGTGGCCTTTTTCTTATCTGGGTGTTGTGTCAGCTGTTCTTGGTAGAATTGCGAGCTTTCTGAAAGACGCTTTAGGAGTTCAGCGTTTTGCTCATAACGATCAGGAGCGCCTTGATCGCGAGGCACTTCCATGCCGGCGTCTTTGGCAAGCAGTTCAATGGCGTCTACAAAATCCAGGTGGTCATGTTCCATAACGAAAGAAATAGCGTTGCCGCCAGCACCGCAGCCAAAGCAGTAATAAAACTGTTTGTTGGGGTTGAGGCTAAAAGAAGGGCTTTTTTCATTATGGAAAGGGCAAAGACCGCTGTAGTTTTGCCCTGTTTTTTTTAAGCTAATGCGGGACGCAACCACGTCAGTCAAGTCGGTTCGAGCGAGTAGCTCGTCAATAAATTGATCGGGAATGCGTCCAGCCATATTGTTAGCCTAATTGCGCTTTAACTTGTTTGCTGATTTGTGCCATGTCCGCGCGGCCTTGTGCTTGAGGCTTAACAATGGCCATAACCGCACCCATTTGCTGCATCGAGCTGGCGCCTGTTTCTGCGATAGCGGCTTTCACGATCTCAGCCACTTCTTCGTCTGTTAGTGGTGCTGGCAAAAACTCGCTGATAATCTGCATTTCTTCTTGTTCAACTTTGGCTAGATCTTCACGGCCACCATCAAGAAACTGCTGAGTAGAGTCTTTGCGTTGTTTGTTCATTTTATCCAGAACGGCTAATACGCGCGCGTCGTCTAGTTCTATGCGTTCATCGACTTCGATTTTTTTGCATTCAGAAAGGATGGTTCGAATAACCGTGACGCGTTGTTTTTCTTTCGCACGCATGGCGGTTTTAAGCGTATCGGAAATGTGTTTTTTTAAGTCTGACATGAGGTCCTCTTTACTTTCTAGTAGGCAAGTATATAAGCAAAAAAAACGGCTAGTTTGTTAACTAGCCGTTTTTTATAAGCCTAAATGCAATAAGCGTCTAGGCAAAACATTTGTTTTTTAGCAAATTGCCAAACGGCAGATCGACCTAGTACAAACGTTGGAATTTTTTCTGCTCACGAGAAACTTTCTTAGCGTGACGTTTAACAGCAGCGGCTGCAGCACGTTTGCGAAGAGTTGTTGGTTTTTCGTAGCATTCACGACGACGAACTTCAGCCAAAACACCTGCTTTTTCACAAGAGCGTTTGAAGCGACGTAGAGCGATGTCAAATGGTTCGTTATCTTTTACTTTTACAGCTGGCATGTATTTACCTTTAGAATGTTTTTTTAAGTTTAAGTGTTCACAAAAACGGCGTGAATCATACCTGTATTTGACAGGCTTTCAAAGCGCGCTTTTGTTGGACAGAGTGAGATCTACTCGAGATCGATTTTTCTTACCCTGAACAGACTCTTTCGCGTCTGTAATGTATTGATGTCTTTAATAATAAGAGGGGTTTGATATCTCTTCTCTGAATTTATCGAAATAAATAAGAGCCGAGCCAAACTAGAAAAATCACCTGCCTTTTAATTTAAACGTTGAAAACGCGCGTATTGTAAATGTTTTAATCAGTCCTGTCTAATCTGTTTTGTAACCTGCCTCCCTTTGGTCAGATGAGTTACAATACTGGCACATAGAGATTAATGAGATGATGTGAATGAAAGTACTGGGTTTGGAAACATCTTGTGATGAGACGGGCATCGCCATTTATGACACAGAAAATGGCTTATTAGCTCACAAAATATATTCTCAAATTGCTCAGCATGCTGAATACGGTGGTGTCGTGCCGGAATTGGCGTCTCGAGATCATGTCCGTAAAACCTTGCCTTTGATTGATGAAGTATTGCAAGAAGCGAACATGACGAAACAAGAGTTGGATGCGATTGCTTATACGAGTGGTCCAGGGTTGGTTGGCGCCTTAATGGCTGGCGCGACCATCGGGCGTTCTTTGGCTTATTCATTAAACATCCCTGCGTTGGGGGTGCATCATATGGAAGGTCATCTGTTGGCGCCCATGCTTGAAGAAAAGCAGCCAGCCATGCCGTTTATTGCTTTGTTGGTGTCGGGTGGGCATACGCAATTAGTGCGAGTCGATGGCATTGGTCAATATCGCTTGCTCGGTCAATCGTTAGACGACGCGGCAGGTGAAGCGTTTGATAAGGCGGCTAAAATGATTGGTTTGCCTTATCCTGGTGGTCCGCAAATCGCGGCCTTAGCAAAGCAGGGGAACAGCCAAAGTGGGTTGAAATTCCCTCGCCCCATGACAGATCGCCCAGGGTTGGATTTCAGTTTTAGTGGGTTAAAAACCGCCTTTCTAACGGCAGTACACAGCGCCTTAGATGAAGGTCGTTGTGATGAGCAATTTAAAGCAGACGCGGCGCTCGCGTTTGAAACCGCGGTAGTGGATACCTTGGTGATTAAATGTCGTCGAGCGCTTGAGGCAGAAGGTCTTAAACAGTTGATTATTGCTGGCGGTGTGAGCGCCAATCAGCGCTTAAGAGAACAATTAGAATCACAGTTGAAAAAGATTAAGGCGAGTGTGTTTTATGCACGGCCTGAATTTTGTACCGATAATGGCGCCATGATTGCGTACGCAGGCGCACAGCGATTGGTAAAGGGTCAATCTTCGCCCTTGAACCTCTCTATCCGAGCGCGCTGGCCATTGTCTGAATTGCCCCCAGTGAAGGAGAGTGCAGTATGAATGATCTAGTCTTTATTGAAGGTCTTGCCGTTAAAGCTGTGATTGGCGTATACGATTGGGAAAAAGTGATTGAGCAAGACCTGGTCTTTGACCTGGAGATGGAGCACGACAATCGTGAGCCTGCGCAAACCGATGATTTGGCTAAGACGCTGGATTATGAGGCGATTTCCAATTTCATTATAGATTTTTGTGCAGAACGTCGATTTGAGCTTATTGAAACTTTAGCAGAGCACTTGTGCGATGAATTGATTAAAGTCTTTCAAATGAACGCCTTGGTCATGACGTTGCGTAAGCCTGGCGCGGTAAAAGCCGCCAGTGCGGTGGGCGTAAAAATAGCTCGTAGCAAGGTGAGTGCTTACTAATCATCTTGCTCTACGAAGGGGTGGGGAAGCTCGCTTAGGCTGAGAATTCTTGCTTCTTTTAGGGCTTGGCCTAATTCAGCGCCGCTAAAGCCTTGCTTCATGAGGCTGGCGGCATTGATGCTGGCGACCTGGTTACGCAGTGCCAGCCACGTGCTTTGCTGGGTTTGAGTCATTAAAGATAAAACCTCAATCAGACGTTGGTATGGTTGAGGTTTTTTTATGGCGCTCACTTGAGTCAGCCAGTTTTCCCATTGCGTCGCCGGCATGGGGATTTGTTGCTGCTCTTTAAATGCTCGGACTTGCTCTGCCAAACCTTTGAACTGATTTGGGCTCTTTAGCTGTTTGTGCAGTGTGACCAAGGCGTCTAGTTGAGTATCTTGGCACAGCAATGACCAACGCTGTGCTGGGGTCAAGTTTGCTTGTTTAAGTTGTTCTTGGTGTCGTTGGCTGGATTGCCAGACAAAGCCTGGAAACAGTATTTCTAGTGCATCTATGCTTGCTAACACAGCAAAAAAGACAGGTGCATTTGGCGTTAATAAGGCCTTTTCTAACTCTTTCCATACGCGTTCAGGGCTTAGGCTAGAGAGCTCCCCTGAATGGCTGATGGCTTTCATTAGGGTGACGGTCTCTGGCGCAATAGTGAAGCCAAAGTCGGCAAAACGGGCGGCAAAACGGGCGATGCGCAAGACTCGCAGCGGGTCTTCTATAAAAGCGCTGGAAACGTGACGAAACAGGCGATTGTCGAGATCTTGTTGACCGTTGAATGGGTCAATGAGGGTGCCGTTTTCATCTTGAGCTATGGCATTGATGGTGAGGTCGCGTCGCTCTAAATCTTCTTCCAAGCTAATGTCGGGCGAGAAGTCACAAATGAAGCCAGTGTAGCCTTGGCCTTGTTTTTTCTCTTTGCGAGCGAGTGCGTATTCTTCTTTGCTCTTAGGATGAAGGAAAACAGGAAATTGTTTTCCAACTTGTTGATATCCCTTGTTTTCTAGTTGCTCAGGTGTGGCACCAGTCACAACCCAGTCATGGTCTTTTACTTCCAGTCCGAGCAGTTTATCTCGCACCGCGCCACCGACTAAATACACCTGATAATGTGACATAGTGTTGTTTAAGCACCTAACTCACATTGCTCTGGGAACATGGCGCTCCACTGGCTGTATCCACCATTTAATGAATACACTTCATGAAAGCCTTGAGCGGCTAGGTATTCTGCTGCGCCTTTGCTGCTGTTGCCGTGATAGCAGCAAACAATAACAGGGCGGCTTTTGTCGCTGCTCTCGATAAAACTTTGTACGTTATCATTATGGAGGCTGATCGCATTAACGATATGACTATTTTGATAGCTTGTTGTGTCGCGAATATCGACAATGAGAGCATCGTTTTCGATGATTGGAAGCGCGTCAGAGACGTCAATACAAGAATAAGTCATAGTGATTTCCGGTTCGTTGAACAAGGGGTGCTAAAGCTTTGTTTATCTTCTAAGCGAAGCGCGGTTAAGCTACCTCCCCAGACACAGCCTGTGTCTAAAGCGTGTATTTTGTCTTGGTTGGTTATGCCTTCTAATGCGGCCCAGTGACCAAAGACAATATGGCAGTTTTCAGGCAGTTTTGAAGGGTAAGTAAACCAAGGAGCATAGCCTGCTTGAGCCGTGTTGGGGCCTTCTTTGCTTTTTAGGTCCAGTTTGCTGTGAGGATCACAAAAACGCATGCGCGTTAAATAATTGGTGATGGCGCGTAAGCGATCCATACCTACTAGGCTGTCCTTCCACATTCTGGGTTTATTACCATACATAACTGCAAGGAAATCATCAACATGATTGCCCTTGAGTTGATTTTCCACTTCTTTGGCAAGCTCGAGTGTCTGTGAGAGCGTCCAGCAAGGTGGAACACCTGCGTGGGTCATTATGGTGTTGAGAGATTCATCGTAATGGCAAAGAGGTTGTTGTCTAAGCCATTCAATCAGCTCGTCACGGTCACGGGCGCTGAGTATTTCGAGTAGGGTGTCGCTGCGTTTTAATGTGCTGTGACCATGGGCCACAGCAATCAAATGAAGGTCATGGTTGCCAAGTATGACTTTGGCGTTATCGCCAAGGGATTTAACAAAGCGAAGTGTTTCAAGAGACTCTGGTCCGCGGTTGATCAAATCACCAGCAAACCAAAGTTGATCGTCTTCTTGTCGGTAGTCAATTTGCTTAAGCAATTCTATTAGCGGCGTCAAACAGCCTTGTAAGTCGCCAATGACATAGGTTGCCATAGTAAATCCTTAGTGTACCTGGTTTGGAACGTACAGCGTAAATGGGCGAATTGGGGCGTCGAATTCAGTGCCATCGTCTGCGGTAAAGCGGTAACTACCTTGCATGCTGCCCACCATGGTTTCCATGATAGTGCCACTGGTGTACTGGTAAGATTCACCAGGCGCTAGATAAGGGTATTCTCCGACAACGCCATCACCTTTCACTTCTTGGACCTTTTCGTTGCCATTGGTGATGATCCAGTGTCGTGATTTCAACTTGGCCGGTTCGCTGCCACAGTTGGTAATAGTGATGTGGTAGGCAAACACAAATCGAGACTCTGAGGGCATCGATTGTTGGGCCAAGTATTCAGTCTGCACAGTGACAGCAACGTCGTGCTTCAACATTAACTAGGCTTCCTTGTTATGGATAAAATTAGCAATGCGCACGAACTCTTCCACATCGAGACGTTCTGGACGCAGGCTTGGATCAATCTGTAGTGCTTCAAAATCGTCATTGTCTAACACCCCTTTGTAGTTGTTACGTAGGGTTTTGCGACGCTGATGAAAGCCAATTCTTACGGTGTCTTCAAGGCCTTTGATGTCTTCCACTGGGAAAGGCAGTGTTTTATGAGGCGTCATTCGAACAATGGCAGAATCCACTTTTGGCGCAGGGTCAAAGGACTCAGGTCCGACAATAAACAGAGACTCAACGGAACAGTAATATTGAGCCATAACACTTAATCTGCCGTACAGGTTGTCGCCAGGGCGTGCGGCCAGACGATCAACCACTTCTTTTTGAAGCATGAAGTGCATGTCTTCAATCACATTCGCTTGGCTCAGCAAGTGGAAGATCAGCGGGGTTGAAATATTGTAAGGCAGGTTACCAACAACGCGGATATTTTGCTCTGTGGCCAGTGAGCTAAAGTCGAATTTCATCGCGTCCGCTTCATGCACAGTAAGCTCAGGAAAACGGAATAAATTAACCTTTAAAATAGGAATAAGGTCGCGGTCTAATTCAACCACGTCCATGCGTTCTGTGGTGCTGATAATGCCTTCCGTTAGGGCGCCTTTACCAGGACCGATCTCAACAATTCGCTGGCCTTTTTTGGGGCCGATGCAGGCAACGATACGACGGATCACGCCGTGATCATGTAAAAAGTTTTGGCCGAAGCGTTTTCGTGCTTTATGGGACTGTGGTTTGCTCATTAGGAATGTTTTTTCGCGTTATTGGCCATGTTGATGGCGTGTTGAATGGCGACTTTTAAACTGCCGTCATTGGCGGTGCCAGTACCTGCTAAATCAATGGCTGTGCCATGATCTACGGAGGTTCGAATAATGGGTAAGCCTAACGTAATATTAACGGCATTACCAAACCCTGAATATTTTAACACAGGTAGACCTTGATCGTGATACATGGCGAGTGCGCAATCCGCATGGTCTAAATACTTGGGAGTGAACAAGGTATCGGCAGGCAAGGGGCCAATTAAATCGACGCCTTCGTTTCTTAATCGATCTAGGGTTGGAATGATGACGTCTATTTCTTCCATACCTAGATGCCCATCTTCACCCGCGTGTGGGTTTAAGCCACAGACGAGGATTTTGGGTGACGCTATGCCAAACTTTGTTTTAAGGTCATGATTAAGCGCATTAATAACCAAGCTTAGGCTGTCGTCGGTAATGGCTTGAGAAACCTGCTGTAATGGCAAATGGGTAGTAACCAGTGCCACCTTCATTGCGTCAGTGGCTAGCATCATGACGACCTGCTCTGAGTGGCACAGCGCTTGAAAAAACTCAGTGTGCCCAGAGAAATGAACGCCAGTCTCACATAAAATCCCTTTATGAACAGGGGGCGTGACAATGGCGTCAAAGTCGCCATTCAGGCAGCCTTGCCCAGCAATCTCTAATGTTTTTAGCACATAGGGGGCATTGGCGACATTGAGCTGGCCGACTTCACTTGGTGTGGCTAACTCAATGGGGAGTATGCTAATGGTGCCTTTTTGATGTGTAGCTGCTTGATCGGCCGATTGGATGAACTCCCAATTTGGCGCGAGCCCCAGCTGCTTCGCTCTCGCTTGGAGCAGTACTGGGTCAGCCAGAATAACAAGACGCGCAGCAAATGACTCTGTCATTAATGCGCTGAGAATGATGTCTGGACCAATGCCTGCGGGCTCCCCTGAGGTAATCGCAATAATAGGCAGTGGATTGTTCTCGTCTTGTTTAGTCATGTTAGTGGTTTAGTCCTTGATGTCGATAAAAGCATCCGCTTTTAATTCTGCCAGCCAATTGCTTAGTACCACGTCTTTTTTCTGGGCGATTAACGCTTGTTCAGCTTTTGCGCGCTGTACTTTTTCACTGATGTCCGCTTTACGGCGGCCTTCTACTTCAACAATGTGCCAGCCAAATTGAGTTTGGAAGGGTTGGCTAAAGTCGCCAATGGCCGTTTTGTCCATGACTTGCTCGAATTCTGGCACCATGGTTTTAGGAGATACCCAGCCAAGTTCGCCGCCTTGTAGGGTGGAGCCTTGATCTTCGCTGTATTTTCTCGCTAGATCACCAAAGTCCGCGCCTTTCTTAAGTTGCTGGTAGATGTTTTCAGCCAATGCCTTGGTCTGTTTCATGTCTCTGATTTCGTTAGGGCGAACTAATATGTGACGCGCTTTCGTCTGTTGCTGAATCGTAGTCGAAGGGGAGCGCTTGTCCATTAGCCAAAGTAAGTGAAAACCTGCGTTACTTTGAATCGGACCCACCAGTGAGCCTGGCTGGCTATCACCCAGAGCTCTCACAAACAAAGGGGGGAGTTGGTTAAGAGGGCGCCAGCCTAGGTCACCACCTTCGATGGCAAATTGACCATCTGAGTTGGCAATGGCTTCGTCGATGAAATCGCTCTCGCTGTGGATTTTCTTGGCAATGGCTTCAATTTTTGCCTTGGCTTCGCTTGGTTGGCTTGAACGAATTAATAGGTGTCTTAAATGCACCTCGTCTTTGTCTTTGCTCAAGCTGGTGTCGGAGCTAAGGTAATCGCTGATTTCTTGGTCGCTAATCGTAATGCGTTTTTTGATGATTTCTTTTTTGATGTTGTTGATCAAAATTTCTTTTTCGATCTGATCGCGATAGCGGCTGTAATTGATGCCTTGTTTGGCAAGCACTTGTTTTAAGCCATCTATATCCGTATTCATACGTTGAGCCACGCTCATAATGGCTTTATCAACCGTGCTGCTAGAGGCTTGCATACCAACGCTTACCGCGTAGTTTGCTTCTAGGGTCTCGTCGATCAACTGGTTGAGAATTTGACGGTGGATATTTGCGGACATTTGACCGCCTGGAATACGACTTTTTACCACATTGAAGCGGGCTTGAATGTCGCTGTCTAGGATCGGTTGAGAGTCAACAATAGCGGCAATGCCATCAAGTTTTGTTGGCGCGGCTTGAAGGCTTTGAAAAGGCGCAAGAATGAGCAGCGCGCTTAGTATAAAAGAAAATAATTTCATCATTAGTATCCAACTTTTCCTTCGTTCCAATATTCATCAGCGATGCTAGATGTGCTGTTATCTTTAGCACCAGGACTACTTAAACTACGTAACGTAAATTGTAGGAAGAAGCCGCTTTCAAATTCGCTGTCATCGTTAAGCCAGTGTTGGTAGCTTGCTGATACTTTGACACAGCAATTTTCATAGCCTAGGCCGGCGACTTCTTTTGTACTTCTATTATCAAAGAAGTCATAGGTGTGTTGTAAAAACATCGACCAGTTTTGATTGATTGGGAAAATGGTGCCGATATTACTTTGGTTAGTGTCGTCATCTTCGTCATCGTTATCAATGCTATAAAGATAACTTAAATTGACTTTGACTTCGTCAACTGGTTTCAATTTTACAATAACTTGAGTAAGCGTGGTGTCGCGTCCGCCGAGATCATAGTTGGCATTGGCGGTTAAACTGAAACGATCGCTTCCGGTGTAGGTGACAGACCCAAGTAATGGACTGGTGCTGTCGTCATCGACCGGTGTATCGCTGTCAGTGTCTCCACTAGTGGAGACAAAACGGTCTTTTAGGTATTGAATTTGTCCCAGTTTGAAGGCCCAGCGCTCATTGTTGTTTTCGTCGTATAAACGGCTTTCAACGCCGAGTGTAAACTGTCTTGTGTCACCAATGCGGTCATTACCACTGAAGCGTTCATGACTGAAGGCTTGAGAGTAACTCATTACCGAGGTGCTGGCGTCAAAGTCGACAATGTCTGTTTGGTCTGTGTAAGGCGAGTCTAAAAAGCTAAGTCTCGGCTCAAGGGTTTGACGCCATGTTTTATCACCGTTGGTGATGCTGCGTTCAAACACTGTCTTAGTGTCAAAATACGTTGAGACGTGGTTCAGGCTGGTATCGTAATCAGAGTCGTCTGTGTAATCGTGAATAGAGTAATCACGATTCTGTATCAAGACACCCGGACTGAAACTGCCCCAAGCGTTACTAAAACTGAGACTAAGGTCTTGGTTTAAGACGGTACGTTGGCCGTCAAAGTCATCTTCATCAGGGTCATAGAAGTCCGTGTATTGCATGTCGACACTGTAATCAAACAACCCTGTGGCATAACGGTATGAAGATGCAACACGAGGTAGCCATTCAAATGGCGCATCCTCATCTGGATCCGGCGTTTGGTAACGTCGTACAGTGGCTTTACTGCTAAAATTGCCATTGTTAAACGAAAGATAACCACTGCGCTCGTAGTTGTCTTCTTCACCGATGGAGGTGGTGTTGGCGTCTGGGTATTTGTCTTCGGTTGGGTTGTCTTCTAGTAATAAACCGCTACTAAAGTACTTATTAAACGTTAAGTCAGTTTTGAATTTACGAACGATTTGTTCGCCTTCGTCATTATCCTCAAAGGTCGATTGTTCAAAGGTCGTCTCGTCATAGTCACCTAAATGGCGTAATTCAAGGTCAAACCCAGAACCTTCTTCTTGAATGTAGTTGGGGGTAATGGTGGCGTCGTAGTTTGGCGCAATGTTCCAGTAAAAAGGCGCAGAAACACTGATGCCTTTGCTGCCAGAAACACCAAACGTTGGGAATAAGAAACCGGTTTGACGCGCGTTGTTTAAAGGAAAGCGTAACCAAGGAAAGTAAAAAACAGGCACATCGTGAATTCGGATCTGAACGTTCTCAGCGGTACCAAAACCCTCTTGAGGGTTAAGCTCAATCGCGGTTCCGTACAGCTGCCAGCTTTCTTCTGTTGGTTCACAAGTGGTGTAATACCCTTGATGAATAAAGATTATGCCATTTTTACTGCGCAGTAAGGATTTTGCCGCTCCGCGTTGGCCTGATTCCAAGTTGATAAACTTGGCATCAACAAATTCGGTTGGGGAGTCGGTTGAGTTGGATACATAGCCGCTGGAGCCACGAATCATCTGACCTTTCTGCCTCAAAATAACGTTGCCGTCTGTTTTATAATATTTGTCGGGCACGCCTTCAATATTATCAGCCTGCAGGCTTGACGTTGGCTGAATGATTTCTGCCGCCCCATTGAGGTGGACGACACCATTCTCATCTCGATAAATTAAATCAGCCTTAAGATTAGTGTCTTCAGAGTTAGGGCTTTTCCATTGGTCGATGTACGACCCTTGGCAATATCGGCCAAGTTGTGCCTGTTGCTCTGCAGGTAGGGATTCCCGTGGAACCCAGTCCCATTGGTTTGCATGAGCCGCAGGTAAAATGAAAAGACTTTGAAAAAATAAAGCGTAAATACGTGAATGCTTAACCATGCAGGGTATACTTGTCGCCAAATGATGATTGTCCTAAATTGGACTCTGCCCCTAGTCGGGTCCTTGATAATGACAAATGATAATCTAAGCAGGCCTCTACGGGCTACCGATTCTGGAGAAATATCTTTATGTGGAAGTTGATTGGTGCAATTTTTGGCACCGTCGTGATGGGATTCTGGGGCGGGCTGCTGGGCTTGTTTATCGGCGCAATGCTAGATGGTGCAAAGCGTGGCGACGCTTTTGTTGGTTTACGTGGGCGAACAAATGTTCGTCAACAGCAAGAAACTTTTTTTCGTACACTATTTTTACTAATGGGGCGATTAGCGAAGTCAGACGGCCGTGTGTCCCAAGAAGAGATTCAATTAGCTGAAGCGGTCATGCAGCGATTGCGTTTATCGCCGATGGCGCAAGAGCAGGCCCGTCAGTTATTTAATGAAGGTAAATCTGCTAATTTCGACCTAGTTTCTGTGTTGGGGCAATTCAAAGAGGTCGTGGGTCCTGGTGATCTGACTCGAACTTTGCTGGAAATATTATTGGTCTCTGCTTATGCGGATGGTCATTTTAGTGTCGAAGAAAAATCCTTGGTGTCGCAAGTATGCGCTTACCTTGGTGTTTCCGTTGCTGAGTTTGAAAGCTTGCATATACAGGTGAAGCAGCAGGCGCATTTCAGACAAGGTTACCAATCTTCAGCAAACGCTGCGGATTCGAAAGATTTATTAAAAGCGGCTTATGATGCATTGGGCGTCAGTGCTGATATGAGTGATGGGGATATTAAAAAGGCGTATCGTAAACTGATGAGCCAGCATCACCCAGATAAGCTGAGCGCAAAAGGCTTGCCAGACGAAATGATTGAGCATGCAAAAGAGCGTACTCAAGAAATACAATCTGCTTATGAGATGATTAAAAAATCTCGTAAATAAGTGGCTTGGCTCGTCATAAGGTTAACGATTAAGGGCTTTCATAGAAAAGCCCTTTTTTGTATGCGGGAATAGATTTTAACTGCTCTGTTTGGGCCGTGTTTTGTTTTAGAAATCCACGCACTCGCTGAAGAACTTGCTGAACATCTTCGACTGGTGCGTTTGCTTCGTCAGTGGCGGTGAGTTGAGTAAATTCACCCGTCTCGCCCTTTCTTTGGTTGGCGGCCTGTTTTCGCCATACTGCAAATCTAAGAGCTTGCGCGGAATCATCAAAGTAATAATCGAGCACGGGTTGTTCTATTACACTTAATTCTTGAGCAAGGTCATAGTCAGTGGTTGGGCTAGGGGTGAGTGTGTCTATGAGGATGAGAGCATCGCCTAAGGTTTTGTTTTGGGCAAGAAAGTGTAGCGCATAAGCCGCGCCAGTTCCGTAACCTATAAAGACGAATTGTTTGTTATTGCCTTTGCTCTTTGCGTCGTCAATGGTGGCTTGGATACGAGCAAAGACCATCTCTTGGTTTGGTAAGGTTATTTTCTTAGAAGGGGTGTCTTGTGTGCCAGTAGCCAGCGGCTTAGTTGGTATTTTGACGGCTTGGGCACGCTTGGTGATGTCTGGTATCTCAATAGAAACGGTGCACCAGCTGTATTTTGGGAGTGCGTTTCTCAGCGGTGATATAACAGAAGGCCAATCAGGGTGCTCATTGTCAGACTGAAGTAAAATGGCGCAGCCTTGGGAGTCTCCAGTGAGCGCGCTTCTGTAGAGAGTAAGAAAAGGGCTGCCTTGCGCTTGAAGGATGTTGATCTGATGGGCTAGGTGATTCTGTTTTAAGGTGTCTTCTAAAGCTTGAATGCGTGATTTTTCCGGGTCAGGCACCACCCTTTTGGTGGAGTTTGGCTGAGGCGGGCTGGTGGGCGAGTCTTCTGCAGCCTTGGCAATTGACGACAAAGGGAGTGTCAGCCCTAATAAAATCGTCTGTATAAATCTCTTAGTATTTTTCTTCATTGTTATCAATACTTATTAAGTGTGCCTTGTTAAAATGCCAAAAAGAGTAAGATGTTTTCTATTTTGTCACTGCTGGAGCCAGATATGAATGATTTTATTATCGCCCCTTCTATCCTTGCTGCCGATTTTGCCCGTTTAGGGGAAGAGGTAGATAAGGTATTAGAAGCGGGAGCCGACATGATTCACTTCGACGTGATGGATAACCATTACGTACCTAATCTAACGATAGGGCCTATGGTCTGTAAAGCATTGCGCAAGCATGGCGTGACAGCGGATATTGATGTTCACCTGATGGTGAAGCCTGTTGATCGTATGATCAAAGAGTTTATTGAGGCCGGTGCAACGAGCATTACCTTTCACCCAGAAGCCAGTGAGCACATCGATAGATCTTTGCAAATGATAAAAGATGGCGGTTGTCGCGCAGGTTTGGTTTTTAACCCAGCGACGCCATTGCATCACTTAAAGTACGTGATGGACAAAATCGACATGGTGCTACTGATGTCGGTGAACCCAGGATTTGGCGGGCAATCTTTTATCCCTGGTACATTAGATAAACTTCGCGAAGTCAGAACCATGATTGAAGCCAGTGGCCGTAATATTCGCTTAGAAGTGGACGGTGGCGTGAGTGAAAAGAACATCGCTGAGATTGCTCAAGCAGGAGCGGATACCTTTGTTGCTGGTTCGGCTATCTTTGGTAAAGAAGACTATAAAGCGGTGATTGATATGATGCGCACAGAACTGGCGAGTGTGCGTTAATGAAAACACCACGACATTTTAAGCGGTGGTTTGACGGTTGGCCTGATTTGGTCTGTTTTGACTTAGATGGCACGCTTGTCGATAGTGTGCCGGATATTGCCGCTTCCGTTGATGCCTTCCTGGCTGAGCAAGGGGTGGCGTTGGCAGGTGAAGATCGAGTGCGCGGCTGGGTTGGTTTGGGCTCGGCTAAGCTTATCGAGCAGGCGATGGCATGGGCTGACCTTGATCCGAACAAGCATGAAGAGTGCTACAGTCGGTTTTTGAAGCATTATTTTGAGCACTCGACGGACAAAACAAAGCTGTACTCAAATGTAAAAGAGTTGCTGAAAGCCTTTAAACATCAAGGTGTGCCAGTGGCTTTGGTGACCAATAAACCAGGTATTTTTATCAAACCTATTTTGGATCACTTTGAAATTACTGAGCATTTCGGTTGGTTTTTGGGTGGCGATACATTGGCCGAGAAAAAGCCATCGGCGTTGCCGCTATTGCATTGCTGTGAGGCGATTGAAGCGGAACCTGAGAAGTGTTTAATGATCGGTGACTCTATCACGGATTTTCGTGCGGCGAACAATGCGGGCTTTAAGTGCGCGCTCGTCACATATGGCTACCATCAAGGAGTAGACTTGGCTTCTTTGGGTGCGGATGCGGTGATGGATGACTTAGCAGAGTTGCTGATTTAGACAAGACATACAGAGGATAAAAAGGGTCAAGTCGGTTCGCCGCTTGACCCTTTTTTGTTTTCTATTGGCCTTTCTCAGCGGTGGAAGCGTCACCTTCTGGCGTGTGGTCAAATGGCATATGAGCATGGTTTGCCATATGGACTGTGTGCGTTGGGAAAGCGACTTCAGCGCCATGGGATTCAATAATGGCCATGATTTTAAACAATACGTCTTGTTTGACGTTGTGGAAAATTTTCCAATCAACTGTCTTGGTGAAAGTGTAGATAAAGAAATCCAAAGAAGAGGGGCCAAACTGGTTAAAGTTCACCATGCATGTTTGGCTCATGTCTAAATCATCATGGTTGGCGATCATTTCTTTTACCTCGGCAATAATGTCAGGCAATTTGCTGAAATCATCATAACGAACACCGATGGTTTCGTTAATTCGGCGGTGGCTCATTCGTGATGGGTTTTCGACCGAAATTAAAGAGAAGGTTGAGTTGGGAACATACAAAGGGCGTTTATCAAATGTTCTGATGCGTGTTTGGCGCCAGCCTATGTTTTCCACCGTACCTTCAATGTTTTTGTCTGGCGAGCGAATCCAGTCGCCGACCACAAAAGGTCGGTCTAAATAGACCACTAGGCCACCAAAAAAGTTGGCTAGCAGATCTTTAGCGGCAAAACCAACGGCAATACCGCCGACCCCCCCAAAGGCTAACACCCCAGAAATACTGTATCCCAAGGTTTGTAGGATAACGAGCATGGCGGTAATGATAACGGAGACTCTAAGTAGCTTACTGATGGCTCCCGCCGTCGTGTAATCTACTTTAGAGGCTATTTTTTCGGACGTAGTAAGGGTGGTTTCTGCGCCTTTTATAAACCTTAATACAAACCAAGCAAGCAGCGTAATGATACCGACTTCACGGACTGCGCTGATGAGGGAGGCAAATTTCGGGTCTAATTCCGTGCCTGATATTTCCGCGGCAACCGAGAGACCAACGAGCCAAATAAAGACCCCAATTGGTTTTTGAGTGGCTTGGATCAGCACGTTGTCCCAAGGGTTTTTGGTCTTCCCTAGGTGGTGCTCAATGCGGCCTAATACTCGCACAGCAATAAAGTTGACGATAAGGGTGAGTAAAACGACGATAAAAACACGCACTATCCAGTGCATATTGGAGTCGCCTAACCCTAAGTATGTTTGTGCTGTTTCCCAAGTCATTGTCTGTCTTGTCCTGTTTTGTTTAGTGCTAAAAAATGCATCGTAATCTGGTTAAAGAAGAAAGAGTGTGCCCAACCCTAAGAAAGCGACAAAGCCTGCGATGTCTGTCACCGTGGTTAAAATGACGGAGCCAGAAAGCGCGGGGTCGATTTTTAGTTTGTCTAAAACAACAGGGATGATGACACCAGAAAAAGCGGCCATAATAATATTGACGATAATGGCCATGCCGATAACGGCCCCCAACATAGGGTTTTCAAACCACCAAAGTGTGACCACTCCAATGACGATGGCCCAGAGAATGCCGTTTAATATGCCGACTTTTAGTTCTTTTGAAAGCAAGGATTTTAAGTTGCTGCGGGTGATTTGCCCTAGCGCTAAGCCTCGTACGATCAATGTGAGTGTTTGGCTACCGGCGATGCCTCCCATTGACGCAACAATAGGCATCAATACCGCAAGAGCGACCACTTGCTGGAGGGTCGCTTCAAATAGGCCAATAAAAGAAGACGCTAAAAAAGCCGTTAAAAGGTTGATGCCAAGCCAAATCCCTCGCGTCGCCGCGCTGCGTTTTACCGGGGCAAATAGGTCTGACTCTTCGTTTAAACCTGCTGTCGTCATTTGCTGTGTTTCATAGGCAAGTCGCAGGCTTTCCAGTGCGAGTCCAGTATGGAAGCGACCTAATAATATGTGATTTTCATCCACCACGGGTAAGGCAGAAAGCTCTGCCCTTTCGAGTTGCTCAGCGGCTTTTGTCAGCTCGGTTGTTGCCAAAATAAAAGGGCAGTCATCGTCTACTAAACTGGATATCGCTTCGTGCCCTTGGGCTTTGAATAGGGCGTCAAACTTCACGCAACCAACCCAGCGTCCGGTGCGATTAACCAAGTAAATCATGTCGGTGTAATTGGGGGTGCTCTTTTTAAGTAAACGCAATGCTTCTGATGAGCGAATGCTTTGCGAGGTGATGAGCAACTCATGATCCATCCAGCGGCCAACAAGGTCATCATCATAGACAATCCCTTTTTGGTAGTATTCTCTCTGTTTATGGTCCATTTGGTTGAGTGCGAGATCTACCATTTTGTCAGGTAGGGAATCCGCAATCTCGAGCAAATCTTCAGCGTCAACATCTGCAAATAAGGCTTCAATGTCAGATTCATCAAGCTCTTTTAACAGCAGGCGTCGAGATTCACCTCGCATTTCAACCAAAATATCGAGGCGATTCGCTTGTTTTATGTTCTGCCACGCTCTCGTTCTTTGTGCGAGCGGAATGGACTCTAATGCCAGCGCCACATCGTCTGGTGTTAATTCGGCTATGGCTTTGCCGATGGACTCATAGGAGTACTCATCTTGAATTAGTGCTTCAATAAGGTCTGCAACTTGGTTGTGCACAGCATGTCCTTTATAACCAAAAAAGAGAGGAAGTAGCGATGGAGCGTTAGTGTGAAGTATAACGGTGATTGTTTCAAACAAGAGACGATTGTTAAGTACTTTTTGACGAAAAAATTGAATAAGGCTTAGCTTTCTTGATATTTTGTTGTGTTTTTATTTAGAGAGCGAGGCAATCGCTCCAACGTCAGAGAAAGGTGTTAGTGTTCGTGAGGCAAATCCTTTAAAATCGAGCTCTAACGAATGTTATGTTTCCCGGCGGTGAGGCGAAAAGACGCGCCAGCTAGATGAAACCATAACCGTGTATTTTAATGCCTTATATGAATTTAAAGAGTTAGTACAAACATGCTGTTAATGATCGATAATTACGACTCTTTTACTTACAACCTAGTGCAGTATTTTCGTGAATTAGGCGCTGAAGTTTGTGTTTACCGCAACGATGAAATTAGCCTAGAAGAAATTGCACAACTTGCGCCTTCTCATTTGGTTATTTCGCCGGGCCCTTGTACGCCAAATGAAGCCGGTATTTCGATGGACGCGATTCGTGAATTTGCCGGTAAAATTCCTATTTTAGGCATTTGCTTAGGCCATCAAAGTATTGGGCAAGTCTTTGGTGGAGATGTGATTCGTGCTAAAAATGTCATGCATGGGAAAACCTCGCTTATTTATCACCATGGCACGTCTGTATTTCAAGGCTTACCGAATCCGCAAAGAGCAACGCGTTATCATTCTCTGATTGTTGATGAAACCAGTTTACCGGACTGCTTTGAGGTGACGGCTTGGACACAGGACCAAGACGGTAATCGAGACGAAATTATGGGGATGCGACATAAGTCCCTACCTGTAGAGGGGGTGCAATTTCACCCAGAATCTATTTTGACTGAGGCGGGACACGCCTTGTTAGCAAATTTTTTGACGCGATAGGAGAAACGGGTGGATATCCAAAAAGCAATCTCAGCGGTAGCGAGTCATCAGGATTTGACCAGTGATCAAATGCGTCTTGTTATGACCGATATAATGACAGGAAAAGCCACACCCGCTCAAATTGGCGGATTCTTAATCGGTTTACGAATGAAAGGCGAAACCGTCGCCGAAATTACAGCCGCCGCAGAGGTAATGCGCGAATTGTCTATGAAGGTCGATTTGCCATTAGACAATTTGGTCGATACCTGTGGTACCGGGGGCGATGGCGGTAACTTATTTAATGTGTCTACGGCGTCGGCGTTTGTGGTTGCTGCTGCTGGTGGCAAGGTTGCTAAGCATGGCGGGCGTTCTGTTTCCTCCAAATCGGGCAGTGCCGATGTATTGGAAGAGGCGGGAATCTACCTTGATTTAAGCGCGGAGCAAGTCTGTCGTTGTGTTGAAGAAATTGGTTTGGGTTTTATGTTCGCGCCAAATCATCACTCTGCAATGAAGTACGCAGTAGGCCCTCGTAAAGAAATGGCCACACGAACGATTTTTAACTTATTAGGGCCGCTGACTAATCCGGCTGGTACTAAGAATCAGGTGATGGGTGTTTTCGCGAAAGAGTGGGTTCGTCCCATTGCCGAAGTGCTTAAGGCATTAGGCAGTGAGCATGTGATGGTGGTTCATTCTCAAGATGGCTTGGACGAAATTAGCATTGGCGCACCGACGTATGTCGCCGAGTTGAAAAACGGTGAGATCACAGAATATACGGTTGCACCGGAAGACTTTGGGATTCCGACCCAATCTCTTGAAAGCTTGCAAGCCACAGATTCAAGTAACAGCTTGGTGCTGGTAAAAACGGCATTAGAAGGCAAGGGTATTGAGAATCCGGCGCGCGATATTGTGGCGTTAAATGCTGGTGCAGCTATCTATGTTTGTGGTGTCGCTGACACGCTAAAGCAAGGCGTAGAAATGGCGGAAGACATGATTGGTAGTGGGCTGGCAAAAGTGAAGCTTTCTGAGTTGGCTAGTTTTACCCGTTATTATAAAAACGCTGAGTAAATAAAGCGAAGGATGTTGTTATGCAAGTAGAAATTCCAACCATTTTAAGAAAAATTGTCGCGCGTAAGTTTGAAGAAATAGAGGCGCGTAAAGCCCAAACCTCTTATGCGAATTTGGAAGTGGCCGCTTCTGTCGCCAATGTTCATAATGCGACAAGAGGCTTTGCTCAGGCGCTGCGTAACAAGGTGGCAGCGGGTAACGCTGGGGTAATCGCAGAAGTAAAGAAAGCATCCCCTAGTAAAGGCGTTTTGCGAGAAAATTTTTCGCCAGCACAAATTGCTCGCTCTTATGAGCAGCATGGCGCTGCGTGTTTGTCTGTACTAACCGATCACGATTTTTTCATGGGCCATGAGGATTATCTGGTCGAGGCGCGTAATGCCTGCAAGTTGCCAGTGATTCGCAAAGATTTCATGGTCGATGAATATCAAATAATGGAATCTCGTGCGATTGGGGCGGATTGCATTCTTCTGATTGCGGCCTGTTTAGATGGTGCTCAACTGAAAGCGTTTGATTCCTTGGCGCGAGAGTTGGGGATGGATGTTTTGGTTGAGGTTCACAATCAGGCAGAATTGGAGCTTGCATTGGAGTATACCGAGACAGAATTGTTAGGCATTAACAATAGAGACTTGCATACCTTTGAATTAAGCCTAGATCATACTTTTGAGTTGATGAAAGGCGTTCCTGAAAATCGTCTAATTGTGACGGAAAGTGGTATTCATTCACGCGATGATGTGGCGCTAATGCGTCAAAACAATATACATGCCTTTTTGGTTGGTGAAGCCTTTATGAAAGCGCAAAATCCAGGTGAAAAATTGGCAGAGCTTTTTGATTAAGATTGTAAAGAAGGTTAGACGATGAAAACCGAAGTAACATGGCAAGAAGATGTGCATTTTACCGCACAAACAGGCTCAGGCTTTAGTATTGAAATAGATGGTAATCAACAAGCTGGCGCTCGCCCAATGGAGCTCTTATTGGCCGGCTTAGGTGGTTGCACCTCTTATGATGTGGTGAATATTCTTAAAAAATCTCGTCAAGATGTGGTCTCTTGTGTGGCTAAGATTGACGCGGATCGTGCGGATGCTGTTCCGTCCGTTTTTACTGAAATACGCGTTCATTTTGTAGTGACTGGGCGTAACCTCAAGGACAAGGTGGTAGAGCGCGCCGTTAAGCTATCGGCTGAAGAATATTGTTCTGCGTCTTTGATGCTTGAAAAAGGCGGTGTGAAGATTGTTCATAGCTTTGAGGTGATAGAAGCAGAATAACAGCACTTTCTGTGCGTTTAAAAAGAGCGGTAACGCTCTTTTTTTGTGTCTGGTGTCCCCTGCGAGATTCGAACTCACGTCTAAGACTTAGGAGGTCCTTGTTCTATCCGGCTGAACTAAGGGGACATTATCTTTCGATCTGAGATTTATACCTGATTTTGCACGCTAACTCAAATTCTGAAGCGGGAAATAATTGATTTGTATGAGTATTTTAGGCTCTTCCTAGCGTGTGTTTGCTGCTAATTGGGCGGGTGGCGCCTCTGGAAGTGTAGACTTTACTTTTGTCATTATGACCTTGCAGTAACTCAAAAAGGTGTTTGTTGCGCTTTTGCAAGGTGCTAAGAATGCGAGCATTACTTTGGTTCTTTGTTTTGCAGATTATGAGCAGGGCTTCGCAGTCTTCCATAAGTTGGCGGGTTTCATCCATTGAGCTGTCTTGCTCAGAAAGCCATACTTTGAAATCTTCTTCGGACGGTTTCTTGCGGTCAAGGATATTGAACTTAATGAGTAGATTGACTCTGCGCTCATTTAGCAAGTTCATTTCATCAAGGAGGGTGCTTTTTTCGGTGGCGATACTGACAATGGCTTCGCTGTTTAACTCACCAAATGCGACTCGTTCGCTATCAAGCAGAGAGGACAGCTGTTGCAGTATTTCTTTGCTTCTTAGAAAAACAGGAACGATGGGCAGCATAAGGCAAACCAATTAAGACTGTATTAGTAACAGTCTAGAATAATGAATCCATAGAAGCCATGTTGCTGGCAAGTTTTTGCGAGTCGATTTTGTAGTTTCCAGATGCAATGGCTTGTTTGATCTGATCTACTTTTTGCTGATCAATGTCAGAAAGGCCATTAATTTTGGATTCTTGATTTTGCAGTGTTTGAGCGGCGCCACTGAGCTTGACGGTATCTTCGGCCATAATGCCACCGCTGCTCGACGTGTTGGCGTCAACAGAAGCTTTCGATGTAGTGGAATCTTCTACAGGTGTACGGTTGTTTTTAGCAACGTTGCCCTGATTTGATATCCCTGTAAAATTTATTGCCATTGGGTTATTACCGCCTCGAATGATTTGCCTACTAGCTTTAACGGCTTTGAGTTGGAAAACTTTAGTAGAAAAAGCCGATATTTATACATCGCAATGAAACACTGCTTAGTAGTTTACAAGAACCTCACTGTCGGTTACAACTTTCGCGTATATAATTCGCCCAGAACTGGTGTTTTGTACGCGAATTTGTTGACCTTTAATACCATTCTCTAGTGCTTTGCCATTCATTTTTACGACGATATTGCCAGTTCTTGCTGTAATTAAGATGCGCTCGCCTTTTTTGATCAGCGTCGGCTGTTTCGTGACGTTGTCGGTGATGAACGCATTAATACGTAAGTTGCGAGAAGCAATTAATCCGTAAGGTGGGTGACTTTTAGTAAAAACTTGCCCTCTAAGACTTGTGATATCAACTTGGCCAATGTCTGTGTTTTGCTGGTTAATGGTCTGTCCGCGGTTGATCGGTGAGGTCGCTTTGATGGCAGAAATTAAGATGGTTTGGGTGACCGGCACAAAGGACTTCCATTCAGGCGATGTGCAGGATATCGCGTAGGTAGTGCGTTTTGACGCGTTAGGACGTTGGTTTTCTATTGTTATCTTGGTGTCTTGGCAATCTGGCAAGTAGCTCAGAGCGGCTTGATTATTGAGATCAATTTTAATGTCGGCATCGGGGTACACGCTTGCCAGTCTTGGAATCTCAACAAGATTAATATAGTTGTGAATTTGCTCGGTTACCGATAAAGCGAAGCTATAACTGGCTTGGAGGCAAGCAAAGGCTATTATTAGCCTTACTGACGACATAATTAACTCTCTTTGTTATTGTTAAGTTATTAGTAAAATAGGGATAATCCCTCTATTATGGCTTTATATTTTAATATTAATGAGTCTGACTTAATACTCACTTTACGTATACATATTTTAGGAGACATTTATGGCTAGTGTTCTCGATAGCGTTAACCAGCGTACCCAGCTAGTTGGGGAGAACCGCCTCGAATTACTGCTTTTTCGACTGAATGGAAAACAGATTTACGGGATCAATGTTTTTAAAGTAAAAGAAGTATTGCAGTGTCCTAAACTGACCGCTTTACCGCACAGCAACCCGGTTGTTAGGGGCGTGGCGCATATTCGTGGTGGCACCATCCCTATTTTAGACTTAGGGTTGGCAACAGGCGCGAGCCCAATGGAAAATATCGGGCAGTGCTTTGTCATTATTACTGAGTATAACCGTCGTATTCAGGGGTTCTTAGTGCGTGGTGTTGAGCGTATCGTGAACATGAATTGGAGTGATATACAACCACCTCCAAGAGGCTTGCTGAATGACAATTATCTTACTGCTGTCTGTCAAGTAGACAAAGAGATGGTTGAAATCATCGATGTGGAACAAATTTTGTCCGAGGTGGCGCCAACTCGTCAGGATATATCTGATGGGATCGTCAACGAAGGCGTGCAAAATAATGCTAAGAAACATCATATTCTTATTGTTGATGATTCGTCTGTTGCCCGTAAGCAGATCAAGCGTTGTATGGAACAAGTGGGTTTTGCAACCACAGTATTAAATGATGGGCGTGAAGCCTTAAACTATCTGCAAGGCATGGTGGCTGATGGTGCGGATGTGACGAAAGAATTTGCCATGGTTATTTCAGACATCGAAATGCCTGAGATGGATGGCTATACCTTGACCACGGCAATTCGAAATGACAGCCGTTTACAGGATTTGTTCATACTCCTTCATACTTCATTGAGCGGCGTTTTCAATGAGGCGATGGTGAAGAAGGTAGGAGCGGATGGGTTCTTAGCGAAATTTCAACCTGATGAATTAGCGCGCTTAGCGATTGAGACGGTTCAGGTTCAAGCGGATTGATACATTGTTATAATCGAGCCGTGTCTCGATGCGCTTTTATTGTCTGCTGCTTTAGGAGTTTTAATGCTCAGTAGTACAAATGCAATTACACCTAATGGTTATCTTAGGTTTAGAAATTTCCTACAAAAGGCTTGTGGTATTTCTCTTAGTGAGAATAAGCAATACCTTGTTGCTAGCCGGTTAGGAAAAACCCTTGAGAGGGAGAATTTTACTAAAATTGAGCAGCTGGTCGACGCGTTAGAGCGTGCCGGCAGTGCGAGGCTCAAAGAAGAAGTGATTAATGCTATGACGACTAACGAAACCTTGTGGTTTCGTGATTCTCACCCGTTTACTATTTTGAAGAATAAAGTGTTGCCAGAGATGACGGCCAGACCCCTTAAAATATGGTCCGCCGCGTCTTCTACTGGTCAAGAGCCTTACTCTATCAGTATGGTGATTGATGAGTTTAAGTCTCTCAGACCTGGCGTCTTAAAAGCAGGCGAGCGAATTGTAGCAACGGATATTTGTACGAATATTTTGCAGCACGCTAAGCAAGGGGAATACGACAGTTTGGCCATTGCTCGTGGTCTCGGTGCGGATTTGCAGCACAAGTATTTTGATAAAGTCGATGTGTCTACTTGGAAAATAAAACCGCATTTAAGTGCTCGAGTCGATTTTAGGTATTTAAACCTGATTGAGCCATTTTCGTCACTAGGCAAATTTGACATTATTTTTTGCCGTAATGTGCTGATTTATTTTAATGGGGAACTTAAGTTGGATATTTTGAAGCGCATGCACGCTTCGCTTAATCCTGGCGGCTATTTGTTTCTTGGTGGCTCTGAGGCGTTAAGTGGCTTGTCCTCTCTGTTTGAGATTGTGCAATGTCATCCAGGCATAGTGTATAGAGCTAAGTCGCTTTAAAACAAGATTGTACAGATTAAAAGCCCGTACTTTGGTAGCACCAAGGTACGGGCTTTTTTTGTTGCTGTCTGTTTGAGAGGACTTGCCGATTTTTGCCGGATATAAGGTGTTGATTTTTAACTCATTGAATAATAAAGGTTTTTTATTTGGCACCGATATTGCTTAAAGAATGTTAGGTTTTAAGTATTTGTTGTTAGGAGGTGGTGTGGCCATATCATTTAATCAAGCGTTTGCAGGGCATGACAAGATGCTGGAGTTTAGAAGTGCGAGAGCTTCTGTCTTGGCGAATAATATTGCCAATGCTGATACGCCGAATTATAAGGCTAGAGACATCACCTTCGGCTCTATGTTTGACGAAGCGAAAAATAAGCTGCGCTTAGCCAGTGACGACGATCAACATATACAAGGCAGTAGCGCTGCCGATGACGATAGTGGGCTCTTCTACCGGAATCCAAGCCAGCCTTCTTTAGATGGTAATACAGTAGACATGCAGCGTGAGCAGGCGGAGTACGCACAAAACTCCATGCGCTTTGATACCAGCTTTATGTTTTTGGACAGAAAAATTAGCGGCCTGAAAAAAGCCCTTACAGGGAATTAATAGCCATGTCTTTGAGTAATATTTTTACCATTTCTGGGTCTGCAATGAGCGCTCAAACGATTCGTTTGAACACCATTGCAAGTAATATGGCCAACGTGGATAGCGTGGCAAGTTCTGCTGATCAGACCTATCGGGCGCGTAAGCCTGTGTTCTCTCAGATGATGAATGACGAGATGCAAAAGAGTGGCTGGAATGGTGCTGGTGTTGATGACACAGGGGCAGGTGTTGGGGTTAAGGTTGATGGCATTGTCGAGTCTGATGCGCCTTTAAAGCCTCGTTACGAGCCAGATAATCCAATGGCTAATGAAGAAGGGTATGTCTACTACCCTAATGTAAATCCCATTGAAGAAATGGCCGATATGATGTCTGCCTCTCGATCTTTTCAAACCAATGTGGAAATTATGAATTCGGCGAAAAGCATGATGCAGAAGATGCTTACGCTAGGTCAGTCATAGAGGTGAGATATGGCAAATATATCTGAAAACAATGGCTTAAAGAGCCTGATATCTCAATACGGCACGGACGGCGCAAAATCGAAAGCGGGCATAGAAAAGCCGGAAGAGGTGGCGAAGAAAGACGCCACTGGCGGTCTTGCGGATAAAAACGTCTTTTTGAAACTTTATATTGAGCAATTGAAAGGGCAAGACCCAACAGCGCCCCAAGATACCAATGATATGGTGTCTCAGATGTCTCAATTTAGCTCATTGGAAAAGCTGTCTAGTATTTCGGATCAGCTTAAGAATATGACCACTTCGCTGACGTCAAATCAGGCTGTGGGGGCTTCTAGCTTAGTTGGCAAGTCGCTCATGATGAAGGCAGATAAAACCACGGTTACAGACTCACAAGAAGATGTGGCATTAAAAACAGTGCTGCCAGAGGGTGCTAAGTCGGCAACGTTAAAAATTTACGACGCCAATAATCAACTGGTGCGCACTGCTAAGCTTGATAGTGGGCAGTATGATTGGGATAAGAAAGACGACGCCGGAAATGTTTTGCCGCCTGGCGAATATCGTTTTGCCGCCTCGATCGTGAATGACAAAGGCGAGGTGTCTGCTTTATCGACTCAGCTGCCAAGCCGGATTCAAGGGGTCACGATCAATGGTCCAGACGGTACGGTTTTGAACGTGGAAAATCACGGTAAGGTCAAACTAACAAACGAATTGGAAATATTAGGATAACTGGAGCGTAATATGGGGTTCAATACAGCATTATCGGGTATTAAAGCGTCTGCTGACTACTTAAGCGTGACAGGTAACAATATTGCCAACGCAGACACAACAGGCTTTAAAAAATCGCGCATCGAATTTAATGACCTTTACAACAGTAATGTGTTGGGAGCAGGCAGCAGTAACGTTATTGGTTCAGGTGTTAGCGTTGCTAGCGTTTCACAAGAATTTTCATCCGGTAACCTTGCTTATACCGACAACAATTTAGATTTGGCGGTAGATGGGACAGGCTTTTTTGTACTGGACGCTGGGGCTGGAACTCAGGCCTATACTCGCGCTGGTGAATTTAAATTGAATGCGGATGGTAACTTGGTTACGAATGCGGGTTCTAAAGTGCAGGGTTATAATGCGGTCGATGGCATCATTGGCGGTAACTTAGAGGATATGGTTGTACCCACTGCCCGTATTCCACCTAAGGCGACGTCATCGGTTGAGTTGAAAGTGAACTTGAACTCTGAAGGGGAAGATGTTCCTCCTTATATCCGTGCTGATTTTGATCCTGCCAATCCGGACACTTACGATTATACGCAAACGCAAACCGTTGCAGATGGTAATGGCAATAACCACCTTATTAGCTACTACTACGCTAAAAGTAAAATGCCCAATACGTACGAGGTGTATGCCACGGTTGATGGTAAGTCGACAGACGATACTGGCGCGCCTTTTATGCAGCCAACCTATGCGACATTTAATGGCGCAGAGGCATCGGATTATAATGGTGATGGCGTGGATGAGCCGCCATTCTCACTCTTGTATAGCGGTGCCGCTGAACCAACGGTGACGGACATTGCGAATTTGACGAAGAACCCAATCGCAGCAGGCGGTACTTTGAATGGGGTCGCCATTGCTGGCACGTTGGATCCAACGCTAGTGCGTACACCAGATAATATTGCGCGTCCAGCATTCGATCCAAAAGACCCATCTTCTTACAGTTATGGCAACACCAAAAATGTTTACGATGCGCTAGGTGAGACTCATACCTTGGGTTATTACTTTATTCAGCAAGGTGAAGATAATACCTATGAATTGCGAGCGACGGTGGATGGTAAAGAGTCTTATATTGACCCGACCACAGGCGAAGACAAACGCTACCTTGATAAAGACACAGTAGTGACCTTTGATCCAGCGGGTAATTTGTCGGGCGCTTATAAAGGAATTCCACCTTTTGGTTCTTCTCAGCCTGTTCAGTTGCAAATTCAAGGCTTTGACCCGACCAACCGAAATTCAATTATTCCTGTGGATTTAACAGGTTCAACTCAGTTTGCTCTGGATAGCACAGATGAATTGAAACAGGACGGTTTTTCAGCGGGTGAGTTGCAAGGGGTGTCTTTTGATGAAGACGGTAACCTTATTGCGACTTACACCAACCAACAAACGGCAACACTTGGCCAGTTGGCCTTGGCAACCTTTGATAATACCGACGGTTTGGTGCCAGATGGTGATACGGCTTGGGTGGCAGGGAAAGATTCTGGTCCGGCAAGTATTGGTCGGCCAAACAGTGGAACACTGGGCAGTGTTCAGGGTGGCGCGCTTGAAGAGTCAAATGTGGATTTGACCTCTGAATTGGTGGCTTTGATAGAGGCACAGCGTAACTATCAAGCCAACTCTAAGACATTAGAGACCGAAAACACGGTCACGCAGACGATTATTAACCTGCGTTAGGTTCACTGAGAACGTTAAAAAAAGCCGTAACACGAACTGTGTTACGGCTTTTTTTTGTCCAATTTTTACTTATTTTTTAATTTCTTACGAGTTGGTACAGTTTTTGATAGTAACTCTAGGATAGAGAGTTGTTATTGAGGGGGAAGGGGAATGGATAGAGCGTTATATCTTGCAATGAGTGGTGGGGTTCAAACCATGAACGCCCAGACAATACATGCCAATAATTTGGCTAATGTTAATACCACAGGCTTTCGAGCAGATTTTGAGCAAGCTAGATCCATGCAGGTAAATGGCGACTACTACCCTAGTCGTGTCTATGCTATGACCGAAAACCCTGCTACTCGATACTCTCAAGGTGACATGATTCAGACCGGAAGAAATCTGGATGTGGCGGTCAAAGGAAAAGGTTTTATTTCCGTTTATGACAGTGAAGGCCAAGAAGCTTATACCCGTGCTGGAGATTTACAGATCAATGCAGGTGGGCAACTGGTGACTGGCAGAGGATTACCGGTAGTCGGAAATAACGGGCCTATTTTTTTACCGCCTTTACAAAGTCTTACTATCACTTCTGATGGCTCTATTTCTATTGTTCCTCAAGGTGGCGCTGCGAATGAAGTGGCGGTCATTGATCAGATTAAACTGGTTAACCCAGACACTGACTCAATTCGCAAAGGCGAAGATGGCTTGATCCATTCAAAAACGCCAGGTCAGGTTCTCGACATAGATCCAAATATTCAGCTAGCCTCGGGTTTTATTGAGGGTAGTAATGTGAATGCGGTTGAAGAAATGACGCACATTATGGATCTTTCTCGCCGTTTCGAAATGAGCATAAAAATGATGGACACGATTCGTGAAGACAGTGCCGCATCAGCAAGAATTTTACAGCGTAACGCTTAATTCAAGTCGTTCGTTTTATGTGTTTTCTGTTATCAGTATTTAACGTTTTAGTATTTATAAAAAAGAGGCTTCTATGAATTCAGCGCTTTGGGTAAGTAAAACAGGTTTGAGCGCCATGGATAAACAGCTAAATGTTGTTGCCAACAACTTGGCTAACGTATCCACAACGGCGTTTAAAAAGGACCGTGCTGTCTTCGAAGACCTAATGTATAAAACGGTTCGTGCGCCAGGTGGTCTTAGTGCGCAAAATGCCGAGCTGCCATCGGGCTTGCAGTTAGGTACCGGTGTTAAAGTCGGTGCTACCCAGAAAGATTTTTCTGATGGTGATTTTAATGTTACCGACCGAAAACTGGATGTGGCCATTCAAGGAAAAGGCTTTCTGCAAGTCGTGCAGCCAGATGGCACTATGGCGTATACGCGAAACGGCAGCTTGCAATTAAACAGCGATGGTAACTTGGTGACTTCTAATGGCTTGTTAATCGACCCAGGTATTCAGATTGACCCAGACGTTACTGAGATCGATATTGCCCAGGATGGCGTTGTGTCTGTGAAAAAAGCAGGCCAAACCGACATGCAGCAGGTCGGCGCGATTAACTTGGCTGGTTTTGTCAATCCGACAGGCTTGGATTCCATCGGTGCGAATTTATACACAGAAACCAATGCCAGCGGTCCTGCGATTGTTGGGGCGCCAGGGACAGATTCTCTGGGGACTCTAGGGCAAGGTATGCTGGAAGCTTCCAATGTAAATTCAATCGAAGAGTTGGTGAACATGATTACGACGCAAAGAGCGTATGAAATGAACTCTAAAGTGATTGCATCTGCAGATGGTATGATGAGCTTTGCAATACAACAGCTCTAGGATTGGTGCACGGATATGAATATCAAATTAGCATTTTTAGTGCTGCTCACAACCTGCTTAAGTGGTTGTTTGTCATGGAATATTGATCAGCAAGAAGTGGCTAATGCCGCTGCTGCTGGCGCGGGTGCAGCAGCGGTTAACGCTGTGGCTGATGCGGTAACAGATGACGGTGAAGCAGCCGATGCTGAAGACAAGGAACCGGAAAAAGAAGCGCCTCGTAAAGGCTATGTTCCTGATCCTACAAACCCTATGTCAGGTCCAAAAGTGACGGAACATATTCAGTCGGACGATCCCGCTTATGCACCGGTTTACCCTGATGGCATTGAACCGCCTCAGGCGCCTACTGGAGGCATTTATAAAGCCAGTATGGGCGATGTGTTTTTTGGCGACCAAACCGCCAATAAAGTAGGGGATATACTTACTATTAACCTTAATGAGAGCACGACATCCACTAAGGCGAATACGGCCGCCATATCAAAAACGGCGTCCGCTACGATTCCAGATCCCAAAGTGCTAGGCCAAACATTGAACATGGACACTGATGTGCCGGCACAAACGACAAACTTTTCAGGCAACGCATCCGCGGATCAAAATAACAGTTTAGCTGGCACCATTACGGTTACGGTATATCGAGTTTACCCGAACGGATTGTTGGCGGTTCGTGGTGAAAAATGGCTTAAGTTAAACCAGGGTAATGAGTACTTACGCTTCACTGGTGTGGTAAGAAAAAGAGATATCTCCCCAGATAATACCGTCGAGTCTGGGCGTGTTGCTGATGCTCGAATTACTTACTCTGGCACTGGGGAAGTGGCCGCAGGAAGCGAGCAAGGATGGGTGAGCCGGTTATTAAATTCTAGAGAAATGCCGAATTAACAGGGCAACTGATTTAACCGGTTAGCTAATGCCATTGGGCACTTATTTAATTAGCGAAATAGCGCTTGAGGCCAGAGGTCTCAACAAGGGTGATAGACATGAAGTATGTAGCATTAATCTTGACGGCCTTCCTCTCTTTTGGGGTGTTTGCTGAGCGTTTAAAAGACATAGCCAGTGTGCAAGGCGTGCGAGATAACCAATTGTTCGGGTATGGTTTGGTGATTGGTTTGAATGGTACTGGAGACAGTACGCCTTTTACGAACCAGAGTTTTGCAAGCATGTTGTCACGCTTTGGCGTGACGCTACCAGCCGGTGTGACAGCAACCTCTAAAAACGTCGCCGCGGTGTCTTTAACCGCCACCTTGCCGCCTTTTTCAAAGCCGGGTCAAAAAATTGATATTACGGCGTCATCGATTGGTAATGCAGCGTCTTTACGTGGCGGAACACTTTTACTGTCGACGCTGAAAGGGGCCGATGGGCAGGTGTATGCGGTTGCTCAAGGAAATCTTGTCGTGGGTGGTTTAGGTGTTGACGGTGCGGATGGCTCACGTTCTTCACTGAGTATCCCAACGGTTGGCTTGATTCCAAACGGCGCCAGTGTTGAGCGTTCTGTTCCCAACAGTTTTGTGAATGGCGATACGCTTACCTTTAATCTCAATCGTCCTGATTTTACCACGGCCAAACAAGTCACAGATAAAATCAATGGCTTGTTAGGGCCTGGTGTGGCGAAAACCCTAGACGCTACATCGATTCGAGTTACGGCGCCACGAGACTCCAGTCAGCGTGTCACTTTCTTGTCTATTTTAGAGAATTTGGATGTCAAGGTTGGCGAGGAGAGAGCGCGCATCGTTATTAATTCCCGTACTGGGACGATTGTGATTGGTCAGCATGTGAAAGTCTCTCCGGCGGCGATTACTCACGGCAGCTTAACCGTTACGATAAAACAGGCGCCACCAGTGCCAGGCCAAGATGGCACCTTGACGGGAGGGGAGACCATATTGTCGCCTCGTAATAACAATGTCCAAGTGGATAAAAACAGTGGGCATATGTTTGTTTTTAATCCAGGAACCTCGCTGAATGATATTGTTCGAGCTGTGAATCAGGTCGGTGCGGCACCGGGTGATGTGATGGCTATTTTGGAAGGCCTGAAAGAAGCCGGCGCGATCAACGCTGATTTTGTTGTGATATAGGTGGCACTATGAATTCTGTTTCTTCTCAAGATTTCTTTGGTAACTTTTCTGCGCTGTCTGATTTGAAGACAAAAGCGCAGAAAGACCCTGAGACAGCGTTAAAAGAGGTGGCTCAAAAGTTTGAAGCCATCTTTATTAATATGCTGCTGAAAAACATGAGAGCCGGTAATGAGTCTATTGGTAGTGGCCTTTTTTCCAGTGCGCAAACCAAACAATATCAGGACATGATGGACTCTCAGATGTCTCAAACTCTCGCTAAAACGGGAGGCATTGGCATTTCAGACGCTCTGATTAGGCAATATGAAGGCAAGGGTAGTGTGTCTGCTCCATCTCATGATGACACGAGTTTATTACATCGTGTATCCCAGCAAGACTTGGTTCGAGTGCAGGCATTGGCGCACAAAGCATCAACGGAATTTGTACAGGCTGTGCAAAAAGAAGTGGCGGAGAAAGCGTCAATTGATTCGGCGAAAAGTAATTTAGCCGGCGTAGCGGCAAGCGATGTCACTAAGCCTTCTGCCCAGTCTGTGGCGTTTGATTCACCAGAGTCATTTGTTAAGGCTTTGTGGCCTCATGCACAACAAGCCGCAGAGAAACTGGGGGTGAACCCTAAGGCCATCTTAGCGCAAGCAGCGTTAGAGACCGGCTGGGGAAAATACCCAATTGCGAAAGAAGATGGCAGTGCCAGTTTTAACCTTTTTGGGATTAAGGCAGACAGTCGCTGGCAAGGGGATCGAGCTGTCGTAAATACCTTAGAGTATCGGGATGGTATCGCGAAGCGAGAAAAAGCGGCGTTTCGTGCTTACGATTCATTTTCTCAAAGCTTTAATGATTATGCTGATTTTTTGAGCGCCAGTGATCGTTATAAGGATGCCTTGGAATCGGGTGATGATGCGTCTAATTTTGCCGCATCATTGCAGAAAGGGGGATACGCAACGGATCCCAAGTACTCGGATAAAATTAATCATATTCTGTCCAGTAAGTGGTTTGAGTCCCTATAGTCACGGCTGGTGTGATTTTCACGGTTTGGTAAAGTTCTTGCGGTGCTTGCCGATAGTTTATTAAGCAAAATGCTTTTTCATGTTCTAGAGGTGTGAGCGATGGGCTCTGGTTTATATTCAATTGGTTTGTCGGGATTACAGAGCAGTAGTGCTCGTATTAACACGACAGGTCAAAACACAGCCAATGTGGATACTGAGGGCTATAGTCGTCAGAAAACCACCACAGTTAGCTCGCCAACGGGCGCGGTTAGGATTCAAGACACCTCACGAATAGTTGACAAGTTTGTTAACGATCAGGTGCGCTCAGACACGTCTACTCATTCTTATTACGATACATACCATTCTATGATGTCGGCTTCAGACGGCCTTTTGGGTGAAAACAGTGTCTCATTAAATAACTATCTCGATAAGGCGTTTAAATCTCTGCATGAGGTCAATAATGACCCGACGTCCTCTTCTCTTCGAGAGCTTGCCCATTCAAACTTAAAAGGTCTTACCGAGCACTATCACACCTTATCTAAGTTGGTTGGAGAGCAAAAAACAATTGCGGATAAGCAAACGCAGACGTCGTTGGGTGAGCTGAACAATCTGACCTCTCAAGTGGCTCACATGAACAGTCAAATTTTGCAGGAAGAAACGGGTTCCACATCCCCTGCGAATGAATTGAGAGACCAGCAAGAGCTGTTGGCTAAAAAGATATCTAATTACGTCAATGTAAAAGTTCAATATGCGGACAATGGTGTGATGACCATTCACCTTGGTAGTGGTCAGCCACTGGTTATGGATCAAAATGCGACCGTATTGAAAGCCATCCCCGATCCTAATAATCCAAGCCAGAAGAAGCTGTTTATTGATTTTGGTAAATACGACGTGGCGGCGAAGACCGAGCATCTAGGTGGCTCCATTGGGGCTTTGATGGACTACCAATCAGAGTTCGCAGAGAAAAGTGATCGAGAATTAGGTCTGAATGCAATTTCTATTGCCGATGCAATGAACAAACAAAACACCTTGGGATTAGATGCCAGTGGTGCGTTCGGTAAGGACTTATTTAAAATTGGCGACATCAAGGTTTATGGTGACTCTGCCAACAAAGGCGAGGCCGATAACATTGCCGTGCATGTTGCTGACGGTCAGTCAGCAAATCTGGCGCTTGGAAATTATGAACTGTCTAAAACGGATACCAATCAATTTACGGTGAAAGTATTCGACTTGGATGGGAAGCTGAGTCAGAGGTCTGCTGTATTAGACCTCAATTCAGCGCAACCAGATAAAAATGGAAACTATCAAATAGATGCGTTGGGAATCAGCGTGCATCTAGGTGATTTAAAAGATTACGAGTTACATGATACCTACCGTTTTTCACCCACTGATGGGGCGGCTTCAGGGGTGAGTTTGTCGGCCAAGAATGGTGACGACATTGCACTGAGCGCGCCATTGGGTGTTAAGACGAATCCCAATAATTTGTCGGATGCAAATTTAAGTGTCACTTCGGTTACGAATACTGATCCGAGTAATTCGGCGTTTTCGATGAATGGCGAGCTATACCCGGTGGCGCCCCATAGTATTTATTTTACATCAGACAATGCCTATGAAGTGCGAGATGGACAAGGCAATGTGCTTGCTTCAGTGAATGATGCACAAGACTTCAACGACTTGTTGGGCAAAGCAGGGTTGGCTGAAGAGGCTGGTTTTGATGTTTCTGTGTCGTCTGCCCCTAAAGCCGGTGATGAATTTAGCATGAGCATGGGAGACCTGGGGCCTGCAGATAACTTTAATGGCTTACGTTTGGCCGATTTGCAAAACCAGTCGTTGGTGTCTGGAAAAACAACGTTGGCGGAATCTTTTTCTGATTTGGTTACTTCGGTTGGTAGTAAAAGTGCCGCTTTAGAAACCAATAGACAGTCTAGTGAAGTGGTGATGAATCAGAGTGTTGCGAGACGTGATGAAGTTTCCAGTGTCAGCTTAGATGAAGAAGCTGTGAACTTATTGAAGTATCAGCAATCTTATTCAGCTGCTGCCCAAGTTATTACCGCAGCGAGAACAACCTTCGATGCGTTGTTAGGGGCTGTGAGGTAAGTTTATGAGAGTCACAAATAACCTAATTTATGGTCAATCCAGCCAGGCGATTTCAAAAGCAAATGATCGCTATATGGACATTCAGAATAAAATTTCTGAGCAGACAAGTATCGTCAAACCCAGTGACAATCCAGTTGGCACTGGGCAGGTATTGCAATATGAAAACAGTACCAGCCAGCTTAAACAGTACGATGGCAATATGAAAATGGCGAAAAGTCACCTTGAGTACGAAGAAGTGGCTTTAGACAGTTTAAATGGCCTTCTTGATGATGCTAGAACCTTGTTCATACAAGCTGAGAATACGGCAAACACTCAAGATGACTTAAATGCTATTACTGAGCAGGTTTCCAAAATGGTTGATTCCATGGCGGACTTAATGAATTCAAAAAGCGCTGATGGCAGTTATATTTTTGCTGGCACAGACATTAAGAGTCCAGCGTTTACTTTGAGACCGGATGGTCGTTATGACTGGACAGGCAATGAAGGTCAAAAGTTTGCTCAGATTTCAGAAAATAGAAAAATCCCGATCAATGACACCGGCAAACAGCTTTTTCAAGATGTGTGGACGCGCAATAACTTCACTGCGACCCTGTTGGCGGGAAATGTATCCTTGAGTGCCAAGGTGCATGATGAAGGGGATTTTGATAATTTCCTGAGCAAAAATTACAGCGCTACAAGTGGCGTGGCGAATAACTTTGTATTGACGACGGTACCGCTAGGTGGGGCGGATGCTCAAGCAGCGAATGCTGAGTTGCCTCCACAAGACGGTTCAAAAGTGCCTTTTTACGGAGGACCTCCAGGGCAATATTCGTTAACAGATTCTGCGGGTAATGTTGTCTCTTCTGGCGTGTATGAGCCGAATCAACCCTTGATCATTAATGGCATGTCGTTTGTTATCAAAGGGGCGCCGGGGGCGGCAATTGAAGTCTCTTTGAATCCACCTAAACGTGACAATGTATTGAACCAGTTGAACGATGCGATTGCTGTTTTACGTGATAAAACAGCCACGCCCGATGAAAAAGAAGCGGCTTTTCATGATGCTCAAGTGAGCGTTGTTAATACTCAGACTTCAATCGGAGAAGGTCGCTCTGCCGTCGGCTCTCGCTTAAATACATTGACTGAACGAGGCGACTTTAGTTCGGCCAATCAATTATCAAATATCATGGCCCAAGATAGGGTCGCTGGGCTAGATATGGGTTCTGCAGCAACGGAGTTGTCGATGGCAGAATCCGCACTTACCTCTTCCCAAAAGCTTTTTTCACGAGTCAGTAATCTGTCTTTGTTTAATAAAATTTGATTTTAAAACTCAAGGTGATCAGAAATGTCTTCATTTCAGATAGAGTCATGCTTTGGGGCTGAAATCGGTGCTGGATATTTTGATATCGATGAAATACTCGATATTTTCAAAATAAAAAATGCAGTTGTTAACCATAAACGTGCTAAAAAACTAATTCTTGAACATGGACGTAAAGAACGCATTGTTAGTGTGGTTCTACGACAGTTGGCGCTCGATGAAGTACGCCCTGTTCTTGAAGGAAAAATGCTTCCTTTTGATCCTTATTTTAATGACGATCAGTTGTTAAACAGTCGACAGGATCGATTATACGATGCCCAAGAGCGCTTCCTTATGTTGTGTTTTTCTATTGCAACGGGCAAGTCAGTTCGAAGTCTTAAAAAACTGCATGAGGGGTTGTCGTCTAAAGAATGGCGAGATAGATCGATAAAAGGCGGGAATTTATTTCGCTATTTTCGACAAGAGCTCAACGATAATACACGTGAATATATTTTGTCTTATAAGGCGAGGTTAGAGTCTATCGAGCCTGACCAAGACATTAGAAAACGTGTTATTAATATTCCCTCTACCACGCTAGAGCCAGAAGTAAATATTCCGTCTCATGCGACTAAGCCTGTGCTTATTGAGGATGACGTTGCAGAGAGAGCTAAGCTCGAACCGACGGCGTTTAATGATGAAGTATTAACCGCGCTTCGATTGTTTGAAGATGGTCACCTGTTACTGCTTGAGCAGGTGGAGCGCTTTAAACAAGGCGATCGGCTGGATATGGGGAGCCTAAAGCAGTTTTGTACTCGTCTTATTGAGTCTTATACAAGAAATCCACACGCCTTAATGGCCATAAGGCACATTAAAGATTCCTCAGCGTACATTGCACAGCATGCTATGGGAATGGCGGTGTTGGGTGTTCATTTTGCGAGAGCCATGAAGCTGTCAGAGTCTTATGTTGATGTTATTGCATTGGGCGCGCTGCTGTTTGATTTAGGGCGTTTTCGCTTGCCAACCCCGATGGTGAATAAAACCACTAAGATGACGGCTGGCGAATTTGATTTGTTTCGTAAACACATTCAGTTAGGCGAGCAAATCATTAGGCGCTCCGATAATATCTCTAAGGTGATTTATCATATGTTGCTGGACCACCATGAACGAGTGGATGGTGCTGGGTATCCGAAAGGTAAGCAGGGCGAAGAGATTTCAATCTATGGCAAGATCGCGGCCATCATTGATGCTTACGATGCTTTGACATCAGAGCAGGTTCATCAAAAGTCAATGGGACCGGCCCAGGCAAGGCGACAACTTATTAAAGAAGCGGGGTTGGCATTTGATAAGCGTTTGCTGGCCGTCTTTCTGAAAAATATTGGTCGCATCCCCGTCGGCTCGTGTGTGTCTTTGTCTAATAGACGAATTGGCTTTGTGCTGACTCTCAGCCATGATTTTCAGCCTGCGCTGGTGCGACAAGTTTACAGTGTGAATAATAAAGCGTTTATCGCCTCTACCGACATTGACCTGTCTAAGCCAGGAACAAGCGTTAAGGTAGAAGGTGAAGTGGACGCTCAAAAATTTGGCTTGCAGTTCATTAAACATCTTGTTTGATGGCTGCGTTAGGTCGTTGATAACCATCTCCTTTCTTTGTGTTTCTCTTTTGTACCTTAGCTTTAGTAAATAAATCTTAAAAAAGATTAAAAAAAAGTTAAAGGTACAAAGGCGCTTGCCGATAAATAAATCATACAGGCAAACAACCAAATAACTAATTAAATCAAACGGTTGTTTTCCAAGATTTTAATGTTTAGGAGAGAAACAAATGGCTTTATATGTAAATACAAACACGTCTTCCTTGAATGCTCAGCGTCAGTTGATGCAGTCTGGAAAAACTCTAGATACCGCTTTTCAGCGTTTGTCTTCTGGTCAGCGAATCAATAGTGCCGCAGATGATGCAGCAGGTTTGCAAATCAGTGACCGATTAACCTCTCAGGTTAATGGCTTGAACCAATCAGTACGAAATGCCAACGATGGTATCTCCCTTGCACAAACAGCAGAAGGGGCGCTAGACGAAACAACCAACATGTTGCAACGTATGCGTACCTTGTCTATCCAGTCTGCAAACGGATCCAATACCGACAAAGATCGTTCAGCTCTTCAGCAAGAAATGTCTCAATTGTCGAAAGAAATTAACCGAGTGGCTGATACAACCACATTTGGTGGACGTAATTTGTTGGACGGTACTTACGCCGGTGTGTTCCAAGTAGGTGCTGATGCGAACCAAACGATCAGTTTTACAATGGAGTCTGGTGGTAGCGCTAACTCAATCGATTTTGCAGGAAACGGTGGTTTTACCATGTCTGGCTTGTCTGCAGGGTCTTTAACGCCTCAAGTCTCTGTGTCGACCGCTTCTGTATCTAGTATGACCAATGCACAAAGCATGATTTCTGTTTTGGATACCATGATTTCTGCAGTTGATACAAAACGAGCAGAACTGGGTGCGGTACAAAACCGATTCAGCTCTACGATCAACAACTTGAGCAATATTACAGAAAATGTTGCTGCGGCTCGTTCTCGAATTAAAGACGCAGATTTCGCGGAAGAAACCGCGTCACTAACCAGTGCGCAAATTCTTCAGCAAGCGAGCAGCAGTATGCTTGCACAAGCCAATAAACGTCCGCAAACGGCATTGTCTTTATTGGGTAACTAATCAGATCCATTAGAGCGGTACGTTTGTGCCGCTTATTTTATTGTTTCGGATTTGCTTTCGAAGCAAGGTGGCTTCTCTCTCCTAGAAGCCGCTTTTAGCCAGGTGAGAATTCTGTCATCTGGTTTTTTTATGTCTAAATTTTACCCAGATTAGACATTTAACTAAATGTTTATAAACAAAATAAACATGATGTTTTTCAATGTCTTAGGCATAAAATCACCCTTTGTGTGGCGTGTTTTTGCCTGTATTAGGTAAATAATTGCCATAAATTGCTAAAGTTTTTTAAAGAGACGTCGATATCAAGGACGAGTACTGCTTTTTCGCAGGATTTCTGAAATCTTTGGAGGCTATATGGCTCTTTATGTAAACACGAATGCCTCATCTCTTAACGCTCAGCGTCAATTGATGAGTTCAGGGAAAACGTTAGACACAGCTTTCCAGCGATTGTCTTCTGGTAGCCGTATCAACAGTGCTGCTGATGATGCTGCTGGCTTGCAAATTTCGGATCGATTAACTTCTCAAGTTAATGGTTTGAACCAATCTGTACGTAACGCGAACGATGGCATTTCTTTGGCGCAAACCGCTGAAGGTGCATTAGACGAAACAACAAATATGCTTCAGCGTATGCGTACTTTGTCTTTGCAGTCTGCTAACGGCTCTAACACTGATAAAGATCGTACTGCACTACAGCAGGAGATGGGTCAGTTATCGAAAGAAATCAACCGTGTTGCATCGGATACTACTTTCGCAGGTCGTAACCTGTTAGACGGTACTTATGATGGTGTCTTCCAAGTTGGTGCAGATTCTAATCAAACCATCAGTTTTAACATGAAAGACGCTGGTGCGAATGGATCTATCGACTTTGCGGGTAACGGTGGTTTCACCATGTCCGGTTTGTCTAGCCAAGCATCTTCTCAAGTCAGTGTGTCTACTGCGTCTGTTACCTCTATGGCCAATGCTCAAAGCATGATCGGCGTTCTTGACTCGATGATCTCTGCGGTTGACTCTAAACGTGCGGAATTGGGTGCGGTGCAAAACCGTTTCGGTTCAACGATTAACAACCTTAGTAACATCACAGAAAACGTATCTGCAGCTCGTTCTCGAGTGAAAGATGCTGATTTTGCTCAAGAAACTGCGGCGCTAACAAGTGCACAGATTTTGCAGCAAGCTAGCTCATCGATTCTGTCACAAGCAAACCAACGTCCTCAAACCGCGTTGTCTTTATTGAGATAGTTCTTTCGTTAAGATAGTTCTAACATAGCTAAAAGCTGGGGCAGTGCCTCAGCTTTGTCTGTTTTTAGGAGACTTGGGGTATGTCGATTAGTTCTAGTGATCTTTCTAAACAAGCTTTCCACAGTATGTCGCTTAGACCAGAGCAACGTGCTTCCCATGAATTTACCGCTCGAAAGCAACTTGAGTCTAAAGTTGTCCAAGCTCTGTCCGATACAGATAGGGTAGGCAGTAATACACCACAAGGGCAAGGTCCTTCCCCTACGGTTGAGCCTAACCAAATTGAAGAAATGAACAGCAAAATGACACAATTGAATGTGCGTTTGTCATTTGAAACCACTGAAGATGGTGGTAGAAATATCATTAAAGTAGTCGATCAATCTTCCGGGGATGTAGTGCGTCAGATTCCTACTGAGGATTTTTTGAAAATGTCAGAGCGAATCGATGATATTATTAGTGAGCTAAGTGATGTTAAAGGCACCTTAGTGAACAGTAGGGTGTGATATGTCGTTTTGATGATGTCTAAAAGATCAGGAGAAAAGCTATGGCGGTTGGCTCATTGGGTGCTGGATCAGGTGTTGATCTAGAGTCACTTGTTAATAAAATGGTGAGCGCTCAGAGAGATGATAAGGTTAAGCTGTATAAAAACACCATCCAAGGCTACGACTCGAAATTATCAGCGTTAGGGTCTGTTGGATCAGCCATCGACACCTTCAAATCTACCGTAGAAAAGCTAAATGATAGCGATCTTTTTACTGGTCGTAATGCCATTGTTGATCAACCTGATGACAAGAAAGTACTTGATGTAAGTGCAGACCGAAACTCTTCAAACGGCTCTTATGAAATCAGTGTTAATCAGACTGCAAAAGGCAGTCGAGCTTTATCTACACCAGGGTTATTCAGTTCAGCCGATGATGTAATTACCGCTCGCGGTGGTAAATTAACCTTTAGTGCTGGAGATAAATCTTTTACGCTTGATGTACCGCCTAAAACAACACTCTCCCAATTAAGAAAACAAATAAATAGCGCAGAAGACAATTTCGGCGTGTCGGCCAACTTGGTTGATAACGGTGAAGGAAATTTGTTTTTTACGATTACCTCGGATAAAGAAGGGGATGGCAGCTCTTTACGCATCTCAAACGTACCGACTCCCTTATCTCAGTTGGCTATTTCGGATTCCTTAACGCAAGATGAAAAAGACGCATTAGAAAAAGCACCGACTAATGCCAGTGGTTTGTCTTTAGACAGCGTATCTACCGAAGGTTTGTCAGCAGGTATGTCTGTGTCACTCAATGATCAAGCGCGAGACGCTGTGATTACGGTAGATGGCATTCAGATTCGTAACGACAGTAATACGTTTGATAAAGCGGTGTCTGGCTTATCAATAGACGCACTTGCTCTAACGACCAAGCCAACAAAGGTGGATGTTAGTTATGACGAAGAAACAGTGAAAGAGACGATTAAAAGTTTCGTCTCTTCTTATAATGATCTTGTTGGTGTTTTAGGTCGAAGTGCTGCGAAAGGCTCTGTCTTGAATGGTAATAGCATGATTCGCAACTTGCAGTCATCAATGACCAGTAGTTTCATGATGAGTCATTCTAATACTGGTAAGCTAGCTTCTGTTTTTGACCTTGGCCTTAAAATGGGCAGTAAGGGGACCTTGAGTATCAATGAAGCTAAGCTTGATAAAGCAATAAGCCAGAATTATGACGAACTTCCTGACTTATTTACCGGCACTGGTGGCGTCGCTGGGTCTTTGGATAAATTGCTGAACAGTTATACCGGCAGAGACGGTATGAATCAGGCGCTTAAGGATTCCATCCAAAAGTCCAAAGATAACACAGAAGAAACCTTGCAATCTTATGAAGATCGCATGACCAAATACGAAGCTTCTCTACGGGATAAATTTACCAACTTAGGCTCACAACTTTCTAATATGAAAGCTCAGGGCAACTATTTAAATTCCACACTAAATAATCTGTAACAATGTTTTAACTGTAACAAAACGGGGTTGTGTATGTACGAGAAAAAAGGGATTCATGCTTATAAAAAGGACTCACTAAAGTCTGATTTGGCCTCTGCAGATCCTCATCGAGTCATTCAGCTCTTAATGCAAGGTGCCTTAGAGCGGTTAGCACTTGGTAAAGGCTGTATTGCGCGAGCTGATTGGGAAGGAAAGGCCGCAGCACTGACAAGCGCTGTTGAAATTATTAATAGCTTACGCGATGCCTTAGACCGCGATGTTAATCCTGAGTTAGTCGATAATCTTGAGTCTTTGTATGACTACATGACGGCTCAAATTACTGAGGCGAGTGTGAAGAAAGATACCGCGATTCTTGATCATGTAATGGGTCTTATCTTACAGATCAAAGGCGCTTGGGACCAAATTTCTGATATGGACAAACAGAAAGCCTACGAAGAAAGAAATCAAGCCAGAACAGGAACGGTTTAATGCTGGATGAGGCTTACCTAAAACGCTCGATTACGATACTAGAAAAAAGCATCAAGGAAAAAGACAGTCAGGAAATACTGCGCTTTTGCGAAGAAAATGATGCTTTTATTCGCTCTATCGAACCTTCAGGTAATGCTCAAATAGACTCTCAGATAAAGGTCTTTATACAGCTACATCAACAAGCGATTATGCTTATTCAACACCTACATGACACCATGAAAGAGCAGCTTTTTCAGTCCACCAAAACACGCAAAGGTGTTAGTCAGTACAAAGGCGTCAAACATGCTAAATGAGAGCTCCCCTGTTTCTGTTGAGCAAACAGAAGAATTTATTTTGCTTTTTTCTCAAGGTTTAGCGCGCATTAAAGAGCACGACCAAGCTCTTACTGAGCGTTATTTTAAAAACATGGCGTTATTTGCCAGTGTTATGCCGCACATATACGACGAGTTTGCTCACTTCCAGCCGACAAAAAAACATATTTACATGGAAGCTTGCGGCGACTTAAATTTATTTCGCGAAGACATTGCTGCGCCTCTGTTTTCCCAACAACCAAGAGCGCAGTCAGAGCGAAAAATACTGTCATCGTTGGCGTCGCCTAATAAAACCTTCCTCAATTTAAATAAGACTGATAATCACCCAAGTCGCCATGTGTTTTATAGCAATAAAATGATGGACGTGATGGCTGAGCAAAAAAAAGGTCTAGAAAAGCAAAAAGGGCTACCTGCATTTGTGGGTTCTGCTGTCTTTTTTGGGATTGAGCTGGGCTACCAACTAGAAGCGTTTCTAGCGCGTCAGGACGTCAAACACCTGTATTTATATGAATGCGATTTAGACTATTTCTACTATTCATTGTTTGCCATCGATTGGCAGCCAATATTAGAAGCATTCAACTCGGATGGCCGTACCATACATTTTTTTCTAGGTGTGGAGCCTGAAGAGTTTACCGAAAAGTACATTCTTCAATTGGCTGAAAATGGCTATTTCATGGCCCCTGAGACGTTTTTGCACGTGGCTTATGGTAGCCCTGAAAATGACAGCGCCATTGCTTATTTTCAAAAGCACTACGCTCGACAGGTCATGGGATGGGGCTTTTTTGATGATGCGTTAATTGGGATTGCTCAAGGACTGCGTTCTCTACCGAACACTCGATTGGCGGAATTTAAAGGCCGCGACGCATTACCAAAGTGGGTGACAGATGTCCCTGTGTTTATTTTGGGTAATGGCCCTTCTTTAGACCAAGGCATTGAATTGGTTAAAGAAGTCCGTGATCAGGTTTTGTTAATTAGTTGTGGTTCGACGATTAATACCTTAAAAAAATTGGGCATTACACCGGACATTCATGTGGATATTGAACGCATGAAACAGACGGTGGACAAGTTCTTGTTTCTTGATCAAGACTACCTTGATCAGATTTGGGGATTGTCGGTGGATGTCATGCACCCTGAATATTTTCAATACTTCAAGCGCTCAGGAATGGCGATGAAGCCAGGGGAAGCCATTACTTCTCTGATCCTAAATCAAGCCCGTGCCCAAGGCGATACTAAAGACTATGTACAGCTTAATTTCTGTAATCCAGTTGTAGCGAATTTGGCACTGTCTTACGTTCAACTATTTGGCTTTAACACTGTGTATTACCTTGGTGTGGACAATGGCTTTAAAGACAAAGGCAGTCATCACTCGATTCACAGTGGTTACTATAAAGATGGAAAAGAATCCGGTTTTCAGAGCTTCCAAGACGCCACGTTAATTGAGCGAGAAGGGAATTTCGGTGGTGTTATATACGGCACCAACATCATGGAAACGTCTCGAGTTCAGCTAGAGTCTCTGACGCGACAGCTTAATAAACGCCGAGGGTTTAACAGTTATAACTTGTCTGATGGCGCGAAAATGGAAGGCGTTGAGCCGCTCCAGCCAGAAGATGTGATGATTTTAGATCCTAAAGTTGATCATAAACAGATTGTTGATTTACTTGATAAGGCATTTTTTACCGAACCGCCTGAGAGTATATTAAATCAAACTCCTGAAGCACTGATCTCGGTAGAAGATTTTCGTAAGGTCACTCAATTGTTGATGCAAGGCTGGGACGACAGCGTCACGTCCCGAGCGGCTGTGTGCGATTTGCTATGGTCTCATCATCGTACTATTTATTTCTTGAAAGGCAGTGTTCATAGGCATATTCAAGATTTATTAATTGGCTCTTTCACCTATTCGGCGTTTTTGATCATTAAATTTATTTTTGAGTATGAGGATGAAGCGGAAGCCGTTCGTCGTGCGCAAAATTTATTTTCTGTTTGGTGTGAATTTCTGGAAGAGATGCCGAGTTTAGTACAGCAAGCGTCTGATTTTGTTGACCAGGGAAATGACCATCTTATTACTTTTTATAATGGCTAGCGCTTAATTATGTTTGAAAATACGCCTTTTATTATTGCCGAACTTTCTGGCAATCATGACCAGAATTTTGAGTTAGCAAAATCAATGATCACGGCCGCTGCAAAAGCAGGCGTTGATGCGATTAAGTTACAAACCTACACGCCCGATACCATGACGTTAGATGTTCGTCATGGTGAGTTTATGGTGTCGGAAAGCGACAGTTTATGGCACGGCTCTAATTTATACGATTTATACGCCAAAGCATCGACACCTTGGGAATGGCATAAGCCTTTATTTGAATACGCTGAGTCCTTGGGACTCGTTGCATTTAGCTCTCCTTTTGATTTGAGCGCAGTGGCATTTCTTGAGTCATTGGATGTGCCCTTGTACAAAATTGCCTCGTTTGAAATGACCGACATTCCTTTGATTCAAGCGGTGGCAAAAACGGGAAAGCCAATCATAATGTCGACTGGCATGGCGAGCTTTGAAGAAATTGAAGAAGCCATTGCGGCGATTCGAGCAATAGGGGATAACCCTCTTACCCTGCTTAAATGCACCAGTACTTACCCTGCTAAAATAGCCGACTCTAATTTGCTCACCATGGCCGATTTAGCGAAACGCACAGGCTGTTCAGTCGGTTTATCGGACCATACTCAGGGGATTGGTGCTGCGGTTGCTGCGACGGCATTAGGCGCCACCGTGATCGAAAAACATTTTGTTCTCGATCGCAGTGCAGGAGGCGTCGATGCGGCTTTTTCTATGGAGCCTGCGGAAATGAAAGCCTTGGTTGAAACCTGCAGAAGTGCCAAAGAGGCATTAGGCACAGTGACTTATGGTGGCTCTGAAGCCGAGCAAAAGGCCAAGAAATACCGTCGCTCAATCTATATCACTCAAGACCTTCCCTCTGGCACTGTATTGTCTGATCAGCATTTGAAAATCATTCGTCCTTCGTTGGGTTTAGCGCCTAAGCATTGGTCTGAGGTGGTGGGCAGAACACTGGCATCGGATGTGCAAAAAGGTCAGCCGTTGTTTTGGGATTTGATGGAATGAAAGCTCTAATCCGTGCCGATGCGTCTGTGCAAATCGGCATGGGACACAGAGTGCGTTGTCAGGCATTGGTGGTGGCATTGCAAGCGCTTGGCTGGCAATGTCAGTTTGTTGTGCATCGTGATTGCGCGGCTTTCTCTGAATTGAATGATCGCCTGATTGATGATGAATGCGAATTTCTTATGCTTGCCATGGAGGCAGATCTCGTCATTTTGGACCACTACCAATACCAAGCTTCTGATATCGAAAAGGTATACCAGCAACAAACCAATTTATTCGTGCTGGACGATATGAATGATCGAGGCGCATTCCCTGCTAGATGGGTGTTGAACCCACTTCATGAACGCTATTCTACGCGTGTTATCACGCCTTTAACCGGACCTCAATTTGCCTTGCTGCGTCCTGAGTTTTCCGCTCCTGCGGAGCCTGTTATTGCTCCCCCTGAAAAATTATTGATTACATTAGGTGGCACAGACCCACTTATGCTGACATTGGGTATTTTGCAGTCTTTGCTACGTCATGCTTTTCCAGTAGAGAAAATACAGGTCTTGTTAGGTAAAAATGCTGCCAATAGTGAGGCTGTTAAGGCTTTTTCAGAGCAGTATGGAATTCAGCTTGCGCAAGGGGTCGTGGAAGTCAGGCCGTTCATGGCGAACGCAAGGCTTGCGATTGCGGCGGCGGGTGGGACCTTATTTGAGCTGGCGTGTATGAGAGTGCCGACCGTGTTTGCTCAAGTCGCTGATAATCAAACGCGCTCTTTAGAAGAACATGTACCGCTGGGCTGGTGCCAGTGGGTTCGTTTTGATGATCTCCCTGAGGCAAAGCGAAGCGATCAGATTGAGACATTAGTGCATCACGTATTGCTGGCTTGGTCTGATTCCGCTTGGCGGCAAGCGTCTAGAGTAACGGCTCAGTCGCTGGTTGATGGACAAGGCTCTGTTCGTGTTGCGCAAATAATTCATAACGCGTTAGTTGCGTAATAACAGTGCCTTTATGGGCTATTCAGCTTCATCAATTGAGTTAAACGCTGCCAGTCTTCTTCTGTGTCCAGATCCTGAATTCGGTGTCTCGGTAGCATAATGGGTTTCGACCTTTCGCCAAAGATATGACCATCTGTTAACCAACTTTCAGTCGTCGCCCAATAGAATTGGCCGGCATCATGAATGGCTTCGACCAGATCTTGCGATCGTTTGCCGATGTGCTCTGGGAACAAGGTGGTGAGTTTGCCTTCGTTGTTTAGGCATAATGCGCGTTGGATAGGAAAATCAAAGGTGCTGGCTGAGAAACAAAAGCTGGCATTTTCTAACGCTTTAAAGCCTTCAATAATGTCATCGGCGCGCAGCAAAGGGCAGGTCGCGTATATCAGACAGGCTTCGCTTGGCGCTTGCCCCAGCTCGGTTAGAAAGCGCAGAGCATGCTGCATAACAGGGGTGGTTCCGGTAAATGCATCGGCTAAATTAGCAGGCCGCATGAAGGGCGTTTCTGCGCCATATTCTCGTGCTACAGCGGCAATTTCGTCATCGTCTGTTGAGACAATAATGCGGTCAAATAGTTGGCTCGCATACGCGCTTTCAATAGAGTAAGCAATGAGTGGCTTGCCATTAAGTAAACGGATATTTTTACGTGGGATGCGTTGTGAACCACCGCGTGCAGGGATCACGGCAATACGCTGAGAGGGACGTGTTTGGCTCATGCAGACATCACTCTACTGGTAATTAAGGCGTGTTTTAATAGTAACGCCACACGATTTTGTTGGGCTTCACTTAACTCAGAAAAAAGCGGCAAACTCAAAGTGCGGGCGTAATAATCTTCTGCCACAGGGTAGTCCCCTTTGGCAAACCCGAGGGCTTGATAGTAGGGTTGAGTGTGCACCGGAATATAATGCACCTGAGTGCCTATGCCTGCTTGTCGCAAGATATCAAATACCGACTTTCTTGCATCTTTACTGCTCTTAGGTAATAAGATTGGGAACAGGTGCAAAGCGGAATAACTGTCTTCGGCTTGGAAAGGCAAGGTGATGGGGAAGTCTTTTAGCAATGTCTGGTAGCGCATGAATTGAGCGTGGCGTTGTTCAATAAACTCATCTAAGCGCGACAATTGCGACAAACCTAACGCCGCTTGTAGCTCGGTCATTCGGTAATTGAAGCCCAGAGTATGTTGCTCATAATACCAATCACCAGGATCTTGTGTGAGCTCTTCTGGCGATTTTGTTGTGCCCTGCTGAGCGTGGGTGCGCATATGGCTGGCGAGAGCGTCATGATTGGTAACCGCCATGCCGCCTTCCCCAGAGGTAATGATTTTGACCGGATGGAAACTAAAGACGCAGATGTCACTGAAGCGACCATTGCCAACCGGTTGTCCTTGATAACCGGCGCCAATGGCATGGGAAGCGTCTTCAATAATCGCAAAACCGTATTCTTTTGACAGCTGGTGAATCGCTTGCATATCGCAAGACTGTCCGGCGAAATGCACCGGAATCACCACCTTTGGCAAGGTGTTTTGGCGCTTTGCTTGCTTGAGTTTATTGGCGAGCTGACGCGGACAAAGGTTGTAGGTTTGTGGGTCAATGTCCACAAAATCTACGTCTGCCCCACAATAGCGAGCACAATTTGCCGATGCAATAAAGGTATTTGGTGATGTCCAAACACGGTCTCCAGCGGTGACGCCCAAGGCTAAACAGGCCAAATGCAAAGCCGAAGTGGCACTGTTCGCTGCGACGGCATAACGGGCACCAACTTTGTCGGCAATGGCGTCTTCAAACTCGGTTACTCTTGGTCCTTGGGTGAGAAAATCGGACTTTAGAGCCTGCACAACGGCGGCAATGTCGTCATCGCTGATGGATTGTCTGCCGTAAGGAATAAAGCCGGTATTACTCATCGAAGGAGAGGATCTCGTCAACGGTTAAAAAGTGTGGGTTGCTGCCTGATTGGTATTCAAACCCTGCGTTGACCAAGGTGCCTTGTTCTCCTGTTTTATTGCGATCAAAACGGATTTCATCTTGGAAAAATTTAATGCTAGGCGCAATCACATAATGATCTGTGAATTCAAAGGTGTGGAAGGAATCGTCAGTCGGGCACATCACTTCATGGAGTTTTTCACCTGGTCGAATCCCTACTTCCTTTGTTGGAATGGACGGTGCATAAGCCGCCGCTAAATCCATAATACGAACCGATGGAATTTTAGGAATGAAAATTTCACCGCCATGCATGCGTGTGAAGTTACGCAGTACAAAATCGACTCCCATTGGTAAGGTAATCCAAAAACGTGTCATTTCAGGATGGGTGATGGGAATCGCCTTTGCACCCTCGTTTACCAGCTTTTGGAAGAAGGGAACCACTGAGCCTCGTGAGCCAACCACATTGCCATAGCGAACCACAGAGAAGCGAGTGCGGCCTTGTCCAACCATATTGTTGGCGGCAACAAAAAGCTTATCAGAGGCCAGTTTAGTGGCTCCGTATAGGTTGATAGGCGCTGCTGCTTTATCCGTAGAAAGTGCAATGACTTTATCTACATTATTGGCAATGGCGGCCGCAATCACATTTTCGGCGCCATGAATATTGGTTTTAATGCATTCCATGGGATTGTATTCAGCGGCGGGCACTTGTTTTAGTGCCGCCGCGTGGATCACATAATCGACGTCGCGCATGGCTTGGGTTAAGCGGTCTTTATCGCGTACATCGCCGATGAAATAACGCATGCAAGGAGCATCAAATACTTGCTGCATTTCATATTGTTTTAGCTCATCACGAGAGTAGATGATCAGTCGTTTAGGCTGGTAAAGTGCCAACAGGGTTTTGACGTATTGGTGGCCAAAAGAGCCGGTACCACCAGTGATGAGAATACTTTTGTTGTTAAACATGGAATCAATACCGAACCAATCAAGTGTGAGTGTCGTTTGTTGCGTGGCGTATTGGTTGTATTTTCGGCACGCATAAGGTCTAAACTATTATCGGCAAGCCGACGGAAAACATTAATAAAATCAAGACACTGACGCCATAAGTTAATGGCGTGCGCAGCAGTTTTCTAAATGGTCATTGACCATGCCCGTTGCCTGCATAAAAGCATAGCAGGTGGTTGGGCCGAAAAAATGAAAACCGCGTTTTTTCATGTCCTTGGCTATTTTGCTAGAAAGCGTCGTAATGGCTGGCACATCGGCCATCGAATGTACGGTGTTTTCGATTACTTTGTGGTCGCTAAAAGACCAATAATACTGACTAAATGAGCCAAACTCTTCTGCAATGGTCAAAAAAGCCTGCGCATTTTTTATCGTCGCGCTGATTTTTCCACGATGACGAACAATATCAGGGTTGAGCACTAATCTGTCTATGTCTTGCTCGGTCATGGTGGCCACTTTTTGAGGGTCAAACTGGTGAAAAGCAGACCGATAACCTTCACGTTTGCGTAAAATAGTGATCCAACTTAGACCCGCTTGAGCGCTTTCGAGTACAATATACTCAAACAATGTTTGGTCATCATAAACGGGTTTTCCCCATTCTTTATCATGGTATTGAATGTACTCTGGCGAGCCTAGACACCAATGACAACGGACAGCTTCCATCAGTTTGTCTCCTTAATCAAGAAATGAGCATACCTTGTTGATTTGATAGCGTCATCTGGATTTCAGAATTCTCTACGTTGTCACTTTGTTGAGCATGCTAAGAAATCTTAACACGCCACGAAATAGGATGAATAATTATGGCTTTTAAACCGACCTATAGTCAGAAAGATGTGGACATCATTAACGATGAATGTGTCTACAAAGGCTTTTTTGAAATGCATAAACTGACCTTGAAACACAAAAAATTCAACGGTGAGTGGAGCCAACCCATGACCCGTGAAATGATGGTACGTGGCGATGCTGTATGCGTTCTCTTGTTTGACCCTGTGGCTGATAAAGTGCTGTTGATTGAGCAGTTTCGTCCAAGTTTACCAAAAAGCGAATCACCTTGGTTGATTGAATTGGTGGCCGGTATGGTCGAAGAAGGGGAAGACGACGAAGAGGTCGCGCGCCGTGAGTCATTGGAAGAAGCAGGCGTTACTGTAAAGCGTCTTGAGTACCTCTTTAAATTTGTGCCTTCACCTGGTGGGTTGGTGGAATACCTTCGTATGTATGCTGGTGAGTTTGACGCCAGCGCTGTGGATATTAACCGTACTCATGGTTTGGATGAAGAAAACGAAGACATTCGCCTGCATCTTCTGGACGCAGATGACGCCATTGCGTTGCTCGATAGCGATGTGGAAAACGCCAGTACTATTATGGGGTTGCAATGGTTTGCGCTAAACAAAGACAAGCTATTAAAGCGTTGGTGTTAATCGACCATGAAACAAAAAACGACGTTGGGATTAGGGCGGATGAGCGTTATACAGCCAATAGTAGGTGTTCTGTCCTTTTTCTTTATGTGTGGGAATGTGTTGTTTTGGGCCGGCTTGATGCATGTGTTTGCCCTGGTTCGTCTGCTGCAAAAACGCGGTGGATTGGCACGCACAGAGCAGCTTTACGACCGCTGCTTTGCCGGTTGGATTACCACTAACGAATGGTGGTTCCAGCGAGTGCTTGGTGTTTATTGGCAACTTGATGAGAACATGGTTAAAGATTTTGAACATTGGCATTTAATGGTGGCCAATCATAGATCTTGGGCGGATGTGTATATTATTTTGGCGCAACTTAATGGCCGTCGTCCGCTGCCTCGTGTGTTTATGAAACAGGTATTGTTCTGGTTGCCTTTAGTGGGTTCAGCGACTTGGCTGATGGGGTTTCCTTTTATGAAACGCTACAGTAAAGCCAAATTGCAGAAGTCGCCGCACCTTATCGGCAAGGATTTAGAAACAACGAGACAATCTTGCCGGCGTTTTATCCAGCGTCCTAATTCGGTGCTAAGTTTTGTAGAAGGCACCCGATTTTCGACTAAGAAGCAGCAACAGCAAAGGTCGCCGTATCAGTACCTACTGAAGCCAAAAGCTGGTGGTGTTGGGTTTGTCTTGCAAGCCATGCCAGGGAAGTTTTCTAGGATTACCGATATCAATGTTTTATACGGACAGGAAAATATTTCTTTTTGGGATTTGCTGTGCGGCCGATTGACCGCCGCGCAAGTGATAGTAAGAGATGTCGCACTGCCAGAGACCATGTTACAGCCTGATTACCAAGCGGCAAAAAAGGATCGTGAAGACTTCTTTGTTTGGTTTAATCTATACTGGCACGATAAAGACAACAGAATAGCAAGCCAATTGGCGGCTATGAAATCGAATGTGATGCCGTTGAAAGAGGTTCTGACAGAAGGAAGTTCATCACAAGAATGACTGAGGTAATAGAGCAAATGTCAAAACAGTACGTCCCTGATTTATCCAGCTTACAACTGCTTGGCGAGTTGAATTATCGCCGTGTGGTTAAGCTGATGCGCGGGCACGAGGAAGAAAAGGCATGGCATTTTTCGATTCACAGTGCAGGCGACCAAGAGAGCAGATTGTGTTTGTCTCTTGGCAAAGAAAGCCGCTTCACGTCAGAAGTGTTGTTAGAATTTGGGCCAGAGAGTTCAAATGAATTGCTGTTTGATAGCAAGGTCGTCATGACGGTGCGTTTATATCATGATGTGGGTATTGCTGAAATTACCGATGGGCATCGTCAGTACAGTGGTAGCTACCCTTATCCTAATGGGGACATGTACCACAAAGACGAAAAATTCCGTTTGAATCAGCAGCTGTCTGATTTATTAGAGCTGTGTCTAAAGCACGGACATCGCCTGTACGAAACGCCTTATTTTCAGTTTGCCTAGGCTCTCTCTTTTATTGAGAAAGCATCTTTGAGTTTCCCATTTTATAAACCACGATTTGAGAGGGTGCTGGGTTGAATAGCTTGCTCTATATTCACGGATTTAATAGTTCAGAACGCTCCCATAAAGCCTTGGTTTTAAGTGAAGCCATGGCTGAGATTGGCAAAGCGGGTGGTTTTTTATCTCCGCGGTTGCCATGGCAGCCCGCGCAAGCCATCGCCTTATTAGAAGAGATCATAGGCTCTTATCTTGAGACCCACGGTGCTGGCACAATGACGCTAGTTGGCAGTTCATTAGGAGGTTTTTATGCCTGCTATTTGGCTGAAAAGTTTCAGATAAAAGCGGTGTTGGTGAACCCAGCAATGCAAGCGCCGCGTTTATTAGTTGATCATGTAGGGGCACAATATAATCCTTATACTGATGAGCATTATGAATTGACCCATGAGCACATGGATGAACTCAGCACCTTGGTGATTTCACAGCCGACGCCGGAGCGTTATTGGCTGATGCTGCAAGAAGGCGATGAGGTGCTGGATTATCGCGTGGCGCTAAGCGCCTTTCCTCAAATCGGCAAATTGACCTGTGAAGCCAATGGCGATCATCGGTTTATTGGCTTTGAGCGATTTGCCAGCGATATTTTGCATTTCGCAGGAATCAAAGTGTAATTACATTGGCTAAGTAGGTGGTCGATTTCACAGGCTTCAACTCCAGTGATAGACTCTAGACCATCTTATTTACATCCTAACTCGATACTGTATTTTACCTTGGTATCGTAATCTCAATTTGGAAGAACAAATACGCATGTCTGCTAAAGAATATAACGCCGGATCGATAGAAGTGTTGAGTGGCCTAGAGCCAGTACAAAAACGTCCAGGAATGTACACCGACACAACACGCCCCAATCACTTAGCACAAGAAGTTATAGACAACTCAGTGGATGAGGCGTTAGCAGGGCATGCTGATCGCATCGAGGTCATTTTGTATAAAGATGGCTCAGTCAGTGTGGAAGACAATGGCCGTGGTATGCCTGTTGATATTCACCCAGAAGAGGGGGTGTCTGGGGTCGAGTTGATCCTCACCAAGCTCCATGCTGGGGGCAAATTCTCTGGGGATAATTACCAGTTTTCTGGTGGTCTACATGGTGTGGGCGTGTCAGTGGTGAACGCCTTATCGACCTCATTGGAAGTGTTTGTTAAGCGTGATGGCAAACAATATCAAATCGGTTTTGCTGACGGTTTTAAAGTCTCTGAGTTGGCCGAAATAGGCACGGTAGGTAAGAAAAACACAGGCACAAAGGTCAAATTTACCGCCGACGGAAAGTATTTCGACAGTCCTAAGTATTCTTTATCGCGTCTTAAGCATTTATTAAAAGCCAAAGCCGTTTTGTGTTCTGGTTTGCATGTGATCTTCATTGACCAAAGTGGCGCTGAAGAAGCACGTGAAGAGTGGTTTTACCAAGACGGACTAAAAGACTATCTAGCACAAGCCAACGAAGGGTTTGAGTTATTGCCAGATGAGCCATTTTTAGGCGGCTTGACCGAAAAAACGCAAGGGGTTGACTGGGCAGTACAATGGTTGCCAGAAGGCGGAGAGTTGATCACAGAGAGCTATGTTAACCTGATTCCTACTGCGCAAGGCGGGACACACGTTAATGGTTTGCGTACCGGTTTATTGGAAGCGATTCGAGAGTTTTGTGATTTCCATAACTTGTTACCGCGTGGCGTTAAACTCACAGCAGAAGACGTCTGGGATCGCTGCAGTTATGTGCTCTCCGCTAAAATTCAAGAGCCTCAATTTTCAGGGCAAACGAAAGAGCGCTTATCGTCTCGTCAGATTGTGCCGTTTATTTCTGCAACCGCTAAAGATGCGTTTAGTTTATGGCTGAACAAGCACGTTGAAGACGGTAAAAAGATCGCGGATTTAGTGATTAATAGTGCGCAGAAGCGTTTAAAAGCCAGCAAAAAAGTGGTTCGTAAAAAGATCACACAAGGTCCTGCGTTACCAGGTAAATTAGCGGATTGTTCTGGTCAAGATTCAAGCCGAAGTGAACTTTTCTTAGTGGAAGGGGATTCAGCTGGTGGTTCTGCTAAGCAAGCAAGGGACAAAGATTTCCAAGCCATTTTGCCGCTGCGAGGCAAAATTTTAAACTCTTGGGAAGTGGATTCTAGCCTGGTGCTGGGCTCTCAGGAAATTCATGATATTTCTGTCGCCTTGGGAGTGGACCCTGGTGAAGATGAGTTGGCTGGATTACGTTATGGAAAAATTTGTATCTTAGCGGATGCCGATTCCGATGGGCTGCACATTGCGACTCTACTGTGTGCGTTATTTGTTCGTCATTTCTCAAGCCTTGTGAAAGCTGGGCACGTGTTTGTTGCCATGCCGCCGCTTTACCGAATCGACTTAGGGAAAGAAGTCTCCTATGCCTTGGATGATGAAGAAAAAGACATCATTTTGCATAAAATGCAGGCCGAGAACAAACGCGGTACACCAAACGTTCAGCGTTTCAAAGGCTTGGGTGAGATGAACCCTTCTCAGCTGCGTGAAACGACAATGGCACCAGACACCCGTCGCTTGATCCAATTAACCATGGAAGACCCATTAGATACGGGTGAACTTCTGGATAAGTTGCTGTCAAAAAAACGCGCAGGAGATCGTAAACATTGGCTAGAGACTTACGGAAACCTAGCGATTGTTGAGGCGTAATATGACAAGGCGCCTTTGTTAAAAAGGCGCTTTCTTACCGCATTCTGTCTAGAGTGCTGAAATACCCTGTTTATCGAATTTAAGTGTTTCATCAGCAAGTCTAATAAAGACGGGTTACACTTAGAGAAACCAGCAACAAAGTGGAACACAATTACATGTCTGATAACGAAGATCCTAACGTCATTAGTGAAGAGGCGCTTTATGAGCGTCTAGATCACTATTTGTCCACGCTTGGAACCGATAGATCTATTCTTTGTGTGTCAGAGTTAGATGGCTTTTTAACCGCCATTGGTTGCTCTGAACAAGAGCTTGCCCCAGACTTTTGGTTGAGCGCTATTTGGGGGGCTGATGAAGATCAGCCAGCATGGGCGTCGTCAGAGGAAGAAGATGAGTTTCTAAGTCTTGTTTTGATCATGTACATGGAAACCATGAACACGATTGTCCACGGTGACCTTTACCCTGTGTATTTAGAGCAAGAAGTAGACGGTGGAGAAAGTCAGGTTGTTGTGGAAGAATGGTGTGTGGGCTTTATGCGAGGTTCTCGCCTAATTGGTCTGGGTTTGGATGAAACCAATCGAGATTTTTATGATGATGTACTGGCATCGGTGCGTCTCTTTGGTACCGAAGCGGGCTGGGTAAAGCTAGAAGGCATGGTGGACGAAGAAATTCAATTTTGGCAAGACAATATTGAGTCCTCTATTTTACGGCTGGCTCAGTTTAACCACCCAGAAATTCAAACCATATCCACAGAAGATGAAAAGTCCCATACACTGCATTAAAGAGGATTCTTTTAGGCGGTTAGAAGGGCAAATAAAAACGCGAAAAGAGACGATCTTTTCGCGTTTTTTTATGGCCGTTAAGCTCGGCTTTAAACGAGGGTATTAACCAACTACTTTAGCAATGCTTTCGCATAAGTAATCAATGTTGTTGTCGCTGACGCCTGAAATGCTCATGCGGCCAGAGTCGGCAATATAAATTGAGTAGTCGCTGCGTAAGCTGCGGACTTGCTCAAGGGTTAAGCCTGAGTAAGAAAACATACCGCGTTGGTCTTTGATAAAGCTAAAGTCTTTGCTGACACCAGAAGCGGCCAGTTTAGCGACCAGTTTTTCACGTAAGCCATTAATTCGATTGCGCATTGCCGTGACTTCTTGTTCCCACTCTGCTTTTAACTCAGGGTTGCTCATAATGGTATAAACAACCGCAGCACCGTGTGCTGGAGGCATAGAGTAGTTTGCACGAATCGCTTGACCGACGATAGAGAAGGCCGCGTTGGCTTCGTCTTTGCTTTCTGCAATGATACTTAAGCCGCCACAACGCTCGCGGTAAATACCAAAGTTCTTCGAGAAGGAGTTCGCAATTAGCATGTCTTTTACGTTAGCCGCCATATGACGAAGGCCTGCCAAATCATCGTCTAAGCCATCGCCAAAACCTTGGTAAGCCGCATCAACAAGAGGCAGTAAGCCTCGCTCGTTGACAAATTCAGTCAATATTTTCCAATGTTCAGGCTGTAAATCGATCCCCGTTGGGTTATGGCAGCAAGCGTGAAGCAATAACACATCACCTTCTTTCACTTCGGCTTTTAACGTTGCCATCATGTCATCGAAGCGTAGACCGTTGGTTTTTGGGTCATAGTAAGGGTAAGGTTTTACTTCAACACCAGCGGAATTAAAAATAGATTCGTGGTTGCCCCATGTTGGATCACTCACCCACAAACGCGCGTCTTTTAAATTGGCGCTGATGAAGTCTGCCGCTACTTTAAGAGCGCCGGTACCACCAGGTGTTTGAGTTGAACGAATGCGTTCAGAAGCAATCAATGGATTGCCTTCGCCAAGAATTAAATTCTGGATAATAGCTTCAAATTCCGCCGCGCCGTAAATACCTAGGTAGCTTTTAGAATCTTCTTGTTCAAGCAAAATTGCTTCCGCTTTTTTCACGCTATTTAAAATGGGAGTGGCACCATTGTCGTCTTTGTAGACACCCACACCCAAATCAATTTTTTTCGGATTCGTGTCTTGCTTATGAGCAACGATAAGAGCTAAAAGAGGGTCGCCAGAAACGGCTTTTAAATGCTTAAACATGATAGTTACGGGGTCCTTTTAGAATGACTCACAGCGTTACCGCCATAAGGAAAAATAGCGTGTGTTACTTGCTTGAACAAGCAAACCATTCTGCCGTATTTATCGCAAAATACAATGCAAGAAGAGGGGAAATTCTGGATTAGATGTAAAGAAAATAAGACACCTTATGTTTCTTTATTAGAGACGCGTTCTTTTGCTGCATCAGTGCTATCAATGTTGCCTTACCAAGGAAGGGGCAGAGACTCAGAAAGTCGCTGCCCCTAGTGTGACAATAGCAGGATTAAGCCAGATCAAAAATCAGTGCTTTTGCTTGCTGTTGGCCGGCGTTTTTCAGTGTGATCGCCTCTTCAAGACGGATCTTGGCACCATCGCCCTGTGTTAGCACTGTGCCATCGGTCAGGGTTAATTCGCCTTCGACCTGATGAATATAAAGGCTTCGATCAGGTTTAATGCTGATGGTTTGCTCTTTTTCAGTGTCTAAAATAAGCTGAAATAATTGTGCATCTTGCTTGATGCTTAACGTGCCATCACGGCCATCGGGTGTGATGATGCTTGTTAGCCCGTGTTCATTGCCAAACGCCTTTTGTTGATATCCAGGTTGGCCACCAATAACATTTGGCTCGATCCAGATTTGCAGAAACTTCAATGTGTCTTTGTCTGAGGCATTAAATTCACTGTGAAATACGCCTTTTCCTGCCGACATTAATTGAAATTCACCCACGGGCAATTCTTTGATGTTTCCCGCGCTGTCTTTATGGGCAATACGACCTTGCAAGACATAACTGATGATTTCCATGTCTTTGTGACCATGAGTATCGAAGCCTGCGCTGGGTGCGACCGTGTCATCGTTGATGACTCTTAAGTGAGAAAAGCCCATTTGTTGTGGGTCATAATAGCTGCCGAAAGAAAACGTATGATGGCTATCTAGCCAGCCAAAATTAGCGTGTCCACGATCGTTTGCGTTACGAATAGTTATCATCGTTCAACTCCATCTATTGAGTAGGTTAGTGGGCTGGCGACTTCTCTTCGCGCGGCCCTTTGTGGTATGAAGTGAGTGTAAGAGACCGCAACTCGAAAGAAAATTAGAAGATTCTGAGCTGTTATTTCAAAATATTTGAACAAAGAGATATGACCATGAATAATGCCGTAACCCTAGACGCATTACGGGTGCTGGAGGCAATAGATCAGCTGGGCAGTTTTGCCGCCGCCGCAGATGCTTTGTTTAAAGTACCGTCCGCCCTTACTTATACGGTTAAAAAACTTGAGGAGGATTTAGGCGTATCACTCTTTGATCGCTCGCGGCAAAAAGCGGTATTAACACCAGCGGGACAACTTGTACTAGAGCGAGGCCATTTCATCTTGGAAGCAACGCGTCGTTTAGAGGAGTCGATAAGCGCGCTTGAATCCGGTTGGGAGCCAAGGTTAAGAATTGCACGAGACACTGTGTTGGCGGAGGAGCCATTGATGTCTGTCGTAGGAGATTTCTTATTGCAGAACCGGCCGGTAGAGGTGATTTTATCGGAAGAGGCAGTCGGTGGTGCCTGGGATGCATTGCAAGATGATCGAGTGGATTTGGTGATCGGAGCAACCGGAGAATTACCCAAAGGGCATTTTCATACCCGAGCTTTAGGCGAGATCGAGTTTGTCTTTGCTGTTGCACCGACACACCCCTTGGCTCTGACGCAAGGGGCGGTGAGTGCGTCACAATTACGAGAATACCCTGCTATCGTGGTATCGGATACCTCAAAAATTTATCCGGCACGCAACAATGGTATTTTTGAAAGCCGACAAGTACTGAAAGTGGATACTATGCGCAGCAAAATACAGGCGCAGTGTTTGGGGTTGGGGGTTGGTTACCTACCTAAGCACAGGATTCGCGAAGAACTAAAAAACGGGCGTTTGGTAGCGCGTGAATGCGATATCCCAAGGCCCAATCAAATGGCCTATTTGGTCTGGAAGAAAGAAGAGCTAGGGCGCGGACTTAGCTGGTTTGTTGAGGAACTGGAAAAACAAGATTGGTGTTTAATTAAACGTTAATATTTAGGCTTTAACCACGATAAGGATTTAGTGTGTTTTCACTTTCAATGGCGATTATTCCAATATTTTTGTTGCTCATGGCTGGAGCACTTTGCCAGCGCTTGCGCTTCCCGATGGAAGGCTTTTGGGTGGGGGTGGATAAGTTAACCTATTGGTTGCTGTTCCCGGCGCTGCTTTTTTATAAAACCTCTCAAATTGATTTCTCTAATCCCTTGTTGTCTCAATATGCATTGATTTTATTATGCGCTTTAGTCATCACGGCGATATTTACTTTTGTTAGTGCATGGTGCGTAAAAGCGACAGCGCCAACGGCGTCGTCCATGTTACAGGCAGGGGTGCGTTTCAATACCTTTATTGTGTTGGCGTTAGCCGGCAGCTTATATGGCAATGACGGCTTGATTTACGCCGCGTTGGGCGCTTCTGTGCTGATTCCATCGGTGAATGTGTTTTTGGTGGTGAGCATGGTATTGATGCATGGTAAGCCATCAAAGAGTGACCCTGGTAATGCGCTTTACCCTTCCTTGCCCAAGCTATTAAGCGGTGCCTTAATTCGCAATCCTTTGATTCTTTCCATTGTGCTAGGCAGTGGTTTGAATTTATTGGGACTCACTCCGATTCCAGTGGTGTCTGAGATGGCAGAGTTACTTTCTAAAGCGGCGCTGCCGATGGTTCTATTGGCTGTGGGGGCGAGTGTCCGCTTAGAAGCTATTCGCTCTGTAGGCATCTTCTTTGTGCTTTCAACGATTGCCCGTTTTGTGGTGTTTCCCTTGTCGATAGGCTTGATGTGCTGGTGGCTGGGCATAACCGGTTTACCGGCGTTGGTGGCGGTTTTATTTGGTGTCGTGCCAACGGCCACATCCGCTTATGCTCTTGCACGTCAGTTAGGAGGCGATGCGGAGCGCATGGCGGCCTTTATTACATTACAGACCATTCTGTGTGTGGTGACGCTTCCTGTGAGCGTGTGGCTTAGTCAAATGGCGTTTAACTAAGTGCGTACTCAAGTGCGCGAGACAGTTTAACCGCCGTCATAAAAAAGCCCTGTGTGACCACGCTTCAGAGACGTTAGATCAAACATGGCTTTTTTGTTTTTGTCGTGAAGCGTCAGTGCTTGTGGTGATGGTGCTCATGATGGTGATCATGAAGCTCTTCTTCTGGATGGCGAAGCTCAGACTCACCAGGGTAGTGAAGCCCCATGTCCTGACGAATTTCATCCAGCGTAGCAATAAGCTCAAGGCTGTCTTTCCAGCTGTGGTTAGGGCTTTCCTGTAGGCCTTCAATTAAGCAGCGATTCACCTCATCCACTTCGAATTGGTAACCTTCGCCAGGGAAGTCAAATTCAACCGCACGTTCTTGGCCTTCACTGCTAACAATGCGGCAGGATTTGGCTTTAAACCATTCAGAGTCGATTTCAATGTAGCCTTTTGACCCAGAGAATATTGCTCGGTTTGGATGGCAAGAAATGAGAGACGCTTCTAAAGACGCCAATTGACCGTTTTCCCAACCAAGTAATATTTGCTCAAACACGTCCACGTCGGTATCGCCAATCACTGCTTGGTTTTGTACAAAATCGGGTTTGCCAAAGAAAAGTTGGGCTAAAAATACAGGATAAATACCAATGTCAAGTAGGGCACCACCGCCCATTTCCAGATTCAACAAACGATGTTCTGGGTCCGTGGGGGCCAGAAAATTAAAGCTTGCTTGAATGCTATGCAAAGCGCCGATTTCGCCTTCTTCAACCCACTCTATGACCTGTTCAATAACAGGATTAAAACGGGTCCACATGGCTTCCATCAAGAAAACGTTTTGCGCCGCAGCAAGGTCGTACAACTCTTTGGATTGTGCTTCATTGAGGGTAAAAGGTTTTTCGCACAATACCGCTTTGCCTGCCAGTAGACAGGCTTTGGTCAAATCGTAATGGGACGTGTGTGGCGTCGCGATATAGATAACATCAACTTCGTGGCTGTTGATAAGTGAAAAGTAATCCACAAATGCGAGTTCGATATCAAAGTCGGCGGAGAAGGCGTCAGCCGACGCTTTATCCCGTGACGCGATGGCGCGTAGTTCGCCCGATTTAGCATAACGAAAGTCGCTCGCAAAACGGCGTGCAATGTTACCTGTGCCGATAATTCCCCAGCGTACTTGTTTCATGGGATTCTCCTTTTCACATAATAAGGCGTACAGCACCAGTTACTTTTGGTGACCAGTGCTCGCGTTCAAAAAGCGGCTAAGTCTGACGCTAATTGTCATTATAGTCCACTGGCATTTTCTAGCTGCGCGATTCGTTCTGACAAGTTTAAGACCAATTCTTCTAAAGCCTCAATGCGTGCGAGGAGTGGCTCATCATCCACAGGCTGGTTAGGCTGGATACGGGGACTGAGCTCGGCGTTGTATTCTGAGCAAAAACACTCTTGGTAGCGGGACTCTCGTTTACCTGGTTCGCGTGGCAACGCTTGAACATAAGGTCCACCGGTTTTGTCTTGTAGGGCTTTCAGTGCAGATTCGACTTCTTCTCGGTTTTGAAAGTTATGCAGGCGCCCGCTTCGTGAACGCAGTTCGCCCGGAGTTTGTGCTCCTCGTACGAAAAGTAAGCAAACGATCGCCAACTCGGCTTGAGACAGCTGTAAATCAGAAAACTCCGTATTGCAAAAACGGTGTTGGTATTTACTTACGCGACTGTGAGAAGCAGAGACTTGAGTAACTAACCCTCTTTCCACCAGTTCGTCTACCGCGTCTTGAATTTCTAGTTCCGTGTAGCTTGTGACAGGCTCACGGCTGGACTTTTGATTGCATGCATTGACCAGTGCATTGACGCTGAGCGGGTATTGATCGGGCGTGGTGATTTCTTTTTCAATTAGGCAGCCGATGATTCGCATTTCAATCTGGTTTATATCGTAATAGCTCATAGTCTTTCCTAAGGTTTTTTATTGTGAGTGACGTCTCGTGTTGATGGTGGAGGGGATGTGAAGGGCATCAACAACAAGGTTTTTAAAGAGGCTTTGTTTGTGTTTTGCGATCTTGGTAAACCGATCCGGATCTGCTCGTCACCTCCTTGAGCTTGTTCTGTATAGCTATGAAACAAACGGTCCCAAAGGCTCAGGCAAAACCCATAGTTGCTGTTGGTTTCTTTAAAACGAACAGAGTGATGGATGCGATGCATATCTGGCGTGACTAAAAAGCGTTTGATAATAGACTCAGCGTATTGAGGCAAACGAGCATTTGTATGGTTAAACATGGCGCAGGCATTTAACAATATATCGAAGACCAGTACGGCTTCAATAGGAATGCCCAGGCATAAAATCGCAATGGCTTTTATGCCTAAAGAAAGAAGAATTTCGATGGGATGAAAACGCACTGCAGAACTTACGTCTAATGCTTGGTCGCTGTGGTGTACCTGATGGAGACGCCAAAGTAGGGGAACGCGATGAAATACACGATGTTGCCAATAAATTAACGCGTCTAGGGCAATAATGCCGAGTAAAAACTGGCTCCAATAAGGTAAATGAAACAGGCTAAAAATGCCTTGTTCAGCGTTGATAAAGGCAATAAGAGATAACAGTAGCGGTTGGAAAAGTCGAACACACAAGGCTCCCAATAACAATAAACTAAAGTTGTGAAACCATCGTGTCGACTGTTGTTTGAGAGGGGCTCTTGGGGTTTTCCATTGCCATATTATGAGTAGGCAAAGTAAACATATAAAAATGCTAATACGTAAGGAAAAATCAATCATTCAGCCTGAGTGCCTATTAGGTCAAGGTACAAGTATTATGACTTTCTAATGTGCCTATTTACTATGGTTTTATAGTAAAGCACTTTGCTAATCAATGACATGGCTATTTTATTTTTGCGGCTAACGCGTCCTTCAATAGCGCCAATTGAGCGCTATTGAAGAAGCGATTCGCTCTGCATTAATGCAGTAAATGCGCTAACCGGTCACGACCACGCTTGATTGAATGGACTTTGATTTGGCTTAAAAGTTCAGCAAAGACATTAATGTTAATGTCGTGAAGATGGTGGAAAGTGAGGCAATTTTCACCGAATTGGGCATGATTTAAGCGCTCTGCGAAAGAATAAAACTCAGAGGTATCATCAAAGTAGATGCACAGGTGATCTTCTCTGGCAGCGACACCAAATAGCAGGTCAGAATCTTGCTGAAAGTAGGGGATACCAAGCTCGAAAGAGAGCTCCGCATGCGGCGCTATCAATCGCATTATCGCTAGAACTTCATGCAAATCAGCACGCATGCTTGCAGCAGCGTGCTCAATATAGCTATCAACAAAGGTATTTATAGGTAATGTCATCATAATAACCTCCAAGGGGCTCGATTATGCGTACCTAATTCCTTTTTAATAAAGAGAACTATAGATAATTATGCTTTTTCAGAGCATCGTTTATTCGCTTTATCGCGTCTTCGAGTCGTGATTTAGGACAACCAAAGTTTAGGCGAATATAGTTCGGATTGCCAAAATCTTTTCCATCAGAAATACCGACACCCGCTGCCAAGAAGAATTGGTGAGGGTTGTCAATCTGCAGTGCAGAAACATCAATCCAAGCCAAATAAGTCGCTTCTAAATGAACCATTTTAAGGGGCGTACTTGGTAACCAACGAGCAATAATATCGCGATTCTCTTTGAGGTAAGTTAGCAATGACGCATGCCATTCTTGGCCTGCTTCATAAGCCGCATTTGCTGCAGTTAGGCCCAGCAAGTTCGGGTAAGGCACTAGCCCAGTTTTGGCCTCATTAAAGGCGTTTCTTAGGGGCGGGTTGGTAATCACAGCAAAGGCATAACCTAAGCCTGCCACATTAAATGTTTTGCTTGGTGCCATCAAAGTGATGGTGCGATTGGCGGCATCCTCATTAATGCTGGCAAAAGGCACGTGAGGCACATCATCTAGAATAAGGTCGCAGTGAATCTCATCGCTGACGACCAATAAGTCATGGCGTTTTGCGAGCTGGTGGATGGCTTCAAGCTCTGCTTTGGTATAAACCGTGCCGCCTGGGTTGTGTGGATTGCATAGCAGAATCATCTTGCTGTTAGGTTGGGCACAAGCGGTTTCTAGCGCTTGCATGTCCGGTACCCAGCGACCTTCTTTTACCTCCATATCAACACGAGAAAGGGTACGGTTGGCCAATAACGGGGCTTTATTTAAATGGTAATAAACTGGCCCAGGCACCACGATGGCATCGCCTTCGTTCGAGAAATTTCTAACGGCTAGGTGTAAGGCACAGACAAGGCCGGGTAAATGAACAATGTGAGTCCTTGAAATAGCCCAGTTATAGCGACGTTGGGCGTGTTCTACAATATTGTTTTCGAGTGATTTGGACGCGTGGGTATAACCAAAAACCCCTTCATCGACGCGCTCATTAAGTGCGTTTTTGATGCACTCAGGTGACTCGAAATCCATGTCGGCGACCCATAATGGAATCACTTCTTGAGGGTATTTAGTCCATTTGTCACTGTGACTGTTTGTGCGGTCGATTTCTTTATCAAAACAAGACATTTGCTCATCCATTCTATTTCGATTCCTATCAGTATTTTGAACTCTATTCTTAACGCCTATAGATCCTTTCTCACTATATCTCTTCCGCGAATGCTTTTTAAACAAAAGAGTAAAAAATCACTCTATAATGGATGAAAAACAAACAATTGTTCAAAAAACGTCCTTAAACTTTATTATTCCGACAAAAGTGGGTCATGAAAAAAAGTTGAAAATTATTTAAATTGTTATTTTATTCTTTTAAATCATAGAGTTAAGTTGTTTAGTGTACTAAGTTTTTGATTTGTCAAGGGTTGACCCAAATTGTAAAAGCAGCCTAGTATAGTTTTCATTAAACGGCTGTTTAATAAAAAAGGACGCGTAATGCCAAAAGTGGGAATGCAAGAAATACGAAAACCTCAGTTAATACAAGCGGCCATCGACGCGATCGATGAACACGGCTTTACAGGCGCAACTGTCAGTATTATCGGTAAAAATGCCGGCGTGTCCCCAGCCATCATTAATCATTACTTTGGCGGTAAAAACGGTCTATTTGAAGAGACAATGAAAAGTTTAATCCAAGAGTTCTTTTCTGGATTGCATAAAGAAGTTTCGCAGGCTAAAGATAAGACCTCTAAAGAAAAAGTCATGGCGTTAGTCCGAGCGAGTCTTAGCCAGTCGCAAACACATCCACAAGTGGTGAAAGCGTGGATCGGGTTCTGGGCATCCGCCATGCATACGCCGTCTTTATACCGATTACAGAATGTGTATTACCACCGCTTGCATACGGCCTTGGTGGTGGTGTTGAAAGAAGCGTTTGAAGTAGAAAAAGCGCGTGAGATTGCGCAGACCATGGCTGCCTTAATTGATGGTATGTGGTTAAGAGGGAGTTTATCGGGAGGCATTGATAAAGCCCGCTCAACTCGGCAAATCTCCGCCTACCTAGAGTTGGTATTTAAGTACTAGTACTAATGGTGTGTATCTGAGATAAGTTAATTGAACATATTTTGTTCGTAATGGGTTTCCACAAAAAGAGGAAGAGTTATGTTAAAGAAGGCAAGTAAGGTCGCGTTAGCGGTCAGTATCGCCAGTATTTCTGGCTTAACAATGGCTGCGAATTGTTCAACAGTTCGCTTTTCCGATGTTGGCTGGACTGACATCACTTCGACTACTGCAGTGGCTACGGAAATTCTTCAAGGTTTGGGTTACCAAACCAAAATACAACTTCTTTCTGTGCCTGTTACCTACACCTCTATGGCGAACGGAGACATTGATGTTTTCCTAGGTAATTGGATGCCTTCGATGAAGGCCGATGTTGCTCCTTATCTTAAGGCTGGCACTGTTCAAGATTTAGGCCCGAACTTAAAAGGCGCAAAATACACACTGGCTGTTAGTAAAGAAGCTTACGATGCAGGGGTAACAGATTTCTCTGATCTTGCTAAGCACCGCAAAGAATTTGCCGGTCGTATTTACGGGATCGAACCTGGTAATGATGGTAACCGTTTGATCCAAGACATGATTGATAAGAATGCCTTCGATCTAGGTAACTTCCAATTGGTTGAATCAAGCGAAGCCGGCATGCTTTCTCAAGTAAAACGTAATATCCGCCGTCATAAGTGGATTGCGTTTTTGGGTTGGGCGCCACACCCAATGAATTCAAATTTTGATATGGATTACTTGTCTGGTGGTGATGAATATTTCGGCCCAAATTATGGCGGTGCGAATGTTCATACCAATATCCGTAAAGGCTACCTTGCTGAGTGTCCAAACGTTGGCAAGTTTGTGAAAAATCTTAAATTCACCATGTCTATGGAAAACCAAGTCATGGGTTACATCCTTGACGATGGTAAAAAGCCAGCGGTAGCCGCAAAAGAGTGGCTGACGGCAAATCCCGATGCTTTGACTGCTTGGCTTGATGGCGTAAAAACACAATCAGGTGGAGATGGTCTCGCCGCGGTTAAAACCCATTTAGGCCTATAAAAAACCACTAACGACTGTATAGAGCGTCAGTGGTGATTTACCGCTGACGTCTTTTTTTGATGTATCGGGAGAAAAATATGAATTGGCTAACGGATAATAAAATCCCTCTTGGCGCCTGGATGGAAAGCTTTGTTGACTGGCTTGTGGGCTCGGCTTCTGGCTTCTTTGATCTGATTTCTATGGTATTGGAAACCATGATCACATCTATGGTTGACTCAATTATGTGGGTTCATCCGCTGGTCGTAATTGCGATTGTCTTGGTTGGTGTTTGGTTCTTACACCGCAGTATTGGGTTGTTGGTATTTATTGCCGCTTCTTTATTGTTGATTATTAATATGGGGTATTGGGAAGAAACCATCCAAACCTTAGTGTTAGTGGTTTCTGCAACGACCTTCAGTGTGATTATTGGTGTGCCTATTGGTATTGCGGCAGCACATCGGTCGTGGTTATACACCATGCTGAGACCTATTTTAGATTTGATGCAAACCATACCTACCTTTGTGTACTTGATTCCAACCCTTATTTTATTCGGTCTAGGTTATGTTCCTGGTCTGATTTCCACGGTTATTTTTGCGATTGCTGCTCCTATACGATTGACCTATTTAGGCGTCAGTAAGGTGCCGAGTGAGTTGTTAGAAGCCGGCCTTGCTTTTGGTTGTACAAAATCAAAACTACTTTACAAAGTGGAATTACCCGCGGCGATGCCAAGCATCATGGCCGGTATTACCCAATGTATTATGCTGTCCTTGTCCATGGTGGTGGTCGCGGCTCTGGTTGGTGCTGATGGTTTAGGTAAACCAGTGATTCGAGCACTAAATACGGTAAACATTTCTCAAGGTTTTGAGGCGGGTGTTGCCATCGTATTGGTCGCAATTATGCTGGACCGTATTTGTAAAACACCATCAATGAGAAAAGAGGGATAATTATGGCTGTGGTAACAATAGAGCACTTAGATATTGTTTTTGGCGATAATTTGGCAAAAACACTCCCTTTAATGGACAAAGGTCACACTCGAAATGACATCATCGGCCTGACGGGCGATGTGGTCGGTGTGCAAGATGCCAATATAGAAGTCAACGAAGGCGAAATTTGTGTCCTGATGGGGCTGTCTGGTTCAGGTAAATCCACTCTGTTAAGAGCGATTAATGGACTTAATAAAATTGCCCGTGGACGCTGCTTAGTCAGAGACGGCGATGACATGGTCGATATGGCAACTTGCGACGAAACCAAATTACGCCATATGCGGACTCACCGAGTGTCCATGGTGTTTCAAAGCTTTGCTTTAATGCCTTGGTTGACTGTGTTGGAAAACGTCGCCTTCGGTCTAGAGATGCAAGGCATGGGGTTAAAAGAGCGTCTTGTCAAAGCGAAAGAGCAGCTCGACATGGTGGGTCTAACTCGATGGGCAGACAAAAAGCCGGATGAGCTATCAGGCGGCATGAGACAGCGCGTTGGTTTGGCGCGTGCCTTTGCAATGGACACCGATGTGTTGTTGATGGATGAACCTTTTTCAGCACTCGATCCGCTTATTCGTTCTCAGTTACAAGACGAATTGATTGAACTGCAAAAACGGTTAAATAAGACCATTATCTTTGTAAGTCATGATCTAGATGAAGCGCTCAAAATTGGCACAAAAATCGCGATCATGGAATCGGCGCGCATTATTCAGCAAGGCGAGCCTGAGCAAATTGTATTAAATCCAGCAACCGAATACGTTGAGAAGTTTGTGGCTCATACCAACCCACTCAATGTGTTATGTGGCAGTGCATTGATGACGCCGATCGCAGAGCTAGCGCAAAAAGAAGCGCGTTTCGCCATGGGGGAAAATCTGTGGCTTGCATTGGATGCAGGGCAATTCCAAGGCGTGTATTCCAATGAGGAAGAGGTGACGAGCGCCCAATGGACGCCAGATATGCCGATTGAAAAAGTGCCTGCTAATACGGTTGTTCGAGTGCATGAGACGATCAAAATGCGGGATGCGGTAGAAATTCGTTATCACACAGATCGACCAATAGTGCTTGAGAATGAGGGTCAGTGTGTTGGTATTTTGAGCGACCATAATTTTTATCACGCACTGCTAGGGAAGCACTTTAGCCGCACTGAATCATAAGATTTTTCACCCTCATAGTAAGCGTGAGTGATGGATACAAAGCGAAGACAAGTTACTTGTCTTCGCTTTTTTTTCATCTGATGACAGCCCTTTACTCTCGTCAACACTAAGGATTGTGTGGCGAATGAGGCTCGTATTACGCTCGGATGAGCGTGCCTGTGAGCTCTGTGCCAGGGGCGATAGTGTTAAATACGGTGCCGAATTTGCGGACATTGTCGTGCAAAAGAGCGAGTCTATGGTCGGATTCTTCACTGGTGACCTTGATCGTATATTGTATGGATTCCATCTTGGGTGGTGTGTCTTGTCGTACGCCATGTATCTCTACTTCAAGACGTTGCAGATCAAATTTTAGAATAGGCGTGACACGCTCTATGCCTTTAATAATACAGGCTGCTAATGCCCCCATTAACAGCTCTGCTGGGTTAAAAGCATCCAACCTACCTTGCAAATCGGTGTCGATAACAAGCGAGGCGTCTTTGCAGCGGACTAGGCTGCCATGAGCGTCAACTCGATTGGCGATAACGTTAAAGGTCATTTTATTGCTCATAATTAGACTCCAGACAACATCAGGTTCGACGGACATAAGTGGCTTGCATCAACCGGTTATCTGGGGGTCATGCTAACCATTCTTTTATTTGTGACGTCTGGGGTACTGAGCCTGAATGGATTAAGGTGTCGTCGATCACCACCGCAGGTGTGCTCATTGCGCCATATTTCATCATGATTTGAGGGCTGGTTTCTTTTTCCACAGAAACCGCAGAGCCTTGTTCTTGAGCGACTTGTTTGATGAGGTCCGCTGTTTTTGTGCATTTGGCACAACCGCTGCCCAGTACTTTGATGATTTTCATCGTGTGATCCTCTATAGGAAAGGGGTGAAGAAATTAAATAGCCAACCCACTAAAGTGAATGAAAACAGCAGCATCACAAATAGAATCGCCAATAATTTCCACTGCATAACTTGTTTGAGTAGGATGAATTCAGGAAAGCTCGCCGCGACTGTGCTCATGCAAAATGCCAGCGTTGTGCCTATTGGCAAACCGTTAACGATGAGGCTTTCCATCACGGGGATCACGCCTGTTGCGTTGGAGTAAAGAGGAATACCAAGCAGTACCGCGGCAGGCACAGACCACCATTGACCGTCGCCAAGGTGTTCTTGAAGCCAGCCGTCAGGGATAAAACCGTGCAACGCGGCGCCAAGACCCACCCCGATAATGACCCACTTCCAAACACGCCCAAAAATTTCAAACGACTCTTCTTTGGCGAATTGGTGGCGCTCTTTAAAGGAGAGGGTTTTCGCTTTTAATGTGCTGTTTGTTGAGCCATGTTGATTGCTTTGTCCTTTCGCGAGCGCTTTTGCGGCAAAGGACTGCAGCCATCTTTCCGCTTTGATGGTATCCAGAAAAAATCCCCCCAAAATCCCAACTGACATGCCGATGACCACATAAAGCACGGTGAATTTCCAGCCTAAAAGACCCATCAGCAAAAGCACGGCAACTTCATTAATTAAAGGGGAGGTGATAAGGAAAGCCATGGTGATGCCCACAGGGATGCCTGCAGAAGTAAAACCAAGGAAAATAGGGATGCTAGAGCAAGAGCAAAATGGGGTAATAGCACCAAAGCTAGAGCCCATAAGGTAGCCCATGCTGCGATGTTTTCTCGCTAAGTAATCTCGTACGGTTTCGACGTTTAATGACGCGCGCATGAGGGCAATCACGTAAATCATAAACAAGAGTAAGGCGAAGATTTTACTGACGTCTTCAACAAAGAAGTGCAGGGCATCGCCTAATTTTGTGTCGGGCGACAAGCCTAAAATGGTGTAAGTAAGCCAACTTGCAAAATCCGTAAAAATCCCCAGCATGGCTCAAGTCCTTCAGTAAAAAAGCGTGATCGATTCCAGTGAAAAGGAGGCTTCTTAAGTTAGCGTAAAAAGCATCCATAAACTGTGCCACTGCACGCCTTTTGTGTCATTGACCTAGATCGTCTTTCTTTGATTTAAGTGCTCTTTTAGGGGAAATAAATCCCCTAGTATTTTGATGAAAGCATGATTTTTTAATAAACCCATCACTGGGATGCGTCACCGATAATGGTATAGGTCGAAGTGAGTAGGCGTGGTTTGGGGCTGTGAAGATCACAGTGTTAGCATAAGTTGGCCGTGTGACAATGACATGGTGTTTATTTCTCTCTCTTTAAGCCTTGTGCCGCTGCCTACTCGGTGTATTTCAATAGGATGAATTTGTAAAACCCTCCCGCTATAAACCGATCATTTTTTGCTTTAATGCGTTTGAGCGCTCTACATTGAATAATAAAATTGCTATCTTGGTTGTTAACTTTTTAACCTGTTGATTAGTTATTGCATTCACGAATTGTGTCGGTATAGTCTGCCGAAATTATAACCACTTATTTTGTTAAAACCGCGCCCTAGTACGAAGGATTTTCATGTTTAAAACCTTACTGCTTCCTATTTGGAGCTTGCTTTTCGGTATTGCCATTCTTTCTATGGCGAGCGCTTTGCAGAGCTCTTTAATCGGTATTCGAGCCTCATTAGAATCTTTTGATACGACGGCGACGGGTTTGATTATGTCGGCGTATTATTTAGGCTTTATTATTGGCTCAATGTTGGTGCCGGGGTGGGTTAAAAATGTCGGCCATATTCGTGTATTTGCCGCTGTTGCATCGTTGGCGTCGATTACTATCTTGATGCAATCTGTGGTGGTGAATCCTTGGTTTTGGATGCTGATGAGAATGGGAACGGGCCTGTGTTATGCGGGTCTGTATATTGTGACGGAGAGTTGGTTAAACGACATTGCAACGAACCAAACTCGAGGCCGATTGTTCTCCATTTACACCATTGAAATATGGGCCAGCCAGACGCTTGGTCAGGTGTTATTGAACTTATCTTCCCCTGGTGGCTATGGTTTGTTTATTTTGACCTCCGTCTTGATCTCCATGGCCTTGGTACCCTTGTTATTGGTGCGTACGCCATCGCCAACCATTAATGTTCCTGAGAAATTAAACATAGTCGGGCTGATTAAAACCGCGCCGCTTGGGGTGACGGGAGTGACCGCAGCCGGTGTGACTGCCGGGGCTTTGTTGGGGCTTGGTGCGCTTTATGCTCAAAGTATTGGAATGAGTGTTGGGCAGATCTCATTGTTTATCGGTGCGAGCTATGTTGGCGGTATGCTTTTACAGTGGCCAATAGGGAAGTTGTCGGACCGTCAGGACCGTCGAGTGACCATTTTGTGGGTAAGTCTAGTTGGTGCTCTTGCCGCTTTTATTGTGCCACTTGGCAATATGAGCAACAGTCAGATATTGATGATGGTGGGGATGTTCTGTGTCGGCGCATTTACTTTTCCTATGTACTCGTTGGCGTCTTCACACATGAATGACCAGCTGCGACCTGAGCAAATTTTATCTGCGAGTAGCGGCATGATCCTTCTCAATGGTATTGGTGGCATGATGGGGCCTTTATTAGCCGCGTCCTTGATGGATTTGGTTCGTATTGATGCTTTGTTCTGGTTTGTTGCTGCGATTAACTTCTCAGTCGCGCTGATGGCGTTATACCGAATTAATTATCAGCCACCTATGGTGATTGAAGACCAGAGTGACCCTATTCAGGTTGCGCTTTCTGTAAGCCCAATTGCGACCGCTGAAATGTGGGTGGAAGCGGATTCCACCTCAACCTCAGACGAAAGTCATGAGGTTGAGATCAAACTGTAAGCGTGCCTATGGGTTGGCTTATCAAGACGGCCTTTAGACAGCCATTGGCGACTAGCTCGCTAATGGCTGGGTGGCGATTTTAAACGCAATGCTCCAGATCAATAGTGCATTAGCGCGATTAAACCAGCGCCAAAATACGGCTGAACTCAACCATTTAGCACACGCATGACCGATGAAAGCGAGTAATAAAAACCAAACGGTAGACGCCACAGCGCCACCGAGCACAAACATCCATTTATCGTCTAAAAATTGATTGGACAAGCTGCCCATTAATATCATGGTATCAATATAAAAATGTGGGTTTAACCAGGTGACCGCCAAGGCCATCATCAGTAATGGCCACCCCGCTAAACGAGTGTTTAAATGCTTGATAACAAGGTGCTCGTCTAGAAAGGATGAACGCCATTTTTGCAAAGCAAACCAAGTCAGAAAAGCCACACCGCCCCAGCGAAACAGGATTAACAGCCAGTCACTGCTTTGAATAAGTAGGCCAAAACCAAACGCCCCGAGAGCAATAGCAACAATGTCGCTGAGAATAAACAAAAAGGCGATGGGAAAGGCGAGGTGTCGTTTTAAGGCTTGCTCTAGCAGAAAGCTGTTTTGCGCACCAACGGCAATAATAAGTCCGCCGCCAGTAATCGCGCCACTAAAAAATGCAATCATATCTCTCTCGTCTTGTTAGGGTCAGTTTAACGGCCTTGATCCTAAACGTATTTACACTTAAATTTAAATTAATTTAACTTAAATTACATAAGAAAATATTATGATGGATTATAAGGCGTTAAGTTGTTTTGTCGCCGTATTACGCTTTCAAAGCTTCGAACGAGCTGCGGATCATCTAGGGTTGACTCAATCGGCGGTGTCTCAGCGTATTAAGCGTTTAGAGCAAGAGTGCGGCGGGCCTTTATTGATAAGAGCGCGTCCTGTATCAGCGACGCCACTCGGCGAGCAGTTGTTGGCGCATGCCAACAAGGTTGCCATGTTAGAAGACGGTCTGTTTGAGTCATTGCAGCGGGGGCACAGCCATCAACCGCTTTCTATTGCGGTCAATCATGATGTGTTAGCGACTTGGTTTACGAAAGTATTAAGTGCCTTTTCAGCCATAGATGAGACGCGTTTGCATATTAAAGCGGCGGACCAAGGAAAGACGAGAGAGATACTGCAAACCGGAGAAGTAGTCGCTTGTTTGAGCCAAATAGGCACGCCTGTATCCGGTGGAGAGTCGGTGTTTTTGGGTAACATGACCTATGAATTGGTAGCGACTCCTCACTTTGTAAAAGAGCGTCTACATGGTGAGATTAGTGCGCTTTCTGTGCTGGCGGCGCCTTCTCTGGTTTTTGACGAGTTTGATGAGTTATGGGGGCGTTATCAGAATGAGTGCATGCAAGTAAAGGCGGACATTCGTAATAGTCACTGGTATCCTTCGTCTCATGGGTTTGTGGAGATGGTGATGTCTGGCACAGTCTGTGCTTTAGTACCCAGTGTGCAAGTGGCGGAGGAGTTGAATAATGGTCTTCTTATTTCGTTGTTCCCCCACAAGAAACTTAGCGTACCCTTGTATTGGCATTGGTATAAGTTAAATTCCCCAATTTTGGATCGCTTAACGAGTGTTATTTTATCAACAACACGCAACACGTTAAGCTAATTAATAGGCTGTTATTTATCATTGTTTAGTGGCCATTCTTTAATGCTATTTTAAGGATAGAGTATGATTCGTAAATGTTTGTTTCCCGTAGCGGGCTACGGAACCCGATTTTTACCTGCGACCAAGTCGATGCCTAAGGAAATGCTTCCTATCGTCAATAAACCATTGGTGCAGTATGGTGTAGAAGAGGCTGTGCAAGCAGGTTTAAAGAATGTGACCTTTGTAACGGGTCGTGGTAAGCGTGCCATTGCTGATCATTTTGATATTAGTTACGAGCTTGAACATCAGATTTCTGGCACCAGTAAAGAGCAGTATTTGGAAGGTATTCGCCACTTGATTGCGAACGCTGTTTTTTCTTTTATTCCTCAAAATCAAATGCTTGGTCTAGGCCATGCTATTTTGACAGGGGAGCCGTTAATAGGCGGCGAAGCGTTTGGTGTGGTGTTGGCTGATGACCTTTGCTTTGGTGAAACTGACGATGACGGCGTGATGGCGCAAATGGTGAAACTGTACAATCAGTTCCGCTGCACCATAGTGGCGATTCAAGAGGTGCCAGAAGACGAAGTGCATAAATACGGGGTTATTAAAGGCGATGATATGCTAGAAGGCCTTTATCGTGTGACCGATATGGTAGAGAAACCATCTAAAGAAGAAGCCCCTTCCAATCTTGCTATCATTGGTCGTTACATTTTGACGCCAGATATTTTCGATAAAATTCGTAATACGCCAGCGGGTCGAAATGGAGAAGTGCAAATCACCGATGCGATTTTGCAACAAGCAAAAGAAGGTTGTGTGTTGGCGTATAAATTCAAAGGTCGACGCTTCGATTGCGGTAGTGTAGATGGCTTTGTAGAAGCGACTAACTACTGTTACGAAAATATTTATAAAGCGTAAGTTAGAGTTTAATAAAGCAAAAAAAAGCCCGCTTCAAAGCGGGCTTTTTTTGCTTAAATATTAGTTTAAGTGTTTGTTTAGAATAGGTAATAAAACCTTGAATAAACGAGGGTTAGCACACAATACATCGCCACTTTCAATGCTTGGAGAGCCATCAAAGTTAGCAAATAGGCAACCTGCTTCTTTTGCAATAAACAGCGGAGCTTGCATTTCCCATTCTTGTAGCTTGATACCCCAAGCGGCGTCTAAACGGCCAGCGGCGGTATTAACAAGCGTCAAGGCAGGAGTATCTTGCATAACAACGCGAGCGCCTTTCTCAGCGATTTCAGACAAAATAGTCAGCTGACCTGATAAGTAAGGAGCCGTGCGGTCTGTTGCTGGGAATTGAGCGGCAACGGTTGTTTTATCTAGGGTGCGAGCAATGCTGGTACGAATTCGAGAGTTGTTTAAGTAAGCGCCACGGCCTTTACTTGCGTAGAATTCGTCTTTGGTGTGAGGGTTTAGCACAAGAGCGTGCTCAACTTTACCGGCAACTAAGTAGCTCATGGTAATAACGTGGCCTGTTAAGCCGCGAGAAAACAAATGCTGACCTTGAATCGCATCAATAATCCATTCACCTTCAGTACCATTTTGAACGCTGCCTTGAAGGCGAGTCGTAATGGTGTCGCCTGGGTAGGCTTTTTCTAAATGATAGACGATGGCACGTTCCGCGCCAGAGCATACGATTTGGTAAACCTGAGCGGCATCTTGTCCCTGCTCTTTGTCGAAAAGTAGCTTCTCTTGAGAGTGAATGATGTATTCTGCTGCCGCGCGAGCAGCTTTGATTGCGACATTGATTCTAGGTTGCATAGGGTACCGTCAATTGTTCTAAATGAGAGTTCATATGCCGTCTTATTGTAAAAGACAGCACAGTTGCCAATAAAGTGTTAAAGAGCAAGCGCCCCTCCTGTTTCTGTCCATCGCAAAGCGTTGAAAAGGGGAATCAGGAAGGGCGCGAAATATGAGCGCGGATTCTAACGTAAAAGGAGTTTTTTGGCTAGTAAAAGTTGTTCAAAAACTGAGCGCCTTGAGGAATTGAAAGAAAAATCTGTTAATATTCACCGCATCATTTGTCCGCTATAAATTGGTAGTTCATAACATGCAGAATAAAGTAAGAATTGTCCTTGTAAACACCTCCCATCCAGGAAATATTGGCGCTGCCGCAAGAGCAATGAAAAACATGGGGTTAGCGGATTTGTATCTGGTGGCGCCTAAGCAATACCCAAGCCCTGAAGCGGTGAGTCGCGCCTCTGGTGCGTCTGATCTGTTGGACAATGCCGTGGTGGTTGAAACACTAGAAGAAGCCATTGCCGATTGTCAGTTGGTGATTGGTACCAGTGCGCGTGAGCGTCATATTCCTTGTCCTTTGGTCGACCCAAGACAAGCTGCAGATTTGGTTTTTGAAGAGCAGTTGGAAACCGCGTTTGTCTTTGGTCGTGAAGATAGAGGGTTAACAAACGAAGAGCTACAGCGTTGTCATTACCATGTTCATATTCCCTCTATTGAAAGCTTCAGTTCTTTAAACCTAGGTGCTGCGGTGCAGGTGATTGCCTACGAACTGCGCATGAAGGGGTTGCTAATGGCTGATGCGCCTGTTGTGGAAGCCAAATGGGATGTGCCAGCGGCGACGGTCGAGCAGCTGGATTTTCTGTTGGAGCATTTAGAAAAAGTGCTGACCGAGACAGAATTTTTAGATCCTAAAGCGCCGCGTAAAGTCATGACGCGTTTTCGTCGATTGTATCAGCGTGCTCAATTGGATCAGCAAGAAGTGGGCATGTTACGAGGCATGCTAAGTGCGGTTGAGAAGGCGACGAAAGCGGAATAAATTTCGTTAAAAAGCCCCATTAAAGGCAGTGTTGAGTCTCTTTTGTATCAAAGCTATGTCTATTTTCATGGCTTTTTTACTTCTATGCTGCGCTCTCTCTAGGCGTATCTTGTTTCATGATGTAATCTTTGCTGATGTATATTGATAGCCACTGTCATTTAGATTTTAGTGTTTTTGATGATTCTCGCGATGCGTTAATGAACACCTGCATCGAGGCGGGCGTTGAGGGTTTTTTGATCCCTTCGACGACGAAAACAAGCTGGGCAAAAGTCGCGGAACTTGCCAATCGTTACCCTCAATGGCGGGTCGCTTATGGGTTGCACCCCTATTTTTTGGAAACGGCGAGCATAGCTGACATTGATCGCTTGGCTGAGCAGTGTGAATTGCATGGTGCATTGGCCATTGGTGAAATTGGTCTTGATTGTTGGCCCGGAGCGATAGCGCTGGATCAACAAAGCCTGTTCTTTTCTCGACAGCTTATTGTTGCTCGTGATTTAGGGCTTCCAGTTATTGTGCATGCCCGCAAGAGCTATGACTTGGTGATCAAAGCTGTGCGTGAGACGCGCTTTACATCTGGTGGGGTTATTCATGCCTTTAATGGCAGTATTGAGCAAGCTAATCGCTTAAGAGGGTTAGGGTTTCTGTTGGGGATTGGTGGTACTGTCACCTACCCAAGAGCAAAAAAGGCGCAGGCTGTCTTGGCGCAATTAGATGATTCGGCTTTTGTGTTAGAAACAGACTCACCGGATATGCCTTTGTGTGGCTTTCAAGGGGCGCTTAACACTCCGCTTTCTATTCCGATGATTGCTCAGTGTGTTGCAACGATAAGAAAGAGCCGTGTCGATGACATTGCTCGACAAACAAATAAAAACCTTCTTAGTACTTTTCCTAAGTGGTACAAGGATACACTTTGACTAATAAACAAGATATTAATGCGCCTATTCGTGTCCTTTTATTGGGCGCCGAATCGGAAGTGGGCACGGCCTTGCTGGAATTTTCAAAAGGGCAAAATGACATTGATTGGATATGCCCTCAAGAGAACTTGCTGCTTGAAAGTGAGGCTGTAAAAGAGCTGGCATCGATTGACTATGATGTTGCCATTGATGCACTTAGCTTACGTTACGCCTTACAAAGTGACTATAGTAAGTTTCAAGCGACATTGGCGGGAGTGAGTGAATCGAGTGCGCCGCTTATTATGTTGAGCAGTGCCAAAGTGTTTTCAGGCGACAATAATGTGCCTTACCTTGAAACGGATACACCAGACAGTAACGAGCCTTATGCTCTTGCTCTTATTGAGGCGGAATCCATTGTCGCGAAGAACCCTGCCAATATTATTTTAAGAACGGGTTGGCTTTTTAGTGGCAAGGGGGATGACTTTGTATGTCGTACTTTAGGTCTGATTCAAGACGGCGTTAATCTTGCTTACAAAGACAATTTAATTGGTAGTCCTACGCCGGTTTCAGATTTAGCGCGTGTTATTTTGTCTTTGATTAAGCAGCGTTACTATGGCGCAAGCAATACCGGTGTTTACCATTATTGTTGTGCAGAAGAGATTAGTTGGGTTGGATTGGTGGAGGCGATTTTGGTGACCTCTAGTCAGTTTGATCCGAAAGCGCAAATGGAAGTCGAATCGTTGGAAGGGGCTTTTTCAGAAGAAGACGGCGTAGTGGTGCAGATTAAAAGGCAGTCTCTTTCATGCCGGAAAATATTTAACCATTATGGTGTGAAACAAAGGCCATGGCGTTCAGTGCTGAGAAATTTAGTTCGAGAACTCTATAAAACATAACGAAAAGGGAGGTAAGGTTTAGCGTGAATAAAATCAATCATAAAGCCATTTTTCTGGTCTTCTTATTACAGGTCCTGGTTGGATTTTTGTGGTATTCGGCTGCCCCAGCCGCGTTGATTGATCCTAATCAAGGTATGGCTAAACTTCCTTCAATTGAGCGCCTAGTAGGCTTTTTTGTTGCCTCATTTGTGTATTTGTACTTTACCGCTTGGTTGTTGGTAAAGGTAAAGCAGATGTCTGGTTTTTCAATGATGCTGCTGGTGTTCGGGGTGTGGGTGTGTGTGGTATTGCCAAACTACCTTTTCATTAGCTTTTACCTGCAGCTTGAATTCTCAAGTGCTTTGTATCTTTTGTCTTATAGTGCGGTATGCAGCTTTTTGGCGGCGATTATATTGCCTATGTGGCGAGCGTCACGTTCTATTTTCAAAGGCTGATTCTGAGGAAATGGCCGCGAATGGAATGGTTTTTAAAAGCCTGTGATTTGAAGGGTGATGGTTTAATAAAAATAGCTAATACCGGGCGGTATTAGCTATTTTTTTGTGTTTAACAAATGTCATCAAACTCAGTGTTGGTTCCGAAAGTTACTGGCATTTCGTAGCCTGGTAGGCGAATTTCTTTGTCAGTAATATTGAGGTCTTCACCACCAAGAACATTGAAGCCAAATTTATAAACAGGCAGAACTTGGCCATGAATCGCGGCTTGGTTGTAAGCTTCTGCTGCTTCTTTTACTTTGGCATTCTTAATGGCATATTCTTCAAGTTCGGCGTTTGAGTAGCGTTTGCTAAGCATTCCCATTACTTTATGAGGCGCTAGCAAAATGGCTGTTGCGTTATTGCCACCAAAACCTTTCGAGTTAAGCAGGGCTGCGTCAAAGTAGTCTTTGCCGTACGCTTCATGTTTAAGCTGAAAGTGTAATCCTTCTTGATAAACGTCGTTAGCGAGTTCTGTCGACGTTGTGATACCAGGGAGAATGCCGTCTTTCCATACACCTAAAGAAAGATGTAATTGGTCGCCGCCAGCGGTGCCTTGAGAGTGGCCAAGAAAGGCTTTAAGTGCGGTAACAGGCATGCCAGTCGCCCCAAAGCTTGTTGCGGCCTTACTAAGGACATGGGACTCTGTGACTCTATTTTGCGGTGTGCTGGTACCGTGAGCTTGAATAAAGGTGCGCTCGGTAAGACCGTCTTTGCCAATCATGTCCTGTAGGTAGGCCATGGCTTTGCTCATGGTCAGATAGTTACCAATACCCGGTGCGGATATGGACTTCTTATGGCCGTCGGCATGGGAAAATACCGCCGGAATGGCGCCATAAATTTCAGCCCCTAATTCAATGGCTAACGCATCGTCCATTAATAGCGTCCACTGACTTGATTCACCAATGGTGAAGCCGCAGTTTTGAGCAAAAGGACGGCAGCTGCGCGTGTGATCGGGTTCTTCTTGGTTGTCTATTTGATCAAGTGCCAATAACGCAGTGTCTTCTGCTAAGGCTCCCATGGTACGGAAACCTTCAATAATTTCAGGTGTGATAGGGGCATCGCTACCGCCCACCATGGCCACTCGGAATTTACCGGTCTTAATGCCTTCAACGGCTTTTTCTAAATTGAAAAAGTAAGTGGCACAAGCACCAATTGAAGTGCCGACACTGCCGACGCTGCCTAGAATATAAGCGTTGACGAAGTCCGCTGGCATTTGCGCATAGCCAAGAGGCAAATGCTTAGACGTTGTTCGTTTGCCAATTAAGGCGGATTTTAACATGCCGCCAAAGCCGAGGTCGTCCATTTGTCCAATGGAGTTCGCAGCGTAGACCGCCATTTGATCAGGAGCCACTTTGCTGCGAATGACTTCCCAGTCGATACCACTGCTTTGTACGGCATCCGAGGCGCCGTATACCGTCATCTGTAGACCGCGAGGGTGATTACGACTTTGGTATAGTTTAGAGGCATCAAACCCTGTTGGTAGCTGACCAGCAGATTTTACAGACAGGGCTTTTGAATCCTTGATAAAGGCTTCTAAATTACCGTCAATGGTGACTTTTGATAAATGATCAGAAATTTCTGTCACTTGCCAATTGGTAGGGCGGTCAGAGGGGAGTGAGCGAGTCTTGATCGTGAAACTGAGTTTCTCTTCTTGGCTGTTTGGTGTCAGCACGGAAGATTTATGCAGTGTGACGTGATCAACATCAAAAAGACTAGGGTGTATTCTGCGAATCAATGTTCGGGCTAATAAGGATTCGCCGATGCTATCAATAAGAGAGGCAGCATCTAGCTCTTCTCCACCTTCCGTATGCCAAAAACCGTTTTTGTATTCTGCGGCATTCGTTAGTGTGGCAAGATCAAGCAATACGTCCTGCTGAATAGCGCTTGGGAGGAGATCCAATACAATTCGGCGGTAGGCTTGATGTGAAGATGAACGACCAGCCGAATTAATTCCGCCAAAGCCAACAATAACAGGTAAACGGGCCAATTGAATTTCCTCGTTTTTATGAGTGGGTAAATAATCAGGCTATTGTAATGAAGCCGCGATTGCTTAGCCACCCTGTGGCGCGCAATTCGCTTCAAATACATAGGTCTATATCACAATTTTATGCACAGAGTTGCTGTGACGTTTTATTTTTCGGCATTTTCTTTGTTGCGATTACTTGCATTGAACCGCCAAAGTTTATTGTATTGGATCAATCCTTCTATTTCGTCAACATAATCTTGTCCACGCTGTGAGTAATGGTCTAGACCATGAACGAGTGCAAGTCCGGTAATCGGTGCATTATTGTCGCGTAAATCTGTGCGTATGCCTCTTAGTTCTTTATAGGCATTGTTGCTGTTTAAGTTATCAATGTAAGCGAAAACAGATTCTCGGGCGTCGCGGAACTTTCTGACCTCGTGATCCGCATCGTCATCTCTTGACTCAGGTACTAGGCCACAACCCTTTCTAAAGCACCATTGGCCAAAAAAGTTATTGCCGTCTGTGGCAAAGCGAGAAGTCCCCCAAGCGGATTCATTAGCGGCTTGGGCAAGCACTAATGAGACTGGCACAATGTCTATGTAAGTTAATAATTCATTGATGTTCTCAGCGCTAATCGTCTCTACTTTATCAAGCTTGTAGTTAGACATTAACCCACTAACCCAGTTTTTATCTTTTCTTGACAGATTCTTGGCTTTCCCTCTTAACTCGATAAGGCGTTTTCTTTCAGCCAGCAAGAGGGTGTTCTTCTCATCCACAAAGGGGGTTAAGAAATTAAAAAAAGCCATTTTGCGTTGCTTGATGTCTTTTATGGCTAAGAAGTCAGGCGTTTTGCTCTTAATGGGGTGAGCTTTGAAGTAACTTTTTTCATCCGCCGTGGCTTCGCCAGAACGGTCACTTGCTTTGTCACTTGTCGACTCTGAGACCTGTTTTTGAGACTGATGGCTTACTGAGTCTTCAGCGGGCTCTATTTTTAGCCACAGAATGAAGAGCAGAGCAAAGGAAATAAGCCAGAGAATTTTTCTTTCCATAAATGACCACGAGTCTCAAGTTTTGTACGCTTTCTAAGCCTATTGTTCATTAAAGGCTTTGTCATCGTACTTTCATATATTAGTAAAAAAAGTACGCGCATTATCTCGAAAAAGAGCTTACTTTAATAGCTTTATCCCTGACCTCCTCTAATTTGCCTTATTCGGTTATTATTGTAGACATTGTTAATTAAATAAAACGTTAGGCCCTGTAGGGATGATTCTACTTGGGTTAATAGTGGCATGGCTGTAGTAATAATGGCGTTTAATATGCTGGAAATTAACCGTCTCTGAGATCCCTTTGGTTTCATATAAGCGTTTCAAATAGGCATTTAAGTTAGGGTAATCAAGCAGTCTTTTTAAGTTGCACTTAAAATGATTGAAGTACACCACATCAAAACGGATTAAGGTTGTAAATAAACGCCAGTCTGCTTCTGTTTGCTGTTCCCCTAGTAGGTAAGTTTGCTTGGCAAGTTTGTCCTCTAAAAAGTCTAGTGTAGAAAACAGAGGAATCAAGGCTTCTTCGTAAGCCGCTTGTGTGGTGGCAAAGCCACATTTATAAACACCATTATTGAGCGTGTGATAAATTCGATCGTTGAGTTGGTCTATGTCGGATCGAAGAGCGACTGGATAAAAATCCTTTGAGTTGTGCGTTATCTCATTGAATGCTGTATTGAAAATTCGGATAATATCGGCCGATTCGTTAGACACAATCGTATGTGTTTTTTTGTCCCATAGGATGGGGACGGTAACTCGGCCTGTGTAGGTTGGCATGGCTTTAGTATACAGCTGATGGGCAAAATCGAAGTGGTAAAGAGGATCTCCGGTAGGCACTTGAGGGTCTGAAAACGGCGTTTCATGTTTAAATTCCCAACCATTAGAGAGCATGTCTGGGTGCACGCAACTTACGCTGACGATGTTTTCAAGTTGCTTTAACTTTCGAAAAACAAGGGTTCTATGTGCCCAAGGGCAGGCCAATGAAACATAGAGGTGATAACGATTTTCTTCTGCCAAAAATGGCATATCATGACTCTCTTCATCATCGGTTTTAGGGATGATCTGATGCCGAAACTCAGAGTCATCACGAACAAATTTCCCTTTTGTGGCTTTGGTGTCATACCATTGGTCGACCCATTTACCTTTAATCAGTAATCCCATCGTTTTCTCCTAATAATTTATTTCTCTATTATTAATGAAACGTAAGTGTTTTCGGGGCAGAATATTGATTGTATTTAATCGAATGATTTGATGTTTTAAGGCGTTGTATGGTTGAGCGTTTACAGTCTCTTTTGATCCCATTCCTGATTTTGCTAGCCAGTGTGTATGCTAGCTTATATGTTGGGACACTGCCGCCGTTGTGGTTTGCGCTCCTGCCATTTTTCCCTTTTATATTATCCATCATCGCTTTGTTGTTATCTTGGCACTTCAACAAAGGCCGAGTGCTCATCTTGGTTTGTCTACTGCTGATACCTAAACTGCATGGTGCGAGTGATGATGCTTCGATGACGGCGTATTTGGTGGTGTCGTGCTTTTGTATTGCACTCTTGTCCTTTGTAAGAGAAAGAGGGTTTTTTAATCGCTTTGTGATTAATCGATTACTCTTTGTTGGTATGTTGTTGGGGTGGTGCTACGCGGTTGAATCCCATTGGGTTTCTTTCGGCTTTTTAGATCAAGCCATTTTCCATTTTGAAACCACATGGTCGAGCTTTCTACTTTGGTTGATATTATGCTTCAGTATTGTGTTGGTGTTTGTAGGTTGGTGGTCAACAGGGGATAATTTTCAGGCGAGCGGTCTGATTAGTATTGTTAGCCTTATTGTTTTAACCCACTTCTCTGTTTCTCAAAGTCAGTTTGATGCCTTGCTGTCTGCGCAATTTCTCCTATGGATTTGGTTTTTGCTAATGGAAAGCCATCGTATGGCGTATTTAGACGATTTAACACAATTGCTAGGGCGTCGAGCCTTGAATGAAAAATTGGTCGGATTGCCTAAAAAGTACGCCTTAGCGATGGTCGATGTTGATCACTTTAAAAAGTTCAACGATACCTATGGGCACGATATGGGGGACATTGTCTTGAAGAATGTCGCCGCTCAATTGAAACGCTTTTCTCACCCAGGGAAAGCATTTCGTTATGGTGGGGAGGAATTTACCATTGTATTTCGACACAATCGCTTGGAAGGCGTAGCGGACATTCTAGAAGACATTCGTTCGCATATTGAGCAGGCCGAAGTGTCTGTTTTTGACCCTAAGAAGAAAAAAGAGGTGTCGGTAACTGTTACGGCTAGCATCGGGGTGGCTTTTGCGACTCAAGGGGATCTTCCTGATGAGGTGTTAAAGCGGGCAGATGAAGCTTTGTACCAAGCAAAACGCAAAGGGCGAAACCGAGTTGCCCAAGCGCCCGCTTTGAAAAAGAGCTAAAGTGTAAAAAGTTGTACGATTGGTCAAGTTTTTTACCTTGATCTATTGCGCTTGCTGAACAGCTGTTTATAATTCCCTTCACTGAATTCAACGAAGCCTTCTAGGCTTTATTAAAAGCGAAGTATTTATAGTGAGTACTTGCTTAGAAAAAGAACATTGTGAAAAAGCTCTTCTTGCTTTGAACAATAACTGAGCCAACGTGGTGCAGCAGTTAGCGTAACGATGAATGCCTATAGTCGTTTTAACGTCTCTGCTGTGAGGGGAAATGGGGAGCTTCGGCTCCCTTTTTTTATGCCAAACTTTCTGATTCGGCTCTCTCGCTTCTTCCTCTCATTAAAGAGTGTTATCTTTGCCAGCAAATATTGCGAATGGAAAAGCAATATTCCCCTTTTCGTTAATATCCGTCAGCAAATGAGGCATTATTTTGTCTGAAGTAAAGAGAGCCAAAGATCAGCTAAAGACGCACATTCGTGCTCAAAACCAAGCGCTTATCCTCGAAACAGCAGAGCGTGTTTTTGCACGCCAGGGCTTGGCAAAAACCACCACACAAATGATTGCGAATGAAGCCAACCTACCCAAAGCGAATATCCATTATTACTATCGCTCCAAAAAAGATTTATTAGAAGCGGTATTAGAACGTATCTTAGCGATGTGGCTAGCGTCGGTGAGCCAGTTTACTTTAGAAGACGGTCCGAGAAAAAATTTAACCCGTTACATCAGCGAGAAAATAGACCAGTCGCGTATCAATGTAAGTGCTTCTAAGGTGTTTGCGATGGCGCTTATTGGTGAAGATGAGTTTGTCTTGAGCTATCTTCGTGAGAACTTTGTGACAGAGTTGAGTCGGGAGAAACATACGATCCAAACTTGGGTTGAGCAGGGTCTAATGGCGCCGATTTCAGTAGAGCATCTTTTTATCAGCATGTGGGCTATGACCCAAACGTACGCCGACTTTGATGCCCAGGTGAAAGTACTACTTGGCAAAGAAAGCTTGGATGAAGAGGACTACGCAGAAGCGAAACAGTTTATTACTCGAATGGTGTTGGCCGGCTGCGGTGTAAAGGAGGAGTAACAATGACTTTGCAAAGTGCGATTACCTTCTTTATTGCGATTTTTATATTTAGTGTGACGCCGGGGCCTGGTGTATTTGCGATTATTGGCCGTAGCATGATGAGAGGTGCCAAAAATTCGGTTGCCTTGTGTGTTGGGATGGCACTAAGTGACATAGTGTATTTAATCATGGCTTGTTATGGTCTGGCTGCTATCGCAGCACAATGGGAAACCGCCTTTTTACTGGTGCGTTACCTTGGGGCAGCGTATCTGATTTACCTTGGTTGGAAAATGTGGACTTCTCCAGTCTCGAATGGTGATGAAGCGACTTCAAAAAATACGACAAATGGGCTGGCAAGCTTTTTACAGGGCTTTATGATTTCGGCATCAAATCCCAAAGTTATCGTATTTTATATCGCGTTTCTTCCTAACTTTCTAGACGTTACCACCTTACATGGCATGGATGTTTTGTTGGCGGCAGTGATTGCTTTTACGGCGTTATTACTTGGTTTGTCGATTGTTTCTGTTGGCGCTTCTCAGGCTCGGCGCTATATGAAGTCTGAAAAAGCCATGAAAGGTTTGAACCGATCGGCTGGCAGTATTATGGCGTTGGCTGGCTGCTATTTAGGCTTAAAGGGATAGTGTGAAAAAAGCGGCGTTAAAGAGAGTGTGAAAAGAATCGATATTGGAAAGGTAGGCCATCCAGCGCAAAGCTAGATGGCCTTTTTTACTAGCGAGTTCCGTAAATTCGGTCGCCAGCGTCGCCAACACCTGGGCGAATGTAGGCGTGTTCGTCTAATTCTCGGTCAATTGCCCCTACATACATAGGCACATCGCTGTGGGCTTTTTTGAAGGCTTCAATGCCTTCAGGTGCTGCAAATAGGCAAATGAAACGAATGTCTTTCGCTCCCATCTCTTTCATTTTATCGATGGCTGCGATAGCTGAATTCCCCGTTGCTAACATAGGGTCAACGACAATGATGGTTCTTTCGTCTACAGAGTGAGGCATCTTTAAGTAGTATTCTACTGGTTGCTTGGTCTCTGGATCACGATACATACCCACGTGGCCAACACGGGCAGAAGGAGACAGCTTAAGCACGCCTTCTGCTAAGCCGTTGCCGGCACGCATGATGGTTACTATGCATAATTTTTTGCCTTTTAACATTGGGCTCAATGTTGTTTCTAAAGGTGTTTCTACCTCGGTATCCACTGTTTCTAAATCACGAGTCGCTTCGTAACCAATTAAGGTCCCTAACTCTTCTACCAACATGCGGAACTCTCGAGTGTTGGTGTTTTTGTCTCTCAAACTGGTTAGTTTATGTTTAACAAAAGGGTGATTGATCACGAAAATATCAGGGTAAGTCTTAAGGAGCTCATCGCGAGTCATGGTTGTTTCCTTCTATTTAAATGGAGGCGGCGCGTTGTTAATAAATATTGTGCAGGAATGATACCACAATGGTTTTGTTGATTAATCAGCAATCCTGTCTTTTTGGTTAGCACGCTTAGGAATGGGCAAAGAATAGGAAAAAGACAGTTAGGGATTGTTTTCATTCGGATTGGCATTACATAAATGAGTAACGTAGCTAGATTCTAGTGCAGTATTTTGAATCTCAATATTGAGAGCGAAACTTGGATTCATTGAGAAGTAGATTATGAATAATGATGATCAGTACCCAGATGTAGAAGATGAACAAATAACAGACGTTGAAGAAGACAGTGTCGCGATTAATGACCCAAGAGGCTTAGCATTACCGGATGATGTGCTGCCTGATACTCTGTATCTTTTGCCTATCTCCAGCCGACCTTTCTTCCCCGCTCAAGTACAGCCTGTGATGGTGGATGCAGACCCATGGGAAGATACGTTAGATCGCATTGCCGAGGATCCTCAGACAGCAGTGGGATTGGTGTATGTCGACAAAGTAAAAGGGGCGCCACCGGTTGAATCTTTTCGGGCCATCGGTTGTGTTGCCCGCGTACACAAGGCAGAAAAACAAAATGATAAAATCACCTTCTTAGCGCAAGGGGTGAAACGCTTTGAAGTGGTTGAGTGGTTAAGTGAAACCACGCCGTACTTAGCACGTGTTCGTTACATTAACGATTCTAAAAAGAGTGATGATGAAACGAAAGCGTATTCCATTGCCATTTTAGACTCGATTAAAGAGTTGATCCGTTTAAACCCTCTTTTCAGTGAAGATTTACGTCAATACATTGGCCGTTTTTCTTTTAATGAGCCTGGGTTACTGGCAGATTTTGCCGCATCGATCACTTCTGCGGATGGGAAGGATTTATACGAGGTACTAGAAACGGCGCAGGTTCAGGCAAGAATGCACTTGTCGCTTACCTTGATCAAAAAAGAACTCGAGATTGCCCGTCTTCAGAATGAAATTAGTGCGGAAGTAAATGACAAAATCAGTCAGCATCAGCGCGAGTTCTTCTTAAAAGAGCAGCTTAAAGTCATTCAAAAAGAGTTGGGCATTTCGAAAGATGATCGTACGTCTGATGTGGAAACATTTGAGGCGCGCCTTGAGGGGAAAACGGTTCCTGATGCGGTAAATGACAAAATCCAAGAAGAGCTTCATAAGTTAAGTATTCTAGAAACAGGTTCTCCAGAATACGGAGTAACTCGTAACTATTTGGATTGGGCCACATCCTTACCATGGGGTGTTCATTCTGCCGATAACCTTGATATTAGCGTTGCGCGAGACGTACTTGAATCTCACCATGCTGGACTTGGAGACATAAAGGATCGCATTGTTGAATTCTTGGCTCTGGGGGCGCATCGCGGTGAAATGGGGGGCTCGATTTTATTATTAGTTGGACCACCAGGGGTCGGTAAAACATCGATTGGTAAATCCATAGCAGAATCCTTGAATCGTAAGTTCTATCGATTTAGCTTGGGTGGTATGCGAGACGAAGCAGAAATTAAAGGTCATAGACGCACTTATATTGGCGCGTTGCCCGGGAAATTTGTTCAAGCTCTGAAAGATGTAGAGGTTGAAAACCCCGTTATCATGTTGGATGAAGTGGACAAAATTGGCTCTTCTTTTCAGGGGGATCCCGCGTCTTCTTTATTAGAAGCGTTAGACCCTGAGCAGAACAGTGAGTTCTTAGATCATTATTTAGACATGAGAGTCGACCTTTCTAAGACCTTGTTTATTTGTACTGCGAACCAACTTGATACTATTCCAGCGCCGTTATTGGATCGAATGGATGTGATTCGGTTGTCTGGTTATATTGGCGATGAAAAGCTTGCTATCGCCAAGCAGCACCTGTGGCCGAAATTACTTAAAAAGAATAAGTTGTTGAAAAAGCAGCTTAATATTACCGATGCTGCGTTGCGCCATATTATTGAACATTATGCGCGTGAAGCTGGGGTTCGAGGGCTGGATAAACTCCTGCAAAAAATCTTACGTAAGTCGGTTGTTAGCTTAATGACGGGTGAGAAAGAAACGATCAGTGTGGGTGTGAAAGATGTAGAAAAGTTACTCGGTATGCCGTATTTCCGACCTGAAAAAACCTTGCAAGGCGTAGGGGTCGTGACTGGGCTTGCGTGGACTTCAATGGGCGGAGCAACACTGCCTATTGAAGCCAATAAGGTACATGATTTGACTCGTGGCTTGAAATTGACAGGTAAATTGGGCGATGTCATGAAAGAGTCGGCAGAGATTGCGTATTCTTATGTTTTCTCACACACCAAAAGTTATCAACGTACCCCTGAGTATTTTGATAAATGTTTAGTGCATTTGCATGTGCCGGAAGGCGCCACGCCAAAAGATGGCCCTAGTGCCGGTGTTACCATGGCAACGGCGTTAATGTCATTAGCGCGAGGTGAGCCTATTCGCAAAGGGTTGGCGATGACGGGTGAGCTAACCTTGACTGGGCAGGTATTGGCGGTTGGTGGTATCAGAGAGAAAATTATCGCGGCAAAACGCAGCAAAATCAGTGAAGTTATTTTACCTGAGCCAAATCGCCGGGATTTTTATGAATTGCCAGAATCCGTGAAAGAAGGGATGACGGTGCATTTTGCTGAGCGTTTTGCTGATGTCGAAAAGATTGTTTTTAATCGAGGCAGCAATGATGTTCACTAAGCATTTCTAACCCCAGTTTATGGCGAGGGTTTAACTATCCTCAAAGTATCCATTCTCACCAACTAAGATACGTGAGAAAATAATTATGCCGGACGAGCGCGAGCTCGCCCGGCTTTTTCATATTGGTATTAATTGTAGGGGAAGTGAATGCCGCATCAGGCAAAACTAACACAGGGCTCAACGCTAAAGCATGTGGTAACTATGTCGTTTACCAGTGCGCTTGGTTTGATGTGTATGTTTTTGGTTGATCTGGTCGACATGCTTTTCCTTTCAATGTTGGGTGAGAAAGAAGCGGTGGCCGCGGTGGGATTTGCTGGCACCATTATGTTTTTTACAATCTCGCTGAGCATCGCTGTTTCTATTGCTGCTACAGCATTGGTTGCTCGAGCCATAGGGGAAGGGGACGTTGCATTAGCGAAACGCAGAGCGGTGAATGTGTTGGCTTTTGGGGTGATTTTTTCCACCGCCATCGTGTTACTTTTATGGCCTCACATCGCAGATCTCCTCTCCTTTATTGGGGCGACTGGGCGCACGCTTGAATTAGCCAATGGGTACTTGCGCATTCTGGTGCTGGGTATGCCTGCGGTGATGATAGGTATGATAGGTTCTGGCATTATGCGCGCATTAGGGGATGCACGACGTGCCATGTATGCCACCTTAGTTGGTGGTATTGTGAACGCTATCCTAGACCCTATTTTTATATTTGCATTGGGGATGGGGGTGCAAGGCGCTGCGCTAGCGTCTTTGATTGCGCGATTTTCTATGGTCGTGGTGTCGTATTATGGCGTGGTTCATGTTCATAAAATGCTGGGGAAATTTGACCTCGTTGGCTTTTTTAAAGATCTTAAGCCGATCTGTAGAATCGCCTTACCTGCGATGCTGACGAGCTTGTCTTCACCATTGGCCAACACCATTGTTATGAGTCATACCGCCACCTTTGGGGATGATGCTGTCGCTGCAATTGCCATTATTGGGCGTATTATCCCTGTGGTATTTGGTGGTTTGTTTGCCTTATCTGGTGCAGTGGGGCCTATTCTTGGGCAGAACTACGGTGCGCGACGATTTGATCGCATGCATGGCGCCATTTATAGCGCGGTCACTTACGCTTTTGTGTATTGTTTTGTTCTGTGTATTGCTTTGTATCTTATGCAGGATTGGTTGGTTTCTGTGTTTAATGCAACGCAAAGAACCGCTGACCTTATTCGCTTTTTTGCGACCTATGTGTCTTTTAGCTTCTTTTTTCAAAGCTTGTTGTTTATTGCGATCGCCGTGTTCAATAACTTGGGAAAACCCTTTAACAGTACCTTGTTAAATTTTGGGCGTGCAACGCTAGGGACTTGGCCGCTGATCTTTGTGTTTGGTTTCTTTATGGGAGCCGAAGGGGTGTTGTTTGGTCAAGCCGTGGGCTCGGTTGTGTTTGGCTGTTTAGGGTTTTATATGGCACGTCATTATATTGCCGAGTTAGAAGCGAAGGACGGCAATGGAATCTCTGCGAACTCATCTTTGGGGTACGAAGAGATTCTTTAGATGCTTTCTACGCGTCTTTTGTTGCCCAAAGAAGAAATTCTCGATTGCCATCACCGCCCTTTATAGGGCTTTCAATGTAACACTTTACTGTCATGCCAAGGTGTCTTATAAAAAGCTGAATGTCCTCTTCAAGCTGCTTTATACGCTGCTTATCTTTGACAACCCCTCCTTTGCCGACGAACTCTTTACCCACTTCAAATTGTGGTTTGACAAGGGTGATCAAATGACCAGATTGCTTTAGTAATGAAGGCAGTTGCGGCAGTATTTTAGTTTGCGAGATAAAAGACACATCCATAACAACAAGATCAAACCCAGCCTCTGGGAAATGCCCATTCAGGTGTTCTTTTGTCAGACTTCTTGCATTAATCCCTTCTAAGCAAATGACATTGGGGGTATCTCGTAAACGTTTGTCGAGTTGATCATGACCCACTTCGATACCCACAACGCGCTCAGCCCCATGTTGAATTGCACAGTCAGTAAAACCGCCGGTAGACTGTCCTACGTCTAATACTTGAAACCCAGTGAGGTCTATTTGGGTGTGTTTGATGGCTCCCTCTAGTTTCAACGCGCCTCTAGACACATAACGATCGGCGTCATTGACAGTGACATTGAGCTTGCAGTCGGCTTCGAGCTTTATACTGGGTTTCGTTGCCGTAATCCATTTTTCTTCTTGTAGGAAAGACACGCGACCTTCGCTGATAAAAGTTTGTGCTTGAGAGCGGGATTTAGCGAGGCCTTGCTCAGTGAGTAATAGATCAATACGAATCATTCGGTGCTCAATGGAAGTGGTGATGTTAGCGCGGGATATTAGCAAAAAGTTGCCAATCAAAGTAGATTTATGGGATCAATAAGATGAATTTCCGTTACCAATCGAATCAGTAAGGAAGAATTATGCTGTTGCAGACTTTAATTAGCGTACAGGCGCTAAACGACGCGCTTGAGCAAGAAAATACAGTAATTTTAGATTGTCGGTTTTATCTAATGGATCATAAGAAGGGGAGAAATGAGTACGAAAAGGGTCATGTCCCCAAGGCGATTTTTGTTGATGTTCATCATGAGTTAGCGGGTAAAGAGACTGAGTTAACGGGTCGACACCCGCTACCGGAGCAAGAAGATTTTGCCGATCAACTTCAGCGTTGGGGCATTGATCAGCATTCTCGCGTGATCGTTTACGATGACATGGGAGGTGCTATCGCAGCGCGTGCTTGGTGGATGTTTTCCCAGCAAGGGATTGAGACCTACGTATTAGATGGAGGCATTGCTGCTTGGCAGACGCCGCTTGCAACGCAAATTGAGAGACCTGTCGCTTCCTCTTATCGCTTTAATGTGTCTTTCCCTTGGCAAGTAACGGAAAGAGACGTTGTTGAAAATTTCGAACTGGGTTCTTTTCAGTTGGTGGATGCTCGTGCTTCTGATCGATTTTATGGTGAAAATGAAACGTTAGACCCTATTGCTGGGCATATTCCAGGAGCGATCAATCGTCCTTTTTCTAAAAACCTCACTGAAGGTGCTTCGTTTAAATCCAAAGAGGCTTTAGCCAGCGAATGGCATGCTCTATTAAGAGGAAGCGAAAATGTGGTGCATTATTGTGGTTCCGGCATTACATCGTGCCATAACGTATTGGCCATGAATTGTGCTGGGATAGAAGCGAAAAGAGTGTATGTAGGCTCTTGGAGTCAATGGGCTAAACGCATGTTGCGTGCAGCAGAAATAGAGGCTTAAGCTCATCATAGATAAAAGCCGCGGCTTTTGAGCTGGCCTCTTGTCGCTGCGGCTTTTAGGGTTATGTGTTATTTGGGCGTGACGCCAGACAGGAAGATTTGAACTTGTTGATGGGCGTCTCCCCAGATGTGGGATTTAATACTAAGAATGAATTTTTCAGCTTCTTTTAGTGACACTATGCCATCCAATAATCGAATGCCTATGCCTTCTTGAGTAAAAAAGAAGTGCCAGATGTGGTTGTCGATGGAGACTTCACCTTCTCCGTTCTCGTAGGATACCTGGGTAAAAGAATAATCAGAAGGAACAAAGCAGGCTAACTCTTGCCCAGCGCCTCCATAATTTAGGTCGGGAATATAGCCTTGACGATCAACCAGTTCAAACTTCATAGAGAACTCCTCATCTTGTTTTCTTTTAGAGTAGTTTTAAATAATGCTTTTGACTATGTCTTTTTCATCAAAGGGGAGAAAGGTTAAGCTTCAGTGTCTACTTATGGCGTAATTTGGGGTGGAGTAATGATAGAAGCGAGCGGAATAATGACGTGAGATGAATCTCACGTCATCTAAAAAGCTATGCCATACCTAGAGAGTGTTCTAATGTTTTCCAGCGTTTAAATTTTTCTTTAGTCATAGTCATTAAAACCCTGGAGCAGGAGTGTCATAATAGCTGATGCAGAAAACATCTATGTTGTTATGCCTTTTTGTATAGGGCCAAATAGCGTTCAGCCATTTTTTTCGGGGTGTAGTTTTCAAGGCGAGCAGTCGCGCCAGCGACCAGAGACTGTTGCAAGGCTTTGTTGCAAGAGAGGGTTACGATGGCCTCTTTAAGCGCTTCACTGTCATTAGCTGGCACTAACAACCCAGTTTCTTGGTGGATGACAATATCTGGAATGCCACCAACGTCAGAGGCGATAATAGGCACGCCCGCGTCCATGACATCCAATAGGGTGGAGCCAAGCCCTTCGTTTCTTGATGGAAAGGCGAAGAGGTCAAAGAAGGGTAAATAATCCCCAATATTGGGTTTGAACCCCATCCAAGTTACATTGCTGCTCTTTTCTGAATAGGCTTTGAGTTCGTCTTTATCTGCGCCGTCACCAAAGAAGACGAAGTGGAATTCAGGGTGAGTTTTTTCCAGCTTCACCGCGGCATTGAGTAATACTTTTTGCCCTTTATGTCGGTCGACTAGTGCGCCAACGTGACCAATGATGACTTTGCCGGGAAAGAGGGATCTAAACTTCTCCCCTTCTTCTTTATGGCGTTCTAAGTGCGCCAAGGTGCTCGGTATCTGCTCCACATCGCCCCAGCCCTTATCTCGGATATGGTTGGCGATTAAGCTCGATATACCAACGCGAAAAAGTGCATTTTGGTAAGAACGAGTGTTTGACCATTTATCTTTAATCGGTGTGTCAACACGTCGAGTTAAAAGGTAAGGGGTTTTACGCAACAGTTTATGTAAGTAAGCCCAATGAACGGCTTTGGCTTCATGAGCATGCACAATATCGACTTTTGGTGCGCTGAAATGACCATCAAGCTGGTGGTTGGCCGTTAGAAAGGTCACCTTATTTATCTGCTTTAATCTGTCTCGTAACGGTGAGTCATCTCGGCAGGCCACGATTTGCGTGACATCAAAATGTTTAGCAAGTGCGGTTATTAATAGCTCAGTTTGCCTTTCGCCGCCACGAAACCCTTTTGCAAGGTTGACGTGCATAATAGTAAGAGTATTAGTCAAAATAGGGGGCCTAGTTGATTACCAAATATTGTTGAAATCGTCTTGTTTCGTCACGCTGGGATCACGTTGATATTCAAGTAGTTTTGCGTATTTCAAATAGCTATTAATCGCCGAGCTTAATGCGACAGTCATGCCATCCACACCGCCTAAAAAACCCCGTTGAAAAATATACTTACGAATAAACGCATTGAGGCCATGTAAGAAGGGGGAAAAAGCGTTGGCTTTTTTGCCTTTCGCATACATTATTTTAGCGGCACGGCCACTGAAGTTACGTCCCGGCTTAGCGAACAATTCGCCTATATTCTTAAAGGAAAAATGAATAATGTCAGCGTTAATTTCTTGTACAGATTTGGCCTGTACGCTGGAATGTTGTTTGACATCGGCAAAGCGAGTTTTGTCGGTATTGTAAAGACGTATGCAGCGATCTGGGTACCATCCGCACTGCTTAATCCAGCGACTGCCTATCATATTTTGGCGACGGAATGAGAAGCCTTCGACCGATGCTGAAGATAAATCCAGTTGGCTGATAGCGAGGGACATTTCAGGCGTTAGGCGTTCATCAGCGTCAAGGCTGAGAACCCAGTTGTGTTTGGTATGAGATAAAGCCACATTTTTTTGAATACCATCCCCTAAATAGGCTTGATGGACAACCGTTGCTCCTAAACGCTGGGCAATTTCGACCGTTTTGTCGGTGCTTCCTGAGTCAACCACCACAATGTCGTCACAAACGCTTTGCATGGATTCGATACAAGCAGCGATGTTGTTTTCTTCGTTAAGGGTGATTATGTTGCCTGAAATATTCATGTTTGGCTCTTTAGTATGAATGCTTTAATAGATTGATAGCGTGTTCTGTAACCAGCTTAATGCTGATTGTTTTAATGTCTTGGTTTTGGTGTGGTGTCACTTTAATGGATTTAGGGTGCGTTAGAAACCATTCAGGATTAGCTTCTTTAAATAGCCCAATGTACGGTCTTTGCATACATTGGGCGATATGAGATGGTCCGCAATCGTTAGCTATGGTTAAGTCGCAGAGCGACACCAATTGACAAATATCTTTAATGGGCAGTGCGGTGTGTAAAAACAGGTCTTCAGAGGTTGCCAATAAGTTATTCATCAGCTGGATTTCTTCTGTTTCATCTGGGCCAAGCAGAACGTGGAGGTGACATTTTTTCCCCGATTGCTCAGCTATTTTCTTGCTTACTTTAAGGTAATTTAATAACCCCCACTTTTTGTGTTCTCCACCACCGCTACCTGGCATGACCAATACATTAATGACTTGCTTGTTAATGGTAAGGCTGGATGATTCGGCGAGTTCATAAAAAGGCAAAGCGAGGGCTTCTGATAGCTCGGCTTTATCCTGAGTGAATATTTTAAGATAGTTGAGTGCTCGGTACTCTTCTTCATTCAGAATGCTGTATTGATGAGCGGGCAAACCTGCGGCTTCACTATTCACCAAATCAAAGATCTGACCATTTTTAATGGTCTTATAAAGCAAAACTGGAAAGCGATTACTCGGCCTTAAGTTTAAGAGGTTGCTGCCATTAGAGAGCGCTTTGAGCTCAGCTAGGTAATTTGTAGAATGTATCGTACTTTCTATCCAGGGGAATTGTTGGAATACCCAGCTGACCTTATGTCTTGATAGAAGAATAAGGGGGTCATCACCGCAATGGCGTTGACTAAATAGCCTTAACGCTGGGAGTGTGGTGATTTGAGCGCCGAAATGAGGCCGGTTTCTGAGCAATACAATATTCGTCATGTCAGTACGGATCTTGCGATTATGTCAGGAGTGAGTTGGTTTTGGCAGTTTGTGTGACCAAGAGGGCAGGTGCGTTTAAAGCACGGAGAGCACTCTAGGTGCAAGTTGTGTATCGTCTTATTGTCAGTCAATGGTGGTGTGAATAACTCACTGGTTGAACCATAGATACCATGCACCTCAGTGCCCACGGAAGCGGCGACATGCATCAATCCTGAGTCATTGCTGACGGCTTTTTCAGCGGCGGCAAGTAGATCTATCGCGTCAACAAGCTTGGTCTTCCCGCATAAATTGAAAGCATACTCTCCCAATCCTTTGGTGATATTCGCGCCATCTTCAGCGTCTTTAGGGCCACCTAGTACCCATATTTGATAACCCGCCTGGATGGCTTTCTCTGCTAACTCGTGGAAATAAGCGATAGGCCATTGCTTAGAAGGGCCAAATTCTGCTCCTGCCATTAAGGCAATCGCTGGGCGATCTGGCAATTGGTAAGTATTAAACAAGGCTTTTTGATTGTTAGGGTCGACTCGTAATGCTGGGTAAGGCAATGTTTTAGGTGGGTACGCCTCTTCACTAGGTAGACCAAGAGAAGTAAATCGCTTCACGGTTTGATTTAATATGTTCTTATCAAGCTTACGGCGTTCATTCAATAAAAAGTAGCGCTGCTCACCGGTAAACCCAACTCGGTGTTTGGCTTTGGCAAAAAAGGGTACTAAGGCCGACTTCCAGGAACGGGGCATCACTATGGCGTGGTCATAGTGCTCGCTGCGTAAGGATTTGCCCAGCTGTCTGCGGGTGCTAACTCCCCATTCGCCATGCCCTGTTGGTAAGGTGATGGCATTACGGACCTCTGGCATTCTCGCTAAAATAGGCGATGACCAGTTAGGCCCAATAACATCAATAATCGCCTCTTTATCACGCTCTTTTAGGGTGATAAAGAGGCTTTGCGCCATTACCATGTCACCGACCCAAGAAGGGCCGACAATTAAGTATTTAGCCATTTGAATCAAGCCATGTTAGGTAATCTTGTACGCCTTTTGCTAGGCCGCGGAAAGTACCAGGGTAGCCTGCGTCTCGTAACTTTTGGATGTCTGCCTGAGTGAAACTTTGGTAAGCACCTTTCAAGTGTTCTGGGAAAGGAATGTATTCGATTTCGCCTTTTCCGTAATGCTCAATCACGGTTTCAGCAATGGTGCGAAACGGTTCAGCATTACCGGTACCTAGGTTGAAAATCCCCGACTTATCGCCATTCTCCATAAACCAAAGTTTAGTATTTACTAGATCTTCTACGTAGATGAAGTCACGGCTTTGGCCGCCGGCTTCATAGCCATCGTAAGCGCCGAATAGTTTAGGGTTTTCACCTTCCAGTACTTGATTGCGCAAATGAAACGCAACGCTTGCCATACTGCCTTTGTGCTGTTCACGAGGGCCGTAAACATTAAAGTAACGAAAGCCGACAATTTGGCTTTTTGCTGTTGGTAAAACAGCACGAATGTATTGGTCGAACTGAAACTTAGAGTATGCGTACATGTTTAATGGTTTTTCGTTTTCACGGGATTCTTGGAAAACAGGACCAGAACCATAAACCGATGCCGACGATGCGTAGGAAAATGCAGCGCCGTGCTTTAAACAAAAATCCAATACCGCTTTGGAATATTGGTAGTTTACATCCATGACATATTTGCCATTCCACTCAGTGGTCGCAGAACAAGCGCCTTCGTGGAAAACCGCTGTAGGTTTAATGTTTAGAGTGTCATTTTTTATGGCGTCTAAGAAATCGTACATGTCCATGTAATCTGCGATATCTAGGTCGGATAAATTGAGGCATTTCTTGCCGTCAGTCAGGTCGTCAACCAATAGAATGTTGCTGATGCCTTTGTTATTTAAGGCTTTAATAATATTGCTGCCGATAAAGCCAGCGCCGCCAGTTACGATATACATAAATTGTTCTTCCTCAGAGAGTAAAATCGGAATGAGATTGTTGCCATCTTATCACTTCGGCGAGGCCGAGAAAAATGTGATAGCTGCTGGTGCCTGGTAGCGGGAAGTCTTTCGGCTGGTTGTCAGCGTCAAGGTACTCATTCCAACGACCGTTTTCGATAAAGTAATGATCTTGAAGGAAGTTTAGCGCTTCAGTGATGCGCATGACTTTTTCTTCCTTGCCAATCGGCATGACCGTAATGGCTTTTAGGTATTCGGTGATCGGCCAAATGCGTTTTTCTTTGTCTATGGGGGTGTAGTCATTGCCATCTATTTGGTTATAAACGCCACCGTTATCTGCTAGACCATGGCGCGATGCGGTAAGCCAAAGATGTTGCGCCAACTCAGTATAGTCTGAGTTTGGAAGAATTTTATTGGCTTGAAACAGCAGCCAGCCCCATTCGAAATGATGTCCTGGCTCGACTTGATGGCCTGTTTTAGGGTGAAGTTGCCAATCTAGAGTGAAAAATTCTCGTAAGGTCTTTGTTTTTTTCTCGTAAAAATGCTCAAGGGCCAGTGTTAGTAATGCCCCGATTTGTGTTTTGTATGTGTCGTCTTGAGTGGCTTCATAAGCGGCGATGTAACCTTCAAGCAAATGCATATGAGGGTTTTGTCGACGCAATTGAGTGGGATCAACAGGAAAGGCTTCATAAAAACCACCGGACTTAGCCGACATGTGCTTGATCAGAAAACAATGTGTTTTCTTCATCAAATCAAGAGCACGTTGATCTTTTGTGAGGGTGTAATAATGGCTAAAAGACAAGAGTACGAAGGCTAATGCATAGGCATCCGATTGAGTGTCCTTTATGGATAGGTCATCGTTGAGTGAGAATATCCAGCGTTCGTCTTGAAAATAGTGGTGAATAATAAAATCAAACAGAGGCGGTAACTGGGCGCGCCATTGTTCATTGTTGTTCATACTGGCCGCATGACTGAAGGTATACAGTTGGCGACATTGTGTTAGCAAGCGTACACGACCTACTTTGTTTCGGCTCCAGTCGTGATTCATGCTCTCATAACTAAAGCCCAAATCTTGGTCAATACCATGCTTTGCCCAGTTAGCGAGTAGCTGATCAAAAAGGAAGTTTTTACAGGAAGTTAGGGGGGAATTCAGCATGAGTAAATTTGCCTTATTACTTGTGATGTAGGTATGTCCAACTTATTGAGTGAGTATGATAGGATGAGCGCTCTCAAAAATCGATTATTATGTGGCTATGAACTCTTCATATTTGAATTTTAAGGATAAACACATCCTCGTTGTGGGCGATGTCATGTTGGATCGCTACTGGCATGGTGGCACCTCTCGAATTTCACCAGAAGCCCCTGTGCAGGTAGTAAAAGTCTCTAATATTGAAGACCGACCTGGCGGAGCAGCGAATGTCGCTCTTGGACTGGCTAAACTTGGCGTAGCCGTGACCTTGGTTGGTGTTGTTGGTAAAGATGAAAACGCCGAAGTATTGACGCGCTGTTTAGAAGCGGAAGGCGTGAACTGTCAGTTTGTCTATTCCGATGCCTTGCCTACCATTACCAAGCTGCGTGTGATGAGTCGTCATCAACAGTTGATTCGCTTGGACTTTGAAGAGCGAGAAGACAGTCTATCTCAAAATGACGCTGTCGCTACTATGGTAAAAGCCTGTCTGCCTAATGCCGACGCGGTGATTTATTCCGATTACGCCAAAGGCTGTTTGGCGGATGTACAGACGTTGATTCAATTATCGAATGCAGTCGATGTCCCAAGTTTTATAGACCCGAAAGGCGATGACTTTTCTATCTATAAAGGGGCAACTCTGGTCAAGCCTAACTTATTAGAGTTTGAAAATATTGTTGGCAAGTGCCGCTCAGTCAAAGAGTTGGAAGAAAAAGCCAAGGCGCTGCGTGAACAGTTTGGTTGGGATGCTTTATTGGTCACCCGTGGTGAAGACGGTTTAATACTATTGAGTGATAACAAGCCACCATACTCACTGGCGACAGCGGCAAAAGAAGTGTTCGATGTTACTGGTGCAGGAGACACTGTAGTGGCGGTGTTGACCGCTGTTTATGTCACCAGTAAACGTTTTATTGACGCTGTAGAGTATGCCAACCAAGCCGCAGGGTATGTGGTGGGTAAGTTGGGAACCGCGTCTATTAATGCCGAGCAGCTTGATGCCATCATGTATCAGCGTAATCGTACGACAAATTTTGGTGTGTTATCGCCTACGGAAGTACTTGAGCAAATCAAATTGGCTCAAGTAAGCGGTGAAAAAGTGGTTTTCACCAACGGTTGTTTTGATATTCTCCATCCTGGTCATGTAGCGTACATGAAACAAGCCAAGGCTTTGGGGGATCGATTAATCGTTGCGGTGAACACCGATGCATCAGTGAAACGCTTAAAAGGCGAGAAGCGACCGATTAATAACCTAGAACATCGTATGGCTGTGTTGGAAGGCATTGGCGCGATTGATTGGGTGACCTGGTTTGATGAAGACACGCCAAAAGAAATAATCGAAGCGTTAAGTCCAGATGTATTGGTAAAAGGCGGTGATTACACCATTGAGAGCATAGTAGGTGCAGAGCATGTACTGTCCCATGGTGGTGAGGTAAAAGTATTGACCTTTGTTGATGGTTATTCAACAACCTCCATTATTGAGAAGGCAAATCTTTAAATGCAAGACGAAACGACATTGAATGTGAAAAAACAACAAGAAACCGCGTCTGGGATGTCACTGTATTTCAGGTTATTAGGCTACGTAAAGCCATCAATAGTGTATTTCCTATTAAGTGTGTTTGGCTATATTTTATACTCATCCATGCAGCCGGCGTTAGCCGCATTGCTTAAGTACATTGTAGATGTTGTCTCAAATGGCACTGTGGTTGAAGGGCGTATGCTAATCCCAATGGCCATTCTTGGTGTTTTCTTAGTGCGTGGGGTAGGGACCTTTTTGGGTAGTTACTGCATGGCTAAAGTCGCCAATAACGTAGTGTTTGACCTGCGAACCAGCATGTTTAATAAAATGGTGACCTTGCCATCCAGTTATTTTAACAACATGCCAAGCGGCCGTTTATTGGCGAAGTTAACCTACGACACAGAGCGAGTCATCGATTCTGTTACCCAAGCCATTCAGGTGATTTTGCGAGAAGGGTTAACCGTTGTCGGTTTGCTGGGGTATATGTTGTTCATCAACTGGCGCCTTTCTTTATTATTTTTGTTTGTGATTCCAATTATCGGCTTGGTTGTACGGTACGCTTCTAAACGTTTTCGTAAATTAAGCCTGAAAATTCAAAATGCCATGGGTGGTGTGACAGATGTGGCCTCTGAAGCGATTAAAGGTCATGAGGTTATTAAAATTTTTGGCGGTAATGAATACGAAACTCGACGCTTTTATAAAGCGGTGCAAGAAAACCGTCGCTCACAACTGAAAATGGAATTAACCAAGGCGCTGAATGTGCCTATTATTCAATTTGTTATTGCGATTTCTTTGTCGCTATTGATTTGGTTGGCGTTAGATCCTGCTATTTCAGCAAGTATGTCTGCCGGTGATTTTGTTGCCTTCATCGGTGCTGCAGGCATGTTGAGTAAGCCGATGCGCCAACTGACCTCAGTAAACAGCATTTTGCAAAAAGGCATTGCTGCAGCGCAGAGTATTTTTGCCTTTTTGGATCTGGACAGTGAAAAAGACACCGGAAGTAAAACGGCAGATCGCTTGAAAGGGGACATTAGCTGGAAAGGGTTAACCTTCAGTTACCCTGGAATGGATAAGGACGCCTTGAGTGATGTCACCTTGTCCTTGCCCGCTGGTAAAAAGCTTGCGTTGGTTGGTCGTTCAGGCAGTGGTAAGTCTACTTTAGCCAACCTGATTCCGCGTTTTTATGATGTGAACGATGGTTGCTTGTTCATTGATAATGAAAATATCAATGACTACCAACTAGATGATCTGCGTAAAAACATTGCTTTAGTTAACCAGCAAGTCGTACTTTTCAATGGCACTATTCAAGAAAATATTGCTTACGGTGGCTTGAAAGACGCTTCAGAAGAAGAGGTAATTGAAGCCGCAAAAGCCGCGAATGCTTGGGGCTTTATCCAAGAGTTAGAGCTTGGTTTGCAAACATTGGTGGGAGAAAACGGCGTATTGCTTTCTGGTGGTCAGCGCCAGCGTCTTGCAATCGCCCGAGCGATTCTAAAAAATGCGCCTATCCTGATTCTTGATGAAGCGACTTCTGCACTGGACACAGAGTCTGAGCGTGCGATTCAGCAGGCGTTAGACACATTGATGGAAAACCGTACGACTATTGCCATCGCGCATCGACTGTCTACGATTGAGAACTCAGATATCATTGCGGTCGTGGATCATGGCCAAATTGTTGAAATGGGTTCCCACAGTGAATTGTTGGCGAAGAATGGGGCCTATGCACAGCTTCATAATCAACAATTTAGCGATGTTGCTGAATAATTATGTGGCTTTATCGTCTTCTCTTGTTGGCATTGACGCCGCTTATCTTAGTCAAGGTTCGGCGCTTTAGAAAAAGCTACCCTGCGTATCGAGCTCGTGAAGCCTTTGGTTTTTGGCAGCCGGTTAAAGCGGATATTTGGATTCATTGTTCGTCGGTTGGCGAAGTGTTGGCGGTGCGACCTTTGGTGGCTCAATGGGTAGAAAAATACCCTGAGCGTCCCATTTTGATCACCACAATGACGCCGACTGGTGCCGAACAAGTCGAAAAAACGTTTCCGTTTGCGGTTCATCGATACTTGCCTATGGATTGGCGGTGTGCGGTGAAACGTGCCTTAAAGCAGGTTGAGTGTGATCGTTTACTGATTGTGGAAACAGAGCTTTGGCCAAACCTTCTCCTTCAGGCGAAGCGAAAAGGTTTGCGTATCAATATCGTGAATGCTCGTTTAAGTGAACGCTCCTTTAAGCAGTACCAGAGATTTTCTCGACTATCGAAGCGTTTGATGGCATTGCCGAACAGTTTCTTAGCCCATGCACAGGCAGACGCGGAGCGCTTCAGTGCATTAGGGGCGAATAATGTATTGGTCACAGGCAGTATTAAGTTTGATTTGAGCGTGCCTGATTCGGTGGCTGAACAAAACTGGCATCGCCAAATGTCGAGCTCGTTTATTTGGACCGCAGGCAGCACGCACAATGGTGAAGATGAGCCTTTGTTAAAAGCCCATCAAGCGTTAGTGGAAAAGTACCCAGATGCCTTATTGATTCTAGTGCCTAGGCATCCAGAGCGTTTTCAAAGTGTGTATCAACTAGCGTGTGAGTATTTTGACAAGGTTGCTTTGCGTAGTCAGGTAGAGCCTCAATGTTGGGCGGGGCTTAACGTTGTTATCGGTGACTCTATGGGTGAACTGATGCATTATTATCAGGCGGCAGACTTGGCTTTTGTTGGTGGCAGTTTGGTAAAACGAGGCGGCCATAATCCCATTGAACCTGCTTTGCTGGCTCGTGCCACATTGGTTGGGCCCTTTACGTTTAACTTTGCGGATATCACTGAGCAGTTGATAAAGCAGCATGGGGCGATTCGTTGCCAGAATGCAGATCAGCTACAAGAGGTGGTTATTTCACTGGCAGGCAAACACAGTCAGTGTCATCGTCTTGGGCAGGCTGCGTTGCGTTTTGCACAGCAAAATCAAGGGGCGGTCACACGGGTTTTATCTGAAATAGACTTCCGTTAAACGACTCTTTACAATAGTCCCACTATATATCTCATGGGGTGTTTTGGTTGTGTTTTAGCCAAAGCTGAGAAGCCTTTGCTAACCCATTGAACCTGATCCAGATCATGCTGGCGTAGGAATCGAGATAGCAAGCCTTCCTTGCCATTTCCCCTGTACGCCGCTCATTTTTAGGAGCGACACAATGAATAAGTTTTTACTAAGCAGCTGTGCCATCGCAGGGGCGTTACTGTCTTTCTCAAGTTCTTCTTTTGCTGAAACCTTGAACGTTTATACCTATGACTCTTTTGCTTCTGATTGGGGCCCAGGTCCAAAAATCAAAGCCAATTTTGAAAAGGAATGTGGGTGTGACGTTAACTTCGTAACGGTTGATTCTTCGGTTGGTATCTTGTCTCGGGTACAGCTGGAAGGGAAAAGCTCAGAAGCGGATGTGGTGTTAGGCTTGGACCTTAATTTAATGCAAAAGGCCAAGCAGACTGGGTTGTTGGCAGAGTCAGGCGTCGACACAAGTCATGTTGTGACCCCCACACCTTGGACAGACCCGGTTTTTGTGCCTTTTGATCAAGGCTATTTTGCTTTTATCTATAACTCAGAAACCTTGTCATCGCCACCGACGAGTTTGCAGGACATTGTAGAAAATCAAAATCTGCGGGTGATTTATCAAGACCCAAGAACCAGCACCCCAGGGTTGGGGTTATTACTTTGGATGAAGGCGGTATACGGTGACAAGGCTGCAGATGCGTGGGCGACACTTGCCAAGCATACCGTGACGGTTACCAAAGGCTGGTACGACGGTTACAGTCTGTTCTTGAAAGGTGAGTCGGATGTCGTGTTGAGTTATACAACGTCTCCTGCTTATCATGTGGTCGCAGAAGGGAAACATCAGTATAAAGCCGCGCCTGCGAGTGAAGGTTTTTACCCTCAAGTGGAAGTGGCGGCGATGTTAAAAAATGCCCCTCATCCAGCCTTAGCGAAACAATTTATGTCATTTATTTTAACGCCTGGTTTTCAGTCCACGGTGGCTACGGGTAACTGGATGTTTCCTGTGATCAAGCAAGACAAACCGCTGCCGGCGGTATTCAAGACCTTGCCTAAACCTACCAAGGTATTGACCTTGGACGCCGATGAGGTGGCACAACAACGTAAAGCTTGGATAAATGAATGGCTTGAGGCAACGACGCGCTAATGATTTACCGCTTGTCAGTCATGCGTCAGTTGGTGCGGCTATTGCCCGCGTTAATTGGCGTCTTGCTTTTTGTGCTTGTTGGAGCCGCCAGTTTGGCGGCTCTTTTACATCATATGGACATGTCGCAGTGGAAAGGCTATTTACAAGACGCCTACTTGTGGCGAATTATTCGATTTTCATTGTGGCAGGCTCTATTAAGTAGCGTGCTCAGTTTGCTGATTGCTATTCCGGTAGCCTCTTGCTTGAGTCATCGGGAATTTAAAGGCAAACGGGTTTTGTTGCAGCTGTTTGCTGTGTCTATGGTGGTGCCTACCATAGTGGCAATTTTAGGCATTGTGGTGGTTTATGGTCGCTCAGGCTGGCTAGCAGATGGGTTGGGGGTTCATGTGCCCCTTTATGGCTTGTTAGGGATTCTGCTGGCGCATGTTTTTTTTAATATGCCATTGGCAGTGCGTTTGCTTATTCAAGGGTATGATTTGATCCCTTCTGGCCAATGGCGGCTCGCGTCGCAACTGGGATTTTCAAGAGGAACCTCCTTTCGTCTTATTGAATGGCCTTACATTAAGAAAGTGTTGCCAGGCGCTTTTGTATTGATCTTTATGCTTTGTTTTTCCAGCTTTTCTGTGGTGTTAAGTTTAGGTGGCGGGCCTAAATCCAGCACCTTAGAAGTTGCTATCTACCAAGCGCTACGCTTTGATTTTGATTTGGATAAAGCCAGTTTTTTATCGCTTCTTCAGGTGGCGATTTGTACCTTGGTCGCGACCTTGATTTATAAAGTGGCTCCTAAGAATCAGCAAGACGTTAGTTTGTTGAGGGCGCAATGTTTTTTTGTCAAAGACACGCGTGTAGCTCGTTGTTTTGACGGTTTTATCATGACGCTGGCGCTGCTGTTGGTGCTCCCCCCTTTTGTCGCTATTTTTGACCCTATTTTCTCAGCCCAATTTTTGCCAACTTTATTGGCGCCAGCAACGTGGCAGGCGTTGTGGGTGTCATTAAAAATAGCGCTGCCTGCGGCCATGTTAAGTGTGTTGTTAGGGGGCTGTTTTGGGGTGTTGGCTCGCATGGCAATGGGTCGAGGCTGGTGGGATTTTTTGCCCAGTAAATTAGAGCATTTGGGGAATATGATTTTGATGGTGCCCGGGCTTGTGTTGGCGACAGGGCTTTTTCTGTTATTGCGCAGCCTTGGTTTCGGACTGCAATCCAGCTATTGGGTGGTGGTGTGGGTGAATGCCGTGATGGCGTTGCCTTTTGTGCTTAGAGTGTTGATGCCCGTGTTGTACCAGCAAGAGAGGCGTTATCGAAATGTGTATTCGAGTCTCGGTATTTATGGTTGGTCGCGCTTTAAAATTGAGTGGTCGTTAATTCGCTCGAGCGTGGCTCAAGCGTTAGGATATGCACTCTTGTTGTCATTGGGTGATATGGGGGTTATCGCGCTATTTGGTAGTCAAGGGTTGGTGTCCCTGCCTCTTTACTTGTTCCAGTTGGTTGGTTCTTACCGTTTAGAAGAAGGGGCTTGTGTTGCGGTGATATTGATTTCTCTTTGTCTTATTTTGTTTTATCTTGCCACGCGCGTTATCGGAGGAAAGTCAGATGTTAGAGATTAATCTCCAATACGATTGGGAGCAATTTCATGCCGCCTATCAAGTGTCTATTGAACCTGGCATGACAACCTTGCTGGGGGCGAGTGGGGAAGGCAAAAGTACCTTGCTTCATTTACTTGGTGGGTATTTGAAAGGACGCGGAACCTTGTCTTATCAAGACGAGGATTTTTCAAGCTTAGCGCCTTTTGAACGTCCCATCTCTACCTTGTTTCAAAGTGACAATCTTTTTCCTCAGCTAACGGTTTGGCAGAATGTCGCTGTGGGACTTGAGCCGTCAATGCGGCTGACGAATGAGCAGCAGGAAAAAGTGGAGTGGGCCTTGTTGCAAACACAGTTAATGGCGAAGCGGGATCAATACCCTCAAGCCTTGTCTGGTGGGCAGGCGCAGCGGGTCGCGATCGCCAGAGTGTTGGTGCGTAAAAAACCCATCTTGTTGTTAGATGAACCCTTTAGCGCCTTGGACCCTATGTTACGAGAAGAGATGCTCAAGCTGGTTCACGATGTAACAAAAGAGTTTCATTTGACGACGGTTTTTGTGTCCCACATGCCAAGCGAGGCCTTGTTGGTTGGTGGGCGCGTGATGTTGATCGCAGGCGGTCGAGTTGTGGCCCATGAAACGGCCGATGTCTTAGCCTCTGATGTTATTCCTAGCACTTTTTCTCATTACCTTGGCACGGCAAATCGTTCGACAAATGAGATGAAATGATTTAATTGTTGAGTCGTGCGCGGTCACTGTTTGGCCGTATTATTACAATGGAAGTGAGGTGTGTGTGTCACTGGAACTCAATGAGAAGCAGAGGCTAAAAAAAGGCATATTGCTGACGATTGCTTATGCGTTTGTTATGTCGGTGACTGGGCTTGCTGCAAAGCAGGTGCAGACGACCATAGCGGTTCCAGTGTTGGTATTTTGGCAGAGTGTTTTTTGTGTCGCCGTGCTCTATCCGCAATTACGAGGCCGCTGGCAGCGCCGACCTATCGCTATTTGGAAAATTCATTTTCTACGCAGTGTGGGAGGATTTACAGGCTTTTTGTTTTATTACTGGGCGCTCAATCACATCCCTTTGGTTGAAGCGACCTTGTTGCGTTACTGTGCGCCACTTTGTGTGCCCTTAGTGGTGTTTATTATGCATAAAGTGGCCGTGCCAAGCGCCCGTTGGGTCCCTCTTGTTATTGGCTTTATTGGCGTGGCTTGTATTATTCAACCGACGCCAGAGCACCTTAATCCGTGGCATTTAATCGGTTTTCTATCCGCCATTGGTTTGGCTTTTTCTATGGTGACGACTCGTATGTTGTCTCATCAGGTGAGTGGTCAAGAAACCATGATGATTTATTTTTTGATCTCGGCAGGGCTGTCATTCTGCTTAGTGTTAATACAAGGAGACAGTTTGTTATTGCCAATGGCGAGTTGGCCATTGGTCGCGGTAGTTTGTATCACCTTGTATGTTGGTATGTTTCTCTACACCAAGGCCTACACTTATGCACCGGCGAGTGTGGTTTCTCCGGTGAGTTATGCCGGCGTAGTATTTAGTGGCTTATGGGGATGGATGGTGTGGGGGCATGTACCAGATGCCTTTGCTTATGCGGGGATGGCATTGATCTTTATAAGCATCCTTATTAGTACCCGCATCGCAAAGAGTCAAAGTGCCTAGTGTTGTTCGGCTGGTTTGAGGTGCATCAGTTTTTTGTTTAATAGGGTGGCGACGAAAATGCCCGAAAAAATCAAAACAATGCCAATGTAGTGGAAGTGATAAAGTTGTTCGCCAAGAAACAGCACAGAGAGTGAAATGCTAAACACAGGTAACAGATGAATAAATTGCCCTGCAGTGGCAGCCCCTAGCTTTTGTACACCTAAGTTCCAGCAAAGGAATGCCGCCAAAGAAGCAAACAATCCCATGTAGAGCAAAGTTCCCCAATTAATGGCGGATAACTCATTAAGCGACGTTGTGCCGAAAATGAAGAACAGCGGTGCTTGAATGGCGGTGCCAACGAATGCCGTGGTCGTAAAAAAGCCGATAAGAGACATCCCTTTGGGGCGTTTAGCGATCAAAACAGAATACACGGCCCAACTGATTGCCGCGGTAATGATCCATAGATCCCCTTGGGATATGGTCAAATGCAGAAGAGTGTCTAGGCTGCCTCGACTAATAATTTCAATCGCGCCTATGGTTGATAGAAGTATACCTACGTTTTGTAGCCAGCTGGTTTTGCTGCCGAGTAATAGCCTAGCTGTGATGAGGATGATAACAGGTACAATGGCGTTGAGCAGCACGGCGTTGGTGACACTGGTTGAGGTTAAACCAATGTATAAAAAAAGGTTGTAGTTACAAATGCCTAGCCAGCTAAACAGTAACAGCAGAGGCCAGTTCTTCACAATTATCGCGCGTTCTGCCCAGACTTTTTTGTAGGCAAAAGGCAGTATGATCAGGCAGGCAATACTCCAGCGTAAGAAAGAAATAGAAAAGGGGTCAATGCCTTCAGAAACGGTGAAACGTCCTAGTACATAATTACCAGACCAAAAAAGCACTGGCAGCAGCAAGTAAACAAAAGCGGGCATGTAACATCCTTATTAGAGTGTGGCTGTTTGAATCAGGTGTCTGATCAAATCGCTCTGACGACAGTCGATTTTAGATTGTCGCCAGAGTGGTTACCTTACTCTGCTTAAAACTTATAAATAATGCCAGCCCTAGCAATGCTTTTATGGTCTTTTTCAACGATCGGGCTGTCTAATACGTTACTGTTGTATTTCACGTAGGTGGCGCTTAAATTAACCGTCAATGATTGTGTGATTGGGTAAAAACTATTGAGAGTGACACGAGTCATGGTCGTTGAAGGCGCGTTATAGGCGCTAATGGCCCCGCTTGTTTTTGCCGCTTCAGACGAGCTGACGCCCAATTGATAATCGCTCATTTCGCTGCTCATATAGCGATAGTGGATGGACGGAATAAGGCGCCATTTTTGTACTTGAATAGGATAACCCGCGCCGACTTCAGCATAGTAACCACGGTTAGTGTCGCTTACATCTTGGGCGAGTTTGGCCGAAAAGAAGCCAATCTTCGCATGCACTATGGCCATGACACTGTCGTCACGATCATCCAGTTTTTGAATGTTTTTATCGTCTGAGTCATCAGGATCAAATTCGGCAAAATGATAGCCAAGACCAACGCCTATATTGCGTTTTGAATGATTTGGCAAAAAATTATAACCAAGCTCTGGCCCTTTTAAGTAGAAATGTTCGCCAGTATAGGCAACAAACGGAAGCACTTTAGTGTCACTGTCAGTGTCTTTATAAATAGAAGTCGCATAGATGCCCATGGCGCCTACGCTGAAATCACCGCTATCAGCCAGAGCCATGGCTGGCGATAATGGGAGTAGGGCGGCGATGAGAATGCCCATGTTACGGCGCGATATCATTGAGTTTCTTCCTTATTTAATTAAAGACCTAGGTTGTTTTATGGTAAATAGACGAGTGAAATATGTAAACGAATACTAGCTATGCCTATTTATTTATAAGAGTGCGCGGGCTAGACAGCGAGCTAATTGCTTAAAGGAAAGAAAAACCTTCTTATCAAGGTGCTCAGCGTGTTTATTTATTGTTCTGTATGCTATACAATTCGCGTCCCTGTAAATCTATACTCCTTGTCTCAAGGCTTCATAACAGGGGGAGCGTAGAGGCTAGAATCCATAAGGAGAGCTTAAATGCGTCATTATGAAATCGTCTTTCTGGTTCACCCAGATCAAAGCGAACAAGTACCAGCAATGGTTGAGCGTTACACTAACCTAATCACTGAAGATGGTGGACAAGTTCATCGTCTAGAAGATTGGGGCCGTCGTCAACTAGCTTACCCAATCAACAAAATTCACAAAGCACATTATGTTCTTATGAACATTGAGTGTTCTGACAGTGTTTTAGCTGAATTAAACGATACTTTCCGTTATAACGATGCAATCATCCGTAACTTGGTGATTCGTTGTAAAGATGCGATTACTGATGTATCTCCTATTAAAGCTTCTGAAGGTCGTGAAGATCGTCGTTCTGCTCCTCAACGTGAAGAGCGCAACAACGAAACAACTGAAGAAGTTGTTGCTGAAGAATCTGAAGATTAATCAATATTTTTATTAGGAGACACGTATGGCTCGTTTTTTTCGTCGTCGTAAATTCTGCCGTTTTACAGCAGAAGGCGTTAAACAGATCGATTATAAAGATCTAGAAACACTGAAAGGTTATGTTACTGAAACTGGTAAAATCGTACCTAGCCGTATTACTGGCACTAAGGCACGTTACCAGCGTCAACTAGCGACTGCGATCAAACGCGCTCGCTACATTGCTTTGCTTCCTTACACTGATAGCCACTTCAATTAATAGGTGGAACGAAGTACCAGAATGAGCGCTTTAGCGAAATGGGTTATGACACGTCCGCGCAATGCCATTATTGGTGTTGCTGTTTTCAGTATCATACCCTTACTGTTCTGGGTGTCTGCCGCCATTATTGGTTTGGTAGTACTTCGTAGAGGTGTTAAAGAAGGAATACCTGTATTAGCTTGGGGATGTCTACCTGCAATAGTTTTGTGGGCATACCAAGGTGATGCGACAGCACTGATGGTGTTGATAGACGTGACTTTGTTGGCTTGGTTACTCAGGGCAACAACATCATGGAGTTGGGTGTTAATTGTTGGCAGTTTTATTGCCGTCATCAGCACTTTTCTGCAGCCTTTGCTTATGTCAGACATGTTGAATTTAGTGACAACACTGATTCATCGAATTTTGACATCGGAAGGGGTGGTAGTACCGGACAAAGGTATTATTTTTCATCAAGCGGTAGTGGCCTTGTCCATTATTCAGGCGATGATTGCTATTGTGTCGCTCTTTTTAGCGCGAAAATGGCAAGCAGGGCTCTATAATCCTGGTGGATTGCGACATGAATTTCATCAGCTAAGACTGCCGATAGCGTTTAGCTTGGTTTTAGGTGCCATGGTGTTGCTAGGCGAAAGCTTAGGAGGATCGTACCTTGTTTTATCTCAAGCGGCCATTCCAGCCTTAGTGTTGCCAGGCATTGCGTTAGTGCATGGTGTTCTAGCAAAAAAAAGAATTGGGATTGTTGGACTGATTGCATTTTATCTTGTGGGATTCTTTGTTCTAAACGTCTATTTCGCAAACATATTGATCGTACTTAGTGTGATTGATAGTTTTGTAAATATTCGAGAACGAATCCAAGATAAGTCATCCAGCATCAAGTGATAGTGAATGATTAATTAGAGGTGATCGAGATGGAAGTTATTCTACTCGACAAAGTAAACAAGCTAGGTGGTATTGGTGACGTTGCAGTCGTTAAACCAGGTTATGCTCGTAACTTTTTGATTCCGAACAGAAAAGCTGTAATGGCAACTAAAGCTAACTTGGCTAGCTTTGAAGAACGCCGTGCTGAACTTGAAGCTCAAGCTGCAGAGCGTAAAGCTGCTGCTGAAGCTCGTGCTCAAACACTAGAAGGCAAAACTTTCAAATTCGAAGCGAATGCTGGCGATGAAGGTAAACTTTTTGGTTCTATCGGTACACGCGATATCGCTGAAGTAATTTCTGCAGAAGTAGAAGTTTCTAAAGCAGAAATTCGTCTTCCTGAAGGCGCTATTCGCCACACAGGTTCTTTCGAAGTTGACGTTCAAGTACACCCAGAAGTGGTTGTTACTGTTACTTTGGAAGTTGTTGCTCAGTAATTCGTTTCGACGAAAACTGATCAATAAAAAAGGGTGTCTTGTTTAATACAAGATGCCCTTTTTTTGTTGTTGTCATGATAAGCTAATCCCCTTGTTTTTCCTCTATTCTGGTTCGGGTGTTTTTACGTGCAATTAAACGATTCTGAAATCGCTTCTATTAAATTACCGCCTTACTCTATTGAAGCCGAACGCTCCGTCGTTGGTGGCTTGATGCTAGACCCGCAAGCTTGGGAAAAAGTGTCTGAATTGGTTATTGCCGATGACTTTTATCGCCCTGAGCATAAGCTGATTTTCTCAGTAATTGCGCGATTAGCGGATGAGTCGGAACCGATTGACGTCGTGACAATCGGTGAGCGTCTGGATAAGCGTGGGGACTTAGAATCCATTGGTGGCATGGCCTACCTGATTGAAGTTGCGGAAGCGACACCCAGTGCGTCTAACATAGCTTCTTATGCTGACATTGTGCGTGAACGTTCTATTCTGCGACGCCTTATTTCTACCACCAATGAGATTTCGGCTAGGGCCTTTCACCCCGAAGGCATGACGGCCGCAGAAGTCTTGGATGAGGCTGAGCGTCGAATTTTTCAGATTGCTGAAGGCGGTGAGAAAAAAGGTGGCCCACGCATCGCGTCAGATATATTGAGCGCGACGGTGGACAAGATTGACGAACTCTACCACCAAGAAGGTGCTATCACCGGTTTGAGTACGGGGTTTACAGATTTAGATGGCATGACGGCAGGTTTGCAAAAATCCGACTTGGTGATTGTGGCGGGTCGCCCTTCCATGGGTAAAACGACATTTGCAATGAACTTGGTGGAAAATGCCACCATGATCAGCGATAAGCCCGTTATTGTATTTAGTCTCGAGATGCCTTCTGAGCAGCTGATGATGCGTATGTTGTCTTCTTTAGGGCGCATTGACCAAACACGCATGCGTTCAGGTCAGCTAGTGCAAGAAGATTGGGATAAGCTGATGTCGGCAGTGAAAATGCTCAAAGACCGTAAGTTATTTATTGATGACACCGGTGGTATTAGCCCAACTGAGATGCGTTCTCGGGTGCGTCGTATTGCGCGTGAGCATGGCGGTGTGGCTCTGATCATGGTCGATTACCTTCAGTTGATGCAGATCCCAGGTTTCACCGAAGGCCGAACCAATGAGATATCTGAGATATCTCGATCGCTAAAAGCCATTGCCAAAGAAATGGAATGTCCTGTTGTGGCACTTTCCCAGCTTAACCGTAGTTTGGAGAATCGCCCAAACAAGCGTCCGGTTAACTCGGATTTGCGTGAATCTGGAGCGATCGAGCAGGATGCGGATGTCATCTCATTTGTTTATCGTGATGAGGTGTATCACGAAGACTCTCCGCACAAAGGTATTGCTGAAATTATCATCGGTAAACAGCGTAATGGTCCGATTGGAACTTGCCGCTTAGCCTTTGTTGGTAAATACACTCGATTTGAAGATCTGGCGCCAGATGCTTATCGTGATTTCGATGATGAATAGGCGTCACCTACTCGTCATTCGATTAATGTAAACTCCCATAAAGACAACAATAAGGCCACAAGAATGGTGGCTAAAATATAACAAAGAGACCTGGAACTGTTTATGAAAAAAATGCCTGTTACCAACAAAGAATATGATTTTCCTGCGGATTATCAGATTGTCTCAAGTACGGATACAAAAGGGCGTCTTACCTTTGTTAACGATCACTTTTGTGATGTGGCTGGCTATGAACGTGAGTCATTAATAGGTAAAGCGCATAACGTCATTCGTCACCCAGATGTTCCGCCTGCTGTGTTTGCTGATATGTGGAGCAACTTGAAACAAGGCAATAGCTGGATGGGTTTGGTGAAAAACCGTTGTGCGAACGGCGACCACTATTGGGTAAGTGCTCACGTTAGTCCCTTGTTAGATAATGGAAAAATTATCGGTTATGAATCCGTGCGCCGAAAAGCAACGCGTGATGAGATTCAGCATGCGCAGTCATTTTATGATCGGCTAAATAGCGGTAAAAAAGCGATACCGACGAGTACTAAAGTGGCGTCTTTTTTCAGCAACAGTGTGTGGCCGCTATTGCTTATTGTTGTGCTTATGACGTGCGTTGCTCTGCTGTCTGCAAGTTTGCCTTTGCAAGTGTTGGGTGGGTTGGCTGGCGTTATTGGTGTGTGGTTGCTGTTTATTCAAAAGCAGTCTTTAGATGCCACGTTACGGAATCTTCCAATCGAAGCACAAAACCCAATAGGTCAGTATTTATATTGTAAAAGCATTGGTAGCAAGGCAGCAGTGCGTTTTGGTCATACTCATCAGGACGCCGCAGGCAATACTTTCCGCTATCGCTTACTGGAAGGGTCAGAGCAGTTACGCAAACGCGCTTCCAATGTCAAAGTCAGTGTGGCGAGCAATTTAGATAACTTTACTAAACAGCGAGATACGTTTAGAAGCGTTGTGGCGGCAAGCTCGCAGCTATTGCAAAGTGTTAATGATGTGGCAGAGCACGTTGGCAGAGCGGCTGAAGCGACAGAGTTGGTGGCAATTTCAGCGCGTGAAAGTCAAAGTTTGGCGCTTGATACTGGCGACACCATGAGACAAGTGTATTCTGAAATATCGGCGGCCAAAGGCGTGGTAGAGATATTGGCTGAGCGCAGTGATAGCATTAATAATGTGGTGAATTCGATTAGTGACATTGCCGATCAAACCAACTTACTTGCTTTGAATGCGGCGATTGAGTCGGCACGAGCAGGTGAGGCGGGGCGCGGATTTGCCGTCGTAGCCGATGAAGTTCGAGCGCTGGCAATCAGAACGCAAGCGGCGACGCAAAGCATTAATGAAATGACCGAAGAGTTGAAGAAAAACACCTCTGACGTTACCCAAGCGATTGATAAGGGCAGCCTTGTTGCACAAGAAGGTGTGAGCCGAGTGGAGCAAGTGGCTGAGAAAATGCAGACGATAGAATCCTCTATTAAGCATATTGTTGAAATGACGGCGCAAATTAATGTCTCTTCAGAAGAGCAGGCTGGTGTGGCGCGTGATCTGAACGAGCAGATGCAGCAAGTGGATGCCTTGAGTTTGGCAAGCATCGAGCGCGCTGAAAATACGGTTACGAATATTGCGCACATTGAAGAAGAAGCGTACGAGCAAGGCAATCTGGCTGAACGTATGAAATCGTAAAAAAGAAACAGAAAGCGCCTTATAAAAAAGCCTAGAAGAACCGCTTAGTACTCGTTACTAAGTGCGCTTCTGGGCTTTTTTAATGGCATTAGTAGCTGAGAAAGTTGTCAGTATTTGTTATGGTTTGCGAAATCTATTGTTAAGGGTGAAATAAGATGCGAATAGCAGTAATTGGTGCGTCTGGGCGCATGGGAAAGAATTTGATTATCGCAGCGAACGAGGCGGAAGGTGTTTCTCTTGGCGCGGCTATTGTGAAAGCAGGAAGTTCACTTGTTGGCGCGGACGCGGGTGAGATAGCAGGTATTGGTAAGCTTGGCGTTGCCGCTGTGTCATCACTGGATGACTGCGTAACCGATTTTGATGTGTTGATTGATTTTACAACACCGGCACTGACGTTAGAAAACGCTGCATTTTGTGCGCAACATAATAAAGCGATTGTGGTTGGCACAACTGGCTTAAACGATGAAGAGAAGGCGACATTAACTTCTTTTTCAGAACAGTCTCCTGTTGTTTTCGCACCTAACATGAGTATTGGTGTGAACTTGACGTTAAAGTTGTTGGCTACGGCAGCTGAAATTTTGGGCGATGATTACGACGTTGAAATTGTCGAAGCGCATCACAGACACAAAGTGGATTCTCCTTCTGGCACGGCGTTGCGTATGGGAGAAGTGGTTGCTGAGGCGTTAGGTCGTGACCTTAAAGAATGTGCTGTTTACGGTCGTGAAGGTCAGACAGGCGCTCGTACGCAAAAAGAAATTGGTTTTGAAACCATTCGCGCCGGCGATGTCGTGGGCGAGCACAGTGTTTGGTTTGCAACAGAGGGCGAGCGTATTGAGATCGTTCATAAAGCCAGCAGTCGTATGACTTTTGCTAAAGGCGCAGTCCGTGCGGCCAAATGGCTGTCAGGTAAATCAGCGGCTATGTACGATATGCAAGATGTACTGAACCTAAAATAACTTGCTGTTATTGGACACAAAGAAATGGCCGCGATTGCGGCCATTTTTATTGTTTGCCATACACTAGAAAGTTAACTCGGAGAGAGAACGTCCGCTAATTTTCGAGCCTCAAGTCGACCGGTTAGTTCGCCTGCTTTATTCACAACAGGTAAGTCAAATCGAGTGTTAAGAGACAAAGGGATAACCTTTTGCAATAGGTTGGCTTTACGTACAGACGGTACGGGATGAAGCGCGTCTTTTAGGGGGCTTTCGTCGTCTAAAGTGGTGGCTTGTTCTTTGGTAAGCACACCTTGATAGCCTTCGTTGTTAAACACAAATACGTATTCTTTGTCTTGAGGGAAGTTGGCCTTCGCTTCTTTTACCGTATTGGCGTCGAGTTTTTCAGTGCTTGGCGTCATTACCGTTTGTACTGATAAAGCTCTTGCTCGGTTAACGTCGCTGGCAAAGGCTTTAACGTAGTCGTCAGCAGGGCGTAGCATGATATCGACTGGAGTACCAATTTGGACGAGTTTGCCGTCTTTCAGAACGGCAATTCGATCCCCCAAACGCAACGCTTCGTCTAAATCGTGGGTGATAAAGATAATGGTTTTCTGCAGATTCTCTTGCAGTTCAATAAGTTGTTCTTGCATTTCGCTGCGAATCAGCGGATCTAAAGCGGAAAAGGCTTCGTCCATAAGAAGAATTTCAGCGTCTGTGCACAACGCTCTGGCTAAGCCAACGCGTTGCTGTTGCCCACCAGACAGTTGGGAAGGGTATTGCTCTTCGTAGCCCGCTAAGCCTACGGTATCGAGCCACTGAGTGGCTTTTGGCACCCAATCCGTTTTCTTCTCGCCCTTAATGGACAGACCGTAACCTACGTTGTCCACGACGTTTCTGTGTGGCATTAGACCAAAGTGTTGGAATACCATGGCCATTTTGTGACGACGAAACGTGATCAGCTCTTTTGGTGAGAGCGCCATGATGTTTTCGCCGTCGACTTTGATTTTGCCTGCCGTTGGATCAATTAAGCGGTTAAAGTGGCGAATAAGCGTGGATTTCCCTGAACCAGAAAGGCCCATAATAACGAAAATCTCGCCGCGCTTAATGGTTAGGTTTATGTCTCTAAGACCAACAGTATGGCCTGTTTCTGCGAGTACATCTTCTTTGCTAGCGCCAGCTTTTACCTGGGGTAATACGTCATTGGGCTCTTCACCGAAGATCTGATAAAGGCCTTCTATCTCTATTAATGTTTCGCGATTATTATCCATTATCATTTCCTTCCATATGTCTTTGAGCGCGTTTTGCATAAGTCTGAGAAACACGGTCGAAAATGATTGCTAATGCGACAATTGCTAGACCATTAAGTAACCCGAGAGTGAAATATTGGTTGGTGATGGATTTTAACACCGGTTGACCTAGGCCTTTAACACCGATCATAGAGGCCACTACCACCATGGCCAAAGCCATCATAATAGTTTGGTTAATGCCTGCCATGATCGTTGGCATGGCCAATGGGATTTGTACACCGAACAGTCGTTGTGTCGCTGTTGCGCCGTAAGCTGTGGCGGCTTCCAGTGTTTCTTTGTTGACTAGGCGTATGCCCAAATTTGTCAACCGAATAACAGGTGGAATGGCGTAGATGACCACCGCAATAACGCCCGGAATTTTACCGATGCCCAATAGCATCACCACAGGGATCAAGTAGACAAACGCAGGCATGGTTTGCATGATGTCGAGAAGCGGCGTGATGATGGAGCGAGCTCTATCGGAGCCTGCCATTAAGATGCCAATGGGAATCCCTATGCAGATGGACAATATGGTACACACAGTAATGATGCTGAGTGTCCGCATGGTGTCTTCCCACATGCCAAAGTAACCAATGGCTAGAAAAGAAGCGAGAACGCCTAGGCATAATCGCCATGATCGCGTTGCGGCATAAACTAAGCCGACAATGGCGGCAAGTACAATCCACCAAGGTGTTTGTATTAATAGGTCTTCAAACCAAATAAGGAAGTGTAAGAGAGGGTTGAAAAAGTCCTCGATCGATTGGCCGTAAGCGCGGGAAAAAGTTCGGTAGGCACTGTCTAGTGTTTGTCGTATGGCCAGCAGATCACGTCGGCTCATATCTGGAAATTCTGTTAACCAGGAGCTGTCTATCATAAATAATGTCTCAAAGAGTAAAGCAGGGTATCGAGCCATGCAAAGGCATGGCTCTTTGTTATCTTAACGAATTATAGATTGTTGATAGCTTTGTCAAGTTTGGCTTTCACGTCTTTATTTACCCATTTAGACCAAATGTCTTCATGGTTCATCATGAAGTTCTCAGCGGCGTACTGGCCATCCGCTTGGTTGTCTTCCATCCAAGCAAGTAGCTTGTTCATCTGAGCGTTAGTAAATGAGCGTTTTGCCGTGTAGGCATAGGCTTGTGGTGCACGTTTAGCAAACTCGGTTGTGGTGATGCTGTACACAGGGGAAGGTGGATACATAGTCACTTTAGGATCTAGGCAACTGTCTTTCGTAATACAGTTCATGTAGTGCTCTTGGTTAATACCTGAGCCAAAATCTACCTTAACCATTTCATATTTGCCTAAAATGGCCGTTGGTGCCCAGTAGTAACCAAACCAAGGTGCTTTGCGCTCATAGGCACGGCTTAATGAGCCAGATAGCCCCGCCGCTGAACCTGGATCAATTAACTCAAAACCAGCGTCTTCAAGGTGAAGTGCCTTAAATAAATTGCCAGCACTTATTTGGCAGCCCCATCCAGCAGGACAGCCATAAAAGGCCGAAACAGCATCGTTTTCAGGGTTTGGGAACTCTTTAGCGTGTTTCATCACACCCTGAATGGTCGCCAATGATGGGTCTTTATCGACCATGTATTTTGGAACCCAGAAACCTTCTTCGCCACCATCTGATAACGATTTACCAGCGATGCTTAGGCGTTTTTCTTTTACACCTCGATCAATCAGCTCACTGACCGCGTTTGTCCACATTTCTGGGGCTATGTCGGGTTGCCCTTTTTCAACCATGGAAGTACTGGTTGGCATGGTGTCTCCTGGTATTAATTCTGCGTCACAGCCGTAGCCGTTATTAAGAATAAATTTATCAACATTGGCCATAAAGGACGCTGAATTCCAGTTCATATCTGCGATTTGTACTTTGCCACAGCTGCTTGCTGCTGCAAATGACGAGGTCGCTGCAAGTGTTAAAACACCAGCAATAAGGCTTTTGGTATACATGGTTAGGTTCCTGTTGTGATCTATAATTATTAGTCATCAAACTAAAATTAGTTTACACATCTAAATGAATTTATCAAATGTTTGTCATATTGGTGTCAGAAATGACTTTTTTTTAGCATATAAAAAGGAACGAAAAGAGGCGTTTTGGGCGAGGTTTAGCTTGTTTTTAGCTGAAAAAGGCAAAAAAAAGCTCACTTGTTTCCACCAGTGAGCTTTTGTTGCAAATTGTTGTGTCTTAGATATTTGGAGAGTTGATATCCAATAATGGTGCCGCATCAATGCTTTCAGCGTCCATCATGATGGCGATTCGTTGCAGAGATGATAGCACTTGGGTTTGTTCCCAGCCTTGTAAAGACTCGAATTCACCAATGAATTTCTCATGAAGTAGCGGTGGCGTAGTCTGTAAAATAGAGCGCCCCATTTCAGTTAATCTTGCATTGACGATGCGCTTATCTTTTTGTGCTCGGACTCGTTCTACGAGTTTGCGGTCTTCCAAGCGGTTTAAAATGGTGGTTACCGTTGCTTGGCTTAGTGAAACACTGTCTGAAATCTTACGAACAGTAACATCACCTAGCTCTTCAATTGACCGAAGTACCATGATTTGGGGAATAGTAAGTCCGCAGGCTTTAACAACACGTTTTGATTGTAAGTCCGTGGCGCGGATGATGCGTCTCAGATGAACGAGCACATCATGGAGGTGTTGAGATTCTGACATGTTACGAGTGTTATCCATTAAAATTTCCGCAAATTATATGCTTTCAAAGCCATTGGTTAAACTCTTTATAATTATTAACTTTAGGCGAGTAAGTCTATTATAAGGTAAACAATTTATAGCTCTAATCATAGTCTGCATTTTAAAAATGGGAAAGTAACTAATGCACTGGATTATTGTCAGCAATGCCCAGCTTACTTATGCTCTTTAATCTCCTTTAAGTCAGCAAAGGATTGAATCGCCGCAAGCCGCGCTGCTTTGTAATCAAGTATCGGGGAGGGGTAGCCGCATTCGATTCTTTGCGCAGGCGATGGGTTATGAATCGACTTTGCATCCAGTGTTTTCAACTCGGGAACAAAGCGTCGGATGAAGTCCCCCTTTGCATCGTAAGTCTCAGATTGACGGGTAGGGTTGAACACTCGAAAGTAAGGGGCGGCATCGCAGCCTGTAGACGCGCTCCATTGCCAGCCTCCATTGTTGGCTGAGAATTCACCATCGACTAACTTACTCATAAAATACGCTTCGCCCTTGCGCCAATCGGCAAAGATTAATTTGCTTAAAAAACTGGCGCTAACCATTCTCAGTCGGTTGTGCATCCAGCCTGTTTGATTGAGTTGTCTCATGGCGGCATCAACGATGGGAAAGCCTGTGTTGCCTTGTGTCCAAGCCTCAAACAGTGCCTCATCTTGATTCCAGCGAATAAAGTCGGTTTCGTTCTTAAAAGGTTTTCCCATCGCTAGAAAAGAAAAGTGGCCCATTAGTTGGCGGTAGAAGTCACGCCAAGCCAATTCTTTTAGCCAAATACTGTCTTGCCATCGGCGATCGGTTTGCTCACAGACATATTGGATCGCAAATAAACATTCTCTTGGACCGAGTGCACCCAACGCCAGATAAGGCGATAAGGTGCTTGTTCCAGGTTCCATGGGATAATCACGTTTTGCCTGATAATCGGCCTCTTTGGTGTAACAAAAGTGCCAGAGCTTTTGTTTTGCTATCTCTTGATCTGGTATCCATAGGTCATCTCGATAGGTTTGATCCCAATGGATTTCAGGCTCGATAAAGTCAAGGGCTTCACCTTGAGGCGCGGGCTCCGGCAATGGTTGCCAATCTTGCATGGAGAGCAAGGACAGCCAGCGTTTAAAGAAGGGAGTAAAGACTTTGAAGGGCGTCCCTTGTTGGCTTAATACTGCATTCGGCACGATCAAATCGACACTTTGGGGATGGCTTTCAATGCCTTTGCCTCTTAACTGTTGGCTGACCCCTTGGTCCCTTTGTTGTTCGTCAATCGGAATGTCTTGATTAAACCAAATGTGCTCTACGCCATGGCTTAAACAATAGCGCTCAAGGGCATCTGGTAGATCGTCAAACGTATCCACAGTAATCAGTTCTGCAGGAATGCCAGAGTCTGCTAGTTTTGCAAATAATCGACGAATCAACCCGGCTCGCAATCCTATTTTAGCCTTGGATTCGTGGTGTTTTTTCCATTGCGTTGGCGTTGCAGTCACCAGTACTCGAATGTTCCCTTCAAGCGCCGCGTAATAAAGCGCAGGGTTGTCGAGCCAGCGAAGGTCATTGCGAAGCCAAACAAGGTGTTTAATAGCCATAATAAAGTCCTAAACTGTGTTACGAATGCCTAAAGCGCTTGGGTAAGGTGCAAAGTAGCGCTGTTCTTTTACGTACTGACTACCATAGTGGTTCAGATAATGGCCGAGCAATGTCATCGGCGTGGCCAGATTCACTTCGCCACGACGGTATTGCTCAATCACACCGATAATGTCTTTGCGGATTGAGACATCCACCGAACGTTTTAAATACCCTACTAGGTGCATTAACGCATTACAGTGGTTTTTGCGTTTCGCAGGTGTGGATAGGGTTGTCATCAAGGCCTGAAAGTAGGCTTCTTTTAATGCCTCAAAAGGTCTCGGATCATTGCCTGATAGCATTTTTCCTAACGCCTTATAAGCAGGTTGCGAATGCGCCATCACGAGATATTTATAACGACTATGAAAAGCAATTAGCGCCTTCATACTCGGTTTTGCTGTGACGCTGTGACGAAATTCGTGATGCGCAAACACGCGCAGCAGAAAGTTTTCTTTTAACGCTGGGTCATTTAGACGCCCATCCTCTTCCATTGGCAGCAATGGGTAGCGTTCTTTTAATGCTTTGGTGAATAAACCGGCGCTGCGTTCCATATGAGGATGGCCATTTTCTTGATAGACCTTGATGCGCTCTAAACCGCAGCTTGGTGAGTTTTTCATGAGGATATAGCCATCAAGATGCTCTAATTTGTCTAAATAAGGGCGAGTCGCGTCCATGAAAGTGGCGGTAATATCGCCGCCTTTCTGGTTTGAGTAGGTCATTCTAGGGTTGCTTGGATCGCCTTCTAGGCGAACGGTCGGTCTTGGAGTGCCAAATCCAGCTGCCACTTCAGGGCAAAATTTCTGGTATTCAAAATAATCGCTCAAGCTCGTATCGCAATAAGCGGATCGGCTGTGCCCGCCGTTAAAGCGCACATTATCACCTAATAAACAGGCGCTGATGCCGACCGGAATTTTATGGGACAAGTGGTCGGCTGATAAAGAAGCGTGTGAGATAGTGTTTGGGGTTGTCATAATACTCTCCAACTAGGGTAAGTTATTCGCTGAGTTCATTGCTAAGGTGGTCGCATAAAGAGAGTGCGCTAAGCATGGCTCCTTCTGCGTCACCTTGGGATAGCCAGTCGCCAATAAGACCAATGTCTTGCTGCTTGTCCCATAAATAGGGCGCGTTTTCTACTATCGGCTGGGAGCGACTTAATAACCATCGATGAGGCTCTCCGTAGGCGCTAGGGGTGAGCTGTGTTTGCTCTTTAAAGGCCTTGGTCAACAGCTCGGTAATTTCTTGGTTTTCTTTGTTCAGATGTTTCTGAGCCCATTCTGGTGTCGTTTGTAGCACCCAGCGTTCTTGTGCTGGCGTTCTGCAAGGTTTCTGGTTGTCTTTAATCAACCTTGCTAGCGGGGAATCTGTCGCTTCGATTATGGATGGAAGCGTACTTGTCTCTGTTTCTAGCCACATTGCCCATTGCGACTGGTATGTCTGTCCGGCTTGAATCGCTTTTAGTAGCAATGTGTCAATGTCTGGGGTGTTGGCAAGTAAGATCGCCGCTTGTGGTGCGGGCGTTGCTATGACGATGCGTTTGGCAAAAAAGTGTTTGCTGTAATGGTCGTTATGCAATTGCCAGCAGTCTTCATTTTGCTTTTTTATACGCTCAATATGGTGTATTCGAGTGTTTGAAATCAACGCGATGTTATTGAGCCAATGGCGTGTAAGTGCACTCATTTTAGGTGTGCCTACATAATATTGTGCGTCATTTTCTTGCTCTTTTTGTGGTAACTGCGGCCAACGTTGGGCGACACCTATGTCACTAAGGGCCGCTAAAATAGCTTGAGTGCTTGCCTGAGTAGAGCGAATAAAGGGGGTACCAAGGTCGCAGCTTTGTTCATCGTTTAGTCGCTTGCTGCCAGCTCGGCCGCCAGTACCACGGCTTTTTTCCAGCACACAGACTTGATGACCAGCTTTGCTTAATAGGTTTGCACAAAGGCTTCCAGCAATGCCCGCACCAATAATGGCGACATCGTAGAGTAACGAAGTGTTTGTGGGTATCTGGGCATGCTTCATACTTGTACATCCTTTAGTTTTGTAACACTTATTCTTATACAATATAGTAGCTCGTATAACAAAAGCAATAGTGTTGTACAAAAAGAAACACTGTATAATATTTTGATATCAACTATTATTAATGAACTCGAAAGCCATCATGGCGCTGAAAGACTGCGTTTGGTGGCGCCAAGTAATAGAGGCGGATAATAAGAAAGGAAGTGATCAAGTGGACCAAGATATGATTGAGTTGAACACAGAAAGCGAAGAGGTGAATTTTCCTATTCGTACTCTATCGGCAAAAACTGGGGTGAATTCTGTGACCTTAAGAGCATGGGAGCGCCGCTATGGTTTGCTTAAACCGCAGCGTACAGAAAAGGGCCATCGACTTTACAGTGAAGAGGATGTTGCGCGCGTTGACGCCATTGTTCGATGGGTGCAACAAGGTGTGGCCGTGAGTAAAGTCAGAGCATTGCTTGATCGTGAGGAAAGTGCTGAAAATGTTACCCCAGCAACGGAATGGATAGAGTGGCAGGCTTCATTGATCAATCTGTCACGACAATTTAATGAAGATAAAATAGAGCATTTATATCAGCAGATATTCTCCCAATATCCTCCTTTAGTAGCGTTTAAAAATTGGATATTGCCCAGCCTAGAACAACTGACTGTTGGTGTGCATGCGCGCTTCTGCAACGCAGTATTGAGTCGTTGTTTAGCTGGCCGTCTTGCGTCGCTTAAAAACCAACATGTAAATGCCCCTAAGGTGTTAATTACTGGGTTGTATGGAGAGCGTACACTTTGGTGTTATATGGCGTCTGCGCTGTTTAGCGATCAAGGTTTCGCTTGTTGTGTTTTGCCCAATATGTCCTCTGGCCAAGATTGGCAAGCACTGATAGAAGGGCTTGAGCCGAGTGCACTTATTGCATTTTGTGAAAATGAACTCGCACCTAAATCCACGGATTTGATTACTGCATTGGATGCATGGGGTGAGCCAGTTGCCTTAATTGGTGCCAGTTTCTGGTTAGCGGCGCACGCTGATGACATGACTGAAATTGGCTCGGTGAAGGTGTATTCTGAGGCGTTAGAAGGCGTGACGGCGACACTAGAAAGGCTAGGTGGTGAGGAGTAAATGGATTGTGTGAATTTAAAAAACTATTAGATAGATAACAATAATATATTTTATCTATTTATGTGCCTCGAGTAGTCTATAACTAAGAGACAAAACGAGGAGAATCACATGACTAAGACCATTACTTTTGCTGTTATGCACTTTACCATTGCCTTTAGCGTGGCTTATTTAATTACTGGAAGTTTTATTGTTGGTGGCTTGGTTGCCATTGTTGAGCCTGCGATTAACACGGTTGCTTTTTACTTTCATGAGCTGTTTTGGACAAAACATGACAGCACGAAGAAAAATCACAGCATGAAGAAAGCATCAAAGTTTGATAATGCTTGGCAAGCAGCGAGTGAAAGTTACGCCCTAAGAGGCATGTGATCTTGGTATGATAAGACGCGAATGTAGAGCGTCTTTGGTGTTTTTCCTCAGATCAAGAATACGCCATAAAAAAGCCCCGTGACGCCTTGTCAACGGGGCTTTTTTCGTACTATGGCCTCATTACAGGTTCAGATAGAACACAATCGCAATGGCGATCGGGGCAATGAAGCGAATTGCGAATCGCCAGAAGCGATAAAAGGCATCAGAAATGCTAAGTTCTTCTTTCGCGTATTTGCTTTTAACAAACCAGCCAGCAAAGATAGCGGTCAAAATACCACCAAGCGGCATCATGATATTGGCGGTAATGTAATCTAAGAAGTCGAACGTTGTTTTGCCGAACATAGTGACATCACTCATAAAGCTGAAAGAACCTAGGCAAGCAATACCCAAAGCCCAAACTGCAGAGCCTAAGAGTATGGAGGCTTTCCAACGACCCATTTTAAAGCGCTCAACTAGGTAAGCAACAGTCGGCTCCATTAGAGAGATTGCAGAAGTCCAAGCGGCAACGCCAACCAGAACAAAGAATAGGAAGCCAAAGAACTGGCCGCCAGGCATTTGTCCAAAAGCAACAGGCAAAGAGATAAACATCAAACCTGGGCCAGCCGCAGGATCCATACCATTAGCGAAAATGATTGGGAAAATACAAAGACCCGCAACCAAGGCAACTAAGGTATCCAATGCGCCTATGGCTAGGACTGTGCTGCCAATAGAAGCTTTCTTAGGCATGTAAGAGCCGTAAGCCATGATAGTACCCATCCCCAAGGATAGGGTGAAGAATGAGTGACCTAATGCGACTAATACGGAATCCCACGTTATTTTGCTGAAATCAAAGTCAAACATGAAATGCCAGCCAGCAGAGAAGCCGCTGGTTGTCATTGCGTAACCAAACAACACCAATAGCAGGACGAAAAGTGCTGGCATCATGATGCGGGTGGCTGTTTCTAAGCCTTTGTTTACACCACGTGCGACTACTATAATTGTCATAATGGTGAACAGTGTGTGCCAGCCTAGCAAGGTCATTGGGTCTGCTAATAAAGCGTTAAACGCGGCACTGGCTTGCTCAGAGGTAGCGCCTGCAAGCTCGCCCGTTGCCATGGCTTTGATGTAGTGAAGTACCCAGCCAGCAACAACAGAATAGAAAGAGAAGATAAGTACGCCAGATAGCAGCCCCATTACACCGATCAAACCCCAAGCGCGGGTTGTTTCGGATTCTTCTGCCACATCTTCTAGCGCGTGAATCGGGTTTTTTCGAGCTCGGCGGCCAATGAAAACCTCCGTCATCATGATTGGAATACCAACCAATAAAATACAGACTAGATACACGAGTACAAAAGCGCCACCGCCATTCTCACCTGTAATGTAAGGAAACTTCCAAATATTGCCCAAACCGACAGCCGATCCCGTGGCCGCCATAATAAAAATCCAACGACTCGCCCACGAGCCTTGGATGGATGTTTTTTCTTGCATAAATGATCTCTAAATAGTTGAAAACAAAATATATAAACAGCGAACAAAGTCTCTTCTTATTAAGACCACTCAATAATTCCCACTTTATTTAAGGGATCTATTTTTAGGGAAGACTTTATTTAGGGGCGAGATTTTCCGAATTTTGTTCTCATCATGCAACAAAAAATGACATTTTTTACGGGAAAATGAAGAATCCTGTTATTTCTCGGAAAGCAAGAGAGGGCAAGGGATAGCGACATTTCTCGCAGTCAAATACTTCCACAACAAAACATTAGTGCTCTAAATAAGCGCTGGACATTGTCTTTTAACTCGATAGAATGATTAGACATCAAATCAATTTGATGTCAGCTCACGCCCTATGACGATAGTTTTTTTATTGATTTAGGGCGTTTTTTTGAACTTTGAGCTGGTGTGATATTGGTTTATTGTTTTGTTGTCTAATGGGTCAAATTATGACTATAGAAAAGTTAGAGCTGAAAAAACCAAGTGCGTTAAATGGTATGGAAGTCAATCAGTTGGTGGCTGACTGTGCGCCACTTGATACGAATTCGGTTTATTGCAATTTACTGCAGTGTGATCATTTTAGTGACACCAGCGTCGCCGCTGAACTGGATGATGCGCTGGTTGGTTTTATCTCAGGTTATTTATTGCCTGCAAAAACGGACACCTTATTTGTTTGGCAGGTTGCTGTACATGAGTCTGCGCGTGGCAAAGGCTTAGCAAAAAAGATGCTTAGAGACATTTTGTCACGACCAAGCTGTGCTGGGGTTCGTTACCTTGAAACTACGATCACCCGGTCAAACGAAGGTTCATGGGCTTTATTTCGAAGCTTAGCGAAGCAATTGAATTCGCCATTAAATGAGTCGGTTCAGTTTGACAAAGAAACGCATTTTAAAGGCAAACATGACACAGAGTATTTGGTTCGCATCGGTCCTTTTTAGAAGGCGTCCTGATCCCTGTACCGTGTCACCCACTGATATTTTAATTAAGAGGAAGCGATAGCATGAAAATTTTTGAAGAGCTTGAATCAGAAGTACAATCTTACGCCCGAGCATTTCCACGTGTCTTTCACCGAGCTCAAGGTGCGCATTTGTTTGATGAGGATGGCAACAAATACATCGATTTCCTTGCTGGCGCCGGCACTCTGAATTACGGACATAACAACCCAGTATTCAAGCAAAAATTGGTTGAATACATCATGGAAGATGGCATTACTCATGGCCTAGATCTGCATACGAAAGCCAAAGCCGCTTTCATGGAAAGCTTTAATGAACATATCCTTAAGCCCCGTAAACTGCAGTACATGATGCAATTCACCGGACCAACAGGAACCAATGCGGTGGAAGCGGCTCTGAAATTGGCCCGCAACGTCACCGGCCGAGAAAACATCGTCAGCTTCACCAATGGCTTCCATGGTTGTAGCTTGGGTGCATTATCCGTCACGGGTAACTCGCATCATCGCGGCGCAGCAGGCACTAGCCTAGGCGCGGGCGTATCCACTGTGCCTTTTGATGGCTATCTAGGCGACGGCATTGAAACCACCGAATATCTAGACAAGGTTCTCAGCGACTCAAGCAGCGGTGTGGATCTGCCGGCAGCGGTCATTGTTGAAACCGTACAAGGTGAGGGCGGCATTAACGCTGCAAGCTTTGGTTGGTTACAAAACCTTGAGGCTGTGTGTAAAAAGCACAAGGTGCTGCTGATCGTGGACGACATCCAAGCGGGTTGTGGTCGTACCGGCACCTTCTTTAGTTTTGAAGGCGCAGGCATTACACCTGACATAGTTACTATGTCGAAATCTTTGAGCGGTTATGGCTTGCCATTTGCCGTGGTATTGATGAAGCCAGAACTGGATGAATGGAAGCCTGGTGAGCATAACGGCACCTTCCGTGGTAATAATTTGGCGTTTGTGACGGCCAAGGCTGCGATCGATACGTTTTGGCAAGACGATGCGTTTGAAAAAGAGATCAAACGCAAAGGGGATTACATCCATCAACGTACACAGAGCATTGTTGACCAATATGGAGAGGGCAACTTTATCCTACAAGGGCGCGGCATGATGCGTGGTATTAACTGCGTCAGTGGCGAATTGGCGGGAAAAATCACCAAAAAATGTTTCCAGAATGGCCTGATGATCGAAACCTCCGGTGCGGATGATCAAGTTGTGAAGTTCCTATGTCCGCTGATTATTCCAGACGAAGACTTAAAAGAAGGCATCGATATTCTGGAAAATGCGATTCGTGAGATTTGCGCCAAGGAAGATGATATGCCAGAAGCGAAAAGCTACTTTGATGAGAACTATGACATTGCTGTCTAGTGTCTATTGATGCGTCGCTCTTTTAGAGCGGCGCTGTTTCTGACTTGAGTGGCCTACATTGTAAGTTCAACACCTTAAGTCGCCACGGTAGTGTTTAGCACTGCCTTTATTGATTTAGTATTTATCAGGAGAACAGAATGTTTGCACGTGATTTAGCCGAATGTGAAAAGACCGATCGCCGGGTTGTCTCTCCGGACGGCAATTGGGAAAGTACTCGCCTGTTATTAAAAGAAGATAACATGGGGTTTTCCTTCCATATCACCACGATATACGAAGGCAAAGACTTTGATATGCATTATCAAAATCACCTTGAATCTGTGTACTGTATTTCAGGTGAAGGTGAAGTAGAAAGTCGAGAGACAGGGCAAAAACACCAGATCAAACCGGGTGTTGTGTATGTCTTGGATAAACACGACGCGCACACATTGCGAGCCTCTAAAGAGTTGAAGTTAGCGTGCGTTTTTAATCCACCGATTACCGGTAAAGAAGTCCATAATTCAGAAGGCGCTTACGAGCTGCTTGATTAAGCTTTTCAGCAAAAAAAAGCGTCTTTGAATGAGGCGCTTTTTTCTTCCTATCCGACGACATTCATGTCGTTCTTAACGTTGACCAAGGTAGAGACGATTGGCCTCCAGCTGCGTTTATTCATAGCGGACGCTGGTATTTTTTTGACGCCTTGTTGTATGGCGCCTACTGACTATTTAGTCAGCAATAAATGAAGCCAAAGCGTCGTGCGTTGAGGCAAGTATTAAGCGCTAAAAAGTCACTTTTCTACTTAATTTTTAACATACCTTATGACACTATTAGCGTCAGCGTTTGAACATGGCTGTGGTTTACCCTTCAGCCCTTTAATTTATTAGGTTAAGTAAAATGGGACAACATACAGTTGAAAAAATCGGTGGTACGTCCATGAGTGACTACCATTCGGTGCGTGACAATATAGTTTTCAAACCCGTTCAAACGAACGATCTTTATAATCGTATTTTTGTTGTGTCGGCTTATGGCGGCATTACAGACAAACTGCTTGAGCATAAAAAGACGGGTGAGCCTGGGGTTTATGCATTATTCGCGTTAGAGCGTAAACAAGATTCTTGGTCTGTTGCACTACAAGATGTGTGCGATTCAATGTTGGCCATTAACGCCTCTTTATTTGAAGGTGAGTTGCTGCATAAAGCAAACGACTTCATTAATCATCGTTTACAAGACGCTCGAGAATGCCTAGAAGATCTTCACCGTTTGTGCCAGCACGGTCACTTTTCCCTGAGTGAGCATTTGGCAACGGTGCGTGAAATGTTGGCCAGTATTGGCGAAGCGCACAGTGCCTGGAACACGGCGACCTTGTTGCAGCGCGACGGTGTTAATGCGGTATTTGTCGATCTAACAGGTTGGAACACCGCTCACCACATGTCTTTAGACGAGCGCATTCTTGATACCTTCAAGAGTGTAGACCTGAATACTCAGTTGCCAGTTGCAACAGGGTACGCTCATAGTGAAACGGGCTTAATGTCTACCTTTGATCGTGGCTACAGTGAAATGATCTTTAGTCGCATTGCGGTGCTGACAGAAGCGCGTGAAGCTGTGATTCACAAAGAATTTCACTTAAGCAGCGCTGACCCTCGTTTGGTGGGTGAAAATAAAGCGGTGCCGATTGGCCGTACTAACTACGATGTGGCTGACCAGCTTGCTAACTTGGGGATGGAAGCGATCCATCCAAAAGCGGCCAAAGGTCTACGCCAAAATAATATTGCATTGCGGGTAAAAAATACTTTCGAGCCAGAGCACACCGGCACCTTAATCACCGGCGATTATGTCAGTGATGCACCTTGTGTCGAAATCATTGCGGGTTCTCGCGGTGTGTTTGCGGTGGAATTGTTTGACCAAGATATGTCTGGCGATATTGACCTATTTGATGTGTCCATTCTTAAGGTACTACGTCAATTCAATATCCATATTATTGCCAAAGACATTAACGCCAATACGATTACTCACTACTTGGCGATTAACTTGAAGATACTCAAGCGCGTTATGAAAGTATTGCATGAGCGTTTTCCTGATGCGGAAATCACGCAACGCAAAGTGGCGATTGTATCGGCTATTGGCAGTGATATGAAAACCACTGGTATGTTGGCGAAAGCGGTCAAAGCGATTGCTGAACAAGATGTTAACGTGATCGCGATGCACCAATCGATGCGTCAAGTGGATATGCAGTTCGTGGTGGATGAAGAAGACTACGAGCGAACTATTTGCAGCCTTCATAAAGAGTTAGTTGAAGTGCATGAACATGGTCGTGCTATCTGCCTAGCGTCTTAAGTGAAGCTAAACCATAAAACCCCGATTATTGGTCACGATAATCGGGGTTTTTTATGGCCATGGATATTTCACTGAATAGGAGGCGCCGCGTTGAAGTCTGCTTCAGGTATGGCTCGACTGACATAATAGCCTTGCCCAAAGTCACACTGAAACGACATCAGCATATCCCATTGCTCTTTGCTTTCTATGCCTTCCGCTAAAACTTTGATGCCCAGTTTGTGGGCCATCGCAATGATGGCTTCAACAATTTTTCGATCGGCTTGGTCGCGCTCTAAATCCATGACAAAACTGCGGTCAATTTTAAGCAAATTAACCGGCAGGTTTTTCAGTTGTCCTAATGAAGAGTAGCCAGTACCAAAGTCATCGATAGCAACACAAATCCCCATGTCTTTTAACGATTGCAGCAGGGCTTTGGCTAAGCTGATATCTTCTAATAAAGAGGTTTCGGTGACTTCCACGCCAAGCCACTTTGCTGGTACTTGATACTTATAGAGTAAAGCTCTTACCACGGTTACAAAATGTGGGTCGGCAAGTTGCTGGGAGGCAAGATTCACATGCAACAATATGTAAGGCAGGCCTTGTTCTCGTCGTCTGGCTAAATACGAAATACCATTTTCTAATACCCAGTGGCCAAGCTTGATAATTTGCCCTGTGTTTTCTGCTAGTCGAATGAATTGATCAGGAAAAATAAGACCTTTTGTTGGGTGGTGCCAACGGATAAGGGCTTCAGCGCCAAATACCTGTTTTGTTTGTAGATCGAACTGAGGTTGGTAATAGAGTTCAAATTCATCATTTTGCAGAGCTTTTGTTAGGTCATCTTCCGCTTCAACAAGATCGAGTGTGGCGGCTTTCATATCATGTGAATAAAAAACAGATTGGTTTTTACCACGTTGTTTTGCTTGATAAAGTGCCATATCGGCATTCTGCATAATGGAGACAAGGCTATCACCGTGCTCTGGAATCATAGCAATGCCTAAAGAAGTGCTTAGAATAAATTCTTTGGCATCAATACAAATGGGAGAGTGGATGTAGGCGAGGACACGTTCGGCATGTTCTTTTGCTTCTTGCTTATTTTCAATGTTACTAAGGTAAATACCAAATTCATCGCCACCTAAGCGGACAACTTTATCAGACTCAGAACGTAACGAATCAAGTCGCTGTGCGACAATTTCTAGTACTTTGTCACCCACATCATGACCAATAGTGTCATTGATGCGCTTAAAATTATCGAGGTCAAAATAAATAAAGGCAGAAATTTGATGACGCTTTTTATTAGAGCGTAACAGAGCCGGTAGTTGGTCATTAAGGTATCGGCGGTTTGGTAGCTTAGTTAATGGGTCATTATAAGCAAGACGTTGTAATTCTTGAGTTTTTTCTTTTACTAATGTGTGTAAGCGTAGAGGTTGAATCGCTATGGCGTAGAAACCAATAGAGATAGCCAGTGCTGCAATCAAAGACAATATACTGCCAGAAATGAGGTTGCTGGTTAAACGATTGCTAATGTCACGGCTAATGCTAATTTCCCAAGTGCCAATAGGAAGGTGGATATTCGTTGTGGATACTATGTTGCTGAGCGGTTTCGATGACTGTGCAAAGGTTAATTTTTGCCCCGTGTCTAGATGCACACGGGTTAAGGTATATTGGTAACCATCACGCTCCAGCTCTTTTAAGCGAGTGGGCTCTAATAGCTCATCTAGGCTAATAATTGCGGACGCGAATCCCCAAAATACTTCTCTTTGAGTGCCTCGGTACAAGTAAACAGGGGAGCGACCTATTACGGCAGTACCACCTTGGACTAGAGGGACTGGACCTATGGCGATCATTTTGTGTTTTTCGATTGCTTGGAGCGCCGCCTCTCGATATTTGGGGTCAGCAAAAATATCCAAACCGATGGCCGATTCATTGCCTTTTAACGGTGAAATTTTCTCAATAATGCCATTTGGAGCGAGTTGTAAACTGGAAATTCCTTCAATAAAACTCATTAGGTTTTTTGAATACCCATCGAAGTCGTCAAAATCATTAAAGCCATCACCATGGTGCTCTATCTCGGTGGCTAACAACTGTGTGGACGTGAAGGCAATAGAAAGGCGTCTTTCTATTGTCGATGCTTGAGTTTTAGATAGACCATTTAATAATAATTTTTGTTCTTTTATGATCGCTTGATTTGAAGAGTAGGTCCAGTAGAGACCAAAAAAGATAATCGCGAAGAAAATAGCGCAAGCGATGAAAATAGCAGAAGGTTGTTTTAGTTCAGTTTTTATCAACAATGTAGTCCTTTTCTATGTCTCGATCGATGCGATATTTACTTCTACTAGTCCATTATAAATCGCAGTGATGATCCACTCTATCATTTATCTATGGCGAACCAGAAAGGTGACTCTGTCACAACGAGGAATGTACAGGGAATAAGGAAGAAAATAAACACGGAACAAAAAGACGCAACGAATTAATAAGAAAGTAAACAAAGGGACAACAAAGGTAACAATCAGCCACTGGTACCGCTTTTAAAAGAACCCAGAGTCATGTATGGGGTTCTTAGCACCAGTGGCTGTAAGTGTTTAGGCGATGGCCATGACAACGCCAGCTGCGGCAATGATGCCACCAGAGAGGCGAGTGACAATAGGCGCTTCGATGCGAGCAATGGCTTTACCCATGCCCATGCCAACAAGGTGCAACAAAGCGGTTGCAGCTGCAAAGCCGAGAGCGTATTCCGCAACGTGTGCGTTTAATGGCATTTCCATACCGTGCGCTGCGCCATGGAAAAAGGCAAAAACACCCGCAATGGCAGCGCAAGTGCCGACAGAGAAACGTACAGAAGCAACAAGCAGTGCGCCCATAAGAATCACAGAAAGCGCAATGCCTTGTTCAACGAAAGGAACTTGCATTCCTGCCATACCAAACGCGCCACCCAGAATCATGGTGCCGACAAAAGCCGCAGGCACAGCCCATAATGCTTTTCCACCCATGCTTGCCGCCCAAAGGCCAATAGCAATCATGGCTAGTAGGTGGTCAAGACCGCCCATAGGGTGCATAAACCCCGTCATAAAGCTGGTGCTGTGCTCGTGACCTGGATGAGCAAGTGCCAAGGTTGGAGCGGCAGCAATTAGAGTGGCTAATCCCATTTTTAGCGTAGTAAGACGCATAGATAATCTCCGAAATAAATAAATGAATTAAACCACCGCTCTTGCGGCTGGAATCGTTTTGAATTCTAACATACCTTCGGTAATGATAAATTGAATGATTTCGTCTAAGCCTTGGGCTTTTTTCAGGTTGGAAAAAACAAACGGTCGATCGCCACGCATCATTTTGGCATCACGATCCATTACCTCCAAAGAGGCTCCGACTAAGGGCGCCAAATCGGTTTTATTAATAATCAAAAGATCGGATTTGGTGATGCCAGGGCCGCCTTTACGAGGGATTTTGTCGCCGGCGGAAACATCAATCACATAAATGGTAAAGTCCGACAGTTCTGGGCTGAATGTTGCGCTTAAGTTATCGCCACCACTTTCCACAAACACCACGTCTAATTCACCGTGACGCTCTATTAATTGATCGATCGCGGCCAAGTTCATTGAAGCATCTTCACGAATCGCCGTGTGTGGGCATCCTCCTGTTTCCACACCAATAATGCGATCTGCCTCTAGGGCTTCATGTTCGGTTAGAAACTTAGCGTCTTCTTGTGTGTAAATATCATTGGTCACCACGGCAATATTGTAGTGATCGCGTAGGGCAGAACACAAAGAGCGCAATAAGGCGGTTTTTCCCGAGCCAACAGGGCCGCCAACGCCGATGCGCAATGTTTGTTTTGGTTTGCTCATAGTATTTCCTCTTTAAACCAAGGTTATCCCAAAAAATTAAGAACGGAATAATCGTGAATATTGTGTTTCGTGTTGCGCGCTAGCAATGGCAATTGCCGGAAGCCCTGCGCCAACACTGTCTTCATTAATAATCAGTGAGCTACGAATGGCGTCACTGATCACAGGTTGTAATTCGCCGAGTAATTCTTGTGCTTGGGTTTGCCCTAACGGCACCAATTTTGTCGCTGCGGCGATTTGGTTTTCTAGCCAAGACCAGGTAAACCCGAGGGCCGCCAGTTCAAGGTTGATCGACCAATGAGTTGCTGTCACGGCAAATAAGGTCACAAAGCTGATGTCTTCTAAGCGCTGAAAAGGCGTGGCGATTTCTAAGCTACGCATTAACCGCGCCAAGGCTTCTCCCATCGCTGTATCGTTTAATCGCAGCTCTTTGGTTTCTCGGCACGCCAGCGCCAGATCATTGAGTTCTAATAGGCGTGCGTTATCTTGCTGACTGGCTGCGAGCATACACAAACGCAAAATCGGTAAATCAACACGAGCCACAGATTGTTGCAGCTGCAAGCTGATCCAATCGCACACTTGTGTTTTGTTTGTTACCCAACCTTGGTCGATAGCGTATTCCATGCCCTGTGAGAACGCATAACCACCAACCGGTAAACTTACACTGCTCAACTGCAAGAGACGCAATAGGCTGCTATCCGTGGTGGTGACCATGGCTGTAGGCTCCAGATTCAGGGACAAACACCGCGCTTTCATGGCTCACAACCAAACCAAGTAGGTGAAGCATTTCTTCTAAGACATGATCCGGCTTGATGCGTAACCAGCGATCACCCACTTGAATCTTGGTGTGGCGGTTGCCTAGGTGATAACAGGCTTTGGAAAAAGCTTGCCAATCGTCGCAACTGGCATGAGCCACATCTTCAACGGCGCCTTGAACTTGCACTATTTTGTTGCACTCACTTCGCAAAAACTCCCCAACTTGGAGCGGCTTGCCGCGATCGAGAAAAACGCGAACCTCTTCGCCATTTTCTCCGATCAATTTAAGACGGCCGCGATCGCGTTGCTCGTGACTAAGAGTCACCTTGGTGTAAACCGCTTCGTGGCAATGGGTGCCTAATCTTTGATATATGTCTAGCATGGTATGTTTCCTAACCGCCAAGCGTTATTTCGCTTGGCTTTTTTGATGTTTAAAACAGGGCACGTTTAAAATAAGGTATAAAGCTGAGCCAGTGGCAAGGTTTCTGCGGGCTCACAGGTGAGCAATTCGCCATCGGCTCGTACTTCATAAGTCTGCGGATCCACCGTAATGTCAGGTAACCAGCTGTTATGGATCATGTCGTGCTTGGAGATATTGCGAGTATTACGGCAAGCGACCAGAGTGCGATCCAAGCCAAACTTTTCCGCCAGGCCATTTTCTAACGCCGCTTTTGACACAAAGGTCACTGAGGTCGCGGCGGCGGCTTTACCAAAGGCGCCGAACATAGGGCGGTAATGAACGGGCTGAGGCGTAGGAATCGAAGCGTTTGGGTCCCCCATAGGCGCGCTAGCAATCATCCCGCCCTTGATAATGATGGAGGGTTTCACCCCAAAAAAGGCCGGTTTCCAAAGTACTAGATCAGCTAGCTTACCGGCTTCAATGGAGCCCACTTCGTGGCTAATACCGTGAGCAATGGCTGGGTTTATGGTGTATTTGGCGATGTAGCGTTTGGCGCGAAAGTTGTCTGCGCCTAGCGCTTGGTCTTCTGCCAGTAAACCAAACTGTTGCTTCATTTTATGGGCTGTTTGCCAGGTTCGTGTGATGACTTCACCGACCCGTCCCATGGCTTGTGAGTCAGATGAAATCATACTGAATGCGCCGCGATCGTGAAAAATATCCTCCGCGGCAATGGTTTCTTTGCGGATACGAGAATCCGCAAAGGCCACGTCTTCTGGGATGTTACTGTCCAAATGGTGACATACCATCAACATGTCTAAATGCTCATCGACTGTGTTGTGGGTATAAGGACGAGTCGGATTGGTAGAAGAGGGCAGCACATTCACATTACCGGCCGCACGTATGATGTCTGGAGCGTGCCCGCCACCAGCGCCTTCGGTATGGTAAGTGTGAATAACTCTCTCTTTAAACGCGGCTAACGTGCTGTCGACAAAGCCGGATTCATTCAGCGTGTCCGTGTGGATGGCCACTTGCACATCGTACTTTTCAGCGACGCTCAAACAGCAATCAATCGACGCAGGCGTCGTGCCCCAATCTTCGTGCAATTTTAGGCCACAAGCTCCGGCTTCTAGCTGCTCTTCTAGCGCTTCGGGCTGGCTGGCGTTGCCTTTACCAAGAAAACCTAGGTTCATTGGCATGCTGTCGGTCGCTTGGAGCATTTTCCCCAAATACCAAGGTCCTGGCGTACAGGTGGTGGCTTTGGTGCCCGTTGCTGGGCCCGTACCGCCGCCAATCATGGTGGTCACGCCAGAGGTCAGCGCTTCTTCAATTTGCTGTGGGCAAATAAAGTGAATGTGAGCGTCGATGCCGCCGGCGGTTAGAATCGAGCCTTCCCCCGCAATCACTTCTGTGCCAGGGCCTATGACAATATCAACATTGTCTTGTATGTCTGGATTGCCTGCTTTGCCGACTTTAAAAATACGACCTTCCTTGACCCCCACGTCGCCTTTGACAATGCCCCAATGATCAAGCACTAAGGCATTGGTAATCACCAAGTCGACCGCTACCTCATTGGTTACTTGGCTTTGCCCCATACCATCTCGGATTACCTTGCCACCGCCGAACTTTACTTCGTCACCATAGGTGGTGAAGTCTTTTTCGACTTGAATCCAGATGTCGGTGTCGGCCAAACGAACCCGATCGCCTGTGGTTGGGCCGAACATTTGTGCGTAGCCACTTCTGTCTATTTTAACCGCGTCTATGTTAACCGCGTCTAAGTTGGCAGTGTCTGTTTTGCTCATGCTGACGGCTCCGTTTTATTCAGTGTTCCCATTACCTCGCCACGAAAGCCATAAATGGTTTTCGTGCCAGCGTATTCGACCAATTCCACTTCACGGCCTTGGCCGGGTTCAAAGCGTACTGCGGTGCCAGAAGCAATGTTGAGGCGAAACCCTTTGGTAAGATCACGCTCAAAAGACAACGCAGGATTGACTTCATAAAAATGGTAATGGGAGCCAATTTGAACCGGTCGATCGCCGGTGTTTTCGACTCGGATGGTTAAGGTTTTACGGCCTACATTCAGCTCAATATCGCCTGCGGCTACCTGAATTTCACCTGGAATCATGGTGCGTCTCCACATTAGTTAATTGGGTTATGAACCGTGACCAGCTTGGTACCATCGGGGAAGGTCGCTTCGACTTGCACTTCGTGAATTAAATCCACCACCCCTTCCATGACTTGGTCAGCACTGAGCAATGTTTTGCCAAAACTCATTAACTCGGCGACGGTTTTGCCATCACGAGCGCCTTCAATAATTTCCATGGTGATGTAAGCCATGGCTTCTGGATAATTAAGCTTAAGGCCGCGATTTAAGCGACGTTCTGCTAATAACGCGGCGGTAAAGACGAGTAATTTGTCTTTTTCTCTAGGTAGTAATTCCATTATTCAGCCCTTTTTTCGTTATTCTATGGCGCCTTGATTTTGCTTGTTAGAATCAGGTCGCCCAAATTCTTGGTTCACACGCTTCTTTACCAATAAGCGCTGGACGAATGGCTCGCCAGCATTGGGTAAACAGGCGTTTCATGTGCTCCGAGTCATCATGGAGGCTGCGCACAATGATGTATTCATCCACCAAGGTCGCGCCGCAAAGCGAAACGTGTTTTGTGCAATGGTCACGAAGTGTCTCCATCAGCTCATCATGATTGTCCGTTCGGTCAAAAGGACCTGCAATCATCAGGCCATTTATTGGTTTGTTGGCTAAGCCGGCTTTCGCTTGAAAAATATCGCGACTTTGATCATCGATGATGAAACGCTCGCGCACTTTTAAACGACCATCCTGACGAATCTCAAAACCTTGTTCAGCGTGTCCATTAGCAAAGCTTTCATTGTTCGCCGGTAACCCAAAGCAGGTCACTTCCCAGCCAATAAATTTGGCGTTGCTGGCTAGGTTGATCTGATTTTCAAGTCGAGTGTGGGCGTTTGGATAGAGGATAGCTTCTTGTGGAAGCCACTCCATCACACTGTCCTTAGGGACGTTTAATTGGGTGATTTGGTGCTGCAGGGTTTTGTCTTCACGGGCGCGATACACACGGCCAGCGCCAGGGGTCGTAATAAGCACATGGGTGTTTTCGGCCAAATTGGCGGTGATGGTCAAGCGGTCGCCAGACACCAAACCACCTGGCGGGTGCAAGAGGTAAACGTGGGCGGTCTCTGGGCCTTCTGGGTAAAAGGGTTTTTGAACGTAAAGTGGTCCCTTGTGGTCGCAGGTTTTCAGGACGGTGCCGCGCGCGGTTTTTTGAAAGCCTAAGGTTAAATACGCATGCCAGTGAGAAGGCGCATTAGACGCTAAAGACGTCTTCTCAGATGGTGCTTCTGACGGCGTTACCAAGGCAAGATTATGATTATTATGCATCTCTTCCTTAACAAAATATCGGCTTGTTCAGCGTACTAGGATTACACCGCTAGATACTGCTTGATCAAGTTGTCATTGAGTTTATCCATTCGGTCTGCTGCGACTATGCGGCCTTTTTCCATTAAACGGAATTCCTTGCCGACCCTTCTTGCAAAGCCAAGTTTCTGCTCGATCAAGATCACGGTCAGGCCTTCTTCGGCGTTTAATTTCAAAATGACATCGCCAATTTGTTTCACAATATTGGGCTGAATGCCTTCGTTTGGCTCGTCTAGAATCAGCACGCTTGGGTCTAATACTAGGGCGCGACCTATGGCTAATTGTTGTTGCTGTCCGCCGGAGAGGTCTCCACCACGGCGATGCAACATGTCTTTTAATACCGGAAACAGTTCAAAGATTTTCTCCGGTATGTCGTTTGTTTTGTTTTTGCTTTTCTTGTTCAGGACTGGCAAACCAATGCGTAGGTTTTCTTCCACCGTGAGCATGGGGAAAATATCCCGGCCTTGAGGCACATAACCAATGCCTGAGTAGGCGCGCTTTTCAGCACTTTGCTTATTAAGTGTTACGCCATTCATGGTGATTTCGCCATTACTGATTGGCAACAAGCCCATAATGGTTTTGAGTAAGGTGGTTTTTCCTACGCCATTGCGTCCCATAATGCAGGTGATGGAGCCGGGTTCTATGTCTAAATCCAACCCCCAAAGGATTTGTGTGCCACCGTATAATTGATCAAGGTTTTTGATTGAAATCATAGGGTTACTCCTTCTGTTATCACGCCATCAGTGGCTTCTTGTTCTCCTAAATAGACTTCAATCACATCTTTGTTGCTTTGGATTTGATCCATGGTGCCTTCTGCGAGCACAGACCCTTGGTGCAATACCGTTACTGTTTTGGCGATGCTGCGGACAAACTCCATATCGTGCTCTACGACAATCACGGTACGTTCCCCCGCCAGCGAGGTGAGTAACTCGGCGGTGCGTTCGGTTTCTTGGGGGGTCATTCCCGCGACTGGCTCGTCGATCAATAAAAGCCTAGGATCTGATACAAGTAACATGCCAATTTCGAGCCATTGCTTTTGCCCATGAGACAAAGCCCCCGCCAACATAAAGCGATGTTTGGCAAGGCCGATGATGTGAAGCACATTATCAATGCGGTCAATCTGTGTGGGGGTGAGCCTGGAAAAGAGCGTTGGTAATACGCCTTTATCGGTTTTTAGTGAGAGCTCTAAGTTATCAAACACGGTTTGCTCTTCAAACACAGTGGGCTTTTGGAATTTTCGGCCTATGCCCAATTGCGCGATTTCTGCTTCGTCTTTATTGAGCAGGTTTTGGTTTTGCCCAAAAAATACGCTGCCAGAGTCGCATTGGGTTTTGCCGGTTATGACGTCCATTAGGGTCGTCTTGCCAGCCCCATTGGCCCCGATCAAACAGCGTAACTCGCCATCGTTGATGTAGAGGTTCAAATGGTTTAATGCTTTAAAGCCATCAAAGCTTAAGTTCAAATCTTCGACGTACAAGATCACGTTTTTATCGACGTTGACCTTAGCGTTCGCAGGAGCAAGAAAAGGCCAGACCTGATCAGGACGAAATGTCTCGCGTAAGCTATTTAGGGAATGGTGAAGGGCGCTCATGCGTTAGACTCCTTAGTTGGTTGCGGGCGGCGTTTTTCCATGAGTTGGGTGTATAACCCAACGATGCCTTTGGGCAAATACAGGGTGACTAAAACAAACAGGCCGCCTAGAGCGAACAGCCAAGCTTCTGGTAAAATAGCGGTAAAACGGGTTTTCGCGTAGTTCACTAAAAGCGCGCCTATTACAGCACCAATCAAGGTGCCGCGGCCGCCAACCGCCACCCATATCACCATTTCGATCGAGTTGATTGGGGAAAACTCACCCGGGTTAATAATGCCGACCTGAGGCACATACAGAGCCCCTGCGATACCGGCAATCACCGCAGAAAAAACGAATAACCAGACTTTGTAACGATCGGTTCGATAGCCAATAAAGCGAGCACGAGATTCGGAATCACGTATCGCTAAGACCACCTTGCCAAAGCGGGATGAGAGGATTTTCCGGCTGATCACGAACACCAGAGCCAACATCAAGGCGGTAATGGCAAACAAACTCACTCGAGTGGTGTCGGCTTGCAAACTAAAGCCGACAATGTCTTTGAAATCGGTTAAGCCGTTATTGCCACCAAACCCCATTTCGTTACGGAAGAAAGCTAGCAACAGAGCGTAAGTGAGCGCTTGCGTCATGATTGACAAATACACCCCTGTCACCCGAGAACGAAACGCCAACCAACCAAAAATAAACGCCAATAATCCTGGCACCAGAACCACCATGATCATGGCGAACCAGAATTGGTCCATCCCATGCCAAAACCAAGGCAGCTGTTGCCAGCCTAAAAACACCATGAAATCAGGTAGATCAGGGTTGCCATAAGCGCCACGGTCGCCGATTTGGCGCATTAAATACATTCCCATGGCGTAGCCACCTAAGGCGAAAAACGCCCCATGTCCCAAACTGAGAATGCCGCAATACCCCCAAATGATATCGACGGCCAACGCCAGCATGGCGTAACACAAATACTTGCCCAATAAGGTGATGGAGTAAGTACTTACATGCAAGGCGGAGTCGCTTGCTAGGTAGAGGTTGGACAAACACGCCAGTGCCGTCACTGCTAAGAGGATGATCACAAAGGGCAAGGTGTGTTTGCCTGAAGTACGACCCGCTGAAAAATATTGCGTAATAGAGCTCATTCTGCGGCCCTCCCTTTTTGTGGAAAGAGTCCTTTAGGACGTTTTTGGATGAATAAAATGATGAACACCAACACCAAAATGGTGGATAAAACCGCGCCAGTCATAGGCTCAAGGAACTTGGTGGCAATGCCCAAACTGAAGGCGGCGACTAGGGTGCCGAGCAGGTTGCCCACGCCACCGAAGACAACGACCATAAAGGAATTAATAATGTAATCCTGACCCAGATTCGGCCCCACATTCGTGAGCTGACTCAGCGCCACACCAGCGATGCCTGCGATGCCAGAACCCAGACCAAATGTCATGGCGTCTATCCAATTGGTTTTTACCCCCATGGTTTTGGCCATGTTGCGATTTTGGGAAACCGCGCGCACGTTTAACCCCAGTGAGGTTTTCTTTAGCACCATCACCAGTGCGAAAAAAACCAACAAAGAAAACGCGAGAATGTACAAACGGTTCATGGTTAACGACAGCACAGGGTTAATTTCCCACGAGCCGCTCATCCAACTGGGGGTAGACACTTGGCGGTTTAATGGCGAGAAGATGGTGCGTACCAATTGCTGCAGAATCAAACTGATACCAAAGGTCGCCAGCAAGGTTTCCAGTGGGCGGCCATGCAAATGGCGGATGACTAATCGCTCAATTAATATTCCTACCAAAGCAGACACTAAAAATGCCGCCGGAATCGCTACCCAAATGGAATAGTCGATGTAATTTGGCATCATCAATTGCACCACATAGGTGGTGTAGGCACCGAGCATAATCATTTCGCCGTGGGCCATATTGATCACCCCCATGACGCCAAAAGTAATGGCCAGACCAATCGATGCCAGCAATAAAACAGAGCCAAGGCTCAAGCCAAAAAACAGCTGATTCAAAAAGCCAAAGCGTTCTACTCGCTGAGTAATTTTCGTCAACGCAGCCTGTGCAGCGGCTTTAATGTCCGGGTTGTCTTGGTAGGTAAGCTGATTGAGTTTATTGCGCACCGTCGTTTCTAGGCTACCGGATAGGCGCTCAATCGCGGCAATGCGAGTTGAATTTGGTAACTCGGTTTGCAAAGCGGTATTAATCGCCAAAGCCAAGCCCATTTCTTCTTTTACTTTGGTATTTGACTCGCTTGAGTAGAGTCGCTCAAGCGTCGCGACTGTGTCTTCGTCAAGACTGGAAAGCAGCGCTTGAACGGCCCCTCGGCGTACTTCGGCAGAGTGAGAGGTTAGCTGAATGCGGGCGATGGCATTGCGCAAATAGCCCCGCAAACGGTTATTTACTTTGATTTTAGACACCGCTTGCTCGCTAAGATTGGCGATCAATTGTTGGCTAAAAATTCCTCGATAAGCGTCTTGGTTCTCGACTTCAATCCGTTGGACGAGTTGTTTGTTGGCTTTAATGAAGTACAAATCTCCATTCATCATGGTACGAAACAGCGGCAGCATAGACTCATCGCTGTTGGCCTCGATGGCTTTTAATACGGGCAAGAGTTTGCTGTATTTCACTTGAGTCAGTTTCAGCATTAAAGGGGCGAGTGCGGCGGGTGGCTGATTAACAGACAGGCTAGCGGGTGTTGACGATTCTGCGCTATAAGCCTGCAAGGATAAGAGGCCAAAAAGACAGCAGCAAAGTGCAATAAAGTGTCTCAAGGTCATGCTCCATGGAATAAGTAGTGGCAAGGTTTCTTGCTGGTGGGCCTGCTCCTTATTCTTGCGTAATTTCAACAAGAAAGTACGAGTAGAAAAAGGGACTCTCTGCACTGTGTGACAGAGAGTCCATACCACCCTGGGAGAGGTTAGTTATTGGTGTTAAACCGCTTTTTGAAGATCAACCCTGATCATCGACGGTTTAGGTGTTGCTTAGTTTTCGCCAGAACATTTCTTCGTTACCGTGTTGTAATGGCCGCAATTGATCGGCGATGTCCAATCGGCAATGACGTTCTTAGAACTTGGCAAATAGTCCGACCAAGAATCCCCAGGAACCGTACTGTCGGTTTCCCAAACGGTTTCAAATTGACCGTCATCTTGGATCTCACCGATAAGAACCGGTTTGCTTAGATAATGGTTTTTATTCATCGTCGCCATACCGCCAGTCAGGTTCGGAAATTTCTGACCTATCATGGCTTTTTCAACCGCATCCACATCCGTTGTTCCGGCTTTCTTCACTGCATCAACCCACATATTGAAACCAATGTAAGTGGCTTCCATAGGGTCGTTTGTGACCGCTTTAGGGTCTTTTTTATAGGCTTTCCATGCTTTGATGAAACGCTCGTTTTCTGGCGTATCGACGCTTTCAAAGTAGTTCCAAGCCGCTAAGTGACCTACTAATGGTTTTGTGTCTAGACCGGATAATTCTTGCTCACCGACCGAGAAAGCAACCACAGGAATGTCTTCAGAAGAAATACCTTGGTTGGCTAATTCTTTGTAGAAAGGCACGTTGGCATCACCATTGATGGTAGAAACCACCGCGGTTTTTATGCCTTGGCTACCGAACTTCTTAATTTGCGAGACAATAGATTGCCAGTCAGACTGACCAAATGGGGTGTAATTCACCATGATGTCTTTGGCAGGAACGCCTTTCGATTTTAAATAGGCTTCTAGAATCTTATTTGTAGTACGTGGGTACACATAATCGGTACCGGCCAGAACGAAACGTTTCACACCCAAATCGTTCATTAGGTAATTAACCGCAGGGATCGCCTGTTGGTTTGGCGCCGCTCCAGTGTAAAAGATGTTTTTAGACGACTCTTCCCCTTCGAATTGCACAGGGTAAAACATCAGCCCATTGAGCTCTTGAAGAACAGGAAGCACCGATTTACGAGACACAGACGTCCAGCTGCCGAAAATCACATCTACCTTGTCTTTGCTGATCAGTTCGCGGGCTTTCTCCGCAAACAGCGGCCAGTTAGACGCAGGGTCAACCACCACAGGCTCGATCTGTTTGCCAAGTAAACCGCCTTTCGCGTTCTGCTCTTTAATCAGCATCAGAACCGTGTCTTTTAGCGCGCTTTCAGAAATCGCCATGGTGCCAGAAAGAGAATGCAGCACGCCCACTTTGATCGTATCTGCGGCCCATGAAGGCACAGCAACCAGCGTGGCGCCCGTTAATGCTATCGCGGAAACTAACGTCTTAATCTTCATTGTTGAGTCTTCCTATCGGTTATCTTTTAATGAGTAAGCAAACTCAGTATCCATAGAAAACCAAAAGAAATGTATCCGCTGAATGACCCAGAGGGGTACGTCATTTGACGTATAGGTAGGGGGGCTTTAGGCCAATAACTCATGCCTTTGTGAATACTAGAATCGGTTAAAGTCGAAATGATCGGTGACATTTTATCTTTAAGGCATAACCGAGGCCGGTGGCCGTAAAGCGGCATCAGTTCATAATGAAATGCTATCGAGTGTAAAAACAGGTAGATTAAAAGCATTATGATACTAACGCTGGATTTTGATTTTCAGAGGAGTTCCATTTTGTACCAACTTTATTATTATCCGAATAATGCGAGTTTAGCCGCGCATTTTTTGCTCTATCACATGGGGCTAGATTACGAGCTGTTATTGGTTGATAGGGACGCTAACTTGCATAAGTCATCGGAGTATTTGACGCTGAATCCAGCGGGTCGTATTCCAACTTTAATTGATGATGGGCAGGCTATTTTTGAGAGCCCAGCCATCTGTATTCACTTGTGTGAGCAGCACCCTGAGCATGAGTTGATTCCGGCACTAGGCAGCAAAGAGCGGCCCTTGTTTTTCCAATGGTTGGCTTATTTAAATAACACGCTACAAGCTGAGTTGATGGTGCGATATTACCCTCATCGACACACAACCGATGACAATAGCATACCGAATATCATCGCCGCACAAGATGAACTCATTGCCTCGGCGCTTGGGATTATTAATGATCAATTGGCGGACAAAGAGTATTTATTGGGCTGTCAGATTAGCGCCTGTGATTTCTTCTTATTCATGTTAGCGGAATGGGCATTGCCGATAGAAAAATCACCAGTCACCTTTCGCCATTTAGCCGCCTATTTGAAGCGCTTGAGTTTGCACCCGACGATTAAAGCGGTCTGTGAGATAGAAGAGATAAGCCTTGAGCCATTTGAAATTGGCTGATCAACACCAAGCAAGGCTAAACGCCTCCTAGTGGAGCAAAATAACCCAAAATGTTGAACGGTATTCTCAAGTGGATTATGGCGCTGCTTGAGTTTGTCTTTTGAGTGTGGGTGAGCATTAGGAAGGCTTAAAGCCCTGTCATATCAATCGGTTGTGTTTTAACCGCCGGTTTGATGTCGGGTCAAAAATACCCTATTGTTCATCTGACTTTTCTCCACCTACCCATCTGCTACTTTGGCGAATACGATTTATGACGACACATAAGACAAAAGGGTTTTCTCCTTCTTGTGATAGAAACAAACAACCGATTCTTGAGCGCCTTTGTGTGCATTTTAAAGCGTGTAAGCACGTGCTTGAGATTGGTTCTGGTACTGGGCAGCATGCGGTGTTTTTTGCTGAGCATTTGCCCCATTTGATGTGGCACACGAGTGATATGCTCGACTACCACGGCAGTATTCAGGCTTGGATGGCGGATGCAAATTTACCGAACCTTGTTGCTCCTATTGAGTTTCATTTTGGGAAACAGGCTTGGCCAAGGTTGGATCTAGATGGTGTTTTTACGGCGAATACCACGCACATTATGCCCCGTGATGCGGCTCAATTGATGATGCAAACGATCGCGACCCAGTTAAAATCGGGTGGCGTGTTTTGCCAATACGGGCCGATGAATGTGAATGGAGAATACACCAGTGAAGGGAACCGAGAATTTGACCAGCAGTTACAGCAAAGTGGCTGTGGCGGTATCCGTGATCTGGCCGAGTTGGTTGAATGGGCCGAGGGTATGGAGTTAACAGAACAGATAGCCATGCCTGCGAATAACTTCTTGCTGGTCTGGAAAGTGCGTTAATTTGAGTCAAAAACGCAAAGAATGAAGGCACCAATAAGCAAAAGATCAACAAGCCCTGCGTTATGTTTTTACTGTGTTGTAGACACTATAGGTTAGCGAGGGGCTTAGTTTTTTACGCTTAATTAGGTGTTACTCTGCGTATTTATCCGCCGCCCCCGGCTAGGTTTACTCTTCTTAGAATGGGGCTACTTCGTCATAAGCGACTTGTGGCGTTGACCAGCGCTGGCGTGGGTCTAGGGTGGTTTGTGCGCCCGCTAATGGAATCTGCCCACGATCACCGTACAGCCAAAGAACAAAGTTTGTGCGAGTCCCGCTGGTGATAGGGTGAGCCGCGTGGGGAACATTTCCACGGTGCAACATGGCAACGCCAGGTTGGAACCTAAGTTGGTTCGTTTTGCCCGTTGCCGTATCGTAAAAATCGACTTCAGACCCAGTATAGGTTTCTCCTGGTAAGTTCAGGTTTACGTTCAGTGTTGCCGCAGACGCGTCCGTATGAGGTCGAAGTGATGTGTCCATACCGGCTTGATATTGGATGGAAAAACCAAATGTTTGAGTGTCATAACCGACTATTTCAGGAAACAAAAGTCGTGCGATTGGTCGCATGTAGCGATCAAGCAGTTCCCGATAAAATGTCTGGAAATTTGGGGCCGCAAGAAAGCCTTCTGAGCGTGGGTCGAGCATAGCGCCATGACGATTCAGTGCGATGCCATAAGGTGCGCGCATAGGAATTTTGGCGTCTGCGATATTTTCTAAGTAATCTCGTAATTCTGCGAGGCGCTCAGGATCAAAGAACTGGCACATGAACACATTCGCAGAGACTTCTTTCCAGAGAGCTTGCACTGCGGATTCTTTGCTCGGGTCTTGCCATGCTTGTTCAACCGCATCGCGTAGGTTTTTATCCAGTAGCGAGGCGTCAGGAATAAACAGAGAGTCTTGGTGGTTATTCTCCCACTCTTGCCACGCTTCACTAAGCAGGTTGTTATTGCGGTTCCAAAACTGTTGGACAGATGGCGCACGGTTTAACGTTGCCTCTCGTGAAGGCAAATCCAAGGCGCGAGCGCGTTCTAATGAGCTCACTGGGTTTGTTTGGTTAAAAGTAGCGGTATTGTTCATGTCGCTGTCTCCTGAAATGCAGCTAAGTCGTTTTGACTTTGATAATGGGGCTAATTTATTACATCTTACTTTGTAGATAAACAGGCCTTATAAAGAGACAGAATTAAGTATTTCTATATAATCTCAATGTGACCTCCCCCTGCTCAGAGACGTTTGTCTGTGCGAGAAAGAAAAGGGGAGCCTCAGTTAAGATGAGGGCTACAGTTTGAAAGGAGGTTTCTCACTGCCATTAAGCTGGTTAGAAACATGGGCGAAAGTGCTTAGCATAAGAGCGCTTTTTATGGCGTGGTGAGTGCTTAAAAAAGCCTTTTAGATCAATGCTAAAAGGCTTTTTGGTTTGCTGTATTAATGCTTTTTGAGCTACATAGCGGCTTTGAAAATAGCCACCACGTCTTCATGGCTTGGTTGGATTGGGTTGGTAAGCCCACAAGCGTCTTTCATGGCGTTGTCAGCCAGAGTGCTAAAGTCTTCTTCTTTTGCACCAAGCTCGGTTAAGCCAGCTGGGATGTTAACGCTTTGAGACAGTTTAACAATCGCTGCAATGGCGGCATCCGCGCCTTCTTTATCGCTTAATCCGTTTACTTCTTGGCCCAATGCTTTGGCGATATCTTTTAAGCGTGGAGCGGCCACTTGAGCGTTATAGCGTTGTACATGAGGCAGCAATACTGCGTTACACACACCGTGTGGCAAGTCGTAAAAACCGCCCAATTGGTGAGCCATAGCATGCACATAGCCTAACGATGCATTGTTAAACGCCATGCCAGCTAAGAATTGCGCATAGGCCATTTTGTCGCGTGCTTCCATGTTAGTGCCGTTATGTACCGCTTCGTGTAAATGGTCACGGATCAGTTCAATGGCCTTGATGGCGCAGGCGTCTGTGATTGGGTCCGCGGCGGTAGACACATAGGCTTCAATGGCGTGTGTTAGTGCGTCCATACCGGTTGCAGCGGTCAAAGATGCTGGCATGCCTGCCATGAGTCGAGGATCGTTTACCGATAAAATCGGCGTTACGTTTTGATCCACAATGGCCATTTTTATGTGGCGATCTTGGTCCGTGATGATACAAAAGCGCGTCATTTCAGAGGCGGTGCCCGCCGTGGTGTTAATGCCAATCAAAGGCAGTTGTGGTTTCTTAGACACATCCACGCCTTCGTAGTCGCTAATATGGCCGCCATTGGTCGCAACAAGGGCGATGCCTTTGGCGCAATCATGGGCAGAGCCGCCGCCTAAAGAGATCACACAGTCACATTGATGAGTGTGTAACACGTCTAAGCCTGCGTTAACGTTGTTGACTGTCGGGTTGGGTTGAACACCATCAAAAATCAAGCTTTGTATGCCGCGAGCTTGCAACAAACCTTTTAGCTCATCAGCGACACCTAGCTTTGTCATTCCTGGATCAGTAACAATCAAAGCTTGCTTAAATCCAAGGTTTTCGATTTGTACGATGGCGTCATTAAGAGCGCCTTCGCCCATGATGTTGACCGCTGGAATGTAGAATGTGCTACTCATGACATTATCCTTATGATTAGTGATGGATGTTGTAAACCATGACTTCATTTTGGCACTTTTCATTTGCGTTCGATTTGACTTAACGCAAGCTTTTGTAGAATGGAAGCGACTTTGTTTGATGCTAATTAATGCGCGACGGCTTTTAGCATGGGGATGCATTTTAACGCCGCCTCTCGATCTTGGCTGACGTAGGCGCTGCTAATGGCGCCTTCTTTTAACAGGCAGATTAGGTCGACAAAAGACGCATCTTGGTTGCTCAATGCTTGTTGAATGAGGTGGCGAACCTGTTCTTTATGCTGGCGGCAATATTGAGAAATAGCACAGTCTTCAGCGCTGAATTCGGCGCATGTGTTGATGAAAAAGCAGCCTCGAAATGAGTCTAACTCAGGAACTTTGTCGTGAAACCAATCGTTTAACCCATGAAACAACTTGTCTATCACGTCCTGGTCATTTTTGGCACCGTCTAGCAGGTTGGTTAGCCATTGAAGAAAACGCTGGTTTCTTGCTTCTAGAGTGGCTAATGCCAATGCCTCTTTGCCGGCAAAATGATGGTAGAGGGTTTTTTTGGCAATGCCGGACACACTAAGAATCTCGTTGATGCCGATAGAGTGGATGCTGTTTCGGTAAAATAGCGTCAGAGCGGTTTCGATAAGGTTTTGGCGTTTGCTGTTCATTGTGACTCCTCTTGAAGCCTTATAGTGGCAAAAGTAGACTGAAGTGTCTACTTTTCGTGGTGTAGGTCTTTTTCTGCTTTTGGTGATTTCTATCAAGAAGATTAATTGCGTTGATCCTCATTGCTTGTGGATTTATCACTGCTCAAATTGTCGCTCTGTGGTAAGGTTTCGGCTATTCAAAGCGTGAGGGCGAATTGGCCGCAGCGCACAGACATTAGTGACCTATTTAGAAGGAAGTGGTTGTGTCCGACACTCAATCGATAGAAATCAGTAAATTAGAAAAATTGCGTACTGCTTGGTTGCCTGCGGTCGAATTTTTGTTTGGGGAAGCCGCACCAGAAGCGGAGTTTGTTGGTTTTGAAATGAACGCCAATTCGGCAAAACCAGTGGCTTTGTTTGACAATGACAAGGCACCATACCAATACAAGATTCAGATGCCAGCCCGTAGTTTTAGCAATGACGTGATGTTATTGGCAGATGTGATTCAAGAAATGGTCCGTGGCTTATTTCCGGCGGGTGAAAAAGATCATCAAACTACCTCACTTTGTGAAGGCACTGTGGTTTACGGGGCTATCATGGCGATTAAGCAGGTGTTTGGTGAAGAGTCTGTGGATTCTTACTTGAATGCGCTGCGCGAAAATGTGCCTGCTTATTACGATGCTTTTTCCTATGTTGCCGTGTTGTTAACAGAAGACCCTCAAGCCATCAAAAAGCTGCGTTCTGTTCAACCACTTTTATATAAGGTGAAAAAAGAGGACTTCGACACTGCGAATGTTGAGATTAACCGTAAGGTGAAGGATATTCTGCTGCTGACGTTCCGCGCTTAATAAGCGTATTAGACCTAGCGCTTAGATAGGATGTTGAACACACTCTGAGCAAAATGAAAAAGCCGTGTCGAGACACGGCTTTTTTATGACTTATTGTCGAGCTAATGAGGTTTGTCAGTAGCCAATAGGAGTCACTCAATAAGCAGACTGAGTGACCCTTCCTCGTTATTCTGGTTTTAGTTCAGTCAGTTCTTCACTGAACCAAATTTTACGTTTGAAGCGAGGGTTTTTCGACGACATATCGATCTTGTATGGGTTTGGCTCATGCGTTTGAGGCAACTCTAGAATGTTGCACAGCTCTTGTGCCAACCATTTCTCAACTTTTAGCACGACCATTTTTTTACGTAGACGGCCTTGCTCGTCACGGTTCAAAATAGTCGGCAATGTATTCAGCGTTAGAATCTCACCCAATGCCGGGTGCGCCATACGCTCACGTCCTTCATCGCTGGCATAAAAATGCGAGACAGCGAAGACCATACGTTGAGGGTTGATTTGTTGTAAAAACTGACACGATTTCACCACGGTAGAACCAGTACGCACCATGTCGTCAAACAACACAATGCTGGCGCCGTCTAGGCCGTCGAACGTGTGCTCACTTTCTTTGTGTAGGGTGATTTCTACTTTACGCTCATCAGTACGCTCTTTGTCGAGCATGATGAATTTGGCTTTGCTCAGACCAAGCGTATTGAACATCTCTTTAACGAAGTCGCGAGCGCCTTTATCTGGAGCACAAAGTACCAAGCCTTCGCCATCTTTGCCGTAATGCAAAATGTCTGAATTCAGCAAATAGTGCGCGTAAATTTCATAAGGGATTAGGTTATGGAAATCGCCTTCAAAGACTTCATTAAAGATCTTTTGTACGGAATCTGAATGGTTATGGATCGTCATGACGGTATCGACGCCAGACAGTTTTAGCATTTGTGCGTAAAGCTTCGCAGTGAAGGGTTGGCCATCGAACTTTTTAATGTCTTTCACATCGCGTTCGAAGCTGGTTTCACCTAGGCTTTTGTGAGGTCCACGATCCTGTGCGCTGTAGAACAAATCTGGTTCTACTAGGATGACACGGGCGGCGCCGTTTTCTTTCGCTGCTCTGGCGATAATGAAATTCGACATAGCAAGTTCTTGGCGAGTTTTCACATGGCTGCCAGTACTGACAATAATGACAGACTTGCCTTTAAGTTTACGGCCTATATTTTCAAAATCTGTCTCGTCAGAAATGAAACGCGGACAGAACTCAGAGTTCATGAATTGCTTCATGCTGATCAAGTCAGCAATGTCATCGTATTGGCCCATAGCATAGGCGATATCAATAGCAAATGGATTATCGGAAGAGTTACTAACGACTACAACGTTAGCTGGCTGACCGGTCGACAAAGTCATGAAAGATCCTTAACTAGAGGGGGTATGGGGATAAGGTCAATTTTAATACTTGTCGGCTTATTGCGATAGGGTCGATGGAGATAAATCGCACATTAGTTTTAAGATAGACGATAACTGATTCTTATTCGTAAAAAAGAACTGTGTCGTTTCGGTTTTTATTCTTGCTTTTAAGCTGGGTATTCATTCTGCTCTTCGTTTTTTGTGTTTTTCCTAAACGGTTTGGAAAGTATTGGAAAGGCAATGTTGAATTTTTAGCAAAGGAAGCCGCACAGTGGCGACTCACTTCATCATGGCCGGACGCCCCTAGACACCTAATAAGGCGAACACCGAGTGAATAATAGGTGTCTTTTGACGTCCCTTTGACTAACCGCCACAGGCTTGATAGCAACTTGGGGTCCTCGGACACACAGACCCTCTTGAGCAGATTAGCCTAGCGTCGTTATCTATGCCTCGTTCGATCCAGTTAATGTTAAGGATTTTTGCCACGCTCATCAGGTCTTTCTTCATGGCGTTGGGAATGGCCGATGTGCCGCCGCCACTAAAGCAGGCCTGTTTGAGCTCTTGAGCAATGGCGATAGCGTCTTTGCCTTGCGCCGTAATCGCTGGGTTCAAATCGATGCCAGAACAGAGAACGTGACTGCTGCCAGTCAGGTCTTGTACCTTGATGGATTCACAGGCATAGATACGCGGCTCGTCTCCCACGTTTAAAATGGAAATCTGCGCAGAAGTCCCCGTGGTCGGCGCGGTAATCATCCGAAATACAGCCCAGTTCTGACAAGGGTCTTCGACCAAACTCATGTTTCCCCAGGGCAAAGGAATGCCATTGCCGCGATAAACCGCTTTTAGTTTGCCCGGTGCAAAGGCATCAAAATAATGCCAATGGGGGTAGGGCGACACCGCGGTCATGCGGCGCATGGCCACCGACTCAGAGACACCAGCCAATTTTGCCGTGTTAATTTCGTAACCATTTCGGTCAAGCATTTGCCGAAAGGGTACTTTAGGGCACAGTAAGGCGCCGGCAAAAAAACTGCACTCAAAATCCCGCCACGCATAGAGGATATCTTGCGCATCCATACCTGAGGTTTGTACTCGCGAATTGGGCGCTTGCAGAGGGGATATTTCATTACGTCCGGTCACTAAAACGTTTCTCATGCCGTCTTTATCGTGCAATACCGCATGACCAATATGCACCGCGAGATTGTACTTTAGTCGTTGCGGCTGGGACTTCATTATCTGATTGATGTAGATCTGGTTTGGGGGCTCAAAAAACGAGGTAACGACATGTTGCTCGTTGATTCCCATGCTCTCTAATACTGACAAAGGGGTCTTGCGGAACCATTTGATCTGCAACCCCATCTGCTTGGTGATGGCGACTATGTCATCGAGGCTGAGAGGTAAGCGTTTTAACCCCACTTCTTCTGCTGCTCGTTCTAAATCTGGGAAATGATTTTGATGATGCTCTTGGTGGGCACGAATCAAAAGATGGGCGAATTGACGACCGCTGGTGCCGGTTTGAGACAGCATTTCAGGAATGGCAATTTGCAGGATCTCTTTTGAGAACAAGAAGTTTGGCTCCAGCGCCATGCCATTAATGCCACCACCGGACCCTTTTTGCGGAACGATCGCGTCTTCTTCTGGAATGTCGTCTAAAAACCAATCGATGTTTTTCTGAAAAACACTGGCAATAATCTCCAATACTTCTTCACTGGGAACGCGTTTACCGCGTTCTATCATGGACAAATAAGAGACAGACGGCGCGTATTCCGCGTTCACTTTTACGCATCTGGCAGACAGGTCTTCCATCGTCAAACGGTTGCGTTTTCTGAGGTTGCGGATCTTAGTACCCAAAAAATGGGCTTTACGGATAAGGCTATTTTTATTTTTCATTTTTGTAAAATTTACACTGTGTAATTCTTATTGTGAAATTTTAATTTAGTTTGTCATAGACTAAAAATCAAGCAATCGGAACTTGTTACCGACATCCCGACAAGACAGGCAGATGAGAAAAGGAAAGTAAGATGAAGCAATCACACAATAAAAATACTGCAATGCAAGATGGGTTAGACCTGTTCGTAAATGATGATTTCCGTCGCTTTCTTGATAACGATGTCTTGCCACTGCATGGCTTAGAGACTGAGACATTTTGGCGTGATCTTAAGCAGTTGATCAGCGACCTAGCACCTGTCAATCGCCAGTTGCTCGCCACGCGAACTCGCCTGCAACAGCAAATTGACCAGTGGCATAAAGAACAACAAGGTCAGCCAATGGACATGGCGGAATACGAGTCTTTTCTCAGAGACATTGGCTACATAGTAAAAGCAGGTGGTGATGTCACTGTAAGCACTGACCATGTGGACGACGAGATCGCGCAGTTAGCAGGCCCTCAATTGGTTGTACCGCTTAAAAATGCTCGCTTTGCGTTGAACGCAGTAAACGCTCGTTGGGGCAGTATGTACGACGCTTTTTACGGCACCGATGTCATTGAGCGCGGCGAACTCGATCTGGCTGGTGGGCATAATGCACAGCGCGGTCAACAGGTTATCGCGAAAGCAAAAGACTTTTTGGATGAGATCTTCCCATTAGACCAAGGTTCTCATCATGATGTGACCAGCTATGTTGTTTACTACCATCATCTGTTGGCCTTTTTCGCCGATGGCCGTCAAACCGGACTGAAAAAACCTTGCCAGTTCGTTGCTATTAATGGGCAAAAAGCCGACCCAGAGTCGCTTTTGCTGAAAAACAATGGCCTGCATGTGGAGATCAAATTCGATCGTAATGGCAAGAATGGCATAAGCGACAAGGCCAATATTGATGACATCCTCATTGAGTCTGCGCTGACCACCATTATGGACTGTGAAGATTCTGTTGCCGCGGTGGACGCCGAGGACAAATTAGAGGTTTACCAGAACTGGTTAGGCTTGATGCAAGGCACCTTGGAAACAAGCTTTGAAAAAGACGGTGAAACCCACACACGCAGGATGAATCCAGATCGTATTTTTTCTGACTTAGACGGTGAGGTGTATCGAGTTTCAGGTCGTTCTTTGATGTTGATTCGAAATGTCGGGCATTTGATGGAATCGGATTTGATCCAAGATTCAAAGGGAGATTTTGTACCAGAAGGCATCATAGATGCCGTGGTAACTGCCCTGATTGGTGCCTTGGATTTGCAGCGTGAAACAGGCCTTAGCAATAGCCGCACCGGAAGCATTTACATTGTAAAACCGAAAATGCACGGACCCGAAGAAGTGGCTTTTAGTTGCGAGTTGTTTGCCCGTGTTGAGCAACTTTTGGGTTTGGCGAAGAACACATTGAAGATTGGCATTATGGATGAAGAGCGCCGTACAACGCTGAATCTAAAAGAGTGTATTCGCATGGCGCAAGAACGTGTGGTGTTTATTAACACCGGCTTCTTAGATCGTACCGGTGACGAAATACACACCAGTATGCAGGCCGGGGCGTTTTTGCCCAAGGATCAGATTAAACAGCAAGTGTGGATAGACGCGTACGAGAATCGCAATGTCGATATTGGCTTGCAATGCGGTTTGCAAGGTCGAGCACAGATAGGCAAAGGCATGTGGGCGATGCCAGATGAAATGGCGATGATGATGAAAACCAAAATCGCACACCCGAAAGCCGGCGCTAATACCGCTTGGGTACCGTCGCCAACTGCGGCAACACTGCACGCTCTGCATTATCACCAAGTTGATGTGTTTGCTGAGCAAGAGAGCATCAAACAGCGGACGCCAGTGACCTTTACGGATTTGCTGCGAATTCCCATTATTCAACCGGGGCAGGCCTTGTCTGCCGAGATTATTCAACGCGAAATTGAGAACAATGTTCAAGGGTTGTTGGGGTATGTCGTGCGCTGGGTTGAAGCGGGCGTTGGTTGCTCAAAAGTGCCCGATATTAACAATACGGCGCTCATGGAAGACCGCGCGACATTGCGTATTTCTAGCCAGCATTTGGCGAATTGGTTACTGCACGGCATTTGTAATAAAAGCCAGGTGATGGATGTGATGGAACGCATGGCCAAGGTAGTGGATGAACAAAATAAAACCACCGCAGGCTATCAGCCAATGGCGCCAGAAGGCAAGACCGCGAGTGAGCAGGCAAGTTTCGCTTTCAAGGCCGCACAGGATTTGATTTTCAACGGTGTTGAGCAGCCAAGCGGTTACACCGAGCCGCTTTTGCATACCTACCGAGTAAGGGCAAAAGCCGCTGCGAAGCAGTAGTGTACAAAGATGAATTTGATTGATTTAAACGATGTTGGCAGTCGCCAAAGAGACTAAAAACCTAACCCTAAATAAGAGAGCTTAACCATGCAAACTTACAAAAACAAAACTCAGCAGGCAGCACAGACTATTCAGCAACAAGGCACATGGGGGGCGATTAACCCTGAAAATGTGGCCAGAATGCAATTGCAGAATCGTTTTACCAGTGGTTTAGACATTGCAAAATACACGGCTAAGATCATGCGTGAAGACATGGCAAGTTACGATAAAGACGCGGCCAATTACACTCAATCTTTGGGGTGCTGGCATGGTTTTATCGGCCAACAAAAAATGATCTCTATTAAGAAGCACTTTGGTACGACGCGCAGTCGTTACCTGTATCTATCTGGTTGGATGGTGGCGGCCATGCGTTCTGAATTTGGGCCTTTACCTGATCAGTCTATGCATGAAAAAACGTCTGTGCCGGCCTTGATCGAAGAACTTTATACCTTTTTGAAGCAAGCGGATGCTCGTGAGTTACAGCATTTATTTAAAGAAATGGACGAGGCTCGTGCCGCCGGTGATCAGGTGCGTGAGCAGGCGGCGCAAACGCAAATTGATAACTTTGAAACCCATGTAGTGCCTATTATCGCCGACATAGATGCAGGTTTTGGTAATGAAGAAGCGACCTACTTGCTAGCGAAAAAAATGATCGAAGCAGGCGCATGTTGTATTCAGATCGAGAATCAGGTGTCTGATGCCAAACAGTGTGGTCACCAAGATGGCAAGGTAACCGTGCCTCATGAGGACTTCTTAGCGAAAATTAACGCGGTACGCTATGCCTTTATGGAGTTGGGCGTTGACGATGGTGTGATCGTTGCTCGTACGGATTCATTGGGGGCAGGCTTAACGCAAAAAATCCCAGTGTCTCGTGAGCCAGGTGATTTGGCGGATCAATACAATGCCTACCTAGATGGGGAAGAAGTGAACTCATTGGCTGACATGCAATCGGGTGATATGGCGATCAAACAAGGCGACCGTTTGATCAAACCGACCCGTTTGCCAAATGGTTTAGTACGCTTTAAAGCGGATACTGGTGCAGACCGTGTGGTATTGGATTGTATTACGTCGTTGCAAAATGGTGCGGATCTGTTGTGGATCGAAACGGAAAAGCCTCATATCGGCCAAATAGCTGAGTTGGTAAACCGTATCCGTGATGTCGTGCCTAATGCCAAATTGGTTTACAACAACAGCCCATCGTTTAACTGGACGTTAAACTTCCGTCAGCAAGTATTTGATGCTTGGTTGGAAGAAGGTAAAAACACGGCCGATTACCAGCGTGATCAGTTGATGTCTTCTCAATACGATGGCACAGAATTGGCGGATGAAGCGGATGAGCGTATTCGTTGCTTCCAAAGAGACGCCGCGCAGCAAGCGGGTATTTTCCATCATTTGATTACCTTGCCGACTTACCATACCGCGGCCTTGTCTACTGACAATTTAGCGAAAGACTACTTTGGTGAGCAAGGCATGTTGGGTTACGTGAAAGAAGTGCAGCGCAAAGAAATTCGTCAAGGTCTGGCCTGTGTGAAGCATCAGGACATGTCTGGCTCAAACATAGGCGATGACCATAAAGAGTACTTCTCTGGTGCACAAGCGCTAAAAGCATCAGGCAAAGACAATACGATGAATCAGTTCGCCGTATCTTCTTAAGGAAACCTTAAGAAGCTGAGTTCTGTAAAGAGATCTTAGAATGATGTTGTTCTAAAAAGGTCCTAATAAAGAGTTTCCTTAATAGACCTTTGTAAGGCCAGCAATGATGTGATTGCTGGCCTTTTTTTGTCTATTAAATAGTTTAATTCGAATGTCTTTAATACTTTGTTTGCCTTTCCTCTTTAAGCTACTTAGCATTGCGCCTATCTGTTTTATAGGAGCAATGTGGTGGACGTAACACAGAATAGATTGAAAACAGCGACCATTGTCTCAGCCATTACTATGGTGCTGACAGGCTGCTCTTTATTCTCAAACAATGGGTACCAAGGTGGCGATCATCGTGGCGGTGGGCCTACGGGGCCATTAACGGGCACGGAAATAGCTAACAAAATAGACCCTGAAGACCTAAAAGCCGTGCAAGACGAAAACGCCCCTTATGTTGGCGGTGATCATCGTGGTGGAGGCCCAACGGGACCTTTATCTGGTGTAGCAACCGACAGCGCAGCGAGCTCTGAGGAAAAAGCGACTCAAACCTTTTCTACTGCAGAAAACTCGGCGAGCGTGGAACAAAGTAGTGACCTTCAAGAAAGCTCAGAAACTGGCGCAGACGAAGAGGTGTACTTAGGCGGAGATCATAGGGGCGGCGGTTCTGTGGTGCCTTGATCGAGTCAATGGTGCAGCATTGTCTAATAAAAAAACCTGAGCGTTGGGCAACCATACTCAGGTTTTTTTATGGAAGTTAGGACACCTTGTTAGGTGATGACATAGTGTGTTCATTAAAGTGTCATCGATTCTGTGTATTTTGATGGGATAGCAATTAACCGTCTACGATGTTCGCATTTGAAGGATACACAAGATGAAATATAACGCTTTGCTCGTCGGCTTAGTTTCCGCTGGCGTGTTAGCTGGTTGCACTAGCACAATGACAAAAACAGCCGATACGAGTTTTACCGCGTCTTTTCCACAAGAGGGCAGTCCGCTGCCTTATCGGGTTTTACGCAACGACTTATTGGATGCAAGAAGCGGTAAAGTATTTGACATTCGTAACGGTGGCTACGGTTCGGCAATGACAGGGAACCCTCATCATGCCAATCAGTTTTATGCGTTAACAGATCGTGGCCCAAATGCCGCTTTTACTGGCGATCTAGGGAAAGGAAAGATGTTCCCTGTAGCGGATTACACGCCTCGTATTGGTTTGTTTGAAGTGATGCCAAATGGCGTGATTAAGCAGCGTAAAGATATCCTATTGAAACGCCCAGACGGTACCTTGATAAGCGGTTTACCCAATTCATCCGCGTTAGGCGGAACGGGAGAAACGCCATACGATGCCAAAGGCAATGCCATCTTGGAGAACCCCAACAAGCCATACAATAAAGTCAGCAATCCCATTAAGTTGGATGATTACGGTCTTGATGGGGAAGGGTTGGTTGCGCTGAAAGATGGCACTTTTTGGGTGAGTGATGAATATGGCCCACACATAGTTCATTTCGATGCTAATGGCGTTGAAATGGGTCGTATAAACGCCTTTAAAAACGACAGCAGGGACAGTTTCCATTTGCCTGCGGTATTCCAATATCGTCGCGCGAACCGTGGTATGGAAGGTTTAGCCATTACACCAGATGAAAAGACGCTGGTGGGCATTATGCAATCGACTTTAGCGAATCCGAATAAAGCCGCGCAAAAAGGGGATTTAACGCGTCTGGTCAGTATTCGATTAGACAATGGCCAATCTGAGCAGTATTTGTATCGCCAAGAGAAAAAGCAAAATTCGAACTCTGAGCTAGCCGCGCTCAACAGTCATGAGTTTTTAGTGGATGAACGTGATGGCGGTTTTTTACTTGGCGGATTAGATGGCGACGCTAACCCGAATGTTCAAAAGCATATTTACCGCATCGACCTTACGACAGGCACACCATTGTCTAGCGTCCCTTTATCGTCTTCTATTACACGTGACCCTCGCCATGGGTTGATGATAGACGGATTGACCCTAGAGCAATTTGTAGAGAAAAAAGGCTGGGCAGCATTGGCCGAAAAAGGCATTAAACCGGTTGAGAAAACCTTGGTGGTAGATGTGGTGAAAGCCGTGAATTACCCACACGATAAAATGGAAGGCCTATGGGTGATTGATTCACACCATTTGGGCATTTTAAACGATGACGACTTTGCGACCTGGTCTACAAAAGGTAAGTTAGAGCAAAAATACCTTGATAAACAGCAAGTGGATGGCAACCGCCTGTACATAATTGATACCGACTTGTTTGCTAAAGAGTAGGCTTGTTCTCTGATTTTGAGGGCTTTTGTCAGAAATTTTGCGTTTTTTAGTGATCATTGAGGATACCGTGAGACAATTTGCTTGGTCTTATTTACGGCTAGCCTCAAGAAGCTTTAGACTCGTCTTTATTATTGGTGAAGAGGAGCTTTTTATGAAATCAGCAAAACGAATGATGAAAGCGATGGTGTTAGCGTCCTTGTTAGTCGGGTTAACCGCGTGTGTGTTTATGCCGCATGGACATCATGGCGGTGGGCACGGTGGTCGAGTACATAGCCGGTAATTAAAAAAAAGCGCAGCGGCGCTTTTTTTTGTGTCTAGGGTTTGGGGTTATTCGTATTCGACCTTTATGATTTAATAGATTGTTTTTTATCAAGAAAAATGGACAAATCAGTATTAATTACGCGCCAAAACAGAAGAAAATCCTCAACTATTTTTAGCTTTATGGTAGATTGAAGCAATACAACAGAGTTCGGACCATTATTCGAATAATAACATCACTTAAGATAGATTTGTGGTCGGCACAAATCGCGCTTTTAGGGAGCCAAATATGCGTTTTAAGCACACTAGACTTTTAGCTAGCTCGATTCTACTTGGAGCTATGACAACTCATGCGATGGCCGCAGAATTTAAAGTCCCAGTTTCATACGAAATTATGTACGTTGACCTTAAAGACACCAGTAAATTTGGTTCTGATTTTGATATTAAACTTGATAAAGGTCATCACCAAGTTGTTGTTCGTTATAACCAAAACATCCGCAATAGCGACGATTTAAATCTATACAGATCAGAGCCTATCATCATCGATTTTGATGTAGAACAAGACACCAAGCTTGAGCTTAAAGCGCCTTATATCCGCAAAGATCAACAAGCATCGGACTACGCAGACAAACCTACCTTTACTATTGTAGATGCAAAAACTGGCAGCAAATATGATTACACAGATCAGATGCTACCGATGAAACCGGGCTTTCAACCAACACGAAATTACCTAGAAGAAATTAAAGTCTTCACAGGTGTGAAAGCCGCGAATGCCGCGAGCTCTGCAGCGACTTACGCACCAACACCACCACCAAAAGAAGTGGCTGAAACCAATGAGTTCCAGATGATGCAGTTTTGGTTTAATAAATCTGACGCGGCAACGCGCAAAGATTTCCGCATCTGGATGGTAGATAATACGCATCAACCAAAAGCGAAAAACACACAATTTGAAATGCTGACATTCTGGTTCAATAAAGCCACGCCAACTGAGCGTAAAGCTTTCCAAGTTTGGTTAGTTCAGTAATTTTGTAGCCTTATAGATGTAAAAAAACCTGCCAGAGAGCAGGTTTTTTTTTGTTTGGAGATTATTTATACCGCTTTGACGGATGTTTGTGTTACTCGACTTTTAGTAAATTGCTTATTAATCCATAGGGCAAAAAGCATGATTGCGCCGCCAATTGAAAGGCGTATTAGGTCAGCGTCACGATTCCAAAATATCAGGTTGACTAGGATGCCGGCAGGTATGAGCAGATTGTTAGAAATAGCAAGAGTACCAATGTTCACCAGTGTTGCGCCGCGATTCCAAGCAAAATATCCCACCCCAGAAGCAATAATACCAAGGTAGGTTAATATGCCCCACTGCAATGGTGTTGTTGGTAATTTATCTAAGTCTCCTAGTAACAAAAAGCATGGCGTAACGACTATTAATGCGCCAATAAAGAACCAGCCAAATATGGCTCTTTGAGGCAAATCGATGGTTCTTTTTTCCATTATCCGTTTATAACCCACTTGACCAACAGCAAAGCAAATATTGGCACCTTGGACAATCAGAAAGCCTTTGATAAAGCCTTCATCCACACCTTGGTAGCGAATAGCGACAGCGCCTAAGACAGCAACGCCAGCACTAAAAATAAAGCCTGGGTTAAATTGTTTAGCGAATAGACCATTGATCAATGTCACATAGATAGGCGTCAAAACACTAAAGAGTAATACTTCTGGCACGGATAGATATAAAAAGGATTGGTAATAAAAGCCATACATAATGCCCAATTGAAAGGCACCACATATCATCAGTAACAAGGCGGTTTTAGCTTCTATTTGACGCCATTTTAAGAAGGGTAAAAAGACGAGAGTGGCGAGGGCGACGCGCATTAATACCGAGAACCAAGCATCCACTTGCCCCGCTAGGTAAACGCCGATCAGGCTAAATGAGAATGCCCATAAAAAAGTGACGGCAATAAGTATTGGCATGGTTAAATTCCAGAAAGTTCATCAAAAGTGACGCTAAGTTTAACGACTTTGGTAATTTTGGTAAATCTGTTTACCAAAAATAAAACGCAGGTTTACTAGTGTGGTTTTTTTAGTTGTGTCATTGTTTGGCCGTATAAAACCAGAATGGTGATGGGGTGAGTAACGGATTAGGGCGGCTAAAGAGTTGTTTTTTATTGATCTATGTTCGGGTTTTGTTGTGCTTGTCAGCTCGCCTCCGGAAAACCTTGATCTAGATTAAGATTTATTCTCATCAGACTTGTTACCTTGCTGGTCATTGATATTTCGTTTGACCAAAAAAGGAATCTGATGATGAAAGCATTTATCCCTGTTGCCCTTGTTTCTGCTCTTTGCTCTTCTGTTGCGCTTGCTCATAATGAAGGCGATTTTTTCGTCCGTGGTGGTGCCGCGATTGTGATGCCGAATGAGAGCAGTGATGACGTTGGTGGTAATGAGCTGAAAATTGATGACGACACTCAATTAGCGGCGACCTTTACTTACATGGCAACAGACAATATTGGTGTTGAGCTGTTGTTAGCAACCCCTTTTACGCATGACGTTAAGCTTGACGGTGATAAAGTTGCCGAGGTGTCTCAATTGCCACCGTCTTTGATGGTGCAATATTATTTTGCTCAAGCGGACAGCAAAATCCGTCCTTATGTTGGTGCTGGTGTGAATTACACTTTCTTCTTTGATGAAAAAGGCAAAGGGGTTTTATCCAGTGATGATATTAACGTAGACGACTCAATGGGTTGGACGGTTCAAGCAGGGGTGGATGCAAAATTTGCAGAAAACTGGTTTGCAAATGCGTCAATTTGGTACATGGACATTGATACCGATGTGCGTACTGAGTCAGTAGGTACTATTCATACAGAAATTGACCCTGTCTCCGTTATGCTCGGTGTGGGTTACACCTTTTAAAATGTGATGTGTTAAACCACTAAAGCGCCCCTGTATTGATGTGTCATCATGCAGGGGCGTTTTGTATTGTCTGGAAAAAGTGTCTGGAAAAAGTGTCTGGCAAAACGTGTTTATAAAGGCGCGGTTTAGAAAATGATTAAGTGCAATACGCCGCGTAATAGCATGCCGATCAGGCCGCCGTATATGGCCACACGCATCACTTTGTTAATGCGTGTTCCGGCGGCAGCGAAAATAGCAATGCCTGCGATATCAAGAGGATTGGTCGCAAATCCAGCCATGCGATTAAGTTCTGTAACGCTAATGGCACCTTGTTTGACTAAGTCGATGGTGATGCCAACGTAAGCGGTGCCACCTGCGATAAATTTGGTGACGAGTGGTAAAACACTGGCTTCAGGCAAATGGATTAGGCTAAGAGCTGGGGCTAGAAGAGGCGCTAAATAGTCAATGACATGGAGAGCTTTGAGTAAATTGACAAAAAAGATCGCAATAATCAGCATAGGAATCATGCCGAGCGCCAAGCGCATACCTTCTTGTCCACCGTCAGACAAAATCTGTAAGACGCTCTTTTTCCCTTCATAATGAGCGGGGGCGGTATTGTCTTCATCGGTGACTTCTCTACTATCCCAACTTTTTGTGAACAGGTAATAGGTGACGGCCGCCGCGGCTAACCCACCCACAAACGAAGTCGCGATTAAAATACCGACATTAAGCCCGACAGCGGCTAATGGAAACGCCGCGTTGGCTTGTGACATGGCGAGTACCATCGCGATGGTGGCTGCCAAGTGACGCTCGTTGGTGCCGTTCTTATCCATTAAGGACAAGGTTGCGATGGGCGCGGCAAAACTTACGAAGGTGATTTTTAACGCGGCAAAAACGCCGAGTCCAGGAATACCAAATAGACGAGTAACTGGTGCAATTTTATCGCATAGCCAACTTAAAACGCCTTTAGCATCAAGCAATTTCATAATGGCGAGCATGATAACCATCATGGGCAATAAAATGTACAAGGCCATATCAAGTCCCGCTTTACCGGAGACGAGTACAAGAGAAATAAACTGGTCCATCAAGTGTTCCTGTTGATAGTAAAAAACAGCAATAGAGCGGCAATGTATAGAAAAAACGCGCTAAATAGAAGGCTTGCTTTGTTTTGATCGTTCTTAAACTTCGCCTTGAATACGAGTATGATGCGCAACACCCAACGCAAAAAGAGAATGATTTATGTCTGATACTTGGCTCATGGCATACGAAGACAAGTGCCGTGATTTTATCGAGCAAGCCAGCATAGCAGATGTCGCCCATGATATTCACCACATAGAGCGAGTGGTTCGCGTCGCCAAAAAATTGGCGCTAGAAGAAGCGGCAGAGTGGGCGATTGTTGTGCCAGCGGCTTGGTTGCACGATTGCTTTTCTGTGCCGAAGAACCATCCAGATAGAACCAAAGCGTCAACCATAGCGGCCGATAAGGCGGTTGAGTTCTTATCTGATATTGGCTATCCGTCGCAATATCATGCAGCGATTCACCATGCGATACGTGCCCATAGTTTTAGTGCCAATGTGTCCCCTGAAACACTAGAAGCTAAAATAGTACAAGATGCCGACCGTCTTGATGCCTTAGGTGCGATTGGCGTGGCGCGTTGCATGCAAGTGAGTGGCGCGCTTGGGCGGCGTTTGTATTCTTTAAACGATCCTTTTTGTGAGCAGCGTCAAGCGGACGATGTCACTTTCAGTATTGATCATTTTTATAAAAAACTCTTTCACATTGCTGACACCCTAAATACGAGCGCGGCGCGAAAAGAGGGCAAATCAAGAGAAAACTTCATGCGCGATTTTCTGCGTCAGCTGGCTGAAGAAATTTAATAAAGCCTCTCTTTTCGGCTACCCTTGACGCAATATGGTCAGCGTAACACCGCCGCTGATTTGATTTGCGCGATGACGGCCTGACCTTGGTGTAAATTTAAGCGTTGGGCGGACAAGGCGGTAATGTTGGCCAGAATAGGCGTGTTTCCTGCGAGCATTCTGACCATCATGGTGCTTGAGTCTTGCGGGTCTTTGATCAGTTCATCGATCAATACCGGTAAGCGATTTAAAATACTTGAATTGTCTGCATGGGAAAGTGAGATGCTGACGTCTCTTGATTGCACTCTTAAGCGTACAGTGTCGCCTATCTTTTCACGGCCTTGTTTGACCATCATTTGATGATTGTCAAAGTGTAAGGTCGATAGCCCCCATTCATCATTCTGTTCAATAACCGTGCCTGAGATAAGCACACTGGTGTCTTGACCTTGAGCTAGCGCCGTGGGGGATTGTCCAAGTACGGCTTGGGTTGCGCCTTGCTCGATGACTTTTCCATTTTCTAAAATAACCAGATGATCGGCTAGGCGAATGACCTCATCGATAGAGTGGCTAATGTATAGAATGGGAATTTGCACGCGGTGACATAAAGCTTCCAGATAAGGGAGTATGTCCTGTTTTAAAGAATCATCTAAAGCGGACAGAGGCTCGTCCATTAGCAATAATTTCGGCTGGATTAATAGCGCACGCGCGATGGCGATACGTTGACGTTCCCCTCCCGACAATTGATTTGGGTATTTTGCTAGCAGTGGCTGCAGACCCATTAAGGCGATGACATCCGCATAATCAATGATGGTGCGCTTGGCGTCGGCTCTTTTTATCGCAAAGTCGAGGTTTCCCTTAGCGGTTAGATGAGGGAATAAGCTGGCTTCTTGAAAAACATAACCTATCGGGCGTTTGTGGGCAGGGAGCCAGTTTGTTGTGCTTTGCCAGCGTTCACCGTTTAGGCTGATGTCGCTGTTTTCGCTTCTTTCTAAGCCCGCAATACAGCGCAGAAGTGTTGTTTTACCTGAGCCTGAGCGACCAAATAACGCCGTCACTCCTTGGTTTGGTAAATCTAGATTAACCGATAAAGAAAAATCGTCAGAATGCTGTTTGGTTAGGCGTATTGTCAAATCAGTCATTATTAATAAGGCCCAAAATGAGGGGTGCTTTTAGTGCGTTTTTGCAGCGAATAAAGCAGCGCTAAAACACAAAAAGCAAAGGCCACCATAAGCAAGGAGAGGAGATGGGCTTGGCCGTATTCTAGCGCTTCTACATGGTCGTAAATCTGCACAGAAAGCACGCGTGTTTCCCCTTCGATATTACCGCCAATCATCAAAATAACGCCAAATTCCCCTACGGTGTGGGCAAAGCCCAGCACCGCCGCGCTAAGGTAACCGGGTTTTGCCAGAGGAAGCGCGACGTGGATAAAACGGTCCCAAGGGGAAGCTCGTAATGTGGCTGCGACTTCTAATGGACGTTGACCCATGGCTGAAAACGCATTTTGAATGGGTTGCACCACAAAGGGCAAAGAATAAATCATGGAAGCGACAACTAAGCCACTAAAGCTAAAGGGCAGGGGCGACAGCCCGAGCGAGTTTAGCGCTGAGCCGAGCGCACCATCAGGGCCTAGAAAAAGCAGTAAATAAAACCCTAGTACGGTGGGCGGCAACACCAATGGCATAGCGACAATGGCGTTGATCGGCGCTTTTAACCAAGATTGCGTACGCGCCAGCCACCAAGCAATCGGTGTGCTTATGATTAATAACAAACTGGTGACCAATACCGCAAGCTTCAGCGTTAGCCAAATTGCTTCTAGGTCACCTGGGCTTAATGACATGCTAAAAAGCCTTTATTGTGGCGTTGTCTGGTAGCCAAAGCTGGCAATTTTTTGCTGGATATCAGCGCGCATTAAAAAGGCTAAAAAGGCGTTGGCGACTTCTTTTTGATGAGAGCTTGACAGTACCACAGCGGACTGTTTGATGGCGCTGTGATAGGAATTAGGCACTTTCCAATAGTGGCCTTTTACGTCACCAGCAAGCACTTGGGATAAGGCAACAAAGCCCACATCGGCATTTTTACTGTAGGTAAATTGATAGGTTTGCCCAATATTTTCCCCTTGCACCAGTTTGCCTTTCAGCTTAGACCAGAGCGCCAGTTTGGTGAGCGTTTCTTTTGCCGCTTTACCATAAGGCGCCAATTTAGGGTTCGCAATGGCGATTTTTCGTGCCTCTAGCAGGGTCTTGTCTACGGGGTCTACTGATTTAAGGCTGGCTGACCAAAGAGCAAGCGCCCCTTTTGCGTAAATGATTTGGCTGCTTTCTAGTGCTAAGCCTTTTTCAATCAGCTTGTCGGGTTTGGCTTGGTCGGCAGAAAGAAAAACGTCAAAAGGCGCGCCGTGTTGAATTTGTGCAAAGAACTTACCCGATGAGCCAAAGGAAAGTTGTATTTTGTGCCCTGTTTCTTGTTCGAAAATAGGCGCCAGTTTTTGAATTGGCGACGTAAAATTTGACGCTACCGCTAGGCGTAAAGGTTCGGCAAAAGCGATGCCAGTAAAAGCGATAAAGCCGCCTAGGGTAATGATTTTCAGCAGCGATGTGAACACAGTGCCGTTCTTTTTGATTAAAGCATGGAGCATAGTTATTAAATCTCAAAGTCAGTGTAGGTGTGGATGGACGTGATACGGGACACCTCTTCCAAATAGCGCTGAATAGGTTCAGGGAAGAGCAGTCCAGAAACCATAGTAAGGCTTCTTAATATTGGAAACAGGAGTATATCATCCCAACTGATGGTGTTGTTATTATCCGAAGGCAGAGACAGTGGTGGCAATGCGTTTAAGGCTTGTTCCACTTGCTTTTTGTATTTAGAAGAGTCTAGTAAGGCGTTTTCAAAGCTTTGTTGAAGGTCTTTCTCTTTTTTCAATTGGAAATGATCTCGGGCACTTTGAGTGGCGAATTCAGGCAGTCCCAAGAGTATGATTCTAGGAAACACCAAGCAGCGAATGGCTTGTTCAACCTCCTTCAATGGGGATGGCTGATTGATGCTATTCGCCTCGCCTCGGATGATTTTACGGGGGTCGCCGATGGTGTCTAAATGCTTGGCAATCAGGAGGTTATCAGACATGGTAGTGCCGTCAGAATGTTCGAGAATAGGGGCTTTTTTGGCGTTTGTTAATGTCAGACAGGTTTCTTCATCGTCATTTAGCAGATACACCTTCTCATGAGGGATCTCTTTGTAGTTTGCGATCATGTCGACACGGACGCAAAATGGACAGTGATGGTATTGGTAAAGTTTCATCGAGTTCTCCGAATGCTATAACAACATTGTTATTCAGAAGCCCTGACGAGAAATATTCGCTGACCCTAGTGAGGGTAAGTTCGTTAGGCTACTGCCGCGCTGCTTTCACCAATGAGCAGATAAAAATTGCCTTTTTCAACGCCCAGTGTCGCGCGTTTTAAGGCTTTTCCTTGGCAAGGCCCTGCAATGCATTGACCATCTGTTGGCGTGAAAAGAGCGCCATGATGGTGGCATTTTAGATAATCCCCTTCTTCATCCAGAAAAGGCTCTGCTGAGCAGTTTAAAGACCGCTTTTGATGGGGGCAGCGGTTCTCGTAAGCAAACAGCTCGCCTTTTTGTTTCACTATGACAAAATCGGTCCGATCAGTTTGGAAGTGCAGGGTACTGCCTTCAGATAAATGTTGGGCATTTGGAATAAGGTGTTTATCAAACATGACAGGACCACATGGTAGTAGGCAAAGAAAAGGTCGAATTCCAGCGTAAGCGCTGTGCGGCTGGCTTTTTCACAGGATGATGTAAATGCTCAAACAAAACCGTATTCATGGCGATCGAACTCTTCGTTTGTATAAGTTTAATTGCTGGTGTGGCCTTATTGAGCCATCTTTTTATTGTCATGGTTAAATGTTCCTTTATCCATTGCAATAGACTACTAATGAAAGTGTCAGATTGTTATGGGTCTTGTCAATATAAAGCAGGTTAATTGGTGGGATTTTGTCGATGATCTGAATAATAAACAATAGTTTGTGAATCGTTATTGCGAGCCAGAGATAAGCTCCTTATACTCCTCAAATGGCTAATAAAACCCCCTCAAAATCTCCACGTAAGTCGATGACTTCAAAAACGAAAAAGAAACCAAAAGGCAAAGCAAAGCGCTCCTTTTTTGGCAAACTCTGGCGCTTCATTTTTAAATGGGGGCTGATTATTGCTTTGTTAGGAAGTCTACCTTTTGCTGGTTGGGTCTGGTGGCTTGATCAAAAAGTGGTGGCTCGCTTTGAAGGCCAGAAATGGCAAGTGCCTTCTGAAGTCTACAGTGCGCCCATTTACCTCAAAAGTGGCGCGCCTTGGAAAAAAGCCGACCTCGAAGCGCTGTTGCAAGAAACGGGTTATCGTTTTGGGCGTAACAGCCAAAAAGTAGGCTGGGCGGCTCGGAGTCGCACCAAAGTCAGTGCTCATTTGCGCTCCTATGTCGATTATTCCGGTTATCACCCTAGTGAACGTCGTATATTTTCTTTCGAGGATGGAAAGTTATCGATCCATTCGCTCAATGGTGACCCGGTTGCGCAAGCAAGCATCGAGCCTCAGCGCATTGGTTTTTTATACGGCGGTAACACCGAGCGTCGGGAAATTCTTTCCTACGAGGACATCCCTCAACCGCTGATTGATATTCTTACTACGGTAGAAGACCGAGATTTTTATCATCACTGGGGGATTTCTCCTACTGGGATTGCGCGTGCCGCTTGGGTTAATGCCACTCACGGTTCCAGACGTCAAGGTGGCTCAACGTTAACGCAGCAGCTGGTTAAGAACATGTTTCTTAGCTCAGAGCGAACCTATACTCGTAAGCTGACCGAAGTGGTGATGAGTCTGTTGTTGGAATATCACTATTCGAAACAGGCGATCATTACCGCTTATATGAATGAAGTGTATTTGGCCCAGGTCGGTAGTGAAGGCTTACATGGTTTTGCCGCAGCCAGTCAGCATTTCTTTGGACGTCCGTTAAAAGAGCTAAATATCGATGAGTTTGCGCTGCTAGTCGGCATGGTTAAGGGGCCTTCTATATACAATCCTGAGCGCCACCCTAAACGGGCATTGGCGCGTCGTAACACGGTATTGGCGGTACTCAAAGACCAAGGTCTTTTGACTAACTCCGATTATCATGTGCTGGTGAAGCAGCCGATTCGCCTTGCGGATAAACACAAAGAACGCTCTGTTTACGGCGACTATTTAGACCTGGTGTCGATGCAATTGTCCCGTGACTTTGACCAGAAAACACTCGCCACAGAAAATCTACGCATTTACACAGGGGTGGATATTAGGGCGCAGCAAGCGGCCAGCCAAGCGATGCGTCGCCAAGTTGGGGTGATTAGCCGCAGTCGCAAATTAAAAGGGCTGCAAGGGGCCATGGTGGTAACAGACCGAACGAATGGCCAAGTGCGTGCTATTGTGGGCTCAAGTGATAAGTATTATTCCGGCTTTAACCGTGCTCTTGGGGCGGTGCGACCGATAGGATCTTTGGTGAAACCGCCACTCTATATGTCCGCCTTGGCGACAGGGAAATTCACCTGGTGGTCGCCCATCGAAGACAAGCGTATAAGGTTTGATATAGCGGGGAAAATTTGGGCGCCAGAGAATTATGATCGCACGACTCATGGGGTCGTGCATCTTTATGAGGCCATGGCAAAATCCTATAACTTGGCGACCATTAACTTGGCGCAACAGGTAGGTTTTGACCGCGTTGGTGACACATTACGACAGCTGGGCGTGAAACGACCATTTACCATGCATCCGGCGATGGCGTTGGGGGCCTTGGAGCTTTCTCCGTTCGAAGTGGCTAGATTGTATCAGCCGATTGCCTCGCGTGGACAAAGTAGCGAGCTGGGCGTGGTGTTGGCTGTGATGGACCAAAAAGACCATTTGATTAAACGCTTCGATCGTTCAACAAGTGTGCCCTTTACTGAAGCGCTGTTAGCAGTGACCTTGGATGGTATGACCAAAGTACCCGAAATCGGCACAGCAAGAGCCGCTCAGCATCGTTTTCCAGGGTTAACCTTTGCTGCGAAGACTGGCACCAGTAACGAATTGCGTGACAGTTGGTTTGAAGGTATTACCGGCGATTACGCGAGTACGGTCTGGTTGGGGATGGATGATAACGAGCCGATGAACATCACCGGCGCTACGGGCGCTCAAAAAGTATGGATTGATTTTACAGAGCATACCAATCCACGTTCTTTGCCAGAAACATTGCCGTCAGGCGCCGCGCGTTATAATGTGTTAAACAGTTCGTTTGAAATTGCAGCCGATCGTTGTGATGATAAAGAGTCCTTAGCGTTTGTATTAGGCACCCAGCCTCAAAGCTCTTCGTCTTGTATATGGCCGTTTTGATGCGCTTGGGTTGTACCTAATGCATGTTTTATCTCGTTGTTTGTTGGAAGGAGTGTGTGCGGTATGGGATTACACAATGCCGTTGTTTTTTGTTTGATCGCTGGCGCTTTTGTCAGCAACTTCTCCCATGCAGTCAGTGCTGAAAAGAAAGTAGAGGGTGTTTGCTCAGCGCTCACCGCGACGGGGAATTTAGAGTATCCTCCTTTTCTTTGGCGCGCAGCAGATAACAGCCATCACGTTCTTGGCGCCAATCGCCTGATTATTGATGAGTTAAGTCGTCGTATTAAAATTCCTATTACCTTGGAAGACGTTGGTCCTTGGTCAAAAGCGTTATCCTCTGTGAAAAAAGGCCAAGTAGACATGCTTGCTGGTGCCTTTTATACCAACAGAAGAGCGAGTTACATGGATTACTTTTATCCTGTAATACTGCATACCACGAGTGTGGTCTGGCAACGAAAAGATAAAACGTTTCCTTTTCATTCCAAGGAAGATTTAGAAGGAAAGTGGGGGGCGACTGTGATGAGCAACAGTTTTGGGCAAGCGTTTGACAGTTTTGCTCAGCAAAAATTAAATATTTTTTCGGTTGCGAGTGTGTCGACGGCATTTCGAATGTTGATGGCGGACAATGTGGATTATGTGCTGTATGAAAAAAATCCAGGTCTCGCGTACGCATCGATGCTAGGGTTTGAAAATCAAATAGAGTCAGTGCAGCCTTTTGTGAGTAGTGAGGGCTTGTATTTGACGTTGTCGAAAGCCTCTCCTTGTAATACGCCGACGATCAAGCGAAAAATTGCACTGGCGTTGTATGGTATGCATCAACAGGGCTTGGCAGAAAAAGCCCTGCTAGAAGGGGTTAAAGAATGGCGCCAGTCGCGGTTAAAGGTGACGGCCTTATTAAATAACAAAGACTGATGCGACTGACGGCCGTTGGTTGCGTATTTAGTTTAATAAACCGCGGTACACTTGTTCCCACTTCTCAGTGGTTCCTTCCCAACTGAAGTCATAAGCCATTGCATTGCGTTGTTTCTCTCGCCAGGCATGAATGTCTTCAAAGCAGGCTAAACTGCGCAATAGCGCGTCGTTCAGTGCGGCTTGATTGGCGTGCTCGAACACAAAGCCGTTAGCGTGCTCGCCTTCTTCAAAGACACTGTCTGCTAATCCTCCTGTTTTTCGAACCAGCGGCAAGGTGCCGTATTTCAATGCGTAGAGCTGAGTAAGGCCACATGGTTCAAATCGCGATGGGATCAATAACGCATCGACACCTGCTTGCAGTCGATGAGAATAGGCTTCGTCGTAACCAATTCTGATCGATACTTGCTCAGGGTAGCGCTGTTGCAATTCCAGATAGGCGCTTTCTAATGCTTTGTCTCCAGAGCCTAATACAATCAGTCGGCAACCTTTTTGCAATAGACTCGGGATGGCTTCTAACACTAGGTCTAGGCCTTTTTGCTCGGTCAAACGGCTAACCACCCCAAAGACCAGTTTGCTTGGGTCTTCTGATAGGTTGTTTTCTTTTAATAAAGCGAGTTTGTTGGTCAGTTTGTTTTCTAAAGAGTCCACTCCGTAGGCTTGCTTAATGAGTTTGTCTTTCTCCGGTGACCATTGCTCGTAATCGACGCCATTTAAGATGCCATGTAGTTTATAGCGCATCGCTCTTAGCGTTCCGTCTAGGCCGTCACCGTAGTCGCTGGTTAAGATTTCTTTAGCGTAGGTTGGGCTGACTGTGGTAATCGCGTCGGCGTAAACCAGGCCGGCTTTAAGTCCAGAAAAACGCCCATAAAACTCGAGGCCATGAATGCTTAAAAGTTCACCAGAGAGCCTCATATCGGGGAACTTATTCATCTCAAAGCTGCCGTTATAACGTAGGTTATGCACTGTGGTGATGATGGGGATATGATTCATTTTCCAGCTTTTTAAATACGCCGCTGCGAACCCCGTTTGCCAATCATTGAGGTGCAGTATGTCAGCTTGCCAGCCAATTAGATGGCCATGTTGAGCCAGCATGGCGATGGCCCAAGAGAAGGCGCCAAAGCGCAAATGATTATCAGAATAGTCTATGCCATCTTGATCGACATAAGGTCCAGCATCGCGTTCAAACAAAGCTTGGCATTGCAGAAGAAATATAGGTGTGTCATTTTCTATGATGCGTGTTTCGAGCAGGATTAAGTCACCAACCCCAAATGGGTTGCCCAAATTGGTTTTTTTATGGATAGGTTCGACTTTTTCTAATATGCCTTTGTAAGCAGGCATGATAAGTTTTACATCGTGTCCTTTCGCTCTGAGGGCTACTGGTAGAGCGCCAGCAACATCGGCAAGCCCGCCTGTTTTTATCAAAGGGTAAATTTCGGATGCGGCAAATAGTATTCTCATCATCTCGTATCTTATTGATTTGGCATGGTCAGGATAGTATACCTAAATATAATTCGGAGTAGAGTTAGTAGATAACTTTTTAAGGGTAAATTATGGATTTAAATACCGCATGTATGAAAACTTTGTCTATCATTCTAGCTGGTGGTAGAGGCTCCAGGTTAAAGCAGTTAACGGATAACCGCTCTAAACCTGCCGTTCCGATCGCAGGGAAATATAAAATAATCGACTTCCCACTTTCGAATTGTATCAACTCAGGCATGCGTCGCATTGCTGTCCTTACTCAATACCGTTCCCATACTCTTAATCAACATGTCCAACGCGGCTGGAACTTTCTACGCTCTGATTTTAATGAGTTTATTGAACTCTGGCCTGCCCAGCAGCTAACTGGCGGAAACTGGTACCAAGGGACAGCGGATGCCGTGTATCAAAATCTGACCATGATTGATGGCTTAGACAGTGAATACGTGCTTATTTTGGCAGGGGATCACGTTTACAAACAAGACTACAGCATCATGCTCAAAGAGCACATTGAAAGCGGCGCTGATGTCACCGTGGCTTGTATTGAGGTGCCGCTACAAGAAGCCGATCAGTTTGGCATCATGCATGTTGACGAAAACGACAATATTATTGCCTTTGAAGAGAAACCCAGTTCACCACCCACCATGCCAGGCAACCCTAATGTCTCTCTTGCGAGCATGGGAATCTACATCTTTAACACCAAGTTTCTTTGTGAACACCTTAAGTCAGACGCCATCGATGCCGCGTCTAGCCATGATTTTGGTAAAGACCTTATTCCTCTGTTTGTTGGCCGTAGCAATATTAAAGCGCACCATTTTTCCAATAGCGTGATTGCCAATGAAAGCTTTCCTAACAAGCCTTATTGGCGAGATGTTGGTACCTTGACGGCGTATTGGGAATCCAATATGGATTTGACTAAGCTGGTGCCGGAGTTGGATCTTTATGATGAAGAGTGGCCAATTCGCACCGCTCAGTATCAGCGTCCTGCGGCCAAATTCAACTACAACTACGAAGAGCGTATTGGTACGGCATTAAATTCTGTGGTGTCGGCCGGTTGTATTGTGTCTGGTTCTACGGTTGAGCAATCCATACTGTTTAATAATGTGCGCGTGAATTCCTACTCTCATGTGAATAAGTCGGTTGTGCTCCCGCGCTGTGATATTGGCCGCCATTGTCGCTTAAATCGCGTGGTAGTGGACTCAGATTGTCATATTCCTGAAGGCACTGTTATTGGCGAAGACCCGATTGCAGATGCTGCACGTTTTTATCGTAATTCTGACGGAATCACTTTAGTGACTCAGGATATGATTGAAGCGCTTGTGGAAAAATAACCCCAATCCTATTGAGGGTGAGCTTATGTATCCCCCTCAATAGGAAGCTAAATGTCGCGTATCAGCACAAAGGTCATTGGTCAAATTGGCTTTTAACCTTGAAAAATGGAATTTTGATCGCATTTCCTAAAGCAGTTTGGGTTATCCCCGCATGCTGTGGATAACCCTATTAGTGACTGTGTGATAACTTGCGTTACGTCAGGTGTAGCGGCGCTTTGAGCTAAGCTGTTCATTTCTTCTTCATTTGCCTGCAAGTTATCTACTTAGCGCTGTTTTAACGATAAAAACTTCTAAATTCGATAAGGATCTTTCATGTTTACTGGCATTGTTCAAGGCGTGGCGTCTGTTAAATCATCTGAAACGGTTGGCCGTAATAAACGCTTGGATATTCTTTTTCCAGCTGGCGTTATGATGGATCAACAGCTTGGTGCGAGTGTGGCGATTAATGGTGTGTGTCTTACGGTTTCTGCGCTGGCGCATGATGTATTGACGTTTGATGTTATTGATACCACCTTGGCATTAACCAATATAGGATTATTAAATGCGGGCGACTCTGTGAATTTTGAGCGCGCGGCCAGAATGGGTGACGAAGTGGGTGGGCATGTGATGTCTGGCCATATTATGACCTCTGTTACCGTATCGCGTATTGAGCAGGTTGGTGAAAGCGTTCATATTCGTTTTACCACAGACCGCCAGCATGAAATTGATGCACGCCGTTATTTATTTGATAAAGGTTATGTTGGGTTAAATGGCTCTAGTTTAACCATTAGTAATATTGGTGATGATTGGATCGAAGTGTCTCTTATTCCTGAAACCTTACGCTTAACGACCTTCGGTCAACTGGCTGTGGGCGATAAAGTAAATTTAGAAATTGATGCGCACACTCAAGCAACGGTTGACACGGTTGAACGCGTATTAAAAGAGCGCGGTATTGTTTTGCCTTAGTTTAAGGGGGAAAGTATCCCTATTTGGCGGGTTGCGCACGCTAGAATTAGACTTCCCTAGAAAGTCTCAATGCTTTTAAATAAATGGAGTAGTTGGTTGATTTTCGGTAGAATGCTCGCCAATTTCTATCCTGAGAATCTGTTGATAAGTGATACGATGGCTGTTTTTGTTGTGTTTTTACGCGAAAAAATGGCTGTGGCGAGCAAAATGCCTACGCCAGTCGTGGTTTATTAACCGTTATTCAACCAAATATCGCTTTTAAAGTGTGAGTAAATAGTGTCTTCAAATAATCTTAAGCACATACGAAATTTTTCGATCATCGCCCACATCGATCACGGTAAATCGACGTTAGCAGACCGCTTCATCCAGACCTGTGAAGGTTTGAGTGAACGGGAAATGTCGGCGCAAGTTCTTGACTCAATGGATATTGAGCGTGAGCGTGGTATTACTATCAAGGCCCAAAGTGTGACCTTGGATTATCACGCTAAAGATGGTCAAACTTACCAGCTTAACTTTATCGACACACCTGGACACGTTGACTTCTCTTATGAAGTATCTCGTTCACTTGCGGCCTGTGAAGGCGCTTTGTTGGTCGTTGATGCGGCTCAAGGTGTGGAAGCTCAATCGGTAGCAAACTGTTATACCGCGATTGAGCAAGGCCTAGAAGTTATGCCGGTTCTTAATAAAATCGACCTGCCACAGGCAGAGCCAGAGCGTGTTTGTGCTGAAATCGAAGAGATTATCGGCATTGATGCCATGGACGCGGTCACCTGTTCGGCGAAAACCGGTGTGGGTGTGGACGATGTACTTGAGCGCCTTGTTGCGACTATTCCGCCACCAGAAGGCGATATTGATGCGCCATTACAAGCCTTGATTATCGATTCTTGGTTTGATAACTACTTAGGCGTTGTGTCCTTAGTGCGTATCAAACAAGGGACATTACGCAAAAAAGACAAGATCTTCATTAAGTCCACTAAACAGGTTCACCCTGTGGATATGGCGGGTATCTTTACACCAAAACGCAAAGAGACAGGCGTCTTGAAAGCGGGTGAAGTTGGCTATGTTGTCGCAGGCATCAAAGACATTCACGGCGCGCCAGTTGGGGACACGATTACCCATTCTAGTACACCTGATGTGGCTCAGCTTGAAGGTTTCAAAAAAGTGAAGCCTCAGGTTTACGCTGGTCTGTTCCCAGTCAGTTCTGATGACTACGAAGACTTTCGAGTGGCACTGGACAAACTGACGCTCAACGACGCGTCTCTTTTCTTCGAGCCTGAAAGTTCAGATGCATTGGGCTTTGGTTTCCGTTGTGGCTTCCTTGGTATGCTGCACATGGAAATCATCCAAGAGCGTTTAGAGCGCGAATACGACCTAGACTTGATCACTACGGCGCCGACGGTTGTGTTTGAAGTCGAGTTAAACAACGGCGATATCATCAACGTTGATAGTCCTTCAAAAATGCCTGATCCGGGCACCATTAAAGAAATGCGTGAGCCTATTGTTGAAGCCAATATCTTGGTGCCTCAAGAGTATTTGGGCAACGTTATTACCTTGTGTATTGAAAAACGTGGCATTCAAAAAGACATGTTGTACGTTGGTAAGCAGGTGCAATTGCGCTATGAGTTGCCAATGAACGAAGTGGTGTTGGATTTCTTCGACAAATTGAAATCCTGCAGCCGTGGTTTTGCGTCGTTAGATTACAGTTTTAGCCACTTTAGCCCTGCGCCTTTGGTGCGTTTGGATGTGCTTATCAATGGCGAGCGCGTCGATGCACTGGCTTTGATCATGCACAAGGATAACGTTCAATATAAAGGCCGTGCTTTGTGTGAAAAAATGAAAGAATTGATTCCTCGTCAAATGTTTGATGTCGCCATTCAGGGGGCTGTCGGGGCAAAAGTCATTTCTCGTACGACGGTAAAAGCGCTGCGTAAAAACGTAATTGCTAAATGTTACGGTGGCGATGTGAGCCGTAAGAAAAAGCTATTACAGAAACAGAAAGAAGGTAAAAAACGCATGAAGCAGGTTGGTAATGTTGAAGTGCCACAATCTGCTTTCCTTGCGGCGTTAAAAATCGATAGCTAATTGTCGCGACAATAGAACAGGCATGTTGTTCATGCCTTTATGGAGACAGATGTATGGGGCTTGATTTCGAATTAATACTAACCATTGCTTTCGTGGTTACGGGTGCTTTTTGGTTGTATGACCGTATTGTGTTCGCACCAAAGCGCAAAGCTATCTTGGCAGATATGCCGGAGGCTGCTCGCTCGGCGTTGAAGAAAAACGATCTGCCTCTATTGGCCGATACCCCTAAATATGTGGCAGAAGTTAAATCCTATTTTGTCATCATTGCGGTCATTTTCTTTCTGCGCTCTTTTGTTGTTGAGCCATTTCAAATTCCATCTGGATCTATGTTGCCAACGTTAAAAATTGGTGACTTTATTTTGGTGAACAAATTTGATTACGGTATTCGATTACCAGTATTGAACACTAAAATCATAGAAACAACCGAGCCTAAGCGTGGCGATGTGGTGGTGTTTAAATATCCTCGTGATCCTAGTCTAAACTATATTAAACGTTTGGTTGGGATGCCGGGCGATGTGATCAGTTATCACAACAAAACCTTGATGGTTAATGGTGAGGTCGTTAGTAAGGCGTTCTTAGCGGAATTGCCGATTTCTCTAAACCCTAACCAAGAGCCGGTAAAAGTCTATCAAGAGGATTTAGGTGGTAAGCAGCACGAAACGTATAACTCTTATCATCATGGTGCGCCTGATGGTGACTGGATAGTGCCAAAAGGTCATTATTTCGTGATGGGGGATAACCGTGATAACAGTGCAGATAGCCGAGAGTGGGGGTTTGTACCAGAAGCAAATCTGAAGGGCCGAGCTTTTTATGTGTGGCTTCATTGGAATAAGTTTTTGAGTATCCCAAGTTTTAAAAATAATGGTTTGATTGAATAAGTATTTTTGGAGAAATTTTGAGTTCACTGTATCAGAAGTTGTGTCGGCGTATAGGGTATTTTTTTGCTGACCTTGGACTGCTTGAGCTGGCGCTAACGCACCGTAGTTTTGCTGGGAAGAATAACGAGCGCCTAGAGTTTTTAGGCGACTCCATTCTTAATTATGTGATCGCGGAAGATTTATTTCATCGTTTCCCAAAGGCGAAAGAGGGTGAGTTAAGTCGCCTTAGAGCGTCTTTGGTAAAAGGTGACACATTGGCAGAATTAGCGCGTGAGTTTCAGTTGGGTGACTTTCTTAAACTGGGCGCAGGCGAATTGAAAAGTGGCGGTTTTCGCCGTGATTCAATCTTGGCCGATGCGGTTGAAGGCATCATTGGTGGTATGTACCTGGATGCGGGTATGGACGTTTGTCGTGAACACATACTGGCTTGGTATAAAGAGCGTCTGGATGCCACGTCGCTTAAAATTGTGACAAAGGATGCAAAAACGCGTTTGCAGGAATTCTTGCAAGCAAGAAAGCATGGCTTACCTCAATACGAAGTTGTGCAGATAGTGGGCGAGCCTCATGATCAAACCTTTTTTGTTCATTGTCAGATCGAGTTGAGTGATGAGCCTATTGAAGGCAAAGGTAATAGTCGCCGAATTGCAGAGCAAAATGCAGCAACCAAAGCGCTCAAACAATTGGAAAAGAAATAATGTCTGACGTCGAAATTACTCATTGCGGTTATGTGGCCATTGTTGGTCGCCCAAACGTTGGTAAATCCACTTTGTTGAACCATATTTTGGGGCAGAAGCTTTCTATTACGTCACGTAAACCTCAGACAACCCGAGACCAGATTCTAGGGGTGAAAACAGAAGGGCATATTCAAGCCATCTATGTAGACACGCCAGGGTTGCATTTGGGTGAGACAAAAGCGATTAACCGTTTTATGAACAAAACGGCGTCGGCGGCATTGAAAGACGTTGACGTAATTTTGTTCGTGGTCGACGCCGATCGCTGGACGGAAGAAGATGAGTCTGTTTTGCAAAAAGTAAAACACGCTCGTTGTCCTGTTGTTTTGGTTGCGAATAAAGTAGATCAAATTGAAAATAAAGACGACATATTGCCGCGTTTAGCGAACTTGTCTGAGCGTATGAATTTCTCTCAGATCGTTCCTATTTCGGCGTTGCGCAATAAGAATCTAGATCGTCTTGAGCGTTTGGTAGAAAGCTACATTCCTGAGGGGATGGCGTTTTACCCTGAAGATCAAATCACCAATCGCAGTTCGCGTTTTTTAGCGGCCGAAATCGTCCGTGAAAAAATCACCCGTCAATTGGGGCAAGAAGTGCCTTATGAAGTCGCGGTTCAAATCGAAGAGTTTGTCTTTGAGGAATCGGCGATTCACATTAGTGCATTGATTCTGGTTGAGCGAAATGGCCAAAAGCGCATTATCATTGGTGAACGTGGCGATAAGATCAAGTTGATCGGCAAAGAAGCCCGCATCGATATGGAAAACCTGTTTCAGCATAAGGTGATGCTAAACCTATGGATTAAGGTGCGTTCCGGTTGGTCTGATGATGAGCGTGCTTTGGCAAGTTTGGGTTATCAGGAAGAATAGTTTGGATATCAGAAAGGGTAAATAGTATGCGCGTCAGTGCGTATGTCATCCATACTCGCCCGTTTCAAGATGGCAAAATCCTAGTGGATTTGCTCACGCTTGAGCAAGGTTTATTGAGGGGAGTATGGCGTTTACCTAAAAAAGAGGCTCGGGTCATACCTGGGCCTTTTTTATGCTTTGAAGTTGAGTGTACAGGGCGTGGCGAGCTGAAAACCATTAAGAGCATGGAGTCGGTACAAGCGGGCTTTTATCTGGAAGGCATGCCTCTTTATGCGGGTTTGTACATTCATGAAATTGTTGAAAGGTTATTGCCCCTTAACCTCCCATTACCTGCTATCTATGAGCTTTATCAATGGTTAATAAGTAGCTTGCATGGCGGGGTCTCCATTGCGCCCATTTTAAGGCGTTTTGAAGTGGGTTTGTTTGCTGAGTTAGGGGTTGCCATTAATATGGCGTCGACGAGTCGTGGTGAGGCTTTGAGTGGTAAACAGCTTTATCAGTTTCATCAGAAATTTGGTTTAAGGCCGTATTATGGTGAACAGCCGAAACAAGTGCCTTTACTCTATGTTGAAGGGCAGGTGGCGCTCGATTACAACGCAGGAGCATGGACAAATAAGCAGGTGCTCGGTTTGGCCAAAGAGTTGCATCGCTCTTGGTTGGATGGCTTGTTAAATGGCAAGCCTGTCAGCGCCAGACGCCTGCTTCCTAAACATGTTTTTCAGGGAGAGCGCCTAAATGGCGTGCCTATCTTTCGAGCGTTACCTTAGCGAGTGGAAAGTGACTTGGTTTTTTGGGCTATGTCATTGATTTTACGTTGGTATAAAGAATGAATTTTACAGTAGGTAAATGGTTGTGATCATTGGGATTGGCACAGATTTAGTGGATATTTCGCGTGTATCGGACTCGATTACAAGGCTGGGTGAGCGTTTTATTGAACGCATTTTGACCGCGGATGAAAAAGCGCAATGGGCTTTGATATCGAATCAGCCAAAGCGCGATGCTTTTGTTGCGAAGCGTTTTGCGGCAAAAGAAGCGGCGGTTAAAGCCTTGGGGACTGGCATAGGTCGAGGCGTGAGTTTTCAGCATTTCCAAGTGAATAACCTTCCATCAGGCCAACCCGTTCTGGTGGTTGATAGCAGTATAGAAGCCCGTTTTGAGTCGCCGGTTACCTGGCATTTGAGTTTAACCGACGAAAAGGCTTACGCTCAGGCGTTTGTTATTCTTGAGGCCAAGGGATAAGGTGGCGAATGGCTAGTAGCATATCAATGCTGTCTAAAAAGTCGTTTAACACACCTTCTACGTCTTCCATGCCCAGTTCTTTTAAGTGGGTTTCTAAAAAGCCCGCATGACGGGTTAACTCAATGGTTCCTGTGTATTTTGATGCGCCATGTATACGATGCACAACGTGAATCAGTTTTTCTGTGTCCTGAAGTTCAAAATGATGTCTTAGCAGTTTTTTCTCGTCGGCGAGCGAGTCGGCGAGCATCTCAAACATTTCTTTTGCTATGTCGCTTTTCTGACTGACGATGGACAATGCTTTATTGATATCAAAGGCTTGTGTCACCTGGGTGTTGATGTGTTCTTGGGCGCTTTCTTTTCTTAAACACCATTTCTCAATAGTATTTAACAGAATGAGCTCATCGATGGGTTTGGTCAGATAGGCGTTCATGCCAGAGGCTAGTATGTTGTCTTGCTCAGAACCAAGTGCATGGGCCGTTAGGGCAACAATTGGTGTCTCTTTGTACGCGTCTAATGCGCGCAAGTGCTGGGTGGTTTCTAAGCCATCCATCTCGGGCATCTGAATGTCCATTAGAATCAAATCAAATTGCTGCTCTTTTGCCATGCTAATGGCTTTGCGACCGCTATTGGCTAAAAATACGTTTAGTCCATGAGGGGTTAGCCAGTGTGTTAGCAGTTGTAAGTTTACTTGGGTGTCATCCACAGCAAGTATTTTAAGCCCCGTTAAATGGGTAACCGGCAAGGGCTGCTTTTCAATGGTTGGGCTGTCGCTAGTAAGGTCTGCAGCGGCTATCGCGTTGGGCGGCTGAATGTTTTTTAACGCATTAAATAAATGTTTGTGACTGATGGGCTTAAGCAATACATCGCTGCACATTGTTTTCAGTTTCGGGTAGTGATTTATCTGGCCTGGCGGCTGAATCATCAAGATGCAAGGAATGTTAAATTGCTTAATGGCATACGAAGCGAGTTCTTTGGCGTCATTGGTGCTTTGTTTGTTCGGGATGATGTTTAAGAGAATCGCATCCACTTTGTTATGGTGTTGATTGAGCTTAGAAATGATTTGCTCGACACCTGAACAGGCGATGCTTTCAACGCCTATTTCTGAAAAATAGTTGCTAAGGTAGTGTCGATAGGTGTTGCTAGGCTCTAGGAAAATAATGAATTTTTCCAGCTTTTCTTGCTTCGGCTGAGGCTTGTTTGATGGTTTGAGTTTGAGCGTAAAGTGAAACGTAGAGCCTATTTTAGGAACGCTGCTTATGTTGATGACGCCGCCCATTTGCTCGACCAGTTTTTTGGTAATGACCAAGCCTAACCCGGTGCCACCAAATTTGCGTGTGGTGCTGGTATCTACTTGGGAGAAGGGTTTAAAAAGCTGGTTTATTTTGTCTTCTGGAATGCCAATGCCGGTGTCGATGACCTGAAAGGACAGGGTTAACTGGTCTTTGCTTTTGCTCGACAGTATGACTTTGGTTTTTATGGAACCTTTGTTCGTGAATTTCAGTGCGTTGCTGATTAAGTTGGTAAACACCTGGCGTATACGAATACTGTCGCCAATCATGGTTTGTGGTACGTCGGGAGAGAAATCAGTGACTAGGTCAATTTGCTTGTCATTGGTGAGCAAATTGGCACTCAGTATTTGGTAAACGTCATCGACCAGCTCTCTGATGTTGATGAGACTGTGATCTAAGCTTAGTTTGCCTGCCTCAATTTTTGAGAAATCTAAAATGTCGCCAATGATGGCCAATAGACTATTGGTGGATTGTTCAATGGTATCGACATAAAGCTTGTTTTGGTTGTCCTTGATGTTCTTCTGAAGGATTTTGGTGTAGCCCAAAATGGCGTTGAGCGGGGTTCTTACCTCGTGGCTAATATTGGCAAGGAATTGAGATTTGAGTCGATTCGATTCCATCGCTTCTTTGTTGGCAATGTACAACTGAGCGCTTTTTTCTTCCATGCTGTCCATGTTTCTACGCATGTCTTCAGTCGATTGTTCTATCCCTGCCGTGAGCTCTTTTTTGTGATTTTCAAGTCGCTCAGCAAGTTCTAGCAAGTCTTTTTGAATCTCAGAGTATTGGCTTGGCAGCTTGATGGATTTTGCGGCGGCGTATTGACTCTTCGTCAGTTTGCGCAGCGATAAGGACACTTTTTCGATGGGGTGTGTCAGTGAGCCAGCAACACGGGAGGTGATGAAGGCATTGAGAACATTAAAAAGAGAAAATAAGAAAAGCAGCAAAAAGAAGAGTTGGTATTTTGCGATGTCCAGTTGCGATATGTTGGTTTCTACCTTGATCCAGCCGATGATGTTGCGTTGTATTTTAGGATTATAAGAATCAAGCGGTGAGCTCAGGCTGCTATCGATAGGCAGTGGGTTATGATAAATCGCCTGTGTACTGACTAGAAAGGTTCCGGATCTTTGGGTTTGCGCAAGCGTCGATAATGGCGGTGTTGGTATGTGGGCGGCCGGACCGATCTCAGAGATCACTTCTTTTTTATGGTTGAACACAGTGATGTTGTTGATGTTGCCATAGCTCAATGCGTGTTCTAGAAGTTGAGAAATTAACTGTTTGTTTGATGTGGTTATCGCGTACTCGCTGGTAATAGCGAGTTGATTGGTGATGTTTTGGACTTTGTTTTCAACCTGCGTATTTAGGTCGTGCATTCTATAGACGAAGACAAGCACACAGAAAAAAAGCGAGATGATGAGCGTTGGCGCAAACAGCATCCAAAAAAGCTTGCGTCTCGGCGACAGATTGATCGAGAAGGGGAGTGCCCTCATGTTAAAACGCACAGTTTTTTTTCGTTAGTAGCACACCAGGTTGCCTTTGTTTTTACGGCGGCTGCATTCACGCTCGTAGTTTTCGCATGCCAATACTTTGGTGCGTGATGGGTTTTTAATTTGTTTGCATTCACGCCATTTACTTCTTAATTCGTTATCTGGAATGTCCGCCGCAGGTCCAGCAAACATGTCGCACCCCGCGAGCAGTAATAGAGAAATTAATGTGGTGATACAGAGGCAAGTGCGCATGTTTTGGGCTCCAAATGTGAATTCTTGGCTAAGTTTATAACGCTTTCTTATTTTACTCTTGAGTAATAGTGTTTTTAAATGCACCTAAATGTTAAGTTTCATTCCCCACGTTATTAATGTCAATGAAGTTTTTATGAGCCAGTACCCAACGATAGAATCCATTATAGGACAAACCCCATTAGTGCGCTTACAACGCATCAACCCTAATTCTAGCAATACAATTTTGCTGAAACTAGAAGGACAAAATCCAGCAGGCTCGGTAAAAGATCGACCTGCGTTAAACATGATAGTGCAAGCTGAACGACGCGGTGATGTCAAACCAGGAGATAGCCTAATTGAGGCGACAAGTGGTAATACTGGGATTGCGTTGGCAATGACGGCGGCCATCAAAGGCTACAAAATGCACCTTATTATGCCAGATAATATGAGCCAGGAGCGTAAGTCGGCGATGACGGCTTATGGGGCTGAGCTGCATTTGGTGACTAAGGAAGAAGGCATAGAGCGCGCTCGTGATTTGGCCTTGGAAATGCAAGATCAAGGTGTGGGTAAGGTGCTAAACCAATTTGGTAATCAGGATAACCCTAATGCGCATTATGTGAGTACAGGGCCTGAAATTTGGCAGCAAACTGAAGGTACGGTAACGCACTTTGTGAGCTCAATGGGAACGACCGGCACCATTATGGGGGTGTCTCATTATTTAAAAGAGCAAAACCCAAACATAGAGATTGTTGGCTTGCAGCCGCAAGAGGGCTCGAGTATTCCTGGTATTCGACGTTGGCCGAAAGAGTATTTACCGGCTATTTTCGATGAGACTCGTGTCGATACTGTGATGGATGTGGGCCAAAGTGATGCAGAAACAACGATGCGTCGTCTCGCAACAGAAGAAGGTATTTTCTGTGGTGTGTCTTCTGGAGGCTCTGTTTTTGCTGCGCTTGAATTATCGAAAACGGTTAATAATGCTGTGATCGTGGCGATTGTTTGTGATCGAGGCGACCGTTACTTATCAACCGGTGTGTTTAATCCCGCGTAAGTTTATTGTCTTTGTTGTGGGGTGATAAATAGTAGGGATCGATAAACAGATGCGTTAGAATAGCATTATTTATTGATCCCAGCTTAATTAGAGAGTCTCCATTGAGAAGAAGAACAGCACCACGTCGCTCCCCTAAAGTGCAGCCCCTAGGTCCAGTTCAAACGTATCAGGTGGACAGCTTAACCCATGAAGCAAAAGGGGTGGCGCGCTTCTCTGGTAAAGTTACTTTTATTGACGGCGCTCTGCCTGGTGAAACGGTAGAGGCGCAAGTTGTTAAGGCTGGCCGTCGTTTTGACGAAGCCAATTTAACCCGTATTCTTCAATCCAGTCCTCATCGTATTTCCCCAGCATGTGTTCACTTTGCTAAGTGCGGCGGTTGTAGTTTTCAGCACCTGGCCGCAGAGCAGCAGTTAGAAACGAAAAAACAATGGCTCAAAGGGCAGCTACGAAATGTGGTCGATAACGCTGAGCTTGAGTTGTTAAGTGATGCTCCTTTTGCTTATCGTCGTCGCGCAAGAATCTCCATCCAGTCTCAAAAAGAAGGCTTTCAAATGGGGTTTAGAGGGAAAGCCTCTAAAAACATCATCCAAATTGATCAATGTTTAGTGCTTACTCAGCCACTTCAACTCGTCTATGCCGCGCTTAAAAAATCGTTAGAAAATAATGCTCTAACCAGTAAGATTGGGCATATTGAGTTGCTGGAAGATACGCAAGGCTCCTCTGTGTTGTTTCGCTTGACGGCGCCAATAGCAGAGTCTCTACAAGCAGAATGGCAGGCGTGGGCTAAGGATCATGATGTTGTGCTGTATTGGCAGCAACCAACTGAAAGCAAAGCGTCTGTAGCGCCAACCTCGTTAAGACGTTATGAGCTGGACGGTTTGACGTTCCAGTATCATCCACAAGACTTTATTCAGGTGAACCAAACCTTAAACCAACAGATGGTCGCGCAAGCGATGGATTGGTTAGCGCCTAATGACGAGGATGTTATTTTAGATTTGTTTTGTGGCGTCGGAAACTTTTCGTTGCCTTTGGCAAAGCGAGCAAAACAGGTCTTAGGGATTGAAGTGCAAGAGAGTATGGTGGAGGCTGGCCGGAAAAATGCTCAGCTAAATCAACTGGACAAGGTGGCATTCTTAGCGGCAGACTTAACTCAACCGGTTTCGGCTGGGTTGTCGAAAATGGGCGTAACGAAAGTGCTGCTTGATCCTCCTCGGACAGGCGCTTTAGAGTTTCTTGATAGCATTATAAAAATCAAACCAGAGCAAATATTGTATGTTTCTTGCAACGCTTCTACTTTGGCACGGGATGCTGAGTATTTAGTCGCAAAAGGATATCAGGTCTCACGGGTCAGTTTGATGGATATGTTTCCTCAAACTTCCCATGTAGAGGCAATGATGTTGCTGCAAAAAAGAAGTAAATTGAAGGGCAAGTAAATGGTAACAGTCAGAAAAGACCACCCGATTTCAGGGGATGGTACGGTTGATATAGACCGTTGGATGGAGCAATTTGCTGATAAAGTAGACGAAGGCGCAAGAGTGCCTTTGCGAATGGCTTGTGAGCTTGCACGTCAGGCAGAACTCCAATCACCTCGACATTCTTATTGGGGCCCGCAAGCGAGTACATTCCGCGCAGGCCTTGAAATGGTTGAAATTCTATCCGGTTTTCGAGCCGATCAGGATTCGTTATTAGCCGCCGCTTTATACCGTGCGGTACGCGAAGATCAATTGCCACTTTCTCGTGTGGTCGATATGTTCGGCCGTAAAGTAGCCTCGCTTATTGAAGGGGTTATTCGCATGGGGGAGGTTTCCAAGAACCTTACCGCAGACACCGCGGCCGAAGTCTTGGGCAGCAGTGAAAATCAATTAGAGTCACTGCGTAAAATGCTGGTGTCCATCATCGATGATGTGCGTGTGGTGTTGATTAAGCTTGCCGAACGAGCTTGTGCCATCAAAGAAGCCAAGCACCAAGATGAAGCAAGACGTGTGGCTGTTGCGCTAGAAGTGCAGAGTGTTTATGCCCCGCTTGCCCATCGCCTTGGTATCGGTCATATCAAATGGGAGCTGGAAGATCTTTCTTTTCGCTACCTTTATCCTTCTGATTACAAACGCATTGCCACCTGGTTGGACGAAAAGCGTTTAGATCGTCAGCAGTATATTGAAGACGTTATTAATATACTCAGAGAACGCCTTGTTAACATCAATATTCATGCGGATCTGATGGGGCGAGCTAAGCATATTTACAGTATTTGGCGCAAAATGAAGCGCAAAAACATTGGCTTTGATGAAGTCTATGACGTACGCGCTGTGCGTATTTTGGTTGATGAAACCATGGAATGTTACGGCGTGTTAGGCGTGGTCCATAATTTATGGCGACCCATTCCTCAAGAGTTCGATGATTACATTAGTAATCCAAAAACCAATGGCTATCAGTCTTTGCATACCGCGGTGATTGGTCCTCAAGGTCGGGCGCTTGAAATACAAATCCGTACTCATAAGATGCATGAAGATGCGGAGTTGGGTGTGTGTGCCCATTGGAAATACAAGGGGACAGACCTGAGTTCGAACAGCACCAGCTATGAAGAAAAGCTGCAATGGCTACGAACTATTTTGGATTTCCATGAAGTACAGGGCGATTTAGAGTCTCTGTCTGAGCAGGTGCGTAGCGACATTGAGCAAGACCGCATCTATGTCTTCACGCCAGATGGGCATGTTGTGGATCTGCCTGTGAACGCCACGCCGATAGATTTTGCTTACCGTGTGCACACAGAAATTGGTCACCGCTGTCGTGGTGCCAAGGTGAACGGCAGAATTATTTCTTTGGTAACGCATTTAAAAACCGGTGACAAGGTGGAGATTCTTACCTCGAAAGAGGGAACGCCAAGCCGTGACTGGTTGCATCCTACTTTTGGTTATGTGCAAACCAACCGTGCGCGCGCCAAAATTCAAAACTGGTTTAGAAAAGAAGACAGAGAGAAAAACTTAGACGCGGGTAAGAGTTTGCTGGATAAGCAGCTTAAGCGTTTAGGTGTGGAAGACAGTAAGGTTGACTTGCTGAAGCTCGCGGAAAAATTCAATTTCTCAAGCGCCGAAGACATTTATGTGGCACTCGGTGCTGGGGATATTCAACTCTCTCGAGTGCTTCATGCGATTGATGATTTGTACGGTTTGGATGGTCAAACTCCAACGGTACGACCGATCAGGCTAAAAAAGAGTCGTCATAAGTCTTCTGATAATGATGTGCACATATTGGGAGTCGGTAAGTTATTGACCCAAATGGCGAAATGTTGCTCGCCTATACCTGGCGACAGTATTGTTGGCTACATCACTCAGGGTCGAGGTGTCTCGATTCATAAGGAAGACTGCATCAATGTCGTGCAAATGAGTCTGGATGAACCTGAGCGTATGGTGGAAGTGAACTGGGGGGAAGAGGTCGATAACCTTTACCCTGTTAATATCCAAGTCGAGGCATATGATCGCACTGGATTACTCAATGACATCACCAGTTTGTTGGCGAATGAAAAAGTGAATTTGCTATCCATGAATACCTTGTCAGCGCAAGACAGTCATACCGCTACGATTCGCTTTACGATCGAAGTTGGGGAGCTGGGCGTGCTGAGTAAGTTGTTGCATCGCATTGATCAATTGCCAAATGTATTGAATGTATTTAGAGAAAAAGACTTTTGAGCCCGCCTATCAATGAGTTGTTAACTTTGATGGCCTGTCTTAGGGACAAGCAAAATGGTTGTCCTTGGGATCAACAGCAAAGCTTCAAATCGATTGCACCATACACCTTAGAAGAAACCTATGAGGTGTTGGATGCCATCGAGCGTGAAGATCATGAGCACTTAAAAGAAGAGCTTGGGGATCTGCTGTTTCAGGTTGTATTTTATGCGCAAATAGGAAAAGAAGAGGGGCGTTTTGATTTTGACGATATTGCGTCAGGTATCGTTGAGAAAATGTTACGTCGGCATCCTCATGTTTTTCCTAGTGGCAAGTTAGACAGCTTTGGTAGCGGGACAAGTGTTGATCAAGAGAGTCTGTCTGAACAATGGCAAACGATTAAAGCACAAGAAAAAAGCGCGCTGAAAAAACACAGCCTATTAGATGATGTGCCGGTTTCGATGCCGGCTCTTATGCAGGCGGCTAAGTTGCAGAAAAAAGCCTCAAAGGTGGGCTTTGATTGGGATGACACTGCGCCCGTATTCAATAAGATTCGTGAAGAGCTGGACGAGCTAGAAGCCGCGATGAAGGGCATGGAACAAGATCATATTGAAGCGGAAATGGGAGACATATTGTTTGCCATGAGCAATTTGGCGCGACATGTTAAGGTGTCTCCAGACGTGGCGCTGAATCGAACGAATGTGAAATTTCGTCGTCGCTTTAGCAGAATAGAAAGTTTGCTTTCAGAGCAAAACAAAGAGATAACTCATTGTTCCTTAGAAGAATTAGATCAATATTGGGAGCAAGCAAAACGAGAAGGTTTATAATAAACGCGGTTAACAAATTATAATAATTAGAGACGTTTTTTAGCGGAAGGAGGGTGAAGTGAGTGATAATCAGGCATCGTTGCGAGAAAATGTCCGACTACTAGGAGATTGCCTTGGGGAAACCATGAGCAACCACCTTGGGAGCACGTTTTTAGACACGGTTGAAAACATTCGATTGTTGTCAAAAGAAGGGCGTCAGACTGGAGACCCAGCGGCGTTAATCGAAGCGCTTGAAGCATTGGATGACAAAGATATTGTTCCCGTTGCTCGTGCTTTTAATCAATTTTTAAACTTGTCGAATATTGCAGAGCAATACCATCGAGTTCACCGTCGTCGCACGAATGAAAGCTTGGGGGTATATCACAATCCTGTTGGTGATCTTCTTTCTCGCCTTGCGGCCAAAAATGTGTCAGCTGATCAAATGCTGGCGTCGCTGCAAGAGCAATCCATTGAGTTGGTATTAACCGCCCACCCAACGGAAGTAGTACGTCGTTCATTGATTCGAAAATACGACAATATTTCTACCGAATTAGAAGCGCTTGATAAAGACAATATTCTTCCGTTAGAAGAAACCAAACACATTCGTCGCCTGAAAGAGATTATCACTCAGGCGTGGCATACAGACGAAATTCGTGAAGACAGACCGACACCGGTAGATGAAGCCAAGTGGGGCTTTGCGGTGATAGAGCAGTCTTTATGGCAGGCGATACCTCGTTTTTTTAGACAATTAGACGCTCAGTTAAGTGAGCACTCTAGTGGCAAGCAACTGCCTCTTGATCTGGCGCCGATTCGTTTTGCGACCTGGATGGGTGGGGATCGAGATGGTAACCCTAATGTGACGCATAAGGTCACTGAAGAAGTGACCTTATTGGCTCGCTGGATGGCAGCGGACCTTTATATTAAAGACTTAAATGTGTTGCGTTCAGAGTTTTCGATGACGCAATGCAATGCGGAATTACGCGCGCGAGTAGGTGATAGTGCGCAGCCTTATCGTGATATTTTGCGCCATCTAGAAAGTAAAATAGTCGCGACCAAAAATTGGGCCAAAGCACGCCTAGATGGTAAACCTGCATCAGATGACGGCATTATGCTCAACAGTAAAGAGCTCTATGATGACTTGGTGTTGTGCTATCAGTCATTGATAGATTGTGGCATGAAGGTGATTGCTAATGGCTCTTTGCTTGATTTGATTCGCTGTGCAGCCACTTTTGGTATGACTCTAGTGCGTTTGGATGTGCGCCAAGACGCTTCTCGTCATATAGAGGCGTTGTCGGCGATTACTCGTTTTTACGGTCTAGGGGATTATGCGGAATGGGATGAAGCGTCTCGACAGGCTTTCTTATTGACCGAATTAAACTCTAAGCGCCCTTTGTTGCCTTCAGATTGGACACCGACCGCGGATGTTAAAGAAGTACTTGATACTTTTTCGATGATAGCGAAAGGTGAAGCGAACTCGTTTGGCTCTTATGTTATCTCTATGGCGAGTGCGCCATCGGATGTGCTGGCTGTTGCCTTGTTGCTGAAAGAATCTGGTGTGACATTTGCGATGCGCATCGTGCCTTTGTTTGAAACATTGGCAGATCTTGATAACGCCGAACCTATTATTGAACAGCTGTTTTCTCTGCCTTGGTACAAGGCCTATATCGACGGTCGCCAAGAGGTGATGATCGGGTATTCCGACTCCGCCAAAGACGCCGGACAAATTGCGGCGACATGGGGGCAATACCGAGCGCAAGAAGCGCTGACCCGCTTGTGTAAAAAGCACGGCGTTCATTTGACCTTATTCCATGGTCGCGGTGGCACCGTAGGTCGTGGTGGCGGTCCTGCTCATGTGGCTATCTTGTCGCAGCCTCCAGGGTCAGTAAATGGTTCGATTCGAGTGACAGAGCAAGGGGAGATGATACGTTTCAAATTCGGCATTCCTGACATTGCGGTGCGTTCCCTTGAATTGTATTGCTCAGCGGTCATGGAAGCGACGCTGATGCCAACCACTGAGCCAAAAGAAGAGTGGCGTGCCATTATGGACGAAATGGCAGAAGTGGGGATGAATCAATATCGCTCTATAGTGCTCGGTCATGAAGATTTTGTGCCTTACTTTAGAGCGACAACACCAGAGCAAGAGCTGGCTAAATTGCCATTAGGGTCAAGACCTGCTCGTAGACGCTCTGATGGCGGTGTAGAAAGTCTAAGGGCCATTCCTTGGATCTTTGCTTGGATGCAAATTCGTTTGATGTTGCCAGCTTGGTTGGGAGCAGAAAGTGCATTGGAGCAAGCGATTGAGTCAGGCAATCTTGATAAGCTGCGAGAGATGCATAAAAAATGGCCTTTCTTCGGGGCTTATCTGGATATGTTGGACATGGTGCTGGCGAAAGCAGAGCCTGAAATTTCTGAATATTATGAAAAGCGTTTGGTCAGTGAAGAGCTGCAAGGTTTAGGTCGATTGCTGCGTAATAAATTGGCGCAAGTGAGTCGTTTGGTGAAAGAACTTAAGCAGCAAGATCGCTTAATTGAAGACAATAAAACGATTCGACAATCGATTGATGTGCGTAACCCATACATAGATCCACTGCATTATTTGCAGGCTGAATTATTGCACCGCAGCCGTAAAAGTGCTGAAAATCCAGAGGTGAATAAAGCCCTGATGATTACGATGGCGGGGATCGCGAGTGGCATGCAAAACACGGGTTAAATCAAAAAACGGTTAAATAATGAACGAAAAAGGCGCGGAAATAGCGAAAATAAGACAGTAAATTTGCATCTTAAAGGCTTGCTTGGGTATGCTTGGCAGCCATTCAATTTTTATTTTGCAAGTTGTCTGCCTTTACGCTGTGTTTTCGCGCCTTTTCTGCGTGTGTTTTTAGCGTGGCAGACAAATTTGTGTTTCAGTTTATAGACTGACTTTTGGAGACTTTTTTATGCGAGTAATATTATTAGGTGCGCCAGGCGCTGGTAAGGGTACTCAGGCTCAATTCATTACGGAAGAATTCGGTATTCCACAGATTTCTACAGGCGACATGCTACGTGCGGCTGTGAAAGCGGGTAGTGAGCTGGGTTTGAAAGCAAAAGCTGTAATGGATGCCGGACAATTAGTTTCTGACGATATTATTATTGGTTTAGTAAAAGAGCGTCTGACTCAAGAAGATTGTGCAAAAGGTGCTTTGTTTGATGGTTTCCCTCGTACGCTTCCACAAGCCGATGCGTTAAAAGACGCAGGCGTGGAGATCGACTATGTGGTCGAGATCGATGTTGCAGACGAAGAGATTGTTAAACGCATGAGCGGTCGCCGTGTACATGAAGCGTCAGGCCGTACTTATCATCTTGTTTATAATCCACCAAAAGTGGAAGGCAAAGATGATGTGACAGGCGAAGACCTAGTACAACGTGTGGACGATGTAGAAGAAACTGTACGTAAGCGTCTTGGTGTTTATCACGATCAGACTGCGCCGTTAATTGGCTACTACCAAGAATGGCTGAAAAACGACAGCGCCACCGCGCCTAAATTCGTTAAAGTGAACGGTGTGGGTGATTTGAACGAGATCAAACAAAGCTTATTGGCTTCATTGAAGGCTTAGTTTTTAATGACTGCGATTTTAGCTTTAGATACATCAACGCCAGCTTGTTCGGTTGCGTTGAATATTGATGGTGTGGTGCTGGAAGATTTTCGTATGGCACCGCGTCAGCATAATGATTTGATTCTGCCGATGGTGGAGCAAATACTGCAACAATCCGGATTGGTCTTGTCTGATCTGGATGCGATCGCTTTTGGTCGTGGCCCAGGCTCTTTTACTGGGCTTAGAATCAGCGCGGGTGTCGTTCAGGGGTTGGCGTATGGCGCAGACCTACCGGTTATTCCTGTGTCCACCTTGGCAGCGCAAGCGCTAGAAGGTTTTCAAAAAACGGGGAAACATCATTGGTTGTCAGCCTTAGACGCCCGAATGGGTGAAATCTATGTGGCTGGTTATCATGTGAATAAAGTCGAAGGGCATCATCTTGTTGAATGTCTTTTCGATGAGCGTGTCGCAAAACCGGATACACTGATGAAGTTTGATGAGTGTTATCAAGGCGTTGGTTCTGGCTGGCTTTATGACGAGATGCTATCCGCTTTGTTGCCTCAAAAGCCTGAGCATATCTTGCTTGATGTTGCGCCGCGGGCTGCTTGCATTGCGCAATTGGCTCAGGAATTGTTTTCTCAAGGAAAGACTGTGTCCGCGTACGATGCGATGCCGACTTACTTAAGAGATGAAATCACCTGGGAAAAACAGGCGCCTAAAGTCGGCAAAAGATAACGATAATAGGCCATAAGAGAGTCGCTTTAATGTTCAGTTAGCGTCTCTTTTTCGCCTTTTATTGCTCGCCTTTCACCGCTTCCTCTTGTATTGTTTTTCTGTTTACTTTGTTTAACTCGCCTCATTTATACCCTTACTGGAACGAACGCCCTTGTTAAGCTCTCTTGCTGTTGCCTCTGATAACCCTCTTCATGATCTCGAAGCCAAAGCCTTGGCGGATGCTTTATCCCTGCCTTACTTTCCATTGCAAGTGGCGCTTAAGTTTGTGGTGGAGTTTGATTATTTACTGCTTAAAAGCGAACAAGGCTTGGCGCTTGCTAAAACGGGTAAAGGGGCGCCAAAACCTGTGTTTGTTGATTTTACCGCTGGCGCGGTGGATCACCGTAGGCGCTTTGGTGGTGGCAAAGGGCAAGACATTGCCAAGGCAGTAGGCTTAAACAAACGCGCTCATTTGTCTGTGTTGGACGCCACCGCAGGGCTGGGTCGAGATGCCTTTGTGCTGGCGAGTCTGGGTTGTCACGTGTCTTTGTGTGAGCGTGTAGGCTTTGTCAGAGCCTTGTTGGAAAATGGCTTGTCGCGTGCTTTGTTGCACCCTGAGGTCACGACTATTGCATCACGCATGCCTTTGCTGGCTGGAGAGATTGGCGAGCTGCTTGATCAGCGCTTTGATGTGGTTTTTCTCGATCCTATGTATCCCCATACGGAAAAGTCTTCTGCAGCGGCAAAAAAAGAAATGGCGTTTTTTCGGGATTTAGTCGGTAAAGATGAAGATGCGGATCTTTTATTGCCAAAGGCGCTAGAAATAGCAAACTACCGAGTCGTCGTAAAACGCCCCAAAGGTGCGCCTTATTTAAATAACGTGGAACCAAGCTATCAGTTGGGTGGTAAAGCGGGCCGTTTTGATATTTATGTCCTTAAATCATTAGACATAAATGAGCAGTAAGCTTATTAATAGTGGGGTGGTGTTTCGCCTTCGACAATATTCTGTTGTTGGCGGTTAGCTTCTAATTGTTTTGCCAGCATGACCAGTTTTTCTTGCATCAGCAGTAAATCTCTTTGTTGCACAATTAGGGACTGATTAAGGCTGTCTATCATGTCTTCTTGGAATTGAAGTTTGTATTCGAGTTCGTCGATACGACGCTCTGTGTCTAAGGTATTCATTGGTGGCATCAGTATGTTAACCTTAATATGCTAAGCTCTTAATTTCGGAGCCTTTCTATGTGTTGCATGCATCTTCTTTGCACATTAGAATAGAAAATGGCGCGGAGTTTGCTTTTAAAGAAGTGGGTTATTTTACTATGATCTTCTTTCGCTTCACACGCTAATTTCGTAAGAGAGTAGTAAAAACTTTTAACTTTTCACGTTTGTATTAGTTTAACGAGAGAATTTTTACCTAGGTAATTCATCCTTTCGAATCATAAAATATTTTAATTTAACAAGAGACACAGTTATGAATGATCATCAGGATAATGTTACGAGTCACAAAGGATCTTCTGTTGGTTCCGCCTTATTTTCAGTGCGTGCGTTTGTTGCCAGTCTAGTTATTGCTTTAGTTGTTCCTTTGTTAATTGCCGCAGTATTAGGCGATCAAATTGGAACAAACTATTTGGTTTATTTTGCGTTTATTTTAGTGTCTGTTTATGTCGGTGCTATGGTGGGTCAAGAAAGTGGCTCAAGTGCGAACTCCCAATCTGAAGAAGATGAGGATGACGATCGTGAGCAAGGCACGGTAAAATGGTTTAACTCTTCAAAAGGTTTTGGTTTCTTAACAATGGAAAATGGTGACGACGTATTTGTTCATTACCGTGCGATTCGTGGTCGTGGTCGTCGTTTTCTTGTTGAAGGCCAGCTTGTTCGCTTCTATGTAACAGAAGGCGAAAAGGGTAAGCAGGCTGAGAACGTTTCTATTGTTCGTGGCTAGTACATTCTTATAGATAGTTAAGGAAAAGATCATGTCATCAGTAACACTTAAAGGTAATCAAATCGAAACAGTTGGTTCGCTTCCAGCTGTTGGTGCACAAGCGCCAGCGTTCGAGTTGGTAAAAACGGATTTGTCTGTCGTGTCATTAAGCGATTACCAAGGCGCTAAATTAGTTTTAAATATTTTTCCTTCTATTGATACGCCTACATGCGCAACCTCAGTTCGTAAATTCAATGAGTCTGCGGCTTCTTTAAAAGGGGTTAACGTACTGTGTGTTTCTGCGGATCTACCCTTTGCTGCTGCGCGTTTTTGTGGTGCTGAAGGTATCGATCATGTTGATACTGGTTCAAGTTTCCGTACTTCTTTTGGCGACGATTACGGCTTAACGTTCACCACAGGGCCTCTTGTTGGTTTGTTGTCTCGTGCCGTGGTTGTACTGGATGAAAACGGTAAAGTTCTGTACACAGAGCAAGTGGCTGAAATTGCGGATGAGCCAAACTACGATGCAGCCTTGGCTGTTCTAGGTTAATTTAGCTTTGTGTTAGGCCTGCGTTAAGCTGGGCTAAACGGACAAGCAAAAAAGCCAGTTAAGCGATGCTTAACTGGCTTTTTATTGTCTTGAAGAAATGAAAAAACGCTTAGTCTTTTTGAACTGGAATGGTGTTGGTGGTGCGTTCCACTGTGTTGTCTTTGTTTAAGTAGACCAGTTTTGGCTTGAACTCATCGGCTTCGTTTTCGTCAAATTGTCCATAAGTCGCAATGATAACGCGATCCCCAACTTGAACTTTTCTCGCGGCTGCGCCGTTCATTGAAATGGTTCCAGATCCCGCTTCTGCAAGGATAACGTAGGTGTGAAAACGCTCACCATTATCAACGTTATAAATGTCTATTTTTTCAAATTCGCGAAAGCCAGCTAACTCTACAAGGTCTTTATCAATGGCGCATGAACCGTCATACCAAAGCTCAGCTTGGGATACGCTTGCCATGTGAAGTTTGCCTTTTAGCAGTGTAATTTGCATGAATCTATTCTCTTAATCTTATCTAGGAGTTGTGAGTGGGACGGTGTTAGTTCCAAACAAAAGGACCTTCACCGTGGCTGTTAATCTTCCACCATTGGTCTGGGTCTTGATCACCTTCTTCTTCCCAGCCTTGGTAGTTGCAGCGTACTTCGCACTGTAAGCTGCTGTAGGCGTCTTTAGCGCAGAGAATGTCGTTTTCCCAAGGGGTGTGGCTAGAGTCAAACCAGATGGAGGTAAAACGTTTTCCTGAAGCTTGCTCTAAAATGGTAACGGGAATGGTGTTGCCATCCAACTCAAGAATCACTTTGGTGCACAGTGATGATGGGTGAGTCTGTTCGAGCAGGGTGAATTTCTGGCTAAGCCAAGTGACGATATTATCAGTTGGGCACGACAATACATATATTTCGATGTCAGGTTGCATCGTTTAGTCCTTTTTATTGATCATGTTATACAGCCTTAATACGCTCATCGACAGATAGCCGACAGCGGTCCAGAGGACGCCGGCGCCGGCGATGATGAGTCCGATTAAGGCGATAAGTTCTTGGCTGATGGAATCGTTCAGAACTTGGTTGGATACCATTATCATGAGAACGCCAAACGCAAACAAAAGGCCGCCTTGGATCATTTTTATCAGTGCCAGTCTTGGGTTGTTACCCAATCTCATGGCTAGTTTGTGTAAGCGGCCTTGGATTTTCATGCGTTTTGAGTGTTGGTGAATAAGTTGATTAATATGCCTTCATAGATGCGGCTAAGCTGGTTAAGACTTTCGGCATCCACGCATTCATTCAGTTGGTGAATGGTTGCGTTTATAGGGCCAAGCTCGACGACTTGAGTGCCCATTTTAGCAATAAATCGGCCGTCGGATGTGCCGCCAGAAGTGGATAATTCAGGGGTGATGCCAACCGTATCTTGTACCGCTGTGGTGATGGCATCAACCAACTCACCTGGGCGCGTTAGGAATGGTAAGCCGTTGTAGGTCCATTCTACGTCGTAACGTAATTCGTGTTTGTCGAGTATTTCGATGACGCGGGCTTTCAGTGTGTCGAAATCAAGCTCCGAAGAGAAACGAAAGTTGAATTGGGTGTTGAGCTTGCCTGGGACAACGTTGGTCGCGCCCGTGCCAGCTTGAATGTTGGACACTTGAAAGCTGGTTGGTGGAAAAAAGTCATTGCCGTTATCCCAATGTGTGTTTGCCAATTCTGTCAATGCAGGGGCGGCCAAGTGTATTGGGTTTTCGGCTAAATGTGGGTAAGCAACATGGCCTTGTTTTCCGTGTACGGTAAGGTTGCCGCTAAAAGATCCGCGACGACCATTTTTAATAATATCGCCCAGGGTGTTGGTGCTGGAAGGCTCGCCGACAATACACCAGTCAACGGTTTCGTTTCTTTCCATTAGGGTGTCGACGACGCGAGTGGTGCCATCAACAAAAGGGCCTTCTTCGTCGCTGGTGATCAAGAAGGAAATTTGCCCGCTGTGATCAGGGTGCGCTGTCACGAAGTTTTCTACAGCGGTGATCATAGAGGCAAGGCTGCCTTTCATGTCGGCAGCGCCACGGCCATAAAGCATACCGTCTATTATTTCTGGCGCAAAAGGAGGAACTTTCCATTCTTCTTCAGGGCCAGTTGGTACAACATCTGTGTGCCCGGCAAAACAAAGATTAGGGCCTGAGGTGCCGCGTTTGGCGTAGAAGTTTTTTACGTCGCCAAACGGCATCGACTCAATGTGAAAACCAAGACGTTCTAGGCGTTGAATCATTACTTCTTGGCATCCGGCGTCTTCTGGAGTGACAGAAGGGCGAGAGATAAGATCCATTGCCAGTTTAAGAGTGGGGGACAAGTTAGTCATTCTTTACCTTTGTGTTGGTTTTCACGGCTTTATAAATTATCCTGTCTAGATTCAGGATGTTTGATAAAGGTGTGTTATGAAGTTAAGTATCGTTGTTGTTTTGGGATTAATGCTGAGTGCCTGTAGTCTATTAGAGCCACCGGTTGCTCAGGAGAGCTATTTTGTGCCTATCATACAATCCGATGCAACAAATTCAGGCTATAAGCCCAGTGTGACACCGGTTGTTAAAAAGCAAACAAAAGAAGTGCCACGAGTATACCCTTCGCCAGTTAACTGAGAAATTGGCGCTCATAGTCTTCTGCGTTAAAGCCTAGAATAATAGCATCATCTTTGATGATTAGAGGGCGTTTAATAATAGAAGGTTGTGCCATCATAACGGCAAGCGCGTTGCTGTTGTTCATGGTGTCTTTGGTGTTGTCGTCCAATTTTCGCCATGTGGTGCCGCGTTTGTTAATGAGCGTCTGCCAGTCTTGCTGGGCCAGCCATTGGGTGGCTAACTCGGCGTCTACGCCGACTTTTTTGTAGTCGAAAAATTGATACTCGACATTGTGCTCGTCTAGCCAGCGAAATGCCTTTTTCATGGTGTCGCAGTTTTTAATGCCATAAATGCTAATCATGTATTTCTCCAATAAAGCCATACTGCAAATGTCTGCAGTATGGCTTCTTTGTTTGACTAGTTGTGAGCGTGTAGCGCTTCGTTCAATGCAATGGCCGTTTTATTGGTTTTGCATTCAATGGCGCCTGTTTCAGAGTTACGGCGGAACAGAAGGTCTGATTGGCCAGACAATTCACGGGCTTTTACGGTTGAAACAACTTGGTTGTTTTCATCGAGTACAGCCACTTTAGAGCCTGCTGTGATGTACAGGCCAGACTCTACTGTGCAGCGATCACCAAGGCCGATACCGATACCAGCATTGGCGCCGATTAGACATTTCTCACCAACACCAATGACGATGTTGCCACCACCAGAAAGTGTGCCCATTGTAGAACAGCCACCACCAAGATCAGAACCATTGCCAACCACAACGCCTGCTGAGATGCGGCCTTCAACCATGCTTGAGCCTAAAGTGCCAGCATTGAAGTTGACAAAGCCTTCGTGCATAACAGTCGTGCCTTCGCCTAGGTGTGCGCCTAGACGGATGCGAGCGCCATCGCCAACACGGATGCCTGTAGGAACAACAAAGTTCAGCATTTTAGGGAACTTGTCCACGCTGAATACTTCGATGGTGCGACCTTGCATGCGGGCGCTTAGCTGACGGTCCGCCAGTTCGCGTACATCGATAGGGCCTTCGCTTGTCCATGCCGTATTGATTAGCAGGCCGAACATGCCATCTAACACAACGGAATGAGGCTGTGCTAGGCGGTGGGAGATCAGTTGCAGCTTAAGGTAAGCTTCGGCTGGGTTAGTTGGGGCTTCATTGGTAGCAAGAACACACAGCACAACAGGTTGTGTTGACGCCTTTAGGCGAGAGGCCAATTCGGCTTGTTCTATGTTGCCAGCCTTCAGTAGGCTCATGTGAAGACGGTTAAGGTCGCCTTCTTCTAATACTAGCGTGCTGTTGCCGCCTTCGTAGTTGGTGCTTTCTAGTAGCGCATCAAGTGTGCTTTGTTCAACATTGATGCTTGGCGCAGAGTAGAAAACTTCTAGCCAGTTGCCTTCGTTGTTTTGGGTGCCGATGCCAAGGCCGAATGCGAAAATTTGATCACTCATTATGTTCTCCAGTGAGTTTTTAAGGGGGTTACTTGTTCGTTAATTTGTTGGTTGTTAAAAAGTCGCGGATGCGTTTAGCGGCTTCAACACACTGTGATTCTTCTGCAACGAGTGCCATACGTACGTGTTTGCTGCCAGGATTTTTGCCATCGACTTCGCGGCCAAGGTAGCTGCCTGGTAGGACCAGTACGGAGGCTTGCTCGTACAGAGCAATACAAAAAGCTTCATCATCCATGTCCAATTCTGGCCATAGATAGAAGCCAGCTTCAGGTTTGCTGACCTTCATTACTCGGCTTAATATATCGAGCACACTGTTGAATTTTCGAGTGTAGATCTCGCGATTTTGAGCGACATGTTGTTCATCGTTCCAAGCGGTAATAGACGCTTCTTGGTGATGAATAGGCATCGCACAGCCTTGGTAAGTTCTGTACAGCAAAAAAGGCTTAAGTAGGTTGGCGTCGCCAGCGACAAAGCCTGAGCGCAGGCCGGGTAAATTAGAGCGCTTCGATAAGGATTGAAAAATCAGGCAATGTTCGTAGGAGGTGTTGCCCAGTTGTTGGCAGGCTTCTAGTAATCCTAATGGTGCTTTATCGTCAAAATAGATTTCTGAGTAGCATTCATCTGCCACTATCGTGAAATTAAACGCTTTGGCTTTTGCGATAAGGTAGGCGTAATCCTCTAAGGTGGTGATGCTGCCACTTGGGTTATTAGGGGAGCAAACAAAGAGCAGTTCGCAGCGTGCCCAGATCTCATCACTGACACTTTGGTAGTCGATTTTATAGGCAGTGTCAGGTCCACAAGGTAAGAAATGCAATTCTGCACCAGCCAGTATGCCGGCCCCTTCGTAGATTTGATAAAACGGATTGGGGCTTACTACGAGCGGATTGCTTTTTTCGCCGACCAATGTCTGTGTGATAGCAAACAGGGCTTCACGAGTGCCTGTAACCGGTAGAATTTGGCTTTCTGGATCAAGCGAGTCCAGATGAAAGCGCGTTTTTGTCCATTTTGAAATGGCGCTGCGTAACGCCAGCTCCCCTTTGGTGCTTGGGTATTTATTCACACCATTAAGCGAGTTGGCCAATGTGTCCAGTACGATCTGTGGAGAGTCGTGTTGCGGCTCCCCAATCGTAAGGCGGATCAGAGGTTTGTCTGGATTAGGTGTGTGTCCTTCTAATAACTCGGAGAGCTTTTGGAAAGGATACGGGTGCAAGGAATCTATAAAGGGGTTCATAGGGTGGTTAATCCATGGCTTGTGAAAAGCGGTCAATTTTTTCTTTTAAAAGATCGCAAATAGAGCGCATTCGATCTATGTCGGTAATGAGCTCACCATCTTCTTCTGTAATGTAAAAGGTGTCTTCTACGCGCTCACCTAACGTGGCGACTTTGGCTTTGTGTAGCATGATTTTATTGTTCACGAAGAACTGCCCGATCAGTGCTAAGAGTCCTGGGCGATCTGGTGCCGTTACCTCAAGAGCAGACCAAACTTCTTCAGGTTGGCTGACAAAATGCGCGGTAGCGGGTGAGTTAAATATTTTTAGAATACGTGGCGTGTAGCGTTGCACTAGGCTCTCGTATAAAGACGGGTTGTTGAGTTGCTCCGTCAAGGTCTCACGTATCACTGAAATTCTTTCTTGGTCGAGGTGCAGGCTGGTTTCGTTTTCATTGACGTCCATGACAACGAAGGTGTCGAGTGTGTAGTTGTCTGTGGTGTTGCTGATTTTGGCGTCGAGAATGGTTAAGCCTAGCTGTTCGAAGATGGCCGCTGTCACAGCAAATAAGTGACGACTGTTCGGGGTGTAAATGAATACCTTGCTAGCACCAGAGAAATTGCGTCCTCCAAGTGGGCTGATCGCCACAAGAGGCTTGATGCTTGGGCGATGGCGTAGAATGGCTTCGGTGTTCCACGCAATTTCATCGCCATTGGAGCGAATAAAGTACTCTTCTTCGATCTTAGACCAGACTTCTTCCGCATCGGTAAAATCGACATTGCGCTCGATGAGGACTTCAAGAGCGCGCTGTTTGTGCTCATCGCTCTGCATGTCGGCGTCGATCGGGTAGTCTAGTCCGCGGCGTAATGCGCGTTTTGTTTCTAGGTAAAGCTGTCTCATGAGCGAGGCGCGCCAGCTGTTCCACATGGTGGGGTTGGTGGCATTGATGTCGGCGACGGTCAGGATAAACAGGTAATCTAGATGCTCCTGATCTTTGACGTAGCTGGCAAATTCCCAAATCACTTCTGGGTCTGAAATGTCTTTTCGCTGTGCCGTAACAGACATGAAAAGGTGGTTTCTGACTAGCCAGACAATCAGTGCGGTGTCTCTCTTCGAAAGCCCGTGGCGTTCGCAAAATGCCTGAGCGTCGACGCAGCCAAGCTCGGAGTGATCGCCGCCACGACCTTTTGCTATGTCATGATAAAGGCCGGCGATATAGAGTAATTCCACCTTGGGTAGGTGGCGAATGGCTTGTGCTGAAATAGGGAATTTCTGTTTGAATTCTGGCAACCAGAGGCGGCGAAGGTTTTCGACTAAATGCAGTGTGTGGGCATCTACTGTGTAGATGTGAAAGAGATCGTGTTGCATCTGGCCAATGATGGCGCCGAATTCAGGTAAATATCGCCCTAATAAACCTATGTGTTTCATCGATCGCAGTATGCTGGTGAGGCGATATCGACTGGCGATGATGTCTAAAAATAAGTCGGTGTTTTTGCTGTCGTTACGAAAGGCGTCGTCTACCAAATCTAGGCTGTCGCGCAGTTGGCGCATGGTGTTGGCGCGGATGCCTTTGATGTTTTCATTGTTGCCGCGCAGGACGTAAAGCTCCAGCATGGCAGAGGGGTTGTCTTGAAACAAGGTAGGGGATCTTGCTTCTAGCTGGCCATTACAGGATTGGAAGCGCTCGTTCAGTATTTCGATTGAGTCGTTAGCGTCGGCCAGTAAAAACGATTCCTCAAAGTGTTGCAGAAGAAGGTCGTTCAATTGCTGAATGGCGGCCACGCTTTGGTAATAGCCTTGCATAAAGCGTTCGACGTTTCGCTTTAAATCATCGTCGTCAAAGCCAAATACCTTGGTCAAGGTGCGCTGGTGATCGAAAAGCAGTCGATCCTCTTTGCGCCCTGAAATCATGTGCAAGGCCCAGCGAATGCGCCAAAGGTTTCCCACTGCGCCTTTTAGTTGGATGTATTCGTCTTCGGATAAAAAGGATTTGTCGATTAAGGCGCTTAGTCTGTGGGTGTGCAGGTGGCGCTTTGCGACCCAGTCAATCACCTGCATGTCGCGCAATCCGCCAGGGCATTCTTTTAGATTGGGTTCTAAGTTGTAGGCGGTGTTCTGGTATTTTGCGTGACGGCGTTTTTGCTCTTCCAATTTGGCTTTGTAAAAGGTGTGGCCATCCCACATGTGAGTGGTGTCGGTATTCAGCTTTAGGTTGGCGAGCAGGTCTTCAGAGCCATACAGGGTTCTGGATTCGATTAGGTTGGTGATGACGGTAATGTCTTGTGCGGCCATCTCTATGCATTCGCTGATGGTGCGAACGCTGTGTCCCACGTCGATATTGATATCCCACAAAAGAGTGATAAAGGCTTCGATTTTATCTTTCTGTGGGGTGGCGTCGTCTTTGACCAGAATAAGTAGGTCTATGTCGGATTTTGGGTGCAACTCGCTGCGCCCAAAACCACCAACGGCCACTAAGCTTACGGACTCTTCTTGGTCTAAGCCCTTGGCAATCCAAGCAGATTGTAAGGCTTCGTCATAGACTGAAGACAACCCTTTAACGAGTTTCTCTATCGGGTACAGAGAGTGAAAAAGGTTGTCATAGGCTGCCGTTTTCTCTTCCAAAATGGCTTTGTAGCGCTGTATTGAACAAGATGGCTGTGCCAACTCGTGTTTTTCATCTTGTGTTAATAACGGCGGAGCATCTGGAAAAGCAGGAAAATCCATACAAAAGCCTCGAAACGTGGGTCAAGAAAATAGCTTAACGGTATTGGGTGGTTTGCGCGCGGCGCTTCTTTAAAAGAAGCGCGTTTCTTCTGGGCGTTTTGTCAGTACTTCCACTCCGGTCGCTGTGACCAGTAGGGTGTGTTCGTACTGAGCAGAAGGGCGGCCATCTTTGGTTTTGGCGATCCAGTTATCAGGGCCTGTGTGCTTGACCTGTTTTTTGCCAGCATTGATCATTGGCTCTATGGTAAAGGTCATGCCTTCTTCTAGGATGACTCCAGTTCCTGGGGTGCCGTAATGCGCTACTTGAGGTTCGCCGTGGAAAGTGGTGCCAACGCCATGTCCGCAATACTCTTCAACAACAGAGTAATGGTGTTTGTGAGCGTAGGAAGCAATAGCGGCACCTATGTCGCCAAGGCGAGTGCCGGGTTTCACCATGTCGATAGCAAGGTAGAGGCTTTCTTGAGTGACTTTGCAAAGGCGCTCAATGTGTGGTGCTGCCTCACCGGCAAAAAACATACGGCTGGTGTCGCCATAGTAGCCATCTTTAATGATGGTGATGTCGATGTTTACCGCGTCGCCTTTTTTAAGTGCTTTGTCGTTCGGAATGCCGTGACAAATAACATCGTTGACTGAGGTGCAGCAAGATTTAGGGAAGCCGTGGTAATTCAGTGGTGCTGGGATCGCGCCTTGAACGTCAACAATGTAGTTGTGAGCAATGATGTCGAGTTGCTCAGTAGAGACGCCAGGTACAACAAATTCTTCAAGCATTATTAGTACGTCTGCGGCCAGTTTCCCTGCCGTTCGCATACCTTCAATGTCACTGATGTCAGTGAAACGTGTGGCCGCGGTTCTCGGTGTCCATGTTGGGACGTCGCTGCGACCATTTTTTGTTAGTGCTTCTACTTTTCTTAAAATGTCGTTGCTCATAATAAATGTCTTTCAATATTTGATGTATTAAATTTGTCGCTATTCTACATGACTTGTAAAGGAGAATCGCCCCTTTAGCAGTGAAAAAAGCGTGGAGACTCTGTCGGCAAAAACGCCACCTAGGTCTTTTGGTTTATTCTAAAATATGGTATAAATCGCCGGCTTGTTGTGCCTTTGGCTCAAACGCAAGCAAAACCAATATTAAACTAACGATCTTACCACGTTAAGTGGGTGTGTCTGGGGTGCCAATGGTTGCTTTAAACCTTGTCTGGCTGACGCGCTTGGTTGGTAAGCTTAAATAACCCAAATTAAAGGATAGTAAAATGCCTACAGTTTCTATGCGCGACCTATTACAGGTTGGTTCACACTTTGGTCACCAAACTCGTTACTGGAACCCAAAAATGAAGCCTTTCATTTTTGGTGCTCGTAACAAGATCCATATCATTAACCTTGAGCACACTGTTCCTGCTCTTAACGAAGCTCTAGAGCTTGTTAAGAAAATGGCTGAGAACAAAAACAAGGTTTTGTTTGTTGGTACTAAACGTGCTGCATCTAAAACGATCAAAGAACAAGCTGCTCGTTCTGGTATGCCATACGTAAACCACCGTTGGTTAGGTGGTATGTTGACTAACTACAAAACGATCCGTACTTCTATCAAGCGTCTTCGTGAACTTGAAACTCAGCTTTCTGACGGCACGTTTGAAAAGCTAACTAAAAAAGAAGCATTGATGCGTACTCGTGAGCTTGAAAAACTTGAGCTTTCTATGGGTGGTATCAAAGACATGGGCGGTCTTCCAGACGTTCTGTTTGTTGTTGACGTTGACCACGAGCGTATCGCTATTAAAGAAGCGAACAAGCTTGGTATCCCAGTTATCGGTATTGTTGATACAAACAGCGATCCTGATGGCATCGATTACGTTATTCCTGCAAACGACGATGCGATTCGTGCGGTTCAATTGTACGTTTCTGCATTCGCTGATGCGGTTCTAGAAGGTCGTTCTGCGACTGCTGGTTCTGCAGATGAGTTTGTTGAAGTAAGCGAAGCTACAGAAGCGTAAGCAAACTATTTAGTTTGTTCTGGTTTCTAAAGGGGGGCATCTCGCCCCCTTTTTTAAATTTGAATTGTATTGAGAGGATATAGACATGGCCGCAGTATCTGCAGCATTGGTAAAAGAGCTACGCGATCGCACTGGCTTGGGTATGATGGAGTGCAAAAAAGCACTAGCAGCAGCAAACGCTGACATCGAAGTAGCAATTGAAGAGCTACGTAAATCTAGCGGCATGAAAGCGGCTAAAAAAGCAGGTCGTACTGCTGCTGAAGGCACTATCGTTATGCGTGTTGCTGACGATGCGTCTTACGGTGTATTGGTTGAGATTAACTCTGAAACTGACTTCGCTTCACGCGACGAAGGTTTTATTGCTTTCTCAAACAAAGTTGCTGATGTTGTTTTTGCAACAAAAGAAACTGACATGGCTGTATTGCTTGCTGGTGAAATTGGTCAAGCTCGTGAAGCGCTAGTTCAAAAAATCGGTGAAAACATCACGCCTCGTCGTGCTGTTATCATTGAAGGTGGTCTAGTTGGTGGTTACCTTCACGGTAACGGTCAAATCGCTGTATTGACTCAGCTTGAAGGCGGCGACGCTGAATTGGCTAAAGATGTTTCTATGCACGTTGCTGCTGTTTCTCCTCGCGTAGTGCAAGGCGATGATATGCCTGCTGACGTGTTGGCGAAAGAAGAAGAAATTATTCGTGCGCAACCAGACATGGCAGGCAAGCCTGCTGAAATCGTTGATAAAATGATTGTTGGTCGTATGAAAAAATTCTTGGCTGAAAACAGCCTTGTTGAACAGCCTTTTGTTAAGAACCCAGAAGTTAAAGTGGGTCAACTTGTAAAAGACGCTGGCGCAAAAGTATCTTCATTCATTCGTCTAGAAGTAGGTGAAGGCATTGAAGTTGCTGAAGTAGATTTCGCTGCAGAAGTAGCGGCACAGCTTAAAGGTTAATCCTTGCTGTGATGTCTTCAAAAAAAGGGGCAGTTTTACTGCCCCTTTTTATGAAAGATAGATTATAGAAACGGTCGTTCCAATAGACCCATCTGTTGCCTTAGACACAACCCTAGTCGGAGATTGAGATGCCAAAAGAAAAGAGCCCAAACTACAAAAGAATTTTGCTTAAGCTAAGTGGTGAGGCCCTGATGGGTGATGAATCATTTGGTATTGACCCAAAAGTATTGAACCGAATTGCGCTTGAGATCGGTCAGCTACGTGGCATCGGTGTTGAAGTGGGTATTGTGATTGGTGGTGGTAATCTATTTCGCGGTCAAGCGCTAAGTAAAGCGGGCATGGATCGCGTTACTGGCGACCACATGGGGATGTTAGCGACGGTAATGAATGCATTGGCGATGCGCGATGCGTTAGAACGTGCCAATATACGTACCCGAGTAATGTCTGCTATTACCATGACTGGGATTGTAGAGCCTTATGACCGTCGTCGAGCAATGCGTTTGCTTAAAGAAGGCGATGTGATGATTTTCTCTGCTGGTACTGGTAACCCTTTCTTTACAACTGACTCTGCTGCTTGTTTGCGCGGTATTGAGATTGATGCAGACGTTGTATTGAAGGCGACTAAAGTGGATGGCGTGTACTCAGCCGACCCAATGAAAGATCCATCTGCCGTCAAGTATGATACATTAGGCTATGATGAAGTTTTGGAAAAACAATTAGGGGTCATGGACTTAACAGCGATTTGTTTAACCCGTGATCACGCTATGCCAATTCGTGTATTCAATATGAATAAACCAGGTGCTTTGATTAATATCATGGTAGGTGGTGACGAAGGCACACTGATTAAGTGAGGAAATTATGATCAACGAAATTCTTAAAGACGCTGAAGAACGCATGAGTAAAGCGGTTTCTTCCGTTGAATCTGCATTCAAAAAAATTCGTACCGGGCGTGCACACCCGAGCATTCTAGATTCCGTTAAAGTGAACTATTACGGTTCTGAAACGCCGTTAAGCCAGGTGGCAAATATAACGGTTGAAGACGCGCGTACTTTGGGCGTGTCTCCTTGGGAAAGTAACTTGGTTCCTGAGATCGAAAAAGCCATTATGAAATCCGATTTGGGTTTGAACCCTGCGACGAATGGCAGCTTGATTCGTATTCCTATGCCTGCTTTGACAGAAGAAACGCGCCGTAATTACTTCAAACAAGCGAAATCAGAAGCGGAAAACGGTCGTATCGCGATCCGTAATATTCGCCGTGATGCTAATGGCAGTTTGAAAGATTTGGTTAAAGAAAAAGAGATATCTGAAGACGACGATCGCCGTGGTCAGGATCAAGTGCAAAAAATCACAGATAAATACGTTGCTTTGGTTGAAGAGCGTCTTGCTGCGAAAGAAAAAGACTTGATGGAAATCTAAATAAAAAGGGTGGGCCTAGCTCACCCTTTTTATTGGCTAAGGTAGATATATGTCGAAATTGACAGGATCAGGGACGTGTTCTGATGCCATCCCTCGCCATATTGCCATTATTATGGATGGCAATAACAGATGGGCGAAAAAAAGATTCCTGCCTAGTATAGCAGGGCATACCGCCGGAGCTTCTGCGGTTCGTCGAGCGGTAGAAATGGCGGCGAAAGCGGGTATTCAAGTGCTTACCTTGTTTGCTTTTTCGAGTGAAAATTGGAAGCGCCCACAAGCAGAAGTGGATGCTTTGATGGGCTTGTTTATGCGCTCTCTTAAAAAAGAGGTGAAGCGTCTAAATGAACATCAGATTTGCCTGCGAATTGTCGGAGATTTGTCTGCGTTTAGCGATAAACTCCAACGACAGATAAAAGAGACAGAGGCACTAACCTCTAAAAATACAGGAATGGTTCTTGTTGTGGCGGCCAATTATGGCGGTCGCTGGGACATTGCACAGGCGGCTAAAAAAGTGGCTTGTCAGGTCGCAGAGGGCAAAATTTCAGCGGATGATGTTGATGAAGAGATGCTGGCTCAACATATGCAGTTGGCCGATCTTCCTCCTCCTGATTTATTGATTCGTACTTCAGGGGAAGAACGTATAAGTAATTTTTTATTATGGCAAACCGCGTATTCTGAGTTTGTCTTCCTTTCGGTGTTATGGCCGGATTTTGATCAATTGCATTTTGATGAAGCCATTCAGCTTTATCAAAAACGCCAACGTCGCTATGGTGGTCGATAATTCATGTTACTCCCTCGTATTCTCAGTGCCATCGTGATGGTCGTTTTGTTTGTTTGTGCTGTTTTTGTTTTAGAAAAAACAGGTTTTATGTTGGCTATGGGTGGTGTTGTGCTGCTGGCTGGCTGGGAGTGGGCTAGATTATCAGGTGTTAAAGCGGCACTTTCTCGTGTCGCTTTTGCGTTGTTGGTGGGGGCGTTGTGCTTTTTGACATACCAACAAGGTTTTCAGCAACACATCTTGTACGCCGCTCCTGTTTTATGGTTGATGGCCTTATATTGGGTGGTAAGTTATCCGTCTATGAAAGGATGGCGTTACCAATCAGGTCGTTTGCTATTTGGTCTGCTTATTCTCATCACGACTTGGGCTTCCTTAGTGGTTTTAAAACAATCCAATAACTTTGTTGTTTGGGTGCTCTTGTTGATGGGGCTTATCTGGGGGGCGGACTCTGGCGCTTATTTTTCTGGCAAAGCGTTTGGTAAAAACAAGCTTGCTCCACACGTTAGCCCAGGCAAATCTTGGGAAGGTGTGATTGGTGGCTTGGTCTTTACTCAGATTGGCCTTGTGGTGTTTTCTTACATGGTGCATTTCTCTTTGGTGCAGTGGCTTGTGTTAGCGGCAATCGGCTTGTTGACTGTGGCTGTGTCTGTGTTGGGCGACCTGACAGAGAGTTTGTTTAAACGTCATGAGTCGCTAAAAGATTCCAGTCGTTTAATTCCTGGGCATGGTGGGGTGATGGATCGTGTTGATAGCTTGACGGCCGCCGCGCCAGTGTTTGTTCTTCTGCTTAGTGTGTTTGGGTGGTTATGATGCAAGGCATTTGTCTACTTGGTGCGACCGGTTCGATAGGGCAAAGTACGCTGGATATTATTGAACAGCACCCTGAGAAATTTAAATTGGTTTGTGCGTCGGCGCACTCAAGTGTGGCGAAAATGGCGGATATCTGCCGCCGCTTTCAACCCAGTCGTGTGGTTATGGGCTCTTTGTCAGCACGTGATGAACTTGCTGCCTTGTGTCCTGATTTGCCTATTTCTTTTGAATGGGGTGATGAGGCCTTAGAGGACATTGCCGCCGATGCGCAAGTAGACCAAGTAATGGCGGCAATTATGGGGTTTGCTGGGCTGAAGCCGACCTTATCGGGCATTCGCGCCAAGAAACGTATCTTGCTGGCTAATAAAGAGTCTTTAGTCACCGCGGGTCAGTTATTTATGGATGAAGTTACGCGCCACGATGTGCTGCTACTGCCGATAGATAGCGAACATAATGCCATCTTTCAAAGCCTTCCTCAGCATGCCCAAGGGGCTCATAAAAAACACGTCAGCAAATTGTTGTTAACCGCGTCTGGTGGGCCGTTTCGTTCTTGGTCTTTGGATGAGATGCGCAAGGTGACGCCTGAGCAGGCGTGTAAGCACCCAAATTGGTCGATGGGGCAGAAGATATCCATTGACTCAGCTTCTTTGATGAACAAGGGGCTAGAGCTGATTGAGGCGTGCTGGTTGTTTGGTGTAACGCCTGCGGATGTTGATGTGGTGGTTCACCCCGAAAGTATTGTTCACTCTATGGTGTCCTATTTGGACGGTAGTGTGATTGCGCAGATGGGCAATCCTGATATGAAAATCCCTATTGCGTATGGCATGACCTGGCCAAATAGAATCGAAACCTCGGTGCCTCCGCTGGATTTAGTGTCCATTGCCGCATTGAATTTTGAAGCCCCAGATTTAGCGCGTTTCCCCAACCTTAAACTGGCTGCAGACGCTTGGTACGCAGGCGGGACAGCCATGGCGACGCTCAATGCCGCAAACGAAGTCGCGGTGGCCGCCTTTCTTGAAAGAAAAATTGGATTCCTTGATATCGCAACGATTAATGGCGCGGTATTAAATCAGCTGGAGAGTTGCCCAGTGACCTCGCTTGATGTGGTGTTTGAGGCGGATCGTATGGCGCGACAAGTGACCACAAACATTATTAATAAGAAGGATTGGGTGTGATTCAGGATATTCTTTCCATTGTTGTAGCGCTGGGTGTGTTGATTACTTTTCATGAGTTTGGCCATTTTTATGTCGCGCGTAAATGCGGTGTGAAAGTGTTGCGTTTTTCGGTCGGCTTTGGCAAACCCATTTATCGTTATGTTGGCAAAACAGGCACCGAGTTTACTCTGGCTATGATTCCTTTGGGCGGCTACGTCCGCATGTTGGATGAGCGTGAGGGAAATGTACCTGAAGCATTTAAATCGCAAGCATTTAATAACAAAACAGTGTGGCAGCGTATTGCTATTGTTGCGGCGGGGCCGATTGCCAATTTTATATTGGCGGTGATTATTTATGCGCTTGTGGCCTCGATGGGACTGCAAACATTGGCGCCAAAAGTGGGTCATATTACGCCAAATACACCATTGGCCGAGACCAATATCCGGCCTGGGGATGAGCTTTTATCCATCAATGGCTCGGCCGTTAGTTCGTGGGAAGATGTAAATTTAGTGTTAGCAGACTTGATTGGAACTAGCGGAACCATTACCGTTCGCTATCAGGAAGAATTAAGTAAAGAAAAAGAAACCGATTCAGTGACGTTGGATCGTTGGTTGAAAGGGCAAAATCCCAACAATTTGATTCAAGAGTTTGGGGTGAGACCTTGGCAACCAAAAGTGACGCCTGTGATTGCTCAAGTGGTCGAGAAGGGTGCGGCGGAAACGGCGGGCTTTAAGGTTGGTGATAAAGTCATAAAAGCCAATGGACAGTCCATAGACGATTGGGCGCAGTTTGTTACTTTTATTCAAAACCACCCTGGAAGTCGAGTCTCTGTTGTGGTCATGAGATCGGGTGAGCCTACTGTGTTAACGATAGTGCCGGGATCAATAGAGCGCGGTAGTGATATTGTCGGTTACGCTGGGTTGGCCGTTGTGCCACCTAAATTGGATGAGAGTGTGTTCCGAGAGCGTCACTTTGGTTTATTGGCGTCGCTGAACTACGGCGCACAGCAAACTTGGAAGATGACGGCGTTAACCGTTTCCTCTATCGGAAAAATGTTGCAAGGCCTGATCTCTATCGATAATTTGTCAGGTCCTATTACGATTGCCAAGGTTGCTAGTGCATCAGCAGATTCCGGGTTGCAATCATTTCTAAAATTTATGGCCTACCTTAGTGTCAGTTTAGGTGTGTTGAATTTGTTGCCTATTCCTATGTTGGATGGCGGTCATTTAATGTTTTTTGGCGTCGAGGCGATTCGTCGTAAGCCAGTCTCTGAAAAAATCCAGAGTATGGCTTATCGGGTGGGCGCTTCATTATTGTTTACCTTAATGGCCATAGCCATTTTTAACGATATTGCCCGTTTGTAGTGAGGTATATATGAAGGTCGTTTCAGCAGTACTGCTGGCTTTGATAAGCGTGCAAAGTGTCGCTAAAAATATAGAAGATGTGCGGATTGATGGTTTAGTACAAATGCCATCATCAAGAGCGTTTGATGTGATTGGTTTTGAGCAAGGGCAGCCTTACAACTCTGATAAAGTGTATCAGGCGATTACTGCGTTGTTTGGAACTGGGTATTTTAGCAATGTTGATGTCTATGAAGAGAAAGATGTTTTAACGTTTAAGGTGGATGAAAGACCGTCTATTGGGGATTTGACCATAGATGGCAATGATTTGATCAAAACAGAAGACCTTAAGCGTGGCTTAAAGCTGTCTGGTTTGGAAGTTGGTGAAATCTACAAACCTGAAACACTGAATAAAATCCAACAAGAGCTACAGCGTCAGTATTATGCGTTAGGGCGTTACGGCGCCACTGTGGATGTCTCCATAAAAGACATGCCGCGTAATCGAGTTCGTGTTGCGATTAAGATAGATGAAGGCAAAACGGCCAAAATTGTTCACATTAATATCGTAGGCAACCATGCGTTCAGTGATGAAGAGTTAACCAAAGACTTTCAGTCAGGAGAGGAAGGCGCTTCTTGGAACCCCTTCAGCTCAGCAGATGAGTACAGCAAGGCCAAATTACAAGGCGATCTTGATACCTTAAAAAGCTTTTATCTTGATCACGGCTATTTAGATTTCAATATTGAGTCGAGCCAGGTGAGCTTGTCGCCCGACAAACGCGATGTCTATGTCGTGGTTAATGTGGATGAAGGCAAGCCTTATACCATCAATAATGTGTCGCTCAGTGGTAGTCTGCCTATTTCAGAAGATTTGGTGTGGAAAAAAATCGATCAGAAAAAAGGCGATGTTTTTTCTCGTAGCCAAGTAACGACCATTATCGATAATATTTCAGCGGAATTGGGTGACCATGGTTACCTGTTCACCAACGTTAATTTGATTCCTGAAAAATTAAAAAACCATACGGTTAATTTAACCTATCAAATTACCCCAGGGCCAAAAGTCTACGTACGTCGCATTGTTTTTAGCGGTAACAGCGAAACGCAAGACGAAGTGTTGCGTCGTGAAATGACACAATTTGAAGGCGCACTGGCAACGCACTCTAAAATCCAAGCCTCTAAACGTCGTCTTGAGCGTTTGGGTTTCTTTAGTAAAGTCGATTTGAAAACACGTCGTGTCCCTGGCACAACCGACCAAGTGGATTTGGATGTGTCGGTTGAAGAGCAGGCGTCAGGCAGTATTCAGGCGAGTATTGGCTTCTCCGATTCCGATGGTTTGATTCTAGGTTTTGGTATTTCTAAGTCCAACTTTATGGGAACGGGGAATAAGCTGGCCTTTAACGCTACCCGCGCCAGCAGTTATACCGATTACACCATTAGTTATACCGATCCGTACTTTACGGTGGATGGCGTGAGTCGTGGGGCGAAAGTCTATTATCAAAGTAGTGATTACGACGACGATGATATCGAGGATTACCAACTGGATAAAATCGGTGCTGGCCTTACCTATGGTTACCCGATATCCGATACGCAGCGCATTACTTTTGGCGCGACAGTGCAGCAGACATCCATTAATTTAAGTGATGATCCATCGCTTGAAACAAGTGACTTTGTTGATACGAATGGCGATAGCTTTACCGATTTGATTGCTTCTATCTCATGGAGTGATAGCGATTTGATTGGTGGTGTGCTGCCGACTAATGGTTATTCAACCAGTGCAAGCCTGCAAGTGTCTACGCCTGGCAGTGATCAGCAATATTTCAAAGTCGGTTTGACGTCGCAAAAATATTGGAACATCCAAAACTCTAACCTTTGGTTATTCCATGTGAAAGGTCGTGCAGGTTACGGTAATGGTTATGGCAGCACGGAATATTTGCCATTTTATGAAAACTATTATGCCGGTGGTACTGGATCAGTACGTGGTTACAGCTCTTCATCATTAGGGCCGAAAAACTCCTATGACTCTGATAGTGATAATGACAGTGATGCTATGGGCGGTAATATCCTAATGACAGGTACGGCAGAGATTATTTTCCCAATGCCTATGGTGGAGGATCATAAATCGGTACGAACCTCTATCTTCTTGGATGCAGGTAACGTATTTACTGACTCTTGTTACTCGGTCAGCACCAACTGTACGGAAGGTGTGGATCTTGCGGATCTGCGTTACAGCATTGGTTTTAGTTGGACGTGGATTACTCCGATTGCGCCGTTATCATTTAACTTGGCGAAAGCCTTGAATGCACAAAGTGGCGATGACACAGATGTATTCCAGTTTCAGTTAGGAACGACTTTTTAACGTTAAATAAGAACGCATAATAAAGGAATAGAATATGAAAAACCTACTAGGTGCTCTCATTGGTTTTATGTTGATTGGCAGTGTGCACGCCAATGAGGTCGCTGTTGTCGATTTTCGTGCTGCTTTATTGCAAAGCGCGATCGGGCAAAAAGAGGCCGTAGAGCCGAAAAAACAAGTCGCTGAAATGGATGCCCGTTTAAAAAGTGAACAAGAAAAACTGAAAAAAATGGCCAACGATTTAAAGCGTGACGAATTGACATTGGCGCCAGAAGATTTAAAGAAACGTCGTATTGAACTGGCGCAACGTCAAAATCAAGTTCGTAATATGGCCGCTGGCATGCAGCGCCAAGCGAAACAGCTTGAACAGAATTTGATTAAGACGCTGACGCCAAAAGGTGAAGTTGCGTTAAAAGAAATTATCAAAGAGCGTAAATTAGACTTGGTGCTAAACCGAGAGTTGATTATTTATGCGAAGGCAGATGCCGACATTACAAAAGAACTGATTGATCGAATGAATAAGGGAAAATAAAGCATGGAATATACTCTAGCCCAGTTAGCAGAAAAGGTTCAGGGTAGAGTAAAAGGCGACCCCGAGTTAAGGATTGACGGATTAGGGACGCTTGAAAATGCTCAGTCACATGAAATTGGTTTTTTAGCGAACCCTAAATATAAAAGCCAGTTGGCGACAACATCCGCGGGTGCGGTGTTGGTAAGAAGTGATGAGCTGGCGTCGGTATTAGATAATGCCATCATAGTTAAAAACCCTTACCTGGCGTTTGCAGCTCTGAGCCATTTGTTTGTTCCCGCTACTCAGAAATGGGTAGGGATGGACGCAAGTTGTGTTATTTCTGATAGCGCCACCATTGCGGATAATGTCGTGCTTGCCCCCAATGTGGTTATCGATGATGACGTCGTTATTGAAGCGGGTTGTGTGATTGGCGCGGGGACGGTTATCGGTCGCGGCGTTCGAATTGCTGAAAAATGCCTTATTTACCCTAATGTTACTCTTTATCACGATGTTATAATTGGCTCAGATTGTATTGTTCATAGCGGTGTGGTGATTGGCGCAGATGGTTTTGGTTTCGCACCGACAAAAGACGGTTGGGAAAAAATCAATCAGCTTGGTTCAGTAGAAATTGGTAATCGAGTAGAAATTGGCGCTAACACGACGATTGATCGTGGTGCAATTGAGAATACAAAAATCGGTGATGGTGTTAAAATCGATAACCAGGTTCAAATTGCTCATAATGTTGTAATTGGGGATAATACCGCGATTGCAGGATGTGCCGCGATTGCTGGAAGCACTAAAATAGGCTCTTTTTGCACAATCGCAGGAGGAGTAGGCATAGTTGGTCATTTGACGATAACAGACTGTGTGCATATTACGGCGATGAGTTTGGTAAGTAAGTCAATTCTTAAAGAAGGGTCATATTCTTCTGGAACAGGATTAGAACCGACGGATAAATGGCGACGTTCGGCGGCTAGACTAAGAAGAATCGATGATATGGCAAAGCAAATCTCAAAACTGGAACAACAAGTTAATAAGCTTTTAACAAAAGGTTGATGCTAAATGATTATGGACGTAAAAGAAATCCGTAAATACTTACCCCATAGGTACCCATTTTTACTGGTAGATCGAGTTATTGAGATTAATCTAAATGATTCTATTGTCGCTTATAAAAACGTAACAGTGAACGAACCTTTCTTTACAGGTCATTTCCCAGATCACCCAGTTATGCCTGGTGTGTTGATTATTGAAGCCATGGCGCAAGCTGCGGGTATACTGGGCTTCAAAACAATGGATAAAACGCCTGAAGATGGTTCTATCTATTATTTCGTTGGGTCTGACAAGGCGCGATTTAAACGTCCTGTTGTTCCTGGTGATAGACTACAATTAGAAGCCAAGATCATTACTGAAAAACGTGGTATTTGGAAATTCGAATGTAAAGCAACCGTCGATGGCGAGCTTGCTTGTTCCGCAACTATTATGTGTGCAGACAGGAAATTATAGTGACGATACACCCAACAGCTTTAGTTGACCCAAAAGCAGAACTGGATTCCAGCGTTGAAGTTGGCCCTTTTTCTGTGATTGGACCTCATGTAAAGATTGGCGCGGGTAGCGTTATTAAATCTCATGTGGTGATCAATGGTCATACGACGATTGGTTGCCATAATGAAATTTATCAGTTTGCTTCTATTGGTGAAGCAAACCAAGACAAAAAGTACAAAGGCGAGCCAACAAAGCTAATCATTGGCGATCATAATAGTATTCGTGAAAATGCGACCATTCATCGTGGTACTGTTCAGGATAATGGTTTGACCCAGATAGGCGACCATAACTTGTTCATGGCAAGCACTCATACTGGTCATGATTGTATTGTTGGTAATAATAATATCTTTGCGAACTACGCGGCGCTTGCAGGCCACGTAAAAGTGGGAGATTTTGTTATTTTAGGCGGCTACACAGGGATTCATCAGTTTTGCCAAGTGAATTCATACAGCATGTGCGGTATGGGTTCTATGGTGGCTAAAGATGTTCCTCAGTTTATGATGGTTTCTGGAAGCCCAGCCAAAGCCCATGGTATGAATTTTGAGGGGATGCGCCGTAGAGGTTTATCTCCTGAGGTTATCAAGGCTCTGCGAAAAGCGTATAAGACGATCTATCTAAAAGGAATGACTTTAGAGCAGGCGTTAACTGAGCTTGAAGGCAGTGCTATTTACGATATACCTGAAGTGACCAACTTTGTTTTGTCTATCCGTCGCTCTGAACGCGGCATTGTTCGTTAAACATTGTTCGCTAGACATTGTTAGAGAAAACCCCGGACTATTTCGGGGTTTTTTTATTACTCAAAATGGAAGAAATTGAATGGCGGTGACGCGTTATGTTCTCGTGGCAGGAGAGGCTTCAGGCGATATTCTCGGCGCCAATCTTATTGCCCACCTTAAAATGTTACAACCAGACGCTGTCTTTGAAGGCATTGGTGGTCCATTAATGCAAGCGCAAGGCTTGACGAGTATGGTGCCAATGGAGCGCCTTTCTGTCATGGGGCTGGTAGAGGTGTTAGGACGTTTGCGTGAGCTTCTCGGCATCCGTAAACAGTTGTACCAAGCTTGTCTGGCTCACCCTCCAACGGCGTTTATCGGGATAGACTCCCCAGATTTCACTATTCCATTAGAAAAAAAGCTAAAAGAAGCGGGCATTAAAACGGTCCATTACGTGAGTCCATCGGTTTGGGCTTGGCGTCAAAAACGGATTTTCAAAATCAAAAAATCTGTTGATCTTATGTTGGCTTTGTTTCCATTTGAACTGCCTATCTATCATCAGCACAATATCCCTGTGGTTTGTGTTGGTCATACATTGGCGGACGATATTCCCTTAGAAAGCAGTGCAGAAGACGCAAGAAAGGCATTGGCGCTTCCGGTTATGAAAGGGCCTGTGTTCGGCATATTGCCGGGGTCACGAGGCGGTGAAGTTGCCAAATTAGCCCCTTTGTTTATTGAGACGATGAAGCTTATTAAGCAGCAGCAACCTGACGCGCAGTTTTTGATTCCTGCGGCGAACCAAGAGCGCAAACAGCAAATTGAAACCTTGTTGCAAGAAGCCAACGCAGAAGCGGTGTTGATTGATGGGCAATCGCGAACCGTCATGGCGGCGAGTGACGCGGTATTATTAGCGTCGGGTACTGCTGCGTTAGAGGCCATGCTGGTCAAACGACCTATGGTGGTTGCGTATCGGTTTAGTGCGTTGACTTACGCTATCATGTCGAGAATGCTGAAAGTGCCTTATGTGTCTTTGCCTAATCTATTGGCGAATGATGCGCTTGTGCCAGAATTGATTCAGGATCAAGCAACGCCTGCTAATCTTAGTCGTCGCTTGTTGCAAACTTGGCAGTCCTTTATGGGAGATCATAATATCCAAGCTCGTTATCAGGAGTTGCATCAAATGTTGCGCAAAAATGCCGGCGAAACGGCGGCTCAGGCAATTGTTGATATGGTTGAAGGGAAGCGTTAATGGAACCCTTTGTGAGTAGTGTGTATTTTGGTGATTTGCTTGCTGGTGCGGACGAAGCAGGACGCGGCCCTCTGGCGGGCGATGTGGTTGCAGCAGCGGTGATTTTAGACCCTAACAAGCCTATCGCAGGGTTGGCAGATTCAAAAAAGTTGACCGAAAAAAAACGAGAAGCCTTGTTTGTTGAAATTCAAGAAAAGGCCTTAGCGTATGCGGTGGCGAGCGCCAGTATTGAAGAAATAGATCAGCTTAATATTTTGCACGCCAGTATGCTGGCGATGAGTCGTGCCGTGAATCAGCTGTCGGTCAGAGCAGAACATGTTTTGATTGATGGCAATCGAGTGCCCAAGGATTTACCTTGTCCAGCAGAAGCCGTAGTGAAAGGGGATGCGCGTCATGCCGCTATCTCGGCCGCGTCTATTTTAGCAAAAGTGACACGCGACAGAGAGATAGTCAAAATGGCGGCGCAATATCCGCAATACGGATTTGAAAAGCATAAAGGCTACCCGACCGCACAGCACCTTGCGGCTTTAGAGTTATATGGCATTACCCCTATTCATAGGCGCACCTTTGGCCCTGTGAAGAAATTTTTAGAAGGTTAATATTTTGTCCACATCGTTTATCCATTTACGTGTTCATACCGAGTTTTCTCTAGTTGATGGCTTGGTAAAAGTGAAAGGCTTATTGGGCACGACTGAAAGCATGTCGATGCCAGCTGTCGCGATCACAGATGAGAATAATTTGTGTGGCTTTGTGCGCTTCTATAAAGGCGCGATGGACAAAGGGATTAAGCCCATTTGTGGCGCGGATGTCGTGTTAGAAGAAGATGAGAAGGTTGAAGACCGTTCTCGTTTGACGCTGCTTGCGATGTCGAATGAAGGCTATAAGAATATCATCAAGGTGATTTCTAAAGGCTACCAATTGGGGCAGGTTGAAGGTCGTCCGATTATTAAGCGCGCTTGGATTGAAGCGCATAGCGACGATGTCATTGCCTTATCTGGTGCTCGTGAAGGTGATATTGGTAAGTTGCTAGAAAAAGGGCATCCAGAGGAAGCCAAGCAACAGTTGGCGTATTGGATGTCGGTTTTCCCTAACCGTTTCTATGTTGAGTTACAACGAACCAGTCGTTCAGGTGAAGAGCGCTTTATCCATCAGGTTGTCCCCATTGCCGCTGAACTAGGGTGTCCTGTTGTTGCGACCAACGATGTACGCTTTTTGAAACGTGGAGATTTTGAAGCCCATGAGGCACGAGTGTGTATTCATGATGGCGTTACTTTGGATGATCCACGTCGCAAACGTCGCTATTCAGAAGAGCAATACTTTAAAACCGCTGAAGAAATGGAAGCCCTGTTTGAAGACATTCCTGAGGCGCTTGAAAATACCGTTGAAATAGCCAAGCGCTGCAGTGTTGATGTGCTGCTTGGTAAATACTTTTTGCCAGATTTTCCGGTGCCTGAAGGCATGACGATGGAAGACTTTTTCAAAAAGATCTCCTACGACGGACTTCAAGAACGTTTTGATTTTCTGGTGAATAAATATGGCGATCGCATTGAAAAGCGCCGCCAAGAATATTGGGATCGTCTTGATTTCGAATTGAATATCATCAACCAAATGGGATTCCCTGGTTATTTCCTTATCGTTATGGATTTTATTCAGTGGGCGAAAGATAACGACATTCCCGTTGGGCCTGGGCGAGGGTCCGGTGCCGGTTCTTTGGTGGCCTACGCGCTTAAAATCACCGATTTGGATCCACTTGAATACGATTTGCTGTTCGAGCGATTCTTGAACCCGGAGCGTGTCTCCATGCCCGATTTCGATATCGACTTTTGCATGGATAACCGTGACCGAGTGATTGATTATGTATCAAGAACATACGGTCGAGATGCGGTATCGCAGATTATTACGTTTGGTGCGATGGCCGCGAAGGCGGTAGTACGAGATGTGGCACGGGTGCAAGGTAAACCCTATAGCCTTGGCGATAAACTGTCTAAGTTGATTCCTTTTGAAATTGGCATGACGCTAAAAAAAGCGTTGGAAGAAGAACCCGCGTTGCCTGAGTTTTTGGCTGGGGATGAGGACGCAGCAGAAGTCATGGAAATGGCTTTTTCCCTTGAAGGCGTTGTGCGTAACTTTGGTAAACACGCCGGTGGTGTGGTGATAGCGCCGACCAAATTGACCGATTTTTCGCCTTTGTATTGTGAAGAAGACGGTTCCGGTTTGGTGACTCAATACGATAAAAATGACGTTGAGGAAGCGGGCCTAGTTAAGTTCGACTTCTTGGGACTGAAAACGCTGACCGTAGTGGATTGGGCGGTTAAGAATATTAATCAGATCCATGAGGTTGCGGGTAAGCCTCCTCTCGATATTGCCTTAATCGATCTTGAAGATAAGTCCGTGTATGACTTGTTACAACGGGCGGAAACGACGGCGGTGTTCCAGCTGGAATCCCGTGGCATGAAAGAGTTGATCAAGAAGCTATTGCCATCGCGTTTTGAAGATATTATCGCCTTGGTAGCCTTGTTCCGTCCGGGGCCTTTGGGGTCCGGCATGGTAGATGACTTCATCAACCGTAAGCATGGCCGAGCCGAGTTGGCTTTCCCACATCCTGATTATCAACATGAAGACCTTATTCCGGTTCTGGAACCTACGTACGGTATTATTTTGTACCAAGAGCAGGTTATGCAGATCGCTCAGGTGTTGGCAAAATTCTCACTGGGTGGCGCCGATTTGTTGCGTCGAGCAATGGGTAAGAAAAAAGCCGAAGTTATGGCTGAGCAGCGCTTAATCTTTATGGAAGGCGCGCTGAAAAACAATGTTGATAAAGAGTTGTCGGGTAATATCTTTGACTTGATGGAGAAGTTTGCCGGCTATGGGTTTAACAAATCTCACTCGGCGGCTTATGCCTTGGTGTCTTACCAAACCGCTTGGTTGAAAAAACATTATCCTGCGCCCTTTATGGCTGCCGTGTTGTCGGCGGATATGCAAAACACGGACAAGATCGTTATTTTCATCGAAGAATGTCGTTCGATGAAATTGCCATTAGAATTGCCGAATGTGAATATGTCGGTTTATAAGTTTACCGTGACACCAGCCGGCGAGATTGTCTACGGTTTAGGGGCGATCAAAGGGGTGGGTGAAGGCCCGATTGAGGCGATTGTTGAGGCGCGTAAAGATGGGCCGTTTGAGCACATTTTTGACTTTTGCCAGCGGGTCGGTCGCAAGGTTAACAAGCGTGTAATGGAAGCGTTAGTGCGTTCAGGAGCGTTTGATACGATAGGGCCAAATCGAGCGACCTTGTTTGCTTCGATTGACGGCGCCTTGAAAAGAGCAGACCAAGCCGCAAAAAGTAAAGATGCAGGCATGATGGATCTGTTTGGTATTGCAGTTGAAGAACCAACGGAGAATGCCTACGATGAAATTGGTATTCAACACGAGTGGTCTGGACGTCAGCGTTTAGATGGTGAAAAAGACACATTGGGTCTTTATGTCACAGGTCACCCGATTGATGAATACGAAAAAGAAATTCGTCGTTTTGCGCGTTCTCGTATCGTTGATTTGCAGCCAAAGCGTGGCGATACACAGGTCATGGCGGGATTGATTGTTGATTTACGGATTACCAAAAGTAAAAAAGGTGGAAACATCGCTTTTGTGACTTTGGATGATCGTTCGGCGCGCATTGAGGTGACGGTATTCCCTGATAGCTACGAAGCCTTAAAAGGCGTCATTGTAAAAGATGAAGTCGTGGTGGTTGAAGGGGAAATCAATGTCGATGAGTTCCGAGGCGGGCAAAAGGTTATCGCGCGCAATATATTCGATATTCCTCAAGCTCGTGTTCGTTATGTCGAAGCTTTACGTATTACATGGAGTGAAGAAACAGTAACGACCAGAGCGATTCAAGAGCTGGCCAAATACATGGAACCATTTCGAGGGAACGGATGTGATGTAGTGATAGGGTTCGATACGGATCAAGCGCATGGAGATATTCGTTTAGGGTCAAATTGGAAGATTTTACCCAATGACGAATTAATTCATGAACTTCAGAAACAATACGGTAAACAAAATGTTCAGCTAGTGTATACTTAGCCTCATTTTATAATTTGTACAAAAGAGCGTTGCGAGAAGCGGCGCCGACAGAGCAGATGGCAAAATGTCTTTTGCCTTGTATTTGATGGCAACCAAACAGCAGTGTAATTAAACATGAATTTAGATTATCTCCCATTTGAGCAGCCGATTGCTGAACTCGAACAAAAAATTGAAGAGTTACGTTTAGTCGGTAACGATAACGAGCTCAATATTAGTGACGAAATTAGCCGCCTTGAAGACAAGAAAGTCGCGCTTATTAAAAGTCTTTTTAGTAATCTAGGTGCTTGGGAAGTGTCGCAACTTGCGCGCCACCCAAAGCGTCCGTACACGTTAGATTACATTAAACACGTTTTCACAGACTTTGAAGAAATGCATGGTGACCGTCATTACGCGGATGATCGTGCCATTGTCGGCGGTATCGCACGACTAGAAGGTCGCCCTGTGATGGTTATTGGTCACCAAAAAGGTCGTGAAGTAAAAGAAAAAGTGCTTCGCAACTTTGGTATGCCGCGTCCAGAAGGTTACCGTAAAGCGTTGCGTTTAATGGAAACGGCAGAGCGCTTTAAGTTGCCAATTATTACGCTAATTGACACACCTGGGGCGTACCCAGGTATAGGTGCAGAAGAACGTGGTCAAAGTGAGGCGATTGCCTTTAACCTTGCGGCCATGTCTCGTCTTAAAACACCGATTATCTCTACCGTTATTGGTGAAGGTGGTTCTGGTGGTGCATTGGCCATTGGCGTGTGTGATGAACTTATGATGCTGCAATACGGCACCTATTCTGTTATTTCTCCAGAAGGCTGTGCTTCTATTCTTTGGAAGAGTGCTGAGCGCGCTTCTGATGCCGCGAAAGCGATGGGCATCACAGCGGATCGTCTAAAAGAACTTGGTTTTGTTGATACTATCATCAAGGAGCCAATGGGCGGTGCACACATTGCTCACGAGCAAATTGCACAAAGCTTAAAAGAAAACGTATTGGCTGCGTTGGCGCGTTTGGATGAATTAACAAGCGAAGAGCTGCTGGCTCGACGTTACAACCGTCTAATGTCTTACGGTTTATAATCGTTTAACGCCTTACGGCTTATAATAGTCATACCGGTTATCAAAGGCCTCCTATTTTTTAGGGGGCTTTTTTGTTTATAGATAAGGCTGCTCCGGTATAGTATTCCCTTCATACCTATATAAGAGATGACTTTAATTTCGATTATGCCTGCTTATTCTTCATTACCACCGATTTTATCGACTCACCCGTTGAGCTTTCACCCTGACTGGATTCGCGCTTTATTTGAGGGTGATGGCCTAATTTGGGTCGGATTCAGTGGCGGTGTTGATTCTCATGTCTTGCTCCATGCGTTGGCGATCGCCTTGAATGCGGAACAAAAAGAAAAGTTAGTGGCGATACATGTGCATCACGGCTTGAGTGCGAATGCAGAGGATTGGCTGAATCATTGCGAGGCTATTTGCCAAGGGTTAAATGTGCGGTTTGTGGCGAAGCGAGTGGTGCTCGGCGAGCAGGCGTCAATAGAAGACGCGGCACGAAAAGCCCGCTACGCGGCTTTTGAAGAAGAGCTTAATCCGGCCGACGTTTTTCTCATGGCACATCATGCAGGAGATCAAGCTGAGACAGTGTTGTTTCGCTTATTGCGAGGGACGGGTGGCAAAGGTCTGTCTGGTATCCCCGCAGTGCGTTCATTAGGTCAAGCGACGCTAATACGGCCACTTTTGGCCACTCCCAAAGCTTGCATAGTGGCGTACGCTAAAGAACATGGCTTGTATTGGGTGGAAGACGAATCCAACGACGATGAAAGATTTACACGAAACTTTATTCGTCATCGAATACTCCCCACATTAGAAATACGCTTCCCTAAAATGGAGCAAAGCATAGGCTTGACTGCGCAACGGGTGGCAACAGACTACAGTATGCTTGCCGAGTTTGCGGCAAAGCAATTGGTCGACTGGTGTGATGCATTTGGTGGTTTAATACTGCAACACCTAACAGCCATGCCAGAAGAAAAACGCTTGTTTTGGTTGCGTCATTTTTTACAAGAGAAACGAGTGTCATTGACACATACCCAGTTAGAAAGTGTTGCGGCTATGGTGTTTGGGGACGATCATAAGCAACCAGAATTTTGTTTCGCATCAGGACGTATTATGCGCCATCAAGGTGTTGTTTATGTGTTGCCAAAAGAGCGTCCTGTGCAGCTTGGGGAATTGATTTCAGGGGTGCCGTTAACACGCGATTTTGATCAGTTATTGGTTGAAGGTCGTGGGTGCTTTTCCCTACGTGAACGCCCCCAAGGTGCCGCCCTTTTGCTGGCTAATGGTCATCGGCGAAAACTCAAGAAATGGCTTAATGATCAGAAGGTGCCAAGCTGGTGGCGAGAGCATTTACCTTATCTCTATTTGGACGATGAGCTGATTGCAATTGGTTCATTATGGCGTCACCCTAGTTACCTTGATATAAAGTTTGATTGGCGCGCAAACGAAACGCTGCCTTTTCCTTTAGGTTAACCCTCTGCAGAATGAGAAAATGATGAAAATTGCGATATTAGACGATTATCAAAATGTCATAAAAGACCTGGCATGTATGTCTTTATTACAGGCTCATGACGTGACTATCATCAGTGATATTTTAAGCCAAGAAGAAAAAATACGAGCCCTTCAAGACATTGAGGCCGTGGTGCTGATTCGAGAGAGAACCACGGTCGATGAGGCTTTTTTGGCCGCTTTGCCCAAGCTTAAAGTGATCAGCCAGACTGGCAAAATCAGTCATCACCTGGACGCGGAGGCCTGTCAGAAAAGAGGCGTTACCGTGTTAGAAGGTGTTGGTTCTCCAGTGGCGCCTTCAGAGCTTTGTTGGGCGCTTGTGATGGCGGCGTCACGCCATATTGTTCCTTATGCCAGTCAGCTCGGTGCAGGACAATGGCAATCCTCAGGCTCGTTAGGGTTGGGGCGAACGCTTGAGGGTTTAACATTTGGTATCTGGGGTTTTGGTAAAATTGGTCAGCGGGTCGCTCGCTATGCCAACGCCTTTGGTATGAAGGTGCTGGTGTGGGGCAGTGATGCCTCTCGTCAAAAAGCGCTAGCAGAAGGGTATACAGCAGCGTCCTCTAAAGCGATGTTTTTTGCGCAAAGTGATGTTTTGTCGCTGCATTTAAGGTTGCATGACAGCACCAGAGGCATAGTGACAAAAGACGATTTAGGGCAAATGAAACAAGACGCCTTGTTGGTTAATATCAGTCGAGCTGAATTGCTGGAACAAGGGGCATTAGTCGAGGCTTTGCGTGCCGGTGCTCCTGGGTTTGCAGCCATTGATGTGTTTGAGCAAGAGCCTGTGATGGCTAACTCTGAGCCTTTATTGTCCTTGCCCAATGTCTTGGCGACGCCACACATTGGTTATGTGGAGAAAAACAGCTACGAGCTTTATTGTCGAGTCGCGTTTGAAAATCTAGTCGCGTACGCTGCTGAGTAAACGTCATTGCGCCCGAGTCTTTAATAGGGCGCAGTAGCGCGTTAGTTTTGTATTTTTTAGCGTCTGTTTGCGGTGTTTTGGCATCGCTTTATGAGGCAGTATAAGGTGAGGTACGATGTTACAAACCATCTCTTTTGCAGGGTTAGAGTTTAGCCCATTGGTTATTCTTCTTCCTATCGCCTTTTGTTTGGTGGCGTGCACTCGGTTTATTTTGCATTGGCTTCATCTTCGAGAACGAATCTGGAAAGTCGCTTGGTTTGAGGTGGCTTTGTTCTTTTGTTATTTGGCGGCAACGGTTTATTTATTGGGTGGAAGATAAGGTTTATGATGAAAACAGTGCGCGTGCTTATAACGTTGTTGGTGATTTTGGTGGCCGGAGTCGCAGGGTCTTGGGTTTGGAATGATTACATGCATTCACCTTGGACACGAGATGGCCGAGTTCGAGCGGATATTATCACTGTGGCACCAGATGTGTCGGGGTGGGTAACTAAGCTTAATATTCATAATGACCAGCCAGTTAAAAAAGACCAGTTGCTGTTTGAAGTAGACCCATTGCGTTATCAAGCGGCGTTAGCCAAAAGTGAAGCGACGGTTGAAACAGAAAAGTACGCGCTGGCGTTAGCGAAACACAAATACGAGCGCCGTAAGCAGTTGGTCAAAACGAACTCAATTAGCTTAGAAGATTTAGAAGTGGCTCGGATTAATACCAAGGTGGCAGAAGCCAATTATAAATTGGCACAAGCAGAGCTTGAAACCGCCAAATTGAATCTTGAAAGAACGGCCGTTTATGCTCCCGAATCTGGCGATATTATTAATTTGAATTTACGCCAAGGCAATTATGTTAAACAGGGTTCGTCTGTACTGGCCATTGTAAAAGCCAATTCTTTTTATGTGACTGGGTATTTTGAAGAGACCAAATTGCCTTTAATTCACCTTGGTCAAAAAGCAAAGGTGACCTTGTTAGGTGGGGGTAAGGCGCTCGCCGGTGAGGTTGTTAGTGTAGGGCGAGCGATTGCTAATACCAACACACAAAGCAACAATCAATTACTTCCTCAGATCCAGCAAACCTTTAACTGGGTACGGTTGGCGCAGCGTATCCCTGTGGATATTAAGCTTGATTCGATTCCTCAAGGCGTTCAACTCAGTGCCGGTATGACAGTCTCTATTCATCTGTCTGAACAGTAGGCCATAGCATGGGCGTTGTTTTTCGAGCTCTATTCTTGCCTGAGCGTTATGCGGTTATCTTTGCGCTAAAAGGTGTGATTGCGATGGCAATGGCGTTGACCATTGCCATGTATCTTAATCTTGATAGACCTTATTGGGCGTTGATTTCAGCGGTTTTTCTACAGATGCGTCCAGAAGGCGGTTTGGTGATTGAAAAAGCCGTCTGCCAAATCGCCGGCACGCTTGTGGGGGGCGTCGTTGGTATTGTGATCTTGAGTTATTTCATGCCGTACCCCTATTTGGCGATTGGCATTGTCACCTTGTGGCTTGGAATTAACTCCGCTTTGTCAGCCATGGTTAGACAGGCGAATTTTATTTATGGCTTTGCGATGGCGGGAGTCACCGCAGAAATCATCGTGTTATTGGTGATGGTGTCTCCGACCACTGCAGACAGCCAGGCCGTATTTAACGTGGCGCAAGCGCGAGTGAGTGAAATTGTATTGGGCTCGATTTGTGCGGCTGTGGTTAGTCACCTTTTTTGGCCGGTGAAGGTGAGGCACAGTTTGCAGGCGCAATCGCGCTCTGTGATTAACCAAACGCTGAGTTATTTGGTGGCCGAATTAGACCCCGCCGGGTCCCATGAAAAGCGTCACCAGCACATTGATAGCATCATGCAAACGTTGAGTTTGGTAAGTGATGATTCGAGCGCTGTGTCTTATGAGGGGCCAGAAGGGCCTGGGAGAGCGCGAGCGGCGAATCAAATCAGCCATAAAATCTTGTCCTTGCTGGCGGTGATACAAATCTTTGGTCGTTTGCAGCGCCAGCATCCAGAAATGATAACCCCCGCCCTGAGTGAGTTGTTAGATCAACTGAGAGCGGCGTTTACCGCTATTGCTGACTCGAATGATTTTGATGATTGCTATGAGCAAGTAAGGGCGTTACGTAAGACGATTTTAGAGCTTCGTCAGCAGCCTAATAATGATCGACCGTTTGAAGCAAGAATGCTGACGGTAGGCTTGGATTTGACCGCTGATTTGACGGTTCTGCTGCGTGCGTTCCGTGCTCTTGAAAGTCGTGATAGCAGCTTGCTCAAAGCGCCTAGTGCTCATACCCATAGAGATCCTTTGGTTGGTCTGGTGACAGGCGTAAGAACCGGTGTGATCTTCTTGGTGGGCGCTTTTATCTGGATCAATACTGGGGCCAGTGCGGCCTTAATGATTATGATTTTGCCCGCTATTTTCTCCATCATGTTAGCGCGTTTACCGCGGATGATTCTGAGAGTTGTCTTGCAGCGTATTTTGATTGGCGTGCTGGTTGCTGTGCCCGTGGCTATTTTTTATGCGCTGAATCTCTTGGCGCAAAGTTCTGGGCAGCTGGAAGTGTTGTTGCTGGTGCTGGCGGCGCCGTATTTTATTGGTTTATTGGCTTTAGCCAAACGTGAAACATTGCCTTATGGGTTGGGCTTTTGTATTCCATTTAGTATTTTAGTGCGTCCGAGTATGGACATGTCTCTGGCGTTTTCTGTGGATTATACCTTAAGCTCCGCGATGGCCATCTTTGTGGGTGTGTGCATATTGTATTGGGTATTTGAGCTTATTGAGGGGCCAAGTAACCAGCTGTTGGTGCGTCGATTGTTTAAAGCGACGACCGCAGATTTGGCAGAATTAAAGAGCAAAGATAACCCCAGCGATTGGTTTAATTGCAGGATGGAAGATCGTTTGTTGCGGCTGATTAATTACGATCAACGTTCAACGACTCGGGTTGTAACTGACTTAGGGTTAACTGGGCTAAACCTTGGTCATGTCTCGATTAAATTACACTCCTTGTGCGAAGGCATTGCGGGTGGGAATTTAAAGGCTGTGGATGCGTGGCAAGCGGCGTTAGCTAAGACGTTTATGTTGGCCACCAAAGGGCAGATGACAGAGGAGTTTGAAAACGCCTGTAGCCTTGTCCATAGCGAGCTTGTTGAACGAGTAGGAAATACCCCTCAGACAGAGATGATTCAAGGGATGTTTCAACGCATAAGCCTCTCTTTGAAGCGCAGTGCAGCGATTGTCGCCGAGGAGAAAGGGTAAGACCGCGCGCATTGTTTGCTGGGTTTAATTTTCCTCGACTCTGTCGCTGTGCTGACATTACACCGTTAAATACCAGTCGGCGCCAGATTTGCTGGCGAGCACTGTGTGAGCGTTGAGAGAATCGCTTTGCTGAATTCTCGCCATCGCTTGTTCATGGGTAAAGCCCCATGCTTTCATATGTCGTTTGGCGAGTTGTTCAATGGCAAGTTCTAGTGGGGTGTCCAAAAACCAGTGCTGATCAAGTAAATCAGCGCATCCTTGCCAACCGTCTTTATCGTGCAGCAGGTAGAGTCCTTCAATAAGGATGATCTTTGCTTCTTTGGGGATCCGTATGTCATTGTCAACGGGGTCCCCTAGCTGATGATCAAAACTTGGCCATCTGGTATCTTGTTGTTGATACAGCGCTTTTAGAGTGCGCGTTTTGTTCATAAACGCAGCGCAGTCAAACGTCCAAGGTGCGCCCCGTTTGGCGAAGGCTTCGGTGGCATTTGGCCATTGTTTTAGGGTTTGTTTTGGAAAATGAAAACCGTCCATAGATAGGCAGACCACTTGGTTAGGGTGTAACTCCTCCATTCTTGCGCTTAAATAGGTAGCAAGCGTGCTTTTGCCTGAGCCAGGGCCTCCTGTTAAACCAATAAGAGAGCGCGTAGGTTTTGTTAATAAAGCCTCAAGTTTTTTGATAGCTTGCTCTACATCGCTTGAGTAAGCATATAAGTTATGAAGTTGTTCTGGGCTCATGGTGTGCTCCTAATGGGTAACCTTGTAGGAAGTATAGTGTCAACTTCGGTGTAAAAGTCTGAATTGATTGTTGCTGTCACTTTCGTCAATGTAAACCTTGCCGATGTCTTTTTTAGGTCCGTATGCCGCAATGAATGTTTAGCAATAAAGTAAATAAAGAACATTGACGGAAGACAGTGAATGTTCTGATTTTGTTTGACTCGTATTGTTAATAAAGTCGTTTAAGATGGTGCTTTATCTAACAATACGCAATGAAAGTCTTGTAAAAAGGCTTTCTGGGGGATGTATGATTGCCGTTGTTGTAGGAAGTCGAACGAGAGAGACTCAGGATATCATCCGAGTCGTTTTTCATGCTAAAGAGGGTGTTTTGCCGCCCTATGAGGCAGGAGCACACATTGATGTTCGTTTGCCCAGTGGGCTAATTCGACAGTATTCGCTTTGTCGCTTACAGGACGATCCTCGGTGTTATGAAGTGGCTGTGTTTAAGGCGCATTCATCAAAAGGTGGTTCTGAGGAGATGCATCGACTTAATGTTGGCGAAACGCTGATGATAAGTGCCCCTAAGAACCATTTTCGGTTAGCGACAACCCCGGCAAAATCATTGCTTATTGCGGGTGGTATTGGGGTGGCTCCCTTGATTGCCATGGCGCAGCAGTTAGAGCAAATGATGAAGCCTTTTGAATTTCATTATTGCGCTCGCACCCCAGATGCTGCGGCCTTTGTGGCTTGGCTAAAAGCCGCTTCGTTTGCCGATAAGGTGCATTTTCATTTTAGTCAGGTGCCAACCTCTGGGCGTATGGATATCTTGAATGTGTTGTCTCAGCAGGCTATTAGCACGGAACTCTACTTGTGTGGTCCGACTGATTTTATTCAGCAGTTAGAGTGGCAGGCGCAAACGCTTGGTTGGTCGCAGGAGCGTTTACACAAAGAGTACTTCTCTGGGTTATCGCCGGTCTCTAAAGAGGACTCGAATACTCGCTTTACGCTTAAGATTCACAGCACGGGCGAGGAGTTTGACGTGCCGCCGGAGCAAACCATTACTCAAGTCTTAGACGCCAATGGAATTTATCTTCCCGTGTCGTGCGAAGAGGGCGTTTGTGGTACTTGTCAAACAAAGGTATGCCATGGTGTGCCAGATCACAGGGATTTGTTTCTCAGTGAGAAAGAGAAGGCGGCTGGTGGTCTTATTATGCCCTGTTGCTCGCGTTCAAAAACGTCTTTGCTCGAACTTGACCTCTAAGTGCTCTGTTTACAAGGTGTTTTCGAATTGCTGGGGCTATTTTCATTTTACCGAGTATAAAACAGGTACGTTTTACATTGAGTGGAATGCCTTGCGATGTTATCATTTTCTCCCGTCCTGAAGGTGTATTAATATGCGCCATCAAATCTCATTTTCTCATTCTTTAAGGCGGGTTAAACACTCATGGCGACACGATATATTTTCGTCACAGGCGGCGTGGTTTCATCACTTGGTAAAGGCTTAGCGGCAGCCTCTTTGGCGGCTATTCTTGAATCTCGTGGACTGAAAGTCACCATGCTAAAATTGGATCCATACATCAACGTGGATCCTGGCACCATGAGTCCTTTCCAGCACGGTGAAGTGTTTGTCACTGAAGACGGCGCTGAAACCGATCTAGACCTTGGTCATTATGAACGCTTTATCTCCACTAAAATGGGTAAGCGTAATAACTTCACCACAGGTCGTATTTATCAACATGTTCTGAAAAAAGAACGTCGTGGTGAATACCTAGGCGGTACTGTTCAAGTTATCCCTCATATCACAGATGAAATCAAACGCCGCGTTATTGCTGGCGCTCAAGGTGCTGATATAGCATTGGTTGAGATTGGTGGAACCGTGGGTGATATTGAGTCTCAACCTTTCCTAGAAGCGGTACGTCAAATGAAAGTGGAAGTCGGTTCACACCGTGCTTTGTTCATGCATTTGACCTTGGTTCCTTACATCCGCACAGCGGGTGAAACCAAAACTAAGCCAACCCAACACTCTGTGAAAGAGTTGCGTTCTATTGGTATCCAGCCTGATATTCTTGTTTGTCGTTCTGAAGTGACTATCGAAGCGCCTGAACGCAAGAAAATTTCTTTGTTCACCAACGTAGAAGAGCGTGCGGTTATTTCATTACCGGATGCTGATACTATCTACCGTATTCCACAAATGCTGAATGACCAAGGTTTGGATAACTTGATCGTAGAGCGTTTCAACCTTGATTGCGATATGCCTGACCTGAGTATTTGGAACAAGGTTACGCAAGCCAAATTGAACCCTGAAAAACAGATCAATATCGCCATGGTTGGTAAATACATGGAGTTGTTGGACGCTTATAAATCCTTGATCGAAGCAATGGATCACGCCGGCATTCATGCGCGTACTAAAGTGAAGTTGCACTACATCGATTCGGAAAGCATCGAAGAAAACGGCACCGAAGTACTAAAAGGAATGGATGCGATTCTTGTTCCTGGTGGTTTTGGTGAGCGTGGTGTTGAAGGTAAAATCACCACAGCACAATACGCCCGTGAAAACAAAGTACCTTACCTAGGCATTTGTTTAGGGATGCAGGTTGCGGTTATCGAGTTTGCTCGAAATGTAGCGAACTTGTCTGGTGCACACAGTACAGAATTTAATTTAAAAGCAGAGAACCCAGTTGTTGGTCTGATTACAGAATGGACGAACACAGAGGGTTCCAAAGAAATCCGGTCAGAGGAATCTGATCTAGGTGGCACGATGCGCCTAGGCGCTCAAAATTGTAATTTAACAGCGGGCACGAAAGCATTTGAAGCTTACGGAGAAGCGGTTATTACCGAGCGTCATCGCCATCGTTATGAAGTAAATAACTTCTATTTGGATGCGTTAGAAGAAGCTGGCTTGACGATCTCTGGTCGATCAGAAGACAATTCTTTGGTTGAAATGGTAGAAATTGCCGATCATCCTTGGTTTGTGGCTTGTCAATTCCATCCAGAATTTACGTCTACACCTAGATATGGACACGGCCTGTTCAGTGCATTTGTTCACGCAGCATTGAAGCATGCAGGTAAAGAAAAATAATTAGCACAAGCATAATCGTTTGTGATTTTTCATTTATTTTAAGAGGTTTGTTATGAGTCAGATCGTTGATATTAAAGCCAGAGAAGTTTTAGATTCTCGTGGTAATCCTACTGTTGAAGCCGATGTTGTGTTGGCGGATGGTTCTGTAGGCTCAGCGTGTGCACCGTCTGGTGCCTCTACCGGTTCTCGTGAAGCTTTAGAATTACGTGACGGCGATAAAAGTCGTTATTTGGGCAAGGGTGTTCTTAAAGCCGTTGCCGCTGTTAATGGTCCAATCCGTGACGCTTTGATCGGCAAAGACGCGCTTGCGCAAGCCGAACTTGATCAAATCATGATTGACCTTGATGGTACGGAAAACAAATCTACCTTTGGTGCTAACGCTATTTTGGCTGTGTCTTTGGCGGCGGCGAAAGCGGCGGCAATTTCTAAGAAAGTGCCATTATATGCCCACATTGCTGACATCAATGGCACATCAGGCGTTTACTCTATGCCGGTGCCTATGATGAACATCATCAATGGTGGTGAGCATGCAGATAACAACGTTGATATTCAAGAGTTTATGATTCAGCCTGTTGGCGCGCCAAACTTCCGTGAAGCTCTACGTTACGGTGCTGAAATCTTCCATGCTTTGAAGAAAGTATTGAGCGATCGTGGTCTAAGCACTGCGGTAGGGGATGAAGGTGGTTTCGCGCCTGACCTAGCATCGAACGCAGAAGCGTTAGCGGTTATTAAAGAAGCGGTTGCGGCGGCTGGCTATGAGCTTGGTAAAGATATTACGCTAGCGATGGATTGTGCCGCCTCTGAGTTTTACGACAAAGAAGCAAACATCTACGATCTGAAAGGCGAAGGTAAGAAATTCACTTCAGAAGAGTTTAACGTTTTCTTAGAAGACCTGACTAAGCAGTACCCAATCGTATCGATTGAAGATGGCCTTGATGAGTCTGATTGGGAAGGTTTTGCACACCAAACTAAATTGTTGGGTGATAAAATCCAATTGGTTGGTGATGACTTGTTCGTAACCAATACTAAGATTTTGAAACGCGGCATCGATGAAGGTATTGCGAACTCAATCCTAATCAAATTCAACCAAATTGGTTCTTTGACGGAAACGTTAGCGGCCATCAAGATGGCAAAAGACGCTGGTTTTACCGTGGTTATCTCTCACCGCTCTGGTGAAACAGAAGATGCGACCATTGCAGATCTTGCTGTGGGTACGGCGGCTGGACAGATTAAAACAGGCTCTTTATGCCGTTCTGACCGTGTTGCTAAGTACAACCAATTGCTTCGTATTGAAGAGCAGTTAGGTGGAAAAGCCCCATACAAGGGTCTTTCTGAGATCAAAGGTCAGGCATAATTTGTTCTGATTTGAAAAAGGGAGAACATTGTTCTCCCTTTTTTTATTTTTTTTTATTCGATTTCCTTTGATAATAGAGGATTGTGAATAGATAGGCTGAGGGCATTATGCCGCGATTGATACTGTTTCTGTTTGGTTGTGCGATTTGCTATCAGGGTTACCACCTTTATTATGGTGAGCAGGGCATAAAACGACAGGAAGAATTGGCCAAGCAAATTGAATATCAAGAACGCGTTAATCAACGACTTAAACATCGTAATCAAGCGCTAAGAGCGCAAGTGGGCGACCTTCGTCAAGGTGAAGAGGCGGTGGAAGAGCACATTCGAACCGAGCTTCAATACATTAAAGACGGCGAAGTTTTTTATCGGATAGTAGAAAAATGACACAACCTCTTTGGGTTATTATTCCTGCCGCTGGCGTTGGTCAGCGAATGAATGCGGGATTTCCTAAACAATACCTTTCGTTAGCTGGCGACACGATTTTAGACCGTACCATCGCAATTTTCATTGATCATCCTCTGATTGCCGGCATCCTTGTTGGCTTAGGAGCTGATGACGAATATTGGCAAGATTCAAAATGGTTAAACCACCGTCAAGTTTCTACTTTTGTGGGCGGTGACACACGCAGTGATACGGTGCAAAAAGGCTTACGTTTTTTGCATGAGCAACATCTGGTTGGCAGTCAGTCAGTCTTGGTGCATGATGCTGCTCGTCCATTATTAACCGCGACAGCATTAGAGCGAATCGTAGAAAATACCCATCCACAGGGGGCTATTTTAGCCATTCCTGCGCGCGATACCGTGAAGCGTCAAACGGACGCTGGTAAGGTTCACAGTACCTTGGACCGTAATCATATTTGGCTTGCACAAACACCGCAAAAATTTCCTGCTGATGCCTTATATGACGCATTAAAAAAAGCCAGTCAGCACGCGGTAGAAATTACCGATGAATGTTCTGCGATGGAGTTTGTAGGCTGGAACCCTGATCTTGTGGTCGGTGAGAGCAGCAATATCAAGGTGACTTTACCGGAAGATTTATTGATCGCAGAAGCGCTTTTTTCTCAACTACACTAATTATCAAATGGGAGACTTTATCATGGTACCGTTTCGTATCGGTCATGGTTTTGATGTACATAAATTCGGTGAAGGGGATCATATTGTTCTCGGTGGTGAGCGTATCCCTTACTCCCAAGGCTTAATCGCTCATTCAGACGGTGATGTGGTGCTGCATGCGTTAACAGACGCTTTGTTAGGCGCTGCGGCGCTGGGTGATATTGGTACCCATTTCCCGGACACAGACCCAGCCTTTGCAGGGGCCGATAGCCGAATATTATTAAAGCGTGCTTACCAAGAAATTCAAAATTTGGGTTTCTTAGTGGGAAATGTGGATGTCACTATTATTGCGCAAGCGCCGAAAATGCGTCCTTATATTGATCTGATGCGAGCCAACATCGCCGCTGATTTAGAGGTCGAAATAGGGCAGGTGAATGTGAAGGCCACCACGACGGAAAAACTGGGCTTTACCGGCCGTAAAGAAGGGATTGCCGTTGAGGCTGTCGCGTTGATAGTTAAGCAGGATAAGTGATGAATACCGAATGGCGATATGCTTGGTCAAAGCCTGCGATTACGGGTGATTTAAAAACCACAGTGCAGGATTTTTATGTTGAAGAAGTGCTGGGTTTTGAGCCGGATGAGCAAGGCGAATTTTGCTTTGTTTTCATTGAAAAACAAGGTGTTAATACAGACTTCTTGGCAAAGCGTTTGGCACAAATTGCTGGCATAGCCCCTAACAAGGTGACTTACAGTGGCGTAAAAGATCGTCATGCTTGTACCAGACAGTGGTTTTGTTTGCATGTATTGAACCAAACCCCTGACCTTAGCAGTATTCAGGAAGCGTTTCGTGAACCAGAAAGTGTTCGGGTAATTCGTCAGACGCGTCATTCTAAAAAATTGCGCACAGGCAGTCATATTGCTAACCGTTTTGTGCTGAGATTGCGAGAGCTTGATGGCGATTTAGATGAGTTACAAAGTCGCCTTGAGTTAATTAAGCTCGGCGGTGTGCCCAATTATTATGGTCCACAGCGCTTCGGTATAAACGGCAATAACTTGCATAATGGCAAAGGGTTTGTGCTCAAAGGCAGGCAAGGTCGCAACAAACTGGCGAAGACAGAGTCCTTTTGGTTATCGGCGATTCGCTCTTGGTGTTTCAATGAGGCACTGAGTCAGCAAGTTGAGTCAGGTATGTGGGCGCGTCTTTGCGACGGGGATATTGCTCAATATCAGGCAAGAGATGAGCAGTTTCGTGTTAAGGATATGACCGCAGACCTGCATCTTACAGCCATGCGAGGCGGCGTCCATCCTGTGCTGCCATTGATCTGTGAAGGTTGGGAAGCGGGCACTGGCCCACAGCGTGAGCAAGCAATCAAAGCAAGTTTGTCAGGCAATATGGAATTGGTTGACGGCTTGATTAATTTTGGTTTGTCTCGAGAGAGTCGCCTAGCGCGTTTAATGCCCATGGATATGGCCTGGGAATTGCTACAAGGGCCTAATGAGAAGGCGCAGCTTATCGTGGAGTTCTCTTTGTCTAAAGGGTGCTTTGCGACCAGTATATTGCGTGAAATGATAGATTTTAGAGACAAATCAGTAGAGAAACACCATGAGAATATTGATCGCGAATGACGATGGAATTGATGCTTTAGGCATCCAGACATTGGCGCTGAACTTAGCGGCTAACTACGATGTCTTGGTGGTCGCTCCGGATCGAAATCGCAGTGGTGCGAGTAACTCTCTCACCTTAACCAGGCCGCTTCAACCGACCAAAGTATCTGAAAACAGTTATCGAGTGGATGGCACGCCAACCGACTGCGTTAATTTGGCTCTCTCTGGTGTGATTGCAGGGCAGGTTGATCTAGTGGTGTCTGGTATTAACCATGGTGCAAACTTGGGTGATGATGTGATCTACTCAGGCACAGTCGCAGCCGCGATGGAAGCGCGTCACCTTGGTCGCCCCGCATTGGCGGTTTCTTTGGTGGGGGATACTTATTTTGAGACGGCTGCAAAAGTGGTGCAGCAGCTTATTGAAGATTCTCCTCGCCTTGCCTTAGCGCCCGGCATCTTGTTGAACATTAATGTGCCAGACGTGCCCTATGAACAGCTTAAGGGGATAAAGGTGACGCGTCTTGGTTATCGCCAGCGAGCACAAGAAGCGATCAGCGCCCAACACCCAAAAGGAGTGCCCAGTTTTTGGATTGGTGCCTTGTCTGAACCTCACGATGCGTCACCAGGAACAGACTTTCATGCCGTTGAGGAAGGGTATGTGTCTATTACGCCGATTCATACAGACATGACCTGTCATGAAGCGAAAAAGCCACTAGAAGATTGGGTTGTTTCATTGACGTTATGAGCCCATACGATCTGAATTGGTTGGTGAAACACACAGAACCTAGAACTGCACAGATGGTGGCTCAATTAAAAGAGCAGGGAATTCACCACTTAGAATTGCTGGCAGTAATGGGCGGTCTTGCGCGCCATGACTTTGTTGAACCTGCTTTTTCTCACCTTGCCTATTCCGCCACACCGTTACCTATTGGTCGAAACCAAACGATTAGCCAGCCTTTAACCGTTGCGCGGATGACGCAGTGGTTGTTGGACTATGCTCGCCGTGGCCGAGTATTGGAAATAGGAACAGGGTCTGGTTATCAAACGGCCATTCTGGCTCACTTTTTTAATAAGGTGCATACCATTGAGCGACAAGAGTCGCTTTATCGCTTGGCGAAAGAGCGATTGGCTAAGATGTCCGTTCATAATGTGGAATTTCATTTTGGTGATGGCCAGGCGGGTTGGCCACAAAAAATCGACATGGATGCCGTTATTATTACCGCTATGGCGAGTAAGGTACCGATTGCGTTAACGGATTGCCTGAAAGAAAACGGCATACTTATTATGCCGATAGATACGCCTGTATCATGTATTGGGTGTTGGCAAAAGAAAGGTCAGCATTGGAAATGTTTAGGAACAGCGCCTGCGCACTTTGTTCCCTTATTAGAAGGTAAAGAATATGCCTAATTGGCTAAAAGTGTATTTGGGTGGTGTAATGATGGGGGCTGCCGATGTCGTCCCGGGTGTGTCTGGTGGTACTATCGCTTTTATCTTAGGTCTATACGATCGCTTACTTCATGCTTTAAGTGGGGTGAATAAAAGCAGTCTCATGTTGCTTTGTAAGGGGGACTTGAAAGGTTTATGGCGCCATTTTGATGGGCGCTTTTTATTGCCTTTGGGACTTGGCATATTAACCAGTATTTTTGCTATAGCTGGCCTGATTACTCATTTGTTGGCCACCTATCCAGCGTATTTGTGGAGTTTCTTTTTTGGGTTGATTTTGGCATCAGCGTATTTTTTGATTAGTCAGATAAAAGGCTTTTCAGTGCGCCATTTTTTATTCTTAGTCATAGGGATTTGTATCGGCGCGGCTGTTTCCTTGATCGTACCAACTCAGTTGAGTATTTCTTATACAATGATCTTTGTATCAGGCATGATTGCTATTTGTGCGATGATCTTACCGGGTATCTCAGGCAGCTTTTTGCTACTGATGCTAGGAATGTACGGTTTTATTATGGGCGCGGTGAAAAGTCTTGATCTAATGGTTATCGCCGTTTTTGCTGGTGGTGCCTTGATTGGGTTGCTAAGTTTTGCCAAAGTGCTTAATGCATTGCTTGAACATGCAAAGCAAACAACGCTTGCTGCATTAACCGGCATTATGTTGGGGGCGCTGGTTAAAGTTTGGCCTTGGAAGGTGACGGACACTTGGATCACAGTAGGGCATAAAAAATTGCCTTTAGAGGAACATTTGATACTGCCTTGGCAATCAATAAATTACCAAATAGGAAGTGATTTGCTGCTTCCGTTGTTCTTTGTTTTTGCTGGTTTGTTGAGTGTGCTTCTCATTTCTTACATTTCTTTACTAAAAGCAGACAAATAAATTTTTTGTTTTTCAGGTGACTTTTGAGGTAGTAGGTTATCAATAATTTTGCATTTAAAAAGACGTTGTCGTTATTTCCTTCATGGGGTCTTATGGTGGGAATTTTCGTCTGTCTTTTTATTTCAGGTTGTTCTTATCAGGTTATTAACTTCCCTAACAAAAACAGTCAATCCTATCGCTCTAATAATGCCAGTGTGTCTTCGGTCCCTGCTTCTGGATACCATCGTGTCAAACGTGGTGAAACCTTGTTCTCTATTGCGTTTGGATATGGTCTTGATTATCGAGAAGTGGCTAATTTAAACAAAATTCGTTCGCCATATACGATTTATCCGAAGCAAAAAATTTGGTTGAGAAAGAAAACTAATTCAGTATCTAAAAGAGTCAGTAGCGCTCCATCAAGGTCGACGAATAAAGCGCCTGTCGTGAAAAAATCAGCATCGGATATACAGCTTCAGAAGCGCAGTTCGCCACCTAAAGTTGTATCGAAATCGTCACCTGTGAACTCAGAAAAAGTCTCTTCTTGGCACTGGCCAATTGATGGCACCGTAGTGAAGGGGTTTTCAAGTGGTGGCGTTAGTAGTAAAGGTATAGACATTAAAGGGCAAAAAGGCAATTTAGTAAAAGCAGCGGCCAATGGAGTGGTCGTTTATGCAGGCAGTGGTCTGATTGGTTATGGCAACTTAGTAATCGTGAAACATAACGATGTGTACCTAAGCGCTTATGCATACAACGAAAGGATTTTGGTGAAGGAGCAGCAAACGGTTCGTGCAGGTGATGCATTGGCTGTAATAGGTGGAAAAGGTAGTGAGAAATCATTACTGCATTTTGAAGTTCGTCGTGATGGGCAACCAATAGATCCGCTAAAAGTACTCCCCCGGAAATAGAGCTCGGTAGGGGACAAGGAGGAAATATGAAAGCAATTGAAACGAATAATAGTGCGGCAAAACGAATTCCAGACACGTCCAATTATGATCAGGAAGTTGATAACAACGAATTAGTTGATTCAACCGATGAAGAATTTGAGTCCGCTGTTAGTGCCAGATACGCTAGTGAAGACAGTGGTAAAGTGTTAGATGTTACGCAGTTATATTTGAGTGAAATTGGTTTTTCCCCTTTGCTTTCTGCAGAGGAAGAAGTGTACTTCGCGAGGCTTTCATTAAAAGGTGATGAGAAAGCTCGCAAACGCATGATTGAAAGTAATTTGCGCTTAGTTGTGAAGATCTCACGTCGCTATTTGAACCGTGGCTTGTCCTTATTGGACCTAATTGAAGAAGGCAATTTGGGCTTGATTCGAGCGGTAGAAAAGTTTGATCCAGAGCGCGGTTTTCGATTTTCGACCTACGCCACATGGTGGATTCGACAAACCATTGAGCGGGCGATAATGAACCAAACTCGAACCATTCGTCTGCCAATTCATGTGGTTAAAGAGCTTAATGTTTACCTTCGAGCGGCTCGTGAGCTGACTCAAAAACTGGATCATGAACCCAGTGCAGAAGAAATTGCAGAGATGTTAGATCGTCCTGTAGAAGATGTTCAAAAAATGCTGGGCTTAAATGAACGGGTAAGCTCAATTGACTCTCCAGTAGGTGGGGAGAATAACGATAAAAGCTTAGTAGAGATTCTCGCGGATACTCATCATCAAGGGCCAGAGGAAGACCGTCAAGATGGCGATGTGCTTCACAGTATAGAAGGTTGGTTGAGCGAGCTTAATGAAAAGCAGTGTGAAGTCATTGCCAGACGTTTCGGGTTGCGTGGATATGAGCCAAGTACCCTTGAAGATGTTGGTGCTGAAATAGGTCTGACGCGTGAGCGTGTTCGACAAATTCAGGTAGAGGCCTTACGCAAGCTAAGAATTATGATGGATAAAGAAGGTCTTGCATTGGATGATGTAATTCGTTTCGATAGCTAATGTTTGATTGAAAAACAAAGCCAGTATAGGAGAAGTGTTCCGTCTAAAGACGCGCTTTTCTATACTGGCTTTGGTGTTTTTATAAAGAGTGTTTACTGCGAAAGTCCGTTTTGACGCATTTCGATAATCTTCTGTTTTACCTTCTCTTGGTGTTTTTCTGCCATGCCTTTTACTTCGTAAGCGAGTATTTCTTCCCCTTCGATGTCAATGATTTCAGGGAGGCCTGTGAAGACACGATTTTGGATGTCGTTTAGAGTGAAGATGGCGTCACTAATAACCAGTTTGTTGACGCTTTCTGAATGACTTAGTTGAGAGACTTCTTCTAGTAGTGTTTCGATTTTTTGGGTGTCGAACTCATTGTTTTGCATCATCTCTGTTATTTCCGGACCGCCGTTATGCAGGCCTAGATGAAAATCAAGCGCTGGCGTGTCTTGGTACAAATCATTCTCTAAAAGTTCTTCCATGAGTCCTAGGAAGAGCTGAGCCGTGCTTATGGCGTTAATGTATAAATTGTCTTTGCTGGTTTGAGCGCTGAAGAAAATGACCACAGAGTCATTATCATATTGATGAACCTGTCCCATGAAGGTTTCACTGGCTTGGAAAATGGCTCGGTAGATGGGGGTTAACAAGTTGGCTACTTGCAGTTGTGTCATCTCGTTGTGCCAATTGTCGAGGTTAAGAATGTCAAAATAGAGCAGGCAACTGCGCTTGTTTGATTCTTCAAGGATTTTATCAAAATCCATTTCAAGTTGGGTTTTGGCTGGTATTTCAACGTCAACCGGCACAGCAGCAGGAACCTCTTCCACTTTAGGCCAATCTAATGTTTGTACGTCTTGAATGGCTTGGCACAGGTTTCGACCCTCTTTGAACGATGGCGTTGGTAGCGGGCTGTCTTGATGGCCTTTTGCCAGTGCATTAAGTGCGTCAGTCGCTTCATTGATAGGGGAAAAAAGCCAGCGTGTTAGCAGTATGACGAGCAATAATGCGATGGCACAAATAAAGATAGAAACACCAATGAGTAAATTGTTCAGGTGCTTAAGTGTGGTCTGTGTTGGGGTTCTGTCTAGTGTTATGAGTACGTGCCCAACGATCTCATCGCGAAAGCGTATGCTGGAACTGTATACCCGGTGTTTGTCTGAAGGTCTTAAGTCGATGTCTTTAGACACATCGGAATTTCCGCTATCGGCTTCTGCCAACAATTCGTCTTTTTTATTGTAGACGCGCGCACTCAGAATATTGTCGTCTACGACCAGTCGATTAAGCAGAACATTTAGGCTTAATAAATCGTTGGTTAGGATCGACTGGGTTGCATTGAATGCCGCTTGGGTGGCTAAGCTGCTTCCCAACACTTCGGTCTGTTGGTTTAAATAGTTCCCTAAGGCCTGTGTCATGGTAAACCAAATAAGACAGACTGTAATCGCCATCAGAGACATGAACGCCGTGATAATAATGGCAGAGGCCGTCAGCTTTTTCTTAAGGAAAAGCGTTAATGCGTTGGTTTTGATGTTCGTCTCCATTTACGTCCTTCAAACTTACCAATAAAAACAATCGCTAAAGTATACACAGGGTATCGTTGTTTTTCTTGGTTCTTTAAAGTGCAAGCAATACTTAGTTTCTATTGGGCTATTTGGTATAGTAGCGTGATTACTGTATTAGGAGCTTTTATGTCTGCCAGCATCACTTTAATGGGGTCTTTTCAACCATCTTATCTGAGTCAATTCGAGTCTTGGTTAGATGATCATCATCTTATCGGAACGTTTCAGACACTAACAGATGAGCTAGATGCTTACGCTGTGGTTCGAGTCGCGCTTGAACAGGCGGTTTCCAATGACCAATTAGCCTCCATGAAGAAGGCATTGCTGGCTCTTTCTGATGACACCAAAATCGACCATATTTATCAATCTAAAACGCCTTGTCTTGATCAAAAAGGGGTGGCGGTATTTGATATGGATTCGACATTGATTAAAGCAGAAGTGATGGATGAGCTTGCGGTGGAAGCGGGCATAGGTGAAAAAATCGCCGCCATCACCGCCAGTGCTATGCGCGGTGAAATTGATTTTGTTGAGAGCTTTGTACAGCGACTGTCATTACTTGATGGCCTTAGTAGCGATGTAATGGATGGTGTCTACCAACGTATTGTTCATATGGATGGCATTGAACGGTTAATGAAGGTGTTGCATCACTTTGGTTGGCACACTGCTATACTGTCTGGTGGTTTTACGTATTTTGCAGATCGAGTTCAAAGCCAGTACGGGATATCGGAAGTGCACGCGAATGTGCTTGAAATTAAGTCAGGGCAGCTAACGGGTAAGCATTTAGGGCCGATTGTCGATGCTGAACGTAAGCAGCTTTTGTTGGCTAATATTGTCGACAATACAGGGGTTGATTGGTCCCAAACGATCGCTTGTGGCGATGGTGCCAATGACTTGCTTATGCTGAATAAAGCGGCTCTGGGCGTAGCGTTGCACGCAAAGCCTTTGGTTAGAGAGCAGGCGCCATGCCCCATGAATAATTTAGGGTTGGATGGCATTTTATACTTATTAGGCGCTTCTTCTGCGCAAATACGTGACACCCTCGCTTAGCTTGAAAGTGGCGATGCGTCGTTGAATCTATTGACTGGAGTGGTCACTTGTCAGAAATAAGACTGTCGGATATCGACTTAAACTTACTGTATATTTTTCGTGTATTGATCGAAGAATTAAATGTGACCAAGGCCGCGGCTCGACTTGATGTCTCTCAGCCTGCGGTCAGCCGCTCGCTGTCAAGACTGAGGGATATCTTTGATGATCCCTTGTTCGTTCGAACGTCTCACGGTTTGTCGCCTACCACCAAAACACAATCATTGACGCCCTTGTTAATTGATATGTTAAAAGGGTTGGAAAGCCTGATTCAGCCAAGTGAATTTAAGCCTTTAACGAGCCAGCGTCGGTTTGTCTTATCGACCACAGATTTTGGTACCTTAACCGTATTGCCAAAGATGTTGGATCGTTTTCAGCAGGCTGCTCCGAATGCCATTTTGGATGTGAAAGCATGGGATGAAGAAACTGCGAACGAGTTGGACCATATGGATGTGGATTTAGCCGTAGCGGTATTGTCGAAAGAGCCTCCTGGTGGCATTCGCGCGATGCGCTTAAAAAGTGATTGCATGGTGTGTCTTGCTCGCAAAGATCACCCTAAGATCCAAGGCAATCTAACATTAGAAGCCTATTTGCAATCGAATCATGTGCAGGTGGTGTTGGGGCGTCGGGCGTATTTTGCAGTCGATAAAGAGCTGGATCGGTTAGGGCATAAGCGGCATGTCACTGTGCAACTTCCGACATTCGTTCCAGCCGCAAGAGTGGTTATGGACAGTGATTTATTGCTGACTGTGCCACGCCTTTTTGCAGAAGACATGGTGGCAACCGCGTCGGGGTTGGCGCTTTATGAGCTGCCTTTTGCTAGTCGCTCGTTTGATTATTCAATGATTTGGCACGAGCGTTTTCAGCATGATCCGGCTCACCAATGGTTTCGAGGGCTATTAAGACACGCCTTTATTGAAGAAGGTGAATAAAAACGTGTCTTACTGGTTAGGTCGTATTAAGTTAAAACCCTGAGAAAGGGTAGAAGGCATAAGAACATCCATATTCAATGGAAGTATGCGCCTTGATATGCAGGTAACCTTGGCTTTCACAAGCGGCCATTAGGGCTCCTGAGCTCTGTTGGGGATGCGCATAAGCCAGCCCATCTTCGCTAATAGAAACCCGTAAAAACTCATCTCGTTTAATGGTTTTAGTGCGACTAAAACCTGCATCGACTGGATAGGATAGGTCGAATATATTCTCCTGTCCTGCACAGCGAGCGAGTAAACGACGCGCAAACCAATGGTAAGTAACCAAGGTGGAGCTCGGGTTCCCCGGAAGCCCTAAGAAAGGGGTTGTTCCAAGCGTCGCATGAACCAAGGGTTTGCCTGGTTTAATGGCTATTTTCCACAAATGAACGTCGCCCATTTTTTCTAAAATGGCTTTGACATGATCCTCTTCCCCTACCGATACTCCGCCAGATGAAAGAATAACGTCGCTGCAGGCGAGCAAGGTGCTGATCGCCGTTTCAGTTTCTTCAGGAGAGTCCTTGGCGTGAAGGCGTTGGGAAACGCAATAGCCAGCTTGAGTAACAAGAGCCTCCAGCATAGGGCCATTTGAATTGAATATTTGCCCTTCAGCCAGGGTATTACCTGGGGCAATTAGTTCATCCCCTGTGGTTAGGATACCGACGTTAAGTCGACTAAAAGCCGAAAGGCTTGTCATGCCAAGACTTGATAGTAGACCAATGTGCATTGGGCTAATTTTCGTGCCTTTTTTAACAATAACTTGGCCGCGCTGAATGTCTTGTCCTTTCGGGCGAATGTTGCCCCCAGCTTGCAGAGAGTCCAAAAAAGAAACGCCGTCTTCGTGACGCTTTGTTTCTTCTTGCATGACAACGGTGTCTGCGCCTTCGGGAATATTCGCTCCGGTAAAAATACGAGCACAAGTGCCTTCTTCTAAAGGCGTAGGGGCGCAGCCTGCAGGGACGCGTTGGCTGATTTTCAATACCTTGCCTGGGCTCCAGTCAGAGAAACGCAAGGCGTAACCGTCCATGGCGCTATTGTCGTTAGGAGGAACAAAAGCGTCGGCTACTATGTCTTGTGACACAATGCGCCCTAGCGCGCTCTTTAGCTCGATTGTTTCTTCATTGACTTGAACGCTTTGCATGTTCTCAATGGCATCCAGTGCCTCTTCGAAAGGCAGTAGTTCAGACATTTTGTTTATACCTCATGTAGCTTGGAGTGATAGGCGCCAAGTAGCAACTCAACAAAATTACATGGGCGGTGAGTTGAATCTAACTGCTCTTTCAAAATGCCATTCCAAGCGGTGTGGCAGGCTCCTGTTGAACCTGGTAAACAGAAGATCAGAGTGTTGTTCGCCAATCCGGCTACCGCTCTTGATTGAATCGTAGAGGTGCCAATTTCTTCATAGGAAATGTGTCGAAATAGCTCGCCAAAACCTTCTATTTGTTTGTCAAACAGTGGAATCATGGCTTCTGGTGTGCTGTCGCGTGAGTAAAAACCCGTACCACCAGTGATTAGTACGACATGATTGTTGTCATCTGCTATCCATTTAGACACCACGGCGCGCATGGCGTACACATCATCTTTGACCAGTTCACGCTGGTAAAGGAAGTGGCCGGCAGCACTGAGGTTCGCGATGAGAGCATCGCCTGACGTGTCTTCTGCAAGTGATCGGGTGTCTGAAACCGTTAATACGCTTATTTGTAATGGTCGAAATGGCGTTGGGATTTTACTCATTAGGGGTCCTTATCTAGCCTCCGGTCGCGCTCATGAAGCGAAGTATTTGTGGGGCTTCATCAAGATTAAAGTGGTGTTTAAGGGGTTTTAGAGCCAAGGCGTCAATAATGCCTTCCTCTAGTGTTAATGACTGTCGCTGAGGCTCTCGTAAAAAAGGTTTAAGGTCTTTTGAATGCTCATTGCCTAAGCAAAGCAGTAGTCGGCCTTCAGCGGTTAATCGAATTCGGTTGCAGGTATCGCAAAAGTTGTGGCTGTGTGGAGAAATAACGCCAATTCTTCCGTGATAGCCAGTGACGTCGTAATAACGCGTTGGGCCACTGGTGATATGCTGGCTTTCATTTAAGGTAAACTGTGTGGACAGCTGCTCTATGACGTCGTCGCTCGATAAATAAGAGGCGGCGCGGTCATGGCTGGTGATAACGCCAAGCGGCATTTCTTCAATAAAACTGATGTCCATGTCTCTATCCAGTGCGAATTGAGCCAAATCCTGTAGCTCATCGTCATTATGGTGTTTTAACATGACGCTGTTGATTTTCAGTTTTTTAAAGTCCAAAGACGCGGCTTTTTCAATGCCATCGATCACCTGTTGGAATTTGTCTCGTCGGGTTAACGCGAAAAAGCGATCGGCTTTTAGGGTGTCTAAACTGATGTTTATTCGAGACACGCCAACATTTAAAAGATCGTTGGCCATCTTGTATAATTGCGACCCATTAGTGGTCATCGTCAATTCTTCTAGGCCGGGTTGCTTGGTGATTTGCTCCAATGCCCAAAGAAGGTTTTTACGAACCAATGGTTCGCCGCCCGTAATACGAATGCGCTTGGTGCCCATTGCGATAAAAGTTTTGGCGACTTTCACCACTTCTTCTAAAGATAAAATTTGGCTTCTTGGTAAGAAGGTAACATCTTCATCCATACAGTAGGTGCAGCGAAAATCGCATTTATCGGTTACCGAGATGCGAAGATAATCTATTTTACGGCCGTATGGATCAATTAAAGATGACATTGCTTAGAGAAATACCTATATAAGTGAGCGTCCATCAAAGCAAAAAAATGCCCATTTGGCAAAACGTAAACAGGCTAATTTCAAGGGATAGGTAACTAAGGAGCAAGCTTCCTAGATAACTGCATATTTATCACTGATTCTCTGCCCTGATTACTTACATAATAGCCCATATTTCACCCAATAAGGTTCCAATATGAAGCAAGTAGTAGATAACCTGATTGACCTATTAAAACTTGAGCGTTTATCAGAAACTAAGTTTATTGGTCGAAGTCAGGACTTGGGTTTTCCTAAAGTATTTGGTGGCCAAGTAGTTGGTCAAAGTTTGAGTGCCGCGACTCAAACCGTCGAGGCGAGGCACCCTCATTCGCTGCATTGCTATTTTCTTCGTCCAGGGGACTCCAATCATCCCATTGAATATGATGTGGAGATTGTGCGTGATGGCGGCAGTTTTAGTGTTCGTCGGGTGACGGCTTCTCAATTTGGAAAAAGCATTTTGGTCATGACAATTTCGTTTCAAATTGAAGAGCGTGGATTTGATCATCAAGACGCCATGCCTAATGTGCCCGGGCCTGAATCCTTTAAGTCTGAGTTGACGCTTTATCAAGAACACGCGAATGAAATTCCACAGAAGGTGAGAGAGCTCTTCACCGCAGATCGGCCTATTGAGTATCGTATTGTTGAAAACCAAAACCCATTTCGACCTCGCCCAGGCATCGCCAAACGACACATGTGGATACGCAGCGTAGATAAACTGCCGGATGAACCTTTGGTGCATCAATCCATGTTGGCGTATACGACAGATTATGGTTTTTTAGAAACCGCCCTGATGCCTCATGGGGTGTCGATCGGTAATCCTTACTTGAATATTGCGAGCCTAGACCATGCCATGTGGTTTCACCGTGAGTTCCGTTTGGATGAGTGGTTGCTGTATGTGGCAGATTCGCCGTCAGCAAGCCAATCTCGTGGTTTTGTGAGAGGTCAGATCTTTAATCAATCAGGTCAGCTGGTTGCCTCGACGGCGCAGGAAGGCTTGATTCGCTATAACAAAAAAGCGTAGAAAACAGCTTTGGGAAAGTGTATTTGTGTCTGTGATGGCTTAGCGTTTGTTCGTTGTTCGTTGTTCGTTGTGCGTCTGCGATTTGAGTGGGTTAAATATGAGGTGATTGATGTTGCTCAAGTGCCCAGCGAACGTGTTCGCTTACCAGTTCTGATGTGGACGCTAGCGCGCCTTCAAGGGCGTCAATAATCGCCTTTTCCGTCGGAGCATTGCCTAATGCGACAGCAATGTTTCTGCGCCAATTTTCGTAACCTGTACGACGAATCGGTGAGCCTTCGGTATTTTTCAAAAAGGTCTCTTCATCCCACAGAAATAAACTGACAAGTTCTTCAGAATCCAAGTTGTGTCTGGGTTGAAAGTCTTGCTCTGTGGTGTGCTTGGCAAATTTTGTCCATGGGCAAACGAGTTGGCAGTCATCACAGCCAAAAATCCGATTGCCCATTTTTGACCTTAGCTCAACGGGGATTGCGCCTTTATGCTCAATGGTTAGGTAAGAGATGCATTTACCGGCATCCAGAACCCAAGGTTCAACAAAGGCGTCGGTTGGACATTGAGTAAGACAGGCGTCGCAGCTGCCGCAATGACGAGTGGTTGTCGGTGGATCAACTGGCAGCGGCAAGTTTGTGAAAATCTCGCCCAGCAAAAACCAACTGCCAGCTTTTGGGGTGAGCAATAAGGTGTTTTTCCCGATCCAGCCCATGCCAGCTTGTTCTGCCACTTGTCGCTCTAATACGGGAGCGCTGTCTACAAAAGCACGATAGCCGTGTTCGCCGACTTGCTCTTCTATCTTTTTAGCCAGTTGTGTTAAGCGCTTACGAATCAATTTGTGGTAGTCACGGCCCAATGCATAGCGTGCGATATAGGCTTGATTTTTGGTTTTCAGGCGTTCAACTGTCGCCACCGATTGCGGCAAGTAATGCATGCGCAATGAGATGATGCGTCGAGTGCCTGGGTGGAGTTTGTCTGGCTGAAAGCGGATATCCCCATGATTGGCAAGATAGTCCATGCCGGCGTGATAATCGTTTGCGAGCCAGTTATTAAAATCGTCTCGGTATTGCTCTAAATCAGGCTCGACAATACGGGCCTCAGCAAAGCCAAAGTCAATCGCCCATGATTTGATATCACTTACCAGTGCGGTTAAACGCTGAGGATCTGAAAGAGAAGAAGGAAGCAAACGTATTACCAGAATGATGGTCTAGCTAGGCGACTGAAACAGCAGGCACCTAGCTGAAGAATAAATCAATAGAGCTGTGAATCGCCTTTTACGACGTCCATCAAAAGTTTGATAAACATGCGATCTGCTTCGGTATGATCTTCTTGGATTTTCAGTGTCGTCTGATTTGAAACTTCTTCGGCAATACGCTGGTAAGCATTGGGCTCACTGATGTTCTCTTTTGCGATACGAACTAACTCTCCTGCTAGCTCTGGATCCATCAACATTTTACGAAAGCAGCGCAGAAATTCATCAATAATACGCTGTTGGTTGAGCTCATTCGCCATGGTTAAAACTCCTAATCAAATTATGTCGCTATAACACCACGAAGTGTGCGTCAGAGCAAGTTTTATCCTGCAAAATTGAGGGTTTTGGTTGACAGTTTTTTGTCTGATTGCGAGAATGCTAGGTCTATATTTTTCGGCGCTACCCATGCCGATTACTTCCTTGTATGTGGGCCACCAGCCCCTCCAATCAGATCTATATCTGATAAGCACAAATAGAATAAGGCTAAATTCTCGCCATATTGTATTTTTCCTCGCGAAAAACGCGGACAGTGTTAACACTGCGATTTATTGCGTTTGAGTTTCCCTTTGTTTCAGGTGACCTCATTAGTTTTGCAAACTTCGTGCTATCAACTTTTATCTGCTTGGCGTATGCGGTTACAATAGCGGCATAACACTAGCAGACAGATAAATACAATAGAGGGTAACAAGGTGGAGTTATTATCCGGTGGTGAAATGATCGCCCGCTTTCTCAAAGATGAGGGAGTAGAGTATATCTATGGTTATCCAGGTGGTGCTGCGCTTCATATTTACGATGCTTTGCATCGTCAGTCTGATGTAAAGCACATCTTGGTTAGACATGAACAAGCCGCGACGCACATGGCCGATGGCTATGCTCGCGCAACAGGTAAAGCGGGTACCGTTCTTGTGACCTCAGGTCCAGGCGCGACGAATACCGTAACTGGGATTGCGACGGCGTACATGGATTCTATTCCTATGGTCGTGATTTGTGGTCAGGTAATGAGCTACCTGATCGGTGAAGATGCTTTCCAAGAAACCGATATGATTGGCGTGTCACGACCTATCGTGAAACACAGCTTTACGGTTAAGCATCCTTCTGAGATTCCAATGATTCTCAAAAAAGCGTATTACATTGCTAGTTCAGGTCGCCCAGGTCCTGTGGTTGTCGATATTCCAAAAGATATGACAATGCCTGGTGAGAAATTCGAATACAAATACCCTGAATCTGTTTCTTTGCGCTCTTACACACCGCCAGCAAAAGGCCACAGTGGTCAAATTAAAAAAGCCGTTGACCTATTGCTTGCCGCGAAACGCCCGGTTATTTATGCCGGTGGTGGTGTTATTTTAGGTGGCGCATCTGACCTATTAACAACGCTGGCTAAGACATTAGATTTTCCTGTTACCAATACCTTGATGGGATTGGGATCTTACCCAGGAACCGATCGCCAATTTGTTGGTATGCTAGGTATGCATGGTGCTTATGAAGCCAACATGACCATGCATCACAGTGATTTGATTCTGGCTGTAGGCGCTCGTTTTGACGACCGTGTGACCAATGACCCTGACAAATTTTGTCCAGGTGCCAAAATTATCCACATCGATATTGACCCAGCAGCCATTTCAAAAACCATTCGTTCTGATGTGCCTATTGTGGGCCCAGTTGACCAGGTGTTGGAAGAAATGCTGTCGCTTATTGAAGGCGCAAGCACCAATGTCGACGCCGTCTCTAATTGGTGGAAACAGATCAATGAGTGGCGTCTTGTGCATGGCGGTCGTTACGACACAGCAAGCGATAAGATCAAGCCTCAAGCCGCGGTAGAAGCGTGCTGGAGAGCAACGAAAGGGGACGCGTACGTGGCCTCTGACGTGGGTCAGCATCAGATGTTTACTGCGCAATATTATAAGTTTGATAAACCGAATCGTTGGGTTAACTCCGGTGGTCTTGGCACCATGGGATTTGGTTTGCCAGCGGCAATGGGCGTGAAGCTGAGTTTTCCTGAAGAAACGGTTGTTTGTGTCACAGGCGAAGGCAGTATTCAAATGAATATTCAAGAGCTTTCCACCTGCTTGCAATACGGCTTGCCAGTGAAGATTTTATGTTTGAATAATGGCTATCTCGGCATGGTTCGCCAATGGCAAGACATGAACTACGAAGGTCGTTACTCTAATTCTTATATGGATTCTTTGCCTGACTTCAAAGTATTAATGGATGCATATCGCCATAAATACGTTGAAATTCGTAGTAAAGATGAGCTAGATGCCAAGATGGAAGAAGCGTTTGCAATGAAAGACCAGTTGGTTTTCATCAATTGCTATGTGGACCCAGAAGAGCATGTTTATCCGATGCAAGTGCCTCGTGGCTCTATGCGCGATATGTTCTTGAGCAAGACGGAGCGTACCTAACATGAGACATATTATTTCTGTATTAATGGAAAATGAACCAGGTGCCTTGTCACGTGTTGTTGGCTTGTTTTCACAGCGAAATTTCAATATTGAATCGCTAAACGTGGCGGCGACCGACGATGCAACCTTGTCTCGTTTGACGCTTACGACCTTTGGTTCGGATCAAGTGGTTGAGCAAATCACTAAGCAGCTTAATAAGCTTATTGATGTCATTAAGTTAGTTGATCTAACGGAAGGGCAGCATATTGAGCGCGAATTGATGCTGGTTAAAGTCCGTGCTACCGGCGCTCAGCGAGCAGAAGTGAAGCGTACTGTGGACATCTTCCGTGGCAACATAGTTGATATGACACCGTCTATTTACACGGTACAAATTGTCGGTGAATCCGACAAGCTGGATGGCTTTCTTCAAGCGTTAGGTGGTGCACATCTACTTGAAGTGGTTCGTACTGGTGTTTCTGGTGTGGCTCGCGGCGAAAAAACATTATCTCTGTAATGGCAAATTAGCCGTCTGGAATACGTGATCGCAAAAGCGATACAGTCGTTTTGCGATGAAAACCCCAATCATTGAATAACATCAGTGGTTGGGGTTTTTTATGCTCAACGTTAAGCCGGAACGCGTTGGGAATGATTGTATTGAAGTAAGGTTTTGATTTGCTCGGTGGCAGCCCTAGGGTCGTCGGCCTGACAAATAGCCGAGACTAATGCCACACCATGGACACCTGTTGCCACTATGTCTTTCAGGTTGTTTATATTGATTCCGCCAATGGCAACTATTGGCAAGGATGTGGTTTGCAGCGCGCTTGCTAAACCGTCAATCCCCCAATGATGGCGGGTGTCGGTTTTGGTCGGCGTGGCAAAAATGGCACTGAGCCCAATGTAATCGATTGGCAAATCATGCACGCTGGCCAATTGCTGGTGGCTTTCAATGGACAAACCTAACAGTTTGTTGGGGCCGATCAATTGTCGCGCTAAGCGAGCTGGCATATCGGATTGCCCTAAATGAACGCCATCTGCGTCAATCGCCAACGCCACATCCACCCGGTCGTTAATGATCAAGGGCACACCAGAGCCTTTTAGGACGTCTTTGACGGCGCTTGCGCGTTCAATAAAGGCACGCACGTCATGGTGCTTTTCACGAATTTGCACCATGGTAACGCCACCTTTGACGGCTTCTCGAACAATGTGAGTCAGGGCTTTTAGACCTAACTGTTCATCTGTTACAAGATAAAGCTGGTAAGGATTCATGCTGCATTAACCTATGATTCGGTCGGAGGTATCGATCGCGGTGAGTTTCAAACGCTGTGCCAAGGTGGCTTCATCGAGTGTGTAGAGCACGTCTAAAATAGCCAGTTGCAAACTGCCTGGGCCTTTTGCTTGTTCAGCGGCGATTTCACCCGCAACCCCAAACACCGCGGCTGCGGCCAAACCACTGGTCTCCCCAATTGCGGCAAAGGCGCCTGTCAGCGCCGAAAGCGAGCACCCCATGCCTGTGACCTGCGGCATCATAGGGTGTCCGTTGTCTAATGCGAGGATGTTTTTTTCTTGCTGAATAAAGGGGGTGTTGACGATGAAATCGGTTTTCCCAGACACCACCACGCTCGCATCAAAGGTCTCCATCAAGGTGACAGCGGCTTGAATAGCGGCACTGCTGCTGTCCATCGCATCGACGCCTTTGCTTTGCGAGGATTCACCCGCCAGCGCGATGATTTCAGAGGCGTTGCCACGGATAATCAAGCGCTCGGCGAGTTCAGCAAAACGACGAGATGTTTGGGTTCTAAGGGTGCTTGCACCACAGCCAACAGGATCAAGGACGACGACTTTTTGATGGTGATTTGCTTGTTCAATTGCAAAGGCCATGCGCTCAATCCAGTCACTGTCTAGGGTGCCAATATTGATCACCAGAGCGCCAGCAAAGCTCATCATCTCAGCCATTTCTTGACGAGAGTGCGCCATAATAGGTGAGGCTCCTATTGCCAGCAGAGCATTGGCTGTGTTGTTCATCACCACGTAATTGGTGATGTTCACCACTAAGGGTTTTTGTTCTCTCAGGGTGCGCAGTGCATTGAGAATAATGTGCTTATGCATGATGATTCTCCTAACGTGAGGCGTTTAGACCTTGCTGCCAAAAAGCCACTTTGGTGATGTTCACCACTAAGGGTTTTTGTTCTCTCAGGGTGCGCAGTGCATTGAGAATAATGTGCTTATGCATGATGATTCTCCTAACGTGAGGCGTTTAGACCTTGCTGCCAAAAAGCCACTTCCATTCTGGTGGCGGTACAAAATACCTCAATCAGCTGTTGGCCTCGTTCACTGTTTATATCAATATTCTTCAGTAATGTATTGAAATACAGCGCGCCTTGTTTGGCGTGACCTTGGTAGTCGTCTCCAGCGTACAGCTCGATCCAACTCCTATATGGGTTGTTTTCCCACTGGGTATTGGCATCTAGGCTGATTTGTTCGCCGATCACGGCGTAACCAATAGAGCATGGCGCTAGGGCGGCGTAAAGGTCCACGAGATTGCCACTCATGCCAGCATCAAGAACGTATCGAGTATAGGCTAGGGTGCCGAAATCTTCTCTTTCTTGCTCCATTTGGTTTTCAGTTAATCCCCAGTCTTGGCAAAAGTTAACATGGTGGCTGATTTCACTGCTTAGCAGAGCATTTAATGTTGGCAAAGCTTGGCGCATATCGGTTAATGAATTGGCTTTATACACCGCCAGAGCATAGGCTCTGGCGTATTGTTTTAAAAACAAAAAATCTTGTTTTAGATAATGTAAAAAGCTGTCTTTGGGCAAGTTACCAGACGCCAATTGAGTAACAAAGTCATGCTTTGTGTAGGCTTGCCATTCTGTTTGGCAGGCGTCGATTAAATCTTGATACTGCATAAATCACCTGATTAGAAAGTAAGAAGGTAGTGTTTGGCTTCTGGTAAAGTGCTAATGATTTTATGATCGAATAAAAAGCGAGCGTAATGATCGTAACGGGTTAAATCCACGGCAGCAGGACGTAATGCAAAGCGAGAAAGTGTGTCTTGCCAAGCCATCTTATTAAGTGTGTTATCCAGGGTGTCTGGGGCGTAAGTAACAAATTCTTGCCACGCTTTTTTAGGGTGATTCACTATGTAAGTGGTGGCTTCTTCAATGGCGGTATTAAAGGCTCGAATGGCTTTTTTATTGTGTGCTTTTGCGTTTGTGACAAAAATCAATTCATCGTAATTTGGCACGCCGTTTTCTTCAGGGTAGAAGAGAACAGGCTGATAACCTTCTGTGATCAGTTGGTTTTTTTCAAAGTTACGTAACCCGCCCCAAATAGCGTCGACCTTCCCAGAAGCCAATGAAGAAGAAAGCGCCCAACCAACGTTCACTATTTTCACGTCATTAATGGTTAAGCCGACACTATTGAGCATGGTTCCTACCGTGGCTTCTTCATTGCCAGCGATCGAAATGCCAATGGTTTTACCTTTTAATTGGGCGAGCGAGTGGATGCCGCTCTTCTTCAATGTGATCAGAGAGTTAAGCGGTGTGGCGATTAAGGTGCCAGAGCGAACCAATGGTAACCCTTGAGCGATGTCCATGATCAAGCTGGGTTGGTAGGACACAGCCATGTCGACTTTCCCTGCCGCAACCAGTTTAGAAGGGGTGCTCGGGTCGGCGGGTTCTTGAATGGTGACCGCTAACCCCTGCTCCTTAAAGTAACCATGCTGTTGCGCGATAACAATGGGTCCATGGTTCGGATTGACGAACCAATCCAGCATGAGCGTGATTTTTTGTGTCTCGGCTAGGGCAGGTGTTGCCAGCAGTGAAGACGCCAAGGTTAATAGTGTGCTTGCGATCAGTTTTTTCACGTGTTTTCCTTTTGTTATTAGTGAGGATAGATAAGTGTTTTTCTCGGCCTTGTGGCTTATCGATAACATTAGTGCTCCCAAGGGATGGCTTTTTTGAGAGCAAAGTCCGTTGCAAAATACAGCACCACAGACAACAGAGATAAAATAAATAAGGCGGCAAACATGTCGTCGATCATCATTCGAGCATTTGCCTGTAACATGAGATAGCCCAAGCCAGCACTAGAACCGACCCATTCTCCAGCCACTGCCCCGATGGGGGCGATCACGACAGCGACACGAATACCTGAGGCCAATGCCGGTAATGCCGCCGGTAGTTGAATATGGATCAGTTGCTGCCAGCGGCTAGCTTGCATTGTGTGAGCTAGGTCGAGAAAGCCTTTTGGGGTGTTGCTGAGTCCGTCGTAACAACAGGTCGTGACGGGAAAGAAAATAATGATGGCCGCCATCACGACTTTGGACGCAATGCCGTAATCTAGCCAAAGCATTAATACTGGGGCAATGGCAAAAACAGGGATGGCTTGGCTGGCAATCAATATTGGCAATAACCAGCGTTTTACTGGTTTAAACAGCAGCATTTGCAGAGCAAAAAATAGCCCCATGCTAAGCCCGAGCAATAGACCTAAAACAATTTCTTGGGCAGTGACCCAGGAGTGGCGCATCAGTACGTCATGGCGCACGAATAAACGGTCCAATACTGACAGTGGTGTGGGCAAGATAAACGAGGGCAAATCAAAGACGACAATAAGCCCCTGCCAAGTGGCCAGTATGGCGAATACTATGATGATGGCGCGCAGCAGTGTGTGAAACGACTTATTGAAGGCAGGGGTGCCATTGCGTGCACGACGGCTGTTTTTAGGCGGACTGGCAAGAGGCGTCAAATTAATCATTGTCTTGCTCCAATCTGTGAAAAATCTGCTGCTGAACATGGGCCGACTCTGGGTCTAATTCTCTTGGTGGAAAAAGCTTGGGTAAGGCTAATGACTCTGCTTGCGCGGGTGAATTGGTGAGAATGTATAAACGTCCGGCTAGGCGTACCGCTTCTTGTGGGTCATGGGTGATGAGCACGACGGTTTTGTTTTTTAATAGGGTATAGGAAAGGCGCTGTAATTTATGTCGTGTTACCGCGTCTAACGCCGAAAAAGGCTCGTCCATTAACACAAAAGGTTTGTCCTGCATTAGGGTTCGAGCAAGCGCGACACGCTGACGCATACCGCCAGACAGTGTTTGAGGCAGTGCTTTTCGGACGTCAAGTAAGCCAACGCTTTCTAATAAAGATAAGGCTTTGTTGCGAACCTCATCGCTTACTCCTTGCTTGTTAAAGCGATAACTTAGGCACACATTGTCTTCGACTGATAGCCACGGGAGCAGCAAATCTTGTTGCGCCATATAAGCAATTCTATGCTGAAAGGGGAGGCCGTCGCTGCATTTTACCTCGCCGTGCCAGTCTACTTTATCGTCCAGTAAACCCGCTAAATAACGCAACAGTGAGGTTTTGCCACTGCCACTGCGACCCAGCAAGCAGGTCCATTCTCCAGGGGGAATCTCCATCGATAGCTTATCCAATGTGGCCTTGTCTGCGCCATGGTAATGCAGGCTGGCTTGCTGGATGGATAACCCCAGCGGTGCGTTACTCATTGCTTTATGTCACTCTGGTTCAGCGCGAAAAAGTGATTCACTGGGCCATGACCCTGGCCAATTTTTAGCTGGTCTGCGTGGGCAATTGCTTGGCTAATGTAGTTTTTAGCTTGGTGAACGGAAGCGTGTAAGGTGTTTCCTTGGGCAAGGTAAGAAGCAATGGCAGAAGAGAGGGTGCAACCTGTGCCGTGGGTGTTTTTTGTGTCAATGCGCGGCGCTGAGAGTCTGTCTACTGTGGTTGCCGTGATGAGCAGATCAAGGCTGTCTGTCTGCTGGTCTAAGTGTCCGCCTTTTAACAATACCGCTTTAGCACCGAGAGCCCTGAGAGCCGCCACCATGGCGAGCATGTCATCCTCGTTGTTAGGCAGTGGCAAACCGGTTAACGCCGCCGCTTCAGGCAGGTTTGGCGTAATGATGTCGACGAGAGGAAAGAGCCTTTGCTTAAGGGTATTGATGGCGTTTTCTTGCAGTAATAAATCGCCACTGGTAGCGATCATGACAGGGTCTAGCACGATGAACTTAGGTTGATACTGCAGCAGTTTATTGGCCACGGTTTTGATGATGTCGCTGTCCGCTAACATGCCTATTTTGACCGCGGTGATATTGATGTCGCTAAACACCGCGTCTAGTTGGTTTTCAACATGGTCTAATGGAATCGGAAAAATAGCAGAAACACCAAGGGTATTTTGCGCGGTGATCGCGGTAATGGCTGAGCAAGCGAAGCTGCCGGTGGCCGAGATGGCTTTTATATCTGCTTGGATGCCAGCGCCACCGCCACTGTCTGAGCCTGCGATGGTTAATACAATCGGCGTAGCAAGATCTTGCGGTTGCTGAGATCGAATGTGAGACGAAGTAAATGATGGACTAGACATATGAGCTCCTAACGGTGGTGCAAGGAACTACATAAGCAAATTTGATTAGAAAGGCTTCTTTGAACGCTTTATCGAGAAGCCCAAATTGCTATATGGGACACAGTGACTAGCACTGTTATCACAATAGTTCCCTACGCCAGTGTTAACTGAATCAGGTTCAACGGGTCTCGTGTTATACGATCTCAGCAAAAAAATGCCCCCCGACTATGATGCTAAGGATGTTAACAAGATTTGATTAAAGACTCATCACTTTTTAATCCTAACGGCCTTAATGATGACATTTTCGCTTATTTAATGGGCTCATCTAAGTGTGGTTTAGGTGTGAGGTGTGCTTGTACTGCCATGGCCATGGCTTCGAGCCCTGCGTAAGAATTGGATATCGCCGCATCCCGGGAAACCAGCACATAGTGACCTTTTTTGCAGGCGCTTAAAAATTGGCAAAAGCCTGGTAAGATGGCGTTCATCTTGGCTATTTCTACTTCTGGTTTTTGTGCAGAAAAATAAGGATCAAAGATAATGTCTGCGTCTAATTCAGGTAAACGCTCTGCGCTAAAGTCGACGCGTTCCCCTTTAGGGATTTGGTTGATAATACTAGGGAACTGAAATCCTGCATCTCGCAAGACACGACCGAGGGAGCGGTAACTGTGGTAAACGCTAATTTTACCTCGTAATGGTTGCATCACAGAGACGGTGATCTTGTGTGTGTCTATGGTCGCTTTGAGGCTTTTAATTTGCTCTTTATAGCGTCGTTCAAGAATCGCTAAGCGCTTTTCTGTGTGGGTGATTGTGGCAAGCTGTTGGTAGACATGGGCAGCGCCTAACCCACTGTCGAGTGAGATGGTCGGGGCAATATTTGCCAGTAAATCCACCGGCGTCGGCCGCGAATTAGCGGTGATGATCAGGTCAGGCTTTAGACCTACGATGGTTTCTAAATCGACGTTAGTCGCCCCAATAAAAGTAATGTCGCTGTTGTCAAAATCCACCCCAGTTAATAATGCGCTAGAACGAATATAAGGTGTGCCATTTTTGGAAATTCGACCATGGCTACCAATGGGCATGACGCCGAGCTCAATCAAAGGGATGGTAATGTCGATGTCATACACAGAGACAATGCGCACAGGGTGACTGGGAATGGTCACTTGGCGGCCTAGATCATCGGTGAAGGAGACGGTTGTGGCGGAGAGGCCCTTGGCTGCCGAAAAGGGGCTGCTAAGGGTGATGAACAAAATAAGCAGTAGTCGGTTCAAAGCTGGTTCCTACGAGTCCAAAGAAGAATAATCAGCGTGGGCGCGCCTATCACGGCAATGACAACACCGGTCGGCAATTCGACTGGTGCAAAGGCGGCACGGCCTAGCGTGTCAGCAGCCAATACCAAAATAGCACCGATTAAGCTGGTGGAAATTAAATGATAACGGCTTGAGTAATTCGGTAAAAAACGCGCCAAATGCGGGGCAATCAAACCGACAAAGCCAATGCTGCCAGCCACAGACACACTGCCAGCAACAAGAAAAATAGCGACGCTAAAGCGAATGATATTGACCCATTTCCGGCGTACTCCCAAGCTGGTGGATAGTGCGTCTCCAAGTGCTTCAATGTCGGCGGAGGGCGCGTTGAACAAGAGGGCAATGAGACAGATAGCAAACAAGATGGCCACGAGCTGAACGCTTTGCCAAGTGGCGCCTTGTAGGCTTCCCGCGATCCAGATCAACACGGTTTGTAGGTCTTTAGTATCGGTGGCGGCTAACAACACCATCATGGCGGCCGACAAAAACCAAGATAAGCTAATGCCGATCATGACAAATCGAATGCTTGAACTGCCTCGAGCAAGCAATAGCACAAAGACGCCGCTGGCCAATCCGCCAATCATGCCCACCAGAGGACGCCACGCCAATGAGAGTCCAGGAGCGGTCAATATTAGCGCAACAACACACAGAGCTGCGCCTTCTCGAACCCCTAAAATAGAAGGGTCAGCCAATCCATTTCGTGTGAGAGATTGCATCACGGCACCCGAGCAAGCCAACATTGCCCCGCAGCATACAGCTAGAGCGATTCTAGGGGCGCGAAATGCGTCTAGAATCAATAAATGAGAGAGGTTTGTTGTTGATGTGTTTGGCGTTTCTAGGTGCAAGTAAGCCAACACAGAGTGCAATGGAATGGCCTCGCTTCCAGTGGTTAGGGCGAAGAATATGACGCCCATTAAGGCTGTGAGTAACAGCCCAATCGTCAACAAAGACGCGAGATGAATACGGATCGAATAGTGCCCCGATCTTAGGGACAGCAGTGAGCTGGCTATCATCGCATTCTCCTCACAAAAATCCAGAGAAAAACAGGCGCGCCGACTAGGCCGGTTAATGCCCCTGTGGGTAACTCTTTTGGGGCGAATAAGCTAATGGCTGCGATATCGGCCGCCATTAATAACGCCGCGCCAGTGAATGCCACCAATAGAAGGGAGAAGACACTTGGGCGTGAGTGTATGCCGCGCCAAAGTGAGGCACAAATGAGCCCGATAAACCCTATGGGTCCGACCACAGACACCGCGCTGCCGGTGAGTAAAGCGGCCGCACAAAGAGAGAAGAAGCGGACTTTTTGGATCGATGCTCCCAAGCCTTTTGCCATGGCGTCGCCTAACGACATGGCGCTTAACTGCGGCATAATGAGCAGACTCAGGGCGAGTCCAGCCCCAGCAAAAGGCAAACTGATTAACACCGAGTGTAAGTTTGAGCCTGCGCCATCTCCAATAAGCCAGAAACGCAGTTGATCGAGCGTGTCTTCATCCAGAATTAACACAGTAGAGGTGATCGCACCGGCTAAGGCTGAAAACGCAATGCCGCAAAAAATCAATTTAAGCGGCTGCAAACCTTTTCTCCCGGCTGAAGAAATCAGCAAAACCAAACTGAAAAGTAGGCCAGCACCAACGCTCGCAACCAGTGGTCGAACTAGGGTAAACATAGGGGCGATAGGAAAAGCGGTAACCAATACGACGGCAAGACTGGCGCCAGAATTTAACCCAAGCAGTTGTGGGTCACTCAGACGGTTGCGCAGCGTCACTTGCAATAAATACCCCGCAATAGCCAAGCAGCTGCCTGCGAGTAACATTGCCAATACTCTGGGTAATCGTAATGATATCAACACCCTATGATCAAAATCATGAGGGTTATAGTAAAACAAGGCCTGGGTTAAGGTCGTCAACGAAATAGCGCGCGCGCCGTGCAACAAATGAAGTCCGCTTAACGCAATAACGAGAACCAACATGAACCCAAGGCGTGATCTATTGGACCATGGTTGAGTGTTGCTAGCGCGTGAAAGTAAGCTCCTGCTCATGCCACTGCCGATGCTTTAGGGGTTTGCTGTGACTTAGGCAGAAAAATGGGCAAGCCTGTTTCAGGGTGGGTGACGGCCAGAACTTGGGTCTCAAAAACCTCTTCTACCATCTTGCTATTACAGTGTGATGGGTGACTTAGCGTATGGCGAATTTCCCCTTCTTTTAAGAAGATTAAATGGTCGGCGTATTGCAGTGAAAGGTTGAGATCATGCAATACACAAACAATGGTTCGGCCATGTTGTTGAACCAGATCAACCAGCATTTCCAGTAGCTCGACTTGATGGCGCATGTCTAAAAATGTCGTTGGCTCATCGAGCAATATGAGGTTGGTTTCTTGGGCTAACACCATGGCAATCCAGACGCGTTGGCGTTGCCCACCAGACAGGCTATCAACGGGTCGTTCTGCCAATTCTTGAGTGCCGGTGACAGCCAGCGCATGATCTACGGCGGCTTCGTCTTGCTTGCTCCATTGTTTTAAGAAGCCTTGATGGGGAAAGCGACCGCGGGAGACAAGGTCTTTGACGGTTAAATCTTCTGGCACTATGGTGTGCTGCGGAAGCAGGCCTAATTGGCGTGCCACCTCCCGCGTGGGGAGTTGTGCAATGTTGTTGCCTTGTAGCAGAACCTGTCCTTTCATTGGCGAGATTAAGCGCGCCAAAGTGGACAGTAAGGTCGATTTTCCTGATCCATTTGGACCCAGTAAGACCGTCATTTTGCCATCAGGAATAGTAAGGTTGATGTCTTTTAAAATCTGCTTGGAGCCATGGCCAGCATCAAGATGGAGAGTGCTGAGTGGGGCGGCTTGGCCATGTGAAGAAACGGTCATTGATGGATGTCCTAATAAAGCGGTTTTAATCTTGCTTGGCAATACAGTTTAATAATTGAAGTGATAATAGTTATTGTTAACTTTTTGATGGGCGTATTCTATGGTGTCTATGGTCAAAAATCACGACAAATTTGTCTCGATTGGTGATGCCCTAAGGCTTATAAACCTCTAGGGCATCTAACTGGCTAGCGAGCTAAGGCGGTTTTATTCTGTTTTTTGTGGTTGGGGAAGAGCGCCTTTATAAGACGCCATCAAAGGGTTCTTGAAGCGCAGGCTTTCGCCGTTTTAGTCGCGCTAGAAGGCGCTGGATGTCCTCTTTAATCATTAAGAGGACAGGAATAAGAACCAATGTGATTATGGTGGCGAACATGATGCCATAGCCTAAAGAGACGGCCGCAGGAATCAGCATCTGAGCCTGTCTTGAGGTTTCTCCGAGAATCGGCATAAGCCCTGCGAAGGTGGTAAATGACGTTAATAGTACTGCGCGTAATCGGCTACGGCAGGCTAGATTAATGGCCTTTTGCACGTGGCTGGTTTCTTCTTTGCGAAGCGCATTAAAGCGTGACACAAGCAATAGACTGTCGTTGACCACCACGCCGCTGAGCGCCAAGATGCCGTTTAAAGAAAAAATGCCCAAAGGTAAGTCGTTGATCCAATGGCCAAGCAGTGCGCCAATAATCCCAAAGGGAATTGCCATCATAATGATGAGCGGCTGTGAGTAAGATTTGAGTGGGATGGCAAGCAGAGCATAAATGATCAATAAGGCGATCAAAAACATGTTTGACATGGAGGACTGAGTTTCAGCGCGTTGCTCTGCTTCCCCAGAGAAATACACGTCGACGCCTGGGTATTTTCGTTTCATCTGAGGCACCACAGCTTGTTGTAAGTAGCTGACTACTTCGCTGGCGGACATGGTGTCTTTATCCACCTCGGCGGTGAGAAATAAAGAGCGTTTCGCATTGATTCGAATGATGCGAGTTTGTGCCTCTTCTTGCGTTAACGTGGCCACCGAGGACAGGGGAACGTAGGTGCCATCCGATAAGACTATTTTGGTATTCAGCACCGCCGCAGGAGACTCTTGTTGCGCCTTTGGGTAGCCTAAATGGACTTCGATTTCCGTGTTGTCGCGCTGATACTTTTGTACCGTAATGCTGTCAAAGTTATTGTTTATTTGAGTGGCCAATCCAGCCGTGGTTAAACCTAATAAACGGCCTTGTTCGTTGAGGGATAAAGCAAGGCGTGACTCTGTTGGCTCATCGTTTTGCTCTATGCCTGACACCGCCGGTAAGGTGTCTAGTTGCGCCAGCATATTGTGCATAGCGGCACTGAGTACGCTGTTGTCGTTGCCTCGTAATTCGATTTTAAGATCATCTAATAGCGCTCTTGAGCTGCTAAGGCGCAGACTCTTAACGCCTTCTGGCGTGCCTGCCAGCCGCTCCCATTGCTGAACAAATTGCGCGGCGCTGTAAGGGCGAACCGTGTCTAGTTCAATGCGCAAGCGGCCACTTTGGTCATTCGTGGCAGTAACTTGAATGTTGTTAATAAACGAAGCCGTACTTTTTTGATCGGCACTGGTGTCTTTTTGATTGGCGCTGGTGTTTTCTTGATGAGTGTCACGGGCCATTTTGTGGCGCAATTGCTCATCGGCTTGATAGGCGGTTTTTTCCAGAAAAGAGAGTACTTTGCTGGTTTGCCCGTAGCTAACATCGTTGTACATAGCGAGCTCACCACGTACGGTGTCGCCAGGGATTTTAGGAAAGAAACTAATGCGTAGCGCGCCAGTAAAAGGCATCGACATCACCAGCATAAACACAGCGACAAACAGCACCAGAACGGCGTATCGATAGCGTAAAGCAAGGTCGATAAGAGGGCGATAAACTTTGTCGCTGAACCATTGAAGGCTAGCATCAGCACCCTGTTGAATCATCCCCCAGGAGCGCGATAAGACATTTTTATTGATCGATTTACGGGTGTTAATGTGCGCCAAATGCGCGGGCAGTATGATTTTAGATTCGATGACAGAAAGCACTAAACAGATGGCAACCACGATGGCGAATTGAGAGTAAAGTTGCCCCAATCGACCGTCGATATTGGCTAATGCCCAAAAGGCGGCAACGGTTGTGAAAACACCAAATAGGGTCGGTACGGCAACTTGCAACGTGCCCTTGATCGTATTGTTTAGCGTATCCCCGTCTTTTGATCTAAGGCTATACACATTTTCTCCAACCACCACGGCATCGTCCACCACAATGCCTAATGCCATTATGAAACCGAAGGTGGTAAACATGTTTAGCGTCAGATCAATGGTTTGGGTGCCCATGAAATACAAGGTGCCAAAGAAGATAAAAGGCAGCCCCATGGCGACCCAAAATGCGACTGTGACATTGAGGAAAACCGCCAACAAAATAAACACAAGTAAAATGCCCGTGATGGCATTCTCAATCATTAAGTCTAAGCGTTGATTGATAGACTGGCTGCGGTCATACCAAGTAGAAAGTTGAACATTGGGTGGCAAACGACCGTCTGCATACCACTCATCAATAACATCTTTGGCGGCGGAAACAGAGTTAGATATGTCGTCTTGCCCGGTGGTGATGACCTGTATTGCAATGCTGTTTTGTCGGTTAAATCGCGACAACACAAAGTCATCTTCGTCGAAAGCATCGCGAATGGTTGCAATATCGCTGAGACGAATACGACCACCATTTGCTGTGGTCTTAATTTGAATGTTGGAAAACTCTTGCTTGAAGTAAGCCTGTTCTGACGCACTGATGTGCAGGTAAATATTCCGATCACGTAATGTGGCTACTCTCGCAGGGGACGACTCTTGGTTTATGGCGGTTGCAACCTCAGACAAGGTAAGGCCATAGCCTTGCAGGGTATTTTTGTCGACTTCGACTATCATGGTGGGGTCAATCCACCCTGAAATATTCGCCGAGCTAATGTTGTCTTTCGCTAATAAATCGGTTTTTAAATCGTAAGCGAGTTTTTGTAAGGTGCGACGGTCAGTGGTGCCGTGCAGTTGCAACCAAATAGCGTGCTCTTCTCTGGTGGATTTCGTGACAACCGGTGGGTCCGCTTCATCGGGAAAAGAAGTAATTTGATCGAGCGCATTTTTTATATCGTCTTCTAAGGTGTCTATGTTGTAGCCGTCTTGCATCTCAATGCTAACACTGGTGCTGTTTGCGGTAGAAGTCGTTGTAATGTCTTGGATGCCAATCACGTCTTGCAATTTTTCTTCAATAGGAATGGCAATGCCTTCTTCGTTTTCTTTTGCGGAACCACTTTCATTGCTGACCGAAATAGCAATGCTGTTAGGCGGTAAGCTAGGGAAGGCTTCTTTATTGAGCGCCCCCATGTTCATAACACCCAGAGTAATGATCAACAACATTAACAAGTTGGCAGCTACGGGGTTGCAAGCAAACCAGGCGATAATACCTTTAGGCTGATCCAGTGGTGTCATGGCGCTATACCTTCAGCCTGCGTGGCTTGGTTTTCTATAGGGGTAACCAAACGGCCTGGTAGATAGCTGTTATAAGGGTGCGTTAGGATCTGATAAGGCTTGTCTTGCATGGTTTTTGGTACGCTAATGTAGACGTAGTTTGCATCAACAAACTCAGGGGATGTCGTAAAACTAGCGAGACGTTGGTCGTCTGTAATGTACCAAATCTCACTCTTTTGACTGAGTGCAGAATTGGGCAGCTGCCATAGATTCTCGATGGGCTTTCCTTCAAGTATGACGTTAACAAATGCACCAGGAAGTAAGGCAGGAGACTGTTCTAACGGATTGGCTAGACCGACAACAAGTTTGCGCATACGAGTGCTTTCATCAATGTGCAGATCTGCACTCAATACTCTGCCTGCCCAATGTTGGCGCCCATCCATAGATTCGATACGAGCCGGCCAGCGCTGTTTGATTAATGCCGTTGTTGTGGGCAATTTCTGCCAATCACTGTGTGCCAGATCCAGTTCGATTTCCAGTCGGTCGGTGCTGTAAAGTGTTGCAACCTCGTTGCCAGCATTTAAAAAGGAACCGGGAGAGATAAAGCGCGCGACCACAAGCGCATCGAAAGGCGCAATTAATTGAGCGTGTTTTAGCTTGTCTTTGGCGTCTGATAAGGCCGCTTTTGCCGCTTCGAGTTGCGTTCTAGCCGCTTCTAATTGCGGTTTTCGTAAGACTAGGTCTGAGTCGGGCGCTCCGCTGAACCCTGCTGCTTGCCACTCGGCTTTGGACTGTTTGGCTTGGCGTTCTTCTTCTTTTAAAGCAAGGGTCGCGCTGGCTACTGTATTTGCTGCGGTGGCGACTGAACTGGCCAGTTCAGTATTGTGCAGGCGGGCTAACACTTGCCCCTTGGTGACTCGCTGGCCTTTTTCGAAATGCTCGGCAAGGTAAGTCACTTCGCCGCTGACTTGGGTGGTTAGGGTTAAGTCATAATGTGGTTTGGCGATGCCTGAAACCTGCACCATGGCGGCGTGTTTACCTGGTGATACGCGAATCACACTGACTTCCATGGCTTGTTCAGGCGCCGCAGGCCTTGGTTGGCGAACCTTGTTTTTTTGCGCTTCTAACGCCTTGGTAATGTAAAAATAAACGCTGGCGATAACGAGCAAAGCAAGGATCAAGGTAATCCATTGATAAAGGCGTTTCATGACTCTTTGACTCCTAGCCCGAGGGCGAGCCCTAAATCGACTCGATTAATTAAGTGTAAGTACAGTAAGTTGTCTAGTTCTGCTGCCAAATTAAAGGTGGTTTCTTGCACCCGAATTAAATCGCTGAGTTCGACTAAGCCGGTACGGTATTTTTGTTCATAGCGAGTGAGATTTTTTTGCGAGCTTTGTAAGGCTTGTTGGATGTTAAGCAGCTGTTGGGTTAAGAGCTTTTCTTGTCCTATGGTGGTTTCGACTTCGTTGATGGCGGTTAATAAGGTGCTTCGATAGTCTTGATAGGCTTCAGCTGTGTTTATTTTGGCAATTTCAACCGCGGCTTTTAGTTTACCGCCTTGGTACAAGGGTTGGGTGAGTTGCGCCAATAAAGACCATATCGGCGACGCAAATAGGGCGCTGCTTGGAGAACTGGCAGTATCGCTTAAGGTGGCGCTCAGACTAATGGTCGGTAACATGTCTTTATAGGCAACCGATACGTTTAAGTCCGCAGCTTGAATGGCCAAATAGGCGGCTTTTAAATCAGGGCGGCGTTGTAGGCTTTGCTCTGGTAAATAATCGAGCGTCAGATTGACCCTAGGGTAGTCCGTATTGGGGACTATGTTTAGCGTATTTTCACTGCCTAAGTAACGTTGTAATGTGCGCCGCTCTATCGCGAGATCTTCTTTGTATTGCGCGAGGTCCGCCCTTGATTGTGAGCTGGCAGTTTGCGCTTCATCAAGTTCTTCTAGGTCATTTAAGCCATTTTTAAAGCGTTGTAAAAGCCGATTTTCGTTGGTTTCTAATACCGCTAAGCGTTGGCTTTCAATATCGATCAGATGCTGTTTTGAGGTCATGGCCAGCCAAGATTTAATGATGTTGGCCACTAGTACGTCTTGGCTTTCCTGATACAAGGCTTGGTCGGCCGCTAGGCTCTTTGCGGCGGCTGCTTCACTGTTCGCTAATTTTCCCCAGAAATCCGCTTCCCAGCTGATGCTAATGTCTGCGTTATAGCTGGCTTCGACGCTTTCTGTTTTATTGCGAGAAAATCCAGCGTCGAGACTAGGAAGGCGGTCCCCATGGATGCTTTTTAATTGCCAAGTACTGGCTTTTAGGGTGAGCAAGGTTTTTTGTAAGTCAGGGTTTGCGGTTAGTGCCTGTTGAATAAGTCGGTCTAACTGCGCATCTTGAATAAGATCCGTCAAATAGCTGATCGGGGCAACTTCGTTTAGTTGGCGCCATTGGATCTCTTTCTTGTCAATAAGTGCCGCGCTTTCTTTTTGTGCTTTGTCCGCGATTTTACCACGTTGCATGTCGCTACTGCAGGCTGTCAGCGAGAGACTTAGGCATAAGCATCCCCAATGCCAAAGCGTCTTATTTATCATGCCGTTCCTCTTTGTGAATTCACCCAATGTTAGGCCGCTTTGCCATAGACAACAAAATCGCCAAAAAAGTCGATCTTGGTTAATAAAAGATAAGGTTAATTTACTGGCTGGAATTTCAGTAAGACTTGCGCCAAGGTTTTGATGGCAGCTTCGCGTTGTTCCATGCCTTGTTCGCTGAAATTAATACGAAAACAGTGGCGGTATTTTCCGGTGGCGGAGAACAGAGGCCCTGGTGCGAATCCAACGCCCTCCAAACGGCACTGTTCCACCAACTTCATGCTGTCGATGTCTTTATCAAGCTCTACCCATAAAATAAAACCGCCATCAGGAAAACTAACACGGGTGTTGCTTGGAAAGTAGCGTTTGATGGCGGCTAACATGTGATCTCTTTGCTTTTCATAGCGCTGGCGCATAGTGCGAATGTGTTTGTCATACCCACCAAGGCGAATGAATTTGGCAATGGCCAATTGCGGTAGCGTAGGGCACATGGAGCTACTGACGTATTTTATGTGAGTAACCTTGTCTCGATAACGGCCAGGGGCTATCCAGCCTACGCGTATCCCTGGTGCGACGGTTTTAGAAAAGGATGAGCAGAGTAAGACACGACCATCTTCATCAAACGATTTGATGCTTCTAGGGCGAGGAAATTGATAAGCGATGTCACCGTAAATGTCGTCTTCTATGATGGCAATATCATAGCTTTGCGCCAATCTATATAAGCGCTCTTTTTTGTCGTCCGACATTGTGTAGCCCAGAGGGTTGTTACAGGTTGGCGTGACTAAAATGGCTTTGATTGGCCATTGATCGAGCGCCAGCTCTAAAGCCTCTAAACTGATGCCAGTTTCTGGGTGAGTGGGAATTTCCATCGCTTTTAAGTTGGCCGCTTTGATGGCTTGCATAGAACCATAAAAACTGGGTGATTCGATGGCAATAATATCATTGGGTTCTGTCACTGCCCGTAGGCAAACAGAAAGTGCTTCTTGGCATCCTGATGTGACAACCAGGTCGTCTGGATGCAGTTGGCAGCCAGAGGCACCGGCTAAACGGCAAAGTTGCGTGCGCAGTTCTTCTGAGCCTCTTAGGTCGCCATAGCCTAAGCCTAATGCAGGGTTTTGTTTGGTTAAATCCGCCAAGGTTTTTAGCAAAGGTTTTAAGGTTGACGCCGTCATATCAGGCATGGCGTGCTGTAACTGTACTCCGTTAGCATTGTCTCGGATCATGAGTAAGTTGAACACTTCTTCCCACTGTGAAACTTCCAATGGGCGTTGAGGTGGCCGAGAGATGCTGGGGAGGTTATCAATGCGCTGTTTTTGGACAACAAAGTAGCCTGATTTTGGTCGAGCCTCTACTAAAATTTCTTGCTCTAATTGCCGATAGGCTTCTTGAACGGTTGAAATACTCACGCCATGCTCTTGAGATAACTGACGTACCGATGGAAGTTTGTCACCAGGTTTATAGAAACCTAATTCAATGTGTTCTTTTAAGCGTTCTGACAAATCTTGATAGAGCGTCATAGCGTAGCGTCCTGTTAAGTCAGTGGCAGGGGGTACGTTATTGTAGACGAATAAAGACGCAAAATTGACCATACAGATTTTTATGTTTGCTGCCATACAGACAGAATTAGGGTTTTCTGTATTGTTAATAAAGTGTTTTTCTGAGTCTGTATTGTATTTGATCTTCTCTCTATAGTTGACCTTCATACACAGTGGTTCTTTTTATTGAGTGCCGAATTGGCTCTAACAAACGCCTAATACCAACACAGGCTAAGGTGAGTCAGAGACGAAAAGGAGATAGAGTGATGCTAATTATTTCTTTATTGACCCATGTTCAATATTGCATTGAGCGTTATCAAACACGTAAGTCTTTGATTAAGGTAAGTGAGCAGCAAATGCAGGATATGGGGCTGACTCATGAGATTCGTCAAGCAGAATTATCGCAGGCCAGTTTTAGCGGATTTATTGGCGATCTTATGCGCAAAAAAACCAAGGAAACTTCATCATGATTACGGACGCTTCGTTCTTTTTCGCTTTGGCTTTGTTCGCTTTTATTATGTCGGTAACGCCTGGACCCAATAATATGATGTTATTGGCGTCTGGTGCCCAATTTGGCTTTCGCCGTACTTTGCCCCATATGATTGGCATTGTATTAGGCATGGCGTCCTTGTTATTTTCTGTGCTGCTGGGGATGGGGGCATTATTTGTACTCTATCCTCCTATTTACTCCGTTTTAAAATGGGTTGGCGGCGCTTATTTATTGTGGCTTGCTTGGAAAGTGGCCAGCGCCCCAGTAGGCCAACTGTCTAACGCCAAACAGTCGGCTTCGCCCATGCGATGGTGGCAGGCGGCGCTTTTTCAGTATGTGAATCCTAAAGCTTGGATGATGTCGGTTGGCTGTGTCAGCTCCTTTTCTTTGGCCGGAGACTTGTATGTGCAATCCGGTTTTTGGATTATCGTCTTGTTTGCGTGCATGGGGTTTCCTGCGATTACTCTTTGGGCGTGGGCGGGTGTTGCGATTCGCCGTTGGTTAACGGATGACAAACGCCAGCGAGCGTTTAATTACGTCATGGGATTGGCCACGGCTTCGACCTTGCTGTTAATGGTGGGAGGTTAGATAATCCCTATTTTGCAGCAAGGACAAAGGAGATCACTATGAATGAGTGGAGTCTCTATATCATCAAAACCCGTCTTGATACACTTTATACTGGCGTTACCACCGATGTGGAGCGCCGTTTTAAAGAGCACTCAGGTGCGAATAAAAGCGGTGCACGATATTTAAAAGGAAAAGGCCCCTTAGAGCTCCTATGGCATCAAGTTGTTGGGAGCAGAAGCGATGCCTTGGTACTAGAGTATCGTGTTAAACAACTTAATAAACGCCAGAAATTACAGATAGTTAACGGCCAACTTTGTGTCTCTTCCTTAATAAAGACTAGGTCACTTTGACGTTAAATCGAGTCATGGTGACTTCTTCCATGTGACCTGCTCAATAGGTCACTCTTCTTTTGTCATACCTTCCAACACGCTTCTTTTGCCTGATCAAACGTAAAGCGTGATCTTTTGTTTTTTACTAAAAAACAATATGGTAATATAATCATACAATTAAATTGGTGCTATTAAACGCATATTGGCATTTGAATCATTAGGAGAATAAAAATGACGAAACCTATTATTGGGTTCATCGGGCTAGGCTTAATGGGCGGCAACATGGTTGAAAACCTTCAAAAAAGAGGTTTTGAGCTTAATGTAATGGATCTAAATAAAGACGCCGTTGCTGCTTGTGTTGCACGTGGTGCGACACAAGCGACTTCCGCAAAAGAATTAGCGGCCGCAAGTGACATTGTTATGCTTTGTTTAACGACCTCAAACGTCGTTGAAGCATTGGTTTATGCTGAAGATGGTATTTTAGCGGGCATTAAAGAAGGCGCCGTATTAATTGACTTCGGTACTTCTATCCCTGCATCTACACGTAAAATTGGCGCCGATTTGGCCGCAAAAGGAGCGGGTATGATTGATGCTCCTCTAGGTCGTACACCTGCCCACGCCAAAGACGGCTTGTTGAACATCATGGCCGCAGGCGATAAAGATACCTTTGAGAAAGTTAAGCCTATTCTTGAGCAACAAGGTGAAAATGTTTTCCATTTAGGCGCATTGGGAGCAGGCCACACCACTAAATTAATCAATAATTTTATGGGCATGACAACGGTAACGGCTATGTCTCAAGCGTTTGCTGTAGCGGATCGCGCAGGAGTTGATCGCCAGCAATTATTTGACATCATGTCGACAGGTCCTTCTAACTCGCCGTTTATGCATTTTTGTAAAAACTACGCGATTGATAACAACAGTGATTTAGGCTTCTCGATAGCTAATGCTAACAAAGATTTAGGTTACTTTTTGAAGATGGTAGAAGACCTTGGAACACGCTCGCAAATTGCGGAAGGAACGTCAGCGAACCTTCAAGCAGGCGTGGATTTGGATATGGGAAATGGCAATGTTCCTGAAATATTCGACTATTTCATGAAATTGAATGCGTAACTGTTAGCCATCAATATCTAATGCCGTTATGGTCAAAACGCCTCTTTTTAGAGGCGTTTTTTTTGGCCCGCATAAGGCCACTTTTCAAGCGTTATCTTGGGAGTACTGGAGAACAGGGAAGCGCTCTGGCGAGGGAGTGGTTCGAGCTAGAGATTGCGACAAGGGAAAGATAAATAAGGGCTTTTAGGCTTCATCAGATGTGCATTCTGAGAAGCCTAAAGCAAGAGTTGAAGTGAGTTTGCTAAGTGGAACTAGCGGTTTTTCTATGCCTTCTTATGGTTGACCACAGTGAGAAAATCGCCAAAAGTATAAAAGCCAATGCGATAGGCCTTTCATATAGGAACGACCAGCTACCTTCGAACATCAATAGGGATTTTCTTAAATTGGTTTCTGCCATTGGCCCTAGAATGATCGCAAGCAGTATCGGCGAAGTGGGCACTTCTAATTTATTCAATACAAAACCAAGTACGCCAAATGAAATGGCAATGCCTACGTCGAACATTGAATTATTGATCGCATAAGCCCCAACAATCGATAAGAAAATAATGATGGGGATCATTAGTAATTTAGGGACTTTTGAAATCTGACAGAAAAAGCGAATGCCTAATAGCCCAATTAACAGCATGGCAATATTCGCCACTAGCATAGAGCTAAAAATACCGTAGACAATTTCTGGGTTTTGAGTGAACAGGAGTGGTCCAGGAGTCAGCCCTTGAACAATCAAAGCCCCTAGTAATACGGCGGCAACCGCATCGCCCGGTACACCTAATGTTAATAGGGGAACGAGTGAACCGCCTGTGACTCCATTATTGCCTGCTTCTGCGGCTGCGAGCCCTCTAATAGATCCGTTACCAAATTCTTCAGGGTTCTTAGAGACTCGTTTGGCTTCGTTGTAGCACACAAACGCTGAAATATCGGCACCAGCACCTGGAACCGCACCAATAGAGGTACCAAATAAAGCACTTTTAATCGACGTAGGTAGAATGCTTTTAAGGTCTTTTAAACTCATCAGTTTATTACTGAATTTCTCAGCAATTTTTTCTTTTGCATGCAGTTTTTCTAGTTGGGTTAAGGCTTCTGATATCGCAAATAAACCAATTAAAACCGGGATGACATTGATGCCGTTGTAGAGGTCTAAGATTCCAAAAGTAAATCTTGGAACACTGCTGATAGGGTCGAGACCCACGGTTGAAATCAATAAACCAATGGTACCGGCTAATAAGCCTTTCAAGATACTTTTTGATGCCACGCTGGCGATAATGGTCAAGCCAAACAGGGCCAATGCGAAGTATTCGGGAGCATTAAATCGCAATGCAAATTCTGCCAACATAGGCGCAATAGCGATCAATATAATGGTACTAATTAATCCGCCTACAAAAGAGGCGACCGCCGCGATGCTCAAAGCACGTGCCGCTTCGCCTTTCTGAGTCAGAGAATAACCATCCAGAACCGTTGCTGCGGATGCGGGTGTCCCCGGTGTTTTTAACAATATGGCAGAGATGGAACCGCCAAAAATACCACCGATGTACACCCCAATAAGCATCACCATGGCGGCAGTCGCTTCCATGCCAAAGGTAAATGGCAACAATATTGCCACGCCCATTGTTGCTGTTAAGCCTGGCAGTGCGCCAAGAATTATGCCCCCTAGAACGCCAAATATAAGGACAGGGAATATTGCTAAGCTAAATGCAGCACCAAGGCCGACAAATAAATGATCTATCATAGAAGCCTCTAAAAAATAATGCCTTCAGGAAGGGAAATAACAAACACGTGGCTAAATAGATAATAAATAGCAACAACAAAAAAATAGGCGAAAAGGTAGTAAGAAAGCTTCTTTGTTTTTAAATAGGCCAAATACAAGGTAAACGCAGTTAAGCTGGCAATAAGGTAGCCAAGAAGGCCTATTAGTACGGCATACACGACTAAGAAACACAGGCCAAAGAAAGACATTTTTGAAAATAATCCGTCGGATTCTTGTGCTTTATGCTTCTTGGCTCGGTGTTGAACGAGCAATGCAATACAGATGATGATTTGTGCGATGACCAAAACCGTAGGGAAAAATTTTGCCCCAACGCTAGCGTCTTGCTGATAATAGACTGGTACAGTAAATTGCGGGATTAACGACAATATAACAGCACTAATCACAATGATTAATATAGGAAAAACAATATTTCTATTTAACATAGAAAAATCCTTTTGAAATAAACTGAACTCAGTAATCACAAACAGGGTTGCCAGCAGTAGCAACCCTGTTTGTGTGTTATTACTTAATTAATGCACCTAAAGATTGAGTGTCATCTTTAACAAACTGAGTAAACTCAGCGGCATTCATGTTGTGAATTGTCATGGCGCCTTTGGCCATGAAGGTTTTAAATTCATCGGATGCCATGGCTTGATCGAATGCATTTCCTAAGGTAACAATTATTTCATCTGGCGTGCTTTTCGGTGCGCCAATTCCACGCCATGTGCCACTGGTCACATTAACGCCTTGTTCTATCAAAGTAGGGACGTTAGGAATGTATGAAATACGTTCTTTAGACATCACCCCTAAGGCTTTTAATTGACCTGATCTGAGTTGAGAAATGGCTTCACCCGGCGTGACCATGGTCACGGCAGTGTGTCCACCCAAGACGGATGGAATGGCTTCTGACGAACCATTGTATGGGATGGCATTAAGTTGAATGCCCTGATCTTTTTGCAAAGCGATCAAATAAAAGTTTGGCGCTGCGGTTGAGGCAAACTTTACTTTTCCTGGATTGGCTTTCGCTTCTTGAATTAAATCATTGATGTTATTGAATTTACTGTCTTTGTTAACGAGGACAACGGCAGGGTCTAAGTTGACCATACGAATGAGTTTGAAATCATTGGCCGTATGTTGCATTAAGCCCATTTGAGGTAAGGAAGCGATTTCGCGGGTGACAACCGTTAAGGTATAGCCATCACCACGCTGTTGCGCGCCATAGCTCATGCCGACCGCACCAGAGCCTCCGGTTCGGTTCATCACAGAAATGTTGGTTCCGAGTATGTCTTTTGCGCTGTTTGCTAGTGTGCGACCGACGGAGTCTGTTCCGCCACCAGCACCAAATGGCACGACTAAACGGATATTTTTGCTTGGGTAATCAGCGGAAAACGCAGAAGCAGAAGCTAAAATTCCAGCAAGAACAATGGTATTTCTAATTATTTTTTTCATTACATAATCCTTTTTTATATTTATTGTCGTTTTCTTTTTTATTTGTTGTTTCTGTACATTTGGGTAGGTTGGTCTAGCTTCCTTTGTTGGTAATCACTGATGGCTAATTGTTCAAATGCTAGGGCTATCCAGCCGCTAATAAGCATATCAAACCATTGCTGAACACCACTGCAGGCAACCACAACATCCCCATAGACAAATGAGCCATAAAAGAGAACATCATCATCACGTAGAGAAGAGGGGTGCACGGCTTGGTGATGAAGGTTGGCGCTTTTGTTTCGCCAAGCTTGGGCCGCTTTGTTTCTAGCAAGAACATCAAAGGGAGTGCTCCACGATGAGTTCTTAATAGATTCTTGATACAGAATTGCCTCTTCAAATGTTGACTCCCAAGGCTTTATTCTGGGATCCATAATGACAATATGCAGTTCTTTTCGGTTGGTTTGTTCAAACAGCTTGTCTATCGCTGGTTTAACCAGTTCAACCGCGTCTTTAGCAAGCTGTTTATGGTCTCTTGCCATGTCAAACTCCTACTCGTTAGGTCGAGCGTTCTTCCCTATGCTCAAGTTTTTATTGTTAGTTCCTCATGACAAGCCCCATCCATAGAAGGTGTGTTTATCATGGTGATTTGAGTACTTCTATTCCAAGCTAGTGCTTATAAGAGGGCTTTTCGAAGGTCTTATCCTGGCAAGTAGCAAGTCATGAATTGTAACTTACCATAATATAATACTACAAATAAAGAGTGGTCAGCAGATTTGGTCTGGCTTTTATACTACCTTGGGAAAGTGGGGGTTTCAGAACAAACAGTGTGTTTTGTTTGTTCTGAATTTAGATGAAGTGCATATACATAGGATTGCCATAGGTGCTGATGTCTTGGCTCTTTTGGGGGTGTTTGATTTGATAAACCCACGATGAAAAAGGCTTATGGTTTTCCCACCATTTCATTTAAGCGCTACACCTTGCAGTGCTTTTATTGCTACTATTTCCCTTTTGCAGCTTAACAGGCTAAGAGGATTTTCTTTAAGACCATGAAAACCATTTTGATATCGAAACAGAACCTTGAAAAAACGTATTCAGGTGCTTGTCGTAGTGTGCATGAAGAGATTAAGTATTTTCGATCAATGGGCTGTGAAGTGCACACCGTTTCAGAAAATGCGAATGTAACAGATATAAAAAACAGTGGTGGAATTTCTCATAAATCGAAGCGCTTTTTTTGGCAGAAAAAGTTTAAACGAAGAATTCAGTTTAGCAATGAGACGTTAAAATTAGCGAAAAAGCTGAAAGCCGATATGCTGATTGGGCATGGTGATGTCCAGCATCCAGATGTCCATTTTATTCACAATTGCGTGCATCTCGCTTGTGAAAAAATACATGGAAAGCCCCTCCCTAAAGATGATGAAATGTATTTGGTACATACTCCAATATTTCAAAATCATCAATTTAAACATATTGTAGCGAACTCTAATTTAGCTAAAGATGAGTTGATAAAACGCTTTTCTGTACCTGAAGAGGATATTTCTGTTATCTATCCTGCGATTGATGAAAGTCAGTTTAAGTGTTTGCCTGAGGCTTCTAGGGTAAAAATCCGCACAGAATTAGGGGTAAAAGAAGACGAATATTTAGTTGGGTTAGTGACTTCTGGTAACTTCAAGAAACGTGGTGTGGATCGTTTTTTTGAGGCAATTAATCTCCTGCCAAAAGAGATCGCAGAAAAAACGCATTTTGTGTTTGTTGGCAAAGACAAGCTAACCCCAGAGTTCCAGACCATACTTGATAATTCTCCTTACAAACATCGAATCCGCACCCTTCCTATCATTGACAATGTAGAAGAGTATTTTAACGCACTGGATATTTTTGTACTGCCGGCGCGAATTGAAGAGTTCGGTCGTGTGGTTGCTGAAGCTATGGCATGTGGTGCGCCAGTCATTACAACGAAATGGGTTGGGGCAAGCGAAATCATTCGTAATGAAGCCGCAGAGTTTGTTTATGAAGGCTCGGACAACCAAGAGCTAGCCGAGCTAATGACAAGGCTATTAACGGATTCAGCATTATGGAAACGTGTTTCTTTAGCTAACCAAGAGTCAGCTAAAGAAGTGTATGAGTCTGCATTAAAGCAGCAATTTGATGCAGTTTTTCACCGTTTTATAGATTAATTGTACCCTGTTTGGTGTTGTTTTTTGACGGCATCAAGCACCTCTCGATAAGCCTGTTGTTCGTACTTTGCAAATCCTGATAATTGGCGGGCTTTTACTTTGGTAAAAATAGGTTGGGTAAGACCCGTCAAAAATCGTGTTACTAACACTTCTGTGATTAGACTATTAGGGCTTTTATTTTGCATATGAGAGACGAATTCATTGATGTAAAAAGCCAAGTTTTGCTGCCAGTTATCCTTCTCTGAGGTTGGTGCGGCAAAAGCCAATACCTTACCTTTGCACACCGAGCAGTGGCCGCAGTGCTGTGGTGCATTCTGATCACCAAAATATTTAGCGAGGTTGTGATTTAGGCAACGGTCAAGTTGGAAAAAACGAATCATGGTAGCGATGCGCTCTATTTCAGAGCTTTCTTTTTCTTCAACATACTGACTGAGTTGGTTGAGCAGGGTTTCCTGATGAAAAACCTGAGTATTCACTTGATAGACCTCAGTAAGCCCCTTGCTCTCCAGTATGATCACATTTTGATCAGCAAGATGTTCTAGCACTTGTAATACATCACCTCGGGTCACGCCCGCTTGTTGATACATGGTATCAAAGTTGGGTGTTCCCCAAATCTTCTTATACTGAATACCGTTTAATATCGCATCATAAGTGGATTGCATCTCAGCTGGAAGGTGCGCTTTAAAAGCATGGCGATCCGTTTGCCATTTTAATCGAACTTCTGCGTAGTAGCTGTATTTTGGCTCTATTGCGTCAAGCATTTCGAGTTGTACTAACAGCGTTTTTAGCGGTAAAGAGCGAATGTTTGTTTGGTTGGAAAGGCCATAAAGCTGGGTTTCCCATTGATCTGTATGCCACTGTTCATCATGAATTGTGTGTTCTTTGATTTGGCCGAGTAGATTCTGTATTTCATGGCGTTGTGGGGTATCACCATAGACGAAATTTTCTAAGGTATGAAGGCCTTCTAAACTTGCGAGCATGACACAGCGGCTAGGTAAATTATCACGCCCAGCACGGCCAATTTCTTGGCTGTAGTTTTCAATGGATTTGGGTAGGTCATAGTGGACGACAAGACGAATATCCGCTTTGTCGATACCCATGCCAAACGCAATGGTGGCGATAATTATTGGCGTTTGACCGGACATAAAGTCTGCTTGAATCTGGCGCCGCACATCGTCCTTTAAGCCCGCATGATAAGCCTTCGCTGGAAAACCCTCTGTCATCAGTGTATTGGCAATGTCTTCCGCTGTTTTCTGTTGAGTCACATAGACAATACTTGGCCCTGAAACCTCCTTAAGGAGGCGCTTTAGTTCAAATATTTTGCCATCGCTTTGTGCTGGAATCAGCTCAATGTCCAAATTAGCGCGGTAAAAGCCAGTTTGAGTGATGTGTTCAGGGTAAATATTGAATTTCTGTGCCATATCTCTTTGTACACGACGTGTTGCCGTTGCCGTAAGCAATAATACCAAAGGGATTTGCAGTTCTTGTTGGTAATGAGGCAGTTTTAAATAATCAGGGCGGAAATTGTGTCCCCACTCAGAAATACAATGGGCTTCATCAACTACTAACATCGAGATGGGCACTTGTTTTATAAATCGGCGAAAGCGTTCGTTTTTAAAGCGCTCAACGGAAATCATCAGAATTTTGATATGGCCGCTTTGTACGCCTTCCATGACCGCTTGGCTGTCTTCTTTGCTCTGGCTTGAATCTAAGCTGGCAGCGGCGATGCCCTTGCTGCGCAAAAAATCTAATTGATCGTGCATCAAGGCAATCAGTGGTGAAATAACCAAGGTCAGATTAGGTAGCTGGGTCGCCGTAAATTGATAACATAATGACTTGCCTGAGCCAGTTGGGAATACCGCTAATGAGGAGTGTCCAGCGAGTAACTGCTGAATGGTTTGCTCTTGACCTTGGCGGAATTGATTAAAGCCAAACAAGGCGTCGAGTTTTGATTCTAATGGATTCATCGAGACATGTTCCCCCATTCTAGTTCACAGCTTTTTAGCTCATTCAAATGATTGATCCAGTACTCTTCACTGGTAAACCAAGGGAAGGCTTTAACAAAGGCTGGATCATTCCAGCGTTGTTGTAACCAAGCAGCGTAGTTGGCTATTCGCGCGCTTTTAAACACATCAATTAAGCCCAGTTCACGAGTGTCAAAGGGTAGATAGGTTTCATAGCCTTCGATCATTTCGCTGAGTTGTTGTCTTGGGTTTTCTGTTTGCGTTAAGTGTAGCCAGAGGTCTTGAATGGCGACACCGTTTTGGCAATCATCAAAATCGAGCAGGTGGAATTCTTCATTATGAAGCATCAAGTTGCTCCGATGACTGTCACCATGAACGGCACGTAATTCTGTTGGCCAATAGACATTGAGTTGGGCTGCGCTCATCTCATGAAGGCGGGCAATTTGCTTTTGATAGTCTGTTTTTAGCCGTTGTGGCAAATGTTCTCCTGCCAATATTTGTGCACCTGCTTGTTCTATTTGTTCCAACGGAGACACGCTAATGCGGTGCGTGAAAGGGGTTGCCATGGCGTGATGAAGTTGCCCCATCCGTTCACCAAGCTGATACAACTGATCTAGGTTATCTGCCTCTGGGTGCTGCCCTGTCAATTTTGCTGAAAGCGCAAAGTAGATGTCGTTATGCAAGAACAGTGTCTTACCTTCGAATGCCAAGGGGGCGACGACGGGAACACCTTGTTCTTGCAATGCGAGCAAGGTGTCATGTTCTTCGCGGATTTGTGCCTCAGTCCAACGTTCTGGTCGGTAAAATTTAGCAATGACCGGCGAACTGTCCTCAATGCCCACTTGGTACACTCTATTCTCATAACTGTTGAGCGGGTAAATACGCGAATCACTCCATAATCCTGTGGATTCAACGGCGTCTAAAATAACGTCAGGAACTAGGCTTGAGAAAGTGTGTGTCGCGGACATAATATTGGCTCTAAAGAAGTAAAAAGGCAGTGATGAAAACCGAAAAGCGCATCTGGTAGCCCAAGAAAAAGAGGGGTGGCCTGATAAAAGTATTATAGCAAAAATGTGCGCGAATTAGGGGAGGAAGGAAATGCTGAATGGAACAAACAGCCAGATCCGATTGATCCGACTGCTTGTTGTCTGTGGACTGATTATTTTTCTAACGCTTCCTCTGACGAGTCAAGAGCGCTGTCAGTACTGGGTGAGCTTGATGGGTCTTGATCCATCATTGCGTCGCCGGCATCTTGCTCCATGCTGGATGTGGTCGTGTCTGTTGCCATTTCGTCCGTTACGCCGCTGTCTTTAGCGGGTGTTGTCGTGACGTCAGCTGTTTTTTGGGCTGATTTTTTAGCCATCTCAAGTTGCGCCATTAAATTAGCGACTTGATTCTGTAGCGAGGTGATGTATGCGGTTTTATCAGCAAGCTTGCTATTGAGCGAATCAATTTGTTTATTCAGTATGTCTAAATTGTTATTTTGCTTAACAATAGTGGCCTTTAAGTCTTGCTGGGCCGTTTGTACTGCTTGCTCGTTTTTCATGCTGTCTTTGATAAATTGAACAATAAGCTGCCCCTGTTTACTCAATCTTTGGTCACGAGAGTCGACGGCGCCCAATTCATTAGAAATCGCCAGCAAGAGTTTCTCGAAGTTCAAAATATAGCGTTCATTGGCACTTTGCGGCATGGCTCGAAGTTTTTTCACCGCAATGGACACTTGCTCTGCATGATTAATGGCAAACATCACCGCATCGGCTTTTTCTTTAATTTTTGCAGTGGCTCTTGGTTCGGCGGCAATGAATGCTTCAGCGTCCATTAACGCAGCAGAGGCTTGTGCTAACGTTTGTGGGGCATAGTTTTTCACTAGTGCCAGTTCCAGTCTTTTCAACTTGTCTTTAGCGTCTGACAAGTACACTTTAATGGCGGTTTTTATTTCTAACCCACGCTGTTTGCCTACTAAGCTTGGCTGAGCCGTGATGGCCGCATCAACTTTGCCATTCGCGACTTGATCGACAAGGTTTTTTAGCTCGTTATCCAATTGCTTATAGGTTGTTGGGTAGAGTGTGTCTGCCCCAATTTCTTGCAATTGTTTGCGGTTTGAAAAAGCGTCTTCGAGTGTGGTCAAAGCTTGCTCACGAATGCCTTCTGCTTGGCTTATTTTTGCATGAAAGTTATTTAGGCCTTCTTGCGCCGCTTCTATATTGGTTTGAGAATTAAAGAAGCCAATACTGTCGTTTGCTTCGCTGGGGTCAGAGGCAAACTCTGCGTAGTATTCTTTGGCTTTGTCGAGCGCCTGTTGTGCCTGATTGACCTGCTCTGTGGCGAACCAATCCAGCTTGCTGTCTTTTGCTGATGTCAGTGTGGTCGTGGCGTTGTCGATGGCTACCTTGACGGCTTCTATGTCTGCAGATAACTGTGTTTGAGCAGCGGTATCGGCTTGGCTAGGTGCAGATGAGCTACTTGGAGAAGAGGCACAGCCAGCTAACGTTAGGGTGATTGCAGCCATCATGGCTACTATTTTAACCTGGTGTTTCATTACATAATCCTTATTGCAGAATAGTAGAAAACGTGATCGCTCGTCGTTATCGATAAATGCATAAAATCGTCTTTTGCTGTCAGTTTCTATTCGAAATACTGACGCTTTGTTGAAGTGCGTAATAGTAGCTACCTGCAGCGAGCAAGTATAGGTGGTGGTGCAGATTCCATCAAAGAAAGCGAAGATAAGGGGCAGGAAAAAAATAGCCTCGCGAGGGCGAGGCTATTTATTCATCAGAATAATAACAATGCGCTGTTATTGATTAAAAGTGAAAGGGCGATCGCCGTCTTCATCTTTAATACGAGTAGGTAAGCCCATCTCGTTCAATAGACCTAAGAAAGGTTTTGGATCAAGTTGTTCGACGTTGCGCATTTCTTTTGCGTCCCAAGTGCCGTTGGCAACGAGAATAGCGGCTGCAACAGGAGGAACACCGGCGGTATAAGAAATACCTTGGCTACCCACTTCGTTGTAAGCGTCTTTGTGGTCTGCAACGTTGTAGATAAAGACTTCTTTTTCTTTGCCGTCTTTGATGCCTTTAACAACATCGCCGATGCAGGTTTTACCGGTGTAATCTGGCGCCAAAGAAGAAGGATCAGGAAGTACGGCTTTTACCACTTTAAGCGGCACTACTTCTAAGCCTTCTGCTGTTTTCACTGGCTGCTCAGACAATAATCCTAGACTTTTTAGTACGGTGAAAACATTGATGTAATGTTCGCCAAAGCCCATCCAGAAACGCACATTCGGCACGTCTAGGTTTTGAGAAATAGAGTGAACTTCGTCGTGTCCAGTCATGTAAGCGGTTTGCTTACCAACGACAGGAAGGTCATCTGTTCGACTGATTTCGAACATTTTATTTTCTTGCCACGCGCGGTCTTGCCAAGAGTAAACACGTCCGGTGAATTCACGGAAGTTGATTTCTGGGTCGAAGTTGGTCGCGAAGTATTTGCCGTGGCTGCCTGCATTGATATCGATGATATCGATGTCGCTAACACTGTCAAAATAATCGTTGTAGGCAAGTGCTGCGTATGCGTTCACCACACCTGGATCAAACCCTACGCCAAGAATAGCGGTCACGCCTTTGTCTTTACATAATTCGCGGCGTTTCCATTCGTAGTTTGCATACCATGGTGGTGTTTCACAGATTTTTGTTGGGTCTTCATGAATTGCTGTGTCTAGGTAAGCGGCGCCAGTTTCGATACACGCTTCTAGTACCGACATATTGATAAACGCAGAACCTACGTTAATGACGATTTCAGACTGGGTGTCATTAATCAGCTTAATAGTGGCAGGTACATCAAGAGCATCAAGAGCGTATGCCTGAATGCGACCCTCGACTTTCATGCTGCCCTTTTCTAGGACACTGGCTACAATATCGTCGCATTTTGCAACGCTACGGGAGGCAATTGCGATATTGCCCAGTGTGTCATTGTGTTGGGCGCATTTGTGGGCTACAACACGAGCCACGCCTCCGCCACCGATAATTAGGACATTTTTTTTCATAGTAACGCTCTCTCCAAAATAAAAAGTGTGAACCGTCTTAACTTGTGATCAAGAAAGGTTCTGCACAAAGTCGTTATAGTCGAATTCCCTCACAACCTCGATGCTGCCATCCAATTGGCGTATGGCAATAGACGGCATCTTAACACCGTTAAACCAGTTCTTTTTCACCATGGTGTAACCTGCCGCGTCTTGAAAAGACAAGCGGTCACCTACTTGCAATGCTTTGTCGAACTTGAATTCACCAAAGATATCGCCAGCTAAGCAAGATTTACCACACACCATGTATTCATGTTCACCATCGCAAGGGGCCATTTTAGCGTTTTCACGATAGATTAATAAGTCCAGCATATGGGCTTCAATTGAGCTGTCTACAACGGCCAAGTTTTTGCCGTTAAATAAGGTATCCAAGACAGACACTTCCAATGTGGTGCTGTTGGTAATCGCGGCTTCACCAGGCTCTAGGTAAACTTGTACTTGGTAACGATCTGCAAAGGCTTTTAGACGTTGGCAGAAAAGGTCAATAGGGTAGTTTTCACCGGTAAAGTGAATGCCGCCTCCTAGACTGACCCATTTCATTTGTTTGATCAAATGACCAAAACGGCTTTCAATGTGAGTGAGCATCTCATCAAAGCGTTCGAAACTGTCGTTCTCACAGTTATTATGGAACATAAAGCCAGAAATTTGTTCCATCACGGTTGCGATTTTTTCTGGGTCCCATTCGCCTAAACGGCTAAATGGGCGAGCAGGATCCGCAATAATAAAGTCAGAGGTACTGACTTGAGGATTAACTCTTAAACCACGAGTTTTATCGCGGCTAACCTCATTGAAACGGGAGAGCTGCCCAATGGAGTTAAAGATGATTTTGTCGCTGTTCGCAAGGACGTCTTCAATTTCATCGTCGGTATAAGCCACGCTGTAAGCATGAGTCTCACCTTGAAATTTCTCTTTGCCTAATTTCACTTCATACAAAGAAGAAGACGTGGTGCCGTCCATGTACTCTTGCATTAAGTCAAACACAGACCAGGTTGCGAAACATTTAAGCGCCAAAAGGGATTTGGCTCCGGACTGTTGGCGCACGTAAGCAATCTTCTCTAAGTTTTTTAGAAGACTGGCTTTATCAATGAGATAATATGGTGTCTTGATCATGGCAACGGCCCATTTTTGAAAAGGCGTATTCTAGAGCAAAAATGGGGGCGTTTTCTAGCAAGATTTTGCTATTTTACCACTTCATTTTTTCTCAAAAATTGTTTGGAAAATCAAAGTCGAATGGAAGTTCGGTTTCGAGTTTTTAGGACGATGCTTAGCAAGGATCCAATCGAACAAATAAGACAAAATGTCGCCATCTTCTAATTTCTCCTTGAGAAATCATCTTGCTCCCCTACAATGCCGCCTTCGCTTGTCACTTAATGTGGCTTTATTTGTGGGTTTTATTGCCGTTTTGGCGAATTCCCCTGTGCTTATTTGTCGGTGAGCACATTATGCTGTTAGGAAGATATTGAGATGAATGCGGTTGTTGTAGGTGTTGCCTTAATGTTGATATTAAGTGTGGCGCGTTTAAATGTGGTGATTTCGTTGTGCGTTAGTGCAATCACTGCCGGTCTGGTCGGCGGTATGAGCCTATTAAAAATCACTCAGGTATTTGAGCAAGGACTTGGAGAAGGGGCTGTTATCGCCTTAAGTTATGTGATGCTAGGGGCATTTGCCGTGGCCATTTCTCGCTCTGGCTTAACGGATTGGCTTGCGCATAAAATTATTGCCTTAATTAACCGTTCACCAACGCCTAATCATGTTGCTCTAATGCGTACCTTGGTGTGCTCGGTATTATTAATTATGGCCATTTTCAGTCAGAATTTAATCCCAGTACACATTGCCTTTATTCCTATTTTAGTTCCGCCATTATTACACGTCATGACTTATTTAAAGCTTGATCGTCGTTTGATTGCTTGCGTTTTAACATTTGGTTTAGTGACGCCTTATATGGTGTTGCCTGTGGGCTTTGGTGGTGTCTTTTTGCATCAGCTGTTAGCGAGTAATCTAGCGGCTAATGGCTTGACCGTTGACCCGAGCGCCATTGCGCCAGCGATGTGGTTGCCTGCAACCGGCATGGTGATTGGCTTGCTGATTGCCGTTTTCTTTAGTTACCGTAAGCCTCGCGAATACGTAACCTCAGAAAATGAGTTCAATTTGGATTCTCTAACCTTGCCAAGTCGTAATGCTATTATGGTGTCTTTTGTGGCCATTGTGGTTGCCTTAGCGACACAGCTTTATACCGGGTCTATGATCTTTGGGGCGTTAAGTGGTTTAGCGGTCTACTTTATTACAGGTCAAATTAGCTGGAAGCAATCTCAGACAGTGCTGTCTGGTGGGGTTGAGTTGATGGCGATGATTGGTTTTATTATGATCAGTGCCGCCGGGTTTGCCGCGGTGATTCGTGCAACCGGTGAGGTTAACTCCTTGGTTAATCTATTGGGTGGTTGGCTTGGCTCAAATCAAGCCGTAGCGTCTGCTAGCATGTTGTTGGTTGGTTTGATTGTGACAATGGGGATTGGCTCGTCGTTTAGTACCATTCCTATTATCGCAACCATTTATACTCCCCTTGCGATGCAGCTTGGGTTTAGCCCAATTGCAGTTGTGGCCTTGGTGGGAACCGCGGCGGCGCTTGGCGATGCTGGCTCACCAGCTTCTGACTCTACATTAGGGCCTACTTCTGGTCTGAATGCAGATGGGCAACATGATCATATTAGAGACAGTGTTATTCCAACATTTTTGCATTACAACTTACCGCTTCTTGTGATGGGCTGGGTCGCTTCTTTAGTGCTTTAAAAGGGCAATAGAGCATAGGGTAGTGCTTTGCTAGCGTGAAACTCGAGTCTTGGGGCTTTCATTTTTAACGTGGCTGTTTTTTCATGATGATAGAATGCAGCCCTGATTTACCTAGATGGTTAAGGAACTCTGTTCTATGTTGAATTTAGTAATCGGTCTGGTTATTTTCTTTGGTTTGCATTCGGTGCATATCTTTGCACCAGAGTGGCGTGCTCGCAGTATGGCGAAAAACGGTGCTGTGCGTTGGCGCATGCGTTTTGGTTTGATTAGCTTATTGGCCATTGCGTCTATTGTGATGGGCTTTATGCAGGCTCGTCTTGCGCCTGTGTGGCTTTGGAATCCACCAATGTGGACTCACCAAATAGCGTCTTTATTGGTGCTAGTGTCTTTTTATTTTGCAGCCGCGGCGCTGATTCCAGGCACCAAATTGAAATCGATGGTGGGGCATCCTTTTCTACTGGCGATTAAATTGTGGGCCTTTGCACACTTAATCAGTAATGGCACGTTAGCCGACCTTGTCTTGTTTGGTGGGTTCTTGGTTTGGTCTATTGTTAGCTTTGCTGTGGCTCGCCGTCGTGACCGAGCCGCTGGCGTAGAGAAGCCTGAATACATTGGCGTGCACATGGATCTTGCCGCGTTTGTCGTATGTATTGTGTGTTGGTTTGCCATGGTGTTCTTCTTACACAAAATGTTGATTGGTGTTTCTCCTTTGGTTTAATGCAATCTAGGCACCAATCAGAATCCCCAACTGGCTAAGCCAGTTGGGGATTTTTTTTGCGTAGTAAAATCGACGTTTAGGTTCTAAAAATATTAATGTTATCAATTAGGTCTTGTGCCAACACTTTTAGTTCTTCGGCGCGTTGTGCGCTGAGCGTTGATAACTCAACCAGCTCGACAGAGCCTTGCTGAATGTCATTGGTGTTTTGATTGATTTCAGCGGTGACACTGGTTTGCTCTTCGGTGGCGGTGGCAATTTGCGCAGCGCGATCGTTGATTAAGCTAATAGACTGTTGAATATTGTCTAGACTGATTTTAGCTTCATTTACATCAAGGACACTGCCTTCTGCTTGCTCATGGCTCTTCTGGATCTTAAACACGGCATTTTTGGTTGTGGTTTGCAGTGTTTCGATCATTTTTTGAATTTCTTCAATCGAACTATAAGTGCGCTGTGAAAGTTCTCGTACCTCGTCTGCAACAACCGCAAAGCCACGGCCATGTTCTCCTGCACGAGCGGCTTCAATGGCGGCGTTAAGGGCTAACAGATTCGTTTGTTCGGCGATGCCGGAAATGGTCGTCAAGATGGCACTGATGCCATTGGCGTTGCTGCTAACGTTGTTAATAACATGGGCAACTTCTTGAACTTCTGTGGCCAGAGCTGAAATGCTGTTTTGGCTCTTAATCACTTGGTTTTGGCCAAGTCGGCTTGCGGCAACGGTCTCATCTGCATTGCTTGCCGTATTAGTGGCATTGTTAGCAATCTCTTGTGTGGCTTGAGCCATTTGATGAACTGCAGTAGCCACCATAGAAATGTTTTGTTGTTGTTCTGCTAACTTTGCGTTGCTATCGCCCGAGCTGTCGTGGGCATAGGTCGCTTGTTGAGAGAGTTGTTGGCCGATTTTTTTAAGGTGTGAAATGGTGCCGTGTAGCAACTCTACGAAGTTGTTAAAGTTCGCCACCAATAGCGCAATTTCATCTTTGGAACGGGTTGTTAAACGCTGTGTTAGGTCTCCGTTGCCGTTGGCAATTTGCGCCATGCTGTCAGACACTCGACGCAAGTCTTTTAATAAGAAGCGCGTGACTTGGGTGACGATTAAGGCGGCCAACAGGATGATTATTAGAGAGATAATAATGGTTTTGATGCCCAGACTTTTCACGGGAGCATCCAATACCGACTTTTTCATTATCATGCCCAAAATCCATGGGCTGCCTTCAATTTTACTGGTGTACATTAGGGTGTCTTGACCTTTTAGGCTAAAGGTCTTGAACTGAGGGGCTTGGTTAACCTGACTAAAAAATTGCTTGTTGAGACTAGGGGATAACTCCGTTGCATTTTTTAAAATCAATTGGACATTTGGGGTCGCAATGATCTTACCGCTTTCATCAAATAAAGTGCTGTAACCATCGCCTTGTACTTGCAGCGCTAAAATGCGATCCATTACTGTGTCTAAAAACACCAACCCCCCTAATGCACCTTTAAATTGACCATTGACAAGGATGGGTTCCACGAAGGTCATCGACAGTTTTTTGGTTGAAGCTGAGATGTAAGGGGCGGTAACAAACGCTTTGCGTTTCGCTTTGGCGTCTTTATACCAGCCGCGGACTCTAGGATCGTAAGAGGCGCTATTTAACGAGGGGTCATGGCGATACATATTGCCGTTTTCTAAGCCAAGAAACGTCATGCCAAACTGCAGGCTGGTTTGTGCCTGTTGCAGAATGTCTAGTACCGCTTGTTCGCTTAGATTTGGGTTGGCTTGTAGCTGTGCTTCTACTTTGTTGCGCATAGCAACCAAGGCATTACGACGGTCTTCTGACCAGCTATTAATATAGGTAGAAATAGCATCGGCTTGGGAAGTCGCTTCCGCTTCTACACGGGATGAGCTGGAGGATTCGAATTCATAATATGAAAGAAAGCCAACGCTAAGGGTGATGATAATCGCGACGATAATTGATTGTAATGTAATCTTGGCTTGTAGCGAAAGACTCATAATAACTCCATTTATAATTCAGTGGTGGCTTGTATGTGGGCGTTTTTTTGCTGATAAAACGCTAAGCCAAAGTCGAGAGTGAGATAAGGCGCTACGCGTATTCTTTGTTGTATTTTATTGTTGGCATAAAAGTAGCGCCGCCATTATAGAGATTTTCATCTGAGTGACGAATAAAAAATGGTTTACGGCATAAATAGTATGGCTAAGCGCCCTGAGTGCTGACAGTTTTAAGGGGAATGTGTTATCTTCCGCGGCCTTTTTGGTTATTAAGATAGGCAGAGATTGAACATGATTTGTGGATTTGATTACGGTACATCGAACTGCGCAATCGGTATTGAAGAAGATGGCAAAGTGCGATTAGTGCCTCTTGAAGGCACAAACACCTTTTTGCCATCAACGCTTTATGCGCTTGACCGGGATCTGATATCAGAGTCCGTTGCAAGAAACTTGACCGACCCTCAAGCAAGAGCATTATTTGTTGAGCAGCGTCGTCTTATTTTGTCGCGCGCACAAAGAGTACGTCGAGAAGAAGACATTGCCAGTGATGAGCAGACCTTATTTTTTGGTCGAGCCGCTTTTTCTGAATATTATCAATGGCCTGAAGACGGGTATTTTGTTAAATCTCCTAAGTCCTTTTTAGGTGGCAGTGGACTGCGTGAGCAACATATTCACTTTTTTGAAGATGTGGTTACCGCGATGATGCAAAACATCAAGCAGCAAGCTGAGAAAAGCTTAGGACAAGAAATCACTCATACGGTAATTGGTCGTCCGGTTAACTTTCAAGGCATTGACTCTGAAGCGAGCAATCGCCAAGCATTGGACATTCTAACGACAGCGGGTAAACGGGCTGGTTTTAAAGAGATTGAGTTTCTGTACGAGCCGATAGCGGCAGGTTTGGATTTTGAAGCCAAGATGACGCAAAACCAAACCGTGCTGGTGGTGGACATAGGGGGGGGTACCACCGACTGCGCTATGGTCAAAATGGGCCCTGATTTCGCGTCAAAAGAAGACAGAAGCGCTGATTTTCTAGGGCATACTGGTGAACGGATTGGTGGTAACGACCTAGATATTCGAGTGGCAGGTAAGCACCTGATGCCGCTTTTTGGTATGGACTCGAACCTAAAGACTGGGTTACCAATGCCGACGCAGCTTTATTGGAATGCTGTGACTACCAACGATGTCACGGCGTTGGCAACATTTAATAGCCTAGAAACCAAGCTACAGATCGAACAGTTACGCTTAGATGCGTCTGAACCGAAATTGCTTGAACGCTTTTTGCATTTGCGTGAAGAAAAGCATAATTACCATTTGGTTCGCAATGCAGAAGAAGCCAAAATCGCTTTGTCAGATCAGCAAGAACACAAGGTGTTGCTGGATTACATTGAAAAAGGGTTAAACCGCTCCATCTCTCGCGATCAGTTTTCACATTCCATTCAGCCACCATTAGAAAAAATGCTGTCCTTAATGAGTGAGGCGATCAAGCAAGCGGGCGTGCAACCTGATGTAATTTATATGACGGGTGGCTCTGCGAAATCTCCAGTTATTAGAGAAGCGATCCAGCACAGAATAGGCGATGTTCCAGTCCTTGATGGTGACCACTTTGGCAGTGTTGCCGCTGGGCTTACGGTGTGGGCTAAACGTATTTTTCGCTAGTTTTGACCGCGTTGTTTCATGAAATTGAATGAAGATATTGTCGACTTGACGTATTTTCATTCAGAGTCTAGAAAGGTTACTTTTTAGGTTGCTTATTAGTGAGTAACTTCATAGGCTTTGCGAATCTACTCTTTTATAGGGTAGTACGAATAAAGGTGTCAGTGTAACTGATGAAACGGGAAACGAGTGCGCTTCAGGAAGAAGCTAATCTGGTACTGCCCCCGCAACGGTAAATAAGTCAGGAAGCCATGCTTGCTCCCACTGTGAAAATGGGAAGGGACAAGTCGCTGCTTATGAGTCCGGAGACCGGCCTTTATTTTTTTATGTTTTTTGCCAAGCAAAAAACGATTAATTGAAATCATACGGGTGAGTATGAAACATTTATTGGAGGCACATAGTGCATATTGAACCAGGCGTTGTCACTGGCGCTAAAATTGTTTTGAGTTATGCAACGGCATTTGCGGCATTAGGGTTATCTGCAAAATCGTCCATCGATGCGATTCGTGAACATGGTCTAATGACCTTATTGGGGCGAAGCATCATCACCAGCGCATTGGTCTTGTTCTTTTTCCAGGTGTTGCCGCATCAGCCGGTAGGCGTGTCAGAAGTTCATCTTATTTTAGGCTCTACTTTGTTTTTGATATTTGGCCCTGCAGCCGCCTCTATCGGTCTGTTTATGGGATTGTTGATTCAAGGTGTCTTTTTCGCTCCTTTTGATTTGCCGCAATACGGTATGAACGTAACGACTTTGCTATTGCCTCTTTTTGCTATGGCGGCTGTGTCGCGACGGGTTATTTCTGAGCGTACGGCGTATGTGGATATTGGTTACGCACAGGCGTTGAAACTGTCGTTAACTTACCAAGGTGGCATTGTACTATGGGTTGCTTTTTGGGCATTCTATGGTCAAGGCTTTGCCGTTTCTAACTTGTCTGCTGTGGCGAGTTTTGGTGTGGCTTATTTAAGCGTTGTATTGATTGAGCCACTTATTGATTTGGCTATATTGGCAGGCGCTAAAGGAATGAAACAAGTGAAGCGTTCTCCTCTGGTAGAGCAGCGTCTTTTTAACTCATAATCCTGTTCTTTGTTTTACCGCCTTCTTTGAAAACGCCTCTTCTTATACCTCAGAAGAGGCGTTTTTGTCTCTGGTTGAACAATCAGTGTGATAGCGGATGGATTAACGGTTTTCTGAGTCGTGCCCCTGCTTACAGACAAAGTCTAAAAAGGCTTGGTTTGCCTGAGAAAGGTAAGCGCCTTTGCGCCATGCAATGCCAAGGTCGAGCCAAATGGGTGGGTTAAAAGGGCGTGAAATAAGTTGATCGTCACCTTCGACCACCATGCTAAGCAAGGTCGAGACGCCAAAGCCTTGTTGCGTAATGGATTTAATGAGGGGGATTAAGTTAGTTTCAAAACCAATTTTAGGGCTTTTGCCGGTTTCTCTTGCAAGCCTGTCTACCACTCGTCGATGAAAATACCCTTCTTTAAACATCACCAACTCTTCATCAAAAAAGGCGTCGGGCGTGATGCTTTCTAGTTGACTAAAAGGGTGATCTTTGGCCACAGTGACGCGCATTTCTTCTTTAAGTAAACGGTGAGTTTCTAAGCCTTCTGGTAAGGTTTCCGCAACAATGACGCTTAAATCGAGTTCGCCGTCTTCGAGCATTTTTTGCAGCTGCCAAGTGCCTCCCTCAATGACCTTTAAATTGATCGTTGGGTGACGGTGTCGAAATGCCATGAGAATAGGGGGGAAGTAATAAGAGCCCAGCATGCTCGGAATACCAACGCGGACTTCACCTTGATTTAGGCCTTTTAGCTCATTCATTTCTAATAATGCATCGTCGGTCGCTTGAATGATTTTCTCTGCGTGTAGCAGCAGGCGTTTGCCTTCGTCGGTTAGGCTGATCTTACGGTCTGCTCTGTGCAGTAGGGTCAAGCCAAGTTCTGTTTCCAGTTTTTTGATGGCCATACTGACGGCTGGTTGAGCCACATTCAATTGCTCTGCGGCACGGGTAAAGCTGGCGTTTTTGGCTATCGCCAGAAAATAACGCAGTGGTTTAATATCCATCAATATTATTGATCCTATAGATAACTAAGATATATTTTATTGATAAAGTGGCGAGGCGTATAGTGGCAAATAACGGATGGATCTGGGTGCTTTTCTATTCGTTTTCTTTTATCAGCAGTGAATCATTTGGGGTAGTGTGTGATTGAGGTGGGCAGTGGTGTGTTCTGGCGAGGAACACTCGCGTTAGTGTTGGGCTCTTTTATGGTGTTTGCCAATGTGTATGTGACACAGCCATTGCTGCCAATGATCGCCAATGAATTCAATATCAGCCCCTTACAGGCCACCGCCAGTTTTACCATTACCACGTTAACGTTAGGCATATCGTTGCTTTTTTATGGTCCCATTTCCGACGCTTTTGGGCGCAAAGGCATCATGATCATGACCATGGTGGGGATCACGCTGACCACCTTGGGGTTGTCCTTCGTACAAAGTTATGAATCCTTGTTGTTGCTTAGGGGCTTACAAGGTTTCTTTCTCGCCGGATTGCCCGCCATCGCGGTGGCGTATTTGGGCGACGAATACACACCTGAAGCCTTGATGGTTGCCGTCGGTTTGTATATCAGTGGTAACACTTTAGGTGGTATCGGTGGGCGCTTGATTGGTGGTTTTGTCGGGGAATGGTTGGGGCGGTCGTCTACTTTTGCGGTGATGAGCGGGATCAGCCTTATTTGTATGACGGCGTTCATCCTTTTATTACCCAATTCCAAACGTTTTGATCCCAAACCTCTACGGGTATCGCATATTGTTTCCAATATGTGGAACCATTTAAAAAATCGTCGATTGGTCACCTGTTATTTTATCGGCGGCTTTAGTTTTTTTATTTTTATTAATCAATACAGCTACATCACCTTTGTATTAGAAGAAGCGCCTTACCATTTAACCTCGAAATACATAGGCATGTTGTTTCTCACGTATTTATCGGGCACTTTAGGATCGGCTATATCAGGCCGCTTAGCGAGACGTTGGCCGCAACCTAATATTATGGTGTTAGGAACCTGCATCCTAATGTTGGGGTCACTGGTTACCTTGGGCGGCACGCTTTGGGCGATTATTTTAGGTTTGTTAATCAACAGTTTTGGTTTTTTCTTGTGTCATTCAACGGCGAGCAGTTTTGTCAGTCGTAATGCTAAGTTTGCGAAAGCCAGCGCCTCCTCTTTATACCTTGTTTTTTATTACCTTGGAGCCAGTGTTGGCGGTTATTATCTTGACCCATTTTGGCGTGCTGAAGGTTGGCTTGGCGTAGTCGTTGGCTCGTGGATTGTATTGGCATTTGTTGCCTGCGCTGGCGTTAGTTTGATCCGCCTGACTAAGCCTGTGCTTCAGCCTCTTTCAGAAAGTCATTAGTTTTTCGTAGTCGCATTCTTAGGTTTGTATAGGAAAAATGGCGGCGATTTTCCACAGATAAGTAATCGTGCTTTTTTTTCCCCGTTTATTGCGGAAAGTCTTCATGCTTGCGTCGTGATTTCACTGAGGAGATGGCGTAACCTAAGCAACATTATTTTAAAGTAGTGTTTACTTTATTATCGTTTTGTTAGCTATCCATCTTAGGAGCTCAGAAATGGATGTGTTGTCCTCATTAGCGACGTTTACCATTCAATGGGGAGCGATTATATGTCTCTTCTTGTTGTTGGCTGCGGTTATTTCCATTGGTGTTATGTATTGGGTTGATGTGCATCAAACCTCTCATACTATTCGCCGAAATTATCCTGTTGTTGGTCGTTTTCGTTATCTTTTTGAGCACCTTGGTGAATTTTTCCGTCAGTATTTTTTTGCCTTGGATCGTGAAGAGCGCCCCTTTGATCGAGCTGAGCGTTCATGGGCTTATCGCGCGGCGAAAAAAGTGGATACAACTATCGCCTTTGGTTCGACTCGTTCATTGGAAACCCCTGGGGATATTTTCTTTTTAAATTGCGCGTTTCCAACATTGGAAGAAGACGCTGCGCAGCCAAAAGAAGTGTGCATTGGTGAGTTCACCGCAAAGATCCCATACCGAACAAACTCGGTTGTGAACATCTCAGCGATGAGCTTTGGTGCTTTGTCTAAACCTGCTGTGCAAGCGTTATCGAAAGGGGCGCGCCAAGCTGGTATTTGGATGAATACCGGAGAAGGCGGTTTATCTCCTTATCATTTGGAAGGCGGTTGTGATCTGGTGTTTCAAATTGGTACTGCGAAATACGGCGTACGAGATAAGGACGGGCGTTTAGATGATGCTAAATTGGCGAAGATTGCTGAGCATCAAACGGTTCGTATGTTCGAAATTAAAATGAGTCAAGGTGCCAAACCAGGGAAAGGGGGCATGCTGCCAGGCGCGAAAGTGACTGAAGAAATTGCCCACACTAGGGGAATCCCAGTAGGCGAAGATTCCATTAGCCCGAATGGTCATACTGATATCAAATCGATCGATGACCTATTGAACATGGTACGTCATGTACGCGTAGTTACCTCTAAACCCGTTGGTTTTAAAATGGTGGTTGGGGATCTTGGTTTTTTTGAAAAAATGTGTGAATTGATTCATAAAAAAGGCATTGATTATTGCCCTGACTTTATCACCATAGACAGCTCTGATGGGGGAACGGGAGCAGCACCACAACCCTTAATGGACTATGTGGGCATGCAACTAAGAGAAAGTTTGCCGCTGGTGGTGAACATCATCACGTCTTATGGCCTACGCCGTTATATTAAAATCATTTCGTCTGGTAAGTTAATCGTACCTGGTAAAGCGGCTTGGGCGTTGAGTGCTGGCGCTGACTTTGTGGTGAGTGCGCGTGGATTCTTATTCTCGCTGGGCTGCATTCAAGCGTTGCAGTGTAATAAAAACACCTGCCCAACAGGGATTACCACGCATAATCCAGACTTACAAAAAGGTCTGGTTGCACAAGAAAAGTCTGTGCGTGTGGCCAATTATGCTGATGGTCTACTGCATGGCATTGGTTTGATTGCGCATTCTTGCGGCGTGAAAGAGCCTAGAGAATTAAATCGTTCCCATGTGCGAATTATTGAAAATCAAAGTCGATCTGCGCTATTCTCTGAAGTAAATCCGATCCCTAATGTTAGACCTGAGTTTATTAATATGGTCGGTTTTCAAAATGAGCCTTCAGTTATAGAAGAGCGTTTACAATAAAGGAAGACAATGAGCCAACACACTGTTTTTGTAGAAAATTTAACGGATGCGAGCAGCTACTATCACTCTGTATTTGGTCTGCTGCCAAACGCTGAAAACAACCACAGTGAGTCGGCTTTATCCGTCTGCTTATCTTCTACTGAGTCAATTAAACAGGGATTAACGCTGTTGTTGGTTGAGGATGAAAGCGCCGCCGCCGACGCCTTGAAAATCATAAAACCTATGCCAGCGATTGAATGGAAAAGTGAACAATTCTGGGACGACTACCATGCTTTTTCTGGTTTTGGTGTCGTCTTTGAATCCTTACCAGATGAACAAGATAGCCATGTACAGGTTTGCTTTATCGATGGTTACGGCGTGCGTTGGCAATTGGTTGGCGCGTGAGTGAACAAATTAGGAGGCTAAATCCCTTTACCTCCTAAAAATCTATTACAGGCGGTAAGTTGCAGTTTGTATAAACAGTGAGATCACGATCCTGTTTTTCATGCTCAAGGCGTGACCCTGCTGTTATATCCCACTTATCTGTTGCAGCTGCTACTGGCTCCACGACTTAGCCTACGGGCATTTACTTTTTAGCTCAGTACTGTATTTTCTAGCGTAATATTTTTATAAATGGTTGAGAGACATCTCAGCCATTTCTTTTTTGCTAGGAGTCAATATGTGCGTTTTATGTCATTACGCAGATTGTGTTACCTCATTAGAATCCAGGCTGTTCTTTAAAATCCCAAGTGGCCATGCCATTAAGCGCAAAGGCTTTAAAGAGACCGCTCGGGAGCACGTCAAATGATTCCTTTTGTTAGCCGAGCGCCACAGGCGGAGCAAAGGTTATGGGTAAAGGCCCTCGCCAAAGCGCTGCCAGAAGAGCACATCATGCCGTTTGCTGAGCTGAGTGAAGAGCAAAAAAACACTTGTGAACTGGCCATTGTAGCGAACCCAGATCCTAGTGAACTATTGGCATTGCCTGAGCTAAAATGGGTTCACAGTGTGTGGGCAGGTGTGGAAAGAATGGTGATGGAGCTGGATCGGCCGCGTTTTTCGATTGTGCGTTTAATCGATCCAGAGTTGGCCAGCACCATGTCAGAGGCGGTGTTAGCATGGAGCTTGTTTTTACATCGAGAAATGTACGCTTATCAAGAACAGCAGGAACGAAAAGACTGGCGGCAACGACCTATGGTGCGCGCTCAGGATCGTCGTATCAGTGTGCTAGGGTTAGGGGAGCTAGGGAAAACCAGCGCCTTACGTTTGAAAGAAAACGGCTTCGAAGTATCAGGCTGGAGTCGCCGTCCTAAAACCATTCAAGGTGTTTCCTGTTTTCATGGTCAAGAAGGGCTTTATGAATTATTGCGCCAAAGTGATATTCTTATCTGCTTGTTGCCACTGACAGAGCAAACCAGAGGCATTCTGAACCAAGACACTCTTGCTTATTTGCCGCAAAACTCGAGCATTATTAACTTTGCTCGTGGTGCCATTATTGATGAGCAAGCTTTGTTGTCTGCGTTGGATAAACAAGTGTCTCATGCTGTGTTAGATGTGTTTACACAAGAACCGTTGCCTCAGAATCATCCTTATTGGCAGCATCCTAATATCAGTGTGCTGCCGCATGTATCTGCACCTACTCATCCGGCCAGTGCGAGTCAGATCGTCGCCAACAATATACGACGATACCGAGAGCGGGGAGAAATGCCTCAAATAGTGGATGTGAACATAGGTTATTAACTTGCAATGAGTTGTTTCTGATGTGTTATCAGAGGCCTCGTTATCCGTCTTATATAATGCTAAGAAGAGGGCGAAAATGCCACATTGTATTGTTGAATACAGCCAAAATTTGGACCAAGAAGTACCGCCAGCAGATTGGCTGGAAACCGTTAAAAAAGCCTGTTTAGAGTCTGGGATTTTTGCTGAGTCGGATGTTAAATTACGTGGTTTTCCGTATAAAAACTTTATGACTGCAGGCAAAGAAGATGCGTTTGTGCATGTCACAATTCGCATGTTATCTGGACGCCCAGTCGAGCAAAAAAGAGCCCTTTCTCATTTGGTTTTAGACGCTTTGACTCAGTTTTCGTTAGTGGATGTTAGCTTTACCGTTGAAGTTTGTGAAATGGAACGTGATACTTACGCCCGCAAAGTGATTTTATCTTAATCAAAGACATTGGCTTGGTTGTTATGGGGCAAGGAAGTATTTCATGAAAGTTATGCTGTTATGGGTTTTGTGTTTCCCCGTTATGCTCTATGCACAAATAGATTCTGTTGAGTCTGATGAAGAGCGTGCGGCATTAAATATCGACAACAAACAGCCAGCTAGCCAGCAGGCTAGTGAAGCGGAAAATGATGACGATTATACGCCTGAAGAGCCGAAAGTCCCTGATACGATCACCCAGCGAGCCAAAGCGTCTGATGGGCTGGTGGAACAGCGAACATCCCGGGAAAGGGACTCTTCTAATAATCCCTTTGTATTAACGCCACATAGGCCCAATTACTTTCTTCCGTTTACTTTTAATCCACATCCGAATGAAACGGCATTTTTGGGGGATAAAGCGGACGATGAAGACTTAGATAAAGTTGAGTTTAAGTTTCAGCTCAGTTTCAAATTTCCCGTCGCCTATAATATAGTCGGAAAAAACACCAGCCTATGGTTTGCTTATACTCAGCAGTCCTATTGGCAGGCATACAACGGGGCTATTTCCGCGCCGTTTCGTGATACCAACTATGAGCCAGAAGTGTTCATAGTGACCCAACCTCGCTTTGATTTTCTTAATATCAAACCAAGCTATGTGAGTTACGGTTTTGATCACCAATCTAATGGTCAATCCGACAGTTTATCTCGCTCTTGGAACCGTTTGTATGTGGATATTACGTTTGAGCATGGCGATACCGCGTACTCAATCAAGCCTTGGTATCGGATTCCTGAAAGCGAAGAGGAAGACGATAACCCTGATATTGAAAAATACCTAGGTTATGGTGAGTTCAGAGTCTTTCATGCCATTGATGATTACAGTATCGATGTGATGTTACGTAATAATCTACGATCTTCCGAGAACAAAGGGGCGATAGAAGTTGGCTTTACGTTTCCGTTGTGGGGGAAATCGAGAGGTTATGTGCAATATTTTAATGGCTACGGCCAATCGTTACTTGGCTATGATGAGTCCTCTCAAACGCTGGGTGTCGGCATAATGTTAACCAATTGGTTTTAATCGTTATCAATACCTGCCTTGTTCGATGATCTAAACGCCTTGCCATAAAGCAGGGCGTTTTTATGTCGTCACAAAGTTGTCATCTAACTGAAGCGTAAATGACATTTTGCTGCCTTATGTTGAAACTATGATCAACAAGAGAGGTGGAAAAATGAACATTCTTCAAAACATACACGCCGTCGATGTACATGCCTTTTCTTGGTGTATGGCGCGTAAGCATCGCATTGCATTGGCTAGGGTCAGCAGAGCGATTTCCTTTAGCGCTGATGGCCCCCTTTATGTATTGATTGCCATCGTTTTGTGGGCTTTTGGCTTTTCGGCGCTCGCGTCAGCTTTGGCGTTAGGGTTTCTTCTTGAGCGCAGTTTATATCTTATTTTAAAGCGTGGTTTTAAGCGGAATCGACCTGCGGATGCGCTCGATAACTTTAAAAGTTTCATCGTGCCTTCGGATCAATTCTCGTTTCCTTCTGGTCATACCTCAGGGGCTTTTTTTGTTGCTTATTGTCTTTGTGACGCCTTTCCGGATTTTGCTCTTTACCTTTACGTTTGGGCGTCTCAAGTTGGTTTGTCGCGTATTTTCTTGGGCGTGCATTTTCCGACCGATACCGTGATGGGCGCGTTACTTGGCACAGGCTGTGCGGCCTTGATGATAGGGGTGTTAGTGTGAAAATACTGTACGGTGTTCAAGGCACAGGGAATGGTCATATTACACGAGCGCGCTCGATGGCCGCGGAGTTTGCGTTAGCGGGTGTTGAGGTCGATTTTGTGTTCTCTGGGCGGCCTGCCTCAGATTATTTTGATATGGATGTGTTTGGGGACTATCGTGTTTTCGATGGGCTGAGCTTTGTTGCTAAAAATGGTCAGCTAGACCTTTTGGCGACCTGTCAGAAGGCCCGTTTTTTGACCTTGTTTAAAGACATACGTCAGTTAAACACACGGGGATACGACCTAGTCATTACCGACTTTGAGCCCATTGTTGCCTGGGCGGCAAAGCGCCAAGGCACCCCTTGTCTTGGCTTTGGGCATCAATATGCCTTCTGTCATAATATTCCGCGCTATACAGGAAAGCGTTTATCGCAATGGATCTTATCAAATTTCGCGCCCTCAACGACCCAGCTAGGCGCTCATTGGCACCATTTTGGTTATCCTATTTTACCGCCGCTTGTGCACTTAGATGAGCACTTACACGAAAAGAAACGTGCGCCTTATGAGAAAACCGTGTTGGTTTATTTGCCTTTTGAAAACAGCGAAGAGGTGATGGAATGGCTTGAAGACATTCCGAACTACCGTTTTCGATTACACTGTAAAGACATTGATCCTGGAGTGTATCGGAATATAGAAGTGTTCCCTTTTAGCTTGAGTGAGTTTCAGAAAAACCTCAGCGAATGTGAATCGGTACTTTGTAATGCCGGCTTTGAGTTGAACTCAGAGGCTTTGCAATTAGGGCGGCGTATTTTGGCTAAGCCTATGCAAGGGCAAATTGAACAGCTTTCTAATATGATAGCGCTGCAAACATTGGGGTTAGCTCAAACCAGTGAAGTGCTTAATGCGAAGGTTATTCAGCAATGGCTTGAAAGCAGTCGAGTTGTGCAAATATCTTACCCTAACGTGGCGCGAGCCGTTGTTCGTTGGTTGCAGGCAGACAATGACACAACGGTGGATGAATTGTGTGCTGGGTTATGGGCGCAAACGCCGAATACCGCTGGAATCGACTTTACCTTTCCGGTTGGAAAGAAGGCGCAGCCGGTACATCGCGCACTAAAACGCCAGCGTTTGGCAAATTGTCAGCCTAGATAAACCATGATCAAGTAAAAAGTCTCTTTAGACGACTGTTCGTTTAAAGAGGCTTTTTCAGTTTAGGAATAACGTGATAAGCGTTTAGCTGGCTAGGTTTTGAGTAAAGAACTCAAGGGTTCTAGACCAAGCAAGCTCTGCGTTTTTCTCTTGGTAGCGTGCCGTAGAGTCGTTATGAAAACCGTGATTTGCGTTAGTGTAGACGTAGGCAGTATAGGGGACCTTATGTTTTTTTAATGCCTCCTCATAAGCTGGCCAAGTGGCGTTAACGCGTTTGTCTAGCTCCGCAAAGTGAAGTTGTAATGGGCCTTTGATTTGCTCTATATGCGCTTTTGCTGGCGTGCCGTAAAATGGCGCCGCAGCGGCAATGGTGTTTGGCATATTGGCGGCTAAGGTATTGGTTAAATAGCCACCATAGCAAAAGCCTACCATGCCGACCTTTCCTGTTCCGTAGGCGTGCTTTTCAAGCAAACTGGCGGCGTCCATAAAGTCGCCTTCTATTTTTGCCCCATCCAGTGTTTTTTGCATTGCTCGACCTTCATCGTCATTTCCTGGGTAGCCGCCCAGCGGAAAAAGCGCATCAGGTGCAAAAGCGATAAAGCCGGCTTTTGCCAGTCGTCGAGCCACATCTTCAATGTAAGGATTCAGACCTCGATTCTCATGCGCCACTAAGACAGTCGGTGCTTTATTACTCGCATCTACTCCTTTGGGAATAACGAGATAGCCACGACCTTGACCATGACCATTAGGCGTGTCAAATGTTACGTAGCTTGCTTGGATATCTGAGTCATTAAAAGACACTTGTTCCGCGAGTGCGTAATTTGGCAATAAGGCGCCAGCAACCACAGGAAGCGTTAGTCCTGCTATGCTAAGTGAGCCAAGGCGAGACAAAAACGTTCGGCGATCAATATCACCATGAGCATATTCGTCGTACCAATCAAACGCTTCTTGAGGGATGTCTTTGGCTGACATCGTTGGTATTGAATGTTCCGTTGTTGCAGTCATTGTTAATCCTTCTTGATACTAGGTGATAACACAACGAATATATCGCTATTGCGTTTTTGTTAGAGGTGAATGTATTCCAATTAGTTCCATGTTAATAATAGACACTCTTGGCGCCGTTTTACTAGTGACTATTTGAACGGCGTTGTTATTTGTTTTGCCCGATTGTGCTGCCCTATGCCGGCGATAAAAATAACTTAATAGGAATAACTTTATATGACGTGCAAAATGCCCATTATTATTACCGGCGGTGCCCAGCGTTTGGGGTTAGCCTGCGCCAAAAGGTTAAGAGCCGAAGGCCATGACGTAGTGGTGACCTATCGTCATACCAAAGCCAGCATTGAGGTGTTAGAAGGGTTGGGCGTTAGCTGTGTGCGGGCGGATTTTTCCTCGCAGCAAGGCGTTGACCTTTTTATTGCTCAGATAAAACAAGACTATTCTGGACTACGAGGCATTATTCACAATGCGTCGGAATGGGAGGCAGAAGCCGATTGTCCAAAGGCAAGTCAGTTGATGGAAAAAATGTGGCAAGTCCATGTATTTGCGCCATACCGTATGAATATTGCTTTTGAAGCTTTATTATATGCGGGCTTTGAGTGTCTAGGTAAAGCGGACATTATTCACATGACGGATTACAGTGCGGAAAAGGGCAGTGATAAGCACATAGCTTATGCTTCCAGCAAAGCTGGGTTGGCAAATTTGACGTATTCTTTTGCGAAACGATTCGCGCCGAAAGTGAATGTTAACTCGATAGCACCATCATTATTAATGTTTCACCCAGAAGATGATGCGGATTACCGCGAAAAAGCATTGAATAAATCGCTTCTACATCAAGAGCCGGGTGAACAAGAAGGCGTACTAGCGGTACAATATGCATTAACCAACCGCTATATGACAGGGCGAACCCTCTCTCTTGATGGGGGTAGGCATTTGGTCTAGCCAAGTTATAAGGGTAAATAAAAGATTACTTCTTTTTGATAGAAGCCTTTATGTCGTTAGACAAGGTATAGCAACTTAGGACATAAATATGAGCACTGCCGTAGCAGAAAAAACAAATGTAGGTAGCCTAGTGCTTTCTGAAGAGGCGATAAAAGTACGTGATGCCTTGATCAGTCATGGTCTTGAAACGCCGATGATTGATAATGGGCTAACGAGTGAAGAGAAGTATCAGCGCATCAAGCAATCTTTCGAAGATGTGGTAAGCACATTAGGCTTAGACCTGACTGACGATAGCTTAGCAGAAACCCCTCATCGCATTGCCAAAATGTATGTGAAGGAAATTTTCTCGGGCTTGGATTACGCTCAATTTCCAAAAATCACTGTCATCGACAATAAAATGAAAGTCGATGAAATGGTAAAAGTCAGCAATATCAGTTTTACCAGCACATGTGAGCATCACTTTGTCACCATCGACGGTTTTGCTAAGGTTGCGTATTTACCAAAAAATAAAATTATTGGCCTGTCAAAAATAAACCGTATTGTGCGATTTTTTGCACAACGTCCACAGGTTCAAGAACGCTTAACGCAACAGATACTAGTGACTTTGCAAGTGTTGTTAGAAACAGACAATGTCGCCGTTAGCATCAATGCGACTCATTATTGTGTGAAAGCCCGTGGTGTTATGGACGCGAGTTCATCCACACAAACCACAGCATTAGGCGGCTTATTTAAGCGCAGCGATAAGACTCGTGGCGAGTTTCTTACCAACTAAGCCTAATGTCTTGGCTAGGATTCATTAATTGCGCATTCATTGAGCGAGATAGGATGACGATAGGTAAAAAAAACACATGGTTTCCAGCCAAGAAAAATGGCTGGGGCTGGGGTAAACCTCATGCTTGGCAAGGCTGGGTTGTGCTTGCTGTGTACTTTTTATCGATTGCTTTAGTGAGTGTCATGCACGACCCGAAAGTAGTGCTCATGCGGTGGGGTGCTTGGGTGGCGGTACTCACCAGCTTACTTATCCTTGTCTATATTGTAAAAGGGGATTCCCCGAGCTGGAAATGGAAACGCATTAAGAAAAAACGGTTATTTAAGTAAAGTCTAAATAACCGTTTTTTGCCTTGTCTGCGAAGGGCTGGCGTTTAATCGTTGGCTTTTTCTAGCTGGTTACGTTGAACCAGATGTGGAAATAAATACATCCAGATACCGACAATGGCAATGGTCCCCACTCCTCCTATCACTATGGCTGGTACCACACCAAACCATGCTGCGGTTACGCCGGATTCGAATTCCCCTAATTGATTAGAGCTACCAATAAACACAGAATTGGCCGCGCTGACTCGCCCCCGCATTTCGTCCGGGGTTTCAAGCTGTACTAAGGTCGAGCGAATGACCACACTGATCATGTCTGAGGCGCCTAATAATACTAAGGCAAACATAGATAAGAATAGACTTTCGGACAGGCCAAATAAGATGGTCGCGACGCCAAAAACAGCGACGGCGGCAAACATGATTTTACCAACACTGTGCTCTAATGGCCGGCGTGCGAGATAAATCGACATAAGCAGTGCACCGAGTGCTGGTGCACAACGCAATAGACCTAAGCCCCAAGGCCCAGTATGAAGAATGTCCTTGGCGACGATCGGTAACAGAGCCGTTGCCCCACCTAATAACACCGCAAACATGTCTAAAGAAACCGACCCTAAGATGACTTTATTGCCACGGATAAATGAAAATCCGCCCAGTAAATGATCAAGACTTATTGGCGTTTTGCTTTTAATTGAAAAGTTATAGCGCAAGAAAAACATAATGCCGCAGGCCACAAAAAAGCAACTCATGCTGGAAACATAAAGCGTCGTTGGCCCTAAAATATAGATCAATCCGCCTAAGGCTGGGCCAGCAATCACACAGATTTCTCGTGCAGAGGCGATGGCACTCATGGCTCGAGACAACATCTCGCTAGGGACTAGGTTTGGCAAAATGGCTTGATTTGCCGGCATTTCAAAGGCGCGTGCGGTGCCAAGCATGGCGGCACAAAAGTAAATCATATTAGCCGAAATCGTATCGCTAATATTGCCAAAGGCCAGTATGCCCACCGTCAGCGCCATGGCAAATCGAGTACAAACACAAATTAGACGGCGGTTGTAACGGTCGGCTACATGCCCCACAACCAGGGTTAATAATAGCTGAGGGAGAAACTGTGACAGTCCCACCAAGCCCAACGCAAGCGGGCTATTGGTAAGATCATACATTTGCCAGCCAACACCAACACTGAGCATTTGAAAGGCAAAAGAGGAGGCTATTTGCCCGATCCAATAATGGACGAAATTGTGGTTTTTAAAAAGCGGAGACATAACAGCCTTACTGTTTTGATGAAGTCATAAAGTGAGTGGTTTTTAAATTGGCTAAAATCGCAGTGTCGGAGTACCAAGACATAGTTGGCTTAACTATACGTTAGGTGTGCTTTGGTTGACTAGATCTACTTGTCAAATTTTTGGCGTCTGAAACTCACAGGGTTAGGTTTAACTTTGAATGATTAGTTTAGTTTTTCCTGAGTGATTTGTCGGGGAGACACGCCAAAATGTTGATGAAAACGTCGACTGAAATGGCTCAGGCTTTGATAGCCCAATTCGTAACTGACTTCCGTCACAGACACGTGTTCTTGTAAGCGCTGATATGCACGGCTCATGCGGCGTTGATGCTGATATTCAGCAGGCGTGCAATTTAATTGGCGTTTAAATGCATCGTAAAAACGACTGCGGCTCATGCAGGCTTTTTTGCTTAGTTCGTTGACGTCTAAAGGCAATGCGAGGTTTTGTTCGATCCAATGCAAAACGCAGGTTAAGCCGTTCGCGTCTGGGTTGTGTTGAGTGAATCTCAGCAGCGCTTCACGACCATGATGGCGCAAAATGCGAGTGACTAATTCACTGACGCCAAAATCAACCAATAAGTCGCGATCTGGGTCATTTTGCACAAAATCGCTGGTGAGTCGGTTGAGCAGTTGTTGAGTGGCTTGGGTGTGCAGTGTGTGCAAGGGTTGGTTTGGGTCAATGGGTGTTTTAGTTGGAATCGGGGACGAGGACATGATGTCGTTCATTCGATCGCAAATTTGGGCGACACGTTCTTTGGATATTTCGATGGTAAGACAGGTTGTCGGTAAATCCAATTGGGCTTCGGGAAAGTCGATCAATACTTCTTCATCTGGGGATAAGATAAAGGATTCATGGGGTAGGAAAGATATGTTCTCGCGGTTTTTAGTGTGCATGACTTTTGCGCCAGTCACCATGCCACAGTAGAGCAGAGAACTGGCCTTCAGGCTGACTTTCTGGGCCTGTTCATAGGTATCGTAAATACTTAGCTCAGCATGGGGACCTGCAAAGCAAACGCGATTTTCGATCAATTCGCTTGGTGCTCGTTTTTGCCAAGCGAGTGGTTTTTCACCCATGAAAGGTTTATTCATTAACACACCTCTGAATTATTTTTGTGTTGTGGCGCGGTGTTTATATTTTCAGCATTTATCATCTACCTTGAGTGGGTCAAGGTCAATAAAAATGGACACACAGTCAAGAATCATGGACTGATGGACAAGTTTTTATGGTCGCTTGTTTCTAAAGTGGATAGGAGAGTCACTAATGACTTCCAGAGCCTCATTAAAACTCATTACAAAAACAACAAGAGTGGAGATAGATTATGATTTATGCAAAACCAGGCAGTGCAGGCAGCGTCATTTCATTTCAAGAACAATATGAAAACTACATCGGCGGTGATTGGGTTGCGCCAGTGAAAGGCCAGTATTTTGATAATGTAAGTCCTGTTACTGGTGACGTATTCTGCCAAATTCCACGATCTACAGAGGAAGACATTAACCTAGCGTTGGATGCGGCTCATGCGGCACGAGAAGCATGGGGAAAAACATCCGTCGCGGCGCGTTCAAATATTCTGCTCAAAATAGCAGACCGCATCGAACAAAATCTAGAACTCTTGGCCGTTGCTGAAACGTGGGATAACGGTAAAGCGGTGCGTGAAACGTTAAATGCAGACATTCCTTTGGCCGCTGATCACTTCCGTTATTTTGCTGGTTGCTTACGAGCACAAGAAGGCACGGCCGCTGAGCTAGATGAACACACAGTGGCGTATCATTTTCATGAGCCTTTAGGGGTGGTTGGTCAAATTATTCCTTGGAACTTCCCTATCTTAATGGCCGCTTGGAAGCTGGCACCTGCGTTGGCAGCGGGCAACTGTGTGGTACTAAAACCGGCCGAGCAAACACCAGCGTCTATTCTTGAGTTAGTCAAACTGATTGGCGATCTGCTGCCTGCCGGTGTGTTAAATATCGTTAATGGTTTTGGTAAAGAGGCGGGGCAAGCGTTGGCGTCCAGCAAGCGTATCGCTAAAATTGCCTTTACAGGATCGACCCCAGTAGGTTCTCAGATTCTGCATTGTGCTGCCGAAAATATCATTCCTTCCACCGTGGAGTTAGGTGGTAAGTCCCCTAATATTTATTTTGCTGACATCATGCAACAAGAAGAATCCTACATAAGTAAGTGTGTTGAAGGCTTGGTGTTAGCCTTCTTTAACCAAGGCGAAGTCTGTACTTGCCCATCTCGCGCCCTGGTTCATGAATCTATTTATGATGAATTCATCAAGTTGGTGATTGAGCGTACCAAAACCATCCAACGTGGTGACCCACTAGATACCGATACTCAAGTGGGGGCCCAGGCATCGAAACAACAGTTTGATAAAATTCTTAGCTACATGGACATCGGTAAAGAAGAAGGCGCTGAATTATTAATCGGTGGTGGTGTGGCGACAGTGCCAGGCTTTGAAAACGGCTTCTATATGGAACCGACCTTGTTCAAAGGCACCAATGATATGCGTGTGTTCCAAGAAGAAATTTTTGGCCCAGTCGTCAGTATCGTGACCTTTAAAGATGAAGCAGAAGCGCTGGCCATTGCCAATGACAGTGAGTTTGGTTTAGGGGCTGGTGTGTGGACTCGTGATACGAATTTGGCGTACCGAATGGGACGTAACATCCAAGCGGGACGAGTCTGGATGAACTGCTATCACCAATACCCAGCTCACTCAGCGTTTGGTGGTTATAAAAAATCGGGTGTTGGCCGTGAAACGCATAAAGTGGCGTTAGAGCATTACCAACAAACGAAAAACTTGTTAGTAAGCTACGACGTTAATCCGTTAGGCTTTTTCTAGGTTATTGAAAGTGTCTTAATCCCCTGAGACAACATTTTGGCCCTTCGGGGCCTTTTTTTATTTGCGACAAAAAGAAAACCCCAAAAGAGAAGGCTCTTTTGGGGTTTTTTATGGATCCAATATTATGTTTTATCGAAACATATTATTTCTTAATGTCTTTGTATTTCTTGATCTCACCGCTTTTCAGGCGAGCTAAGTAAGACGTTAATTCTTTTCTTACAATAGGCATCAAGCAGTATAAGCCGATGATGTTGGCAACGGCCATGGCGAAGATCGCGGCGTCAGAGAAATCAATGACAGGACCTAAGCTAGACGCTGCGCCGATAACAACAAACAAGCAGAAGATGATTTTAAAGGTCAACTCCATTTTTTTGCTTTCGCCGAACAAGTAAGTCCATGCTTTTAGACCGTAGTAAGACCAGCTCAACATGGTTGAGAAGGCGAACAAGATAACCGCAATAGCAAGGACAAACGGGAACCAACTGATTGTTGAGCCAAATGCGGCAGACGTTAGCGCCACACCAGATGAACCGTCAGCGGTCAAAATAGAGCCACTTTCATTCAGAATATAAAGACCTGTTTGTGGGTCAGATACTAATTGGCCTGTGATGATGATCACAAGGGCTGTCATGGTACAGATCACAACGGTATCGATAAATGGTTCAAGCAAAGAAACAAAGCCTTCGGTAATAGGTTCGTTTGTTTGTACTGCTGAGTGAGCAATCGCGGCAGAACCAACCCCGGCTTCGTTCGAGAAGGCGGCACGTTTGAAACCTTGGATCAAGGCACCTACTAGACCACCTGCAACACCAAGACCTGTGAATGCGCCGGTAAAGATTTGGCCAAATGCCCAACCAATTTTGTCTGCGTTGAAGATCAAAATAATCAGTGCTGCGCCCACATAAAGGATACCCATGAAAGGGACCACTTTATCTGTAACACGCGCAATCGATTTGATACCGCCGACAATAACGACGAACACGAGCGTGGCAAAAACAACCCCAGTAATCCAACCTGGGTAGTCACCGATAACTTGTGTTAATTGAGCGTGTGCTTGGTTGGCTTGGAACATGTTGCCGCCACCAAGAGAGCCCAAAATACAGAACACAGCGAACAAGCCCGCTAGCAATTTACCACCAGGAATGCCTTTTTCAGCGAAACCTTTAGAGATGTAATACATCGGACCACCAGACACGCTGCCGTCTTTGTATTCATTTCGGTATTTCACACCCAGGGTACACTCGGTAAATTTCGATGCCATGCCTAGTAAGCCGGCAAGGATCATCCAAAAAGTAGCACCAGGGCCACCAATGGAAACCGCTACCGCAACACCTGCAATGTTACCCAGTCCAACCGTACCGGAAAGTGCGGTAGCAAGCGCTTGGAAGTGACTTACTTCACCTGCGTCATTTGGGTTTGAGTAGTCGCCTTTGACCAAGGCAATAGAGTGCCCGATGCTGCGAAACTGAACAAAACCAAAATACAGAGTGAATATACTGGCGCCTGTTACTAACCAAAGCACAATCCAAGGAAAGCTCGTCCCTGGGATGGGTGCAAAGATCAGTGCCACAAACCAGCCAGTGGCCGCGCCAAATACTTCGTTGACGGTGGCATCAATGCCTTCCGCTGCTTGAACCGTGGAGCTTAGGCTCATCATTAGCAGTGAAAGCAAGGCCGTTATTAATATCGTAAAATTTTTCATAGCAGCTCCTCAGCTTACAACGGTAACAGGGACATTCGCACTCATAACAAGGTGCGCTGTCACACTACCAAAGACACGTGTGCTTAAGCCGTGTTCAGTGGAGCGCGCCACGACAATCTGTTCTGCGTTTGTTTCAACAGCAATGCTGTTAAGTAAATGGGCAACCTTGCCATGCAGTACACGGCCATTCCCTTTAATGCCTGCTTCTTCGAGTGCTTTAAGAGCTGGGCTGATAACGCGGGCGTTAGCGTTGTTTAATTCTTCTTGGCGGTTTTTCTTACGTAGGGCATTTTCTTCGTGGGTTTGAAAAGTGTAAGGAGACCATTCGACAATGCAAACAAGCTCTAAAACGCATTCGTCTCCGATTAGGGTTGCTAGTCGCTTGGCGTAGGAAAGTGCGCGATTGCCTGCCTCACTTCCGTCTACTCCGACAATAATAGTTGCTGACATAATTAATCCTCTTCCTTTGGGTGTGAAGGGTAAGTCGCCGTATTTTGATTTTTATTGGGCGTATTTTTAAAAAACCTTTCTAAGAAAGGCTAACCAGTTAAACAATAGCGCCATTTCAGCATCAAAATAGAATTTAGTTTCTTTATGAAGCCTGTTGATACTATACAAAAAAATCATGATCATTTGCATACTTTGTAACAAATGTGCACAAAATAAATATAACAAATCCACAACGGCTTATTGATAGGGAAACTTAATAGAAGAAAAGGATCGAAAGGCGTGCTTTAGTGGCTTCAAGGGACTGCAATAAGGTGTGCGTTTTTTGACCATTTTCAGCGTCTTAACATCGTCAAAAAAAGAGTCTCTCAACTTTGTTCTTACTGTTTAGGTGAGTGAAGTTACGGGTGTTAGATAAAAAACACAGCATGGCTAGAAGGTCTAAATGAATTTGGGAGTATGAGGACATAAAAGTGTCGTTTTCAGGTAAATGGCTTGATGGCGTGACACACACAATATCGACATAGAGAGTGCGTTGTTTTGTTGGTTGATGTATCGCGATGCATTTTGCTGCTACCTCTGTTTGAAACGCATAATAAAAATGCTTGTAACCAAGAATATTTAGTTGTTCTCTGAACGGGTCTTTGTTCTTGTAATAACAAATAAAAAAGAGCCAGACAGTGAGGCCTTTATTCATTGTCTTGGTGTTTTAAGAAAAGAGGAAAGCGTAATCATGGCAATCAGTTTGTTTGATCTTTTTAAAGTAGGTATTGGCCCATCCAGTTCACATACTGTGGGGCCAATGGTGGCGGCGAACCAGTTTGCTCACCAACTTGAGACATTGCATTTAATGTCAAAAGTCGCGCGCCTAAAGATCGATTTGTATGGTTCTTTGGGGGCAACGGGTAAAGGGCACGGTACCGGTAAAGCCGTGCTTATCGGCTTAGAGGGTGAATTACCCGATTTAGTTGACCCAAACATGATTAATGATCGCGTGGCAGAAATAGAATCGACTTCGCTGATTCGTTTGCTGGCTAAGCAGGCTGTCGCGATTGATGTGCAAGCAGATTTGATTTATCACCGAATCGATCGTCTTGATTTTCATGCGAATGGCATGGTGTTAGAAGCCTTTGATGCAGACGGGTCGTCCTTGCATAAAGCGACTTTTTATTCCGTCGGTGGTGGCTTTATTGTGCAAGAGAACGATCAAGGCGACGTAGAGTTGGTTGAAGACAGCACCGTACTGCCTTTTGAGTTTCATAGTGCGGAAAGCTTAATTGCTCTTTGTCGAGAACAGGAGTTGAGCATTGCTCAGATCATGCTGGAGAATGAAAAAGTGTGGCGCAGTGAAGAGGCCATACGAGAAGGCATTCTAAGCATTTGGAAAACCATGAAAGAGTGCGTGAAAAATGGCATGACACATGAAGGTATCTTGCCAGGCGGATTAAAAGTCAAACGCCGCGCGGCCAGCTTATACAGAGATTTGTCCAGCAAAACACGCATGGACATGATTACGCCTTCGCTGGGGGCACTGGATTGGGTGAATTTGTACGCCTTGGCGGTCAATGAAGAAAACGCGGCCGGAGGGCGAGTCGTCACAGCGCCAACCAATGGCGCGGCGGGCATCATCCCTGCGGTCTTGCATTACTACTGGGAGTTTTGTCCGCGCTCCAGCAAAGACGGCATTATTGAGTTCTTTTTAACGGCCGCAGCAATAGGCATGTTGTTTAAAGAAAACGCGTCTATATCTGGTGCTGAAGTCGGTTGCCAAGGGGAAGTCGGTTCGGCTTGTGCGATGGCCGCAGCAGGGTTAGCGGCTGCGACTGGCGGCACCCCAGAGCAAGTAGAAAATGCCGCGGAGATTGGCATGGAACACAATTTGGGGCTGACCTGTGATCCGATAGGAGGGCTGGTTCAAGTACCTTGTATTGAGCGCAATGCGATGGGGGCAATGAAAGCCATTAACTCCGCCGCGATGGCGATTCGAGGCGATGGAACGCACTATGTTTCATTAGATAAAGTGATCCGCACCATGCGTGATACCGGACGTGATATGAATGATAAGTACAAGGAAACCTCTCGTGGGGGACTCGCTGTTAATGTCATTGAGTGCTGACCTTGTGGGTTAGCGACAATCAATTTTAGAACTGTGTCATCGAGTGTATAGGATGGTGTTATGAGTCGTTATTCAGTATTTAGTCTCTTTAAACATGCGTTAAGTCATCATGAAAATTGGCAGAAAGTATGGCGTAATCCGACTCCGAAGGACGTCTACGATGTGGTCATTATTGGTGGCGGTGGGCATGGGTTAGCGACCGCCTACTACCTTGCTAAAGAGCATGGTATTACCAATGTTGCCGTGGTTGAAAAAGGCTATCTGGGCGGAGGGAATACCGCCCGTAACACCACAATCGTTCGTTCCAATTACCTGTGGGATGAAGCCGCTCACCTATTCGAACACTCGATGAAATTGTGGGAAGGCCTGAGCCAAGATTTAAACTACAACGTGATGTTCTCACAGCGTGGCGTATTGAACCTTGGTCATAACTTGCAAGACATGCGAGATATTGAGCGACGAGTGAGTGCGAACCGGCTAAACGGTATCGATGGTGAAGTACTGAATGCGAAGCAAGTGAAAGACATTTGCCCGTTGTTAGATTGCTCCGCGAGTGCCCGTTACCCTGTGCTGGGCGCTTCTTGGCAAGCCCGTGGCGGGGTCGCTCGGCATGACGCTGTGGCTTGGGGGTTTGCTCGAGGTGCTGATGCACTAGGTGTGGATTTACTACAGCAAACGGAAGTAATCGGAATTCGTCGTCATGAAGGCGCTGTGTGTGGCGTCGAAACCAATCGTGGTTTTATCGCCGCTAAAAAAGTGGCGTGTGTGACCGCGGGCAGCTCTTCTTTGCTAGCCAAAATGGTGGGCATGGAGCTGCCTATCGAAAGTCATCCGTTGCAGGCTTGTGTTTCCGAACCAATCAAGCCGATTCTAGACACGGTTGTGATGTCCAATGCAGTACACGGCTACATGAGTCAATCGGACAAAGGCGACTTGGTGATTGGTGCGGGTATTGATGGCTATACCGGCTATGGTCAGCGTGGCTCTTTTCCTGTTATTGAGCACACTTTGGCGGCGATCTGTGAAATGTTCCCAGACGTTAGGCGAGTGCGCATGAACCGTGCTTGGGGCGGTATTGTCGATACCACGCCTGACGCTTCCCCGATTATTTCCAAGACACACATTCCGGGTTTGTACTTTAACTGTGGTTGGGGAACCGGTGGCTTTAAAGCCACACCTGGGTCTGGCAATGTGTTTGCGCACACCATCGCCAAGGATGAACCTCATCCACTGGCGAAACCTTTTAGCATTGATCGCTTCCATTCGGGGCACCTTATTGACGAACACGGCGCCGCTGGCGTAGCTCACTAGGAGATCTGTTTTATGTTGCATCTTTTTTGTCCCTATTGTCAGGAACATCGTGAAGAAGACGAGTTCCATTATCGTGGCCAAGCGCACATTGTTCGTCCCAAAGATCCTGACGCTTTATCGGATAAGGAGTGGGGGGATTACTTATTTTTCCGTAAGAATCCCAAAGGTATCCATCATGAAATGTGGTACCACGTAAGCGGTTGTCGACGTTTTTTTAACGTGACGCGCAATACCGTTACTTATGATATTTACGAAACCTACAAGATAGGTGAGATGCCAGCGGTTACCGATAAGGAAGAGACGGAATGAGCCAGAAGAATCGCTTAGCCCAAGGGGGCCGGATTGACCGTAATAAAGCATTAAACTTTAGCTTTGCCGGTCAGCACTATAAAGGTTATGAAGGCGATACCTTAGCGTCGGCTTTATTAGCAAACGGCGTGGACGTAGTCGGTCGTAGCTTTAAATATTCCCGTGCTCGCGGCATTACTGGTCACGGAAGTGAAGAACCCAATGGTGTGGTTCAACTGGGGACTGGCGATACAACGGTGCCCAATGTTCGAGCCACACAACAGGAGTTGTACTCAGGTCTAGTGTCTAACCCTGTCGCGGGTTGGCCGAATGTTAATTTCGATTTGATGTCCTATTTGGGCAAAGCTGGTGCTCTGATGCCACCAGGGTTTTATTATAAAACCTTTATGTATCCACAAAAGTTGTGGATGACGTATGAGCATTTTATTCGTAAGGCCGCAGGTCTGGGTAAAGCGCCAACTGCGCCAGACCCAGATACTTATGACAAGTTTAATCAGCATTGCGATGTGATGGTTGTAGGCGGTGGTCCAGCGGGTTTGAGTGCGGCCTATGCCGCGGCCAAAACGGGTGCACGTGTTATTATTGCGGACGAGCAAAGTGAAATGGGTGGGCATCTTCTAACGTTTGATCAGCCTATTAATGGCGGATCGGCGTCCTTGTGGTTGGCTGAAATTGTGGCTGAACTGGAAGCAATGGAGAATGTGAAAGTACTGCCTAAAACCACGGTCATGGGCTACTTTGATCATAATTTCTTAGTGGCGATTGAGCGCCGAACGGATCACCTTGGTGAGCGGGCAGTGTCTGGAACACGTCAACGATCGCATCGAATACGTGCTAAACAGGTAATTTTGGCGGCGGGCGCGCAAGAGCGACCATTGGTGTTTGCTAACAATGATGTGCCTGGGGTGATGTTAGCGTCTTCGGTAGCGACCTATATTAAACGCTACGCGGTCGTGCCTGGTCATGATTTGATCGTCTCTACGGCCAATGACAGCGGCTATTTAGCGGCGATCGAGTGGTCAAAAGCGGGCCGTCATGTGGTGGGAATCGCCGATTCTCGTACGCATTCGGATGGCGCATTAGTCGCCGAAGCTAAGGCGTTAGGGATCAACGTTTGGTTTGGTCATGCGGTCACCGAAGCGAAAGGCGGACATCGAGTCTATTCCGCTTCTGTGGCGCCAATCAATGAACAAGGCGACAAGGTAACGGGCGATGTTAAACAGTACGACTGTGATACGGTCGCCACATCGGGCGGCTGGAGTCCTGTGGTGCATTTGAGCTGCCATACTGGCTCACGCCCAACTTGGAGTGAGGAGGTTATCGGCTTTGTTCCCGGTAAAGCCTTGCAAGCACAGCATTGTGTCGGTTCTATCCTGGGTGATCATCAGCTAGTTGATTGCATTGATCATGGTTTTGATGTCGGTGCTAAAGCCGCGTCAGCGGCAGGTTTTGGCCAAGGCGAGGTGTTAGCGAATAAGCCTTCTGTTGAGCGGATTGCGGAAGGTAAAGCGCAAGCTCTGTTTTTGGTGCCACATAAAAAACCAGTCAGTCGAGCGCCTAAGCAGTTTGTTGATTTGCAAAATGATGTGACGGCGGCAGGCATTGAATTGGCAACTCGCGAAGGGTTTGAATCGATCGAGCACGTTAAACGCTACACCGCGATGGGGTTTGGTACCGATCAAGGCAAGCTGGGTAACGTTAATGGTATGGCGATTGCGGCTCGCTCGCTAAGCAAAAGTATTGAGGAAACCGGCACGACCATTTTCAGACCCTCTTATACGCCTTCTACTTTTGGGGCGTTAGCAGGGCGTGACGCCGAGTCATTATTCGATCCAGAGCGTTATACCGCAATGCACCAATGGCATGTTGAAAATGGCGCCTTGTTTGAGGATGTCGGTCAGTGGAAGCGTCCATGGTATTACCCAAAACCGGGTGAGACTATGCAGGAATCCTTGAATCGTGAATGCTTAGCCACGCGCAATAGTGTGGGTATTTTGGATGCATCCACCTTAGGAAAAATTGATATACAAGGCAAAGACGCGCGTGAGTTCTTAAACCGTGTCTACACCAATGCTTGGTCTAAGCTGGCGGTTGGCAAGTGTCGTTATGGTCTGATGCTGAAAGAAGATGGCATGATCATGGATGATGGCGTGACTTCTTGCTTGGCGGACGATCATTTTATTTTGACGACCACAACGGGTGGTGCGGCCAATGTACTGGAGTGGTTGGAGCTGTGGCACCAAACAGAATGGCCGGAATTAGATGTCTTTATGACATCGGTGACCGACCATTGGTCGACCATGACTATTTCGGGACCCAATGCCCGTAAAGTGTTAGCCAAAGTGTGTGATGACATTGACCTTGATAAAGACGCTTTCAAGTTCATGGATTGGCGAGAAGGCACGATAGCAGGGGTGAAAGGGCGGGTTTTTCGGATCAGTTTCACTGGCGAATTATCTTACGAAATCAATGTGCCAGCAAACGATGGACTTTTTGTTTGGGAAGCGGTGATGGCCGCTGGCAAAGAGTTTGATATTACGCCTTATGGCACTGAGACCATGCACGTGCTGCGCGCTGAAAAAGGTTTCATTATTGTGGGTCAAGACACCGATGGTTCAGTCACACCTTATGATATGGATATGGGCTGGTGTGTTGGAAAAAACAAAGAGTTCAGCTTTATTGGCAAGCGCTCTTTCGATCGCCCAGATACGAAAAAGGCCGCAAGAAAACAGTATGTGGGGTTGAAAACGAAGAACCCTGACGAAGTGCTGCCAGAAGGTGCACAAGCTGTGTGGGACCCAGAGCAAGCGATTCCAATGACCATGGTGGGGCATGTCACATCGAGCTATTACAGTGCTGTGGTTGGTCGTTCGATTGCGTTAGCGGTTATTAAAGAAGGTCAGAGTCATAAAGGCGATACCGTATATTTTCCTTTGGCTGATGGTCGAGTTATTGAAGCTGAAATTTGTGATTATGTCTTTTACGACCCAAAAGGAGAGCGCCAAAATGTCTAATTCAGCGACGTTTGATTTTTCAGCACGGGCTAAAAATACTCAAGGTATCACTCGACGTGAGACACCTTTGCACCATGTTACGCATAAAAATGTCGACGAGGCTGGCGTGCGCTTTTGCGAAGCGTCTTTTTATGCGCACCTGACCTTACGAGGCAACCCAGAAAACGCTGATTTTGTTGCCGGCGTTGAAAAAGTGCTGGGCACTGCCTTGCCTTTGACGCCACTAACAAGCCGTGCTTGTGAACGTTGCCATGTTTTTTGGATTGGTCCGGACGAATGGTTGATTCTCGCAGCGAACTTGTCTCCTGGCGAGATTGAAACCTCGTTACGCGCCGAGCTTACTGGGCATTTTTCCGTGGTGGATGTGTCAGGTGGTCAAACACTGATGACCTTATCTGGTCGTGCCGTTCAGCAGGTCTTACAAAAGAGCTGCGGATACGACATAGAAGCGGAATTTCCTGTAGGGAAAGTCATTACTACGCATTTTGCTAAGGCAACGGTCGTTCTGCATCATCAGGTAGAAGGCAGTTACTTTATGGTTGTTCGTCGTAGCTTTGCGGATTACGTTTGGCGTTGGCTGGTGGATGCATCGGATGAATATGGTTTGTCTGTGAGCGAATAATCTGCTGTGTATACAGGTTTCGTTAGTGCGCGCTCTAGATGGCAAGCAATCATTGTTGTTTCGAGAAGTGATAATTTTTTTAAAGTGCCCATAGGGGCACTTTTTTTACGAATACTTTCTGACACAAAATTGTAATATTTATAGGGTTTTTATATTGGGTACCTCGGTGTAGAATGGCGCCCGAAAGGCATTTTATGAACAAAATGTGACAGGATGACCCCAGAGCCGAATTCTAATATTGCTAAGGTAGGCATTTCTCTTTCCACTATATTTGGGTTCAGTGGAAAGCGGTTTGGCATAGATTAATCAGTAAAGATGAGCCTATATGGATCTTACAAATAACCCGAAACAAGAAACTACCCTATGGGGTGGAAACGAATTTATCCGCATACTGCTAGCATTAGCTTTTGTATTCGTCTCTGGCTTTTATGCTTCATGGCAAGGTATTGGGGTTTCTAACCTTTCAATTCTCGCTATCGCTGCGGCGATTGGGGCTTACATGGCATTGAATATTGGTGCTAATGATGTCGCGAATAACGTCGGTCCAGCGGTAGGTTCGAAAGCGCTGTCGATGACTGGTGCGATTCTAATTGCCGCAGTATTTGAAGCCGCAGGCGCTCTCATCGCTGGTGGCAGCGTTGTTGGTACGATCAAAAAAGGCATTATCAATCCGAATGCCATTGCGGATGCAGAAACCTTCATTTGGATTATGATGGCCGCTTTGTTAGCGGGTGCTATTTGGCTTAACTTGGCCACTTATTTAGGCGCGCCAGTTTCTACAACCCACTCGATTGTTGGTGGTGTATTAGGAGCAGGTATTGCAGCAGGTGGCTGGGATATCGCCAACTGGAGTCAATTGTTGGCGATTGTCGCAAGTTGGGTCATTTCTCCTGTGCTGGGAGGGGTAATAGCCGCGTTATTCTTAATTTATATTAAGCGTTCCATTACCTATAAGAACGACATGATCGCAGCGGCGAAAAAAACCGTGCCTTTATTAGTTGGCTTGATGGTTTGGGCGTTTTCTACTTACCTGATAATGAAGGGCTTAAAGCACCTTTGGAAGCTAGACATAATGACGGCGGGTTTGATCGGGTTTGCGATCGCATTAACGGCGTACTTTATTGTGCGTCCTATGGTCGATAAAGCCGCTGCCTCGTTGCAAAACAATAAAGACGCTGTGAACAGCTTATTTACTATTCCATTGATTGCTTCCGCGGCCTTATTAAGTTTTGCTCATGGTGCGAATGACGTCGCCAACTCTATTGGGCCTTTAGCTGCGATAAACGACGCTTTGATGACGGGCTCTGTCTCAAGTAAAGCACCGATTCCTCTTTGGATTATGGCCGTAGGTGGTATCGGTATTGCCATTGGTCTTGCGTTGTTTGGTCCTAAGTTGATCAAAGCCGTTGGTAGTGAAATTACTGAGCTGGATAAAACTCGTGCTTTTTGTGTTGCTATGGCCGCTGCCATTACCGTTATTATTGCATCGCAGCTAGGGCTACCAGTGAGTTCTACGCATATCGCTGTTGGTGGTATTTTTGGTGTAGGCTTTTTACGTGAATACTTGAAGCAGTCTTACGATAAGAAAATTGCAGCCATTATTAAGCATTCTCAAAATGCGGGATTGGGTGTTGACGAGACTCAGGCATTTGTAAAACGCTTTACCGAAGCCGATGTTGACCAGAAGCGCCTTATTCTTAAAGAGCTAAAAGCAGCAAGAGCCGATTCGCCAATTTCTAAAGAAGAGCGTAAAGGCCTTAAAAAAGCCACTAAGAAAGAATTGGTTAAGCGTTCTGCGCTGATTCGAATTGCTGCGGCTTGGGTCATTACCGTACCTGCTTCTGCATTGCTTTCTGCTATGTTGTTTTATATGTTGCTGGGTTTCTCCGTGTCTCGTTAGTAAATAGCGTGCAGTTTAGAGAAGGCGCTAGCGACTTTGCCTTCATAAACGATTTAACCCTACCAATAAAAAGGCCAGTTTAACTGGCCTTTTTTGTGTCTCTCACTCTGGCTCTATGATATAAAAAAGTATGGGTGATAGGGATTAATCGGCAGGCCAGACAAAATGTATCAAGTCAGCATTGTATTCGCGATTGTTTTTATTGTTGGAATTGTGTTTCTAATAACGGCCTTTGCATTGGTTTCCTGGCAAAAGAAACAGAATATTAGTAAGAATAAAGTGGTGGATAAGCTTATCGCTAGAAGCTATCGCCTTATTTCAACTCTTGAATCGGTGCCCGATCGGTATTTTCCGATTGAAACAAAAATACTACTAATTGATTATTTGCACTCTATTGTTCCTCGTATTGTTAATAAGCGTGTTGAAGCGCCCGAGTTAATGTCTGCCTTGCCAGAGCTCGCAGAATTAAGAAGGCAGTTGAAAGAAGGTATTCAAAATAGCAAAAGAGAGAAGGTGGCGAGTGCAACGCATTGTACAAAAATACAAAATTCGCTGCGTTTTTTACCGACGCTATTAAGAGAATTTTCAATTCAGCATGTTATAGATCACAGAAGTGCCAAACGGCAAATTGAATTGGTTCGTTATTCTCATTGTTTGGTGCATTATGATTGGTTGTTGCATCAGGCCAAGGTGGATTTGGCGGCTGATAGAAAAGCCAAGGCTCTAGAAAATTACCGTACGGCGCTGGCTGAAATTGAGAAAGTGGCGGTTATTGAAAATGTATCTGAAGAGGTTTGTGTGGTGAAATCGCACATTTCTATTGTTGAGGATATGTTATTTAAACATAGTACGGCATCTAGCCAACTTGATACTGAGATGGATCAGAAGCATGCATAGATGACTAACCCGCTAAAAGTGCTTTTGTCGCGAGTCAAAATATTTATCTTTAAATAAAAAGAGTAAACGGTAGAGTATGACTGTCATCATCATTTCTGTTCTTTTAGTGGTTATTGGAGGCTTTATTGTATTTGCTATCTACCTCCAATTTAAAGAGCAAGCTCGGTTAGAAAAAGTCAGAAAAATAGCGGCTTTGAATAATCAGCTTCGACAGGTACGACGCTACCTTGATGACATTCCCCCTCAATACCAGCCTAAAGACATGCGCTTGTGGTTGTTTTCACGGCTAATCGTTATCTATGATGCTTTGATTGCTTTGCAACCTGATGCGACCTTAATACGGCGTCGCAAACTGACAGCAGAAGAAGCTTCAGAATTCCAAACGAGCAAACAAAAGCGCAAAGTAAAACCTATTAATGATGAGTTGATGATTATGGACTTAAAACGTCTGTTTGATTCTTTTCACCTGTTTTTGAAACAATCAGAAAAAGACAAAACCTTGAACAGTGACGTGGTCACTCGTTATTCAAACTTGCTTCGTTTTTACAAATATAAGGTGAAGGCGGATCTACATGCTTACGCTGCTCGTCAGTCCTTTTTATCTGGTAATTATGAAAAAGCGATCACTTCTTATAAAGAGGCATTAATACAGTTAGCGCCTATTAAAGGAACGGTGGAAGCCAAAACCGCCATTAAACAATATAACAGTCTGATTGATGAAGTAAAAAGTGCCCAGCAAGCTTCTTCAGGGGGGGACATTAAAGACGCTTTAAAAGGAACGGCTCAAGAGCCTGCAGAAGGTGCACTGAACCAAGAGTGGGATAAGTTTATTGATGAGACTGAGTTTAAGAAAAAGAAACATTTCTAGACGAGGCTTTTCCTGTTATTTTCATCTTCCTAGGCTTTGCTTATACGCGTGAAGCAGGGGCATCTGTTGTTATTAATTAGTGAGGATATTGTGTGAACTTAGCTCTTTTATCGGCGTTTATTCCAACCTTCTTTTTTGTTTCCATTACTCCTGGTATGTGCATGACACTTGCTATGACATTGGGAATGACAATTGGTGTGAAACGCGCATTATGGATGATGTTAGGAGAGCTAACAGGGGTTGCGACAGTGGCGACACTCTCGGCGATTGGTGTCGCAGCGTTATTACTCAATTATCCAACCGCTTTTTCCGTCCTGAAAGCCATGGGCGGTCTCTATCTTGCTTATATTGGTATTCAAATGTGGTTGTCTAAAGGCAAAATGGCGATCAAGGCGCAAGAAGAGGGTGGTGTCGCTGCCACCTCATTTGAGCTGATTTCTCAAGGCTTTGTTACTGCGATAGCCAACCCGAAAGGGTGGGCGTTTTTTGTGGCATTATTGCCCCCATTCCTAGATTCATCACAACCACTAGCAAGCCAATTAGTGGTGTTAATCGCGATCATACTTTGCCTTGAATTTACCTGCCTCGTTATTTATGCCATGGGAGGTCGAACATTGAGATCTGTGTTAATGAAAAGCGGTAACGTGCGAATCATGAATCGTGTAGCGGGCACCTTAATGATTTTTGTCGGTGGTTGGTTGGCCATTGGTTAATACTTGATTACGGTGGATTGGCTTGCTTTTTTAGCGCTAAAAAGCGGTTAACAAACTGAGATTAAGAAGACGCCTTCGAGCGTCTTCTTGCGTTTGAGCCTGTCGCTTTCTTGGTGCTTGCTTGTCGCGTACTTTTGCGTTTGGTGAAGGCTTTTTTGGTCGGAGCAGGCAAGTTTTTGAGTGCTGTTGTTGGCATTTCTCGTGATTTATCGAGTAACTCCGCTAAATTCTTTTCCAGACTCTCCATAAAGGTTTGATAGCTGGCTTCCCCTAAGCTGATGGCGTTTAGAGCAGATTCCCATTTCGCGGTCATGTCAGGCGTCACTAATTGTTCTGGTAAGCAGTCAATAAAGGCGCGGCCAGTTTTGCTGGCATGAATTTGTTTCCCTTGTCGGGTCAGAAAACCACGTTTGAAAAGCAGCTCAATAATACTGGCTCGAGTGGCCTCTGTGCCTAATCCATCGGTTTCTTTCAAAATAGCACGAATGTCCTTATCGGTCACAAAGCGGCTGATCCCTGTCATTGCCGCAAGCAGTGTCGCATCGGTGAACGCGGCAGGCGGTGTGGTGACTTTTTCATCAACGGAGCCTTCATAGCACCAAGTTTCTTCCCCTTTAGTCAATTTTGGGAGTTCGCTCTGCTCTTCGTCGCTCTGGCTTTTGGCTTTGCTCTTACTGGGTAAAAGCGCTTTCCAGCCTAGGGCAATGGGTGTATTTCCTTTGGCTTCAAATTGCCCGCCTTCAATGATTAATTTTATTTGCGATGATAGATAGTCGTAATCAGGGTAGAACTGCATTAAGTATTGGCGTGCAATGAGTGAAAAAACCAGCGCTTCTGTTTTGGATAAAGACGCCATTTTGTAAGACTGAGTAGTCGGAATAATAGCGTGGTGTGCGCTGACCTGCTTGTCATTCCAGGCTTTGCTTTTCCTAGCAGAATCCGCGGCACGAGCGCCTTCAGCAAGCTCGCCTTCGCCATTGCTAAGCGCCTTTATAATGGCTGGAGCGTCTTTGTGCTGTTGGCTAGGCAGGTAGCGACAATCGGACCTTGGGTAGGTGATTATTTGATGGCGCTCGTAGAGTGTCTGGCAGATATCTAGCACTTGTTGGGCGGATAGAGAAAATGCTTTCGCCGCGTCAATTTGCAACGCAGATAAACTATAAGGCAAAGGTGGGGCTTGCTTTTTTTGCTGGTAATTTGCCGCGCTCACGATCGCGGGTTTATTCGTAATGCGAGTCGCAACATTTTGAGCAAGAGGTCGGCTTAATACTCGATTTTCTTCGTCCATATAGGGTTGGCATGATTCGCTTGGTAACCATTTTGCACGGAATCGGTTGCCTTTTTTATCTTCTATGTTGGCCCAGACTTGGTAAAAATCTTTTGCTACAAAAGTTTCTCGTTCTTTGTCTCTGGCGGCCACTAGCCCTAAAATAGGGGTTTGCACTCGGCCGATAGACAGCACGCCTTGATAGCCAGCCTGACGTCCTCTAATGGTGTAGGCACGCGTGAGATTGAGGCCAAATAACCAATCGGCACGGGCACGTCCTAGGGCGGATCTTGAAAGGGCTGAAAACTCCGTATTGGGGCGTAAGTTGCCAAGGGCTTTTTTGACTGCCGAAGGCGTCAAATCGTTGACGAGTAAACGCTGGGTGTTTTTAAGCTTTTGCGCTGGCACCTTGGTGTAGTGTAAGACCTCATCCACAAGCAGCTGTCCTTCGCGATCCGGATCGCCAGCATGAACCAATACAGAGGCTTTTTTAATTAATTTTTTTAACACAGAAAGCTGTTTTTTAGTGGCGGCCTTTTCTTGCCATTTCCATTCTGTGGGGATAATAGGTAAGTGCTCTAAGTTCCAAGACTTAAACGCAGGATTGTATTGATGCGGCTCTGCTTGCTCAAGCAAGTGACCAATACACCAACTGACACAATCGCCATTGGGAAGCCAAATACAGCCATCTTCTTTCTTTTGTGGAGTAGGAAGGGCGGCAGCAATGGCGCGAGCTAAGCTGGGTTTTTCGGCAATATAAAGAATCATGAGTACACTTACTGTTTATATATACAGTAAGTGTATCCAAGATAGTGCGATCTGACTAGGGTTAGGGTTATTTTATTGGTACCACTAGGACTGGGATGTTGCTGTGATGGATAACGTTATTGGCCGTAGAGCCAATCAGTAATTGTCCAATACGGCTGTGTGTTCGGCTATTCATGACAATCAGGTCAACGTTTCTTTCTTCTGCAGTTCGTTTGATTGCGTCTGATGGAACTGCGTGGACTATGAGTCTTTCTGGTGGCGTTTTGAGGGCTGCAAGCTCTTCTTTGTGGTCATCCATAAAGCGGTCAAGCTGTTGATCCATTCGTTCTTTTACGCTTCTTATCGCCTCTTCTTGCATTTTCTTAGAGGTTTCAGCGGAGACATAGTTGTAAACCATATTACTGGCTTGAGCATTAAGCGGTTCTAAAGAATGCATGATGATGACATTTGCTTTGTGTGCCAGAGAAAGATTCATGACCAACTCTAGAGCTGATTGTGTGTTGCCTTCTAGGTCGCAAGCATAAAGGATGGTATTAATGGGGGCCAACATAGTAATTCTCCTTTTTTTAATATCTATAAAGTATAGGCTTGTTAGCTTTTATAATGCTGACCTGAATCAATGCTTAGTGACGCGGTGGAAGAGAGAGCGATTTTTAAGTTGGCGTTGTCTCTGTGACTATCGATTAAGAAGCTGCCCATCAATGCGGCAAAAACCAGCCCGACAAATAACATTCCCCAATAATCTCGAGGTCTTTTTGCGTCTTTGTGTTTGATGATTTGCGGTATAAATATCTTGGCTTTCATGGCGCCGCTTCCTTTAGTCCATTGCGATATGCTAATAATAAATGATAATCACTATCATTTGCAAATTCTATTTTAACTTCTTACGGTTTGCGTGTTTCGGGGTAATGTTCTGCTGGTAGGGCTATGTTATGATACGGCCTCAAATTTTTAACAGATAAGAGAGCTAACTATGTCTGAACTGTCGTTCGACTCAAACGAATCTAAAATCGCATACGGCATTGGTCGTCAAATTGGTGACCAACTACGTGGTAGTGATCTTGGTGAATTGTCTCTAACTCATCTTTTTGCTGCGATTGAAGATGCGTTGAACGGTGCTGAAATGCGTGTTCCTGGTGCTGAACTTGAAGCGGCATTTGCAGAGCTTCAACAAAAAATGGAAGAGAAGAGCCGTGTTGCTTCTGAAGGAAACATCCAAGCGGGTGAAGCTTTCCTTGCAGAAAACAAAGCAAAAGCTGGCATTCAAGTAACAGAAAGCGGTCTTCAGTACGAAGTGCTTGAAGAAGGTACTGGCGCTACTCCAGCACTAGAGTCTACTGTTCGTGTACATTACGAAGGTCGTCTGCTTGACGGTCAAGTATTTGATAGCTCTATTGCTCGTGGCGAGCCAATTGAATTCCCTCTAACGGGTGTGATTGCTGGTTGGACTGAAGGTCTTCAGTTGATGAAAGAAGGCGCGAAATACCGTCTGACTATCCCTGCTGAATTGGCTTACGGTGCACAAGGCGCTGGTGCTATGATTCAGCCGCATTCTGTTCTTCAGTTTGATGTTGAATTGATTGCTGTTGTTTAATTAGCCGTTTGGTGTAATTAAGCAAAAGAACATAAAAAAGCGAGTTGGCCTAAATAGGGCAACTCGCTTTTTTTATGGAACTTTTTTAACACGATATAGCCACTATTTAGCTTCCTATCGGCGTTAAATCTCTCTTTCCATGTGTACGTGCAGTTTCGTAGCGTCTAAAAAAACCTTACCATCGCTGGTAAAGTTGTGTTTTTCATAGAAAGTTTGTGCTTCTACTTGCGCGTCTAAAAATACTTTTTTGATGCCCATTTCTCGTGCGACTTGTATGGCTTTGCGCAGCAACATACTGGCATAACCTTGCTGACGATAAGCGGGCAACACCGCTAAGCGACCGATATGACCGTCTGCTAATAAGCGGCACACGCCTGTGGGAACCGCGGTCGTTCCGAAAGAGACAAAATGCACGGCATCTTGATCGTGTTCATCCCATTCATCTTCTGGCGGAATGCCTTGTTCAATAATAAAGACCTGCTTTCTGACAAAGACGAGTTGGGCTTTGCTACTGTTCCAGTCTGAGGTTAATGCGTTCAAAGTGCCGTCCTTTTATTCTTCAGAAGCGGTGAGCTCGATTAAGCCTTGCTGGCGAATCAAAAAGCGTAATAAAGGGGGTAAGTCACTGTCTTGCTCTAGATCTAATCCAGAGAAATCAAACTCAGTTTGGTTGCAAATGGCTTGAATGAAAATAGCCAATTGTTGATGAACTGAGAGGCTATCACCATTACAAAAAACCGTAATAGATGGGTTTTCAAGTGGCTCTGAGTCAACCCCTTCTAAGGTTTGTTGCTCACCAGAATAAAGCGCCGAAGGATCATAATAGCTGATGCGCGCGTCGCCAGGTCGAATAAAGGTGTTGCCGGCCAATGCGTTTGCGTAAGCCTGCTCCAGTTCCTGTTGATTTAGAGGGGCTAAATACTCAGGGTATTTGCTTTCACTCATGGTTTCGCCCAACCATTGAGCCAGCTTGTCTGGTTGCTTGATCAGGCGGGTAAGTTCTGTCTGTAGATAGCGGATATCGTCCTGGGTGATTTGTGCGCTGTGAGTGCGTGAGCCTGACTCAGGCGCTGCAAAGCGGTCTTTCTCATTGACGTTGTCACAGATTTTATCGCGCAGTCCTGTTAGTGCATCTTGCATACTTGGCGCACGAAAACCGATCGAGTAGGTCATGCAATCGTTGTCTAATGAGCGACCGTTGTGCGCATAATTAGGTGGCAGATAAAGGATATCACCTGTTTCTAACTCCCAGTCCATAGAGTCGTCCACAGGGAAGTTGTCCAATATGTGTAGAGAGATGTCTTTTATTGCAGTGTCTTGATATTGATCTGGTGCCAAGACTTGCCAGCGGCGCTTGCCAGCGACTTGAACGAGAAACACATCGTATTGGTCATAATGAGGGCCTACGCTGCCACCTTGGGTGGCGTAGCTGATCATGACATCGTCGAGGCGCCAGCTGGGTAAAAACTGAAATTGCTCTTTAAGAGCTTGAACCTCAGGAACCCAATGATCAACGGCTTGAACCAATAGCGTCCATTCCTTTTCTGGTAAGTTGGCAAAAGTGCTTTCGTCAAACGGACCTTGCAGTAATTCCCATGGTGTTTTGCCATTTTCGATGACAATGCGTGACTCGACATCTTCTTCCATGGCCATGCCTGCTAATTCGTCGGCGTCCAGAGGAAGGGTGAAATCCACCAAACCTGAGCGAATTAAAAGAGGCTTTTTCTGCCAATATTCGGCCAGAAAAGTACGGGCTGTCATGCCGCCTAATAGGGTTAATGGCGTGTCTAAATCTGTCATAAATCACTCACTCTAATGAAAGAGAAAATCGTCGGGGGAGGTGACAAAAAAGAGCCGATAAATCGGCTCTTTTTTCACAAAGGAATTACTGGGTAAGTTCGTTGTTAAGCGTTAGCGAATGGCTTTTGCTTGAGCAACCGCGTTACCAATATAAGTCGCTGGCGTTAGCTTTTTAAGCTCCGCTTTGGCTTCTTCAGGCATTTCTAATGTATCAACGAAAGCTTCAATGGTCGCTTGGTCAATGGTACGACCGCGGGTTAGTTCTTTTAGCTTCTCGTATGGTGATTCGATGCCGTAACGACGCATAACGGTTTGGATTGGCTCAGCCAACACTTCCCAAGCGTTGTTTAAGTCTGCATCAAGGCGCGGCGCATTGATTTCCAATTTGCTGATGCCTTTCAGTGTTGCTTGGTAAGCAATCAAGCTGTGCGCTAGACCAACACCTAGGTTACGCAGAACCGTAGAGTCTGTTAGGTCACGCTGCCAGCGAGAGATTGGCAATTTCGCGCTCAAGTGGCCCATGATGGCATTCGCAATGCCCAAGTTGCCTTCGGAGTTTTCGAAGTCGATTGGGTTAACTTTATGCGGCATAGTAGAAGAGCCGATTTCGCCCGCAATGGTTTTTTGCTTGAAAAAGCCCATTGAGATGTAGCCCCAAACGTCACGGTCAAAGTCAATCAGAATGGTGTTGAAGCGACAAATCGCATCGTACAATTCAGCAATGTAGTCATGCGGTTCGATTTGCGTTGTGTAAGGGTTCCAAGACAAGCCTAAAGAAGTAACAAATGCTTCTGCATGGGCTTGCCAATCGACATCTGGGTAAGCAGAAAGGTGAGCGTTGTAGTTGCCTACTGCGCCGTTGATTTTGCCTAAAAATTCAACGCTTTCAATTTGCTTAAGCTGACGGCTAAGGCGTGCTGCTACGTTGGCCATTTCTTTACCAACAGTAGAAGGAGAGGCTGTTTGGCCGTGAGTACGAGACAACATAGGTTGCTCAGCGTGCTCAATCGCTAGATCTTGAATCGCCGTGATGACCTTGTTTAGCTCTGGAGCAATGCCTTCTTCCAGTGCTTCACGTAGCATCAGTGCGTGAGACAAGTTATTGATGTCTTCTGAGGTACAAGCAAAGTGAACAAATTCAGAAATGGCCGCTAGTTCAGCGTTGTCAGCCATTTTGTTTTTGATGAAGTATTCAACCGCTTTGACATCGTGGTTCGTGGTTTTCTCAATGTCTTTGATCGCTTGAGCGTCTGCTTCGCTGAAGTTGTCAGCCAATTGATCTAGCAAGGTGCTTGCTTCATCACTCAGTGCTGGTACTTCAATAATTTGTGGGTGTTTGGCAAGAGCCTGTAGCCAGCGTACTTCCACAATGACACGCATACGAAGCAAGCCGTATTCGCTTACTGAGCGACGTAATACGTTGGTTTTCGATCCGTAACGACCGTCTATTGGGGAAATCGCGTTTAAGCTAGTTAATTCCATTGAGATAACGCCTCGACCATGGTTTTCAGGGAGCCGCTATTATAGGCAAAAGGGGGGCGTACTTCTATGGCAGGGGGGAGATTCGTAAGCTTTTGTTGCTGCTGGTTAGGCGAACAGACAAAAAATCCCAAGCAGTAGCACTGCTTGGGATTTGTTAGAACAGGCTTTCTTTTGCTTGTCGCAACTGAAAGCGTTTGGTTCTTGTTCGTTAACTCAGCTTATAGCGTTGCTAAAGCATCGTTAAAGGTAGTGCTTGGGCGCATGATCTTAGCTACTTCGTTAAGATCCATGTGGTAGTAACCAGATAGACCAGAAGGTTTGCCTTGAACAGCAGCAAGCTCTGCAACAATCGCTGCTTCCTTGTCTGCTAATTGCTTAGCAAGAGGGGCGAATTTCGCCGCCAATGTTGCGTCGTCTGTTTGCGCCGCCAATTCTTGTGACCAGTACATCGCTAGGTAGAAGTGGCTACCACGGTTGTCCAATTCACCCGCCTTACGAGAAGGTGATTTGTTGGTGTCTAGAAGTTTGCCGGTTGCTTTGTCTAGGCAGGCAGCAAGAATTTTTGCTTTTTCATTATTGTGCTTGATGCCCAATTCTTCAAAAGAGACAGCCACTGCCAAGAACTCACCAAGAGAATCCCAACGTAGGTGGTTTTCTTCCATAAGCTGTTGAACGTGCTTAGGAGCAGAACCGCCAGCGCCTGTTTCATACATGCCGCCACCTTGTAGCATTGGCACGATAGACAGCATTTTCGCAGAAGTACCCAATTCCAAGATAGGGAACAAGTCAGTTAGGTAATCACGAAGGATGTTACCTGTTACTGAAATAGTGTCTTGGCCACGAATGATGCGCTCCATAGAGAAACGGATCGCTTCGTTGTAGTTCATGATGCGAATGTCTAAACCGTCAGTGTCATGTTCTTTTAGGTAGTTTTCGACTTTTTTGCGAAGTTCGTTATCGTGTGGACGAGCTTCTTCTAACCAGAACACAGCAGGTGTGTCAGATTGACGAGCACGAGTCACACCCAGTTTCACCCAATCGCGGATTGGAGCGTCTTTGGTTTGGCAAGCGCGCCAGATATCGCCTTTTTCTACCGCGTGCTGCATTAGGACGTTACCCTGTGCATCAACAACGCGCATAGTGCCGGCTTCGGCGATTTCGAATGTTTTATCGTGAGAACCGTATTCTTCTGCTTTTTGAGCCATTAGGCCAACGTTTGGCACTGTGCCCATGGTAACTGGGTCGAATGCGCCATTGGTTTTACAGAAGTTGATGGTTTCTTGGTAAATACGTGCGTAAGTGCTGTCAGGAATAACCGCTTTAGCATCGTGTGCTTTGCCGTCACGGCCCCACATTTTACCAGAGTTACGGATCATCGCAGGCATAGAAGCATCAACAATCACGTCGCTTGGTACGTGCAAGTTAGTGATGCCTTTGTCTGAATCAACCATGGCCAGTTCAGGACGAGTTTTGTAAACGTCTTGAATCGCTTGTTTGATTTCTTCTTGTTTCGCTTCAGGTAAAGTTTGGATTTTATCGTAAACGCTACCCAGACCGTTGTTTGGGTTAACACCGATTTCTTTAAACAATTCACCGTATTTTTCAAAAACGTCTTTGTAGAAAACCGTTACCGCGTGACCAAATACGATAGGGTGAGACACTTTCATCATGGTGGCTTTTAGATGCACAGACCACATGATGTTGTCTTCTTTTGCTTCTTGTAGGGAAGCTTCAAAGAAGGCACGCAGTTTAGTGCAGTTGATGTTCATGCTATCGATGATTTCGCCAGCAAGAAGCGGCAAAGATTTTTTCAGTTCAACAGAGCCGTCTTTTTTCACGAATTCGATGTTAACGGTTTGCGCGGAATCCATAGTAACGGACTGCTCAGAAGAGTAAAAATCACCGTCGCGCATGTAATCAACGTGCGAAACAGAGGTTTTGCTCCATTTGCCCATTGAATGAGGGTTCTTACGAGCGAAGTTTTTAACCGCTGCTGGTGCGCGACGGTCTGAGTTACCTTGACGTAATACAGGGTTTACTGCGCTGCCTAGTACTTTGGAGTAGCGAGCAAGTACGTCTTTGTCTTCTTCAGTCTGTGGGTTTTCTGGGTATTCAGGAAGACCGTAGCCTTCTGCGTTCAATTCTTTGATAGTGGCGTATAGCTGAGGCAGAGAGGCACTGATGTTAGGTAATTTGACAATGTTTGCTTCAGGGGCAGCCGTCAAATCGCCAAGAAATTTAAGACCGTCTTCTGCTTGTTTGTCAGCAGGTAGCTTATCAGCAAAAGCGGAAATTACACGACTAGCCAAAGAAATGTCAGTCAGTTTCAATTCGATGTCTGCTTCTTTTGCAAAGGCGCCAAAGATAGGCAGCAAAGAAGCCGTCGCCAGTGCTGGCGCTTCATCGGTGAAGGTATAATAAATAGTTTGTTTTGTAGACATGTAATTCCCCTAACATTTAAGGCTATGTGGCAAATTAAAAGAAGAAGGCGACTTATGGTCTCCATTCTCAAAATATATCGATGTGCTAATGATTATTTTGGCCAATATACTACCTAAAAATAAATGGCAGAGATATTGGATAAAAATATACTCATAATAGATGTGAGTTATTCTCATTTAATCAAGGTGTTGCAATGATTAACTTTTGGCTTTTTTAGCGTGAAAAAAGCAGAGCAAAAAAAAGACCTTAATCGGTCTTTTTTTGGATGCTAGTTTCGCGCTTCTAGCGCATTTAGTAAGGATTTTCTTTTAAAAATCAAATGCCAGCGTTTGCCACCAAGTTGACGCCAAAGCATGGCGGCACGGATGCCAGCCAATAAAGTTGCACGGACTTGGTTGGCGATGGTTGGCTGCTGTAAGAAGCGGCTGTCGCCATGAACTTGAATGCGAAATGACAGCTTGCTCAAGGAATCTTGGTAAATGCCAGAGATGGCCGCGATCATATTTTCATGAAGAATGTCTTCATAATGCGCTTTTTGGCGATCTAACTGACTGATGCCTTGCCCTAGAGCGGATAACACATCAGGGGACTTTTGCAGCTTACTTTCTAAATGTATGAGACTCAGTGCGTAGCGCAAAGTGTCTGGGTTCACACTGCTGCGCTCCTTACCTAGGGCTTGGCGAGTGATGCGTCGGCCCAAGGCAAGGTTGCTCTGACAATCCCATTGACCGCCATAGATATCCTCTGTCGCGTCTGCGTTGACGAGTAATATGCTGTTGATCAAAGGCTTTAAGCCATCGTTATCTATCTGGCCTGTTTTTGCTAAGGTAGCCACAAGTTCGGCCGCCTGAAAAATAGCGGATAGGGCAATGGTTTGCTCTTTTTCTCGTTGACTCACAATAAACGGTCTCTCACAGTAATAGGCATGGTTTATTTGTTAAAAGCGACATTGATAATACCGCCGCCTAAACATAAATCGTCTAGGTAAAAAACGACGGATTGTCCTGGTGTAATGGCGCGTTGCGGTTCAATAAATGACACTTCAACTCGGCCATCGGTTAATTCTGTGATGGTGCAATCTTGATCTGCCTGGCGATAACGGCATTTTGCTTTGCAGGTCAGTGGGAAGCTTGGTTTGGTGCGCGCAACCCAGTCAAAGTTGTCGGCAATCAAGTGTGTTTTAAACAAAGACTCATGTTGGCCGCCTTGAGTGACGAGCAATACGTTTCTATCTAAGTCTTTTTCTACTACATACCAAGGTTCGTCTGGGTAATTGGATAAGCCACCAATGCCTAAGCCTTGGCGTTGGCCAATGGTGTGGTACATCAAGCCAAAGTGGCGGCCAATTTTATCGCCGCTGAGTGTTTCAATGTCCCCAGGCTGAGCAGGCAGGTATTGCTCTAAGAAATCTTTAAAGCGACGTTCACCAATAAAACAGATGCCGGTGCTGTCTTTTTTGTTGTGGGTGATTAAGCCAAATTCTTCTGCTAAACGACGAACTTCTGGTTTTTCTAGTTCACCAACAGGAAACAGGGTTTTGGCAATTTCATCTTTACCAACCGCGTGCAGGAAGTAACTTTGGTCTTTGTTGGCATCTAAGCCTTTCAATAGCACGGGTTCGCCATTGCGTTCGCCACGACGTACGTAATGACCGGTTGCAATGTAGTCTGCGCCTAATTCGATTGCGTACTCAAGAAAGGCTTTAAATTTGATTTCTTTATTGCATAAAATGTCTGGGTTAGGAGTACGGCCTGCTTTGTATTCTGCAAGAAAGTGCTCAAAAACGTTGTCCCAGTATTCTGCTGCAAAATTGGCCGTGTGGAGCTTGATGCCCAGCTTGTCAGAAACCGCTTGAGCGTCCGCTAGATCGTCTTTTGCCGTGCAGTATTCGGTGCCATCATCTTCGTCCCAGTTCTTCATGAATAGGCCTTCAACTTGGTACCCCTGCTGCATCAGGATAAGCGCTGATACGGATGAATCTACACCACCAGACATACCTACGATGACTTTTTTGTCGTGGTTAGTCGATGAGTCTACGGGGGTTCGTTGTTCAGTCATGACCTATTTTTACTCTACTGTGAAGAGGCATTGCCTCAATGAAAAGGATGTCATTATTGTACTGTATTTTTCTTATCTGGGCACAGCCACCAAGTGCTGATCTGACAAGAAAGATAAGGAGATAATGGGGTTATTTAATGAATCTTCAAGACAGGTTTTGATTAAAGGGCTGCGATGCGGCTCTAACAGTATCTCTTCGTACGTGAGCCAATGGGACGACACTATGTCTGGGTCAAGGCTTGTATTGGTAGGCGCAACGGGTTCACACAAAACGCAGACACGATGATAGGTATCTGCGCCTTCAAAAGGCGTGAAGGCGTAAAAGCCAAGTAAGCCAATGGGCTTGACGAGCCAGCCGGCTTCTTCTTTTGTTTCTCTAATCACGGCGTCCAACAAGCTTTCGTTATTTTCTACGTGTCCGGCTGGCTGATTGAGGACGAGTGTTCCGTTTTGCCATTCCTTCACCATGAGATACTGCTGGTCTTTTTTGACTAGAGCGGCGACGGTCAGGTGCGGCAGTCTTCCTCTTTCTTTGTTGCTCAAAATGTGTCACCTCGTTCAGTAATTCTGTGCTTGGTTCTGTGTGTGTCCATTCGCCCGAAGGTAGCTTGTCTAGTGTGTAAGGGCCAATGGCGTAGCGAATTAAACGCAGAGTGGGAAACCCTACCGATGCTGTCATGCGTCGCACTTGTCGGTTCTTTCCTTCCTTGATTTGTAGGCTGATCCAGCTAGTAGGAATGGCTTCACGGTGACGAACAGGAGGGACTCTTGGCCAAACGTCTGGCGCAGACATTCTCTCCGCTTGAGCGGGTTTTGTTAGGCCGTCTTTTAGTTCAACGCCTTGTCTGAGTTGTTGCAGTGCGGCGTCGGTGATTTCACCTTCGACTTGTACCCAATAGGTTTTCGGCCATTTGAAACTGGGGGAGGCGACAATGTGTTGAATCGCTCCTTGATTGGTTAAAAGCATTAACCCTTCAGAATCATAATCTAGTCGCCCGGCGGCATAAAATTCTGGCACATTGATAAAATCTGCCAGTGTGCTTTTTCCGTCGTCAGTGGAAAATTGGCTCAGTACTCGAAAAGGTTTATTAAATAAAATCAAATTTGAGGGCATGTATGGGCAAATCTAAATCGTAAAGTTGCTGTGTTAAGAGGTTGAATTGTCAGGCGATAAAAAGCTCCTCACAATTCCATAGAAGCGTAAGATAGCAAAATCAATAGACGATAGCGATGAAGCAGTTAGAGTTCGGCGAGTTGCGCAGGCTCTGCTGTTTCTTTGCTTTCGTTATTATTGTCGCTGTCAGATGGTGCGACAGGGGTGATGTCGATGGCATGTAAGCCTCGTTTCCCCGGTTCGACCTTAAAGGTGACGGCTTGGCCGGCTTTTAGGGTTTTATAGCCTTCAACGTTAATAGCCGAGTAATGAATAAATAAATCTTCATCAAACTCTTCAGAAACGATAAAGCCATAGCCTTTAGCGTTGTTGAACCACTTCACTGATCCACTATGCATGAGTCACTCCTTATCCACTCTCAAGTGTCGTTAATAATCAATAATTAGTTGCGAACTCTCTTAGACCTTGACTGTCATTCGAGTTTTGTTGCAACGTAGTTAAAACATCTATATGAACGAGATTGCTAAATAGGTTCAAAGTGTTCTCAAGCGTTCAATGTTAGAATTATATTCATAAACATTGATTGCGTATTTGATCCACTATTATTGAGCGTAGAAGTCGTTTTGTTATTTGTAAAATTTAAGTGGTGATATGTGTATTTATTAAGTCGAAACAAACCGTATTTGGTGAATTTTGTGAAAAAGTGTAGCCTCAGAGGCATAGGATGATTGTAAATCAACAAATTAGACTAATATCAGAAGAAGATGATGCGGGGCATTCTAATGTCGCTATTGCTCCGCAAGAAACGGAATTAAAACCACCATCCATGTATCAGGTGGTGTTATTTAATGATGATTTTACGCCAATGGATTTTGTCGTATTTGTTCTTCAACGTTTTTTTTCAATGGATGGAGAGAAGGCCAATCAGGTAATGCTAGAGGTGCATCAAAAAGGGAAAGGCGTTTGTGGTATTTACCCTTTTGATATTGCCGAAACCAAAGTAGCAATGGTACAACAGTTCGTAGAACAGAATGAGCACCCCTTAATGTGTGACTTACAAAAAGTCGACTGATTCAGAGTGAGGGAATAGCAATGTTAGATAAAGAACTTGAACAAACCCTGAATAATGCCTTTAAAGCGGCGCGTGACAAGCGCCATGAATTCATGACGGTAGAACATTTATTGTTGGCATTGGTTGAAAATGGTGCTGCATCAGGTGTTTTGGCGGCTTGCGGTGTGAGCCTAGAAACATTGAGCAAAGAGCTCGAAGAGTTCGTTGATAGTACCACGCCGCTTATTCCTGAAGACGATGTAGAGCGTGAAGTTCAACCAACCTTAGGTTTTCAGCGAGTGCTGCAGCGTGCTGTCTTTCATGTGCAATCTTCGGGTAAACGTGAAGTGACTGGTGCTAATGTCTTGGTGGCTATTTTTAGTGAGCAAGAAAGCCAAGCTGTTTATTTATTAAAACGCCATGGTGTTGCCCGTATCGACGTGGTGAATTATGTCGCCCATGGTATTTCAAAATTGGGTGATGCCTCCCAAGGTGTGGAACAAGAAGAAGAGGAAGCAGAAGACAGTTCTGCTGCCCCTTTGCAAAAATACGCAACCAATTTAAACGAAGAGGCCAAAGCAGGCAAAATTGATAAGCTTATTGGTCGTGAGTACGAAGTAGAGCGAGTTATTCAAACCCTCTCGCGTCGCCGTAAAAACAATCCACTTTTAGTGGGTGAGTCGGGTGTCGGTAAGACCGCCATTGCTGAAGGCTTAGCAAAGCGTATTGTTGATGGTCAAGTGCCTGATGTGATCGCAGACGGAGTGGTTTATTCACTTGATCTAGGTGCTTTGTTGGCGGGAACTAAATATCGTGGTGATTTCGAAAAACGTTTGAAACACCTGTTAAGTGAAATCAAAAAGCAACCTAACGCGATACTGTTTATTGATGAAATTCATACCATCATTGGTGCGGGTGCTGCATCCGGTGGGGTAATGGATGCCTCCAATTTATTGAAACCTGTGTTGAGTTCTGGTGGATTGCGCTGTATTGGTTCCACGACGTTTCAAGAGTTTCGAGGTGTGTTTGAAAAAGATCATGCCTTGGCGCGACGTTTCCAGAAAATTGATGTGAACGAGCCTAGTGTTGATGATACCTATCAGATCTTGAAAGGTATTATTGGCGCATTCGAAGAGCATCATAAAGTCAAATATGAAGAGCCTGCCTTATTGGCGGCGGCGGAGTTGGCGCAGCGTTATGTGACGGATCGTCATATGCCGGATAAAGCCATAGACGTGGTTGATGAAGCCGGCGCTTTCCAGCGATTACAGCCAGAAGGTAAGCGTAAGGAAGTTATCACCGTGGCGGACATCGAAGAGATTGTGTCTAAAATTGCTCGTGTTCCTGTTAGAGCGGTGAACTCGGATGATCGTCAGATGCTGTCTAACCTTGAGCGCAACCTGAAAATGGTGGTGTTTGGGCAGGATAAAGCGATTGATTCTTTGTCGTCTGCGATTAAATTATCAAGAGCCGGTCTAAAAGCGGAACAGAAACCCATAGGTTCCTTCTTGATGGCGGGTCCGACAGGGGTGGGTAAAACGGAAGTCACCAAGCAGCTTGCTAAGCAGCTCGGTTTGGAATTGATTCGTTTTGACATGTCTGAGTATATGGAACGTCATGCGGTGTCGCGTTTGATAGGTGCGCCACCGGGTTATGTGGGATTTGATCAAGGTGGTCTTTTGACGGAAGCCGTGACTAAAAATCCACACAGTGTTGTCTTGCTAGATGAGATTGAGAAAGCGCATCCAGAAGTCTTTAATTTGCTGTTGCAAGTTATGGATCACGGTACTTTGACGGACAATAATGGTCGTAAAGCGGATTTCCGTAATGTCATTCTTGTGATGACGTCGAACGCTGGGGCCGAGGAATTGGCGAAACGTTCAATTGGCTTCTCAAGTCAAGATAACTCCACCGATGGCTTAGAAATTATTAATCGTACTTTCACGCCAGAATTTAGAAACCGGTTAGACGCTGTTATTCAGTTCCAGCAATTGGATGAGCGAATTATCTTTAACGTAGTGGATAAATTCTTGGTTGAGTTGCAAGCTCAGTTGGATCCTAAAGGCGTGTTGCTTGAAGTGTCCGATATGGCAAGAGGTTGGTTGGCTAATAAAGGCTACGATCGCCAAATGGGTGCACGCCCGATGGCGCGAGTGATTCAAGAGCATTTGAAAAAGCCATTAGCAGATCAAATTTTGTTTGGCGACTTGAATGAAGGCGGTCATGTTAAAGTGATATTGGATGAGAAACTTGATGAATTGAAATTTGATGTGGTGAAAGAGGCGGTCGTTCATTAATTTGACGACGTCTTTGGCATTGTATTGATGTAAACCTTCATCGATTAACTTATCGAGAAATATAAAAAAACCGGACTGAGTCCGGTTTTTTTATGCTTGCACTCAGCTCTTAAAGAAGAGCGAATGCCTTAGCGAGAACGGTAAACGATACGGCCTTTACTTAGGTCGTAAGGTGTTAGTTCTACTTTTACTTTGTCGCCAGTCAAGATGCGGATGTAGTTTTTGCGCATTTTTCCGGAGATGTGTGCGGTTACAACGTGTCCGTTTTCTAGTTCGACACGGAACATGGTGTTTGGCAACGTATCAATGATAGTGCCTTCCATTTCTAAGCTGTCTTCTTTTGCCACAATATGTGTCCTATGGTGTTAACTTTAAATTAGTAGACGCCGACCATGCCTATTTGACGGTCTGCAGACAAGGAGAGGAGTGGTCTCTACTTCGGCCGATTGATCGCTAAAAAATGGATTATCGTTGTTTAGCGACGTCTGAATTTTGATCGAGGCATATTTTGCCTAAAAAGACGACGTAAGGCAAACCCAGAAGGGTAATGCGCTGTGCTTATTTTAGACAATTGTCCTTTTTTTAGTCGAATGTCCCTAAATTGGCGAGTAATTGGTTTTTATTTGGCGTAATGATGAGTTCTGCAAGCGAAGAGGAGAAAGACTTTCTCGGCATCAATTGAGCGCCTAAAGTAAGCAGGTGCTCAGACTCTACTTGGCAATCAATGAGTTCTATTTCGAGTTCTGAAGCGATTTTACAGAAGCCATTCAGCGCCATTTTTGATGCGTTAGGGCGCAGTGAAAACATAGACTCACCAAAAAACACTTTCCCCATAGCTACCCCATAAAAACCCCCAACGAGTTGGTTGTCGACTCGCGCTTCGATTGAATGCGCGTACCCTAACGCGTGCAATGCTTGGTAAGCCTGTTTGATGTCGCTGGATATCCAGGTGCCTTCTTTTTCACGCAGTGATGCACAGTGTTCCATAACCGCTTGAAAATCTTGATTGATGGTAAACGACCAGTTTTCCTTGTTACGAGCTTTGCGAAGAGAGCGAGATTCATGGAACTCTGGTGGTCGTAAAACGCACCGTTCTTGTGGGTGCCACCATAAAATAGGGTCTGGGTCACTGTACCAAGGGAAGAAGCCTTTGCTGTATAGATGAATAAGGCGAGCCGGAGAAAGGTCGCCACCAACCGCAGATAGGCCTTCTGGATCATCCAGTGCTTTGTCTGGGTCTGGGGTATCGTCGATACACTCTGTGAGCAAAACGAGCTCTTTTTCCGTGTTTTCTTGTTCTTGCATAAGAGAGGCGAGCCTTTGAGGGTAAAATGGCGACATGACAGTGGTGCGCATTTTAGCGTGAATTAAAATGACAATAAAACGGTGTTTTTACGCATTCTTTTTACAAAGGTGTCAGTTCTGTCTGTTCAGAGTTTATTATCTGTGTAAAAGCAAGGGTGTAATATTTTGACAAGGGCTTTTTATGGTAAGCTATGGGCACTTGCCGCTCAATTTTGGGTGGGTATTGATCTCTGATTTGGTATGAATAGGATGGACGTGTTTTGGCAGAAGAAATGAGTGAGTCTGGACGATCACCGATATGGGATATGTTTGCCAAACAGGCCGCGTTTATTGCAGCTCTGCTTTTTTTGTTTTTCTTTGCTTTGGCGATTTATTCTTACAGTCCTGATGACCCAGGTTGGTTTTACTCTGGGCGCGATGGTTCTATTCATAACTCGATGGGGCCGATAGGTGCCGTTATAGCCGATTTGTTTTCGGGCTTCTTTGGGTCATTGTTTTATTCGTTGCCGCCCTTGTTCTTATGGGTAGCGATTATTTTATGGCGTAATCCGCACAAACTGCTTCCTCTTAATAACACCTTGCTGTGTACGATTGGGGGCATCTTATACCTCTCTTTTGGCTCTGTATTATGTTACCTCCACACCGTAGGGTCTGCGTCATTACAGTATGGCGCCGGCGGTATTTTAGGTCGAGGGCTTGGTAATCTGTTAAATCGATTTATTGGTTACGATGGCGCCACCTTAGTTGGATTAGCATTTGTGGTGTTGGCATTTACCCTTTTATCGCAAGTTCACTGGTTAGCTTTAATCGATAAATTGGGTGAAAAAACCTTTAATTTAGTCATGCAGATACGAGAAAAGTGGCAGTCGAAAAAGGCGCAAAAGCGTGAGCGTACAGAAAAATTAGCCGATACAGAGGTTCAAGACGAACCAGAAGAGCCTGCAATTGTTCGCAAACGTCGTAAAAATCGCCAAGAGCCAGTGGCCGCTAAAGAAGAAACGGTAGCGCTTAAAGAAGAACCTAGTATTGCGCTTGAAGAAGATGAAAAAGCCACGAAAAAGCCATTTGCGCTATTTGGCTTGCTGTCTAAAAGTAAAAAAGCGGCAGCGTCTGAGCCAGAAGCGCTTGTTGAAACGCCCCATGAAGACCCTAGTTTTTCTGGTTTAGACGACATCGCGATCGAAGAGGTCGATATGTCTTTCGGTGACACCTTATACATTGATGAGGAAGTGCCGAAAAAAGTGGCCTCCACGCCGCTAGCGCCAGCTAAGACAAGAACGCCAGCGACGCCAGTTGAAGAAGATCCTTTGATGGCTTCACCACCGCTGAAGCCTGAAGCAGCGCAACCTGACTCGATTGGGCAAAAAGTAGAAACAATTCCCAGTCATAAACCTGCTTTTCGAACCTTGTCTGAAGCTAAGCAGCTTGATTCGTTGGGCGGCCCCGTTTCGGCTTCTGACAGTGACACCCGTGCAGAGCCTGCCTATTTGCTACCGGATCGTAGCGTGCTGACTAAGCCGAAACCGAAGCAAGGTGGTTATACTGAGGACGAGTTATTGGCCTTGTCTGAATTATTAGAGCGCCGTCTGCAAGATTTTGGTGTTAAAGCGGAAGTGGTAGAAGTGAACCCTGGACCTGTGATTACGCGCTTTGAGATTCAGCCGGCACCGGGTGTGAAAGTGTCAAGGATCACTAACCTTGCCAAAGATTTAGCCCGCTCCTTGAGTGTGATGAGTGTGCGCGTGGTTGAGGTGATCGCTGGTAAGTCCACCATAGGTATTGAAATTCCGAATCAGGTGCGTGATACCGTTTATTTCTCTGAAGTGATTAACTGTGAGATGTACGACAACGCAACTTCGCCGCTGACCTTGTCTCTTGGGCACGATATTTCCGGTGAGCCTGTGGTGGTGGATTTGGCCAAAATGCCGCATGTGCTAGTGGCTGGTACGACAGGGTCTGGTAAATCGGTGGGGGTGAACGCAATGATTTTAAGTATGTTGCTGAAATCCACTCCGGATGAAGTGCGAATGATCATGGTCGATCCTAAAATGCTTGAGTTGTCCATCTACGAAGGCATACCACATTTGTTGACGCCGGTTATCACGGATATGAAAGACGCCGCAAATGGGTTGCGTTGGTCGGTGGATGAGATGGAGCGCCGTTATAAGTTGATGTCCAAACTGGGTGTGCGAAACATCGCTGGTTACAACAAAAAAGTCCGCGAAGCGATTGAGGCAGGAAAACCTATCGAAGACCCATTGTGGCAACCTGAAATGGCCATGTTTTCGGAAGACGGAGTGGCGCGAACTGTGCCGCACTTAGAACCTTTGCCTTATATTGTCATCATTGTTGACGAATTTGCCGATATGATGATGATCGTTGGTAAAAAAGTGGAGGAGTTGATTGCCCGTATCGCGCAAAAAGCACGGGCGGCGGGAATTCATTTGATTCTAGCCACCCAGCGTCCATCGGTGGATGTGATTACGGGTCTGATTAAGGCCAATATTCCAACGCGAATGGCGTTTCAGGTTTCTTCAAAAATAGACTCGCGAACCATCTTGGATCAAGGTGGCGCAGATCAGTTACTCGGTATGGGCGATATGCTTTATTTGCCGGCTGGGTTACCGACTCCGATTCGTGTGCATGGCGCTTTTGTGTCTGACGAAGAAGTGCACGCGGTGGTCGAAGAGTGGAAAGAGCGAGGCGAGCCAGATTACATTAATGACGTTGTGACCAACCCTGAAGATCTTATGTCTGGGGACGATAGCGAAGATAAAGACGTCTTGTATGATGATGCGGTACAAATAGTAATAGAAACGCGTAAAGCGTCGATATCGTCGATTCAGCGACGATTGAAAATAGGGTATAACCGTGCTGCCAATTTGGTGGAAGCAATGGAAGCCGCAGGCTTAGTCGGCCCGATGGGGACAAACGGTCAGCGTGACGTATTAATTCCTGAATAATGCAGTGGCAGAGGTCGGGGTCTAGGAGAGTGATTTTGATGTATAAAATGATGTTGGTGTTGTTGGTTCTGTTCGCGGGTGCGGCGAATGCTGAAAGTAGTGCGTCGGCTCAATTAACCCAGTTGCTGAATCAAAACCGTAATGTTGAAGGTGAGTTTCGTCAGTCAACATACGATGAGAAAGGCAATCAGGTTCAGGTAAGTAATGGCATATTTTTGCTGTCTAAGCCGAATAAATTCGTTTGGGACAGCGTATCGCCTTACGCTCAACGTATTATCTCCGATGGCAAAACTATTTTGGTGTGGGACGTAGACTTACAGCAAGCGACTAAAAAACCGTTTGCAGGAACCGCCAGTAATTCTCCAGCGGCTTTATTGGGTCAGCCTGCAGAAAGTGTTCTACCGCACTATGTCGTGACTAAGCTGGGTGATCATAAATACCGTCTTGAGCCAAAAAACAAAGAAGAGATGTTCAAAACACTGACCTTGGCGTTTAAAAACTCTAAAGTGAGTGCGATGAGTATTATTGATGGTCTTGGCCAAACGACTTTAATTGAGTTTAAGAAAGTGGAGCAGCATAAGGGAGTAGCAAACGCGAACTTCTCAATGGCGGTTCCTGATGATGTGGATGTCATTGTAGAAGGCCAGTAATGGACGATTTATTCGCCGATCAGCAATCTACAGGGTACCAGCCGCTCGCAGCAAGAATGCGTCCTACTAATTTGTCCGAATACATTGGTCAGTCTCATTTAGTAGGAGAAGGTCGACCATTACGTAGAATGGTCGAAACTGGACATTGCCATTCTTTTATTTTGTGGGGCCCACCAGGGGTTGGGAAAACGACTTTTGCACAGCTGTTATCCCATGCATTGGACGCGCAATTTATTGAAATTTCGGCGGTAATGTCAGGGGTCAAAGAGATTCGCGCCGCGGTCGAACAAGCCCAGCAGTTGCGTATGATGAAAGGGGCTCAAACGGTACTTTTTGTCGATGAGGTGCACCGCTTTAATAAGTCTCAGCAAGATGCGTTTTTGCCTTATATTGAAGACGGTACTTTTTTGTTTATTGGTGCGACCACAGAAAACCCTGCGTTTGAACTAAATTCTGCTTTGTTGTCACGGGCGCGAGTGTATCGACTAAAAACACCAACGGCAGATGACATTCAGCAAGTGTTGCAGCGGGCGTTAACAGACAGCGAAAAAGGCCTAGCGAGTGCTGGGTTGCTGTTGAGCGATAACGACCTGGCTATTTTGGCGCAGGCGGCCGACGGTGATATTCGTCGTGGCTTGAATTTTCTGGAAATATTATCGGATTTGGTCGAGCCGGGTACGGCGGTATCGCACGATCATCTAGAAGATGTGTTGGGCGGCAGTGTGCGTCGCTACGATCGCGGTGGTGATGTTTTCTACGATCAGATTTCCGCTTTTCATAAGTCGGTTCGAGGGTCGTCTCCTGATGGTGCTCTGTATTGGATGGCTCGCATGTTGGATGGCGGCTGCGATCCTTTGTATATAGCGCGCCGTTTATTGGCGATTGCCTCAGAAGACATTGGCAACGCGGACCCTAGAGCGCTGCAAATTGGTCTCAATGCTTGGGATGTGTTCGAACGCGTCGGTCCCGGCGAAGGCAATAGAGCCATCGCTCAAGCGGCGGTCTATATGGCGTGTGCACCGAAAAGTAATGCGGTCTATATGGCGTTCAAACAAGCGATGAGCGATGTGGCCTCTCAGCCAAGCTATGAGGTGCCTAACCATTTGCGCAATGCGCCCACATCGTTGGCGAAAAGCATGGGCCATGGTGAAGAGTATCGTTATGCGCACAATGAAGAGAATGGGTATGCAGCGGGAGAGAATTATTTGCCAGAGCTTATTTCTGGGGCTCGTTACTACCATCCTACAGAGCGCGGTTTAGAAAAGAAGATTGCCGATAAATTAGCTTGGTTGTCAGAGTTAGACAGCCAAAGCCTTATTCAGCGCTATTCAAAGACACAATAAAGAGAGTTAATAATGTTTTACTTTATGATTGCCTTAGGCGGCGCGACAGGCGCACTGGGACGCTATGGAGCGACTCGATTCATCAATAACCATTGGCACCATCACTTTCCGTTAGCGACTATGTTAATTAATGTACTTGGTTGCTTTTTAATGGGCGTGGCTTTTGTGGTGATTAGTGAGAGAATACCGAGCTTAGAACCTTATCGACCGCTTATAATGGTGGGCTTGTTAGGCGCTTTTACGACTTTTTCTACCTTTTCCTTGGAAATTATCTCACTTATTAATATGCAGGCTTGGCTAAGTGCAGCAAGCTATTTATTATTAAGTTGTGGATTGGGTATTGCCGGTGTGGCGGCAGGAATAGCCTTGGCGCGTTTCGTTTAGGTTGTTATAGAGATATTTTATCTAGATTTTAAGCACGTTTTGTTTGTGCTTTCTCATATTGATTATTTTGTTAGAGGACTTTGTTGCACCGATGTTAGATATTAAAGCGCTTCGCGCTGATCCAGAAGCCATTGCGGCACAGCTTAAGAAAAAAGGCTACGAATTAGATGTTGCTCGTTTTTCTTCTTTAGAAGAGCGTCGTAAAGCGATTCAGGTGGAAACAGAGCAACTACAGCAGTCTCGCAATGCAGTTTCTAAACAAATCGGTCAGGCGATGAAGTCTGGAGACAAGGACAAAGCGGCTGAGCTAAAAGCGCAAACGGCAACCTTGGGTGATGATCTTGAGGCGGCAAAAGCGCAGCTGAGCCAAGTTCAAGAAGAGTTTGAAAGCTTATTAGAAGGCATCCCAAACATCCCCCATTCTTCTGTTCCGGAAGGAAAAACCGAAGACGATAACATCGAAATTCGTCGTTGGGGACAACCAAAAGAATTTAGTTTTGAAGCAAAAGATCATGTTGATCTTGGTGAAGCGTTGGAAATGCTGGATTTTGAAGCCGCCGTTAAGATTACGGGTTCACGCTTCGCGGTTATGCGCAGCGACTTAGCGCGACTTCACCGTGCCTTAACTCAGTTTATGATTAATACTCATGCTGATGAACACGGTTACTCTGAAGTTTACGTGCCTTATTTAGTGAATTCGACTTCTTTAAAAGGCACGGGTCAGTTGCCGAAGTTTGAAGAAGACTTGTTTAAAGTGCCGGTAGACAAAGAAAGTGGCAATAACGACCTGTATTTGATTCCAACAGCGGAAGTGCCAGTCACCAACTTGGTGCGTAATGAAATTCTGAATGATGCAGACTTACATAAGAAGTTTGTTGCTCATACACCTTGTTTCCGTAGTGAAGCAGGAAGCTACGGTCGTGACACTCGCGGCATGATTCGCCAACATCAGTTTGAAAAAGTAGAGCTGGTTCATGTGTGCCGTCCTGACCGTTCTGAAGCTGTGCTTGAAGAGTTGGTTGGTCATGCGGAAGCCATTCTGCAAAAGCTAGAGCTACCGTACCGTACTGTGATTCTGTGTGGTGGTGACTTAGGTTTCTCTGCGCACAAAACGTATGACATTGAGGTTTGGTTGCCAGGACAAGGTAAGTACCGTGAGATTTCTTCTTGTTCTAATATGTGGGACTTCCAAGCACGACGTATGCAAGCTCGCTGGCGTAACCCTGAAACTGGGCGCCCAGAGTTGGCACATACCTTGAATGGATCTGGTTTAGCGGTAGGTCGTACCTTGGTGGCCGTATTGGAAAATTACCAAAATGCCGATGGTACTGTGACTATTCCGGCCGTATTGCAGCCTTACATGGGCGGTAAAACAGTTTTGGAAAAAGCATAAGCTTTATTTAAAAAAAGCCTCTTTGGGGGCTTTTTTTGTAAAACGAGATAATCTATGACAGGTAAAGTGTATTTAGTAGGCGCTGGGCCAGGTGATCCAGAGCTGTTGACCATGAAAGCGCATCGATTGATTACATCGGCCGATGTGGTGCTTTATGACCGTTTGGTTGGCGCAGAAATTATTGCTTTGATTCCAGAGGCTGCGGAAAAGATGTACGTCGGCAAAGCAAAATCGATGCACAGCTTGCCCCAGGAAGAAATTAATAGCCTGCTTGCTGTCAAAGCCAAAGAAGGGAAAATGGTGGTACGCCTTAAAGGTGGAGACCCTTTCATCTTTGGTCGTGGTGGTGAAGAGCTGGAAGAGCTGGTGCAAGAAAGCGTACCTTTTGAAGTGGTGCCAGGTATTACGGCAGCAGCGGGTTGTGCCGCTTACGCTGGCATTCCGCTGACGCATCGAGATTATGCGCAATCAGTGCGTTTTCTTACTGGGCACTTGAAAGACGGAAGTACCGAATTGCCATGGGATGAGTTGGTTCACCCTGCGCAGACTCTAGTGATTTATATGGGCTTGACCGGTTTAGAAGAAATTAGCCAATCTCTTATTCGCTTTGGTATGGTGCCCTCTATGCCGGTGGCTGTGGTTGAAAAGGGCACGACCTCTGAGCAGAGAGTGTTTACTTCCACGATTCGAGATATTCTAGCGGTTACTAAGAAAAATGACGTGAAGTCGCCAGCATTGCTCATTATTGGTGATGTTGTGACCTTGCAGAATAAGCTGGAATGGCACGGAAAGTACTAAGATTCTTCGCAAAAAAATCACTGTAATGTCTTTAAAAAAGCGCCTTTTTCACAAATGAAGAAGGCGCTTTTTGCGTTTCTGGTAAGGTGTTACTTGAATGATCGCTTTATATGCAGTTGGCGGGTTTAGGCAAACCGGCAATCTTGGCGGCGAGTTTGGGGGGGCTACCAGGAAATAGCTTCATTAGGTAGATGCTTTTGCCTTTTTCAGGGCCAAGCTCTTTAGTCACGGCTTTAACCAGGGGTCTCATGGCGGGCGACACTTCAAATTTTTGATAGAAGTTTCTGAGTAAATGTATGATTTCCCAATGCGGCTCGGTCAGCTCTAGTGACTCTTTTTTAGCAAGGGACAAGGCGAGCTCTTCTGTCCAATCGTCGAGGTTCAGCAAGTAACCTTCTTCGTCCAAAGCAATATTATCTATATCTTTGTTCATGGTTTACCAACTTATGTTTGCGTCAGCAGAGAGAGTGATAGTCACCCATTCTTCATCGCTTAATGCTGTTCCTAGTGTCGGCGTTACGCCATAGGCTAAAGCATCGCTTTGTAAGTAAAAGAGCGACAGTTGTTTTGCTTCGATTAGGGCTTCGAGAATGCCATGCTGAGCGGTACTGCGCAGGATGGCTTCTTCTAGCAGCAGTACGGAATCGCCCAATTGGAGGGCGTTACGCCAAGTTTGCTCAATATCGGAAGGATACGCTAACTGATTTATTTGATGTAGTTGCATGATTAAAACCGAAATACATGTTGGTATTGAGAAAAGAGTGCGTGCCAGTCTTCTGAATCAAGGGCTTTAGTGCCAGACCAGATATTGCCCGCTCTCATTAGTTCGCTGTTTTTTTCGACATAGATGTTTTCAATGTCGTAGAACTCAAGCCCATCAAGTAGCTTGTGCAATTGTTTGCCGTCTGTCTTGTTGGGGGCTTGGTTATCATACAAGAGGGCAAGAGCCGCACCGGACAAGCAAAGGTCAACCGGCTGCTCAAAGGTTGCCAGCACCAGTGCAAGGTCTAAGCCTTCTTTGCAGGCAAGACTTGAGTAAGGGGAGCTGCTTAGGTGTATTAAGGTGTTGTTCATAGTGGTTACCTAAACTGTATGATTTTGCTTGTGGTGCTCATGAGTTCAATCAGTGTGCCGAGCCCTTCTAGTTGGAACCCTTCAGAGAGACTGTGTTGTGAGAGCTCATAGCGTTGGCTTTCTGTTTCATTAATAATGCCTCGACGAACAGACGCAGCGATGCATAAATAAAGCGGGATCGAGTGTGTTTTTGCCAGATCAGCCCACTCTTTCCTTAGGTCGATCTCGTCTCTTGGGGGTTGAGATAGCGCATTGCCAATCAGTACTGCTTCTTCATAAAAGAACACACCATCGAGTGTGTTCTCTGGATTAAGTAGGGCGGCTTTGAGAAATTTGAGGGCGCTATGGCAGGCTTTTGTTTGATAAGGAGAGCCTGTGATCAAGAGGGCGTAGTGCATTGAATCTGGTACCTTGCTGCAAGTAAGGGGTGAGTTTACCAATAAAAAAGGCCGCATGCAGCGGCCTTGTTTTATTCTGTATTACTTGGCAGTGATTAATCGTCGTTTGCCATGCCTAATAGTGATAGAACACTTAAGAACATGTTGTACAAAGAAACGTATAGGTTCACGGTTGCCATGATGTAGTTGGTTTCACCACCATTAATGATTTGGCTGGTTTGTAGCAAAATAATGGCCGCTGAAAACAGAGCAAAACCCGCTGAGATGAAGATTTGCAAAGCTGGCATTTGAACGAAAATACCCGCGATCACAGCAAACAATAGAACAAAGAAGCCTACTGTAATAAAGCCGTTCAAGAAGCTAAAGTCTTTCTTAGAAACCAGCGCATAAGCAGAAAGGCCTAAGAAGGATAGGCCAGTAATACCTAGTGCGCTCATGATCATGCTGGCGCCATTTGCCATGCTTAAATAAGCATTTAGAATTGGCCCAAGCGTAATGCCCATGAAACCAGTTAAAGCAAAAACACATAAAATGCCAAGTGAACTATTTTTGAACTTATGGGTTAGGAACAGCAAACCATAGAAACCGACCAAAGTGATGATCAGTCCTGGATGCGGTAAATTAAAGGCCAAGCTCATGCCCGCAGTGAAGGCGCTGAACAACAATGTTAGCGATAGCAACCCGTATGTGTTGCGGAGCGTTTTGTTGGCCGATTTGGACGTGTGTGTCGAAAGGGCTTCGGTATAACGCATGAGTGGTACTCCTTAAAGTTTATGTCTACCTTATGACTTAATATGAGGCCGTTAGTTCAAAAACTCAAGGTGTGTTTGAGATAGTTACAAACTGATACAAAAACACCGAGCTAGGCTCGGTGTTTTTAATGACAGTGGATAAATGACTTTTTGGTGTTTTTGATGCTTTATGCGACGACCGCTGCTTTATGGATCACCGCGCTTTGCTTGGTTTTGTGTTTTTCAACTTGCCTTGTGAGCTTGTCTACCATAGCGTCAATAGCATGAAATAACCTGTCTTCCGAGGAGGCGGCTGCGAAAATCTCTTTGCCAGGAAGATGAAGGGTGGCTTCTGCTTTTTGGTTTTTGCTGTCTTTTAATAAAATGATGTTTACCGTGGTGATTTGATCGGTAAGCTTTGACACCTTGCTGAATTTTTCAGTGATATGATCTTTGATAGCGGGGGTGACATCCAGGTGATGTCCAGTAATGTTAATTGTATGCATACAACTTTTCTCCTCAGTAAAGTTGATTTTAGGTAGGTATTTTTAGTGACCTACCGCCTGAGCATAGAAGCCCCTTTTGGTTGTGTCAATGAGGCTTAATGTAACGGTAATGTGACTGTCATCATTATTTGTTAGCGAAAAAAAGCAATTGTTTGCAGGCCAATGGTTTTACAGGTTATCGTGCTTATGGGGCGAGCTTTTGTTAGACTGAGGGGCTAAACGTGTGAAGCGAGAACGATGTTGAACAACGATTATTTATTACCTATTTCTTTTTCAATGGCGGCTCAGGTTGGCCTTGAAGAGACGGTACTTTTAACCTTTTTAAAACAACAGTCTTATGTGCTGAATTCTGCGGTTTTGAAAATGGACATTGCGCATCTTAGTGCGCAGCTTCCTTTTTGGACTGTGCCTATGGTGATGCGCTTACTGGCCAACTTACAGATTAGCCAACTGCTTAGCTTTCAGCGACAAGATCAGTCGTTAGAAATTCAGGTGATCCCAGCACAGAGCGCGGTAAAAGAAGACAAGCTTGGTCATCCTGAAGCTGACGATCCCTTGATGAATAAAGTAAACCGTTTGCAACAAGAGGCGCGCGACAACGCCAGCGGCAGTAGGGGCGCGCCAATGCAGCCTTCATCGCAATCGAATTTTACGCCGAAGTCGCCTCAGATGTCGTCGCCTAAAGCGAACTATGCGCCACGGCCTGCTGCTCGACATAATGATTTTTCTGCGCAACCGCCAGTGGTTAATGACCGTCGTGGCATCACGGATTTTGATTTGTATCTAGAGCAGAAAGAACGTTCTCGACAGCCGGATCAATGGCAGCCGGAAGAAGCAACGTTGGAGCAAATTACCCAAGCAGGTATCGGCAGAGAGTTTGCTTTATCGCTGCAGGCGGAATTTTTACTGCGCATCAAAGAGCAGCGTAAAAATGTCAGAACTTGGAACAGTGAATTTTTTAAATACGTAAAACGTCAGTGGCAGTACAAACAATCGGATCGGTCTTCATATGAAGGAACCTCAGGCAGTTCAAAATTTAATAAAACCTCTCGAGAGCAAGTTAGCGACGCCCTCACCAACATCCACGACACAGACTGGTAATACTCAGCAGGATACCCAACGTGACGAGGCGCAACAGCAAACTCGCGTGTTGGTTAATATGTTGTTTGCTCGTTTTAAAGCGATCTATACACATAAATTTGCCTCTGCTTACAGTAACCCAGACGAAGTGAAATTGGCGAAGCGAGAGTGGGCTGTTGCTTTAAAAGGCTTTCAGGAACCGTTATTGGCGTATGCGGTCGAACGTACCAAAGAAGTGTATGCATGGCCGCCGACCATTTCTGAATTTCTAAAACTGATCAATACGGCTTACAAAGCGTACGGTTTGTTGGACCCACGTTCGGCGTATTTAGAAGCTTGTGCTTGTCGCTCAGACCCTCTTTTGTATGCTTGGTCGCACCCTGCGGTTTACTTTGCAGGCTCGCAAACCGGCTGGTACAAACTTAAGTCTGAAGAGGAGCGTGTTTCATGGCCGCTTTACGAAGAAAACTACATCAAGGTGGTTGATCGGGTTATTTCTGGCGAACGTCTTATTATCCCAAGAGTTGCTATGATCGAAAATAAGCACTCCGAGGGAATCGATGTGCTTATTAGTGACATTGCCAAGGCTTTAAAATTGCCAGAAGAAGAGGTTGCTCCGGTGCTTTACTACACTCAAAAGACCTTGGGAACAGGCATTCGTCAGCGCTATCGCCTTATAGCGCAGGAGAAACTTAAGTTAATGGGGTATAACGGAATACTACCTGAGTAAAAATTCATTTCATTAAACAGTTATTTTGTTAGATAAATAAATGTTCTCAGTGCTATGAGACTGGTGTCATTCTGGTTAACATAGTGAAAGAGGACTAAGTTAACTAGTTGGTAAGGTGGTTTCTTTGTTGAAAATCCTGATAGTTGATGATCATGATATGGTAGGGCAGGGTATTAGCCGTGTCTTGCAGGATGTCGCAGGTGTGGATGTTGTGGGCATTGTTCACAGCGGTGAAGACGCTATTGTACAGTCGCGTGCGTTGCTTCCTGATATTGTGTTAATGGATGTGCATATGCCGGGCATTGGCGGCCTAGGAGCGACAAAAGAAATTAAACGACTGACGCCAAAAGTAAAAGTCATTGCGTTGTCGGCATTAGAAGACAGCCTATACCCAGTAAAGTTGTTAGAAGCGGGCGCTTCTGGCTACTTAACAAAAGGTACGAATACAGAAGAGCTGTTAGAAGCTTTGCATGCGGTCCACAAAGGTGGTCATTATATTGCTAAGAGCGTGGCTCAGAAAATGGCGCTGGCCAAATACTCCATTGATAGCAAAGGGTCGCCATTAGAGTCTTTGTCAGATAGAGAATTGCAAGTGGCTCAAATGATCGTAGACTGCAAAAGGTCGACCGAGATCGCAGAGCATTTAAATGTTAGCCCTAAAACCGTTAGTACCTACCGAACACGTATTTTTTCCAAATTGAATATAGAAAGTGATGTTGAGCTTATTCATCTGGCGGTGCGTTATAATGTCCTTGGTATGGGGTCGTAAACGAGGTTTGTTTGACTCACTCAGAATTTGATCCAAAGCACTTTGTTAGCCATCTAACAACTCGACCTGGCGTCTATAGAATGTATGGCAAGGGAGAGTTGCTGTATGTCGGAAAGGCGAAAAACTTAAAAAGTCGCGTATCCAGTTATTTTCGGGCAACCGGGCTTACCACCAAAACCATGGCGTTGGTGAGTCGCATCGACGACATTGAAATCACGGTCACCAAGAGTGAAACCGAAGCTCTGTTGCTTGAGCAAACACTCATTAAACAGCACCGCCCGCCTTACAATATCCTGTTGCGGGACGATAAATCCTACCCTTATATTCTGCTCTCCAATCACCATCATCCGGCTCTATTGTTTCGTCGTGGCACCAAAACCGATTCAGGTAAATTGTATGGGCCTTTTCCTAGCGGAACCGCTGTTCGAGAAAGTTTGAGCACCATGCAAAAGGTGTTCAAAGTTCGCCAATGCGAAGATGGCACCTATGCGAACCGATCCAGACCTTGCCTCCAATATCAAATCAAACGATGCTCAGGGCCGTGTGTTGGCTTAATTGACGATGCTCAATACGCGGATGATGTGCGACATGCTAGGATGTTTCTTGAAGGTAAGAGCCAAGAGTTAACGGGCGAAATTTCTGAGAAGATGAAAGCCGCCGCATTGGATATGGCGTTTGAGCGGGCGGCAGAGCTACGCGATCAAATGATCCAGCTTAAGCATATACAAGAGCAGCAGGATGTCTACGGTCAAACTGGGGATGCAGACGTATTGGCAGCGATCATTCAGCCTGGTGGCTTGTGTGTCCATGTGATGATGGTGCGACACGGTAAAGTCATTGGTAGCAAAAGTTATTATCCTAAAATGCCCATTGAAATAGCCGAAGGGGAATTGTTATCGTCGTTCATTGCGCAGTTCTATTTGGGCGGCATTCAAGAGTTGCCAAAGGTGATTATTACCAGCCATGAGCTGGAGGACAGCGACGCCTTGGTCGAAGGTATTTTTGAAACGACACAAAAACGCATAGAAGTGTTGCATAATGTTCGTGGTCAGCGTGCACGTTGGATGGATCTGGCAAAACTCAACGCTGAGCAAGGCTTGCAGTCACGTTTATCGGATAAACGTAATCATTTTAGCCGCGTGACCGCATTGCAAAAATTGTTAGGCTTTACTGATCCGCCAAGTCACATGGAATGTTTTGATATCAGTCACTCAAGTGGTGAGGCAACTGTCGCATCGTGTGTGGTGTTTGGTCCTGATGGGCCGGATAAAAAACGTTATCGCTCATTTAATATAGAAGGCGTGGAGCCGGGCGATGATTATGGCGCCATGAAGCAAGCCCTGACCCGACGTTATAAGCGGGTCAAAAGTGGTGAGCTAGACACACCGGACGTGTTGTTGATTGATGGCGGTAAAGGTCAGTTAACGCAAGCGGAAGAGGTTTTAAAAGAGTTAGGGTTGGTTAATATCTTTTTATTGGGTGTTGCCAAAGGGGATACTCGTAAACCAGGCCTTGAAACCTTGTACATAGGCTCTAAAGAAGACGAAGTGGTATTGCCACCAGATTCTTCAGCGCTTCACCTGATACAGCACATACGAGATGAGGCGCACAGATTTGCAGTGAAAAGCCATCGTCGCCGTCGAGATAAGAAAAGGCGGCATTCGGTGTTGGAAGATATTCCCGGTATTGGCCCTAGTCGACGTAAAGAATTATTGTCTACTTTTGGGGGTTACCAAGAGTTATTAGCCGCCAGCCAAGCTGATATTGCTAAGGTAAAAGGCATAGGTGTGAAGAAAGCCGAAGAAATTTATTTGCACCTGCATAAGAGTTGATTTTGTTGTACGTTTTACAGACTGAAATAGGAAAAAAATGAACATACCGAATATATTAACCTCCCTGCGGATTTTTATGATCCCGATTTTGGTGGCTATTTATTATTTGCCGTGGGAAGGGCGTTATTACACGTGTGCAGCGGTGTTTGCTGTGGCTGCTTGGACGGACTGGCTTGATGGCTATTTAGCAAGAAAGCTGAATCAGACAACGCCATTTGGCGCCTTCTTTGATCCCGTGGCTGACAAGCTTATGGTGTCGGTGGCCTTGGTTATGTTGGTAGCGAGTTACTCAGATCCATTAATGACACTTGCAGGGGCCGTTATTGTTGGTCGCGAGATTGTGATTTCAGCGCTGCGTGAGTGGATGGCTGAAATGGGCAAGCGCGCCAGTGTGGCAGTGTCTTATATTGGTAAGTTGAAAACCGCCATGCAAATGTTGGCGATCTTTATTTTATTAGGTAGCCCGCCGGGAACCATGTGGTCAGTATTTGGCCTATCTGTGTTGGTTGTCGCGGCGTTATTAACGCTTTGGTCTATGTATATTTACTTAAAAGCCGCGTGGCCGGACTTGGTACCTAAGAAAGCGGACAAAAAATAATCTAAATGAAAAAAAGTCGCTAAGTTAGCTATTTATTTAGATTTTTTCCTTGACGTGAAAGTTCAAATGCATAGAATATGCACCATCTTTTGAGACGCGGGAATAGCTCAGTGGTAGAGCACAACCTTGCCAAGGTTGGGGTCGCGAGTTCGAGCCTCGTTTCCCGCTCCACTTAAAAGATGTCTGATATATTGAAGGCCGGATGGCAGAGTGGTCATGCAGCGGACTGCAACTCCGTGAACGCCGGTTCGATTCCGACTCCGGCCTCCATATCAGAAATGCCCGGGTGGTGAAATTGGTAGACACACAAGACTTAAAATCTTGCGCTGAATAAGCGTACCGGTTCGATTCCGGTCCCGGGCACCATTTATGGTGCCTTTTTTTATGCCTGCACTTTCTTATCTTGCTCAACCCCTTTCAATATCCACTCTCCAGCATTTTCTTAGTGTTACTTCAAATTGTAAGCTTTTCCTTCTCTATATTAGTTTTTCTGAAATTCAGCACCGAAACTGTACCGCACATTGCACCGGAGAATATTCAGTGGCGTCTATTTTTAAAACCTATGACGGATTATGGCGTGCTTAAGTGCGTGTGAAAGGTAAAGGTAGCTAGAAATCCGAAGAATTGAGCGTTGGTTAGGCAAAAGCGCCGACGAACCAGCAGACCCACTTTGTTTTATTTCCCTCCAAGATATTCATTCAAAACACTTTGCCGAATGACGAGACAAACGCCTACAAAAAGTAGCCGTTGCACTGTGCTACGTTGAATGGACCGTGCTTTCTTCTGTTTGTAGCCAATGTGCGAAGGAATGGGGCCGGTTTAGAGAAAACCCGATGACTAGGGTGAAACATTCCAAAGAGCCAGAGGCAAGGACAAGAAGGCTGTTACCAGGCGAATTTGAGCAATTGATGATCGCCACACAATACGACATAGAGATACCGCCAGAATTCAAAAAGAGAGCTACAGGTATTGGTGTAATGTTTATTTCTGTAGCCAATCACAAGGTCAGCTATTTTTATCAGGCCTTACATTTACTAATTCAGTAAAAGCAGAACATGGCTTACAGAGTACTGGATCGTTAATCTATTATCATTAATCAATAGCTCTTCTAGCACTGATTGATAACAGGCGTTAAAAATGGCTGAGTATTCAAGAAATTACATATTCAAACTAGTGAAAACACGAAAAGCGTATTATTATAAATAAATGCTATCGGCATTCAGTAAGTGATTTATAAAAAGAGTATAGAAGGATCAGTTCGAATAATCTCAAAATTGGAAGTTAAGATGGCAAAGGGAAATTAGCTAGGTGGTGTATTCTAAATTAAAGTGACTTTCTCTATTTTCTCATAATTACTTGAAAATAATATTTAACGAAAATGATAAATTTTATTTGTTTTTTCATAAAGCTATCTAAAACAGACAACAAAGTAGGCCCTATATGATTTCAAAGTGTATGAAGAAAACTATTCTAGCTTCCAGCCTTTTGTATATTTCCACGAACCTAGTCGCTGCACCTCAATATTACGGTGTTTTAGAGATGGGTCTTTCACATAGTGATTTCAGTAATTTAGAAGCATCTACCCCTGAAGTAAGCACGACAACTGAGGTTGTTGATGACTCAGGCAACTCTTCATTTTTTAGTGTTGGTGTTGGTATCAATTGGGAAAATAGCCCCCTTAGATCCGAGATTGTATACAGTTCATATGGAGAACAGAATTTTATAGAAGACACCGTTTTTTCTAGTTCTACTGGTTTTTCGAATGAGCGAACCACTACAAATATCAAACAAGATTCACTCATGTTTAACCTCTTGTACGATATCGATATTAAAAGTAACGTTTTTAAACCCTATATAGGTGCTGGCGTGGGAGTGCTCAGATCCAAGGTTAGTGCAACTCAGTCGGATGAGCCTGCAACCAGCAGATCGGCTTCTTTTGCAGAGACCTCTGACACAAATTTTATGTGGAGCGTCGTAGTAGGGGCTAACTATAGTGTGGCCGAAACATTAAAGGTTGGTTTTGGGTATCGTTACATGGATGCTGGAGAAATTAGTACCGATGATAACTGTGTAGGGTCGCCTTCTGCGATATGTGATGCTGGGGAAACACACTCAGCGGATCAAAAGTCACAGCTATTGTTTGTCAGTATGAATTACTATTTTGAATAATCGTTATTAAAAATCAGTAGCGGCTTTTCTCTCGCTTTACTAACGACTCCTTAGGGTGTGTTTCTTTTGTTTTGCAAGAGAAATACCCCTTGTCTACCAGTACCGCTCTTTGTCTATTGTGCTTTGTTGCTGGCTCTCCTGCGCTAATGTAAGTTTCTGTGCACAAACTTTTCACAATTCGATGGCTTCATAGTATAGTAATGGAAAACGCTCAGTTTATGACCTATGTCTGTTCTGGTTAGGCTGAGTTTAGAGTCGCATTACGTAGGTAGAGTAACTAATAAGTGAAGACTGTTCCGTTACGCTGGTTGATTGTTATTCCTTTTGTTGTTCTCGCGCTTGTCTTGGGGATGGCGATGTATTTGCTTTCCACTATCACGATAGCCAATATCGCAGATAGAGTGGGAAAACAATATATCAAAGAGGTGGAAGGCCGTATTTATGATAGGGTGCAAGATTTCGTCACGCCTTTGATTAGTATTGTTGAAATGAATCTTGATGTTTTTTCTCATCGGCCAGAATTGTTGAATGATTTAACCCCGATGGCAGGGCGGTTTTACGAACAGGCGATACCATACTCACAAATGACGTTTATATCTGTTGCAACGACGGATGGGCGTTATGTGAACTCTTCACAAAGTCCGATCAAAAGTGGTCAGCATAATATTGCCGCGAACTTTGTTCATAAGCCATTGACCATGGAGGGATTTGAATACGATCCGAGAGTCTTCATTGGTCCTAAGATTGACTCTGATCCGACCTTTCCTTACGACCCTAGAGTCCGCCCGTTTTACAATCTTGCAGTACAAAATAAGCAGGTAACCTGGGGGGAAATTGAACCTTATTACGGCTTTCCAGTACTTGGTATTAATTTATCGGCGCCTATTTATGGCAAAGATGGTCAGTTATTAGGGGTGACCGCAACCAGTATTGCATTGGTTGAGTTAGACAAATATCTAGCCTCTTTGGATTTGGTGGAAGGGGCCTACCTTTTTTTGGCTGAGGGTAACGGTGATTTAATTGCCACCTCAGAACAAGGTAATTTGTATCAAACGACAAATGGGGTAATCACTCGATCAAACCTAAATAACCATTCAAATAAAGCCTTTCAATTGGCTAGCCAGACGTTAGAAAAAGGCATCCAGGAGTTAGAGGTCGAAGGGAAAAAATATCTATATTATCTGCGGACTATTGATCTTAAATATGGGAAACAGTGGCAGATAGGTATTCTTATTCCGAGCTCTTATCAACAAAGCATTCTCGATAGTTATACGCAAAGTGCGATTATAATCACATTAATTCTGTTCGTGTGTATTGCTGGGATTGGTTATTTAGTCGCTTGGTACATTGGTAAGCCGATTCGTCGCCTTAGTCAGGCTGCGAATGATAAAAATCTTAAAAGTATTCAGCAGCTCCCTCATGTATTAAGTGGGGTTCGTGAGATTAATTCATTAAGCCGAGGGTTACGCTTAATGGCGGATAATCTCTCTGACATCATGCAAAACCTAGAAGAAAAAGTCGCAGAAAGAACCTCTTATTTACAAGGGGAGAATGAGTACTTACTAGAGAGTGCTCTGACGGATGAATTAACGGGCTTATATAATAGGCGTGGTTTTAATCAGGTGTTTGAAGGTGCGATACAACGTGCGCAACAACAAAAACAGCAATTGACCTTTGTGCTCTGTGACATTGATCACTTTAAACGCATTAACGACAAGTTTGGTCATACGGTTGGTGACCTTGCCTTGGTGTCTGTGGCGATGAATCTTAGACACCATGTGCGATTTTCTTCGGACATTGTTGCGCGCTATGGTGGAGAAGAATTTACGTTGGTATTTTTGAATACGGATATTGCGCAAGTGTTATTTAGATTGGACAGTATTCGACAAGGCTTTGAGCGCAATCCTGTGGTGAAAGGAGAATATATCACCATGAGCTTTGGTGTGGTTCATGTTTGTGAAGGTGATATTTTGACCATGGAAGAGCTAATAGAACAAGCCGATAAAAAGCTATATCAGGCTAAAAATGCAGGCAGAGATCAGGTCGTTATCTGATCTCTATAAGTCGTGTGTGACGGCGCAAATGGTCCCTCTGAGCGCTTGATAGTAGAATCGTAAATCCTCTTTTTTAAACAGAATGGCCGCTGTAGTCCATTGTTCCTTATGACATAATTGCCTTCCTCAATCTACATGTGGCGTCAACCAACCGTTAAAAATTGCTTGTTTGTCATAATTCAATGCTATCAAGGGGCAATGTTGGCGCTACAGAAAGTTGTTTACCCTGTTTATTAATTAAGGATAGTTAAATAGTGAAGGTATCTCATAAGGTTGTTTCGTGTGCTTGCGCGGTCGTGCTGCTCGCGTTCACCATCTACTCGTTGTTCCAATACAATAGCGCTAAAAATGCATTGTTTCAAAGTGCTACAACCAGTACCCAAGAAAGCAGTCAGGCATTGGCTTTACAGGTAAATCATTGGTTAAAAAGCAAAATGGCGTTGATTAACGTTATTGCCCAAAGAGTGGATGAAAACTTTAGCAAGCAAACCATTCAAAAGGCATTTGACTTGCCGATTTATAAAGACGAATTCCTGTTGTTGTTTGGCGGTTTAGACACCGATGGCAAGCCGATTGGTAATGACCCATCATGGAATCCACCAGGTTGGGATGCTCGCCAGCGCCCTTGGTATAATATGGGGAAAGAGTACCAACAAGCCGCACTAACAGAACCTTATATGTCTACCAAAGGCGAATTGCTTATTTCTGTGATCTCGAGATTCTCCGATCATGGTCAGTTTAAAGGCACATTTGGAGGGGATTTGAGTTTAAAAACGGTGTCTGAAGCCGTCAACTCACTGAACTTTAATGGCACAGGCTACGCTTTCTTAATGACCAAAGCGGGCACGATTATTAGTCACCCCAACGCCAATTTGAACGGTAAACCTGTGTCTAAGTTACTCAAAGAGGGCGAGCCAGCGCTCAGCAATCACCTTGAAGAGCAGCATTTGCTTGATGGTACGCCTGTGTACGTCTCCTTCAGCTCAGTGCCTAATCTTTATGGTGCTGATTGGTACGTAGGGGTGGTGCTAAATAAAGATAAATTGTTCGCTAGTACGCGAGAATTTGGTTGGGTGGCATTTTGGAGTACGTTAATTGCTGCGTTATTAGTGTCTGTGATCTTGTATTTTGTGGTGACGCGTTTATTGCAACCTTTGCATGCTTTACAAGAGTCTTTGCAGGACATAAATAGCGGCGACGGTGACTTGACCAAACGTTTGGCGGTCAACACAAACGACGAGTTTGGACAGGTCTCCACCGAATTTAATAAGTTTGTTAATTACTTGCAGCACTTAATCGGCGAAGTAAAAATGCGCTCTCAACATGTGCGTGAAAATACCGACAAATCAGCCGCGTCTTCACAGCATTCTGCCCAACAGTTGTATACACAGCTTGGGGAGTTGGATCAGCTGGCAACCGCGATGCATGAAATGTCGGCGACGGCGCACGATGTGGCGGACAATGCACAGGCTGCCGCTGATCGTGCTAGTCAAGCCGATATTGCTGCCAGCGAAGGGGAAGCGATTGTAGATCGTACGACTCAGTCTATTGCGCATTTGACAGACCAGATGGGTGGAGTGGTCACAACGATTAATGATCTCGTTACCTACAGCGACAACATTGAGTCCATTTTGACCGTGATCACGGCCATTGCCGACCAAACAAACTTGCTTGCATTGAACGCGGCAATTGAAGCTGCGCGGGCTGGCGAGCATGGTCGAGGCTTTGCGGTGGTGGCAGATGAAGTTCGAACACTGGCTTCAAAAACGCAAGAATCTACCGAACAAATTCAGCAAATGATTCAGCAATTACAAAACAGTGTGCGAGGCGCTGAAAGTGCGATACATGAAGGTCGCGAAAGTGCCAACAGTACGCAACTCATTGCCAATCAGGCGAAACAGTCGTTGGCTGAAATCCGCGCAAGGATTAACGATATTAATGACATGACGGTACAAATCGCGGCCGCAGCGGAAGAGCAAAGCGCTACTTCCAATGAAATTAACCGCAATACCAGTAATATTCGTGACATTAGTCAGTCTGTTTCTGATGCCGCTAAAAACCAATCTACCTTGTCTGATGACATGGTAGAGATCACTATTGAGCAGGCAAAAGCATTAGCTAAATTTAAGATATAACGCGCTGATTGAAGATTACTTGCTACGTTCAATCGGGGCGCTTCAAGCTCGATTGATCGTATATGGTGAGTTAGACGTGCCGTAATTGTCGCTAAAAAAAGGCCTTAATATTCTATTAAGGCCTTTATTATTTCTGTTGTTTGTTTCAACTGCCAGTCTACTGAGCGGTATACCCACCATCGATGACAATGGCTTGTCCGGTTACGCCTTTAGCGGATGGGCTGGTGAGAAATAAACAGTAGTCGGAAATTTCTTTCACGCTGAGTAGGCGTTTCTGTGGCACTAATGGCCATATCACTTCTTCAAGAACGTCATCGAGTGGCACATTTCTCGTTCTTGCCAGCTCCTCCAGTTGGTTTCTAACCAATGGGGTGTCCACATAACCAGGACAAAGTGCATTAACGGTGACGCCAAAGGGGGCGGCTTCCAGAGCAGATACCTTAGTTAAGCCTATCACACCGTGTTTTGCCGAGTTGTAACCAGCCTTGCCAGCAAAGCCGATTAAACCATTGATGGAGGCCATATTGATGATGCGGCCATCCCCTTTTTCCTTCATCAGTGGAAGTATCTTTTTGATTGCTATAAATGGCGCAATCAGCATGATGTCGATGAGTTTTCGGTACGTGTCCGAAGGAAACTCTTCAATCGGAGCTATGTACTGTACGCCGGCGTTATTGATTAAAATATCGATGTGGCCGAATTGCATTATGGCCTCGTCAATGGCGCTCAAAAACTGTGTCTCATTGGTGACATCGCAGACAAAAAAAGCACATTGCTTGTTGAATTCAGAGACGCGCGCTTGCGCCGCTTCGATGGCTTCTTTGCTAAAGTCTAAGATCGCTACTTGCATGCCAGCGGTTAGAAAAGCCTGAGCAATTTCTAGCCCTATACCGCTTGCTGCACCAGTAATTAGAACGGTTTTATTATTCATTGTTATTCTCCAAACAAGGGCGCTAAGCAAGCGCCCTTCGAACAAGGCGGTCGTTAACGTTAGCCGTAGATGACTTTAGGCAACCAAAGCACCAGATCTGGGAAGAAAAACACCAGAAGCACGGCCAATAATTGCAATAAAATGAATGGGATAACGCCTTTGTAGATGTGCATGGTGGTGACACCTGGAGGGGCGACACCTTTTAAATAGAAAAGCGAAAAACCGACGGGCGGTGTCAAAAAGGACGTTTGCAACGCCAAGGCAAAAAGCACCACAAACCACACCAAATTGAAGTCAAGAGCGACCACAACCGGCCCAACCAATGGCAACAGAATTAGACTAATTTCGAGCCAATCTAAAAAGAAGCCCGCCACGAAAGCAATCAACAGAATAACAATGATGATGCCAGATGGTGACAGAGGAATGCCTTGCAAAAGACTGCTAATAAACTCATCGCCGCCCAATGTTCTTAATACCACGGCAAAGGCGGTGGCGCCTAAGAAAATACCAAAGACAAAAGACGTCGTAATGGTGGTTTTACGGCATACTTCGGCCAACATACTGAGGTTGAAGCGTTTATTTAGAATTGCCAATAGCGTCGCGCCAAATGCCCCGACACCTGCGGCTTCCGTAGGAGAGACAATGCCCATAAAGATAGAGCCTAAGACGGATAAAATCAGCGCTAGGGGCGGAAATACCGCTTTGACAGTTGACCAGATCAGTTCTTTGCTAATAGGCGGTAAATCCAACGGCGGATGGCACACTTTAGGGTTAAAAATCGCCGTCAAAATCACATAGATAATGTACAAAGAGCCTAATAAAAGGCCAGGCATTAACGCCCCCATAAAGAGGTTACCAACCGACAAAGAGAGCTGGTCTGCCATGATGATCAGCATGATGCTTGGTGGAATCAAAATACCCAAAGTGCCTGATGATGCGACAATGCCGCTGGCAAAAGAAGGGGAGTACTTTTGCTCAAGCATGACGGGCATAGACAACATCGCAAGCAGTACCACGGAAGCGCCGACAATACCGGTAGAGGCAGCAAATAAGATGCCTATTAGAATAACCGCAACGCCAAGTCCACCGCGAAAGCGACCAAATAAGTTAACGAAGTTGACCATTAAGCGTTCAGCGACGCCAGAGCGTTCTAGCATCAGGCCCATAAAAATAAACATGGGCAGGGCGACCAACACCCAGTTGCTCATTTGCGCGTAGATTCTTTGTATTATGGTGCCGTAAATTCGCCAATCGGTCATGTAGTAAGTGTCCCAGTCTAGATACTGAGACGACAAAACCCCCACCACACTAAATACGATGGCAAGACCTGCCAATACCCAAGCGACGGGAAAGCCTGAGAAAATCAGTAAAATAAAGCTGCCAAGCATGGCAATGACTAAAAACTCGTATGTTTCGAACACAGTAAATCCCCTAATGATTAGCGCGATGCGTGGTTATCGTTGCTAGGCGTATTGGTTAAAAAAGAGACACAGCGAAGCCAGCGAGAAGTAGCGGCGACCATCAGTAAAGCTAAGGCGATTAGGATGAAAGATTTAATAACCCAGCGCATAGGAAGCCCGTCGAAAGAAGGGGAAACCTCGTTCATTCGGTACGCGCGTTCGACAAACGGCAGCGCGTAACTGAACATCACAATACAAAAAGGAAGCAGTAAAAAGGTGAGACCGAATATTTCGATCCAAGCCCGTTTGCGCAGTGACCAGTGTTCAGCCAGTGCATCCACACGAACGTGGCCATCATGAATAAAACAATAGGATAGGCCAAGCATGAAGCCTACCGCGTACAAATGCCATTGCAGCTCTTCTAAGGCGACAAATGTGGTGTTAAAGCAATATCGCATTAAAGCGTTGCCGACGATCAGCAGCATTAATATCAGCCACAACCAGGAGGAATATTGGCCAACTTTTTCAATAGCAGACTCAATGCATTTGGATAATTTTGTGTGTGGTAGCTGGTTTAGATTTGAGTTTGATAAGCTGGCCTCAATTTTTGCCAAATCCAGCTCGTTAGTATGATCAGACATACCATTCTCCTTTGATTCCGGATGCGTGCACCCAGTGAAAAACGTCGGCATGGGGTGAAACCACATGCCGACTCACTAAACAGAGTGTCAAATAGAGTTATTTAGTGTCCCAATCACGAGGTAAGTAGCCCAATTTTTTCCATGGACGATGCTCTTTCTGGAAGGCTTTCATGGACGCGTAGATCTCGGCAAATTGAGGGTCTTCTTGAGAGTGTTTTGCCATGACTTTGTCGGTCGCCACTTCAAAGGCTTTCAGAATTTCAGGAGAGTACTGGTGTAAATTGACGCCTTTTTCTTCGAATTTCGCTAGCACGCCGCCTTGTAAGGCTTCGGATTTTGAAATGGCGAGAGTATTGGCGGCCATACAGCTGGTTTCAATTAAAGACTGAGTTTGTTTGTTCAGTTTTTCCCAATCATTGGTATTGATGTAAAGGAACTGGTTTGTGGAAGGCTGATGCCAACCAGGAAGGTAATAATGTTTTGCTACCTGATAGAATCCAAGTTGTTCATCGACCGTAGGGATAGAGAATTCCGTGCCGTCTAAGACGCCCGTTTCCAACGCTTGATATAGCTCGCCGCCAGGGAAGACGTTGATCGACATACCAAATTCCGACATGATTTCACCGCCAAGACCGGCAGCACGGAATTTAAGACCGTTTAGGTCGTCGACAGATTTGATTTCTTTACGGAACCAACCTGCGGCTTCTGGGCTGATAGTGCCGCAAAGAATAGGATAAACATCATAAGGCTTAAACAGCTTTTTCAGCATCTTATCGCCGCCATGGAAATACATCCAAGCTGTAAACTCATTAGATTCAAGGCCGAATGGCGTTGCTCCGAATAAAGCCGCTGCTGGAATTTGTCCCCACTCATACCCCATCCAAGAGTAGCCTGCAGACAAGTTGCCAGAGCTAACATTGTCAAAAATACTCAGGGCTGGAATCAAGGTGCCGGGTTCGAATACTTGCAGATTGACTTTACCGCCACTGCTTTCTTTTAGCATTTTTGACACTTCAGGCATGGTGTCGCCAAGTGCAATCAGAGAAGAGGAAAATGCCATAGGAACTTGCCAACGAATTTTATTGAAGTCGGCATGGGAGGAGGCGGCGAATGTTAATCCAGTCAGACAGGTGGCTGTTATCAGAGCTTTTTTCATGAGTGTTATCCTATTATTCTTATTGTCTATTTTTTTGTTCTGCAGGTTTTGCAAACGCTCTAGTGGAATAAACTGAAGCGTCTTTTGTGCTTTTTATTTGCTATCAAAAAGAATGCCACAATTTTATTTTCTTTATTTTTCAATGGGTTATTTGGTTTTGGTTTTTCCATGAAAGAAATATTCTATATTTTTTCCGGAAAATCGGACGATTTTGATGCATTAATGATATTTTTTATAAAAAACAGTCCGGATATTCGGAGTTAGACCGATTTTTCGGACGGTTTTTGGTGTATTTGTTGATTTTTCGTAAAGAAGTTGTTCAGCTGATTCCATATTTGTCGATTTTTTCATAGAAAGTGGACTTACTTATACCCAGCTTTTTGGCCGCCTTGGTGCGGTTGTCGCCACATTCGATGAGTGCGGCCTTGATAATGTTTCTTTCCGCTGTATTCAGTTGCTCCTTTAAACTCCCCGACGCTTGGCGAGCGCTCAAGTCCGCTGGGGTGGGCGTTGCAACAGGAGGCGTTTTTGCTAACTGAACAGGCAGCAGTGACAAGGGGATTTTTCTGTCATGGCTGGTGTAAAAAGCGGCTTCCATAACGTTTTCTAGCTCACGAATATTGCCCGGCCAATCATAAGCCAGCATGGCGGTAAGCGCTTGAACCGTAAGTTTGGGGGCGCGTCTGCCGGTTCTACGTGACAGTTTTTGGAGGAAAAAATCGGCCAGTTTAGCGATGTCCTCACGACGTTCTCGTAACGGCGGAAGGGCAATAGACACGACATTAATACGATAATAAAGGTCTTCACGAAAATCCCCGGATGCGATCAAGCTTTCTAGAGGGCGATGTGTCGCGGTAATTAAGCGAATGTTGAGTGGGGTGGCGTGGGTGCCGCCCACGGATTCGACCTCTCTGTCTTGCAAGACACGCAGCAGTTTGGCTTGCATGGGTAAGGGTAAATCTCCTATTTCATCAAGAAATAATGTGCCACCGTTCGCGAGTTGAAATTTACCGGCTTTACCGCCTCGTTTGGCTCCAGTAAAGGCGCCTTCTTCGTAACCGAATAGTTCGCTTTCCAATAAGTTTTCAGGAATGGCGGCACAATTCACCTTGATAAAAGGAAACTCTGCACGGTCTGACAATTGATGAATCGCGTGGGCGTAGAGTTCCTTGCCAGTACCGGATTCGCCACGAATTAACACAGTCACATCGCCAGAAGAGACTTGCTTCACTTTAGCGCTTAAGGCCTTCATGATCTGGCTGTCGCCAATGACATCATTAAGATGAAAGCTGGCTCCAGAAAGAGTTTTATCCGACGTTAGCTGCTTTTGGCGACGAAAGTCCTGTTCTGCTAATAGCGCTTTTATGTGGGTGTTAATCTGTTTCCATTCGTGCGTATCATGAAAAATCACAGTGCCAATGGCACCAATGACTTCTCCTTGTTCGATAATAGGGAAGCGATTAGCGATCATGTTACTGCCAAGGATTTTTTGCAGTGACAAGCGTTCTGCTTTCCCGGTTTGCACTGTGATGTGCATGCGGGTGTTCTCAATGACGTCGGTGACTTTTTTGCCTTTGACGTCTTCGGCTTTCACCCCTAAAAAACGCGCGTATGGCCGATTGATAAAGAAGATTTTGGACTGATGATCGACGATTACAACCCATTCTTCCATGGCGTTTAAAATCGACTTATAGGTGTTCGCCGCTTGTGTGAGCTTTTCTGTTTTTTTCAATGGCATTGTCGACTCCGTGCAATGACCAAACCGGATGAATTATTATTTTTCTCGCGCCTTTGTACTGCTTAAAAGCGTAACGTTTTTGTTCAATGAACAGCAAGCGCCAAGGTTGCTTGTGACACCAATATTATATTGACTGGGCTTCGTTGCGATCTTTTGTTGGCATGACATCGTCAATGGTCGCATAAGTATCAATGAGTACGTCCAGCATGGCCGCCGCCGCAATAGAAAGGTTGGATCTGGGTTTGCAAACCACGCCAACACGACGGCCGATTTCAGGCTCACCAATCGGTCGGCAATTAAGGTGTTGTTCGTAGGCTTGTTGGCGACAAATAACAGGGACAACCGCAACCCCCATGCCTTCGCTGACCATTCTGACCACAGTGGTTAACTGATGAGCATCGAACGCGACCTTGAGCTCCATGCCCGCGTCTTGCAATGAATTTTCGATCATGGCACGCACACTAGAAGGGCGCTGTAAGGTAATAAAGTCGTATTCTAGTAGCGCCTTCCAAGTGATTTTCGCTTCTGTGTTGAGCGGATGATGCTCTGGAAAGATGGCGATAAAGTTATCTTCATAAAGCGGGTAAAACGCCAAATCCAAGAGGCTGGTTGGTTCAAAACAAATGCCTAACTCCACCTGATTATTGCCCACCATGTCGACGACAATATCAGACAATACATCGTCAATAGCGACTTGAATATGGGGGTAGCATTGGTGGTAGTTATGGATGGCTTTGGGCAGCAGTGAAGCCGCGAAAGAGGGCATAGAGGCGATGGATATTTTGCCTAATTGAAGCGCAAAACGTTGCTTCATCTCGTCTTCGGCGTTTTCCCATTGAGCCAAGATACGTCGAGCAATCGGCACTAATGCTTCTCCCTCAGGGGTGAGAGAAAGGGTTCGTGTGGTGCGTGTTAGCAGCTTGCCACCGAGACTCTCTTCAAGACTTTTGACCGACAAGCTGAGCGCCGGTTGTGATAAATGCAACTGGTTAGCTGCGCTGGCAAAACTCATGGCGTCGGCGACGGCGAGAAAGGCGCGTATCTGTTTTAAATTCATTTATTTGTAATTCTTATTAATAAATATAAAAAATAAAATTAATTTATTTATCGTCCTGAGTCAAACTGAAGTTACTCGAAGGTTTACGCAATACTTTTTAAAACAGATACTTTTTTAAAATATAAAAATACTCTTACACAATAATAATTAGGAGAAAGTAATGGCGGGTTTTGACAAAGTAGTCACGTCCTATGAAGACGCCATGGCTGGGCTAGAAGACGGCATGACCGTACTGGCTGGTGGTTTCGGTCTATGTGGTATTCCTGAAAATCTTATTCAAGAAATCAAACGACGACAAACCCGTGACCTCACCATAGTGTCTAATAACTGTGGTGTGGATGGTTTTGGTTTAGGCGTTTTGCTGGAAGATAAGCAAGTTCGCAAAATGATTTCTTCTTATGTGGGTGAAAATGCCCTTTTTGAAAAGCAACTCCTCCAAGGTGAGTTAGAAGTCGAGCTCACACCTCAAGGCACCCTTGCCGAAAAAATGCGCGCTGGCGGCGCGGGTATTCCTGCCTTTTTTACCGCGACAGGTGTTGGTACCCCTGTTGGTGAAGGCAAAGAGACGCGAGTCTTTAATGGTCGTGAATACCTAATGGAAGAAGCCATTACCGGTGATTTTGCCATTGTAAAAGGCTGGAAAGCAGACCGTTACGGCAATGTTATTTATCGCCATACTGCGCAAAATTTTAACCCTCTCGCGGCAACGGCTGGAAAAATTACAGTGGTTGAAGTGGAAGAGATCGTCGACGTCGGTGAACTTGATCCCGCTCAAATTCACACGCCTGGTATTTACGTTGATCGCATTATTCAAGGTTCGTTTGAAAAGCGCATCGAGAAACGCACTGTCCGATCAGCAGACTAAATTGCCCTGTCATATTGACGAATAAAATAGACGAATAATAAGAGGCGCAAAGATGGCACTTACTAGAGAACAAATGGCACAGCGTGTTGCTAGAGAGTTACAAGATGGTTTTTACGTGAACCTAGGCATTGGTATTCCGACCTTGGTGGCGAACTTTATTCCAGAAGGCATGGAGGTGATGCTGCAATCAGAAAATGGCTTGCTCGGTATGGGCGAGTTTCCGAGCGAAGAGACGATTGATGCGGACATGATCAATGCGGGCAAACAAACGGTAACCGCGGTGAAAGGCGCGTCTATCTTTTCGTCTGCTGAGTCGTTCGCGATGATCCGTGGTGGTCATGTGGATCTTACCGTCTTGGGGGCGTTTGAAGTGGATGTGAATGGCAACATTGCCTCTTGGATGATTCCTAATAAATTGATTAAAGGCATGGGGGGCGCAATGGATTTGGTCGCCGGTGCTGACAATATTATCGTCACCATGACGCACGCCTCTAAATCAGGTGAGTCAAAATTATTGAGCGAGTGTGCCTTACCATTAACGGGAAAAGGGTGTATTAAGAAGGTCTTAACGGATTTGGCTTGGTTGGAAATCGAAGACGGTGCTTTTATTTTGAAAGAACGCGCACCGGGTGTTTCTATAGAGGAAATCCAAGAAAAAACACAGGGTAAATTGATCGTTCCTGATCATGTACCAGAAATGGTGTTTGCTTAATCCGACTTATGTTAATGGAGAATAGAATCATGAAAGCAGTCATTGTTGCCGCTGGAAGAACCCCGATTGGTGCCTTTAATGGTGCCTTGTCTTCTTTAAGCGCCGTTGAGATAGGTACTCAATTACTCAGTGGATTATTAGCCAAAGAACCTGTTCTGAAAGAACACATTGATGAAGTGATTTTAGGCCAGGTGTTGGCCGCAGGCTGTGGTCAAAACCCAGCCCGTCAAACGGCAATACATGCCGGTCTTACCAAACAAGTTTCCGCTATGACCATTAATAAAGTCTGTGGCTCTGGCTTAAAAGCGGTTCAGCTCGCAGCACAGGCGGTATTAAACGGTGACGCAAAAATGGTGGTGGCCGGTGGTCAAGAAAGCATGAGCCAAGCAGCCCATGTACTGCCGAATAGTCGCTCTGGTAAGAAAATGGGCAATTGGGAAATGCTGGATACCATGGTGACGGATGGCCTATGGGATGCCTTTAACGATTATCACATGGGACAAACCGCAGAAAACATCGCCTCACGATGGAACATTAGCCGTGAAGAGCAAGATGCCTTTGCCGTACAGTCACAACAAAAAGCCGCTCGAGCGCAGGCGGCAGGTCATTTTGTGGAAGAGATTATTCCTGTGGTGATCCCACAGCGCAAAGGTGAGCCGGTTATTTTTGCTCAGGATGAGCAAATTCGATCCAATGCAACCGAAGAAGCCTTGGCTAAGTTACGACCTGCCTTTAGCCGCGAAGGGTCAGTGACAGCCGGCAATGCTTCCACGTTGAACGATGGTGCAGCCATGGTGATAGTGACCTCAGATGAAGAAGCGGCACGTTTAGGCTTGCCAGTATTGGCGGTGATTGAAGCGGCCAGCAGCGCCGGGGTTGCTCCTGAAATCATGGGCACAGGGCCGATTGCAGCGACGAAAAAAGTGTTAGAGAAGGCCGATTGGTCAATCGCAGATTTGGATTTGATTGAGGCCAATGAAGCCTTTGCCGTACAGGCATTGTGTGTCAATCAAGAGCTTGCTTTGGATGCCAGTAAGGTCAATGTAAATGGCGGTGCCGTTGCTTTGGGTCATCCCATTGGGGCGTCTGGCTGTCGAATATTGATTACCTTATTGCATGAAATGAAACGTCAAGAGCGCCATAAAGGATTGGCAACGCTTTGCATTGGCGGAGGCATGGGGATTGCCATGTTGGTGTCACGTTAGAAAGGGTCAGGAAGGCCAGAAAATAAAAAATATAACCATATAAAACCAAGCCAGGTCGCTTATCAAGCGTTCTGGCTTTCACCTAAAATAACTATAATATTAGGGAAACCCAATGACTAATAACGCAGTAAAACAGACTGCTTTGCAGCGCTTGAGTAAATTTTTCGTTACGCTTCTTCAACGTTACCTACCGGACCCATTTATCTTCGCCATTGTGCTCACTCTGGTGGTGTTTGTCTTGGTTATGCCAAGCACTAACCAAGGGCCGATGGAAGTGGTTAATGCATGGGCAGGGGGCTTTTGGAAACTGTTGAGTTTCTCCATGCAGATGGCCATGGTGGTGGTTACCGGTCATGCGATGGCCAGTGCGCCAGCGTTTAAACGCAAATTGGCAATGTTGGCTGGCGTGGCCAAAACGCCGGGCCAAGCGATTCTTCTTGTTACGGTAATCAGTGCCCTTGCTTGTTGGGTTAACTGGGGCTTTGGTTTGGTTGTTGGGGCGATTTTTGCCCGCGAATTAGCGGCAAAAGTGAAAGGCGTAGATTACCGTTTGTTGATCGCTTCTGCGTACAGTGGTTTCTTGTTTTGGCATGCGGGCTTGTCCGGCTCAATTCCGTTGGCAATTGCGGGTGGCGCCAACATCAGTACGGTGACCAATGGCGCCGTGACGTCGGCGATTCCTACCTCAGAAACGATTTTCTCACCCATGAACTTAACCATTTTGGCGGTGATGCTCGTGGCGATTCCTTTGTTGAATCGACTCATGCACCCTGCGCCTCAAGACACCATTACGATCGATGCGTCCTTGCTTGAAGAAGAAAAAGTTGAAGCGCCTAAAACCGGCAAGATGACACCAGCAGAGCGGATGGAAAACAGCCGTACACTGTCATTGTTATTGGGCGCTATGGGCTTTGCTTACATCATTTATTACTTTGTTACTAAAGGCTTTGCGCTGAATTTAAACATCGTTAACTTTACCTTTTTGTTCACCGCGATCTTGCTTCACGGAACCCCAAAAAGCTTGTTGAATTCGGTTTCTCAAGGCGCGCGTAACTGTTCTGGGATTCTGCTTCAGTTTCCTTTCTATGCGGGCATTATGGGGATGATGACCGCAACCGGCGATGGCGGCGCGTCATTGGCGGGCGTCATTTCTCAATGGTTTGTGTCGATTTCCAATGAAACCACCTTTCCTCTCTTTACCTTCTTAAGCGCGGGTATTGTGAATTTCTTTGTACCTTCTGGTGGCGGTCAGTGGGCGGTTCAAGCACCTGTGATGATGCCTGCCGGTGCGGCTTTAGGAGTGGATGCCGCGAAAACCGCCATGGCGATTGCTTGGGGGGATGCTTGGACAAACATGATTCAGCCTTTCTGGGCATTACCAGCGTTAGCGATTGCCGGTCTGGGTGCGAAAGACGTAATGGGTTATTGCATCATGGCATTACTGGGTTCTGGTGTGATTATTTCCTTGGGCTTCTTAATTTTTTAAGGACACAGCACACCATGGCAGCCAACAATGGTTGCCACAAGAAATCAGCAGACGCCTTCTTTTTAATGGTGACCAGAGAAGTCGCTTCCCCGTATTAGAAAGAGTGCCTGCTGTTACTGAGCTGTAAGCAAGAGGTTGTGTTCTTGCTTAAGCTGGTCTTCTGACCGTCTATAAAATGGTAATGCTTGAGCCACTTCTTGATAGCGATATCGGGAAGTGGCTTTTTTTGTTTTATAAAAAACGCTACACACAAACAAAAAAAGATAATGTCCCTATTTCGCTCATTTACTTACCTTTTAATAACTCCTTCAGGAGAACGTTCACTTAATAAAAACAAAAGGAATGTAACATGAAGAAACTCATTTCCCTTGGGCTATTGGCGGTCATCTGCTCCGCTAGCCCAGTGATGGCAGCCGGTGAAAAAATTGGCTTGTTGATGTCTGACTTACGTCTTGAACGCTGGCAAAAAGACAGTGACCTCTTTACTCATGCGGCCCAAGCCTTGGGGGCAAAAGTGTATACCCAATCCGCTAATGGGGATGCGAGCACGCAGATTTCTCAAATCGAAAACATGATTTCCCGTGGTGTGGATGTGTTGGTTATCGTCGCAGAAAACGGTGAAGTGCTGGGCAATGTGCTGTCAGAAGCAAAAGCAGAAGGCATTAAAGTACTGGCCTATGACCGCTTGATTAAATTTGCAGACATTGACTTGTATGTGTCATTCGACAATGTGCGAGTCGGAGAAATGCAGGCCGAAGCCTTGATGAAGCGAGTGCCAAAAGGTAACTACTTTTTACTAGGCGGAGCACCAACGGACAATAACGCCAAAATGTTCCGTGAAGGGCAGATGAATGTTTTGAATCCAGCCATTGAACGCGGTGATATCAAGGTCGTGGGCGACCAATGGGCCACCGGCTGGTCAGCCGAAGCCGCACTGAACATTATGGAAAATGGACTGACGGCAAACCAGAATAAAATTGATGCCGTGGTGGCGTCCAATGACTCGACCGCAGGTGGTGCAATTCAAGCGCTGAATGCTCAAGGCTTGGCGGGTAAAGTGGCTATTTCTGGGCAGGACGCTGATTTGGCGGCGATTCGACGCATTGTCGCAGGCAGCCAAACGATGACGGTGTACAAACCCATTTCTAAATTGGCCACCACCAGTGCCGAACTGGCGGTGAAGTTGGCGCGCGGTGAAAAAATCAGCACGAACAGCACGGTAAACAACGCCAAAAAAGAAGTCCCTGCGGTATTGCTAACACCGATTGCTGTGTCTAAAGACAACATCGATAGCACCATTATTGCGGATGGCTTCCATACCCATAAAGAGATATACAACCCTTAAATTATTCACGGTAGGCGCTCGCAAGAGCGCTTTTGCTTTTCATAGAGGTGGCGGTATGAAACAACCCCTATTGGATATGCGCAATATCGTGAAAAGTTTTTCCGGTGTGCGTGCGTTAAACGGAGTCAGTATTACCTTGGGTGACGGCGAGGTGTTGTCACTGTGCGGTGAGAATGGTTCAGGTAAATCGACCTTGATGAAGGTGCTAAGTGGCGTATGGCCTTATGGGTCCTATGACGGTGAGATTTACTTTCAAGGTCAGCAAGTTAAGGCGAGCGGAATTCGAGACACAGAAACCTTAGGCATTGTCATTATTCATCAAGAATTAGCGCTCGTGAAAGAATTGTCTGTCATGGAGAATATTTTCTTAGGCAACGAATTAGGTTCTTTTGCGAGCTTAAATGACGCCATGATGCACAGTCGAACCCGTGAGTTATTGGCGCAAGTAAAGCTTAATATTTCTCCCGATACCTTGGTTCGAGAGTTGGGTGTGGGGCAGCAGCAACTGGTCGAGATTGCGAAAGCGCTGAACAAAAATGTGAAGCTTTTGATTCTTGATGAGCCGACTTCGTCTTTGACCAATAATGAGATTGATATTTTACTGAACATTGTCAATGGGCTGAAAGAGCAGGGCATTGCCTGCGTGTATATCTCGCACAAATTGGACGAGGTGCTGGCGTTATCAGATTGGGTCGCGGTGATTCGAGATGGTAACCATATCGCCACCAAAGCCGCGGCAACGCTGACTCAAAATGACATCATTAGCATGATGGTCGGGCGTCAATTGGATGAGCTTTTTCCTAGAGAATCCCACCAGATTGGTGAGGTGATTTTACAAGTCAATCACGCACACGCTATTCAAGCAGGGGCGTCTCGCCCGCAAGTGGATGATGTGAGTTTTGCCCTTCGCAAAGGGGAAATTCTAGGCATTGCTGGTCTTATTGGTTCCGGTCGAACTGAGCTTATGCAGTGCATATATGGTTGTTACGCGGGGCAATATCGGGCCACGCTTGAACTAGCAGGAAAGCCATTGCAGATACGCTCCCAGCGGGCGGCATTAAAGGCCGGGATCGCCATGGTGCCAGAAGACCGAAAGCGTCATGGCATAGTGCCCATTATGGGTGTGGGGCGCAATATTACCTTGTCGATTCTGGATCGTTATACCTCCCTTTGGGGGGCGATTGATGAAGACACAGAATCCCATGATGTCCATGACTCGATAACCCGTCTTAAAGTCAAAACCGCCACCTCAGAGCTGGCCATTAAAAACCTCAGTGGTGGTAATCAACAAAAGGCCATTATTGCGCGTTTTCTCTTAACCAATCCCAAAATATTGATCTTGGATGAACCGACCCGAGGCATTGATGTGGGCGCCAAATACGAAATTTATAAGTTGATGTTTGCCCTCGTGAAAGAAGGCGTTTCCATCATTATGGTGTCCTCCGAATTACCAGAAGTGATTGGTATTAGTGATCGAGTATTGGTGATGCATGAAGGCCAATTAAAAGGAGAATTTGGCTATCAGGGGCTAACGCAAGAAAAAATCATGAACTGCGCCATTAACGACACCGCACTTGCTTAAGGAAATATCGAAAATGTTAAAAACAATAAAAACCAATCAATTGCAGCTGTTAGCCATGTTGGCTGCGATGTTTTTGATCGTGGTGTTCTTTTCTTTTGCCACCGATGGCGCGTTTATTTCACCTCGTAATGTGTCCAACTTATTTCGTCAAACCGCCATTGTCGGGGTGCTAGCGATCGGCATGGTGTTTGTCATAATCAGTGCAGAAATCGACCTTTCTGTTGGTTCTATGATGGGCTTGCTTGGTGGCATTGCGGCGATTCTAGATGTTTGGCTTCACTTTCCTATTATGTTGACCGTCTTGATCACCATGGGAGCAGGCTTATTGTTAGGGCTGTTTAATGGCTGGTGGGTGGCGTATCAAAAAGTCCCTTCTTTTATCGTGACCTTGGCGGGGATGCTGGCGTTTCGTGGCATTTTGGTGGGATTGACCGATGGCGCTACGGTGGCGCCTACCTCTGGTGCATTAGGCGTCATTGGTCAGAGTTATGTTCCAACCGGTTGGGGCGTGAGTTTGGTGTTGCTCTTGTGTCTGGGGGTGATTGCTAAGGTGTATCGCCGTCGCCAAGCACAACATAAGCATGGTGTGAGCAACAGTTCGGCCAAATTTGAATACTTAAATGCTGTTATATCGGTGGCTGTGCTGTTGATTTTATTGGCGATATTGGAAGGCTATCGAGGCATTCCGACCCCAATTTTGATTATGGGGGCGCTGATTTTGGTAGCGACTTATGTGGCCAAAAGAACCGCCTTTGGGCGCCGTGTGTACGCCATTGGTGGCAACATCGAAGCCACTAGGATGTCTGGCGTCAACGTAGAAAAAAACAAGATGTTTGTGTTTGGGTTCAATGGCGTGATGGTGGCCGTCGCCGCGTTAATTTTAACTTCTCGCTTGGGCGCTGGGTCGCCTGCCGCCGGTAATATGGCTGAGCTGGACGCGATTGCCGCGTGTGTTATCGGTGGGACTAGCTTAGCGGGCGGTGTCGGTACTGTTTTTGGTGCCATCATGGGGGCCTTGATTATGTCGAGCCTAGACAATGGTATGAGCATGTTGGATGTGCCGACGTTTTGGCAGTTGATCGTCAAAGGAGGCATCTTGCTGTTGGCGGTTTGGTTGGATGTGAAAACCAAAAAAGCTCAGTAATGCGCGCCTTTACCGAGTCATTTGTCGGTGAATTGTGGCGTCAATTCGTGCTTCATCAAAAGGAAATCGTATGTATTTAGGAATCGATCTGGGCACATCTGGTGTAAAAGTTATTTTAATGTCCGAAGAAGGGCAAGTGATCGCCAGTCAAACATCGCCTTTGAGTGTTTCAAGACCGCATCCATTGTGGTCTGAACAAGACCCAGAACATTGGTGGCAAGCCACTGATAAGGCCATGTTAGCGCTTGCTCTGGCGCACGATTTAGGCAGGGTTAAGGCGATTGGTTTGTCTGGGCAAATGCACGGAGCGACCTTATTGGATGCGAAAAATCGTGTATTAAGGCCGGCTATTTTATGGAATGACGGGCGCTCTTTTGACGCTTGCCAGCAATTACAGAGGCAGTGCCCTGAAGTGCAAGCGATTACGGGAAACTTGGTAATGCCTGGTTTTACGGCACCCAAATTAGTGTGGCTACGGGAGCATGAGCCTGAGGTCTTTCGGCGCATAGCGAAAGTATTATTACCCAAGGATTTTCTTAGATTACGCATGACGAATGAATTTGCCACGGATGTCTCAGATGCGTCAGGCACCTTATGGCTCGACATGGAAGAGCGAACCTGGAGCGAGTGTATGTTGCACGCAACAGGGCTAACCATGGCACAGATGCCAAAGGTTTATGAGGGCTGCGAGATAACCGGCACGCTCAGTCTTGAGGTTGCACAGCGCTGGTCTTTGCCTTGTGTGCCGGTTGTCGCAGGGGGAGGTGACAATGCGGCGGGCGCAGTGGGTATGGGCGTGATACATAAAGGACAAACCATGTTATCGCTGGGAACATCAGGGGTGATTTTTTCGGTGAGCGATGGTTTTACTGCCAATCCAGACGTTGCCTTACACAGCTTTGGTCACGCCTTGCCCAATACTTGGCATACCATGTCGGTGATTTTAAGTGCTGCCAGTTGTGTCGATTGGGTGGTGCAATTAACGCAATTTGGTAGCGTAAAAGCGGCTTTCCAAGCGCTGGAGAATCGGCCGATACAGCGAAAATTGCCATCGAATCCTGGGGTGGTTTTTTTGCCTTATCTAAGCGGCGAAAGAACGCCTCATAATGATCCTAATGCCAAAGGGGTGTTTTATGGTTTGTCTCATGAAACACAAGCGATTGATTTGCTAGAAGCCGTGTTAGAAGGCGTTTCGTTCGCCTTGCAGGATGGGCTTGATGCGGTGCAATCCGTGCAGCAAATAGAGGCGAGTATCGATGTGATTGGTGGCGGTGCGCGCAGTCATTATTGGTTGCAGTTGCTTGCGACTATTTTGGGGGTTCCTATGGATTATCGAGAAGGCGGAGACGTGGGGCCGGCATTGGGCGCGGCGCGGCTTGCTGCACTTGCGATACATGGGCAGGGCGCATTACAGGGGATTTGCTGTAAACCTAATAGGATCGCTCGATTTGAACCGATAATGAACGATCGAGAGTACTATCAGCAAAAACGTCAACAATATCAGTCCTTGTATCAAGGCGTGAAGGGGTTGTCGTCGTTTTCTTGAGAGTGAGACACCCTGTTATTGGTGCTGACTTTGCGGCTGCTGATTATGAATTTTCACCGTGATTTTTCTTTTTTTTCGATCTGGCATTATCTCAATAAAATACCAGTGTATGATAAATATCTATCACTGATACCCATAATAATAAGAGATGAATGTGTATGTTTGAAAAACGTTATCGGCTTAATCTCGTCTTCAACGCCAATAAAGTCTATGACCGTCAAGTGGTTGAAGGCATTGGTGAATATTTACAAGCGGCACAATGTGATTGGGATGTCTATTTGGAGGACGATTTTCGCTCCCGAGTAGAAGGGCTTACTCACTGGGAAGGTGACGGTATCATTGCCGACTTTGATAACCCAGATGTGGAAGCGATTCTGAAAGACTCGACGATTCCGACCGTGGCTGTTGGTGGCTCTTATGCTCACAAAACGGATTATCCAAGACTGCCTTATGTCGCCACCGATAACGCCGCCTTAGTCAAACTTGCCTATGATCATCTCAAACAAAAAGGCCTGACAGAATTTGCTTTTTATGGGCTGCCAAGTACCCGTTATAGCCGTTGGGCTGGCGAAAGAGAAAGCGCCTTTGTCGAGCAAGTCCGTTCCGATGGTTATCATCCTTATGTGAATCTTGGCTTACCGACCAGTGCAGCGTCGTGGCAAACCGCGCAACATGATTTAGAAACCTGGTTAAACAGTTTGCCTAAACCCATCGGTATTGTTGCGGTAACGGATTCACGGGCAAGGCATCTATTACAGGCCTGTGATCATCTTAATATTATGGTGCCAGAAGAAATTGCGATTATCGGCATTGATAACGAAAGCATGGCTCGTTATTTGAATCGAACGGCGCTTTCCTCGGTGGAACAGGGCAGTAAAGAGATGGGATACGCCGCCGCTAAAATGCTGCATCGAATGTTACTTGGCTATTCCGTAGAAGACGCTTTGGTTGTTGTCGACCCTGTGGGTGTTGAGGCTAGGCAGTCTTCTGATTACCGAGCATTAAATGACCCCTATGTTATTCAGGCGATGCACTTTATTCGTCATAATGCGTGTCGAGGGGTGAAGGTCGCCCAAGTCGTTGATTATGTAGGCTTATCTCGTACCAACTTAGAAACGCGATTTGTTGAAGAAATCGGTTGCTCAATGCACGAGCAATTGCACATGACGAAATTTTATCGAGCCTGTGAATTAGTTACGTCCACCAATCTTGCCTTTGATGAAATAGCCCGTACTTGCGGCTATCCATCGGTTCAGTATATGTACACAGTGATGCGTAAAAATGTCGGTATGACCCCAAGGGAATATCGTATTTCGTCGCGTCTTGGTAAGGAACAGGGCGGCGAGTTTTAAACACAATAGCGTACCTTTAACTAAAGGCGTGATCTGTTGTACTCCCTTAAGAGGCATTAAAAAAGCGCCAATTAGGCGCTTTTTTAATGTCAAGATGCCTAACCGCTTTCGCGCGTAAGAGGCATGAAGAATGGGGATTAACGGTAAATGTAGCCGTTAACGATATTTTCTAATCTCTCTTGTCGGCCTGACGTCGGAGTTGGGTTCAGATTGTTACGCAAGGCGTACTCTGCTAAATCTTGAAGTGAGTGTTTGCCCGCTAAAATATCCAAACCTAGTGTGTCATTCCATTGTGCGTACCTTTGCTCCACCAGAGTCGCTAGAGTGGCGTCTTCGATCATTTTAACGGCACGTTCTAGCGATAATGCGAGTGTGTCCATGGCGCCAATATGGGCATGGAACATGTCTTCAAGATCAATGGATTGGCGGCGCAGTTTGGTGTCAAACATATAGCCGCCGGTTTTAAAGCCGCCGGCTTTTAGGATCTCGTACGTTACAAGTGTGTACTCTTCAACACTGCTTGGGAACTGGTCCGTATCCCAACCTAATTGGGCATCGCCTTGGTTGGCGTCAACAGAGCCTAATATGCCTAGCGAGCAGGCGGTGGCAATTTCATGATGAAAGCTGTGACCTGCTAAGGTGGCATGATTGGCTTCGATGTTTACCTTGATCTCATTCTCTAAACCAAACTCTTTTAAGAAACCATAGACAGTGGCAGTGTCATAGTCGTATTGGTGTTTAGTAGGTTCAGCAGGTTTTGGTTCAATTAAGAGAGTGCCTGTAAAGCCAATTTTGTGTTTGTGTTCAACCACCATCTGCATGAAACGACCAAGCTGTGCGCGTTCGCGTTTTAGATCGGTATTCAGTAGGGTTTCATAGCCTTCACGACCGCCCCAAAGAACGTAATTTTCGCCTTTTAGTTTTTTGGTGGCGTTCATTGCGTGAAACACTTGGGTGGCGGCGTAGGTAAATATTTCAGGGTTGGGGTTTGATGCGGCGCCAGACATATAACGTGGATTTGAGAACGCATTGGCGGTTCCCCACAGGAGCTTGACTCCTGTTTCTTCTTGCTTTGCTTCTAGCACATCGACCATTTCAGAGAAGTTACGTATGTACTCTTTAACGGAGCGCCCTTCAGGGCTGACATCCACATCATGAAAGCTATAGTAAGGGATGCCCAGTTTAGTGAAAAACTCAAAAGCCGCATCGGCTTTCATTTTAGCGGCCTCCATTTCGTTTGTCGGTTTGTACCAAGCCCGATCAAAGGTGTTGGCACCAAATACGTCGCTGCCTTGCCAGCAGAAGTTATGCCAATAACACGCAGACATGCGCAAATGTTCTGCCATGGTTTTTCCCATGAGCACCTTGTTGGCATCATAATGTTTGAAGGCGAACGGGTTAGAAGAGTCTTTCCCTTCATATTTAATTGCAGGGATATTTTCAAAATGCTGGCTCATGGTTAACTCCTAACTTGTTATTGTTTTAATGATGCCTTTATCTTTGATGTTTTTTAAAAAGCCAGCAATTACGAAATTTCTTCGTTCCGTTATTGATTTTCCATGCTGAGGTCGTGCGCTGAATAATGCTGGTGGGCGAATGATGGGGAAGAGGGGGCAAAAAATAAAAAGCGCTTACCCTAAGGAAAGCGCTTTTCTAGTGTCAGTGAGGCTGACGTTGGCGTTGCTCTGAGCGTAAAAACGCTTAGCTCACCATTCTATGTGGATCGATAACGAATTTTTTAGCCGCTCCGCCATCAAAGTCAGCGTAGCCTTGTGGTGCTTGATCTAAGGAGATCATTTGCACGTTGACGGCTTTAGCGATCTCAACCTTGTCGAATAAGATGGCTTGCATTAGCTGGCGGTGGTATTTCATCACAGGGCATTGGCCGGTGTGAAGAGAGTGAGATTTGGCCCAGCCAAGGCCGAAGCGCATGCTCAGGCTGCCTTGTTGTGCCGCCGCGTCGGCCGCCCCAGGATCTTCTGTGACATACAAGCCAGGTATGCCAATTTGCCCCCCTGCGCGGGTAATTTGCATTGCAGAGTTGAGCACTACGGCGGGCGATTCTTGGTGATGGTTGCAACCACAAGCGTGGGCTTCAAAGCCGACACAATCGACAAACGCATCCACTTCGCGTTCGCCAAGAATGGCTTCAATCTTGTCTTGCATGTCGCCTTCTTGTTTCAGGTCGATGGTTTCGCAGCCAAAAGAGCGCGCTTGGTTTAATCTGTCTTCTACCATATCGCCAACGATAATACAGGCGGCGCCCAGCAGTTTTGCAGAGGCGGCAGCGGCCAATCCTACAGGACCAGCTCCTGCAATGTAGACAGTCGAACCAGGGCCAACACCTGCGGTGATACAGCCATGGAATCCGGTTGGGAAAATATCAGATAAGAGTGTTAGATCTTGGATTTTTTCGCGGGCTTGGTCTGCGTTAGGGAACTTTAATAAGTTGAAATCAGCGTAAGGCACCATGACGTAATCGGCTTGCCCACCAACCCAGCCGCCCATGTCTACATAGCCATAAGCCGCGCCCGGACGCGCTGGGTTCACATTCAAACAAATCCCCGTTTTGCCTTCTTTGCAATGGCGGCAGCGGCCACAGGCAATGTTGAATGGAACAGACACCAGATCCCCCACGTGGATGAACTCAACATCTCGGCCGCATTCAATGACTTCACCGGTAATTTCATGGCCTAGAACTAGACCATTGGGCGCGGTCGTGCGGCCACGCACCATGTGTTGGTCACTGCCGCAAATATTTGTCGTGACGACTTTGAGGATAACGCCGTGGTCGCAACGACGTTTGCCAATAGCGAGTTCGGGAAAAGGGATTGCTTCTACTTTGACTGTGCCATTGCCTTGATAGACAACGCCACGGTTTGCATGGTTATTCATGTCGGACATCCTGTGTTTATTGTTATTAGGAACTACATGCTTGTGCATCCATCGACAGAATAGGCTTATTGCTGGATAAAAAGAAACCAAAAGCGACAATAATGGTACTCATTTACACACTTTTATCTAATTTACTCCCATTGGGATTTGTGACCAATCAATGTCTAAAATACCCTTGCTGCAATCCTTCATACGGGTCTCTTCTCGAGACGTCAGGGCGGCTAAGCTTTCACCTTTAAACCAGGCTGTAATGTAGCTACATTGATCCTTGCTAACGAAATCAGCGTATTGCCAAGCTTCGGTTGTGCCATTAAAAGAGCGTCGGTTAGGCGTCCCCATAATCTTACTCACTTCCGCTTTTCCCATGCCGACTTGTAATGAAAGGGCCTTCTGATTAATTAAGCTACAGCTGCTTATTAGGGTTGCTATGAGAAGCGTCAATATCACGCGCATACTATCTCCAGATTGAATCGAGTTGAGTGCATTATGCCATATCACCTGGGCTGTGTTTCTGTTGATTTAAGGGGGGAAGTCGCAAATGTTTAATATTGTAACTAGATGGTTTATATGTGATTTATGGAATGCTTTTTCTACTATAGTTAGCTAAGACTTACACAGGGCCTGTGTGCTCGTTTGTCTGTCGAGTGAGCACCTTCTTTTTTCTAGACGAAGGTCTTTTTCACAAGCCGCCTCATTATTTAAGGCGATAGGGTGATGATTAGAATGAAGAAATGGAAATTCGCAGATTCGATCAGTAATAAGTGGGTGTTGGCGACATTGCTGGTGGGGTTGTGCCTCACGGCGCTAACCACTGAGCACATCAAATCCAATAATCAACATCGAATTACCAAAGCTGTTCAAGTCGCTTCTGATCAAGCCATCAAAACCGTCAATGAACGTATTAGACTCTATCAATACGGGCTTAGAGGCGCTCGTGGGGCGATTTTAACCGCAGGGGAATATGGTCTTTCTCGCCGTCTTTTTATGCGCTATAGCTTGAGTCGCGACATAGACCAAGAGTTTCCTGGTGCACGAGGGTTTGGTTTTATTCGACGAGTTCAGCCTTCTGACGTTGAGCGTTTCGTGCAAAGAGCGCAGCAAGATGGCTGGTTAGATTTTCACATTAAAGAATTATCGCCCCATTCTGGTGAGCGCTATGTGATTCAATATATTGAACCTGTGGTACGAAATGTTCAGGCTGTTGGCTTGGATATCGCTTCCGAGAAAAACCGTAGAACAGCAGCCAAAGCGGCCATAGATACGGGTAAAGTGCATTTAACCGGCCCGATTACCTTAGTGCAGGCTACGGGCAACCCACTGCAATCTTTTTTGATCCTTATGCCTATTTATAATAGTGGTGCTGCACCTAAGACCTTAAAAGCCCGCCAAGACAGGGCGTATGGTTGGAGTTATGCCCCGTTATTGATGCAAGAAGTAATGGCTGATTTAGGCTTGAACACTAAGAACGTGCATCTTGAACTATTTGATATAACGGAAGCCGATAACTCTGAGATGTTTTTTGACAGTAATTATAACCAACCTCATGGGCTATATACTCAAAGAAAGAGTTTCCCTATTTATGGCCGTATTTGGGAAAGCCACTTTTCTGTTTATCCATCGTTTATTGAAAACCTTAACTTACCAAACCCTAGGGATATTTTTGGGGTGGGTGTATTGATCAGCCTTTTAAGCGCCACATTATTAGGTGTTGTCCGAGTAAGCCGACAGCATCGTCAAGAAATTATTTCACAGCAAGCAAAGATTGCAGCCATTGTTGAAAGCTCTTCAGATGGCATAGTTGGCACAACGTTAGACGGTATTATTACCAGTTGGAATAAAGGCGCTGAGAAGATATTTGGCTACAAAAAAAGCGATGTTTTAGGGGATTCTGTCTATCAATTATTGATTCCTGATGATCGTAGTGAACAGGAGAGACAGATATTTGAGAGCATTAAGAAGGGAGAAGACGTTAGCCATTTTGATACGGTAAGGAAAACCAAGAGTGGCAATGAAATACCTGTTTCTGTGGCGATTTCTCCCATTTATGGCGCCAGTGGTTATGTGATCGGTGCGTCTAAATCCGTACGTGATATCTCATTACAAAAGTCCGCTGAAGCGAAAATTCGGGAGTTAAACAATAGCCTCGAAAATCAAGTGAAAGAGCGAACGGCGGCGCTTCAAAAGTTAAACCTTATCCTAAATGATGTTCTTAATGCATCGTCTGAAATTGCCATTGTTGCTACGGATTTGGATGGCATGATTACCTTGTTTAACTCTGGTGCTCAGCGAATGCTGAAATATTCTAGTGAAGAAGTGATTGGTCAGTTAACACCATTAAGTTTCCATTTTAAAGACGAAATTCTAGCGTTAAAAAAATCATTAGAAAACGACACAAAGGCACCAATAGAGTCAGAACTGGCGACCTTGTTTTACCATGCTATGCATAAAAAATCAGACAGTCGGGAGTGGACCTATATAGACAAACAAGGCAAACACCTTGATGTTTCTGTGGTCATTACTCCAATGCATGATGACAAGGGAGTGGTCATCGGTTTCTTAAACATGGCAATCGATATAACCAAGCAGAAAAAATCAAACGCCAAAATCATCTCGATGCGAGATCAATTATTGATGGCCGCCAATGTGGCGCAACTGGGGATTTGGACATGGAATGTACAAACCGATGAGCTAGATTGGAATGACATGATGTTTCAAATCTATCAGCAGCCAATCACCCTTAAGCGAGAAGGGGTGTCTTACCAACATTGGATAGAGCGCCTTCATCTGGAAGACAAAGCTGACTTTGAACAAGCGTTGCAAAGAACCTTGCAGGATGGTGAAGCCTTCGATCAGATGTATCGTATTGTTTTGCCAAATGAAAGTGTTCGATATATCCAAGCGCGAGCACATGTAGAGCTAGATAGGCAAGGTAATGTGACCAGTGTTACAGGCATTAACCGAGACATTACACAAGAGTATGAATTAGAAACTTGGTTACGACGAGCCAAAGAAGAAGCGGATGCCGCTAGTTTAGCTAAGTCTGAGTTCTTAGCTAACATGAGCCATGAAATTCGTACCCCAATGAATGCGGTGCTCGGCATGTTGCAATTGGTTCAGCGAACCGCTCTGGATGTAAAGCAAGCAGATTATATTGCCAAGGCGCATGTCGCTGCGAAGTCGTTATTGGGATTAATCAATGACATTTTGGATTACTCGAAAGTCGACGCCGGCAAGCTCGAAATTGAGCATGCACCATTTTCGTTAACACAGCTAGTTTCAGAGTTGGATACGCTTCTCTCAGGGCTTGCTATGAATACCAAGGTTAAACTCAGTTACGACATTGATAGCAATATTCCCGCGTTTTTAGAGGGAGATCATCTGCGTTTATTGCAAGTTCTGACCAATTTATCCAGTAATGCCTTGAAGTTCACCTTGGAAGGGACGGTGGAAATTTCGATTAAACAGGTCTTCAGTCGCCCTGAGGTTTCACACCTTAAATTCAGTGTAAAAGACACAGGAATAGGGATCGACATGCGTCAGAAGGAAAATATTTTCGAGGTGTTTTCTCAGGCGGAATCTTCCACCGCTCGACGTTTTGGTGGTTCTGGCTTGGGCCTCGTTATTTCTCGTCGTCTAGTGCGTTTGATGGGGGGAGAGTTGATGGTTGAAAGTGTATTGGGTGAAGGCAGTCATTTCTATTTCTCGTTGGTGTTACCTGTGGTTGATGAGCAGGAAGTTGCTGTTATTACAGAGCGCCTTGCTGCAACCGCCTCTCTCTCCAGTACGAATCGCTTGCAAGGGCTTCGACTTTTAGTGGTGGAAGATAACGCGTTTAACCGTCAAGTCGCAGAGGAACTGCTGCAGGCAGAAGGTGCTGAAGTGACGCTAGCCGAAGGGGGCGAAGAAGGCGTCGCTGCGGTATTAGAGTCTGAGCCTTCGGCGTTTGACTTAGTGTTGATGGACATGCAAATGCCGAATGTAGACGGTTTAGAGGCAACCAGAAGAATACGTCGAGACCCGCGGTTTACTCAGCTGCCGATTGTCGCCATGACCGCGAATGTGTCTAAGTCTGATCAAGAAGCCTGTCTGCATGCAGGAATGAATGATCACCTAGGTAAGCCACTCGATATTGATCTGATGATTTGTGTGATCTGTCAGCATGTAGGGCGTTTTAGAAAAGCCGATGTAGAGCCTAGTGCATGTATTGAGTCAGATGCTCATGTGAGTCAGGGCATGATAGAGAACAGAAGAACGGAAGAGGTGGCATCAATCATGGCTCGGTTTGCGAATAACAAAGCGCTTTATGCCAGCTTAAAAGAAAGCTTTTTGCAAGAAACAGGCGTCTTACTAGAAAACCTTGAGCAAGCCATGGCACAGCGCGATAGACAACTATTATTGAAAACGGCGCATTCTCTGAAGGGGTCAACTGGCACAATGGGGCTTAGCGCTTGTTCAAACACAATGTCTGATATTGAAGCTTTGTTGAAGAGTGCCAAAGATGACAATGTGGTAGACAGTATTCGCTTGGAATGGGATCTGACGCTTTATTTAGAGCAAGTAAAAAAGGACTTAGAAAGTGTATTGTTAGAATTGGGTGTGACGGTATAGGTGGGGAATAAGAAAAGAATCAAAGCTCTTTCGCAGTGTGACGAAAGAGCTTATAGATTCGTTATTAAGCGACGCGGTTTTTAATCACATGGACTACGTTTGTTACCGCCAGAACGGCAAAGCTACCTAGCATGATAGCCAGCGCGGCTAAGTTAAGCGCATCGTCTAAAATAAAGTTTTCCATCGCTGTTCTCCTTGAAAGTGGTGTTCGAGTGCTGAAAGACACTAAACCATGAGGATTGGTCGAAATCCACATTTTTTACACAAACACACATATAGAACACACAGTGTAACCAAGCTTATGTGAAAAAATTATTATCAAAGGATGGCGCGGTTAAAATTTCAGGCAAATGCAAAATAAGGTAATCTAAGAAGGCACGTGAAGCAGGGTTCATGCCTTTTCTTTTTGAAAAGACCGCGTGAATAATCTGGCCTTTCGTTGTCCATTCGGGCAACACATGAATCAACTTTCCTTTTTCCACACTGAGTGCCGCCACTGGGTTAGGCAACAATCCTATACCAATGCCTTGGATCGCCGATTCCAATTGGACCCAGCGATTAAAACAAAACAATCGAGGGTGATGTTTGACTATGCTGTGGCACCCTTCAGGGCTAAATAGCTCCCATTTATGCTCCCCTTCTTGACGTTCTACCTGGTCGCACAGTGTTGGCATTCGAGCTAATTGATTCGGGTGAGTCGGCATTCCATGTTGAGCAATAAAATCAGGGCTCGCCACCAAAATCATTTTAGTGGTCGCAAGTGCTCTGGAAACTAATCCAGGTTCACTATCAAGGGATTTACTGGAACGAAGTGCGATATCAATACGCTCCTCAATGACTTGCACATGGCGATCTGTGGCATCAAGGGACACGGATATTTTCGGGTATTGCCGCATAAAGTCTGGTAGCAGTAGCGATAAATGATGCTGGGCTAAGACAGTCGGGCAACTGACTCTGACTATGCCAGAGGGAACTGAACGTAATAGCGCCACAGAGTCGTACGCAGACTGTCCTTCAGACACCATATTAATGGCGCCTTCATAGAGTTGTCTGCCCGCTTCTGTGAGGGAAAATTGTCGGCTGTTACGTTGAATTAATTGTACGCCGACTTTTTCTTCAAGCTGTGCAACACGTCTGCTTAACAATGACTTGGTAATGCCCGAGGCTCGTTCCGCCGCCGTAAAACCGCGATTTTCTGCGGTAAGGTAAAAGTAGTAGATGTCATTAAAATCCATGTTTTACCCGATGAAAATGGTTAGTTAAGCCGCTTTTGGATAAGCATTACGACAAAGCCAATAATGCCAACAAAAAACAGTAAAGTGAAATAATCAATGCCAGCCAAGAGCGTAGATTGCTGACTCAGCAAGCTTTGTATCCAGCTAAACGCCATTTTCTGTGCCGATACAGCGTCGGTGTGTTTCGCGTACTGAGTGGCAACTTGTGCTAAGGTTTTTTGGTAAATAGGGTCGTTGCTTGCCACATGATTATTCAGTACATCGTAATGAACGGTGGTGCGCCATTGCAAGCCAATGCTGGCTAGGGCAACGCCCATCGATTGACCAATTTGAGACACCATGTTTTTAAACTGTTGCGCGTGTGAAAACATGGTGCTGTCGTGTTCCAGTTCACTAAAAGATTTTGCCGCCGTGGTGCCCTGGAGAAAGATGCCAAATAGGCCATAAAGCATAATCGCTGGCAATATGTAGGTTTGTAGATCTGCGCTTGATGACACATTGGACATCATTAATCCGTAGCTGCTAATGCAGAAAAAACCAACGAGAAAGTATTTCTTACCGTTCGGCATTTTAGGGAATAATTTCATTTGTAACCAAACCCCAAACACCATAGAGGTGAGTCCGAGGCCGTAGTAATTCCCCACAGTGCCCCAGCCAAACCCCAGCCCTTTTTCCAATATTTGCGGTAAAAAGTAGCTGTTTGATCCCATGATTAAATAACAGATAAAAAATACCAAGATGCCAGAACGGTATTTTTTACTATTAAAAATACGTTTCATAGAAAGCAGTGGGCTCCTATGGTGGTGGCGAATCATACTGCGAATAAAATAGTAAATACTGGTCAAACCCAGCAATAAAATGACGCTCACCAGTACGGTGTTGCTGTAAAACTCATAACTGCCCGAGTCTAATGCGTATAGGGTTAAAAATGAACCGGTCGCCAGAGCCATCAAAAAGTAAGGGTGGGATTGGCTGCGGACTTCCTCTTTAGAGGGAATGCCAGGAAGACAAAAATAGGCGCAAATGGCGGCTAACACACACAGCCCCATTAAAATCAGAAACAAGTCGTTCCATGAAGCATCAATGAATAAGCGCGCTGCGAGAAAAGGGGAAAGGGCCATGCCGATGGTTAAGCCATACGCGTAAATTTTCACACCTTGAAAGCGCGACACCCCAGCAGGCAATAAAGTGACCAGAATTCGAGCTCCAGCCATAAAAGCAGCACCACCAAAGCCCATGGTGACATGGCCAATTAAAAAGCTAGTAAAGTCTGTGCTGTTGTAACACAGCAAGCAACCGAGAAAAAAAATCAGTAATGAAGCATGGATGTAATTACGCCAACCTATGCGCTCAACTAACCAGCGTTGTTTTGAAATGGTTACTACCGCCACGGCAGCATAAGCGGCGGTTGATAAACTGTATTCTTGAGGCGAAACCCCCAGCTCGCCCATTAATGGCGAGGCCGCGAAGGCGATCATGCCAACTTGGAGAAAGTTGACGAGCATCAGAAGAAAAATGGTCGCCTTTACCAGCCATTCATGGGATAGATCTGGCACATATCTGTGCTGAGCAATGCGTTTTATCATGGCTTAGAGGTTGTCTTTTATGATCTTTTGGATAATGGTATTTACTTCGTCATCGTTATGATCAAACACATTGGTGCGCCACGGTTGGGCATTTTCAGACAGCGCAGTTAAGGCTGGCTTACCGGCATTTTGTGTGTTGACGTCCACATGCATCGACAAGCCTGGGCGTAATGGATGCTGTGCAAGCTCTTGTGCGTTCAAGACGATTCTGACCGGCACTCGCTGGACAACCTTGATCCAATTCCCAGTTGCGTTGGACGATGGCAACAGCGAAAAGGCACTCCCTGTTCCTGCTTCGATGCCTTTGACTTTTCCGTGATAGACAACGCTTGAGCCATACACATCGGATTTTAACGTGACGTCTTGCCCTGCACGGATATTGCCAATTTGGGTTTCCTTAAAGTTTGCAGTGACCCAAACTCCTGTTAATGGAATGACGGACATTAGAGCGCTGCCCGCGGTGACGTATTGACCCACTTGAATGCTGCGTTGGGCGATATAGCCATCGACGGGGGATAGGATCTGCGTCCGGTGTAATGTTAACCAAGCCGCCCGTAAGGCTGACTCTGCTTTGAGTACATCTGGGTGAGTCAGTACCGTGGTATTGTCCACTTGTGTTTTGCCCGCTTCATACGCTTTTAATGCGGCTTGGTAAGAGGCTTTAGCGCTGATTAATGTGCTTTTATAATGGCTTAAATCCTCGGCGGAAATAAGATTGTCCTTACGCAATTGGATGCGGCGGTTGTAATCCCGTTGCGCTTTGTCTAATGCGACCTGTGCCACATCGGTATTGGCTTTATCTTCTTCTAGTGTCGCAAACTCATTGCGTACCGTACGAATCGTACTGGCTAAATTCGCTTGTGCTTGTTGTAACGCCAATTGAGCGTCAACAGGGTTTATCTTAACGAGGATATCGGACTGGCGCACTCGATGAGTATTGTCCGCCATGATGTCTGTGACTGTCCCAGATATTTGAGACATGACACTGACAATATCGCCAGCGACGTAAGCGTCTTCTGTGGTTTCGTGGAATCGTCCTATCTTTGACCACCAAATATAAAGACCCACGCCGCCTACGATGACAAGAAGGACTAAAATAACGAGAGTATTCTTCTTACTGATGCTGTGTTTTTCGGTGTCAGTCATGTGCTTTTTTTGCTCGTGAAAATAATCTGGAAAGGAAAAGAAGGCGGCTAGAGTAAAAGGATTAGCAGGGGAGGGCAATCTCAAAAAATGAGACTCAAAGTCTCATAAATAGGATGATTGTGTTTTTCTATTCGTTCCTTATTTCTTGCTATAAATCCCTAGGTTATAGGCATTTTTCTGGTCATAAAAAGGATAATGTGGCAGAAATAAGAATAAGAAAAAACAGGGAATGTGTTGTTTATAAAACGTTAATCTCCTTTTTTATAAAAGAAGGCGGATCACCTTAGTCCTCTTCAGATGCACCAAGATGATGCTTTAATAAACTTTCAATCATTCTTTTAAGATCGTTGAGTGTACGCTTTGCTCGGTTTTCATTTTGATGGACCACCACCAAAAACGTACTGTGGGTGATTTCAAGGTAGAGGCGGGCAATGCGCTCTCTTTCACGAATATGGCGTTGTAGACCAATGCGCTTGAAAACTTCAGACATCTGGTTAATAACAAGCTCGTCGTGCTTTTCATCCAGCTCACGCAGCTCCTTAACGGAAAACATGGCTTGCACTAGCGTTAAAATAGCTTTTTGTTTTTTATAGGTTTTTAGATGAATGGCCAAAATTTTATCGATTAAGTCATCGACTTCTAATTCTTCTAGAGGCCATTTCTGTACCTCATTAAACACGGTATCTATGCTTTCTAACCAACGGCTGCCCATAGCGTATAAGATGGCGTATTTGTTGGGGAAATAGTGGTACAAAGAGCCAATAGAAATGCCCACTTCTTTGGCAATGATAATGGTATTGAGGTCATCTAAGCCGACTCGCTCTAATAGTTCGCCGGTCACATCAATAATCTGTTTTGAGCGACGAATAGAACGGCTTTGTACCGGCTCATTGCGTGGCGCTAGATCTTGCTTTTGGCTGTCTTCTAGAGTCACTTTTGGTGTTTTGCTTTTGTTCGGCATTGTTAGACCTTTATGGGTGCAGGGCGGCGCTATTGTACCTTAGTCATAAGGTTAGGATAAGCGGTCTCGTAATGAGTAATACAACATACCTGCGACAAGCCCAGGCCAGCGCAACAAGGTACCACCAGGGAAATTAGCGCTTGGGATTTGTGAGAAAACATCAAATCGTTCGGCGGTGCCACTGACGGCTTCGGCCATGAGTTTGCCGCCTAGTGTCGCCAGCGCGACGCCATGACCTGAATATCCCTGGGCTAAAAATACATTTTTTTCTTGGTGACCAAAGTAAGGCATGCGATTGAGCGTGATCGCGAGCGTCCCTCCCCAACTAAAGTCGATATTGGCTTTTTTTAGCTCGGGATAAATCTCGATCATGTGTTTTTGCACAAACGCCCCTATGTCTTTTGGAAAGCGAGCGCTGTAGTTCTCACCACCGCCCCATAGCATGCGTTTGTCGGCAGAAAGTCGGAAGTAATTAATCACAAACTTTGAATCGGCGACGGCCACGTCTTGTGGGTTAATTCGGTTATAGACTTCTTCAGGTAAAGGCTCGGTAGCTAGGATGAAGTTATTGATTGGCATCATCTTTTTGGCTGCATTTGGGTTTAGATTGCCAAGATAACCATTGCAGGCAAATAAAAGGTATTTTGCTCTTACCGTGCCTTTTGCGGTGCGCACAGAGGGATTATCCCCCGCTTGGTAGTCAATAACCTTGGTTCTTTCGTAGAGATTCGCCCCTTTGCTTTTAGCGGCTTTGGCCAGACCTAGCGCGTAATTTAAAGGGTGGAGGTGGCCACCTTCTTGATAATACTCACCACCGTGGAAATGGGTCGTTCCCAGTTTTTCGGCGACGGACTGGGCATCTAAATAGTCAATTTTATCGTAACCCAATACGTTTCTTTTGTAGTCGACGGCGTCTTTAATGTCTTTTACATGGGAGGCTTTGGACGCCACGTGTAAAACCCCAGATTTATAGTCACAATCTATATCGTGCTCTTTGATCAGCGACTTTACTAAGTCGACCGACTCAACGGACAAATGCCACAAGATGTCCGCCGTGTCTTGACCGGCTTTCTTTTTCAACTCGGCATGGCTCATATTATGGCCTTGGCAAATTTGACCGCCATTTCGGCCTGATGCCCCAGAGCCGATCACATGCGCTTCTAGTAAGGTAACACGAAAGCCTTTTTCGGATAGGTGAAGGGCGGCCGACAATCCTGTGTAGCCACCACCTATGATACAAACATCGGTGTCAGTATCGCCGCCTAATGATGGAAAACTCAGGGTTTGATTCGCTGTGTTAGCGTAATATGACGCTTCAAAACCGTGGTTTTTCATAACCTATCCTTAATACTGGTAACAGTAGTTGTCTTACTTTGTTAAATAAAATGACATGCAGAGGAATCTAATTAAAACCGAATAATAATTCAATTAAAAAAACCATATTTAGGAGTATATAGACTTTTTATTAAATTTTTGTTGATTTTTAAGTGATCATTAAATAGGGTTTAAACCGAGTGATGATTCGGTTTTTAGCTTATGAATTGATCATGTAAAGGAAAGAAAGACTCTGACGACCTTTTGGGTTGTGATCGCTAAGCACATAGAGAAGGGCGTACAGAGTTTTTTTATTGGAAATTTCACAGTTAATTTTTACAAAAGGTGATGTATGGGTGTCCTAGAGGATTTCCTTAAAGCAAATTCCATTACAGAAATAGAGTCTACGCTGCCGGATATGACGGGCAATGCTCGTGGCAAGTTTTACCCAACGCGTAAGTTTTTATCTGAAGAAGAAGGGCGTTTGCCTGAAACGGTTCTCGTGCAAAGTGTGACGGGAGATTGGGCGTCTAACCACTATGATATTGTCGATGCCCGTGACCGAGACATGATACTGGTCCCCGATACAAATACCTTACGGATTGTTCCTTGGGCCGATGAACCGACGGCTCAAGTGATTAATGACTGTTTTGATACAGAGGGCAACCCTCATCCATTGGCGAGCCGAACTATTTTACGACACGTATTGGCCTTATTTGAAAAAGAAGGCTTACGACCTGTTATTGCGCCAGAAATGGAATTTTATCTGATCCAGAAAAACAACGATCCTGATTATGAGCTAAAACCGGCTGCTGGTCGTTCTGGTCGTCGAGAGACAGCGCGTCGCTCTTACAGCATCGATGCCGCGAATGAGTTCAATCCTGTTATCGATACCTTATATGCCTACTGTGAAGCACAGAATCTTGATGTGGATACCTTGATTCATGAATCCGGCGCGGCACAGATGGAAATCAACTTTCTTCACGGTGACCCGCTGGATCTAGCGGATCAGGTTTTTGTCTTCAAGCGGACAATGCGTGAGACGGCGATTAAACATGATATACACGCCACCTTTATGGCGAAGCCAATGCAAAATGAGCCTGGTAGCGCCATGCACATTCACCAAAGTCTTATTGATATTAAAACCGGTAAAAATATCTTTAATGACAATGGTAAATACAGCGAATCCTTCTATAACTACTTAGGCGGATTGCAAAAATACACGCCAAATGCGATCAGTTTTTTTGCTCCCAATGTCAATTCATACCGTCGTTTTGCACCAGAAATGGCCGCTCCTGTGAATATGAAATGGGGGGTTGATGATAGAACCGCAGGCTTGCGTATACCGGTATCGTCGCCAGAGGCGTTCCGCATAGAAAACCGTTTCCCAGGCTCAGATTGCAACCCTTACCTAGCCATTGCGACGAGTTTGGCGTGTGGTTATTTAGGAATAAAAGAAAAGCTTCGTCCGACAGAACCGTCTGGTGAAGAGGCGGCCATCGAAATCGAAGAAATTGAGTTGGCACGAACCCTAGAAGAGGCCTTGCGTCTATTAGAGGATTGCCCTGAGATTTGTAACATCATGGGACAGCAATTCGTTGATGCCTACATAGGGGTGAAACGTACTGAGTTTGAAACCTTCAATAAAGTGATCAGTTCTTGGGAACGAGAGCATTTACTATTGAATGTGTAATTGTCATTTAGGGTTGCATTAGTACTTTGTTATTAATGCAAACACCACAAGCATGTGAGAGAAAAGACAAATAAATCTACCACCACTAAGTGAGGCACATAGGTATGAAAAGCGCTTTATCCCATTCGTTTAAACGTATGATATCGCCACTGGCCGTTATGGCGGCGGTGGCAACACCAATAACAGGTTTGGCTGAAGAAGAACTTAAGTTTTTCAACTGGTCTGATTACATTGGCGAACATACGATTGAGAACTTTGAGAAGCAAACTGGCATCAATGTGGTGGCGGATGTGTTTGATAGCAACGAAGTGCTGGAAGCTAAATTGCTAGCAGGCAGCTCTGGCTATGATGTGGTCGTGCCAACGGCGTCCTTTATGGGGCGTCAGATTCAAGCCGGTGCATTTCAAAAGCTAGACAAGTCTAAATTGCCTAATTTGAAAAACATCGATCCAGAGCTACTGTCTTATTTGCAAAATGCCGATCCGGGCAACCAATATGGCGTGCCGTATTTATGGGGCACTACTGGCATTGGTTACAACAAGAAAAAAGTCGAAGAAGTTCTCGGTAAGGACGCGCCTGTAGACAGTTGGGATCTGGTGTTCAAACCAGAAAACATGAAGAAACTTCAGCAGTGTGGCGTCATGTTCTTAGATTCACCAGATGAGCTTTACCCGCTTGCGCTGAACTACCTAGGCATGGACCCGAATTCTCGTAACCCGAAAGACTACGCCCTAGACAGCGCGCCAGTGAAGTTACTTGATTCGGTTCGCCCTTACGTTAGCCAATTCCACTCTTCTGCTTATATTAGTGCGCTAGCAAACGGTGATATCTGTGTGGCGATTGGTTGGTCTGGTGATGTGATCCAAGCACAAGACCGTGCCGCTGAAGCGGACAATGGGGTTGAGGTTAGTTACAGCATTCCCAAAGAAGGCACGCAAATTTGGTTTGATATGTTAGGCATTCCAAAAGGCGCTAAAAATATGGATGCGGCGTTGGCATTCATTAACTATCTAATGGAGCCAGAAGTGATTGCAGAAGTGACCAACTATGTGGCTTATGCGAATCCGAACATGAAGGCGACTGCTTTGCAGGATCAAGACATCTCTAATAATCCGAGCATTTACCCTTCTGCAGAAGTGAAAAAGCGTTTGTTCACCCAGAAACTGCGAGGGCCTAAAATTGATCGTCTTATGACCCGCATCTGGATGTATGTAAAAACCGGCCAATAGACATCAGCAAGACACCACGACTTGCACTGAAGCGAGTAGGTGATCATAACGAAAGCCCAGTAAGCAATTACTGGGCTTTTTAATTCACTGAATAAGCTTAACCTTTGTGTTCAATCTTCTATATAGCAAACTTATGGCGTACTATACCGAGCCTCGCCACTTGGTTGAGATTTGACTGTCATTATTGGCCATGTCGTGCGCTGGCCCCTTCACTCAATAATGACAGAATGTGTTCCAACAATACGTTTCCATAAAATATGCCTACGTTTTAATAGGAGTGTTTGCCGCACATGATTCGGCCTCTATTAGTCCTTAGATTATTGACTATGCCTTGTTTATGGATGGGTTTGGTGCAGTTAGTGTTTGGTGAGTTGTCTTTTATGCTGTTTAAAGACAATGTAGCAAGTAACTTTGCCATGCCTGCGTCTATTACTTTAGGCGTTTCTTTGGTGTTGTTGATCGCCTTCAAAAAATACCAGTTGCCCTCTGTTTCAACCCGCGAAGCCATGCTGTTTGCCAGCTTAACCTGGTTGGCTGTCGGCGTGCTGGGTGCCATACCCATTGTTACGATTGCCCACGTCACCTTTACCGATGGGGTGTTTGAATCCATTAGTGCGTTGACGACAACAGGCGCCACAGTGCTGTCTGGTCTTGACGACATGCCGCGTACTTTTTTGATGTACCGGCAGTTTTTACAATGGATGGGTGGCTTAGGTGTGGTTATTTTTGTGGTGGCGATTCTGCCAATGCTTAACATTGGCGGCATGCGACTGTTAAAAGCAGAAACACCTGGGCCGATTAAAGACGAAAAACTGTCACCTAGGGTCGCCAGTACAACGCATTATCTTTGGCTTGTCTATCTGACCATTACCGCCTTGTGCGCCATCTGTTATTACCTAGCAGGGATGTCGGTTTTTGACGCCATAGGTCATAGCTTTTCGACCGTATCAACGGGAGGCTTCTCTACCCATGATGCCAGTATGGGGTATTTTCATAGCAGTTTATTGTTGTGGATTTGCAACGTCTTTATGCTGCTTGGGGCCACTAACTTTGCATTACACTACCGTGTTTATTTAGCGAAGAACATCAAGCTTTACTGGCGTGATGAAGAAATGAAAGCCTTTTTAATGATCGTCTTTGTGATTTCTTGTTTGCTGGCTTTTTATCTTTACCAAAAAGGCGCTAATGCGACCTTTAGCGGCGCTTTCACGGAATCCTTTTTCCATATTATTTCATTCATCACCAGTACCGGATTTGCAGCAACCGATTTAAGTGCATGGCCTGCTGTGACGGCTGTGGTGTTGATTTTTGTTGGTTATATAGGGGGGTGTGCTGGGTCAACGGCAGGAGGGAATAAAGTCATTCGGAATATTATTTCCTTGAAGTCTGTCGGCTTGGAGCTGAAGCGGCTGGTACACCCTAATGGCGTGTTTGCGATGAAGTTTCAAGGACGCACGATTGGCGCGGATGTGCGCCATTCGGTGATGGGCTTTATGTGTCTGGCTGCTCTGACCACCATGGTCTTTACGGTTTTATTGATGACGACAGGGTTGAGCTTTGTGGCTGCGCTCAGTGCAACCGCAGCGTGTTTGAATGTGCTGGGGCCTGGCTTTGCAGAGCTTGGCAGCAGTTTCGCGCCTCTTACCGATACAGGAACATGGATGATGAGTTTTGCGATGATCCTAGGGCGCTTGGAGTACTTTACCGTGCTGGTACTGTTCTTCCCCGTCCTTTGGCGCCATTAGTATTGTTCATTCGTTAGCTTGTAACTAAGAGAAAAGGGGAAGTGGCTTGGCCAACTTCCCCTTTTTAATGCTTTTTAATCAATAGCCTGTTATTGCTTAGTTCGAAACAGAGGCTATTTTGCTGGTGGGTTCTTGGTACGGCTCAAGCTCGATCGCTATGCTCTTCGAGGTAGGCGTGTAACTAAACTCACCATGGCTGTTCAGTGGTACCAGAGGGTTGGTCTCTGGGTAATACGCGGCAATATTGCCAGCAGGGATGCTGTAAGGAACCAGTTTAAAACCGCTGACTTTACGTTCTACACCATCGTCCCACAAAGAGCGTAATGTCACGCTGTCGCCTTCTTGGTAGCCAAGACGCTTGATGTCTGCAGGGTTAATAAACAGCACCTGACGCTCGCCTTTAATGCCTCGGTAACGGTCATCCATGCCATAAATGGTCGTATTGTATTGATCGTGTGAACGAAGCGTTTGCAATACTAAGGTCGTATCAGACGCTAAGTCCTGTGCGTTTTTAGGCAATATAGATTCCGGTAGAGCATGAGTGTGCATAATGGCTTTGCCTGCCGGGGTTTTCCAGTTGCGCTCTCTGGCACTGTTGCCTAAATAAAACCCACCTTCTTGTTCTATGCGCTGATTGAAATTGTCGAACCCTGGAATCACCGCTTCAATATGTTGGCGAATGAGGGAGTAATCGCCGGCCAATTCTTCCCAATTTAGCGGAAAGTCCCCTAATGTCGCTTGTGCCATACCCGCGATAATAGCAGGCTCTGAGCGTTGCTCTGGGCTAAGTGGTTCCATTACGCCACCAGAGGCGTGCACCATGCTGAATGAATCTTCCACGGTGACGCGTTGTACGCCAGTGGCTTGATGGTCAATGTCAGTACGACCGAAACACGGTAAGATCAACGCATTTTTACCAATGGTCAGATGAGAGCGGTTGAGCTTGGTACTGATCTGAACGATTAGCTCACAGCTTCTGAGAGCTTCTTTAGTGGCTTCTGTGTCAGGTGTCGCAGCCGCGAAATTACCACCAAGAGCGATAAAGACACGTACTTTTTTCGCTTGAATGGCTTGGATGGTTTGCACCACGTTTAAGCCATGTTCTTGTGGCTGAGGAAAACCAAAATGTTTTTCCATTGAATCTAAGAAGGCTTGGGATGGGGCTTCATTAATGCCCATGGTGCGATCACCCTGAACATTACTGTGGCCACGTACTGGGCAGGTGCCAGCGCCTGGTTTGCCGATATTGCCTCGTAACGCGAGCAAGTTTACGATTTCGTGGATAATCGCGACAGAGTGGTGATGTTGAGTGATGCCCATTGCCCATGTGCAGATGACGCTGTTGGCCTTTGCATAGACTTCAGCGCAATGATAAATCTCTTCTTTGCTTAAGCCAGATTGAGCCAAAATAGCGTCCCATGGCGTTTTTTCAACTTCTGCTAGGTAATCATCCATACCTTGTGTGTGTTGTTGAATAAACTCATGATCAAAAACGGCTTTGCCTTCTTTTTGCGCGGCACTTTCCATCTCGATTAAGACTTTGACTATGCCACGAACCGTCGCCATATCGCCGCCAATTTTAGGGCAATAATAGTTTGTATTGGTTGGCTTGGAACCATTGGTAAGCATTTCAATTGGGTTTTGAGGGTTTTGAAAGCGCTCAAGTCCACGCTCACGCAAGGTATTGAAAGTAAGCAGTTGTGCGCCACGAGAAACCACTTCTCGCAATGTTTCAAGCATACGTGGGTGGTTAGTGCCAGGGTTTTGGCCAAATACAAAGACGGCGTCAGCGCGGTCAAAATCGTCGATTTCCACTGAGCCTTTACCTATGCCTAAACTACTGATTAGGGCATAACCACTGGCTTCATGACACATGTTTGAGCAGTCTGGGAAATTATTGGTGCCATAGGCGCGGGCAAATAACTGATAGATAAAAGCCGCTTCGTTACTGGCTCGACCAGAAGTGTAGAAAGCCACTTGATTTGGGTCTTCTTGAGTTTTTAAAGACTCGGCTATTTGAGTGAAAGCCTGATCCCATGAGATAGGTTCATAATGGTCTGTTTCTGCGTTATAACGCATCGGTTCAGTGAGGCGACCTTGGTATTCTAGAAAGTAATCACTTTGTGTGTTTAGCCAGCTCACACTGTGTTGTTTGAAAAAATCGGCATCAACACGGCGAGAGGTGGCTTCCCAGTTGACGGCTTTGGCGCCATTTTCACAAAAGCGAATTTTAGCTGGGTCGTGTTTTTCACCCCAAGCACAGCCTGGGCAGTCAAAACCATTAGGTTGGTTTGTTTTGAGCATGGTAAACACGTTACGTACAACGTTGTCGCTTTTTAGCCAGTGTTTGGTTGTACTTTGTAGTGCTCCCCAGCCGCCAGCTGGACCTTTATAAGGGGTAAAGAAATTGTTTTTAGACATGATTTAGTTGCCTTTAAGTTGAGAAGACGGCGCAAAAATTCTCGGAGCGTCTTTCTTGGGTAAATGAATAAGGGTCAAACCATATTGTCGCGCCAGTGCCACCGCTAGGGTGCTTGGCGAGGCGAGATGAATCAAACAAGATAAGCCTGAACGAACGGCTTTTTGTATCAGTTCTGTGCTGCATCGACTCGACATCACAACGCTGTGATTGTGGAGATCAATGCCGTGTTTGAGGGCATAGCCAAGGACTTTATCGAGCGCATTATGGCGGCCAATGTCTTCCATCGCGATGAGAGCCTCACCTTGTGGCGTGATCAAGAGCGCAGCATGGATGGCGCCAGTTTCTTTGCCGATGACCTGGTGTTCAAAGAGGCGGTCTTTTAAGGTGCGTAAAATATCATCTGACAGTATGTCGCTTGGCATGAGAGAGGTCAGTTGAGGCAATGCATAGTCTAACGATTCTACCCCACACAGACCGCACCCTGTTGCTCCTAAGCGAGCAACGCGACCTTTTTTAAACTCGTTAAAGCGGCGTTGACTGACAACCAGGTTGATCGCAAATCCGTCAATGCCAGCGTGTTGGGTAGGGGTTCTCTCTATACTAATGTCGCGAATATCTTGTGCACTTTCAATTAAACCTTCACTGAAAGCAAAACCAATAGCAAACGCATCCAGCGCCGTCGGCGTGACCATCATAATGGCATGAGTAATGTCATTAATGCTGATGGCAAGAGGCGCTTCTTCAACCAATGTTACCGCTTCACACTCTGAATCATTCAGTCGTGAGAAATAACAAAGTTGGACGCTCGGCGCGGAGAAACTGGTCATGAGGCTTGCCTTCTGCTCATTGCGAATTGTAATGGTTTGTTATTAATAGTACGTAGTCTGGGAGGTGGCGTCTATCGGGTGGGCGCGCTTCCATGATAGATGTCGTTTTGTATGCGATATCACTTGATATTGGTCAATAAAGCGAAGCGAGAGAGGCACGGTAGGGGGAGCGAGCACACAGAGCCATCCCAAAAGAGGGGCTGTGTCGCTTTAGCGTGATGGAGTAGGTTGATTATGCAACCTCTTAGCCCCTAAGGCAGAGAGGTTGCGTTTAGTTTGTGCTTCTTGCCTTTATTTTGCTAAAAATGCTTCTAAAGGGGTTATAAATTGATTGAAAGCTTCAATGTGCGGTAAATGACCAACATTCGGTATTTCAACTAAGGTATTGTTTGGGATAGTTTGCTGAGTTAATTTGCCCAATTTGTCATAGCGGCCCATTGTTTTTCTGACTTCAGCAGACACTAATGGTTTTCCTATCGCGGTTCTATCTCGCGTACCAATAATCAATAAAGTGGGTGCTTTAATGACCTTATAAACATTGCTTCATAAGGTCATCTTGCTCTCTTCATGCGAACGCCCCTATACCGGCACACGTCATGGTTTGCTCTCATTGAGCTTTTCAAGCTATTAAAGCGCTCGGCTAGGCTTACTGGTGCGTTCTATTGTTTATTAATGGCATTTAATGGCATTTGAAATATGGATTTTTATGATGCTTTTGGTGGGAAATTGTTCATGGAAAGGCTGAATTTTTGAAATATGCTTATTTTTCATGCTTATTAATGACCTTTTCTTTACATCGATAGAGGCCTTCCTATAACCTTAACTTCAGCTGTTTTGCTTAAGTAACTTTTCAGTAGGAATTGAAACGCTACCTACGGAAGTAGTTGTTATAAACAGTTTTATCTGGGAACACTGGCTAGACCTTATTAAAGGAATTATAGGAAATCATCATGAAAAAACTTATCTTATCTGCAGTACTTGCTACTGTTTCTGTTTCTTCTTTCGCAGCCTCTAACGGCCCTGCGGGTTGTGGTTTGGGTACAGCGGTTGTGTTTAAAGATGCAAATGAATGGTACGAACACGTTATGGCAGCGACCACTAACGGAACGTCTGGTAACCAAACATTTGGTATGACATCCGGTACTTTGGGTTGTGAAGATGCGAATGGCCCATTGGCTGATGGCGTTGCTATGTTCCTAAACGATAACCTAGAACCTTTGGCTATCGACATGGCAAAAGGTAACGGCGAAACATTGGGCGCTTTGGCTGACCTAATGGGCGTTAAAGGCGCAGACAAAGCGGTCTTTAATGAGCAAATGCAATCTCACTTCGATACTGTTTTTGCAGACGCACAAGCGAACCCAACAACAGCATACGATGGCATCATGTCCGTTATGTCTGGTTCTAAAGAGTTGTCTAAATACCTAGGTTAATACCTAATTAACCTTGACCAAATGAGGGCATTCTATATGCCCTCATTTTTTGTTGGTAGCTTTTATATTTATGCGCTTTTTAATCTTTTTATTGTTTTCCTCTTTATCGTCTTCCTTGTTTGCCGCCATTGCGTTGCCTTTATCCGACGCTGAAATAGACACTCTAGCGGCTAAAAAAGAGTGGCAAGACTTGCTTCATTACCATGGTGTTGGTGCTATTAAAGGGACTGGCAGCCAGATAGACGATCCGAATTTTTTTCTTGCGAAAGAGGGCAGTCAAGATCCTGCTGCCGAGCTCAAAGCCTCATTGGCGGGTTTTTTACAAGGCCCCACGCTTAGCGACACCAATCAAGCCGCGCAGTGCCGTTATCCAGCACGTTTTTTCTGGCTTAAAAAACAAAGACCTGATTTGCCTCTGCAACAAATAGAATGCCCAGACTTTGACCCTTGGTTCGCCCAGATCAACGGCGAAAGTGTTTATTTGATTTTCCCCGCAGCCTATTTAAACAGCCCCTCTTCTATGTATGGGCACACCTTGTTTCGGGTGAAGAAAAAAGGCAACGATGCGCCTTTATTGGATTACGCAGTAAACTACGCAGCCAACGCTGACCCAGATGATAATCAGTTGGTGTTTAGTTACAAAGGGCTGACCGGCGGTTATCCGGGTGTTGTCTCTGTAATGCCTTATTACCAAAAAGTAAAAGAATACAACTTCTTAGAAAGTCGTGATATTTGGGAGTACAAACTCGACTTGACGCCGTTTGAGGTGCAACAATTTGTGCGCCATGTGTGGGAAATGCAAAACACACAAATGTCGTATTACTTCTTTTCTGAGAACTGCTCTTACCAATTATTAACCTTACTTGACGCCAGCAGCCCGCGTTTAAATTTAGCGGATGAGTTTTCCCTTTGGGCGATTCCAGCCGACACGGTGCGCGTGCTTAAAAAAGCCAATATGATTGATGACGCCAGCTACCGTCCATCGTTGCTGAATAGAATGTCAAACATGCTTAATCAATTGGATGATGAACACATCGATGTGGCAAAAGCACTGGTTGACAATGAACAGTTGGATCTGACTGAGCTAGACACCTACAGTGATCAAGATCAGGCGCAGATTTTAGAAATTGCTTATGAATACAGCCGTTATTTGGTTGCTCGTAAAAAGGTTACCTCAAGTTACCTGAATGGTCGTTCCATTAAACTCTTGTCTTTACGCAGTAAGCGCCAGCGTGGGGAAGTGTTTACGCCTGTTAAGCCACCAGCATTACGTGATGATCAAGGTCATCAAACCCAGCGCTTAGGCTTGTCGTTAGGCTCTAGAGACAGCAAGGCGTACTCTGTTTTAGAATACCGCCCGTCTTACCATGGTTTATTGGACCCGCAGGGTGGCTATTTAAAAGGCGCTGAGCTGTCTATGTTTAGTGGCAGTCTGCGATGGGATGAAGCGGAATCCGTCGAAATAGACACTTTTTCGTTTATTAATATTCGCTCATTGGCTCCTAAAAATGCCTTGGTGACACCGAAATCGTGGCAGGTGAATGCGTCTTTATTGCGCGACCATACCATTGATGATGAACTGGTTTTTCGCTTAAAAGGCGGCGCGGGTGTGACTCAAGAAGTGGGTCAAAGTATGTTCTCTGTGCTATTAAACGGCAGTGGCTCGGTAGAAGACGATTACCAGGATGGTTACCGTTTAGAAGCGGGTCCTGAATTTAAATGGCTTTGGTATGGCGAGCAAAACAATCTGCAACTAGGGTTTGAATATCTCACCGATATCAATCTTCATAATGCGGAGCGTCGTACTCTGAATGGCGTTTGGGCGCATCAGTTGGCACCAGATTGGCAGATGCGATTGAGCACTTCCCACTCATGGTATGAAGCAAAAAGTTGGAATGATACCTCGATCCAATTACTGCATTACTTTTAAGCCTTGCTCTATTTAAGTGATTACCTCTGACCTTTTATTGATCAGAGGGATTTCTTTACTGGCGAGAATGCCGTATTCTCGCCAGTTATTTTTCATGCCCAAGCCCATTTCTGTATAGAAAGCGGTATAGAAAGTGAAAATTGCGATTAAATTCGTTTGATTTATTAGCGTATCAAACGAATTTAATGGTACTTACTGTATTCACTCCAAAAAAGCGTAAGACGATCTAGCCCGTATACGGCTGTGTCTATGGTGCTTTGGGCGCTTAGATGGTTCAGCTAGAGCCGCTTTATTCTGTTTTAACGAGTTGTTTTTTTATGTCTTCTGAAAATCGCCTTTCGCGCTGGACTCCTTCTGGTCCAAAAGCTTGGCTACTATTGATTCTAAGTGTATTTGTTCTCCTTATGTTGGTTTATCGAGCTCTAGTCGCACCGAGCCCAGACCCAGAAACCTATGTGTTGCCGAACAGTACAATGAGTGAGGCTGAGATCTCGCCTGTTGAGCAACCGGCAGCAAAAACAACGGATTCGAAAGGCGCTTTACTGTCAACCGACCCTCTTCAAAGTGTTGTTTCTGCCGCACCAGTGCCGCACGTTATTAATCATGTGATCAAGTCTGGCGAAACGCTTGAAAAGATATTTAATCGCCTTGGCTTGTCTCGTAGTGTGATGTATTCCATTTTAGAAGCGGATGAAGAATACCTGGTATTAGACCCTTTATTAGCAGGCGATACACTGAGCTTTGAATTGGATGATGAGGGTAAGTTAAAAAGTCTTTCCCGTCGCATTAACCCGAGTAAAAGCATCTCTTATGTGCGTCATGATAATGGTGGCTATAGCTATCAAGAAAACGCGCTGCCAATCAATTACTCGCAAGAGGCCTTGCACGGCAAGATTGCAGGAAGCTTTTATCAATCCGCGAAAAAGCTCGGTCTGTCTGATGCAAATATCGTGATTATCAGCGATCTGTTTAAAACGCGCATCGATTTCCGTAAAGACCCTCGGGCTGGCGACAGCTTTGATGTGGTTGTAGAAACCGGTGATGTAAACGGTGAGTCGGTCGGAAAAATGCAGCTAGAAGCCATTCAGCTGACGATTAAAGGCGAAACCTATCATGCCTTTTTGCATTCCGATGGGCGTTTTTATGATCAAAACGGCAATGGTTTGACGCCTGCATTGTTACGTTGGCCAACCAAAATCCATTACCGTATTAGTTCGCCATTTAACCCTCATCGCCGTCACCCTATTACTGGGCGTCTGTCTCCCCATAACGGCACCGATTTGGCTGCACCGAGCGGTACAAAAGTATTGGCAACCGGCGACGGTGTGGTGACACGAGTGGCTTATCAAAAATACGCGGGCAAATATCTTGATGTTGATAACTTAGGTCCTTACAGCACGCGCTTTTTGCACCTTAGTAAGATTCTGGTGAAAAAAGGTCAGCATGTTAAGCGTGGGCAAGTGATCGCGTTATCAGGCAATACTGGCCGTACCACGGGCGCCCATTTGCATTATGAATTGCATGTGAACGGCAAGCCGGTGAATGCCATGACAACGGACATTCCAACGCTTCAGGAAATTCCTAATGCGAAGATGCCTGAGTTTAAACGTCATGTTGAGCAATGGGTTGCCATGATGAATGACACGCCTTATTAGCGTCGCCTTTTTGGTTATGAATAAACGGTCCTTTTCGAAGGGCCGTTTTTTTTGTTTGCAATATAGTCTTAGAAGCGTTATAAAATGTTATAACATAACATATTGGAGATTATGATGAGAAAACAACTGCACCCAGATTATCGTACCGTTGCGTTTCATGACACTCGAATAGACCGCTACTTCTTTATTGGCTCTACGGTCAAAACAGAGCAAACCATTGAGCATGATGGTAACGAGTACCCTTATATGGCGATCGATGTGTCTAGTGCGTCGCACCCGTTTTATACAGGCGAGCAAAGAACTCACGACGGAGAAGGGCGTATTGCTCAGTTTAAACGTCGCTATCGCCGTAAGCAGTAAAGGGAGAAATACATGAAAGTGGTTAGCTCACTTAAGAGTGCAAAATTGCGCAATGCGGATTGCAAGGTCGTGAAACGAAAAGGGCGATTATTTGTGATTTGCAAATCCAATCCTAGATTTAAAGCGACGCAAGGGGTGAAAAAGAAGCGCCATTAAGGTGTTTGTCGCTTATTAGACTCAACAAGCAATTATCAGTAAGCCCAGTCTAGAAATGCACGCTAAAGTGCTTAGAAAGGCTTAGAAAACGATAAAAGCCTCGCCATGGATAACCGTCATGACGAGGCTTTTTCATGCTCTTTGTGGTTGTGATGGCGCAAAGAGGCGCGCGGTTTTTTTCGCTAGCACGAGACCAGTTTTGGCGGTACAGCAGGTGGCACTTTTTTCATACTGCCTTGCTCTTCAAGGCGAGTATGCCAGCTAAATGCTTCTTCTAGTAAGTGCGGTGTATGGCCGCCGCGCAGACAAGCGCGTTCAAAGTAATCGCGCATGGCTTCACGGTATTCTGGGTGCACGCAATGGTTAATGACTTCAATGGCTCTTTCCCTTGGGGCTAAGCCGCGTAAGTCTGCTAAGCCTTGTTCTGTCACTAAAATATCCACGTCGTGCTCGGTATGGTCAACATGGCTGACCATAGGGACGACACTGGAAATATCGCCGTTTTTCGCAATTGATTTGGTGACAAAAACAGACACATGCGCGTTGCGAGCAAAATCGCCTGAGCCGCCGATGCCATTCATCATTCTTGTGCCACAAACGTGGGTGGAATTAACGTTGCCGTAAATATCAAACTCAAGGGCGGTGTTAATGGCAATAATGCCTAAGCGACGCGCAATCTCTGGGTGGTTAGAGATTTCCTGCGGACGCAATATCAGCTTATCGCGGTATTTGTCTAAATTATCAAATACTTGTGCGTTAATGCGCTCAGAAAGAATGATCGAGCAGCCTGAGGCAAAGCTTAGCTTGCCAGCGTCGATCAAATCGAACGTTGAATCTTGCAGCACTTCTGAGTACATGGTGAGGTCTTTAAAGTCAGACTCCAGTAGCCCCATCATCACGGCGTTGGCAATGTTACCAATGCCAGCTTGCAAAGGCCCTAAATTAGCAGGCATGCGCTCTTGTGCCACTTCATTTTCGAAAAAACTGACCAAGTGGCGTGCGATGTTTGCTGTGTCTTCATCTGGCGGTGTAACAGTGGAGAAAGAGTCACTCTGGTTGGTAAACACTATGCCAACAATTTTAGCCGGATCAATCGGGATGGCTGTGCTGCCAATTCTGTCGTCAACCTGGGTTAAAGGCACGGGGGTGCGAGTAGGTCGATAAGAAGGAATATAAATGTCATGCAAGCCTTCGAGTTCAGGCCGGTGAGACAGGTTGATTTCTACGATGACCTGTTTGGCAAAAATGGCAAAACTTGCCGAATTGCCGACCGATGTAGTCGGTACAATATGGCCTTCCTCGGTAATGGCGACCGCTTCAATGACAGCGACATCGGGTCGCGTTAATTGATGGTTACGCAATTGTTCAACGGTTTCTGATAAGTGCTGATCAATAAACATGACCTCGCCATTGTTGATTGCCTTACGCAGCGTGGTGTCGACTTGAAAAGGCATGCGACGGGAGAGGGCGCCAGATTCTGTTAGGAGTTTGTCTAAATCGTTTCCGAGAGACGCGCCCGTCATTAGGCTGATTTTCAATGGGTGTTTTTTGACTCTTTCCGCCAGTGCTTTCGGCACGGCTTTGGCTTCGCCTGCCCGGGTGAAACCACTCATACCGACGGTCATGCCATCTTTAATAAATTCGCTGGCTTGTTCGGCGGACATGATTTTACTGTGTAGGCCACTGTGTCTAATTCGATCTAACTGCATGCTCAATTCTTCTTTAATGTTGTTATTAGGTAATAGAAGGCACATAAAACGGGTGTTGGCTGGACTTTATTGTTTGGATAAAGCAGGCGAAAAGTGGTGCGCAAGAAGGAAGAGTCCTTGCTAGCGGCCGAGAAAAGCCTGAATGCCGAGCCATTTTTTATATGAGAGATATCTAACGGTTTTATGGTTAGCGGATTCTATACTTTTCTTTACGCTGCGTAATTTAGACCTAAGTCGCATAGGGGGATACAACAAAATGCAGGAAAAGCCGCAAAGTTAGAGAAAGTGAGCGTTCATTGTGGGTGTGCAGGGCTTTAAACGGAAAATGGATAATAAAAACAGGACACTGTGAGCTAAACCTGATGTAAAAAGAACCATGCTAACCTGTGGTCAGCATGGCTCTTGAGAGGGTTTGATGTGCTGTAGAGGCGGTGTTATTCGGCGGCGCTGTGTTTGCGAGCTCGAACATCCGATTGTGCGCTACGGTAAAATTTCCCCTGAGGTTTGGATTTGGCTTTGATGCCATCGTCAGTCTCTGCAGAGCGCAACAATAGAAAACTGGCCACTCGGGCTTCTTCTAAACGGCCTTGGGTGACGGCCTTGGCGATCGCACAACCAGGCTCACCTTGATGTTGGCAATCACTAAATCGGCAAGCTTCTGCAAGAGATAGAATGTCCGCAAAGCTTTCGATTTTACTGCCATTGTATTGGGCAACTTGTAAATCGCGCAGGCCTTGGGTATCCAGCAGAATCGCCCCTTTGGGCATGGGTTGTAAGGTATTGGATGTGCCGATTTTCGCGGATTGAGTGTCGCCGTTCTGCATCAAAGTGTTGATCAGAGAAGATTTCCCCGCCCCTTTTGTGCCTAGCAAAGCAATGGTTTTGCCTTTTTTAAGCCAAGGAGACAGGCATGCTGTGCTGTCTGAATCTAATGCATTGACGGTTTCAACGATCAAAATAGGGTCTAGTCGTTCTACTTGAGCGCGTTTTTCCTGAGGATCTTCACAGGCGTCAGCTTTTGTGAGTATGACCACAGCATCGGCTTGGGCTTCATGCACCAACTCAAGGTAGCGCTTGATCAGCCCCAGATTGAAATCGTGATCCAACGCGCAAACGATAAACACAGTATCGACATTTGCTGCGGTGTTTTCGAACACAGAGGTGCGGTCTAAACGACGTAAAAAGACATGTTCAGCATCGGTAATGACCCAATCACCCACCGTCATATCAGGCCTATCAGATTGCTCTGGTAGGTTAAACAAACCTGATTCGTCAATTAACTCGTATGTGTTGTTTTGATGGGAACAAATACGTGCAATGCGGTTAGATTCTAAGTCATCCAATGACAACTGTTGTTGAAAATAAGGCTGCCAGCCTAAATCCAATAAAGTGAACGTGGAATCCATTGATATTACCCTAGGCGTAAAACGCTATTATTTAAATAAGGAGCAAAACACCCTAATCAGTTTAATCGAGCGATAGCAAAGACCTTTCTTTGGTCGCTCTGGTCTAACAAGGGCCTAACAAAACACGCGTGATGTCCGAACGATGACATAACGACTTTTGCGAGATTAGCACAGAGAAGAGGAGGGACAAATCATTATATTGCTCTATAAAACGCTTTTTTTTAATAATAATTATGGGGCTGAAAAGGACGGGGCAATTAAACCAAAAAAACCATTTCTCAATGCCGTAAAGAGCGCTGAGAAATGGTTTGAATGGAGGCTCTTTAAAGCATTTCTTATCGACATGCTTCGCCTACATAAGGGTGCCTAAAGGCGCTTAGGAACCTGCTGAGTGATGCAGTGAATGTTACCGCCGCCTAGGAGAATCTCTCTGGCCGGTACCCCAATGAGTGTATGGTTAGGGAAAGCGCTGGCTAGGATCTGTTGTGCCTGCGGATCGGTTTTTGTGTCCAATAAGGGAAAGATAACGCTCTGATTACTAATCAGAAAGTTCGCATAAGACGCGGCCAATCGCTCTCCTGCGTGTCGTTCCATGGTCTCTGTTTGTTGAATGCCTTGGCTTTCTGTTTCGCTCATATAAAGCGGGCCAGGCATTGGCAGCTTAATGACCTCAATGGCACGGCCTTGGGCGTCCGTCGTTTGGCTTAGTACGTCATAGGCGGCACGGCTGATGGCATATTGAGGGTCGTTTTTATCGTCACACCAAGTGAGCGCAACAACGCCTGGGCGAATCACGTGCAGAATGTTGTCTATGTGGCCGTTGGTTTCATCGTTAAACAAACCGTCTTTTAACCAAACTACTTTTTTGATGCTCAAGTAATTGTCTAACAGTGTCTCGATTTCTTGCTTGCTTAAGTTTGGGTTACGGCTAGGGTGCAGTAAGCATTCTTCTGTGGTGTATAGGGTGCCTTCGCCATCGCAATGAATGGAACCGCCTTCTAAGAAAAGCGGCGCTTGGTAATAGTCGTCACCCGTAATGTTGGCCATTTGAGGCGCCATGGCATCGTCTAAATCCCATGGCGAATACAGGCCATCCAGCTCGCCTCCCCACGCATTAAACTGCCAGCTTACGGCTCGGCGTTCGCCCTTGTCGTTCACCACATAAGAACCGCCGATGTCGCGCATCCAGCAATCGTTATAAGGGATTTCAAGCACACGAATGTGCTCTTCGAGAGATTGGCGGGCAATGTCGTAATGGCTATTAGGCACCACGACAGTCACTTGGGCAGATTGAGCAATGGCCAAAGCCACTGCGGTAAAGGCCTGTTGAGCGGGTTTACCAGACTCTCGCCAATTATCCCCTCGTATTGGCCAAGCAAGCCAAACCTGTTCTTGGGGTTCGTGTTCACCCGGCATACGAAAGCCATCTTGTTTTGGTGTTGAGTCCAGCTTATTGCTCATAATCAGTCCTATTTTTTACTCGCTAATGGAATTATCAAATTCACCGGAGTTACGAGTTTGCCGGCGTTTTTCCATCCAGTGTTTGAAGGGTTTGGTAATGGGTTGGGCGACGATCGCGATACAAGCCCCATGCTTGGCGTTGGAATTCCAAATGCGCTAAATCGAATTCATGCACCAATACTCCTTCGGTTGTGCGATCCGCTTCGGCAACTTTTGCCCCTGTGTCGTCGGTAATAAAAGACGAGCCATAGAAGGTCAAAGACAAGTCGCGGTATTTTGCGTTCTCGGTGCCAATGCGGTTAGACGCGATGACGGGAGTTTGGTTAGCGGCCGCATGCCCCTGCATAACACGTTGCCAATGTGGTTGGCTGTCTAATTCTGGCTGGCTTGGCTCACTGCCGATGGCGGTTGGGAAGAACAAAAGTTCTGCGCCTTGCAATGCCATACTGCGAGCCGTCTCTGGGAACCATTGATCCCAGCAGATGCCTACGCCAATTTTGGCGTAGCGGGTTTCCCACACTTTAAAGCCGGTATCGCCAGGGCTAAAGTAGTATTTTTCTAGATAGCCATCGCTGTCTGGAATGTGTGTCTTGCGGTAGGTGCCCATTAAGCTGCCGTCGGCATCGATCATGGCCACTGTGTTGTAACGCACGTTACCGGCTTTTTCGAACCAGCTAAATGGCAGCACGACTTCGAGTTCTTTGGCCAGCGCAGAAAGACGCTTAAAGGCGACGTTGCTCTCTAGCGTAGTGGCTAGGGCGTGATAAGACTCGCTGATCTCGATGCAAAAGTAAGGGGTTTCGAACAACTCTTGCAGCAGAATAATTTGCGCACCTTGTTCTGCTGCTTGCCTTACTAAGCGCTCAGCCGTGTCTAGGTTTTCTTCAATGTTCCAAGAACACGCCATTTGGGTCGCTGCAACCGTTACTTTTCTCATAGCATCTGTCTCTTTCGTCGATGATGTTAGTGGATTGTGTGTCATCAATATGCCCAGCAGGGCATGCCTCTGTGGCGCTAGTATAACAATATCTTATTTGTACGCGGAATTAGGTTATTATGGAAATGTAATATTTCGTTTGTTATATGAGAGATTTCGATAACCTATGGACATAGACATCAGCCAGCTACGTTTGCTCGTGGTGCTGGAGCGTGAACGAAGTTTGTCACGCGCAGCCAAGACCTTGCATTTGAGTCAGTCTGCGGCAAGTCATGTATTGGCAAAGCTACGGACCCGTTTCGATGACCCCTTGTTTGTTAAAACCAAATTAGGCATGGAGCCAACGCCAACAGCCCTGGCGTTGATCCCAGATGTGCGCAAAGGGCTGAGTGCATTGGATTTGGCGTTTAATAAAGTGAAGCCTTTTAATCCGCGCACTGAAGCCAAAACCTTTTACATTGGCGCGGTCGATTATTTTGAGTTTTATGCCTTGCCTAAGCTGGCGAGTCGGTTGCAAGAGGAGGCGCCTAATATCCGCATCGCCATTGATATCTTGCCGGAGAATTTGCGCATGGATCGAGTTGAAGAAGGGCGCTTAGATCTTTTTCTAGGGGTCGATAACTTGCAGTCTGTGCCAAGGTATTACCATCGTCAGCATTGGTTAACGGATCAATACGTAGGCATTGTGCGAGAAGGGCACAGCTTGCCAGATCAGCTTAGTCTGCATGCTTTTTTAGCGACACCGCACATTCATTTGCCACTGGTTAACTCAGGCGCGGACCCCATCGATCAATGGTTGATAGAGCAGCATCAATCGAGACAAATTTCGATGATAGTGCAGAGTTATGCGATTGGTGGCATGGTCGCCGCCAAGTCGGACAGCTTGATGTGTGTGCCGGCGAATATTGCCAAAGAGTTAACGGCCATGTTGCCGGTGCGAACGGTGTTGTTGCCGAAAGGTGTGCCTGAACTGTCGCTGAGCATTTTTTCACACCAACTTTACGATAGCCAAGAAAGCATCCAGTGGTTGATTGAAAAGATCCAGCAATGTGTGCCACCCTCTCAATAGGAGTAACCACCCCCGCGCGAACTGGGCTGTGTTTTATCTGTGTGATGTATCCTCCTAGTCAGGGCACAGTATAGTAGCGGGTGAACATATTCTTTGTACCACCTTGGGGATATGGTTTTCTCAGCGTGGATTTTGTAGCTTGGCAGTATCTTTTATACGTCGTTTTGCAGAATAAGAAAGTCTCCTAATATTCGACGATTTACTCAAGGAAATTATCATGAATAGTTACGAACAATGGAAAGCGCAGGCCGCCTCCCTTTCTTTTCCAAGTCAGGCGTATATTAATGGTGAATTTGTTCCTGCCGTGAGCGGCGAGACCTTTGACTGCATTAACCCAACCACGGAAGCCCTGCTCACCAAGGTGGCCAGTTGTGATAGCGCGGATGTGGATGTGGCGGTTGCGGCGGCAAAAAAAGCCTTTAAAAGTGGCGTGTGGTCAACCATGGCTCCCCGTGAGCGAAAAAACATCATGCTTAAATGGGCGCAATTGATTGAAGAGCATAAAGACGAATTTGCGCTGCTAGACACTTTAGACATGGGCAAATCCATTTCTGAAATGGTCGGCATTGATATTCCAGATTCCATTGATTGCTTCCGCTGGACGGCAGAAGGCATAGACAAACTGTACGGTGAAATCGCACCAACAGGTGGGCCAAATCTTGCGTTGATCAGCCATGAGCCTATTGGCGTGATTGCGGCGATTACACCGTGGAATTACCCTTTGATGATGGCCTCTTGGAAAGTGGCGCCAGCACTTGCTGCGGGCAATAGCGTGATTTTAAAACCGTCTGAAAAATCACCATTAAGTGTGTTGCGTTTGGCTGAACTAGCAACACAAGCGGGTGTGCCAGATGGTGTCTTTAACGTTCTGCCAGGCTTTGGTCATACTGCCGGTAAAGCGCTTGCTTTGCATAATGACGTACAGGTCATCGCCTTCACTGGTTCAAGCCGCGTCGCTGGCATGTTGATGGAATATTCAGGTCAATCGAACTTGAAGCGTGTCTGGATTGAAGCTGGTGGCAAATCCCCTTGTTTGGTGTTTGACGACTGCGAAGACATTACTGCGGCGGCAAAAGGCGCGGCGTCGTCTATTTTTACCAATCAAGGCGAAGTTTGCATTGCTTGCTCTCGTTTGTACGTGCAAAGCGGCATTAAAGACAAATTTATGGCGGCCTTGATAGAAGCGGCGAAAGGCTATGTGGCGGGAGATCCATTGAATCCGGCAACCAATATGGGGCCAATGGTAGACAAGACTCAGCTTGATACCGTTACGCGCTTTATCAATAGTGCGCAAGCGGACGGCGCGACATTGGTGCATGGTGGCGTACCTGAGTATCAACAAGGGAAAGGCTTTTACGCAAAACCAACGATCTTTGCTGACGCGAAAAACTGCATGGAATTTGTACGAGAAGAAATTTTCGGTCCTGTGCTTGCGGTTGCCACCTTTGAGACAGAAGAAGAAGGTGTTGCCTTGGCGAACGATTCTAAATATGGCTTAGGCGCTGCTATTTGGACAAGCAATTTGTCACGTGCGCATCGTGTTAGCCGCCAATTAGAAAGCGGAATGGTATGGGTAAATACTTGGGGAGATGGTGATTCAACCGTGCCATTTGGTGGTGTTAAAGCGTCTGGTAATGGTCGTGATAAATCGCTTCATGCGATGGAAAAATACACCGAAGTGAAAAACGTGTGGATTCGTCTATAACATCATGAGCGACAGCGCCTTTGCTGCTGCTTTTTATAGGCTTGCCATTTTTGCGTCATAGACGCACGCACACTGGCTGCGCTTGATCTTGTCTGATCATGATCAAGCGCAGACTCGCTGGCTCGCATCTCAATACTTTCTTTTCTCTGCTGCTTCCTTGTTTCTCTTTTCTGCCATTTCTGTGATACCCCTCGTGGCCAGTAGGTGTGCCAGTCGTTTTGATCTTTGCTTCTTGTCTACTGGATGTTGCCTTGAGTCAGTGACAAAAGCGTTGTGATTGCGTTGTGATAGGTTATCGATCGAAAATTTTTTCATTAGAATACGACCAAATGCACAAAAAATAATGAATATGAGAAGCGTTCTTGTTAAGATGTTTTAAACCGACATTAACGTGTGCGCTTGTGCTTTTTCAAATAACGCAATGAGAAGCATGCACGAACGGTATCAAACTAACGCATTGGATTCGTAAATGCGTTGGCTAAACGTAAGGAAGGGGCGAGTCCGTCGTCTCTGCTCCAATTGCTTAATCTATTATGGCTGGATGTTTTCAATGAAGTTGATCGGTATTTTCTTTCTTTCCCTGTTTTTTGCCCTGACGACAATGAAAGTGTGGGCAGCAGAGGGTGGCTCTCAAAGCAGCACTCAAAAGGATGCTAATGGCTTCAGTCAGCAAATACATGACCCTCGTTATACTAAATTACCCACTTACCTGATTGAAATTAAAGACGGTGAGTTGATTCCTGCGGAGTTGATTGTTCCTGCTAAAACGAGATTCCGCCTAGTGGTAAAAAACATTGGCAGCAAGCCAGCAGAGTTTGAAAGTAACCAGCTGCGCCAAGAAAAAGTATTGTTTATGGGCGCGAATACCAGCCTGGTTATTACGCCATTGGATGTTGGCTCGTATGATTATTACGACGATTTTGCACCGACTGCTCGCGGAAAAATTACTGTTAAGGCTCAGGATTAAACAATGGGACAGATTATTTTTGTTGTTTGTCGTGAGAGTGTGGAAGCGCTCTTAGTGATAGGGATTTTATACGCCTGGATGAATGGCCGCCCAGACGCGCGACAAGGAAAAATTTGGTTGTTGGCTGGGATATTAGGCGGCTTTGCTCTGGCGGGTTTGCTGACGCTTACTTTGATCGGAGTGACCGATATTTTAGGTGGAGCTGGTCGCGATTGGTTTGAAATCGGCATGCTGACGTTTGCCAGTGCATTGATTGTGCAGATGGTGATGTGGATGCGTGCCCATGGCCGCACGATGAAAAAAGACCTTGAAAGTGGGCTAGAAGAAAGCGCCAAATCCTCCAACTGGTGGGGAGTGTTCTTCCTAGCGATGATCGCGGTTGGGCGTGAAGGTTCTGAAACCGTTATGTTTCTTTATGGCTCCTTGTTGCAGCTGGACTCGTTTGGCTCCTATGTGAACTTCTTTGTGGCGGCGGCCATTGGTTTGGCGCTGGCAATGATTCTGTTCTTCTTGCTGCAAATTGGCGGCAAATACATTTCTTGGAAATGGTTTTTCCGAGTCACGGAAACCATGTTGCTTTTCTTGGGCTCAGCCCTCTTTTTAACCGCCGCGGGCAAATTATTAGGTGGTCCACTGGCGGCAACAGATTTACCTGCTTGGCTGTACAGCACAGTATGGGATGTGTCTGGTGTGCTGAGTGACAGTTCTGTATTTGGTGGTTTGTTGGCGTCGCTTTTTGCTTATCGCTCACAGCCTATTGGTTGGGATTTGGTTATGGTTGCCATTTATTGGGTGTTGGTACTCTTGGTACTTAGATGGCAATTGCGTGGGCGACCACAGCGCACACAGAGATTAGAAACGGCAACAGAAACGCATTAATACAATGGATGATCAGGGTTTGCCCTAGCATTAGGGTAGATCCGCTATTTAAAAAAAAACACATTAGGAGTAAATAATAGTGAGAACGATTCTAAATACCCTCATCGTAGGCGCTACACTTAGCTTTTCTTTGCCAGCGATGTCTGCCGTCTCTCAGAGTGTGCAACGTGCCACCTTGAACACTTATGCAACGATTGCGACAGCGAACTATCAAGACGCATTAGAAGGTGCGAAAGCCCTTAAAGTCGCGATTGATACCTTTGCGAAAAACCCAACAGCAGAAACCTTACAAGCCGCAAAAAATGCTTGGTTAGCCTCTCGTGAAAGCTACGGAACAACAGAAATTTTCCGTCTATCTAACGGCCCTATCGATGCAGAAGATGGCTGGGTAGCAGAAGCTTACGGTGGATTAGAAGGTCAGATCAACGCTTGGCCGTTGGATGAAAACCTAATCGACTACACGGAAGACGCAAACTACCAGCGTACCAGTGGCAATATCATTGATACGAAAGGGGTATTTACTCCAGGTGGTGAAGACGCAGAGCCAGTAAATGTGGCCAAGATCACCCCTGAAGTGCTCACTGAATTAAACGAAAATGGCGGTGACGCCAACGTAGCAAGTGGTTATCACGCCATTGAGTTTTTGTTGTGGGGCCAAGATCAAGACTACAATAACATGATCGAAGACAAGATCACGCACGGCCCAATGACCGCAGGCCAGCGTCCATTGTCTGATTTTACAACAGACAAATTGAAGCAACGTCGCTTGGATTACCTAAGAGCGGCAACGGACAAGTTGGTTTACGACCTAGCCAAAGTGTCTAGCGCGTGGAATACCAAGGTGATCGGCAATAACGGCCTGTACCGTGCCGCTTTATTGGATCAATTGACGGGCGCTGAAAAAGACAAAAACATCGCAACAGCGACGTCTTTGAAACAGATTTTCTCTGCAATGGGCGTGTTCTCTAAATCTGAATTGGCCAATGAGCGTATTGCGGTAGCCGTATTAACGCCAAGTGAAGAAGATGAGCATTCTTGTTTCTCTGACAATACTCACCGTGACATTGACTTGAACTACCAAGGCATCAAAAACGTCTTGATGGGCGAGTACAAAGGCAAAAAAGTCGGACCTGCTTTCTTTGACAACTTGCCAACTGAAGAGCAAGCGAAGATCAAAGCATTGATGGCTGACATTGAAATGCGCATCGCTAAGATCAACAAATTGGCGACAACAACGATGCATTTTGATTACCAGATTCACCCAGAAAACGAAGCCAGCGTACAGAACATTGTTACCTTGAAAAATGAACTACGTCGTTTGGGTGACCAAATGGTGAATGTTGCGAACGCTTACGGTATTTCATTGACTACGAATGATGTAACAGACGCTGAAGAAACTCAGATCTAAGTCAAGCAATAGGCAATAAGCGGATAGGAGCACGTTACCTTATAGTGTGAAATAAGGTAACGTGTCTTTCTTTTTTAATGGGTGCGAACTAGTCAAAATAGAGAACTATGAAAAGTAACGGTCGACGCGTCGCGAAAAGGATTTTTCGAGGCGCTTTTGTGTTTCTAATATGGCCTAGTTTGGTTCACAGCGCCGCGATTGAAATGTCTGGTACTGCTGATAGCGAGTTGTTTACTAATTCAAAAAGCAGCAAGCCTTTTTCGCAACCGCGAAACATGACAGACGCTGAATACGATCAGTTTATTCTCGGTCGCTCCTTTTTTTCTATTCCTTGGGTGGAGGCCCCCAGTGCCACAACGGCACGTGATGGTTTAGGCCCTCATTTCAATGCCAATACCTGTACCAGTTGTCATGTGGACAGCGGTGGTGCGCCGACCCTCAGTAAAGATGGGCAGCCGTTGCGCTCGCTGGTGTTTAAATTGACCCAGCCAAGTAAGCATGGGTTACGTTGGCAGTTAAACAATATCGATGCACCGGCGCACGACAGCGTGCCGGACCCAGTGTATGGGGTGCAGGTCGCCATTAACGGTAATGGCAAAGTGCTACCCGAAGCGCGCACTCGGTTGCGCATTGAATCGCTGCCTTTTACCTACCCAGATGGGCAAACCATTCTCTTGTCTAAATTTGACCCTTATTTAGATCAATTGGCTTATGGCCCGTTAGCGGATGATACGGTAATTTCCTTACGCCAGCCTCCCGCGTTGGTTGGCTTGGGCTTACTGGAGCAAGTGCCAGAGAGTGAGATTTTAGCCTGGGCGGACCCATCAGATCGCAATGGCGATGGCATTAGTGGGCGCCCGAATTGGTTAAATCCACCAGAACAGCAACAAAAAGTATTGGGACGCTTTAATTGGAAGGCGTCGGAAGCTAGTATTGTCAACCAATCCGCCAATGCGGCAGCCCATGACCTTGGTTTAACCAACCCAGCTTACCCTGAAGAGTTGTGTCAACCTGCGCAGTTGGATTGCTTAGCAGCGCCCCGTGGACGGCAATCACCCCATGGCCTTTTGGATCTTCCTGAGTTCCGATTACAAGCCATAGCTGCCTACATTCGTGGCCATAAAGTGCCACAACCTGTTGCTCTGGATGAGGAAGCTCAAAAAGGGCAAAAGCTCTTTCATGAGGCGGGGTGTGGCGGTTGCCATCGGTCAACATTAACGACCGAGAAAGGCCAAGTCTTTCACCCCTACAGCGACCTGTTGCTTCATGACATGGGCGCATCGCTAAAAGATGGACGGCCGGAGTTTTTGGCCAGTGAGCGCGAGTATCGTACCGCCCCTTTGTGGGGGATAGGTGGTCGTGTTCGTGCAGGAGAGCGTTTTTTGCACGATGCTCGGGCAGCAACGCCAGAAGAAGCGATTCTCTGGCATGGTGGTGAGGCACAAGCCGCCAAATCGACATTTATTGAACTGGGCCGCGCTCAGCGTGCGGCCTTGCTACATTTTCTGGAGCAACTATGAAAGCTTTTACTGGTCTGTCACTCATGCTACTGCTGGGCGCTCCTGCGCTGAGCCAAGCGGCAGAACAAGACCCTTATGCGGTTATTTATGACACTGTTATTCAGGCGAACGCGAACAATGCAGTGACCTATTGTGGAGATCTAAAACAGGCACTAGACAACCCATCGAGTGAGCAGCGGCATCAGGCTTTTGCGCAACTGACAGAAGGTTGGGGGCGTGTACAGGCGAGCTATATTCTAGGTGCGTATGACATGGACGCGATGGACTATCCCTTGATGGTGGATTATTTCCACATGGGCAAAGAAGACATTCATGAAAGCCTAGGTCGCATCATGAAGGGGGATCTTGCCGCCTCCAAAGCCTTGTATAAAAACTCTTATAAAACCTTGGGCGCATTGGACGATGTTATGTTCAGCGGCCCTTGGACAGAGCGTCGCAAAGAAATGGCCGAGGTCATTAGTTCGAACGTTTGTAAGCGCTTGACTCAGGTGCGTGATGGTTACCAAGAGCACCGTGCCGACTTCCTTGATGATCACGATAAAGCCTTGTCTTTGTTGATCAACGCAGAAATTGAGAACATTTATAAAACCCGTGATTGGCGCATTGCGCAAATCAGTGGTTTGACGAAGGCCACACTGGGTCAACCAAAGCCTGAGCATCAACAATACCCTTACAGCAAAGCGTCATGGGGCTTTATTGGCGCAATTTTAGAAACCAATAAGCAGCTTCTTGCTGACGATCAGCAGCCGAATGTCGCCACCATAGTGTATGCAAAACACGGCGAGGAAGGCATGGCTGCGGTTCAAGAGGCGCTCACGGCTTCTTGGGTGGCGTATCAAGGCGCACCGGCGGAGCACAATTACAACACAGGTGACATGATTCCTTTGTTTCAAGGCTTGTTGGATTTACAGAAAGCCTTTTACCGTCAATTGGTTGGCAGTATCGGTGTGACCGCGACTCTGATCGACGCTGATGGCGATTAGTTCACCGTTAGAGGCTTTTTTAAACGGCAGTGAGCGGGTCTTTTGGGGCTATTTATTGGTCAGCGCCATCATCGCATTGGTGTGGTACGTAAGGCAGGGTAATACCTTGTCTTGGGTACAGCTAAAACGATATTGGTGGAGTCTTGATGCGAGATTAGACTATCGCTATTTCTTGGTTAATTGGTTGATCAAGACACTGCTGATTTTGCCGGTGTTACTGTCGGGACAGACGGTGGCGTTATGGACGTTAAGTGCCTTGAATGCGGTTGCTGACCCTCTGTTCCTGCCTTGGTACTACCGAGACATTGTGTTGCTTTATACCTTGAGTCTGTTTGTGCTGGAAGACTTAAGTCGCTATGCCTTGCACCGCTGGATGCACAGTAACCCTTGGTTATGGAAAATCCATCAGGTTCATCATAGCGCTGAAGCGTTGAACCCACTGACTTTTTATCGATTGCACCCGCTGGAAAATATCCTCTTTGCACTGCGTCATGCGGTGGTTGCTGGCATGGTAACTGGGGTGTTTATTTTCTGTTTCGGTGCTCGGGTCAATCTGTATACGGTGTTGGGCGGCAACTTGTTCATCGTGAGCTTGTTTGCTTTTACAGGAAACCTACGCCATAGCCATATTCGTTTAGGCTATGGGCGCTGGTTAGAGCGTGTATTGATTTCGCCAGCACAACATCAAGTTCATCATCAAAGGCGCCATATGCGACATAACTTTGGCAGTGCGCTAGCCATATGGGATGGCTTGTTTGGCACGCTTAAAGTGTCTATAGAAGCGCCCGATGATCGTAGCTTTGGTTTGGGTGACGGTAAGAGACGGCACTTTGACAGTGTACGAAAGCTCTTAATGCAGCCATTTTTTAGTATTTATTCAAGTATCCGACGGACATTAAAATGATTAAGAATTTTGTTTTTCTGGTTGCCGTATCGCTTATTAGTAGCCAAGTCGTGGCGGGCGAAGGTCTCACTGAAGCACAATTAGGGCAGGTGCTGTTTTTCGATCCTGCCTTCTCTGTGAACGGCACTATGTCGTGTGCAACCTGTCATGCGCCTGATCAAGGTTTTACGGACCACCGTCTTACTCGCGCCAATGGCTTTGTCTCATTGGGCGACGATGGGCATGCTCTGGGGTCGCGCAATACGCCGATGGCCGCTTACGCAAGCACTTCCCCTGATTTCCATTTTGATGAAGCGCTAAAAGAATACGTTGGTGGACAGTTCTGGGATGGGCGTGCCAATTCATTGGCAGATCAAGCATTAGGCCCACCATTGAATCCAGTAGAAATGGGCTTATCGAATGAAGAGCAGGTGGTTAAAAAACTACAGCAAAACCCACTTTATCATGCGACTTTCACCCGTCTTTATGGTGCCAATGTGTTTGCCAATCAAGCATTGAAAGAGGGGGCCGTTGCCCCTGCGTATGCGGCCTTTGGTAAGGCGCTGCAAGCGTTTGAAAGCACCGCAGCGTTTAGCAGTTACGACAGCAAATACGATCGATTCCTGAAAGGGGAATATCAGCTTACGGTATTGGAGGATTTAGGTCGGACACTCTTTTTCTCTAACAATAATGTCAACTGCAACAGCTGCCACCGCTTGAAAACAGAAGACAGTGAGAAAGAGCCTTTTACCAATCATCAATACCGCAATATTGGTGTTCCTGCTAACACAGCGTTGCTGGCGTTAGGGCATTTAAAAGCCGATTTTATTGATCATGGTTTGTTGGACAATCCAGCGGTCACAGATCCGAAATACGACGGTAAATTCAAGAATCCATCGTTACGAAATGTGGCGGTAACGGCGCCTTATATGCACAACGGCGTGTTCAAAAATTTGCGTACCGTGGTGGAATTCTACGATCATTATAACAACCCGAAGCGTTCAATTAACCCAGAAACAGGCAAGCCTTGGCGTGCTCCTGAAGTACCAGGAACCGTCGACAAAGAAGATCTAAAGGCGCATGCCTTATCGGAGCGTAAGATTGATGCCTTGGTTGCCTTTATGAAAACGCTAACGGATAAGCGTTATGAGCCTCTGCTTAAAGCTCAAGAGCAAGCGGCGGCGAAATAAGTTCGTATTGATGGCTTTGTCTATGAGTGACATTGGTGGCGAGTAAGCCACCAATGTTGTTCTTTCCCTTCTTAACTTCTGTCCTTGTCCATCTCATCTAAGTGATTCAAAAACAGCGTAAATATCTCAGATTGTGTTGAGGTATCGAGGCGCGCATGGATGTTTTTTCTGTGTACTTTTACCGTTCCCGCACTAATGCCAAGCGTTTCGGCAATGGCTTTGGAAGAGTGGCCACGAAGGATTAATCCCAGTACTTCCTGCTCCCTTTGGGTTAACACCCCACAAGCAAAGGTTTTCAACGCATATTGAATGGGACCATGGGAAGGCACGTATTTTAGGTAGTCGCGAGATTGTGCGAGCCAGAACTGTTTGATTAAGGCTTCTAAAAGAGGGTAAACGGCTTTGAGTTTGATCATTTCGCCACGTTTGATTGACCCCATGAGCCTTTTTCGGCCTAAAGAGATGGCGCATGTGGTGCTGTCGTCCAGTGCAATCGTTAGGTTTATCTCGTCCACTAGGTCAAATTTTTTATAGCAGGTTTGGTAATACTCAGTGTCTTCAAAGGAATCAGGCGCCATATCCGCCAAGCGACTAATATTGGGCGTAGTGCCTTGTTGGATGCTGTTAAATAAAGGATCGAGTATGTACGCCTGATTAATGTACATATTCAGTGTAGGGCTGTGTTCTGAGCGGTTTTTAGGGTGAAGGATAATGGGTTTAAAGGATTTTTTGTAAGTCACCATAATAATGGTGTCAAAATGACAAAGTCCACTTAGGAAGTTTTCGAGCATGTTTGGAAAGCTGGGGACACGTAAGTGGTTGACTAGAATGGCAAGTTCTTTAAACGTCTCAGGAGATATTAACTCAGTATTTGCTTTGCTGGCCACCATGGACGTTTTCCTCATCTTAGTCATCGGCTTTAATTGCACAGTGATTTTTGTGATCACAAAAATGCAATTTATCATCTTCTTTCCTCGGTCGCCAATAATTAATCAGCGGCTCAAATTACCAAGGTGTTTTGTCTTTTAGCCGAAAAGCTGAAAAAATAAGCTGAGTTTTTATTCGGTTTGATCTTAACTTTTAAGAATTAGAGGATGCTTCGATAAATTGATGTAATAATTCTGGAGTGCCAGCGAAAGCAATCCCTTCTCTAATGTCTGCTGCGATGGCCAGTTGCAGCGCTAAGGTATCTTTGTTTTTTATCGCTAAGAGGGCTTCTTGGTGGCGATCAACAATGTAGTGTTCTTCTAGCTGGCTGTTGGCAAGGCGTAAGAAGGGCCCGAGTTGTAACCATAAGCTTTCGATCAATGGCAGGCTTACCTGATGAGGGTTAGCAGAGTAAAGGCGGCGATGAAAAGCTTGGTTGCTCTGAATGGTCGCTTCAGCGTTTTTCATAGCACGAGCGTGATCAATCGCTAAATCCAGTGTTTGCAGCTCTTCTAATAGGGTATCCGTCATGTAAGGTAGGGCACGGACTGCCGCGTGGGACTCAAGTGCAATCCGCGTATCACACAATTCATTGAACTTCATAGCCGTCATTTTCGGCACCATTATACGGCGATTCTCCCTGACTTCTAACGCACGCTCCGTGCCAAGCTTTTTTAATGCCTCTCGTATTGGCATCGAGCTTACATTAAGTACTGCAGCCAATTCGCGGATAGTAAGGCTTCTTCCGGGCAGGATCTGACCGCTCATAACCGCATTGCGTAATACTTCATATACCCACTCGGTGATAGTTACACCGTCCTTTCTGTCGGTTAAGGTAATGTCTAAAGGTGAAGGATTGTTCAATTAAATGCCCTTTTCTAAAAATTATAGAGTTAAAGCGTCCTTTTTCTTGCAAAAAACTGGCTGTCATTGTTTGATCACAATATGGATTAGCTCATATTGATAATACGGCTCAAAAGAAAAATCAAAGATTATCGAAAATTATATAAATTTCTTTTGTGATCACAAAAGAGGTTGGACGTTTTAGAGCAAATAACACAATAAGTAACACAAATTATCACGAGAGTACTGGTTATGCCGGATCATGGAACAAGCAATAAAGAATTCGATCTTTTTATTACCGATTTAAATGGCAACTTACGAGGCAAACGCATTCCGGCGTCTGGTTTGAAAGGGGTTTTAAAAGACGGTGTGAAACTTCCTCAATCCGTTATCGGTTTTGATAACTGGGGCGATGATGTTTTAGAAAATGGTTTAGTGTTTGAAACGGGTGACAGTGATGGCGTTTGTTTGCCCGTTCATCCAACACCGATACCGGTTCCTTGGTCTGAATCTCCGCGAGACCAAATTCTTGCCATGATGTACAACCCAGACGGCACACCTTTCTTTCCTGATCCACGCCAAATTTTAGCCAATATTGTTGAACGATTTAAAGCGCTTGGCTATACCCCAGTAGTGGCAACCGAATTAGAGTTTTATCTATTAGATGGTGAATCTGAAGCAAAACAACGCCCAGAAGAGCCGTTAATGACAGAAGGCAATGGTCGTCGATTGACGGACACGGATTGCTATTCAATTGAAGAAATGGATGGCTTATCGAACTTTTTTGCGGATGTTCGAAGTGCGTGTGAAGTGCAAGGCATTCCTGCTGACACCATTATTTCAGAATTAGGCCCCGGCCAATTTGAAATCAACATGAAGCACGTAGACGACGCCATGCTGGCCGCCGATCATGCCAATATGTTTAAGCGTTTGGTAAAAGGCGTAGCGCGCAATTATGAATACGGTGCGACCTTTATGGCGAAACCATACGCTCAAAAAAGCGGTAATGGTTTCCATGTTCACTTTAGCTTGCTCGACAAAGACGGCGTCAATGTCTTTGATAATGGTGGCGAAGAAGGGACACCTTTATTGAAGCACGCAGTGGCTGGCTTGTTGGCTAATATGGCTGACAGTATGTTGGTATTGGCGCCACACCTTAACTCTTATCGCCGTTTTCAAAATGGGGCCCATGCGCCAACGTTTGCAAGCTGGGGTTATGAGAACCGTACTGTTGCGGTACGTATTCCTGAAAGCCCAACGGTTGCTCGTCGTATTGAACATCGCGTAGCAGGCGCTGATGCTAACCCTTACTTGGTGTTGGCTGCGGTATTAGGCGGTGCATTAGATGGTATTGAGCGAGGGCTTGAGCCGCCAGCACCAATCGAAGGCGATGCTTACTCGGTCAGTGACGATTTCCCAATATTGCCAAACCGCTGGGAAGCGGCGACCGAGGTTTTCAAAGAAAGCCGTTTCATGCGCGATTATTTGGGCGATGCGTTCGTAAAAGTATTCAGTGCGGTCAAAGCGCAAGAGCAAGAAAGAATTTATGGGCGTATTTCGGATGTTGAGTACGAAGCCTATTTATAGCGAAAGAGTAGAGCGAGAAACCATCACAAGAAAGTACCGTTAGAAGCAATAAAATCATAACAAGCAATACAATAAAAATGCCCCAATGAGGGCATTAAGAAAACACAAAAGAATGTCATTTATCACGGGATTTATAATCCAAGGGGAACACAGAATGAAAATTAGTCATGCTTGCTTATCAGCCGTTTGCGCTGCCGTTATCTCTGGTAGCGTTGTGGCAGAAGATAAGGTTCTGAATATTTATAATTGGTCTGATTACGTCTCGCCAGATACTGTTGCGAATTTTGAGAAAGAGACCGGTATCAAGGTGAATTATGATGTATACGACAGTAACGAAGCACTAGAAGCAAAATTGATGGCAGGCTCATCAGGTTATGACTTGGTGTTTCCTTCTAACTCTTTTTTCGAGCGCCAAGTGAAGGCCGGTGCGTATCAAGCAATCGATAAAAGTAAGTTGTCGAACTACAAAAATATCGATCAGCAATTGGCCGGCAAAGTAGCCCGTCACGATGAAGGCAATAAGCACAACGTGCCTTATGCTTGGGGAACCGTCGGTATAGGTTATAACGTAGACATGGTGAAAGCGCGTCTAGGTGAAGATTTCCAACTAGATTCTTTGGATATGCTGCTAAAACCTGAAGTGGCGGCCAAATTACAAGACTGTGGTATTGCCGTGTTGGACTCGCCTGCGGAAGTCATGTCGATTGTTAATAATTACATTGGCGAAGACCCAAATTCAGAAAGCATGAGTGACCTAAAAGCCAGCGCCAAAGTACTTGCAGAGGCGCGTCCGTACTACAAATACTTCCATTCTAGTCAATACATTTCCGATTTAGCGAATGGCGATATTTGTGTTGCATTAGGGTATAACGGCGACCTTTTACAAGCCAAAGATCGTGCTGCAGAAGCAGGACAAGGGGTCAACATCAGCTTCTCAATTCCTAAAGAAGGGACCTTGCTGTGGTTTGATTTAATGGCCATTCCAGCGGATGCGCCTCATCCTGAAGCGGCAATGCAATACATCAACTACATTTTACGCGGTGATGTCGCTGCGTCCTTGTCTAACTATGTGTTTTACGCGGTACCGAACACGGCAGCAACGCCTATGTTAGATGCAGAAATCTCTGAAAACAAAGGCATCTATCCAATACAAGCGGTGAAAGATAAGCTCTTCATTCAAGTGGCACACACGCCTAAATTTGACCGTTCTTTAACTCGAGCTTGGTCAAATATTAAGACAGGCCGCTAGAAACTGGACCCACTAAGTCGTCTCGATTTAGTGGGTCTACAGCTTTAATCTGGGGTGACTTTGTTCTCTATATGGAATCGCTCAGTCTTTCCCCCCGTGATGTATTTAGAAAAGGGTAGAGTATGTCTACGACTTCAACCTTGGCTCAGCCAAAATCCATTGCCGTTCCCTCTTGGCGTGAAGAAGGTGCGCAGCCTTTTGTTCAAATTGATCAATTAACCAAGCAATTTGGCGATTTTACCGCCGTGAATTCGGTGTCATTGGACATTTATAAAAATGAACTGTTTTGTCTTTTAGGTGGTTCTGGTTCCGGTAAAAGTACTTTGTTGCGAATGCTGGCGGGCTTTGAACAACCGACCAGCGGTCGAATTTTGATCGATGGTGTTGATATGGCAAACATTCAGCCATGGGAACGCCCGGTTAATATGATGTTTCAATCTTATGCCTTGTTTCCGCATCTATCGGTAGAAGCAAACGTGGCGTTTGGTTTACGCCGTGAAGGCATCAAATCGAGTGAAGTGAAAAAACGTGTTGCCGACATGCTTGATATGGTGCAAATGGGGCATTTAGCAAAACGTAAGCCGCATATGCTGTCTGGCGGCCAACGTCAACGTGTTGCGCTAGCTCGTTCCTTGGTGAAGCGTCCTAAGTTGTTGCTATTGGATGAGCCATTAGGCGCATTGGATAAAAAACTCAGAGAAGAAACTCAGTTTGAATTGATTAATATCCAAGATGAGTTAGGTGTGACCTTTGTTGTGGTAACCCATGACCAAGAAGAAGCGATGACATTGGCCACCCGAATCGGTGTGATGGATCAAGGCATCATCACGCAGATAGACGAGCCGCATCAAGTGTATGAATACCCAAATAGCCGTTTTGTGGCGGAGTTTATTGGTAATGTAAACTTGTTCGAAGGCACCGTCATGGGTGACGAAAGAGACAGCGTAACGATTCACTGTCCAGACACAAATAGTATGATTCGAGCGGATCATGGTATTAGCTGCGCTCCAAATCAAACGGTTTACGCGGCAATACGCCCTGAAAAAATTCGCATATCGCGTGAAAAACCCGTTGAGGAAACAAACTCTACTTGTGGTGTGATCGCTGAAATCGCCTACATGGGAAGCCAGTCTATCTTCAAGGTGCGTTTGGCCAGTGGCAAAGAGGTGCGTATCACGCAACCAAACTTTGCCCGCGATATGGGCGACCGATTAACCTGGGATGAGACGGTTTATTTATCATGGGATGCTGACAGCAGCGTGGTATTAATATCATGAATAATCCAGCCTCTCCTCAGCAAACACCAAGGCCTGTCACGCCAGGAAAGGCGAGTCGTTTATCGCGATTATGGAACCGCTTGAGAACCATTAATATTGGTCGTGGAGCGGTGATTACTATTCCTTCTTTATGGTTGGGGATTTTCTTCTTCATCCCCTTCTTGGTGGTGTTTAAGATTTCATTGTCCGATGCGGCGATTGCGATTCCACCTTATTCTGCGATGTTTGATTGGAACCCAGAAGAGGCCTACCTCTCGATCAAAGCGTCATTTAGTAACTATCTGTTTCTGTTCCAGAATGACTTTTACTTAGACGCTTATTTAAGCTCTATCCGCATTGCCGCGGTGTCGACGGTATTCACCTTGATCTTAGGGTTTCCCATTGCCTACATGATTGCCCGTAGTCAGCCAACAATGCGTACTTTGTTGTTGTCTTTGGTCATTCTGCCTTTTTGGACTTCTTTCTTATTGCGGGTGTATGCCTGGATTGGCTTGCTCAAGAAAAACGGTGTAATCAATGACTTTTTGATGAGCACAGGGTTGATTGACCATCCTATAACCATGCTACAAACCGACTTTGCTGTGTACATCGGGATTGTCTACACCTACCTTCCTTTTATGGTGCTACCGCTTTACACCACGTTGGAAAAAATGGATTTGACCTTGTTGGAAGCCTCAGAAGATTTAGGCGCCAAACCTTATCAAACCTTCTTTCTTGTGACCTTACCTTTGGCAATGCCAGGGATTGTTGCAGGCTGTTTGTTGGTGTTTATTCCGGCGGTCGGTGAATTCGTTATTCCGTCTTTGTTAGGTGGTTCAGATACTCTGATGATAGGTCGAGTGCTGTGGGACGAGTTCTTCTTAAACCGTGATTGGCCGATGGCATCTGCGGTCGCGATCGTCATGTTAATTGTATTGGTCGGCCCCATTATGTTTATGCGTAGCCGTAACAAGCAGGAGGATGTGTGATGAAGCGACGTTCTTGGTTTCTTAAAGGTTCTGCTTTATTTGGCTTTCTCTTTTTGTATGCGCCAATATTATCTCTAATTATCTACAGCTTTAATGAATCTAAGCTGGTGACCGTGTGGGGAGGCTGGTCACTAAAGTGGTACAGCTCTTTGTTCCAAAATGATCAGATTATGGACGCAGCGCTGCTAAGCTTTAAAATCGCCATTATTAGCGCCACATTGGCGGCCGTTTTAGGGACCATGGCAGGCTTTGTGTTAAGTCGTATGGGGCCGTTTCGCGGCAAAACCATTTTAGGTGGTTGGGTAACCGCTCCTTTGGTGATGCCTGAAGTTATTACCGGTTTGTCCTTGTTGCTGTTGTTTGTGGCCATGGAAAGTCTCTTTGGTTGGCCTGCTGGGCGTGGTGAAATTACCATTATCATTGCTCACACGACCTTCTGCCTCGCTTATGTGGCTGTGGTTGTGCAATCGCGCTTGTCGTCGATGGATGAAACCTTAGAAGAGGCGGCAATGGATCTGGGGGCCAAACCTGGCACCTTGTTCTTCTTGGTGACCTTGCCATTGATTGCCCCTGCGATTATTTCGGGCTGGTTGTTGTCTTTTACCTTGTCGCTAGATGATCTGGTCATCGCAAGTTTCGTATCGGGTCCTGGTAACAGCACATTACCGATGGTTATTTTCTCTAAGGTGCGCTTAGGCGTAACCCCTGAGGTGAATGCCTTGGCAACCTTGATGATTCTGGCGGTGTCCATTGCGGTGATCGCGGCGATTGTGATCATGCGCCGACAAACAAAGTTTCAGCAACCGTAAGTCTCTAACCTCGAGTCGCTTAGTAGGTTAGTGCTGTGTTCTTTTTAGGTTTCCCCCAAACCCTTCATTTGAAGGGTTTTTTATTGCCTGTGTGTTACCAACCCTTTGCCTTGCGGTCACATTATTTGCGTCTTTACATTTATCCGACGGAAACGATTACCTGCCGACTTTGTAAGAATTTCTTGTTTAGCCTTTAAAAAAGCGCGCTTGAAAATCAGAATTAAATAAAAACGCTTTAAAAATCAATGACTTATTATCTTCTTTACAAACTGGCACGACCTTCGCAATACCATTAGGGAAGACAATGAAAACGATGAAAATACGTTAAGGAGAATAGCATGTTGGTTTGGACCGTTATCTTTCTAATGATTGCATTGGTTGCCGCTGTACTGGGCTTTACTGGTATCGCAGGCGCAGCGGCAGGGATCGCTAAAATCATCTTTTTCATTTTTATTGTTTTACTACTGATTTCTTTGGTTGCGAACGCCCTACGTGGCAAATCACCAAGAAAATAATCTAAACTGAATGGAGATTATCTTTATGAATATGAAACGTGTATTACTAAAAAGCGCATTGGTTATGGTCGTTGCTGGTTCATTGGCAGCGTGTAATGACGAAACATCAAACAGTGCAGATGACACGGCTTCAAAAGTGGGTGATCAGGTTGAGCAGACCATGGACAAAGCCGGTGACGCTATGGATGACGCAGGTGATGCGATTTCAGATCAGGCGACGGATATGGGTAACGCAATTGAAGATACCTGTGAGAAAGCCAAAGAAGGCGTGAACGCCGAAGACACAGATTGCTAGTCAAAGCGTTTTATTGCTTTGCCCAGATCTCGTATAGATTTCTGGGCAAAGTAAGTGCTATGTTGATTGAATAGCGTTGCTTTTGAGGACAGTGTTGGTTTTCTGGATGATGTTAGTTTATTAAGATTAGTTAAGTTTTAGTAGAGTGACGAGGAGGCGTGCCTTTGTTTCAGCCACAATATTATTTCTACATCACAGTGGTGTTAGCACTGCTGACAACATTGACTTCTAATGTCTATTTTAAGTTGGCATTGGCGTGGTTTACCTTGTCCTATCTGGCTGTCAGCCTGGCGTATTTATTAAACAACCCCACCATTTTTCGAAAACGCTCCGACGGCAGTGTGCCCGTGTATATCCGCTGGGTATTTCATCCTTTCCTATGGACGACTCAGCTGTACAATTCTTGGCAACGTAGCCGTGATACCGTGCCAGCCTTGCAAAAAATCGACGAAGGTTTGTACCTTGCCCGTCGTCTTTTCCCTTCTGATGTGCATCACCTTAAAAGTGAGAATATAGCGGCGATCCTTGATGTGACCGCTGAATTTACTTCGTTGAATTGGGTGTCCAGTCAACAGCATGTGGATTATCTAAATATTCCTGTGTTGGATCATTCGACGCCCTCTAACGTGCAAATATACAAAGCCTTAAACTGGATACACACACATCGAAAAACAGGCCGTTCGGTGATGATTCATTGTGCGTTAGGTCGCGGACGTTCGGTTTTTGTTATGGCGGCGTATTTATTGAGCCAAAATCCAAACTGCTCACCCGACGACGTGATGGAAAAAATTCGCGCCATTCGTCAAACGGCACGCCTGAATAAACGTCAGTTTAAGGCGCTAAAGCGCGCCCATAAAAATGGTTTACTCACGGTGCGTAATACCGCTTGGCTGATTGCTAACCCCGTTGCAGGAAAGCGCCAATGGGAAGCTGAAAAAGCGTTTATTTTGCGTTATCTGAGTGCTTATTATGATGTGACTGTGAAAATAACGTCCCCTGAGAATAATGGGACGGTTTATGCCAAAGAGGCGGTAAACGCTTCTCCAGACCTTGTTATTGCTTGCGGAGGAGACGGTACCGTGGCGGAAGTGGCGAGCGCGCTGGTGGGCAGTGATATCAAGCTGGGTATCATTCCTTTTGGTACCGCAAATGCGTTGAGCCATGTGTTGTGCGGCGTCTTGTCCAAAGTGGCGCCAGTGGAAACCGCGTGCATTAATTTAGTGGAAGGGTGTGAGCAAAAAATTGATACCGCCGAGTGCAATGGTGAGCTAATGCTGCTTATGGTTGGTGTGGGCTTTGAACAACAAATGATTGAAAAAGCGGACCGTGAGAAGAAAAACACCAGTGGGCAACTTGCTTATTTACAAGGTTTACGAGAAGCCATCAGCCAAAATGATGTGCATGAGTTTCAGGTGTCATTAGACGATGAAGAGACGTTTATGATTAAGACACCGAGTCTCACAATAGCCAATGCCGCTCCCATCACCACCTTGTTGGCGCAAGGTAGGGGAATGCCAAATATTATGGACGGTGAGTTGGATTTAACCTGGCTTGATCCACATCGTTTTCAATTGTTGAATTTGGCGGAATTGGCTTTGTTAGGGTTAGGGGATGCCAACGCTGATAATGGGTCAGAGCATGACGAAGAGGCGCGAGAGTCAGGGGTGTTCCATCGTGCGGCTCGACAAGTCACCGTCGATATTAGTCAGGTAGGGCGCTATGTGATTGACGGCGAGGAGCGAGAGGCTGATACGATTAATATTAAGGTCAATCCAAATTCACTGAATGTGGTGGTGCCTGAGTCTGCTTTAAACAATGCGCTAAAAGAAAACTCTGGCACCAAAGAGGCTCAAAAAACAGCGCAATGAGCATTTTCTCTGCGGTCTCCTGATCTACTGAGCAGACGGAGACTCGCCACTGTGCATCGAAGGTTGGTTAATGAGAGTTGTCGTATTTGTCCAGTTTGTTATAAAGCGTTTTCACACTGATGCCGAGCTGTTGAGCGGTATCTGTTTTATTGCCCGCGTTTTCTTTTAAGGTTTCGGTGATGGCAATTTTTTCGATGTCATCGAGGCGCATACCAACGGGCACTTTTTGACTGTCATCGGCTTGGTCATCGTCTCCTAGGCTATTGATAATCAAATGTTCTGGCTTAATCACATCATTTGCCAGTATGCAGGCGCGTTCAATGGTGTGCTTTAATTCGCGCACATTACCAGGCCAAGAATAGCTTTGTATTTTATCAAGGGTGCTTTTTGAGAGGCTTTTATGGGTGTTATCTTGGGCATTACGATACGCCAAGAAGTGTTGCGCTAGGCCGCTAGCGTCTTCTTCACGGTCTCGCAGTGGCGGAACGCTAATAGGGAATTGAGCCAATCGAAAATACAGATCTTCTCGGAAGGTTTCCTCTTTGATTGCATCGCTAAGGCAGCGGTTGGTCGCCGCAATGATACGCACATCTGCGATTTTGACGTTTTGTCCTCCAACGGGTTTGTATTCCCCGCTCTCTAGTACCCGCAGTAATTTTACCTGATGCTCGTAAGGCATCTCGGTGATTTCGTCTAGAAACAGAGTGCCTCCTTCGGCTTGTTCAAAAACCCCTTCATGGTCCTTGTAGGCGCCAGTAAAAGAGCCTTTGACGTGACCAAACAATTCACTGTCAATAAGTTCTGGGCTTAAGGCGCCGCAGTTGATGGCGACAAATGGCGCTTCAGAGCGCTCGCTAAAGATATGCAATGTGTTGGCCACTAGCTCTTTACCAGAGCCGCTTTCGCCAATAATAAAGGCGTTGGTCTTGGTGGCGGCGACTTTGCGAATGGTGCGGTACAAAGAGTGCATAGCGAGGGAAGAGCCCACTAATTGACCAAACTGGTCTAAATTACTGGTGTTGCTTAATGCGCTACTTTTGCTATCACTGAGTTCGATAAAAGACTCTCGTAACGAGGCTTCGATTAATGAGTAATTAAAGGGGGCGCGATAATGGAACCCAGCTCCTTTATGCATCAGCTCATCCAACAAGGTGTCGGGTTTGCCTTGGCTGAAAAATGAAAATTCAATGCAGTTCAATAATTCGCTATTTTGCAAGGCGAGGAAAGAGGCTTTTTCTACACCGTCAACTTCAATTATGGCGACCTGACATTGCGAGTGTGTTAGTTGTTCTAACCAGCATTCAGCTTGGTTACTTATCATTAGCTCAAATTGTCGAACGCTGTCTAAAGACAATAGAGCAGAGGCTAATGATGGATCACGAGTGTGTATAAAAAGCTTTGGTGATGGCATGTTAGCTCTCCTTAAGAATCCTGTTTAATCATCTTACGCTGTGTAAGGCTGACAAGATAACGTGTAATTTCTTCCTGTTTTCATCCAGTTTTCACCCAGTTGAAACATCAAATTGCTAGGTTAGCTCCTATAACATCACAGGTTGGCTAAGTTGGCATAGCCTTTGTAAGAGACTTTTCAGTAAACAGATTCGTTTTATAGGTTATTTACACAAAACACGCCATATCGAGAGGGGATAAATCATGCAACCGAGTAACAATAATACCAAGGCCTATTGTGACGCCGACTCGCGACTGATGGTTGATATTCTTTCTATTAGTTTCGATGGCAGTGTTGCCAATTCCAATCTCTATAAGCGCGCGACCAATACGGCAGAGCAGCATTTTTTCCAGCGGGTGTCTACTCAGTATCGAACGCTATGTGACAGCTTGTTGGTAAGCTTAGCACCATTGCCGAAAGACAGTGGTACGATGAATTTAGAGGCAGGTTACATTGCGAAGGCGTATTTGATGGCTTTAAAGTCCTCTGACAAACATGCACCAAGTCGAGTCATGAGTGTAAATCGCCAAGCGCTAAAAAGAATCAGAAGGATGGTGGAGCGAATTAGCGACCGTCTCTTTGCCAGTTGGATTAGCCAGTACCTAGCGTGGATTCAAATGACGTTGGATCATGTTCAGCAGCAGCGTTCCGCCATGCTAACCCTAGAACCAGGTTGTGGGAACCGAGAACAGCTGAGTCAGCATTAAACGAAGCACGCTGGATGTGCTTCGTTCTTGCCGTAGCCGTGTTGCTAACCATATTTGTTATAACAGCGCATTGCGAGGGGCAATGATGCGTTAGTGGCTGCCAGTTACTTGGCGGTAATCTAAAGAGCCGATAATGGTGCCATTGTTTTCGCTGGTATCAACGTCAAACGTGGCATGGCTTTTCTCGTTGTTAGGATTAACAATACTGATCACCTTATCATTGACCAACAACTGATAGCTTTCTGAGTAAGTGATGCGCAGATCTTCAGAGTGTTGAGCGTCGAATAATAAACCATCTTTCAAGCGGATAACTCGACTTTCGCCGCGAACCCATTGGCCTATTAAAGGTTGTGTGACAAAGCTGGAATCGGCCAGTGTGATGTTCGTTTTAGACACCAATATTTGAATGATGTCTCCTGGTAAGGCGGCTTTTTTACGTTGCTCTACGCGGCTGTCGATGGCCATAAGTTGCTCACTGGTCTGATCGTTGTAAGCACGCAGTTGTTGAATGGCTTCAGAGGTAAGCAGCTGTGTGGTCATAGACTCTTTGTCTATGGATGGAATGCTGGGCGCTGTCCCAGAGCGAGCCAGAAGCTCTGAATGATGAGCTGCGGCTTGTTTCATTTCCTCGTCAAGTGTCTCAAGCAGGGCTTGCGAACGCTCACCACTTGTTTGTGAAGACGTAACGGCTTGCTCTTTTGAGCTTGCTTGATGTGTTGTTTGTTCAGTCTCTGATGGCGTTGTTTTGTGCAAAATAGGTAAGGAGCATGCACTGATGAAAAGCGGCAAAAGTAAAAAGCCTGCACGGAATAGCGACATTGAATAATCCTAAGATTAGATATAAAAATAAGTGCAGCTAGTATGCGGCATGGACCCGGTGATGTCGAGATCTCGTGCTCGAATCATCTGCGTCAATACTATCAAAAGAACTGTAAAAGGACTGTCTGAAGAAGCAAATGTTTGTTTGAAGGTTTTGTCGGTTTGTCTCTGACTGAAATGCCCTTAAATTAAGCACTTGATGAATTAAGATGCCTTCATTGGTGTGGTGATTGAAGGCATCTTGAACGAGTCATGTCGGCATCATAGAAGCAAAAAAGGTTAGGCTTTTGTCTGATTCCAAAGGATGCATTCGTCTAAGGTAATTCCTTGTCCGCCGAAGATATCAAGCGCGCTGCCAATGGTCAGATCTACCTTGCCATTGGAGAGTTGATTGACGCGTTTTAAATCGTCTAACGAGCGCGCGCCGCCAGCGTAAGTCACGGCAACCGGACAACCTTGGCCAAGCAGTGTCACCAGCTCTTCATCAATACCACTTTGTAAACCTTCGACATCGGCCGCATGAATCAGAAACTCATCGCAATGGTCAGCAAGTTCAATAAGGTTGGCACTATTCACTTCTGTGGAGGTAATGGTTTGCCAACGATCAGTGGCAATGTACCAGCCATTGGCAGTACGGCGGCAGCTGAGATCAAGAACCAAGCGATCTACGCCTGTTTCACGTTTTACTTTATCGAGACGATCCCAAGAGAATTCACCGTTTTCAAACAAATACGATGTAACAATAACGTGTGATGCGCCAGCTTCAAGATAGCTTTGTGCATTACGTGCGGTTACGCCACCGCCAAATTGAAGACCATTTGGGTAGGTTTTTAGCGCGCTGATCGCTTCGTTATGATTGCCTTTCCCCAATGCAATAACATGACCGCCAGTTAAATTGTGTTCACGGTATAGGGCGGCATAATGCGCTGCGTCGTAATCACTAATAAAGTTTTCTTTGGCGCCTTTGTCATTGAGGCTGCCGCCGACGATTTGCTTAACTTTGCCTTGGTGTAAATCAATACAAGGACGAAACTGAGTCACGAAAAACTCCCTACTTAATCTGAGACAAGAGACGGATTGTAACTGATAATGTAGCTTGAAACGATCCATCAAAGCAAAGCCTGACTAAGACTGTTACAATCTTGGCCAGATTAAGCTGACGAGTTATAAAATTATCCCAATGTTGCAAATTTCCATTGCTGTTTCCATTCCCGATCACGAAATTGAATTAACAGCTATTCGAGCCCAAGGCGCGGGCGGTCAAAACGTTAACAAAGTCTCATCGGCGATCCATTTGCGCTTTAATGTTGCCAACTCTTCCTTGCCTGCCTTCCATAAAGAACGTCTGCTGGCGTTGAGTGACAGCCGTCTAACGAAAGAGGGTGATATTGTCATCAAGGCGCAGCAACATAGAACCCAAGAGTTAAACCGAGAGGATGCTTTAGCGCGCTTAAAAGCGCTTATTCTTGACGCCATTAAAGTGCAAAAAGCGCGTCGAGCGACCAAACCTTCGCGCTCTTCACAAAAGAAACGCGTCGATAAGAAAAAACAAAAAGGTCAGATTAAAAGCTTACGAAAAAGCAATTGGGATTAACAAACGCGAAGTCGACGCGTTATTCCTAAAGAGCTAATTCGTTGCGTATATCTGACGAGGGTATTCTTTTTGCAGTTGTAAAATGAGTGTGCCTAACACCTCAAGGCCTTTTTCTATTTTATCTTCAGGTATCGCCGAGAACCCCAGTCGTATGTAATTCTGCGGAGAAGGCGCTTGGGCAAAAAGGCTGTCTCCCGATTCCACTAAAATACTGTAATTAGACGCTAAACGAACTAAGTCTGAGCTTTTTAAAGGGCTGGGCAATTTTATCCAAAAGCAGAAGCTACCTTGGGTTTCTGTTATCTCACATTGTGCTAAGTGTTTTTTCAACCCACGAGACATCAGTCCCCATTTTGTTTCATACAAGGTTTTCATCCGGCGCAAATGGCTGTCGTAGTACCCCTGACTAATAAAGAGCGCGGCCACGGTTTGGTTGTTAGCGGGCGGATGGCGATATTGCAAACGACGCAGCTCTCTGAGTTCTTTGATTAATTCCGCGTCCGCCACTAAATAACCTAACCTAAGTCCAGGTGATAAAGACTTTGATAAACTGCCTGCGTAAATAACCCTGCCTTTATCATCCATGCTTTTTAACGATGGCAAAGGGCGCTCATGGAAATTTACTTCGCTTTCATAATCGTCTTCGATAATGATGAAATCGTCTGTTGATGCTTGCTCTAATAGTGCGATACGCCTATCCAATGGCATGGTGACCGTCGTGGGGTATTGATGGCTTGGGGTCACGCAAACATAATCACAGGGGCTAAGCTGTGGTCCTGTGACCACGCCTTGATCATCGAGTTGCAAAAAGGTGAGTTGTGAACGCGAGGCATGAAAAATATGGCGTTGGTCTGGATAGCCAGGGTCTTCTAATCCAACCAAGGTGTCTTCATTGGTGAGTAAACCAGCCAAAAGAGAAAACGAATTTTGCGTGCCCATGGTGAGAAGTATCTGGTCGGCACTGGCGGTGATGCCGCGTTTGGGCAAAATATTTTGACGTATTTGGCTGATTAGTGCCTTTGAGTCCACATCCACATAGTCTTCAATCCACTCATGAACATTCCCGCGACTCTGCGCAATGCGAGTGCATTCACGCCATTGATAAAGCGGAAAGTGCATGGGCTCTATTTGGCCGTAAATAAATGGATATGAGTAGGTGATCCAATTTTTGTCCTTGTGCAAGGTGTTAAAAGAAGAGGGGATTTTTTTGAGTCTTTTGCTCCAGCCTAGGTCACTTTCTGGCGTCTTCTTTAAAAGGTGCACTGTATCGGGGAGTTGATCGTCTAGTTCCGGGTTCACAAAGTAGCCACTGCGCTCTTTAGAAATTAAAAAGCGTTCATCAACCAAGCCTTCGTACACCAGCATAACGGTATTTCTGGACACGCCTAACAGCTGAGCCATCTTGCGGCTGGAAGGTAAACTAGACTCGCCAAAATAATCTTTCTTAATTAAATCAACGAGTTTCTCTCTTATTTGTTGTTGAAAGCTTTTGCCAGGTTGGAATTCAACATTAATTAGACAGTCCGTCATTGTTATTACCTTTCTCGAATTAGCACAGGACTTGAAAATCTAGTGTTCATTTATGCAAAAAATACTCCATGTTTTCTTATGTTTTTCTCTGGACCATAAAATTTGTGGGTTGGCTCTATGGCTTTGGAGGTCAGATAAGTAACTTGAATAACAAGATTTAACGAATTGCCTTACACGTCGTGAGATGAGTTAGGCAGAACAGGAGTGGAAAAATGAATACATTAGACATTCGGGATGTATCGGTAGTTTACCCTGCCTCTCAAGGGGGAGAAGCGGTCACAGCGCTGTCTGATATCAATTTGACGATAGAGCAAGGAGACCTGGTGGTTGCCTTAGGCGCTTCAGGTTGCGGTAAAACCACTTTATTGAGTTTGATTGCAGGATTTATTGCCCCTAGCAAAGGGTATTTAACATTGGGTGATAGCTCAATAAAGGGCTACCCACGCATTGCTTGTGGTTTGGATCTGGGCGATGAAGTGATTGGTCCAGGAGCAGATCGTGGTGTGGTGTTTCAAAAGCACGCGCTGTTGCCTTGGCTTGATGTGATTGAGAACACGGAATTTGGTCTTAAGCTACAAGGTGTTGGCAAAAAAGAGCGTCGTGAAAAAGCCGCAGAATTTCTAAAGCTGGTGGGGTTAGAAGACTTTCATCATCACCGCGTTTATCAATTGTCTGGTGGCATGCAGCAGCGTGTGGGGATTGCCAGAGCGTTGGCGAATAATCCAGAAATGCTACTTCTTGATGAGCCTTTAGGAGCCCTAGACGCCTTGACACGAGAGTCCTTGCAAGAGCTGTTATTAGATGTCTGGCAAGAGACCAATAAAATGATGTTTTTCATCACACACAGTGTGGATGAAGCCTTGTTGTTAGCCACTCGTCTGATTGTGATGTCACCTCGCCCAGGGCGTATTACTCACCAGTTTGATCTGAACTTTAATAGAGAGTTTTTGGCGTGTCGTGACGCTCGTAAAGTGAAATCTAGCGAAGCATTTATCAGTACAAGAGAAAAGATACTATCGATCATTCATGGCGATGAAACGGGTCAAGAAGGGGCTTAATATGAACATTAAATCAACCACAGCTTTAGCTGATACAAATGCAAAAAACGAGTCGAAAGCACCGGTTTTAGCAAACAAAGAGTTCACCCCATTAATACAAAAACTCATGCTTTATTCGAAATTGAAAATTAGCAAACCTTCGATTAAAAGTGGTGAGTTCTATGGCGCGCCTGGGGCAGGCGACAGCCGCCTTATTTCTGTCGTGTCGACGCTTTTGTTTATTGGCATTTGGGCTTTGGTCACCGAGATGGGGTTTATTGATCCTTTGTTCTTACCGTCGCCGTTTGATGTGTTTCAAAAGTTTCTCGACATTGCCAATAGCGGGTTTGCTGGTGCGACGCTAATAGAACATTTATCGGCCAGTTTGACGCGAATTTTCGGTGCCTTTTTCTTTGCCTGTTTGATTGGTATTCCGCTCGGGATTTTAATCGGTTGCAGCTACATCTTACGCGGTATTTTTGATCCACTGATCGAGTTCTATCGCCCATTACCACCATTGGCTTACTTACCGCTCATCATTATTTGGTTGGGGATTGATGAAAGCAGCAAGATGACGTTGATCTTTCTGGCCATGCTCGCGCCGATTATTTTGAGCGCTCGTGCTGGCGTAACCTCGGTGCGTATCGAGCAAATTCAAGTGGCTTACTCTATGGGGGCGAGTCGTTGGCAGGTAATAACCCAAGTGATTGCGAAAGGTGCGTTACCTGATGTGTTAACAGGCATGCGCATCGCAATTGGTTTTGGGTGGACAACCTTGGTGGCGGCAGAAATGGTCGCGGCGCAACGAGGTATTGGTTTTATGGTGTTAAACGCGTCTGAGTTCTTACGTACCGATGTGGTCATTGCTGGGATCATAGTGATTGGTGTGATTGCGTATTGCTTTGATCTACTGATGCGTTATTTGGAAAGAAAGCTTGTTCCATGGAAAGGTCATAACTAATAACAGGGCGACTGAGTTATAGGTTGAAAACACATAATTCATTAAAACTATTAAACTATCATGCAAGGAATAACTATGAAATTTGTGAAAAAAGTAGCTTTGTTCGCGGGCGCTATGGCGATTTCATTTAGCGCTATGTCAGAAGAAATCACCATAGGTTACCAAGGGATTTTTAACCCTTATAAAAAGGTAATTGATGAAAAAATCATAGAGAAAAAGTTGGGTGTGACCATCAATTGGCGGCGTTTTGATTCCGGTGCGAAAGCCATGACCGCATTGGCATCAGGCAGTGTAGACATTGCGACTGCAGGCTCTAGCCCTATTGCTGCGGCGGTGAGTAATGGTGTGAAAGCAGAGGTCTTTTGGATTTTAGAAAACATTGGTGATGCCGAGGCTATGGTGGTTCGTAATGGCTCCGACATTATGAAACCCTCTGATCTAAAAGGTAAAACCATTGCCGTCCCGTTTGTCTCGACAACGCATTTTCATATGATGTTTGCCTTAGAGCAATTTGGCATTAAGCCAAGTGAAGTGAAACTGTTGAACATGCAACCCAGTGCCATTGCCGCGGCATGGCGTCGCGGTGATATAGATGCTGCGTTTATTTGGGATCCAGTGTTAGGGCAAATCAAGCAAAATGGTCATGTGCTTATTACCTCGAAAACATTAAGCTCTTGGGGCAAACCAACGTTTGATGGGTTGGTGGCAAACAAGAAGTTTTCGGAAACCCATAAGCAATTTCTAGTCGATTTTGTCAAAATTGTGGCCGCGGTAGACAAAGAATACAACGATCATAAAACAAGCTTTACAACGGACAACCCGATGGCCAAATCCATCAGTAAAATCACTGGTGGTGATATCAATACTGTGCCAAGTGTGATGGCGCTATACGAATACCCAACGCTTAAAGAGCAAGGGTCTTGCGCTTGGTTAGGCTGTGGTGACAAAGGGGGCGTTGTTTCGGCTCTGAAAGCCACGTCTGAGTTCTTATTGGAGCAGAAAAAAATCAGTGGTTTAAAAGAGGATTATTCTGTCTTTGTGAACCCTGAGTATGTGAAAGCAGCGATGCAATAAGCGCTATCGATTTACGTAATCGTATCTTTTAAATCGCTCGTTCTTCTCAACCAAAGCCAATGCTTAAAGCGTTGGCTTTTTTATGCCCAGACGGTCTTCAGAATAGCGCTGGGCATCTAGGTGATATTATTTTTGGAATATTAGAGCGAGGTGTTTTAGCGTCGTTTAATCCGAATGTCAGCCGCTGCTAAAGCCTCGGTTACACAGGGGAATACGTGGTTTCGTGATTGACCATATACGGACATAAGGGTGGGACAAAGGAATGAAGGGCGACAGTAGAAAGGGGCGTGTCAGCGCAGCATAGTACCTCACTTAATGAGGTTACTTACTCCGCGCTGTTTTTTTACATAGAACGAAAGGCTTGGCTAAACCCAACGACCGCAACGAGGACCATTAACGGTAGAGAGATGGACTTAAAGGATGTTGGAGGGCGTTTGTTAAAAAAGAATTGACCAATTTTAACGCCTATCATAGTGGGCACTAACAAGCATGCGATAGCAAGATACACCTCATTACTGGAGGATTGGCTTAACCCTAGGCCAATTAGCGCAACCAATTCACTGACGATAAAAAATAAAATCATGGTAGCCCGCTGTGCTCTGACATTCAGAGGGCTGGATAAAATGTAATAAAGGATCATAGGGCCACCAATAGAGGCACTAGAAGTGCCAACGCCTGAAGCGACTCCTGTTAATAATTTTTTACCGAATGAATCGTTCTGAGACGGTTTGGCTTTTTTGATTAATAGCATCACCAGTATCAAGACAAAGGAACAGATCGCCAGTTTCAACCAGATAGCAGGCAGTAAATACAATAATAAGAGGCCAATTGGAATGCCTAATATTGAGCCACTAGCCAAAATGCGAAACGTTTTTTTATCCGCGTGTTTAGTCGCTTCTCTAATCAGGCTGATGCTGCAAATGAAATCCAGTGCTAACACAATAGGCACGCTTTTAATCGGGTCTAGAAATAGGTTTAAGCCAATAACAGCAATCACGGCAAAGCCAAAGCCAGCATAGCCGCGAACAATACCGGCAAAAAAAACAATAGGAACTAAATAGACTAGATTTTCCATAGAGCACAGCTTCCTAAAAAGTAAATAGGGCAGAAGTATGCTGCCTAGAGCGCACACTGAGTAGAGCCAGTTAAGACTCCCCATAGCGCCAGGCATCGAGTGAGTAAAATTATTGGCTATTGCTACCTTGTGGCTGCTGGATCTTCGTTTGGCTGTCGTCAATAGCATAAACTCAGGCTTTAATAAGGCCCTATGCTCCCTGCTAAGGTGTTGTTTGATGATTCGGTGTCGCTCGCCCATTCATTCCTCATTTTAATTTCTTCTGTTGCGCTTCTTTCCCTCTCTTTTGTTGTCCGATTTGTGTGTCTTTCTTCTAAGTAAGCGTTTTTATCTGGGTGGCAAGGAAACCATCGAATAAAAAGCCAAAGAGCCTTCATGGAATAATGAAAAAAAATAGCAAGAAAGTAGCATGTTGGTCTTGCAATCACGTGTTTTTTAGTGGCTAAAAAAGCGTTTTTAAAGGTAAAGGAACTGTAACGATGTGTATAAGGTGATTAAGGTATCTGTAAACATTAACCGATTGTTTAATTTTTTTTCAAACGTTGTGCTTGCTCTATGTGGTTTTATGTTTACCTCATGTTTACATTTTGTTCTTCTTTGTGACCTTTTGTAAGTCTTTGTTATGGCATCAGAAAAGCCAGAAATCTTGATTTTTTGTTTATTTCTTAATTTATTTAGTTATGAAAATATTTAGTTGTAAATGTTGGTGTATTTAAATGATACGGCTTTATTCGATATGAAAGTAAGCAAATAGAAACGTACTAAACAGATTTTTATTATCTAGGATCAAATGGTGTTAGCGAGGCTGGCAAAAGGAAGTAAAGGAAATGAGAAAAAGTATTGCAATTATATTATCTGCCTACGCCTTCAATGCTTATAGTAGTGATGACGTAAGTTTAACATTAATTGGGTATATTCCTGAAAAATGTGGCTTTACAGCAGAGAGCAATAACTTGTCTCTTTCTAATAATGGTTTAGCTAGCACAGAACTGGTGATTGATTGTAATTCACCTATGCGAGTATCGATGCAATCTGAGAATGGTGGTTTGCGCCATCAGAAAGGTACTCAAATAAATGATTATAGCGTGACATTGTCGATAGCGGATGCAAATTACAGTACCTCTGTATTGGCGCATCAACTAAAAAACACAAAGATGTTTAACGTAAATGAGATTTTATTTAAAAGCATAGCGACATTACAGCTTAAACTAGTGGACCCTTTGATTTATGCGGGGAATTACCAGGACGTTATTCGCATAGAAATGACCCCATCAGCAATATCCGGTGGAGTATGGTAAAGCATTAATTTTTAGATATTAAATATTATATAAGGAATATCAAGATGAAAAAGTTAATAGTATTATCAGCAATCGCAACTCTTACTTCTGGCGCCGCATTAGCGAGTGACATTTCTGTAAACGGTTCTGTTCAATCTGTTTGTGAAGTGACTAACGTTGATAGCAGCTCTGTTGCTTTCCCTTCATTAGTCGCTGGTGCAACCAGCGATTTTGACTTTTCAATGAAATGTAATGACTATGATGGTGCGACGGTAAAACTCACATCTTCAGAAGGTCATATGCAAACCGTTGATGGCTTGGATGCGACAGGCGTTGGTTACACAGCATTGCTAGATGCAGCACCATACAACTTCACTCTAAGTGCAACCACAGGTAGTGATGACTTGAGTGAATCTCAAAGTAAACCTGGCTCTGCCGCTTTTGCTTCTGGTATTACAGGAAATATTCTTCTTACAGTGGTAGATACTCCTATCTTCTCTGGTAATTATACTGATCAGTTGAGCTTGACTGTAACAGCTAATTAATATCTATACGAAAAAAGGCAGTGTTTATCACTGCCTTTTTTATTAGGAAGAATATTATGAAATATATTATCGCTTTTCTTTTATTTGTTTTTTCTTTTTCAGCTTTTTCATTTGAAGTTAGGCCTATGGTATCAGAGATAAAACCCTCGGGTAGCCAATCTCAGCAAACTTTTCGTGTTTATAATGGATCTAAAGAGCCACTAACTATTGATATTGAAGCGTATAATCTATCAGTTGATAGTAATGGTCAGGAAAAGTTAGAAATAAATGATCAGGATTTCCTAATTATTCCTTTAACCAGTATTGTTCAACCTGGGAAAAGTCAATCTGTCATTGTTCGCTATATCGGAGAGCCTGTATTGTCTGCCTCTAAAGCTTATCGGATTGCTGTTAATCAGGTTGCAGTTAACTTAGATGAGGCCAATGTTTCTGGAATAGGTATGACAGTTAGTTTTCAGACATTGTTAAACGTGGTTCCGGATAATGCTCAAGCGAAAGTTATCATTAAGAACAAAAAGCAAGTTGGAAAAGATATTTGGAGTGTTGAGTTAGAGAATAAAGGGAATAAGTTTGTTCGTCTGACTCAATCGAAATGGATGATAAATAGCCATGATAAAAACCTTGTGTTAGAAGGCAAAGAACTTAGTCAATCACTAAGTGGGAAAATTGTGCTACCTAATTCAAAAAGCACAGTAAGGATTAGAATTCCGTCAGAATTCAATGCCTCTGATAGTGATTTAAAAGTGGTTTTATAATGTTAAGGCGAGTCGTAACCGCATTATTTCTATACAGCCTGGTGGCAACACCAGCTAATGCTGTAGAAGTAACCCCCATGGTCATTACTTTTTCGCCATATGATTCTGTGAGAACTCCTTTTAGTTTGGTTTACAACCAGTTACCCAGAGACATTGCTTTCGATATTCAGGTTTATGAAGTGGATTTTGACCCAACGGGGAACAGCGAGCCCAAATTGATCCCCGTAGATGATGCTCCGTTATGGGTTTTTCCGCCGTCTTTGTATTTAAAAGCAGGAAAAAGCCAACGAATACAATTTAGATGGGTTGGTAAGAATGTCCCCTCTGTCGATAAAACTTATCAAGTCAGTTTGATTGAACAGCCTATTGCGAATTTACCGATAGAAAAACAGTCGAAGTTAACCATCCTATTGGACGTTAATTTGATTGTTCATATTGACCAAGCGGTACTTACTCCAGACATAAGCGTAGGACCATCTAATATAAAAAATGGCGTCTTAATCGCTAAGGTAATGAATAAAGGCGCTGGGGCGAGCCGATTAAGTGATTACGATATTGATATTGTTGAAGATGGCGTCGAGTTAAAGCACATTGCCAAACAGGAATTAAAGTCTCAGGGCTACGACGTTTTTTTTCCGCCTAAGAGCGCTATGTTCGTAAAAATCCCTGTGTCAGATCTAATAAAAAAGAATAAAAACAATGTAAAACTAGAGCTGATGGAATAGTTATGCGAATTTTTTTATGTCTAATATTGTTTTTTTTTCGACATTGAGTATGGCGAAAATCAACCCATCTAATCGAACTATTGATTTGAGTGTGGAGGCTGAATTGAATAAAACCTCGATAGGTCAGCTGACATTAAGTGTGACACCAGAAGACGCCCTATTGCTAAAATGGAGTGAGCTAGAGCCGAGCCTAGCTAAGATACTATACCCAAGTGCACTGGACTCCCTTAAAAGTGATCTAGATGGCGTGCTAATTTCACAACAGTCACTAGAAGCAAAAGGATTTTCTGTTGCGTTCGATTTAAGCGACTTCAGCTTAAAAATGTCGGCACCATTAGAGTTAATTCGTCCTCAATCATTAAGTGTCAAAACGGACAGTGCAAGACCAAAAAGCGACCTTCCAACAGACATTAGTGGTTATTTTAACCTTTATTCGAGTTATTTGTATCAGCGTGATGAGGTGGAAGAAACCACCAGTGAGCAGCTAGATCTTCGTTCTGAAATGGTAATGAACTGGCAAGGCTGGGTAATAGAAAATGATAATGAATACACCTCAAGCAGCACCTCTGATGAGTCTAATATCAAGCGAACTGGATCACGCTTAGTTCATGATTTACCCCTAGACGGAGCTCGTATATCCATTGGTGATAACTACAGTTTTGGCAGTTATTTTCAGTCCTCAACACGTATGCTTGGATTGTCAGTTACCCATGATTACTCATTGGTTTCAGATCGAGCTACTCGCCCAAGTGCTTCAAGAAGCTTCACCCTAACCAGTCCATCGTCAGTTGAAGTGTTGGTGGATAATTTGGTCGTCAAACGCTTAAATCTCGCTGCTGGTATTTATTCTTTGAATGATATACCCCTAAATGAAGGCAGTAACGATATTACTTTGCGCATTACCGACAATGTAGGCGTGGTGACATATGTGAATTTTGATGTCACAACAGGTTTGGATTTATTTGCGAAAGGGGAGTTGGAATATGAACTTCATGTCGGTGTGCCCGCCGAGCTGCAAGATCAGTTGGAATATCATTACGATGAGCCTTTTATCAGTGGCTATTTAAATTATGGCTTAGGGCTTAGCTGGACAGTAGGAGCCAACGCTCAAGCGGATGAATTTGTGCAGCAGGTGGGTCTTAAGAATATTTACGCTTCACCCATTGGGCAAATTGCCTTTGAAAATGCCTTTAGTGCCAGTGATGAGAATGGCCAAGCTTACCGGCTGGTATACAGCACTTTTACCGATAACAGTCCAGCTCATCAAGATTTCAGCTTGGGCTATGAATATTCAACGCGAAACTTTAGACAGCTAGGTTATAGACCAGACACAGATGAAGATACGGCGAATACTGAGCATCAAATTCAAGCTAACTACAGTTTTTTTATTACGCCTACTCTACAGACCTCGTTGTCTACTAATTTTTCAAAAGATTATAACCAAGAAGATTTCAATAAATCGTTAGGCATTACTTTTTCTAAGGATTTAGCTAAAGGCCAATTTCGTTACAGCGTAGGCGGGCAGTGGGAAGAAACCCAAGGAGAGCGAGACTGGAGTGTTAGCTTGTCTTTTAGCTATCGCTTATCCAACCAAAGAAAAGTGAAATTATCCCATCAGTCCGATACTGATAAAACCCGCTTAGAATTTACTCAGGAAAATGATCAGAGGTATGTGGGAGCCTTGAACGTACGAGCTGGCGTAGAGAAAAATGAAGACGACGAAGCGGCTTTAGATTTAACAACTCTTTACAATGGCAACCGCTTTACCGCGAGCTTTGATCAAGCCAGTTATTACGATCAGCTTAATGCCCAATCTGCCCAGCATCAAAGCCGTTTGAGTCTTTCAACTAGTGTGGCATTTGCAGGAAGCCAATGGGCGGTAGGTAAAACCATTAATGACAGCTTTGCTGTGGTAGATGCACACCCAACGTTAGGTGATAGAACCATAGAATTGGGCAGTTATGAAGATGAATATCGGGCGAGTAACAAGGACTTCGACAGCATTTTAGTCAGTGACTTAAACTCATACAGCCATTCATCGATTACGGTGGACGTACATGACTTAGCACCAGGCTATGACATTGGATCAGGCGTATTATCTTTCTATCCGTCTTACCGCAGTGGTTATGGGGTTGTGGTAGGAACTGAAGCCAATATCTCTGTTATCGCCACTTTATTAGATGAGAATAAAGAGCCGCTGGCATTGCAGGTAGGTACCGCGGTTTGTACCACCGACAGTAGTAAAAAAGAGAATGTCTTTTTCACCAATAGATCTGGGCGCTTTGCCATCACGGGGCTAAAGCCTTGCCTTTACGAAGTCACTTTAAAAGATGAAAAGCAATCTACTTTTAATATCGATGTGAAAAAAGGTGAGCAATTGCAAAGGATAGGAGAAATTTATGTACACTAAAAAGTTACCTTTATGGATCGTGAGTGTTGTTTTCTTAGGTTTTTCTCATATAGCTTATGCAGACTGTACCGCCAAGATCGGTGCAATTAAGCATTTGTCGGATGATTTTGAAAACTATTATGCACAGCAGGCAAATGATGCAAAAAAACGTCTACATATCGATGTGCAAGACAGTAAAAATTGTCAGCTGCATATGGTGCTGACTAGTAAAAATCAGAATCGGCTAAAAGGCCAATTTCAGACCATTCCTTATTACGTTAAAAGTGATGTTCAGCAGACGATTAGTTCCTCTGTGACGCGCTTGAATTTAGTCGATTCCTCTGTCGATATTGAACTATTAATACGCGCGGGAACCCCGGTTAAAGCTGGAGACTATTCTGATCGATTAGAGCTAAAACTCTATGACAGAAATAACAATCTATTAGATGAACGAGAGTTTGCAATTAAAGAAAATATTTTACCTAGAACCAGTTTGTCTGTGGTGGGCTACAACTCGAGTTCAAATGTAATTAATTTAGGAGAGCTGGTTTCAGGTAGAGAGTACAACATGTTACCCACTTTTAAAGTGGTCACAAACGCAGATGTTCAGCTCAGCGTAAGCTCAGAAAACAAAGGCCATCTCATTCACACACTTTATAAGAAAAAATACGCCATTGACTATTATTTGAGCTTGGAAGGAGACAGGTTAAACCTTCTAGGTGAAACGAAAAGAACCTTTGCTTATAAAGGGCAAACGGTTTTCTTATTGAGATTAGGCATGCAATTAGGTGAATTTCAAAGGCAGGCGGCGGGTGAATACAGTGACACGATTCGGTTTCATGTTGCACCGCTTAACTATTAGATAAATAAAAAATAGAACTCTAAAATAGACAACGGAATGAGATCTGAAAAGCAGAAAAAATAGCGGAATAACCGTTGAACCCTGCGTTATTGGCAGGAACCTTATCAAGGTTCGTTGTTAAACTTACTGAGATTTTGTTTGCACCATTCTCGTGCTTGTTGTTTATTTTTCACTTCAATTTTGTGGTAGATTTTGTGCAGATGGACCCGAACGGTCGCTTCACTGATAAAAAGATTGTCGGCAATAGCGCTGGATTCTAAACCAGAGAAAAGCAGGTTTAGTACTTTCACTTCTTTACGAGTAAGGTTATTAGAGCGCAACATACTTTGTTGCTCATGGTGAAGCATTTGTCGCATCCAACAATCCGTTACCGCTCTAGGAAACCATAACTCTCCACTGTTGATGGCTTCAAAACCTTTTTGAAACAAAGCTTCATCAGCATCGTCATAAAAAATGCCTTTGAGATTAGGCCATTCTTTAAGCGCTAAGATATCACCGTCTTTAGGAACATCAAAAATGACGAGTCCTTGGTGATCTTGCTCTTGCATGAACTGATTAATGAATTCGTAATTTGTTATGCCATTAAGTGTCTTATAATTAATGAGTAATAAATTATAGTGATTCACAACATACAGTAGTGGGCTGTAGCTATTTTGGCTTAAAAACTCGATGTGCTTATTTGCTGAATCTTCAATGCTCATAGAACTCTACCTACAATGTAATACCTTTACATAATAGTACATTTTTTACACACACTTTGACACATATTTACGCTTTTTCTCGCCGTTTTTTGTACCAAAAAATCGATTAATTCTTCAACTCTATATTGAAAAATCAAATCAGTAAAATAGCGCTGAAGCGCAGTCTTTATGGCGTGATTGGCCTAAAAAGGCAGTGCTGGGGTAAGTCGTGTTTATCGTGATTTTATGGCGTTAGGAAAAGCGAAAATAGCAAATTAAATAATGGTTTTTTTATGACAAAGAAAAGATAAAAAAATACCCCCTAATGGTTAGGAGGTACATTGTGTTTTTGCGCTAGAAAGCACGTTTTTTGGGCGTGCAGTAGGTCGTTTATTTAGGCTGCCAAGCGAACTTTTCAAAGACAGAATCAACAGGCGTTTCTGCTAGATGGTTTGTGTAATTACTCATTACTTTTTGAGATAGACCTAAAACAATTTCCAGCAATTGACGCTGAGCATAACCCGCTTCAAAGAAGCGTGTTATTTCTTCTTGAGTTAGGAAACCACGATTGCGAGTCATCGCCAATGTGGTTTCATGCAGCACTTGTAATTTCTCTGTTGGCATGGCTTCTTGATTACGCAATGCTTCGGTTAATGCTGGGTCTACTTTCATCATATGCGCAATGCCGGTATGGGCAGGAACACAGTAATGGCAAGCATGTTCAACGTTAATGGTTTGCCAAACAACGGTCAGTTCTTCTGCGTTGAAAGAAGACTCGGTGAACAGTTTGTGCAACACCTGATAGCCTTCAAGTAGCCCTGGTGCTTCCGCCATTACACCGTGTAAACCAGGTAAAAAACCATTGCCTTTTATAGAGGCCTCAACGGCTTCTTTGCTCGCTTCTGGTGCGCTTTCTAGAGTATGGATGGTAAATTCGCTCATGGTATATCCTATTAAACAGTGGATGATTTTGGTGGCTGATTGTTCGGCCTTGTTTTCAATAAAACGAATAATAAGTGGTTTTGAACGTTCGTTCAAGTTAAAATTGAGCGATCGTTCAAAAAGTTTTTTTATAGAAGAGTGACAATGAGAAAAAATGCCAAGTTTGACCGCGATCAGGTGGTGAATAAAGCGACTGATTTGTATTGGGAAAAGGGGTTTCATGCCACCTCAATGCGTAACCTCCAGGACGTAATTGATATGCGACCAGGCAGTATTTATGCGACTTTTGGTAGCAAAGAAGGCTTGTTTAAAGAAGCGTTGAAATGTTACACGCAGCAGGGAATCGCTGCCTTACATGCTTGCCGACGTGAAACCTCATCGCCGATTAGTGCGCTGCAAAGCTTTGTCAAAATGCTGGTGATTGACTCACAAACCAAGGCGCCGAATGGTATGTGTATGTTGGCGAAAACCGTCGCTGAATTAACCGAAGACAATGCTGAGTTATTAGAAGAAGCAAAAAATTCACTCAAACAAATAGAAACAGAATTTGCTTTGTTAATTGCAGACGCTCAAGCATTAGGTGAAGTGAAACAAAACCAAACACCGAGAGAATTAGCCCGTTACATACAAATCCAAATTTCTGGTTTGCGAGTATACGCAAAAACCTACGGACAAGAAGCGCCGCTTGATCAGATGATCGAGGACATGTTCACTCAATACCCTTTTTAAAGAACCCACCATCACAACAGGCTGTTATAAAACCAACCAAATCACGAACTTATCGCATGGCCTACGGTTATTTGACCTAGGTCTATAAAAAGTGTCCAAACACCATTGAATGGTTTTCTCTGTCTTTCTCTTGATCTAACGCAATGTTTCTAAAGACAAGCTCACTCATAATTCACGCTTATAGTTAGCTCCAATGGCTGGAGCGGCGGCGGACGTAAAACAACAAGAGCATTGAGTTTAAAGAAAAGTGCCTGTGAACGTCTTTTCTCAATCAAGTGAATGGGTTGAAGTCATTATGATCAATGAAACGGTAGTGGACTTATCGAGGTTCCAGTTTGCTCTAACTGCTTTGTACCACTTTTTGTTTATTCCTTTAACACTCGGGTTATCTTTTATTCTTGCCATTATGGAGTCGGTTTACGTCATCACAGGCAAGCAAGTTTATAAAGACATGGTGAAATTTTGGGGTAAGTTATTTGGTATTAACTTTGCCCTGGGCGTGTCGACAGGTCTTACTATGGAGTTCCAGTTTGGTACCAACTGGTCTTATTTCTCCCATTATGTCGGGGATATTTTTGGTGCGCCGCTGGCGATAGAAGGGTTAATGGCCTTCTTCCTAGAATCTACTTTAGTGGGGCTGTTCTTTTTCGGTTGGGACCGTTTAAGCAAAGCCAAACATTTGGCGGTGACTTGGTTGGTGGCTTTCGCCTCTAATATGTCGGCCTTGTGGATTTTGATTGCCAATGGTTGGATGCAAAACCCAGTGGGCTCTGAATTCAATTATGAAACCATGCGCATGGAATTGGTCGACTTTAGTGCTTTGTTATTTAACCCAGTGGCTCAGGTGAAATTTGTTCACACTGTGTCAGCGGGTTACTGTACTGGCGCGATGTTTGTCTTAGCGATCTCAAGTTATTATTTGCTAAAAGGTCGTGACCTGGCTTTTGCTCGTCGTTCTTTCGCTATTGCTTCAGCCTTCGGTTTAGCCGCCACATTAAGTGTAATCTTATTGGGTGATGAGTCTGGTTATGAAATTGGCGATGTTCAAAAAGTGAAAATGGCCGCCATTGAGGCCGAATGGGACACACAGCAAGCGCCTGCGGATTTCACCTTGATCGGTCTTCCGAATCAAGACATTGAAAAAACCGAATACGCGATTAAAATTCCCGGTGCCCTCGGCTTGATCGCCACTCGCTCGCTGGACAAACAAGTGACTGGTATTGATCAGCTTAAAGAGCAAAACCGTCAGCGTATTATCAACGGCATCTATGCGAACCAGCTGCTTCAGAAATTGCGTGATGGATCAACAGATCCTCAAGTGAAAGCCGATTTCGAAAAAGTGAAAGGGGACCTAGGTTATGGCTTGTTGGTAAAAACCTTTGCCGACGACATGAACAACGTCACGGCGGCTCAAATAGATCAAACCGTGGAATACAGCATTCCGCATGTGGCGCCTATCTTCTTCTCTTTCCGAATCATGGTCGGTCTTGGCTTCTTTATGTTGCTGATTTTTGCCGCCGCTTTCTACCAAAACGCACGCCGTCGAATTGGTCAGAACCGTTGGTTCTTGAAAGTGATTCTATTTAGTTTGCCGGTTCCTTGGATTGCATGTGAAGCAGGTTGGTTGGTTGCTGAATATGGTCGTCAGCCATGGGCGATTGGTGAAATATTGCCTGTGAACTTAGCCGCTTCTGGTTTAACAGAAGGCGAGCTTTGGACCACTATTATCGGCATTACGTTACTTTACACCGCCTTCTTGATCGCAGAAATGTATCTCATGATTCGTTTCTCTAAACAGGGTCCTTCTAGCTTGCACACCGGTCGTTATGCACTTGAAAACGAAACGGCTCAGATAAAATCGCAGGAGATTTAACATGGATTATGATGTCTTAAAATTAATCTGGTGGGTATTGGTCGGAGTGCTATTGATTGGCTTTGCCATCACCGACGGTTTTGATATGGGCGTGGGTAGCTTGGTCAATATTATCACTCGTGATGACAGCGAACGCCGCGTGATGATTAACTCCATGGCCCCTCACTGGGACGGTAACCAAGTATGGTTTATTACGGCGGGCGGGGCGTTATTTGCGGCTTGGCCTGTGGTGTATGCGGCTTCGTTCTCAGGGTTTTATATGGCGATGATCTTGACCTTAGCCGCGATGTGGTTTCGCCCAATTGGCTTTGATTACCGCTCGAAAATTGACTCGCCTCGTTGGAAAAGAAACTGGGATTTATGCATAGGTTTTGGTTCTATCGTGCCACCTATTATCTTTGGTGTGGCCTTTGGTAACCTACTACAAGGTGTGCCATTCCAATTTGACGAGTTCTTGCGTGTAGATTACACCGGTTCTTTCTTTGGGCTATTGAATCCCTTCGCTATTTTGTGTGGCTTGGTGAGTCTGATGATGATCATTACCCAAGGTGGTGCTTGGTTGCAGATGAAAACAGAAGGGGACTTGCTGAAACGCGTTCGCAAAGCCACCATAGTGACCTCATTACTTGGCGCTGTGTTGTTCATCTTAGCGGGTGTGTGGTTAGCGTATGGTATCCAAGGGTACGTCATTACGAGTGCCATCGATGGTGGTCAAGTCCTTACTCCATTGATGAAAGAAGTGTCTATTGAGCCAGGCGCTTGGTTGGCGAACTACGATAAGGTGCCTTTATTAATGCTGGCTCCTGTATTGGGTGTATTAGGTTTGTTGGTTGCTGCGTTTGCGAGTCGTGTGAACAAAGGCGCCTTGGCTTTCTTAAGTTCCTCTTTGGGTATCGTGGGTATTATTGTCACTGCAGGTGGGTCTATGTTCCCATTCCTAATGCCATCGTCTACTTTTCCTAGCATGAGTTTGACTATGTGGGATGCGACTTCTAGTCAACACACCTTGCAAATCATGTTTATCGCCGCGTGTATCTTTGTGCCGATTATCTTGTGTTACACCATTTGGTCTTACATTGTGATGTTTGGTCGTATCAGCAAAGAGCATATCGAGAAAAACGCACATTCTCTTTATTAAGCACATTCATTAAGAAGGGGGCGCTCCACCTGTAGCGCCCCACAAAGGAGACAGTATTATGTGGTATTTTGCTTGGAGTCTAGGGGTTTTACTGGCTTGCGCATTCGGTATTGTAAACGCGATTTGGCTAGATTTTAGCGGTTACGAAGGCGAAGAGGAGCAAAAGTAAGCGCATGTCTAAACAAGAGAAAGCGCACAAGTCGCCACGAAAGGCACGGCTAACTACGCCCGAATTGCAGTTTCTTAATGAATGGGCAAAACGACAAACGAAACGTTATCGTCTTGTTCAGCTGCTGGGTATTCTTTTTACCGTCGGTTTGGTTGCCCAAGCTTGGTCTTTGGCCAATGTCTTTTCTGACTTGGTCATCGACGGCGCTTTTTCTGTTTCATTGTTGTTAATCGCCTTTTCTGCATTGCTTATTCGCGCGTTGGCCAGCTTTGGTCGCGAGCGATTAAGTGCCGCAGCCAGTCGCAGTATTCGCTATACACTGCGCAAAAAATTACTCTCACATTTGACTCATCTTGGGCCTTCACGCTTAAAAATTGACGAAGATGCGGCCTTGTCGACACGAGTCTATGAACAAGTCGACGCCCTCGATGATTATTTCAGTCGCTATAAACCTCAGTTGTTTATGGTGTCCTTGATTCCCTGTGTTATTTTGCTTGCGGTGTTGCCTGTCTCTTATATTGCCTTTGGGGTGTTTATGATGACGGCGCCATTGGTGATTATTTTTATGATCTTTGTGGGCCATAAAGCCGCGCAAGCGAACCGTCGACAGTTTCGAGTGTTGGCCATGTTATCAAACCAGTTTATGGATTTAAGCCAAGGGCTGGCAGAACTAAAACGCCTCGGTCGTACCGGACAAGCCAAACAGCGTTTGTCGGACAGCGCCAGTGCGTATCAAAGAACGACCATGGGCGTGTTGCGTTTGGCATTCTTATCGACCGCAACGTTGGAGTTATTCGCCTCCTTGTCCATCGCGATGATCGCCTTGTATCTGGGGTTGGGTTTGCTAGAGCAATTGCCTTGGGACAAAGGACAGGCACCGGTCACGTTAACTCAAGCCTTTTTTCTCTTGTTACTCGCGCCAGAGTTTTATTTACCGTTGCGCCAATTAGGCAACGATTATCACGCCAAACAAAAAGCCGAAGCCGCAGCGACCGCGTTATTGGAAATATTCAATACTCCGACACAAGACACGCAGACCGCGAGCAAAGACGACGCCATTCAATCGCATTTATCGATCGTCAAAACACAATCTACCTCCTTGTTGACCTTTCAAGCATTGAGCTGGCAGCAAGCTGGCCGGACTCGTTTAGCGCCGATCAGTAATCATATTCGTGAAGGTGAGCGTATCTGGCTTAGTGGCGAATCTGGTGTCGGAAAGTCCAGTTTGCTGCATTTGCTATTGGGGTTTGAAAAGGGTTATCAAGGCGAATGTTTTGTTTACCACGAGCCATTTTCGACGCTGGATATTGCGCAGTGGCGAGGCCGATTGGCCTGGTTGCCACAAACACCAGAATGGGTAAATGGCAACATTCGTCAAAATCTATTGTTGGGGATACAGCCTCCAAGTGAACAAGAAATACAAACCGCTTTAGAGAAAAGCCAGTGTGCGGATTTCATTAAGGCCTTACCGGCTGGGCTGGAGACCAAGCTTACCGAATTAGGAACCGGCTTATCAGGAGGGCAAATGCAGCGACTTTCCATTGCTCGGGCGCTGCTCTCCAATGCCGATGTTTGGTTGCTAGACGAACCGTGTTCTGGGCTTGACGAAGACACGGCTAACGCCGTACTTGAGACACTAAATAGCGTTTCAAAAGGCAAAACATTGTTAGTGGTCAGCCACGATACACACCCGATTTCTTGGGCTGACAGACATTGGAATTTAACCCACGGAGGTTTGCATGAGCAAAGTATCCAAGCTATCGCTTAAGCGCCTGTTATTGGCGAACCCATGGGGTTTTGCGATACCACTTTTACTCGGCGTTATGGCCAGCCTTGCTGGTGTGGCATTGCTCGGTATTTCTGGTTGGTTCTTATCCGCTGCAGGTCTTGCTGGCGTTTTAGGGCTAGCACAAGGGTTCAACTATTTTACCCCAGGTGCTCTAGTGCGCTTGATGGCCATTTTGCGTACCGCTGGCCGTTATGGTGAGCAAGTTTCCGCTCATGAACACCTGCTTGGGCTATTGAAAACGTTGCGGTTATGGGTGTGGGATCAACGGGTGGCAAAAGCGCCTGCGAGTCTGCATCAGCAAAGTCGAGGGGACTTATTGCAGCGCCTCGTCAGTGATCTAGACCAAATTATTCGTTGGCCTTTAGTGGTCATGCTGCCTTGGCTGTATGCTTTACTTGCTTACGCTGGCGTTACCGTGTTGGCGTACATTATCTCGCCCTCTTTAGTCTTGCCTATGGGCATTGCCGCGCTCTTCCATCTAGTGCTTATTCCTCTTATGTGTGGTCGTTACGCTAGTCGTCATGTGCATGTCGGACAGATTTTAGGAACCCATCGCCGCAGTCGGTTTGTGAGTGTATTCTCCGCGCTCATTACCTTAACAATCCGCGGTCATTGGCAAACCTACGCTGAGCGTTTAGAGCAATTGGACGCTCGTCAAAAACAAGCAGAAGTGAAAATCCAGCAAGCCATTAGCCTAGGTCGACTTGCTTCTTACTGCGTTACCTTAGGGCTTCTTGCCAGTGTTTTTTATACCCTAATGGACAGTCAAAATAGCGCACAACTGAGCTTAATTGCAGGCGTTCAAGGTGCTTGGCTGGTGGCTTTCATTCTGTGTGTCTTAGCGGTAAATGAACTGGTCTTACCCTTGTCTCAGTCTTTTGTGGCACAAGGGCAATCTCAAGTAGGTATACGCCGCTTGAATCAACTGCATACGGTACAACAGAATGAGAGTACGGCGAATCAAGCGTCATTAGCTACCATTAAAAGCATAAAGCTGACTCAATTTCGTGGTTATCACGCGCCTTCTAACCTAGGTAATAACACTGTATCCATGACACTAGAAGGCAATGAATGTGTCTGGCTACAAGGCCACAGTGGCAGTGGTAAATCCACCTTGCTTGCCGCACTAGCTGGAGATGTTCTTAGCGAAGGACAGGCTCAAATCAATGGTGTAATAATGCCGCTTTACGGCAATGAAATGTACCAATCCCAGCTTAGTTATTTGCCTCAAAACCCTTACGTCTTCCAGCAATCCTTACTCGCCAACCTACAACTTGGCGCTGAAAATGCGACGGAAGAAGCGCTTTGGAAAGTACTCGACGCCGTTGCCCTAGGGGATTGGGCGCGCAACTTACCCCAAGGGCTTAATACTTTACTTGGTGCTCAAGGGCGAGACTTGTCTGGCGGCCAACGTAAACGCCTTGTTTTGGCTCGGCTGCTGCTAAGAAATCGCCCAGTGCTACTGCTCGACGAGCCTTTTGACGGCCTAGACAGCGCCAGCATCCAAACAATCTGCCATGCACTCCAACATGACTACCAACCTAACTTACTCCTATTCATCAGCCACATCCCCAGCCCACTCAGTGCCAACGCCAGAGTCATCCAGCTATAAACAACGCCTTTTATCAACAGTCGTACGCCGGATGACTCCTTCTCGTAGGCCGGATGACTCCTTCTCGTAGGCCGGATGATTATTTCCCCCGTAGGTCGGATGAAACGAGGCACGAGGAAAATTAACTAGGACAGGCACATTAAAAACCCCGTGGTTGCTGGGTTCGTGAAAATTAACCAGGACAGGCACGTTAAAAAGCCCGTGGTTGCTGGGTTCGGTGACTTTTTTAATTTGTGGGCTGGCCTTCAGGCCAGTAACTCATGAATCGATGAATTTAACCAGAGGTCAGAGTCGAGAATTAACCAGGACAGGCATGTTAAAAAGCCCGTGGTTGCTGGGCTTGATAGATGTTTGATACGAAAATGTGATGTGGGCTAAATGATGAAAACTCCATTTTTATCGCCAGATTCCCATTGTGCCTGCGTCCATGCAGGCCTAGGAGTGAGTCATAAATTTAAATTGGCAGGGCAAAAATCAAAGTGAGTCCGACGCATAAATACACAGCTCGTTTGATGTATTTAAAAGGGGCAATGAGTGCCATGGATATAAAATAGAGTGCGAGGGCGATTTTTAAGGCGCTTGCGATGGCTAACAATGGGCTGCTGCCTAATAAAATAAGCGAAGGGTTAGCGATCATCGCCAACGGGATTAAATACAAACCTACTCCCAACATCATGGCAATGCCTGCGACTTTGAGCCAGTTTTCTTTGACCATCCCTGCAGCGATGAAAACACTGCCACACACAGGGGGCGTGATCGTTGACAGCAAGGCAAACCAGAAGACAAATAAATGGGCTTGAAGTGCAGATAAGCCCAATTGCGCTAACGCAGGACCCGCTACCGAAATACAGATGACATACGCTGCGGTAGTGGGTACTTCCATGCCAAGGATTAAACAGGCAATGGCGGTTAAGAAAATGGCAGGCCAAAGCATTCCCGCAGAGCCTGAAATAATGAGAGACGTTATTTTTACGCCCAACCCTGTAATTGCCAGTACACCAACCACGATAGAAGCACACAATATGATGGCGGCTATCATAGCGATTTGTTTGCCTGCATTAATGCCGACATCTTCTAATCGTTCAAGCAGTTGTTTTTTATTCGCTACGCCTTTGGAATTGAAGAAAAGTAAAATAGCCGCACCAAAAATAGCGATACTTGCGGAAAATTGTGGTGTATAAGCAGGGCCAAACATTCCCCAAAGCAATATCCCAAATGGAATCATGAAGAAGCTACAGGTAATGAATAGCTGACGATGGCTAGGTTGCTGGTCTTTACTGACGGCTTTTAAATCATAGCGTAGTGCAAAAGCATCGATCCCCACCCAAACTGCCCAAAAGTACAAGATAGCGGGTAAAATGGCGGCCATCATGATGCTTTGATATGGAATTCCTGTCAGCTCAACCATCACAAATGCGCCGGCGCCCATTAATGGTGGCATGATTTGCCCTCCAGAAGAGGCAACGGCCTCAGTCGCTCCGGCTAATGATTTAGGGTAACCAAGCTTTGTCATAGCGGGTAATGTGATTACGCCAGTTGATGCGACATTAGCAGAAGCGGAGCCTGAGATAGAGCCAAATAGAGCTGAAGAAATAACCGACACTTTTGCTGCTCCGCCTCGTAGTCTGCCAGCCGCGGTAAGTGCTAAATTCATGAAGCCTTGTCCTGCTTCGCCAGCATTGAGCACGGCGCCAAAAATAACAAAGATAGCAACGATACTGACAGAAACCCCTGTGAGTTTCCCCCAGATTCCCCCTTCAGCTATGGTTAATGTACCCAAAAAGCTGCCTATCGGGGTGCCAGGGTGACCAAATTCACCTGGGATATATTGTCCGAACATCCCATATGCCAGAGCGAGAACCGCTACCAATGGCAATGGCCAGCCAATACTGCGTCTTGCCATTTCTAAAACACTTAGCAACAAAACAGCGGCAATCCATAGCTGGTAGTTTTCACTGATATAACCGTATTGGTCGCCTAATGAGTCGGCATTGTAGGCCACCCACATGGTTGCGATTAAGCCTAATATGGTAAATAAGTAGCCAGTATAGCGTTGGAAAGGTGTACTACTCATAAAGATAAAAGCCCATGGTAGGGCGAGTGCCATATGAAGTGGGCGACTAACTAGATTAGGCACTAAACCAGAAAAAATAAGTGTTAAATGGAAAATGATACTAACGAAGCCAAAACCGGCCCAAAAATATTTGCTAGGCATAAAGCGTAATCTGTTTAAGTAAATGGAAGATAAGAAAGTGAGTGAGTGTATTAGGTATTTTAAGCAGAACCTAGAATATTATAATAAGTTCTGCTTAAGGGAAGCGGTATAAAAGGGAGATGTGCGCTTTTATACCGCAGGGCAACCGTGATTAAACATCATAGCTTATAGTTGATTGGCATTTAAACGGACGCCCATTTCACGGTAGTACTTAGCAGCACCTGGGTGAATCTTTCCAGTAATGTTGCTGAGCATGTCTGTTGAAACACCTTTCCACCAAGGGGAGTCATTTCCCATTCGTTGTTTTTGTTCCCAAAAAGCTTTTGTTAATGTGTAGGCGGTAGCCTCGTCCATAGCGGTGCTGGTATAAACAACAACAGGTAACGAAGTAGTGGTTATATCGGTTTCTTGTCCGCTATAAGTGCCAGCTGGAATCGTTAGTTTGGTGCGTTTTGATTGCGCTATTTGCTCATCCGTTAATGATAGGATTTTTATTTTTGTGCCAGCAGACGCTTCAATGACGTTTGGAGCGGGGAAAGAGCCTGAGGTAACAAAACCATCGATTTGACCATTTTTCAAGGCTGGTACAGCATTGGAAAGTTCAACTTGAGCAAAGTCTATTTTACCTTCTAAGCCAAACAGTTTGATGTATTTAGCGCCTTCGTTAGCGCCAAATGTTCCTTTGCCCAGTAATATTTTCTTGCCTTCCATCTCAGAAAAATTGTGAATATTGCTCTTCTCTGAGACAACAAAATGCATGGCCAAAGAGGGAATGGGGAAAAGTGCTCTTATGTCATTAAACTTAGGATTGTTCCTATTTTTAAACATGGCCTTGCCGTTCTGTGCCAGGCTTACCAGCGCAGGAGGCGTTGTGAATACGTAATTAGCTCCCCTAAAAGCCGACTCCATCACGTTTTGAACAGAGCCTTGGCTTTCTTCAACAGTAACAATCACATCGCTATTCGTGTCTTTTTTAACCGCTTGGGCGATTTCTACAGCCATTTGATAATAAGACGAGCTGGTCTTGGCTGACTTAAAAGTGATTTGAGTTTGCGCGAAACTTAATTGTGCCACGCTCAAACCGATGACAGTAGCGACTAAGGCTTTGTGAAATTTCATCAAAATGATTCTCTATGTGATTATTTGTTTTAAATTTATCGCCAAATTATAACCAATGAAATTGATATTAAGAAGCCACCACCTAAGATAGCCGATTAAAAAGCCATAAGATTAAATCAAGGGAAGCACATATAACCTCGAATGAAAAAGGTGTCATGGCATTAGAGTAGAGAAAGGAATGAAAAATAAAAGGGTATTACGCGGATGGAAAAGTATTTTAGCTGCGTCCTTGCAGCGCTGGGTTCGTCATGAAAGATAGACAGAGCCTCCGTCCTGGAGGCTGAAGCAAATCCCTTGCTCTCTGTCTAGATTCAAATTTAGACCCGCTTTTTCGTTCACGCAAATATCAAAGTGTAACAATATGTTTCTTATGTCTTATCGCAGGCTTTAGCAGCATAGGATTTATCAGGGGTTTACTAGGACAGGCACGTTAAAAAGCCCATGGTTTCTGGGTTTTAGACCAATTCTCAGAGATTTATCTCGGTATGAATTTCAAGGCTTACTAGGACAGGCATGCATATAGGAAGTTGGTTTTAGATATTTGTGGGACGTTGCTGCATTCGGGCTAACCCGTTATTATGTGCGGCTATAATAGGGTGGTTGTTATGCCGCCTTAGCTAACTTTCTAGGATTCTAATGAAAAAGACGTTTGCGTTATCCCACCCTAAAATTTCCTACCAGCGCTTAATTGAGATGGCAAAACACGATGTTAAAAAGTACATCAAGCAAGAGCGCGCTAAAGCATTGCCTGAAGGGGCTGATTTCTGGGGATTCAATTGCAAATTTGGTCAAACAGCAGATAAAGCAAGAACTGTTCATGAAGGCGATATTAATACCAATATTAGCGCTGCGCAAAGTCAGCATTGGAAGTCTTTTTACCTTGAAGTAGTGGCGGTTCCAAAGACGCGAACTAAGCGAGATGATGCTGAGTAAAACCTTATTTTTTGTTCTGCTTACCTGAGGTGGGTAACGGTAAAAAGCGCGACTTAGGTCGCGTTTTTTTATGGTTTTCCGTCTGAATATTTTTACCAGGACAGGCATAGTTAGAAACGTCTGTCGCTCTAAAGATGAGCCATAAGAGTGGTTTGTTAGCGTGTCTCTGAGTAGTGGCTATACTCAGTGAAGTGTGTTCAGGTAATCAAATAAGAAGTGCAAAATATGAGGTAAGGTATGTTTTCTCGATGGATGTGTGTACTTACAGTGTTGTTATCCGGGTGTGCGTCGCTACAAGAAACAATGGATGTTAATAAGCCCACAGCGTCGGTGGCTGGCGTGTCCATTGGTAGCTTATCGACAGATGCCGTGACGTTATTGCTGGATGTTGAGGTGAAAAACCCGAACGTATTTCCATTGAAAACGGCGGGATTTGATCTGGGATTATTGGTAAATGGCAATAATATTGCAAAAGTGAATCAACCAGACTCGAGTTTGTCTCTGCCTGCGAAGGGAAGCAATAGCGTTCGTTTACCCGTGACGTTAACATTTGACCAGCTTATTAAAGGTGTTGGCAGCCTTAAGGATAAAAAGCAATTTGATTATGCCGTAGAAGGTGATGTTGCTATTAATTTACCTGTGTTGGGTGACTTGAAAATGCCTGTAGCCTACGCCGGACAGTTGCCGATTCCTCAAAAGCCAGAAGTCGCGTTTAAAGGCGTTAAAATGGACTCTGTTGGTCTGAGTGGTGCTACATTTAATGTTGATTTAGAGGTAACCAACCCAAATGACTTTGATGTGAATTTAAGTGATGTTCATTATAAGCTGGCATCGAAAGGTGCGTCATTAGGTGGTGGCGAAATCAAAAAAATAGCACTAGGAAAAGGCAAAACTCAGCGCCTTACCATTCCGTTAACACTCGGTTTTAGTGAGATGGGAATGAGTTCCTATCGTATGCTGACCAGCTCGGACCCTGTTAGTGTCGACATGAGTGTTGGTGCCAATGTAGAGACGGATATTCCTGGTTGGAAGTCTAGTCCTATGACGTTTGAAAGCCAGCAAGTACTGACCCGATAGCCATCTTGTTTCCATTATGACTCTTTTTAAAACATGATGTTGAATGTCTTTGTTAACGCTTAGACATTCGATATTATTCTTTTAATGATAAGACGAATTTCAAAACATTCTTTGTGAGATTTAAGATGACTGAGTCACCCATCCAATTAATTTGTCCAAGTTGTAATACAAAAAACCGCCTGCCACACTCGAAACTTAAAGATAAGCCTATTTGTGGAAAGTGTAGAAAACCTGTTCTTTCAACAAGTCCTATTGTGGGAAACAGCGATAACTTCAGTCGCTTTGTTACCTACAATGATTTGCCTGTAATTGTGGATTTTTGGGCATCCTGGTGTGGGCCGTGTAAGCAATTTGCTCCTATTTTTGAAGAATTGGCAGGGGAAATGTCTAATCAGGTCTGTTTTATAAAACTAGATACTGAAAACAACCAAGGTATCGCTGGTGGCTATCATATTCGTTCGATTCCTACTTTGATGATATTTCATCATGGCAAAGAAATTGCGCGCATGTCTGGAGCTTTACCTAAGGCGCAATGCAAACAATGGATAATGCAAAACTTGCCTTCTGTTTAACCGCAAATATTAGCAGGACAGGCACCATTAAAAGCCAGTCATACTGAGGTTTGAGCGTTTAATTGGCGAAATTAATTATACTGTATATAATTACAGTATAATTCTTAGTCAAGAGCGTGATCTATGCCTATACCAAGAAGTCAGCAAGTCAGTTTAGAAAGTACGCCTTATTATCATTGTATTTCCCGTTGTGTACGCCGTGCTTTTTTATGTGGTGAAGACCCCGTCACAGGAAGCAGTTATGAACATCGGCGTGGCTGGATCGAGAAACGTTTATTGTTTTTAGCCAGCGTGTTTAGCATTGATATTTGTGCCTATGCAATTATGAGTAATCACCTTCATGTGGTGTTGCACGTTGATCCTGAGAAAGCGCAAAACTGGTCCGCACGAGATGTTCTCGAAAAATGGCATCGACTGCATAAAGGAACGCCCTATACACAACAATATGTTAAAGGAGAAGCCTTATCGCCTTTTGCATTGAAGTTGGTGGAGGCGTCAGTAGAGTCATTTCGGCATCGGTTGATCGATATCAGTTGGTTTATGAAAGAGTTAAATGAGCCAATTGCTCGACATGCGAATGCTGAAGACAAGTGTACGGGGCACTTTTGGGAAGGGCGTTTTAAGTCTCAAGCATTGTTAGACGAAGCGGCTTTAATTGCTTGCATGGCCTATGTGGATTTAAATCCAGTGCGAGCCAACGTGAGTGATACTCCGGAAACGTCAGATTTTACCAGTATCAAACATCGTATCGGTTTTTTGAAGAGAAATAGTCAGCCGAAATTCCTCTCTCCCTTTGTTGGTAACCCTAGACAAGATATGCCCAATGGGCTGCCTTTTCAGCTAAACGACTATTTAGAATTGGTCGACATGACGGGTAGGGTGATAAACAGTCAGAAAAGAGGGCTAATAGACGTTTCATTTCTACCTATTTTGCAGCGCTTGGGTATTTCAGCCGATAATTGGCTCTGCATTGCGATGCAATTTGGTAAGAAAACAGAGAATGTTGTTGGTCGTGCTTATTCGGTCGCTCGCTATTGTGAATCAAAAAATAGGAAAAGGCAGCTTAAGCGGCAGAATGCTTTGCTTTTTGCGTAACAACATTAATGGCAAGAAAAGCTCAGTTAAGTGTAACTGATTGCTTTAGCTTGCCTTAAATTTACTATCCTTCCTTTCAACCCCTTTTTAAGCCCACTTTCCCTTATTTAAGCCTGGCACACCATTATTAACTTGGCTTTTACTCGTCTAAATACAGGCATAATCCGATGTTTTTTGATTGTTAATTATGACTGTTCTAGTTATTTAGTCGTTAATTATGACTGTCCTAGCTATTTTGCCCAATGGGCTGCCTTTTCAGCTAAACGACTATTTAGAATTGGTCGACATGACGGGTAGGGTGATAAACAGTCAGAAAAGAGGGCTAATAGACGTTTCATTTCTACCTATTTTGCAGCGCTTGGGTATTTCAGCCGATAATTGGCTCTGCATTGCGACGCAATTTGGTAAGAAAACAGAGAATGTTGTTGGTCGTGCTTATTCGGTCGCTCGCTATTGTGAATCAAAAAATAGGAAAAGGCAGCTTAAGCGGCAGAATACTTTGCTTTTTGCGTAACAACATTAATGGCAAGAAAAGCTCAGTTAAGTGCAACTGATTGCTTTAGCTTGCCTTAAATTTACTATCCTTCCTTTCAACCCCTTTTTAAGCCCACTTTCCCTTATTTAAGCCTGGCACACCATTATTAACTTGGCTTTTACTCGTCTAAATACAGGCATAATCCGCTGTTTTTTGATTGTTAATTATGACTGTCCTAGTTATTTAGTCTTATTATGACTGTCCTAGCTATTTGATGCAGACATAAACGGAGTTGGTTGAGTCTTTTCCTTGGAATGGGTTGTAGAAGGAGACAAGGTGGGAATCAACGCGGTTAAATACGGTGGCCAACAAGGCTTCGAAGTCAGCTTCTGGTGGATTCTGCGACCACATAGCGAAAACGCCACAGGGCTTAAGTTGTTCGGCCATTCGAGATAAGTTTTCTGTTGTATAAAATCCGGCATTCTCTGGGTTGAGGTATTCAGTGGGCGAGTGATCTATGTCTAATAAGATGGCGTCGAATTTTTTGCCCGCAGCGCTTGGGTCAAACCCGTTACTTGGGTCGGTTGCAAGGTCAAAGAAGCTGCCGAGCACATAACGGTTTCGCGTGTCTGCGTTGAGTGTTTTCCCTAGAGGGACCAGCTCTTTTTGGTGCCAGCTGATGACGGTGTCTAGGGCGTCAACGACGAGCAATTCAGAGATTCGTTCGTCTTTTAGTGCAGCCACAGCGGTATAGCCTAGCCCTAAACCACCCACAACCACACTTAAGTTTTCACCGTTTACTTGCTCTAAGCCAAGTGTCGATAAGGCTTCTTCTGCCTCAACAAACATGCTCGACATAAGAAACTCTTCGCCTAGCTTTACTTCGTAAATATCTCTATCACCAAACGCAGGAATCTGCCTTCTACGCAGTGATATTTCACCTAAAGGAGAATCTTGGCTATCGAGCTCTTCGAACAATGGTGGCATGGTGTGGGTCCTAAAATGATGATTTGACCTGCATTATACTGATTACATAGAAAGAAAAGTAATTCATTGGCGACTGCTTGAGGGTTTTGTCCAGCTTGACTGAGGATTAACTATGCCTGTCCTGGTAAGGGACGACTGGGGATTAACTATGCCTGTCCTGGTAAGGGGTGTGTCCTGGTAAGGGACGTGTCCTGGTAAGGGGTGCTGATAAGGGATGTTTGACTGGTTATTAACTATGCCTGTCCTGGTAAGGGGTGGGTGTGGGGATTAAGTTGCGCTATGCAAGAAGGTGATGATGTTGGAAAATACGCATCTGGTTTTTTAATGAGTTTCATTGACTCGATTGTATGTTGCTAATGTAAGGGTAGGATATTCCATGACAGAAGAAGACAAGCAAGCCATGTTAGAGGCTTTAAAGATTGCGTTCACTTATATGCCAAAAGCCATTGAGGTCAATAAATATGAGTACGGCGATCGTTATCAATTGGTTTTGAGTCATGTGGAAGCCGTGCGAGAAACCTTGCTTATTCATGATATAGACCCTGATGAGGTTGATGGGGAAGTGAACGGTGATATTGCGCCGAACTCGACGTATTAAAAAAGGTGCAGATTATAGTGTAGAGTCGAAATGCTAGGTGTCGCTTTGTTTTCGAAATGTCACGTTAATCGTAGGTTCCTCGTTCTTTGGTTGAATAAAATTCGTGATAATTGATCGCTCTTTTTTCTAGGCATTCTAACTCATAAGTGTCAGAGCAAAATCCCCTCCAGCCCCCCTTGAAGTAAGGGGGAGAGCTAGGTTAAGGGCGGGTACTGTTTCTGTCCCTTCTCACTTCCCTTTGATGGAAAGCGTTCAAGGGGAAGGTTAGGATGGGGTGTTCTTGAACTTAAGATCAAGAGCTGAGCGAGACCTATTGTTTGGACTCTGATCTATGGTGAGATGTATTGATCTCCAGTTATTGGCCTAAAGGCCAACTCACAAGAGCCAGAGTCTCCTTTAGTCCTCTTAAAGTAAGGGGAGTGCAAGATGAAGCTCAGGAATATTTTCGAATGCCGTTGATTTGGCGGGTGATTGAAGAAAGAAGTGAATAATTTGCAAACTGAAAAGACGAGTTGGGCGGCATGTCCGCATTGTCAGGGACGTGGAAAAAAGAGCCGTAGATTGCGGAAGAAGGTGCGGTTGCAGTACCAAAAAGAGCTAGCCGCATTCGAAAAAGCAAAAGGTAACGGTCCTGCACCTGTTCGTCCTAAAGGGCATTTGGACGACTGTGCCGATTGCGCTGGCTCAGGCTTGGTTCGTGCTGTGAATCATCCTGTTGCCGATGTCGAAAATTATCCTCATGTGGCGATTATCGGTGCAGGAATTGGTGGGGTGGCATTGGCTGTGGCTTGTTTGCATCGCGGTATTCCTTTTACGCTTTATGAACGTGATGACAGTTTTGATGCGCGTTCTCAAGGTTATGGTTTGACCTTGCAGCAAGCGAGTAAAGCGATTGAAGGTTTTGGGCTTTTTTCTCTATCTGAAGGCGTGGTGTCGACTCGTCATCTTGTCCATACGCCAGAGGGCAAGGTTGTGGCGGAATGGGGCATGAGAAAGTGGCTCGCTTCTGGCGAGTTGGCAGCGAAAGACAACTCTCCTAAACGCACTAACGTGCATATTGCGCGACAGTCATTGCGTTTGGCGTTGCTCGATCAACTGGGCGGTCACGATAAGGTTCACTGGGGGCATCAGCTTGTTGATATGAAAGAGGCTGGTGATGGTCTGAGATTGCATTTTAAAGTGGCTGGCGAGATCAAACATGTGAAGGCGGGGCTTGTTGTTGGCGCCGATGGCATTCGGAGTTCTGTGCGCCAGTTGTTGATCGCTGACGATGTGGCGCCGCTGCGTTATTTGGGCTGTATTGTGATTTTAGGAATTTGCCCGTTGCGTGATTTGAGGGGGCTTGAAGACGACTGTCTTGAAAACGAATTGCTGGATTCTGCTACGGTTTTTCAAACAGCCAATGGCAATGAGCGTATTTATATTATGCCTTATTCATCGGATTCTGTGATGTGGCAACTTAGCTTTCCTATGCCTGAAGAAGAGGCCAAAGCCTTAAGTGCCAAAGGGGTACAGGCATTGAAGGAAGAAGCCATGCGGCGCACTCCATGGCACGCTCCAATACCACAAATTTTATCCGCTACTGACGCTAGCTTGGTGTCTGGCTATCCTGTGTACGATCGGGCTTTGTTAGAGCCTCAGTGGTTAGCTCAAGCGGGGAAGGCTACCTTGATTGGCGATGCCGCTCACCCGATGAGTCCTTTTAAAGGACAGGGAGCAAATCAAGCCTTGTTAGACGCCTTGGCCTTGGCTCGAGCGATGACCAAAGGGTGTGGCCCTTTTGCCGACTGGCGAGAAGCAGGCGTTAGAAACAGTGTGCTTACAGAGTTTGAAGCTGAGATGTTAGAGCGCAGTGCTGTGAAAGTAAAAGGGTCCGCCGAGGCCGCCGAGTTTTTGCATTCAGAGATTGTGCTTCATGAGGGTAACGAGCCAAGAGGACGTTGCTTAAATCGGCAATAATAGTAGGCGGATGAATGGGGGAGGGGATGACGCTTATCCAGCCAAAGTTCTTAAACATGAGTATCTCCACTTAGATGCATTTTCCCACATGGGGTTAAATTAATGTCAGGCAGTAATGCCGATGGAGGTAAGTGTATATATGTGTTTTTTGTTGATAATACCTGTTTATGCTGCTTCAGTTTATAGAAATTAAATATAATAAGCGCAACAAAGGTTAACCCTAGGTAAGAGGATAGTGGGTAAGTCTACCCGCTTATAAATTTTGCAATTGCTCAATTAACCAACGGTGAATAGGACTGTCGCTGGTACGAGGGTGCCAAGCAACGATAACTTGAAATGAAGGGGGCAGCGCGGCGACGGCCAGTTCTTTTACTTTGTCATTAGGCAATAATCTAGACGGGAAAAAAGCAATCATATCCGTGGTTTGTAAAATATTAGGCACAGCCGAAAAACTGGGCACCGACATGACGATATTGCGGTTGAAGCCTTTATTCGCAAACCATTGGTCATGGGAGCCTTTTAAATTAGCCCGTGAAGGCGACACCACCAGTTGCGGTAGCGCTGCGATTTCCGACAGGCTTAAAGGTTCCTCAAAGCCGCTATTCTGGCAGCCAGTAATACACAAATGTTGCTCTTCGAGTAGGGTCTTATAAGCGAGATTATCTGGTATGAATTCAGGAAAGCTGATTAATAGGTCGAGCTCTCCTGCACTAATCAGTTGATTGACCTTGTCCGATTCGAAATCTCGAACAATCAGTTTTAATCCAGGGGCTTGTCGGCGAGTAATGCTGAACAATTGAGGCAACAGTGCTTGTGTCGCATAGTCTGTGGCACTAATGCTAATCACCCCTTTGTAGGTTTGTGGTGTAAACACATCAGGTTCGAGCAGAGCGTCGAGCTGTTTAAGAATTTGTTCAACCGCAGGGCCCAGTGTTTGGGCTTTGGGGGTGGCGACCATGTGGTTGCCTTGGCGGATAAAAAGACGATCATCAAATAAGTCGCGCATTTTCCGCAGCTGTTCGCTGATGGCTTGTTGCGTTAATCCCATCTTGCGTGCCACTTGAGAGAGATTGTTAAGCTCTAGCAAAGCATTTAGCACTCTGAGCTGTTTGATATCGAGTCTATTTATACCATTCATAATTGTATCTTAAACAAAAAAGTCTTGTTTCAAATTGTATATTTAAGCCTCTATGCTGACAAACATTGTTTTGCTGGCGATCGCAGTGTTCGGTGTGGCCTTGTCCCATGTAGAGCATTCGCCAGAACAAAACATATTTTTAAACAAGGTGTTACACAATCCGCTTTAAAAGAGAGTCTTCATGAAACAAATTTCCCCGAACACAAGTGCGTTATTTTCTAGCGTTGCACTGGGGCCTTATACCCTTAACAACCGTATTGTTTTACCTCCATTGACCCGTTCTCGTAGCTCTCAACCGGGTAATGTTCCGAATGATGTAATGGCCAGTTATTACGCTCAGCGAGCCAGTGCGGGTTTTATGGTGACAGAAGGCACGCAAATTGAGCCCAGAGGCCAAGGTTACGCGTGGACGCCAGGCATACATTCTCCAGAACAAATAGAAGGGTGGAAAAAAGTCACCCGTGCGGTACACGAAAAAGGAGGCATTATTTTTGCTCAACTTTGGCACGTAGGACGGGTTTCTCACACCAGTTTACAGCCAGCTGGTGAGCCTCCTATCGCACCGAGTGCGATTGCAGCGGATAACGTCAGCGTGTTTGTCGAAACAGGTCCAGGTGAAGGCGCTCTGGCAGAGCCAAGTATGCCACGTGCATTGTCCACGGAAGAAGTTGGCGAGTTAGTTGCGCTCTACGCACAAGCGGCACGAAATGCCCTAGCAGCAGGCTTTGATGGGGTTGAGTTGCATTGTGCGAATGGTTATTTAGTGAATCAGTTTATTTCCGAGCACAGCAATCAGCGTGAGGATCAATATGGTGGTTCTCTTGAAAACCGCTTGCGCTTTTTGAAAGACATTGTCGCCGCGGTCAGTGAGGTGGTTGGACCAGAGCGCTTGGGGGTGCGTTTCGCGCCTTTGTTTGCTAGCACCGATGAAGACCGAGTGTATTTAGGTCTGGTCGAAGCCGATCCACATACCACTTATATCGAGGCGATCAAGTTGCTTGAGCAAGCTAAGGTGGCATATTTGTCCATTGCTGAAGCGGATTGGGAAAACGCCCCGGACCTTCCCGATACTTTCTACAGTGCGGTTCGAGAGACGTTTTCTGGGCGTATTATCTACGCGGGCAAATACACAATTGAAAAAGCACTGAAAGTATTGAGCAAGGGGCACGGCGACTTGTTTGCTTTTGGGCGTCCCTTTATCGCCAACCCAGATTTGCCAGAACGTATTGCCAATGGATGGCCACTCAATGACGTTGACCCTGCCACCATGTATGGCGGAACGGCTCAAGGCTACAATGATTATCCATCATACTAGCCTATTAGAATAACGAGACGGCTAGAGTTAGTAACGAAAAAGGCAAGCTGGTGGATCATTCACCGCTTGCCTTTTTTATTTGAGATATTTCTATACTAGTGACAGGTTAAAAGTCGTAGCTAGCGCTTAGATAAACACGGCGGCGTTCGCCGACGTAGGAACCGATGGTTTTGGTAAAACCACTGACGGCGTATTTTTTATCAAATAAGTTCTTGATGTTGGCTTGGAACTTCCAGTCTTCCCATACGGTTTGCCAAGACGCATCGTAAACGGTGTAGGATTTGACGGTTTGATTGTCGCGGTTTTTTTGAGTGCTGACGTAATCCGCGCCAAAACCAATGGAAGAGGTTATGCTCGGGAAGTCATATCGAGTCCATACCCCAAGCTGATGGTGCGGCATGTTGGCTTTGTAACGATAGGCGTCGTCTGTATCGGTCACTTTGACGTCGTTATAGGCGTAACTGATGTTGGCCAGCCAGCGCTTGGTAATGTCGATTAAAGCATCGGCTTCAAAACCTTGGCTGCGGATTTTACCAATGGCAATGTTGTAATCATCGTCATCAGGGTCTTCTGCAAGCATGTTTTTGCGCTCAATATGGTACACCGCAAGATTCAGGTTTAAGCGGTTGTTAAACAAGTAAGTGCGCACACCAAGTTCGTATTGCTGGCTTTCTTCTGGGTCAAATAAGCTGCCGTCTTCAGAAGTTTGTTGATCAGAAGCGCTTTGTGGTGAAAAGCCCGTTGAATAAGACACATAAGGTTTTAGGTAACGGTTCAGATCGTAGGTCGCACCAAAGCGAGTGGAATACCCCACATCGTTATAAGACGCTTCCGTATCTCCTTTGTGATCGGTGTAATCTTCTTGCATGTAATCAAGGCGACCGCTACCCAATAAGCTCAGTTTATCCGTGACTTTCCACTGGTCTTGAATAAAGGCGCCTACCTGATTCAACTCTGTGGTTTGGTCTTTCGACAAGCTCATGGTGTAGTCACTCACGTCGTCGTCGTAAACAGGGTTCGTTAGGCTAAGGTTTGAGACGCCAGCACTTTCTCCTGTGGCTTTATAATAGACATAATCTTCTTTGTTGTAGTAGTAATCTGCGCCCGTTACCAAGGTGTGTTTGCCCAATTCGGAAACAAAGTAAGAGGAGACATTCAGCCCTTTATTGTTCCAAACTTGATCGCGGTATTCTCGGGTAGCGGTATCCGCAACGCCATCAGAATCTGTATCCGATAAGCTTTTTAGCTCATGATAATTTTGTGTTTCTGTGTTTTCGAAATAACGTATGCTGGTGTGATTGCTTAACCAGCTATTGATTTCATGGTCTAAGGTTGCTTGGAAAACATCGGCTTTTAATTCCTGATAATCCGAAGGCTCATTGTTATTCCATGAGGTGTCTGCTAGGAAGTTACCGTCGTCATCGGTCGGAATGCCGCGTAAACGGGCACCATCGATATGTTGATAAATATGCGTGTACTGTAGGGTCAGTGTGGAGTCTTCATCCAGGTCCCAGGCGTAGCCAAGGTCAATGTTTTCGTTTTCTTCTTCGACATTATTGCGGTAAGAGTTTTCTCCACTTGAGTAAATGCCGACACGATAACGTTGTGAACCCGACTCATTTGCTGGGCCTGACGACTCAACGCTGCCGCTTAAGAAGTCTTTGTTACCAGCGCTCACCTCGAGTGTATTTTTCTGCTCATAAGTCGGTTTTTTGGTCACGTAGTTAATTGTGCCACCGGAATCCCCTGCGCCATATAGAGCGCCAGAAGGGCCTTTTAACACCTGAACTTCTTGGATGGTGAACAGTTGAGGGATAGAAAACCCTTTATAAGGGTCGCCTTTCATACCATCGTAGAGTACTTCGTCTTGGGCAAAGCCACGCATGGTGACCGTTGAAAAATTGTTATAGGAGACGCCTGAGATAGAGCGATAAAGATCACTAATTTGATTGGCTGCTTGGTCTTCGATCAGCTCTTTGGGCAACACTTGAATGGATTGCGGGGTTTCATCAATGGGCGTGCTGGTGCGAGTGCCTAGTGTTGATTCGTCTTCTTTGTAAAGCGACAGAGCGCGCCCTTTGACTGCGAGAGCATCTAGTTCAATTGGCGCTGAGTCGTTTGTTGTGGATGTGACTTCAACTTGTTCTGACCGATCCGTGGTGTGGTCTTCTACATTAGAGTCTGCGATAACGCCGGCGGAAAAGACAAGCGCTCCATATGCTTGCATCATCGTTAGCGTGGTTTTCAAATTCATAGCTGGGCCAAGGGTAAGTAAGTTAGACGCGCATAATAGTGTTTTTGATAATCATTTTCAATTGAGTTTTTTCTGAAAGTTTACACTTTTTTGCGGATGTCTTCTTTTTTGGCCAAAAAAGGCAATGTGTTGGTCAACATCATTGCCTTGTGTGTCATTGAACGTTTTGTTGGTCAGTTGCCTGACAATAATGCGCGCTAAGCGGACGCCGTCTTTTGTTCGGTGACGGTTTTAAGGTAATTTACGATTGTGTCTTTAAGCTGAAGGCGGCGTTTTTTAAACTCCTCTTCTTCGGCGGTGCTAGTAAGGACAATTTCTTTTTCCATTTTTTCAACTTCTTCCGTGATGAAGTTGTACTCATCAAACAGCTTCTTAAAATGCGCATCGGTCATTTTAAGGTGATGAATGTCTTCTTTAAACTCAGGTAATTCATTGACCAGTGTGTGGTTTTCGATCGGCATAATATTCTCCTTATGTATTTCTTATTACTAGATTACGCGAGAGAGCCAAGGGAGCGCTTGATGTGTGTCAAACTTTGTCTGTCTAGTTTGCAGCCATGCCGATGGCTCGAGCATTTAAATCCTTGTATTCAGACTCGCATTAAGATGACGTCTTGTTCGTGCGAGCCATACACTAAGGTATGAGGGAGTATGGGCGTAAATCAATAGCGTGAAGATTTGCTGCGAAGGGTTTTAGTATTTGGCGCTGAGTTTTACCGAATGTTGACGGCTTAGATCATAAAAAAGGCCAATTCATTATAATGAATTGGCCTTTAACGCGTGCTTTTTGTCGTTAGAAGTTGAGCTCAATACGCGGTTGGCTTTTTTTCGAGAAGTCCAATTCTGGCGAGCAAATAAACAAGCGTGCAGAGTCAATATCCTGCGACACCAAGTAATCCTTTAAGTGGTTTGCTCTTTCTTCTGCAATAAGGTTGGCTTGGTGCCTTGCTTGGTCGTCAATGGTTGCTGGTGGTTGCTCAAGGCCTAGATCCACATAGCTGGCAATACCACAAATCTTCAGTTCACTTTGCTTTTTGTCTTTGAGCAGGGCGACCAATTGTTTTAAGAAGACGTCTTGTTGGTCTTCGATAGTGGTTTCTTTTGCTTGGTAGATCAATGGTTTTACACGTATTTTTAGCAATTGATCACTGGCGAATTGCGCCACTGTGATGACGTTGGCGTAAGGCACAAAGGTTTGCAGCAGGTAGCTGCTTGAAGCTTGGAATAAGGCTTTTTTCACTGGTATAAAGAGGAAGTCGCTCCAGCCAAAAGAAGGGCTATCAATGTTGCCTGATAAAGGAATATCTAGGTCGATGTTGTTATTGCTGTCTTTGAGAGCGCCGACCGCTATGTTCAAAGGAATCACCCCAGCCTTAATGGCGGAGCCGCTTTCGTAGGTGCCACCAAGGTCAAATTGTTTTAACACCAGATGGCTCTTACCACTTAGCTCGCCTTGTTGTGAGTCCAACTTCAAATCTAGGTTCAGTTGCCCAGAATCAATTTGATACCCCAATACGTTCGCTATATAAGGGGAATAGGGAGGCAATTCGGCTTGGGATACTGTTAACTCGCTTTGCATGGTTAGCTCATCGGCCAGAGGCCAAATTGTTAGGTCGCCGTTGAGTTTGGTGTATTTGCCATTTTTCACTTCAAGGGCAAGTGTTGTCGCTTGTTTTTTGTCTTTTGTATTGAGGTTTCTAAGCGATAACTTGGTGATCTCGAGTGTGCGCTTTAGTGGCGGTTTGACGCCATTGTCCTCCAAATGAACGCTAGAGGTGCCCGTAAGGTCAAAAGCACCGAGAATCACGTAGTAAGGCGCCTTGAAAGCAGGGTCTTGGGCTGCGCCAGGCGTTTTCTCAAGCGTGTTGTTCGCGTCTTTTTCTTTTGGCGCCGAGGTTTTCGGCACAGTGGCATCAGGCGGTGTTTGCTGGTTAGCATCAATAAAGACTAGGTTGCTGATACGGCGTTCTTTGTCCATCAGCACATTACTGACTAGATTTTTAGTGAGCACGCTTTTTATCTGAGCGCCATCTTGATTGGCGTTGACTTGGTTTACTTCTAGATGGCTTAACGTAGCCAGTGGCGGCTGCTTTTTACCTTTATTGATAGGCTCAGAGACCACCAGGTTGTTAATAATAAACTGCTGCAAAGTAGCGGCGAAATCATTGCCTTGCTGCGTGATATCTAAATTAGTCAGATTAGCACTGTCCCACGCTGCCGCGCGCTTTTCAGGGGTGAGTTGGCTGTCCATGGCGTTACTTAGCAGGTTGATGCCTGTGCCGGTTAGGTTCGGCGCTTTGTCACCGTCTAAGTCTATATTAAGCTGTTTTGCCGTCAGTTGCGTGTTGCCTAAGGTCGAGTGAATGGTGTCCTTTTTGGCAACATCTAGGTGGCCAATGGCTAAGTCAAATTGGCTGTTTTGGATGGCAATGCTTTGTTTGTTTTGCGTCGCGGTGAGCGAATTGCTCCAATTGAGCGTCTGATATGCCAGCTTATTGTCCGCCTGTTGTGCGGCTAATCCGCTACTTGACACCTTGCTGTTGAGTGCTAAAGACACCTGTTCGTCTGATGTTTGTGTTGCGCTGAGATTCGACAGCTCAATGCCGGTATGGTCGTTGTCGAGCAGTAACGAGGTTAACGCGAGCGATAGGCCCGTGACAGAGAAATCACTTTTCGGGGTGCTGGCGGTGATGCCTTCTGCTGTTTTGTTGATTTCAAACGGCAGCGCTAAAGACGCACTCTTGATCGCGGCGGTTTGTTCTTCAGGCAGTTGTGCGTTGAGATCACTGAGTTTGATTAACAAATGGCTGGTTAACTGAAGGGCTGTGGCGTCATCTTGGGCTTGAGCAACCAAGTCATCCAGGGTGAGTTGAAGCTTGCCAACTTGTGCTTGATTGCCATCTTGTTGGATGTTGACGCCTTGTAGGCGAATGTCTGTCTGCTGGCTTTTTAGATCGTTGATGTTTTGTTGGCGCTTAAGGGTCAGTGCGGAGCTTAGATCCAAGCTTTGATATTCTGTGCTGTTTTCGTCTTGAGTAAACGCACTGTCTTGGCTAGACAGGGTTATCTTCCCCGATGCGGAGATGGCGTTGTCTGTGTTGTAAGTCGCAGAGACATCAGCAAGGTCCAGTGTCGTGTTTTTGGTGCTGACGGACATCTTGTCTTGAAGCGGCAGTGCAAGGTCATCCGCACGGATAGTCAGTGTCGATTTATGCAATGAAAAAGAGGAGGATTGGGCGTTGGAAAGAATCGACAGCGCCAGTTTCCCGTCCAATGAAATCACACCGCTGCCTTGCTGATAAGGCGCAGGTACAAAGTGCGCAAAGTCTTTCAGAGGGAGACGGTTCTTACCCAGTGTTAGATCCACTGTCGCAGTATTCGGGTTGTAGTCGAAGCGACTGCTCAGTCTAAACTGCGCGCTATTGAGTAACGCGTTGAGTTCTAGTTTACCTTGCCAATCAAGCCCTTGTCCGGCGAGGTCGTCAATGGCCACATTGTTAATGGTGAGTGTGTCTTTTGTTGGGCTGCTTTGCTCAGCTAATTGACGTGTTAGATGCACGGCGCTGTTGGTAAAGCGAAAACGTGGCACATTGATTGACCATGAGGATGCCTTGTCGGTGTCTTCTTCTTTTGCCTTCTCTGTTGTCTCTTCTGGTGTTGTTTGCTGATATTGAGATAGATCGATACCGGCCACAAACCATTGATCTTTTTGTTGTTTTATATCGAGGATAAGGCCATCAATGTCGGCGTCGGTGACATGGATGTTTTTGGTAAACAAGGGGAAAACTTCAATGCCAACAGACAGCTTATTCAGGGCCAGTGTCTGTTGTTCACCCGCCATCACGTTAAGTTCTTTTAAGGTGATCTTAGGTGGAAAGAAGTCTACCGACAGGCTAGACACACTGGCTTCTTCACCTTGTTCTGCAAAGTATTTGACCAGGTAGTGCTTGCCGATGATTGGCGTCAGCAGCCAGGTGACAAAAATAACAATGAATAGGCTGATGCTTGGAATGATAAGATAATTACGCCAAGGTTTTTTCATAGTATTTTGCCTGTTTACCCGCGGTTATGTTGTGTTTTAGGTGGATTTCTCTGGGTCTGGTCGTGTTGGCATACGCAGCAGATAGATGCTCACAGCCAACCCTATAATGATTAAACAAAGCGTTGCCCAGAACCGTCCTACAATAATGATAGATATTGTCATGCCAAGCCACATAAATAGTATGGCTCGGTTTCTCGTGCGTTTGGGGATGCCATCGGAAGACTGCCAATCACGAAGTATTGGGCCGAAGTATTTGTGCTCAATCAGCCAAGTATGAAAACGCTCAGAGGATTTTGAAAAGCACCATGCGGCAAGCAGCACGAGAGGGGTGGTGGGTAACAAAGGAAGAAAAATCCCTATGATGCCAGTGATGAGCGAAAACCAGCCTAAAATAATGAAAAAAATTCGTTTTCCTTGCATATCATCGCCCATGATTGTGCGTCACGTTGAAAATTATTCTAACGTTGCTTTGGCTGCTAATGCTAGTCGCTTTGCACTTTACTGACTAGACGTAACAAATTGTTGAGGTAAAGCCGTCAAACGGGGTCGGCTGAGCCAGAATCCCGATTGACGCTTAAAGAAAAGATATTTTGCGTTATTTGCCCGCGTTAAAAATCGCCTCCATGGACTCTTCCATTTCAGGCTCAACGAGGGGCCAACCGCCTAAACGTTTCAAGCGATTTACCATTTCACAAAATAATTCTGCGGTTTTTTCCGTGTCGTATTTTGCTGAATGCGCTTCTGCATTACTGAACGGAATCGCCGCCGCTTCACAGGCTTTTGCCAACACGGTTTGACCGAATACCAAGCCGGCTAGGCTGGCGGTGTCAAAACTGGAGAAGGGGTGGAATGGGTTGCGCTTTATGTCCGCACGTTCAATGGCCGCATTTAAAAAGCCATGATCGAAAGCAGCGTTGTGACCCACTAGAATAGCGCGTTTACAACCAACCGATTTTAATTCTTTGCGTACTTTAGTGAAGATTTGCGTGATAGCATCACTTTCTTCAATGTGCGCTCTTTCTGGATCAAATGGGTCTATACCGGTAAAATCCAAGGCGGCTTTTTCTAGGTTTGCGCCTTCAAAAGGTTTGACCAGAAACTCCAAGGTTTCGTGAATAAAAAGGTCGCCATTTTCATCCATTCTGAGGATGCTCGCGGCGATTTCTAGTAATGCATCGGTTTTTTGATTAAAGCCTGCGGTTTCTACGTCGATAACAATCGGTAGGAAGCCGCGGAATCGATCTTTGATTTCATGGTTTGACAAAAGAAGGTCCTTAATTCTGCCACTTGCTCAGGAATGACTAGGTAGATAGGATCGGATGATAACACAATTGATAATGCTTGAACGAGATCTCTAAATGGGAATTACCCAACAACTGATAATTCGTAGTTTTTTTGTCTTAGGGACTCTTTTGCCTGTTAGTCAGGCGAGTGCATTGACCCATTACCAGTCGGATATAACGGATTCAAAGTGGCTTTTATCAGGGAATATTTTTTCCTGCAGTTTGACGCATCCGGTGCCTAACTATGGGGAAGGGCATTTTATCAAAGAAGCCGGTGAGCCGATGAAGTTTGTGCTCAAGCCAGAAAATGAAAAGCTAGGTCCAGGTCAGGTCTATATTATTTCTCAAGCTCCTAACTGGTCGCCTGGTATCAAGCCAGAGACGCTCGATATATTGCCTTACCCAGGTTATGGTCTAACGGTGGAAGTCGGAGGACGCGTTGCAGAAAAAATGCTCACCAGTTTGGATCGAGGGCGACAGCCTGCGGTGGCTGGTACTGCTTGGGAAAATCGACGGGAAACCGTTGAGGTGAGTTTATCGAATATTAATTTTGCGCCTGCTTATAATGAATTTCGCCGTTGTTTGTCGTCCTTGTTGCCGGTGAATTATGATCAAATTGCGCGAACGGCAGCCTTGTTTCCGACTGGTCATGCGGACTTAACCGAGGGTACAAAGCGACGTTTAGATTTGGTGGCGCTGTATGTGTCCAATGACCCAACAGTGCAATACATTTACATTGACGGTCACTCGGATAATATAGGATCGCGTCGTGATAACCGTGAGCTGTCCAAGGAAAGAGCCGAAAAGGTCACCGCCTATTTGCTGAAAAAAGGCGTGCCCGTGGATAAGATCATTTCACGTTATCATGGGGATCGTTATCCTGCAGTAAGCAACAATTCGGCTAAAGGTCGGGACCGAAATCGACGTGTCACAATTCGTTTAGAAAAAATCAATGACAGCTAAGAGCAAGGCTTGACGCTAGCCACAATCCGTATAAATACCAGAAAGCCCCTGTAATCATGCAATTATCCTCATGGTTAGGGGCTTTTTGCTTGCTATGAAAGGGGCGAAATCTTAAACTAAACGCCCCTTTTTTTAATTTATTTGCGCCGCCATGTACTGGTTTTAAAGTATTGGTGTGGGAGCGCGATCTCGTTGAGGAGAATAGAGATAATGTCTGACGTGAAGAAGGTAGTGCTTGCCTATTCTGGCGGCCTGGATACTTCCGTAATCGTGAAGTGGCTTCAAGAAGAGTATAATTGTGAAGTGGTTACCTTTACCGCTGATTTGGGTCAGGGTGAAGAAGTTGAACCAGCTCGCGCGAAAGCTCAAGCGTTGGGTATTAAGGAAATCTACATCGAAGATTTACGCGAAGAGTTTGTCCGCGACTTCGTATTCCCAATGTTCCGCGCTAACACTATTTATGAAGGCGAATACCTACTAGGTACGTCTATCGCTCGTCCTTTGATTGCGAAACGTTTGATCGAAATCGCAAACGAAACCGGTGCTGATGCCATTTCACACGGCGCAACCGGTAAAGGTAACGACCAAGTACGTTTTGAGTTGGGTGCTTACGCGCTAAAACCAGGCGTTAAAGTGATCGCTCCTTGGCGTGAATGGGATCTTACGTCCCGTGAAACCTTGATGGCGTACTGTGAAAAACACAAAATCCCAGTTGATTTCTCAACTAAGAAGAAAAAATCACCTTACTCTATGGATGCCAACTTACTGCACATCTCTTTTGAAGGTGACCAGTTAGAAGATCCGTGGACTGAGCCAGAAGACGACATGTGGCGTTGGTCTGTGTCTCCAGAAGACGCGCCAAACGAAGCGACATACATCGAAATCGGTTACGAAAAAGGCGACCCAGTTTCTATTAACGGTGAAGCCATGTCACCAGCGACTATCTTGGAAACATTGAACAAGATTGGTGGCGCGAATGGTATTGGCCGTGTTGATATCGTAGAAAACCGTTTTGTTGGTATGAAAGCGCGTGGTTGTTACGAAACACCTGGCGGCACCATCATGATGAAGGCGCATCGCGCGATTGAATCTATCACCTTGGATCGTGAAGCGATGCATTTGAAAGATGAGATGATGCCGCGTTACGCAAAAATCATCTACAACGGTTTTTGGTGGTCAGAAGAGCGTCGTATGATGCAAGCCTTGATCGATACATCACAAGAGCACGTTAGCGGTACTGTTCGTCTTAAGCTTTACAAAGGCAACATTACAGTGGTTGGTCGTCAATCTCCAAACAGCTTGTTCGATAGCTCTATTGCGACTTTCGAAGACGATGCGGGTGCTTACGATCAAAAAGACGCAGCAGGCTTCATCAAATTGAATGCTTTGCGCATGCGCATTGCCGCTCAAAAAGGCCGTGGCTTTTTAGATAAAAAGTAACAGCGTCCTTTTTCTAAAAAACGCCTCATTTTTAACCAGATGAGGCGTTTTTTTTATCTTTTCATCGAAGTTTTTACAATCGGTCAGATATTTTTCTATTTGAATAAACGAAAAAAAATGTTTTGATTAACGATTGGTTTTTCATGCTGTCGTTTTCATTCTGCATCGATAGCGAGTGTATTCTTGAGTGCGTTGTCGCCGCTAAGTATGGGGTGTGGGCGTTATCTTAAAAGAAGAGTAATTATGACAATTTATAACTTTGGTTCGATTAATTTAGATCACCTTTATCAGGTGGATCATTTCGTGCGTCCTGGTGAAACCATGGCATCGAAAAGCTATCAGTGTTTATTGGGTGGAAAAGGCGCGAACCAATCCGTCGCTTTGGCCAAAGCAGGAGCAGAGGTAAAGCACGTAGGGGCGATACATCACAGTGATCAAGCGGTATTGGATCAATTGTCTGCCTTGGGTGTGGACACCAAGCTCATTGCGACAATGGATGTTCCTACCGGCCACGCCATTATTCAGTTAAATGCAGAAGCAGAAAACGCCATCATACTGTTTCAAGGTGCTAACCACGCATTGACGTCAGAGCAGGTTGATGACGTGCTAACCCAAGCCAACGCTGGAGATTGGGTGTTGTTGCAAAACGAAACCAATCAAATCGAATACACCATGAAGCAAGCGCAGGCTCATGGACTAAAAGTGGCGTTTAACCCAGCGCCAATGGACGCAGAATTGACCAAAAAAGTATTGCCATCGGTTGATCTACTGATTGTGAATGAAGTGGAAGCCATGGACCTTCTTGGCGTCTGTGATATTGAAACCGCAAGCCAAACCTTGCCCACAGCCTACCCAGACTTATCCGTATTGATGACCTTGGGCAAAGCGGGAGTGCGGTATTTTCCAAAGCAAGAAGCGGGTCAGCGAATGGAGAGCCTTTTTGTCGAGGCCTTTTCTGTGGAAGCGGTAGACACCACGGCGGCAGGGGATACCTTTATTGGTTATTGCTTGTCTTCATTAATGAATAACGAAGACATGACAGTCGCACTAAAGCGTGCCTGTGCGGCCTCTGCGCTTTGTGTTACCAAAATGGGTGCGGCATCCGCCATTCCAAGCAGTGCCGACGTTACAGAATTTTTAGCCAAACAGGCTTAGTTTATAAAGAGGAAGTCGAATATGGCTCGTAAAATTATTATTGATACAGATCCCGGCATTGATGATGCTATGGCGATCTTTTTTGCCTTTCAAGCACCACAATTAGATGTGCTGGGGTTGACCACAACCTTTGGTAATGTGCCGGTTGAATTGGCGACACAAAATGCCATTACCTTGACCGAAATTGCGAAAGTCGATGTGCCCGTTGCACAAGGCGTTGCCGTTCCGTTTACGATTGCGCCACGCCCACACCCAGACTTCGTTCATGGTGCAGATGGCTTTGGTAACATTAATTGGCCTGCGCCAAAGGGCAAAGCGATTGATAAAAGCGCGGCTCAGTTTATTGTCGATACGGTACGAGCCTACCCAGGTGAAGTGACCATTATTGCCTTGGGGCCGTTGGGTAACCTTGCCAAAGCGCTAGAGCTTGATCCAGAAGTGGCGAATCTTGTCGACGAAGTGATTCTAATGGGCGGCACTGCCATTGAATACGGCAATGTGTCCCCCGTTGCTGAAGCCAATATTATGAATGACCCACACGCCGCAGATGCTGTCTTTACCGCGGCTTGGCAAGTGACCATGATAGGCCTTGATGTCACGCACCAAGTGTTGCTTGATAATACTGTGTTAGAGCGTATTAAACAGGCTAACCCAGAAGAAGGGGGGTTCCTTTACGATTGTGCTCAGCATTACATTAATTTCTACAGCAGCCGTTTTGATATGAATGGCTGTTATTTCCACGATGCTTCAACCATCGCTTACGCTATGGACCCAAGCATTTTTGGGGTTGAATTAGGGGCCGTGCGAGTGGCGTGTGAAGGCATTGGTATTGGCCAAACTATTTTTGCGCCACAAGGGATGACGTTTCCAGAACCGCATTGGAACGATGTGCCAATGACGCAAGTCTGCATGGAAGTAGACAGCGACCGCCTACTGACGTTATTTGAAACAACACTTTCTTAATTCAGGTGTTTTAAGAATAAGAAAAAGGCATGGGAAGCCCTTCTCGTGCCTTTTTTATTGCTCGCTCTTCTCTCTGGCGTGTTAACCTTGCGTCATTGAAAGACAGATTACATAAAGATGAGAAACCTATGAAAATTTTAGTACGAAACCTAGCGCGTAACACCACAGAAGAAGAACTGCATAAACTATTTTCTGCTCACGGTACCTTGCAATCTTGTACCTTGGTGATGGACAAAGAAACGGGCGAATCGAAAGGTTTTGCGTTTATTGAAATGCCAAAAGTAGGCGAAGTAAAAGTGGCGATTAAAGCGCTTAATGGCATCGACCTAGACGGCAACAAAATCCGCGTGAAAAAAGCCGAAGATAAAGTCGCAGACGAAAAAGCAGAAAAGTAATTTTTGCTGTTTAATGACTCGCCCAGTCATTGTGCATGAGTCGCTGTGCATGATGCGCTATGACTGAGTGAAATGTGATTACCCGTTGTCCTGGGTAATCACATTGTCTTGTCCTATTCGTGCGCTGCCACGAACGTTTTGATAAAGCTGAGGTCTTTTTCTGAGATCGAGTGAAATTGCAGCTTGATGTAGTGTTTATTGTGTTCGTTGAACACGTCCAAAATAGGGTCCCCTAAGATTTTTACTAGGGCGGTGTTTCCTTCGTGTATTGCATTCAATTCCAACTTTACCATCTTAGAGCCTTGTAGCCCTGAAGGTGCTTCCACTTCAATAGTCTGTGCTGAAATATGTGTGCAATGAATGGGCATGGCTAAGCCATTGGTTAAATACAGAGTACCAGACCAAAAGCAGCGAACGTAAGCTAGTGTTTTCATTGTTGTCTCTTATCCATTTCAGATAGCGCCAAATGAACGATTCAGTGCGGGCTATTATAGAGAAAACAAGCGTTTCAAACAGGGAGTATGCTAGAAAAATTGATAAAAGTCGGCTTTTTATGCGGTGTCTTTATGTCAAGAGGGCAGAGCATTAAGTGAGAACGCTTCATTGATGTGATAGGTCATCAATAAAGCGCTCTATTGAGAGGTTAGTGTTGCTCTTTGAGAGAGTCACCTAGGGCGTTAATCAAACTGTCCATCTCCGATTTTTCCGTCGTGAAAGGTGGCGCCAGTTGAATGGTGTCGGCTCCGTAACGTACATAATAGCCTTTATCCCACATGGACATGGCGATTTGGAAAGGGCGCTTAGCGGGTTCATTATCGACAGCTGCTATGGTGATGCCAGCCGCGAAACCATAGTTACGAATGTCGGTAATAATCGGGCTAACGTCTTTTAGCTGGTGCACACACTCTTCCCACGTCGGGCTCATTTCTTTGACGCGTTCAATCAGGTTTTGCTGTTGGATTTCTTCAAGTGAGGCCAAGCCAGCAGCACAGGCAATAGGGTGAGCTGAATAGGTGTAGCCGTGAGGCACTTCTAGCATATAGTCGGCGCCGCCATTGTCCATGAAGGTGTCGTAGATTTCTTGCTTAAAGACCGCCGCCCCCATTGGAATAACGCCGTTGGTGACTTGTTTGGCGAGCGTAATCACGTCGGGAGTGACGTTAAAGGCTTCCGCTCCGGTTTTTGCGCCCATGCGGCCAAAGCCGGTGATCACTTCGTCAAAAATCAAGAGGATGTCGTGCTGGTCACAAATTTCACGCAATCGCTGTAAGTAGCCTTGAGGCGGTACAATCACGCCCGCTGAGCCTGACATAGGTTCTACTATTACCGCCGCGATATTCGAAGCATCGTGCATGGTGATTAGGTTAATAAGGTCTTCGGCGCGCTCTTTGCCTTGCTCTGCCATGCCTTTGGTGAATTCAGTGCCAGGGACTTGGGTGTGTGGCAAGTGATAGGATTCCAAGCCTTGTCCATACAGAGTGCGGTTGGCAGGGATGCCACCTACACTAAAACCAGAAACGCTGGCGCCATGATAGCCTTTGGCGCGGCCGATGAATTTCACCTTGGTACCTTTGCCTTTTTTACGCCAATAAGCACGAGCAATCTTGAGGGCAGTGTCCACAGATTCTGAGCCTGAGCCTGTGAAGAAGACTCGATTCAGACCTTTTGGCATAAATTGAGTGATCTTTTCCGCCAGCTCAAACGACTTTTCATGGCCGTATTGAAACGCGGGCGAGTAATCCAGAGTTTTGACTTGATTGGCGACGGCTTCATTGATGGCAGGAACGCTATGACCTAAACCGCATGTCCATAACCCTGAGAGCCCGTCAAAAATTTTGCGGCCGTCTAGGTCAGTATAATATCTGCCTTCGGCCGAGACGATGAGTCGAGGGTCTGCTTTAAATTGACGATTGCCTGAGTAGGCCATCCAATGGGCATCAAGCTGAGCTTGGGTGAGTCGGGTTTTCGCGATATGGCTCATGGCAATCCTCTCTTAATTGGGTAAATAACAGATCAATAAGAAGAGAATGCCGCTAAGGAAAGTTTTAATAAATTTGATGTTCATTAATCATACTTTAGCGTTTAGTTAACTAAAGTAATCAAAGATTAAGGCTGCTAGTCCGAGGTTTTTTCTTTGAATTCGCATAGGTCTTCGATAATGCAGGCGTTGCATTTCGGTTTTCTGGCCACGCAAATATAACGACCGTGAAGAATCATCCAGTGATGAGCGTCGAGTAGAAATTCCTTAGGTACAAATTTCAGCAGTTTCTGCTCAACTTCTAATACGTTTTTTCCGGGGGCAACCTTGGTGCGATTGCTAAAGCGAAAAATATGCGTGTCTACGGCCATGGCGATTTGTCGAAAAGCGGTGTTGAGTACCACGTTCGCGGTTTTGCGGCCAACGCCAGGTAGAGCTTCTAAGGCTTCTCGTGTGTCGGGGACAACACTGTTGTGCTGCTCGACCAAGATGCGACAGGTTTTGATCGCATTTTCGGCCTTAGCGTTAAACAGGCCGATGGTTTTGATGTAGCTTTTTAAACCCTCTACCCCAAGCGCCAGCATGGCTTCTGGGGTGTTGGCCACTGGAAAAAGCTTACGGGTGGCTTTGTTCACGCTCACGTCGGTCGCTTGTGCTGAAAACAACACGGCAATTAAGAGTTCAAAAGGCGAACTGTATTCCAGCTCCGTCACGGGATGTGGGTTTTCTGCCCGTAGGCGAGAAAATATCTCGTAGCGTTTCTCTTTGTTCACGGTTCGCCTCTGTCGTTATAAAATATATGCGTTCAATCTCGTATTAAGAGGCCGTTTGACCTGTCACTCGAACACGTTTGGATTCTGCTGGTCCCTGTTGGGCTTTTTGCGCCGCTAAACGTTTCTTCTCGCGCTCATCCATGTAGTTTTTAAAGGCGATAAGAATGCCAAGACCAATAAAGGCACCAGGCGGTAGCATAGCAAACAACACATTGGGGTAATCACTAAATACCACTATTTTCCAATGTAGAGCCATGTCGCCAAACAGTAATTGCATGTCAGAGAATAGGGTGCCTTGTCCGATTAGTTCTCGCATGCCGCCAAGCACCACAAGAATAAAGGTAAAGCCAAGCCCCATCATCATGCCATCGAGCGCGGAAGGCAGCACAGGGTTGCGGCTCGCAAAGGCGTCTGCACGTCCAAGAATGGCACAGTTGGTGACGATCAGAGGGATGAAAATCCCTAAGATTTGATACAGCTCATAAGTGTAAGCCTGCATGATTAATTCAATACAGGTGGTAAATGAGGCAATGATCATCACAAACGCTGGTAAGCGTACTGCGTCCGCTACGTAGTTTCGAATCAAAGAAACCGCGACATTAGAACCGATCAAAACCACCATGGTCGCTAAGCCAAGGCCTAGAGCATTGACCACAGTACTGGTGACCGCCAGCATAGGGCAAAGGCCGAGTAGCTGTACTAAAGCGGGGTTGTTCTTCCACAGCCCGTTGTAAATGATTTCAGAATAATTGGCGCTAGGAGGGGTGTCCTGCGTGGTTTCACTCGTTAATGTATCTTCTGCACTCATGACAATATCCTAACGCGCTAACAGCGAGTCTTTGTGTTTGTTAAAGTAAATAAGCGTGTGTCGTACACCTTTAACCACGGCGCGAGGCGTTATGGTTGCCCCTGTGAATTGATCAAAAACGCCACCGTCTTTTTTGACATTCCAACCAGCCAAATCAGGGTTGCCAATTGAGCGGTTGTTGAATTCTAAAATCCATTTGGATTTTTTCAAGTCGACTTTGTCGCCTAACCCTGGGGTTTCTTGCTGGCTAATGACTCGGGTGCCGGTTACAACGCCGTTTTTATCAATCGCGACCAATAAGCCTAAGCTGCCATTGTAACCGCCTGGGGCTATCGTATCGAAGATAATGGCGCTGACTTGGCCGTCTTTTCGCGCGATGTAAATCTTAGAAGGCTCAACACTGCCCAATAATGGATCGGCCGGAATCATGGCCGTGGATTGGGTTAGGTCATTGTCATACAGATCCGGTGGTAGGATCTCATTAAACGCAGCCACTTGAGCGGCAATCACATTGTCTTTAATGGTTTGCTCAGTGACCAAATGGATGGTGGCAATAAGCCCAGCGGTCAGCACCGCAAAAATACCTAGACCAAGACTGTTACGGCGAATGGAGGCAAGTAAATCCATTAGTTGTCCTCCCCGATTTTTAGGCCTTTTTTGGCTTTTTGATGGCCATAAGTCCGTGGTTGCGTGTAATAGTCGATCAAAGGGGCTGCGAAGTTCATTAATAAGACACCAAAAGCAACGCCGTCAGGGTAACCACCCCAAGTGCGAATGATATAAATAAGAATGCCTATACCGGCGCCATAAACCAATTTTCCGCGGTTACTGGTACAAGAAGACACAGGGTCTGTGGCGATAAAGAAGGCACCAAACATGGCCGCACCTGTGGTTAGGTGGAACAATGGGGTTGCCGCATGGTTTGGGTCGATAAGGTAAAAAGCGCCCGCAATCGCCGCTAAGGCGGCTAATAATGCGACCGGAGTGTGCCACGTAATAACGCGCAACCACAGCAACATAAGGCCACCCAACAGGTAAGCGCCATTGATCCATAGCCAGCTGTTTAAGCTTGCGGTTTGCAACGCATCTATGGTGTTAAATGCCGCGGCACTGCTGAGTTCATTCTTGTGCTTAAAGCCATCAAGTGGCGTTGCCATTGTGTAGCTATCAATGTTCGGCAAGTGCTGAAAAATAGCCTGTAGGCTTTGAGTAAAGGTCGGAATGGCGCCAGATGCGAGCAACTCGTGAGCCCCGACCCATTGGGTCATTGGCACAGGAAAGGACACCAGTACAATGGCGTAACCTACCATGGCCGGATTGAAAGGGTTGTTGCCCAAACCGCCATACAGTTGCTTGGCAAAAATAATCGCAAAAGCGACGGCGGTTACTGTTACCCACCATGCCACTGTAGGAGGCAGTGCAATGCCGAGTAACACCGCGGTTAATAGGGCGCTGTAATCCTTAAGGAAAAAGGCCACGGCGCGTCGGCGCACTGACAAAATCAAAGCTTCGGACAATAAAGCGGCGATGCCGGCAATCACGATATTGATAATGGTGCCCCAGCCAAATAGCCAGGTTTGCGCGGCGATCCCAGGGACAGTCGCGAGTATCACCATCAACATGACCCAAGAAGTGCGTCGCCCTGCGCGTTGTGTGTGTGGGGATGTAACCCTCAATAATGCCATCTAACGATTCTCTTGCGTGTTATCTTGCGAAGGAGTGACCTGAGCCAATTGTAATTGAGTCAATTGGGCTTCGGCGTCTTGTTGCTTTTGCTTGGCAGCGGTGATTTCAAGTTGAATGCTGTCAGCGTCTTGTGGTGAGTCGGCTAAGCGTTTGGTCAACTTGTTGATTTGCGCTTTTGCCAATGCCGCCGCAATCTTTTGTTTTTTGATTTGTTCCGCTTTAAGGGCGGCCTCATCCGGCGCAGCCGTAGTGGTTTCTGCGTTGTTTGGCGTGGCGGCAGGTGACTCACCCTTGGCTTCTAAATCGGCCAACTTAGCACGTGCTGCACTCAGTTTGTCAGGTAAGCCTGAAGCCTCAATTTGAGCTTGGTCCTGGCCCTGCTCTTGCAGAACTAAGATGCCTTTTTCGGCTTTTTTCACCGCCGCTTTGGCAATTGCCAGATCAATTTTACGTTGCTTGTCTGCATTCGCCTGCTGGCTTGGTGCTGGTGCACTGGAGGCCGTTGGTGTCGCAGAGGGCGCCGTGGTATTTGGATTGGCCAAGGCCTTTTCAAGATCGTCAGCGCGTTGTTGTGCGTCTTTAAGCTGCTGACGAATGGTGTCCAGTTCTGGGGAGTTTAAGTCCTCGGCTTTTTTCAGCGCTTTTTCCACTTTTTTCACCGCCGCTTTGGCGATGGCGGTGTCGATTTTGAGTTTTTTAAGCTCGTCACCGGCATTGGCCGCAGCAGGTTGTGCCGCTGGTGCTTGGTCGGTCAGCGTCGCTAAGCGTGCTTGCGCGTCGTTCAGCTCTTTTTCAAAGCCTGCAACCTTGGCTTGTAACTCGGCGTCATCTGGCGATTCAGCCAGTTGTTTTTGTGTTTTCTTCAGCTTCACACCCAATAGCGCGACGTCTACTTTGGCTTTTTTCAGTTCATCGCTGACGGCGGCTTTTGGCGCAGCACTGGTTGCAGCTGTGCTGCTGGCTGGCGCGTCGGCAGACAGTTTGCTGAGTCGAGCTTGTGCGTCGGCCAGTTCTTTCTCAAAGCCTGCAACCTTGGCTTGTAACTCGGCGTCATCTGGCGATTCGGCCAGTTGTTTTTGGGCCTTCTTCAGTTTGGTGCCGCTCAGTGCAACATCCACCTTAGCCTTTTTTAGTTCGTCGCTGGCAGGGGCTTTAGGCACAGGCGCTGGTGCCGATGCGACCGCGTTAGCCAATTGCTCTTCTAGCAAGGCAACGGCTTTTTCTTGCGCGCTGGTTTGCAGTTGCAGGGTGTTAATTTCTTCTGTGTGTTCGTTTTCTTGTGCTTCAAGGAGCTGCTTTTGCAGTTTCTTCAGCTTGGTTTTGGCGATCGCTAGGTCAATCTTCAGCTTCTTACTGTCGTCTCCAGCCGGGGTTGCTGTTGTTGCGGCAGCAGCAGGCGCGGCTTTAGGGGCGACTTTTTTCGTCTCAGACGATTTGCTGGCAGAGGCTTTTTGACGAGCCAGACGCTTCGCTTCTTTTTCTGCGGCTTCGGCATCTTGGCGAGCTTTGCGAGCTTCAAAACGTTGCTTCGCTAAGTCGGATTTCACCGCTGCTTCACGCGCTTCGCGGATGCTGCTCTTAGTATGGCGATAGTACTGAACCAGTGGGATGCTGCTTGGGCAAACATAGGAACAAGCGCCACATTCAATGCAGTCGAACAGATTATAGTGTTCTGCTTTTTCAAGCTCTTGGCTTTTGCTGAACCAAAGTAATTGCTGAGGCAATAGGCTAGCGGGGCACGCTTGTTCACACATGCCGCAGCGAATGCAGGCTTGCTCTGGAGCAGGTTGTGGTAACTCTTTTTTGCTGGCCGCCAACACACAGTTACTGGTTTTAACAATGGGCACGTTGGCCGAGTCAAGGGTGAACCCCATCATAGGGCCGCCCATAACCAGTCGTTTGAGTTTTTTGCTGTCGTTTTCGGCGTAATTCAAAAGATGCTGAATGGGGGTGCCAAGTAACACTTCAACGTTTTGTGGTGCTTTTAGCGCGTCACCGGTGAGTGTGGTGAAACGAGAAATCAACGGCTGGCCTAGGTGAATCGCATCGTGTACAGCGACACAGGTGCCGACGTTTTGGCACAATATGCCAATGTCTGCAGGGTATTGGCCGCTTGGTACTTCTTTGCCTGTGAGCAGTTGAATAAGCTGTTTTTCACCGCCAGAAGGGTATTTGGTTGGCACAACCGCGACTTTAATGTTGCTAAGGCGATCGCTTAATACCTTGTTTAAGGCTGCAATGGCAGTGGGTTTGTTGTCTTCAATGCCAATAATAACTTGTTCCGCTTCAACAAGGTGTTGCAGCGCTTCAATGCCGAGCACTAGCTCGATGGTTTTCTCGCGGATCAGCATGTCATCGGCCGTGATGTAAGGTTCGCATTCTGCCGCATTGATAATAAAGTGAGTGAGTGGGTGCTTATGGGCACCTTGTAATTTCACTTGGGTTGGGAAGCCCGCGCCACCCATGCCAACAATGCCCATTTCTGCTAAATAGGCTAACACATCGGTTTTACTTAGGGTGTTCCAATCTTGCAGTGGGGTGAGAGTGCTCCATTTTTCTTCGCCGTCTGGGGCGATGACAATGCAAACGTCGCTCAAACCTGAAGGGTGTGCGATAGGGCGTTCTTCGATTGCCTTGATCGTGCCAGAAGTAGGGGCGTGTAAAAAACTGCTCAAAAAGCCATTGTTAATGGCAATGGTTTGGCCTTTAAGTACCTTGTCGCCAATATTGACCAATGGACGTGAGCTTTGGCCAATGTGTTGCCCAAGCGGCAAGACCAGTTCTGTTGGTAGGCTCGGGCGGCCAAGAGGCAGTCGTAATGATTGTGTTTTGTTTTCCGGTGGGTGAATGCCACCATGAAAGGAAAAGACGCTCGCAGTTTGCATTAGTGCACGACCTCCGCTTGGCGGTCAGTCGCAATGATGCTACCAGGTTGCGCGGCAATGCCTTGGGGTTTTTCCCAAGACCATGTTCTTGAGGTAACGCCTACTTCTACCATATCAATACAATCTACAGGGCAAGGTTCTACACATAAGTCACAGCCAGTGCATTCGTCAGCAATCACGGTATGCATCTGTTTTGCGGCACCTAGAATGGCGTCGACAGGACACGCTTGAATGCACTTTGTGCAGCCAATGCATTCGTCTTCGCGGATGACAGCAACGCGTTTCGCGGTTTCGGTGCCGTGATCGCCATCCAGAGGAATCGCTTCGACATCCAATAAGTCCGCCAGCGCTTGAATAGTCGCTTGGCCACCAGGCGGGCAATGGTTGATGGCTTCACCATTGGAAATGGCTTCAGCATATGGACGACAGCCCGGATGACCACATTGGCCGCACTGGGTTTGCGGCAAGATGGCGTCGATTTGGTCCACGATAGGGTCGCCTTCCACGTGGAAACGCACATTGGCGTAACCTAGGATGGCACCGAAGATTAACGATAGGACCAATAAGATCCCGACAGCAACTAAGACAGTCAGCATAATGGCTCCTAAATTTGCACTAGGCCAGTAAAGCCCATGAAGGCTAACGCCATCAGGCCAGCGGTAATCATACCTATGGCTGAGCCTTTGAATATGCCTGGTACGTCAGCGACATTAATGCGCTCACGCATGGCGGAGAATAGGATCAACACAAAAGAGAAGCCTACGGCGGCGCCAAAGCCATATAAGATGGACTCTACAAAGCCATTTTGCTTGCTGGTATTTTGCAAGGCAACACCGAGAACCGCACAGTTTGTCGTGATCAAGGGCAAGAAAATCCCCAGCACGCGATACAGAATAGGGCTGGTTTTATGCACCACCATTTCGGTAAATTGAACCACCACAGCAATCACCAAAATGAAAGAGATGGTTTTCAAATATTCTAAGCCAAATGGCTGCAGAATATAGGTGTAAGTGAGATAACTACAAAGGCTAGAAAGCGTTAATACAAAGGTGGTGGCTAAGGCCATGCCGATCGATGTTTCTAGTTTGCTAGAGACGCCCATAAAGGGGCAGAGGCCTAAAAATTGTACCAATACGAAGTTGTTAACCAGTATGGTGCTGACCAGTATCAAGAGATAATCAGTCATCTCACGTCCAAAATATAATCGATGAATTCACAGAAGTTGACGCGCATTCATTGAGTATCATGCGCGACGGTAACTATACCAAGCTGCTTATAACTAACAAGACTAAATAGCTACTTCGGTTAGTGTAATTTAGAATATAGATAATAAGCTATGATTATATAAGCTCACTTTATGATACTAAAAGAGACAACTGGCTTTACTTATTTAGAGCCAGTTGTCGGGCTTTTAATAAAAAGTGTTTACATCACACGTTGGCCAGGTTTTGCTCCGGCGTGTGGCTCAAGCAAGTAGATTTCGTCTTTGCCAGGTCCTGCAGCGAGAACCATGCCTTCCGATAAGCCAAATTTCATTTTGCGTGGCGCTAGGTTCGCGACCATCACGGTTAATTTGCCCTCAAGGTCTTCTGGCTTGTAAGCGGACTTAATGCCAGAGAATACGGTGCGGGTTTCACCGCCAAGGTCTAACGTCAGTTTCAAGAGCTTATTGGCTTTTTCAACGTGCTCGGCTTTGGCGATCAGCGCGATGCGAAGATCCACTTTAGCAAAGTCATCAAAATGGATTTCCGCTTCGATTGGCTCTTTGCTTAGTTCTGTCTCTTCCGTCACCGCCGCGGCTGGCTCATTGGCTTTAGCGGCTTCTGCTGCGGCCTCTTTGCCTTCTTCGATCATGGCATCGATTTGTTTCTGTTCGATGCGCCCCATCAATGGTTTAAACGTATTAACGGTGCGGTCGAATAATAATTCGCTGCGATTTTCCCATGTTAGCGTTTTGCCAAGGAAGGTTTCTGCGTCTGCAACCATGTTTGGTAAAACGGGTTTCAGGTAGGTCGCTAGAATGCTGAATAGATTCAGGGCGACAGTACAGACTTCTTGTACTTTTGGCAGCGTGGCTTCGTCTTTCGCTAATACCCAAGGTGCTTGGTCGGCAATATAGGTGTTCGCTACGTCGGCTAAGCGCATGATTTCACGCACGGCTTTACCATACTCACGGGCTTCAAAGTGCTCAGCAATCACATCACCTGCGTCAATGAAGGACTGAATCATTTCCGCTTCGCTGATTTGGCTAGCAAGCTGTCCATCGAACTTCTTATTAATAAAGCTGGCGGTACGGCTGGCAATGTTAACCACCTTGCCGACCACGTCTGAGTTCACGCGTTGTACGAAGTCTTGCAGGTTTAGATCGATGTCATCGACGCTTGAGTTTAACTTCGCGGCGAAGTAGTAACGCAAGTATTGCGGGTCTAAATGGTTTAAGTAAGTGCGCGCCATGATAAAGGTACCACGGGATTTAGACATCTTGGTGCCATCGACCGTCACATAACCGTGGGCATTGACCCCTGTTGGTGTGCGGTAACCTGAACATTCCAATATTGCCGGCCAGAATAAGGCGTGGAAATTGATGATGTCTTTGCCGATAAAGTGGTACAGCTCTGCGTCGGAGTTTTTCGCCCAGTAATCGTCGAAGTTTAGACCTTCGGTGCGGTCACATAGATTTTTAAAACTCGCCATGTAGCCGATTGGGGCGTCCAGCCAAACGTAGAAGTATTTGCCTGGCGCGTCTGGGATTTCAAAACCGAAGTAAGGCGCATCACGACTGATGTCCCATTCTTTCAAACCAGATTCTAGCCATTCAGCCAATTTATTAGCGACTTGATCTTGTAGTGTGCCGCTGCGGGTCCATTTGGCTAGGAAGTCTTGGAAGTCTGGCAATTTAAAGAAGTAATGCTCAGATTCTTTTTCAATAGGGGTCGCGCCAGAGTAAACCGAGCGTGGGTCGATCATTTCCATTGGCGTGTAAGTCGCAGAACAGACCTCACAATTGTCGCCGTACTGATCTTCCGCTTTACATTTCGGGCAGGTGCCCTTGATAAAACGATCCGCTAGGAACATCTCTTTTTCAGGGTCGTACGCTTGCACGATAGAACGCACGGCAATTTTACCGTTGTCGCGTAGTAGCTTATAGATACGATTGGAGATCTCACGGTTTTCTTCTGAGTGAGTCGAGTAGTAGTTATCATAGCCAATCAAGAAATCGTTAAAATCCGCGGTGTGGGCTTTGCGCACACCATCGATCAACTCTTCTGACGTGATGCCTTGTTGGTCCGCTTTTATCATGATGGCGGTGCCGTGTGCGTCATCGGCACAAACAGCGGTACAAAGGTGGCCGCGAAGTTTCTGAAAACGCACCCAGATATCGGTTTGGATGTGTTCCAGCATATGCCCTAAATGGATAGGTCCATTTGCATACGGAAGGGCGCTGGTAACTAAAATTTTGCGTTGCGTTTGTGCCATTAGTGATAAGCCTGCTGGAGTAAAAGGTCGAGTATTCTATCAATAGGAAGGCATCGCTGGATATATCGCGATGTAAGGACTAAGTCGAAGAACGCTAAAAGAGCCTAACCATTGATAACGAAATAGATCGCGTAATTATAAGAGCCCTTCAGTGGTGTGCAATAGCTTGACTTGCTTTTCTGCATTTTGCCCCCACACTTGGCACATATTCTAGAAATTTTTGTCACAACGACTTATTAAAAAGCCGGTCGTGTCTGTTTATGCTCAGTGATTGGACTGTTTATAGATAACGCCGCCGCTTTGTTGGAGAGAAGTATGCAAACCGATGCCCAAATACAGGCTCAATTAGAAACACTAATCGATCAGAACAGCGGTCAAGCGTATGGCGCTGTCTGGCAAGTAGTAGGGGACTCGACGCGCTTACATCTTACCCTAAGCTTGGGTTACCCAGCCCAGACAGAAAAAGCAGCATTAACCGAGCGTATTCGCACTTTATTGGCGGACCCTCGTGAGCTGATTGTGGAACTTGAACATCAGGTAGTAAGTCAGGCAACGCAAGGAAATATTCCTGGGCTTACTGGGGTGAAAAACATCATCGCGGTGGCGTCGGGGAAAGGCGGAGTGGGTAAATCCACTACTACGGTCAATCTGGCATTGGCGATGGCGAAAGAAGGCGCACGCGTGGGCATTCTGGATGCGGACATTTATGGGCCAAGCCAAGGCATGATGATGGGCTTTGCGGACGGCACCCGTCCAGAAGTCCGAGATGAAAAGATCTTTATTCCACCTATGGCGCACGGCGTGCAAGTCATGTCGATGGCGTTTTTAACCACTAAAGACACACCGGTTGCTTGGCGTGGGCCTATGGTGACGGGCGCCTTAATGCAGATTTTGACGCAAACCGACTGGAACGATTTGGATTATTTATTCATCGATATGCCGCCGGGCACAGGGGACATTCAACTGACCTTATCGCAGAAGGTGCCGGTGGCGGGCTCTGTTATTGTCACCACGCCGCAAGACATTGCTTTGTTGGATGCGCGTCGTGGCATTGAGATGTTTAATAAGGTGAAAATCCCTGTGTTGGGCGTGGTGGAAAACATGTCGACGCACATTTGTTCGAACTGTGGACACCATGAAGCCATCTTTGGTGACGAAGGCGGCACCAGCTTAGCAAAAGAATATAACGTTGATGTATTGGGCAAATTGCCGCTGAGTTTGGCGATTCGTCAGCACAGTGACGCGGGCAATCCAGTTGTAGTGAGTGAGCCAGAAAGCGAAGCGGCCGGCATTTATCAGTCGATTGCACGTAAGCTTGGTGCTACTCTTGCGTCCCAACAAGATAACCAGTTTGCAATGCCGACTATTGGCATGAGTGACGATTAAGGAATAGAAATGCGTTTGTGTGACCGAGATATCATTAAAGCCTTAGATGAAGGTGCCATTACCATAGACCCTCGCCCAGATAATAGCGTAATTAGTGGCGTCTCCGTGGACCTTCGATTAGGGAACTCCTTTCGTGTGTTCCAAGGTCACCCAGCGCCTTATCTGGACCTTAGTAGTTCGAAAGCCGATTTAAATAAAGTCATTGAATCGGTCATGAGCGAAGAGATTTTGGTCGAAGATGGTAAGCCATTCTTTATCCATCCTGGTGAATTGGTTTTGGGCGTGACGAAAGAATCGGTGACCTTGCCTGACAATTTGGTTGGCTGGCTAGATGGGCGTTCTTCTTTGGCGCGTTTGGGGCTGATGGTGCACGTAACGGCCCATCGAATCGATCCAGGTTGGAGCGGCGGCATTGTTTTGGAGTTCTTAAACGGTGGCAAATTGCCCATCGCGCTGAGCCCAGGCATGACCATAGGAGCGATTAACTTCGAAACCATGTCCGGTTCTGCAGAGCGTCCTTATAACAAACGCGACAATGCCAAGTATAAGAATCAGACGTCGGCGGTAGGCAGTCGCATATCGGGCGATAAAAGCTAAATTCTAACGGTGTTTAAAAAAGAGGCAAGCGCCTCTTTTTTATGGCGGATTGTTAGGGAAGCCTCAAGATAAAGAAACTTAGCCGCTTTTAATCCAGTGGTTTTTGGTACGAACTCACAAAGTGGTATATCTTCAAAGTAGTGTTCTGTGGCGCCTTACTTGCCGTTTTCGTAAGGTTTGGTTCAACATTTTACGTATTCACTGTGGGTTAGCATGTTAAAAATAATACCTTTTATCTCGATACTTCTTTTCTCTTTGTTACTGCAAGGGTGCGCCTCAGGCTCTTATCAGTTAACCGGCGATAAACGCCCTGAAATTGACCCTGAACAAGTGGCGCTTTTTTTCCATAAACCGACGTTCTCTTATCAGGTGATTGGTACCGTGAAAGCCACCAGTGAAAAAGGCTTTTCTGATGACGCTAGGTTGGAAAAAGCCAAAGTTGAGCTCAAAGAGCAAGCCGCTAAGATTGGCGCCAATGGTGTGATATTGGATCAGGTTTCAGAAAGCTCTTTTGAGCATTTGGGAACAGGGTTAGGGCTGTCTTTAGGCAGTGGCGGTGTTGGTACCTCCATAGGGTCTGGCTTTTCTTTGCCGAAAGCCCGTGTGACTGGGCAGGCGATTTATTACGACGACACGAAGAAGCTGGCGCCTTAATCGCATCGGTTTGGTTGTTTTGTGCATTTTTTTCTTTTTCATGACATTTTTCTGAATTTTACAAAGACAAAAGCGAATAAATGAACCTATTATTAGGTTAACTGTCACAAAACAAGCATTTAACCCGAATACAACAGGATGTTTTTTAGGGATCTTGTTGTATGAAAGAGGGGTTCGGTTATATGAAAATAAGTGATTTTATTAGTCTTCCTGATGTATTAGAACTGATGCTTGATGCGGTTTGTGTCGTCAACCGTGAAGGGGAGTTTGTTTTTGTGAGTGCTGCTTTCGAAGATTTGTTTGGTTATGCGCCAAGCGAAGTGATTGGCAAGCCGATGGACATCATGCTGTATCCAGAAGACGTAGAGAAAACCCATGAAACGGTTGAGCATATGTTACAAGGTGAGTTGAAGCCTCGTTTTGAGAATCGCTGGGTTCATAAGAGTGGTCGTGTTGTTCATGTTTTATGGTCTGCTCGTTGGTCGGAAGAGCATCAGCTGCGCATTGCCGTTGCCCATGATATTACTGAGCGTAAGCAAATGGAGGCTCGATTAGAGCGCATGGCACGCCATGATCCATTGACCGATTTGCCGAATCGTTCGCTGTTTTTGGATCGCTTGCAAACAGGGTTAACCAGAGCCAGACGGGAAAACACCTTATTGTCTTTGTTGTTTATCGATATTGATGGCTTTAAAGAAGTGAACGATCGCTACAGTCATACAATGGGCGACAAACTATTGCGAATGATTGCCAGTAGATTGACCTCAAGCGTACGTGAGTCGGACAGTGTGGCAAGGCAAGGGGGTGACGAGTTTCTGGTGTTGCTCAATAGCATCAATGTCGCAGAGGACAGTTACAAGGTGGCAGAGAAAATTCGCTCGGAAATTGAAGCGCCGTATTTTCTGGATGGTTTTGAATTTCATGTGACGGCCAGTATCGGTATTGCGCATTATCCTGAGCACGCTAACGAGGTGTTGGCTTTGATTCAACACGCAGACCATGCAATGTACCAATCAAAACACGCAGGAGGAAATCAAATTTCCGTGTTTACGATATGACCCCCAGCTCAGTGTTATCGTCCTCATCTCTTCTGGTAAGCCTTACGTCGTGATACCCAGTCCTCCTTTCTTTTTCGCCTCCTGTTGCTGAATTACGCAAAAATACTGGAAATAGCCTATTTGCGGGCAATGGCTTTTCTGATTCGCTTTCTTGCGGCACTAATCTGATTTACTATCAACTACCATAGGGCAGGCTTTTTATCATAAGAGAGCGTTTCGCCCGTTTATCACAGCGACATTGGATCGTATTCATCTGACTTAATAGGACACAATAATGGCGGCTTTTGGTAGCGTGTTTTTGCCTAAGATGGCAATGACGACATTTGAGAATAATCAGTGGAGTAAAGCAGAGCTTGTTTCTGCACAGAGCATTCAGTTGCACCCAGGTGCCCATGTTCTACATTACTCAAGTACTTGTTTTGAAGGGTTAAAAGCGTTTCGTCATGCGGATGGAAGTATTCATGTGTTCCGCATGGATCAGAACATCAACCGTTTTGCTCAAAGCAGCGAGCTATTGGCGTTGCCAACGATCGATAAAGAACAAGTCTCTCAAATGATTTTAGACGCGGTCGCTGAATTTGCGAGCGACGTGCCTGAGCCACCAGGGTCTTTGTACATTCGTCCTACGCACATTGGTACAGAAGCTGCGATTGGTAAAGCCGCTACGCCTAGTGTCTCTTCTATGCTGTACATCTTATTGTCTCCTGTTGGGGATTACTTTACTGGCGGCGTAAAAGCATTACGTTTGCTATTGGATGAAACAGGCATGCGTTGTGCACCACATATGGGCATTATCAAAAGCGGTGGTAACTATGCCAGTGCGCTTGGCCCAACGATGAAAGCCAAAGCTGACCTGCAAGCGGATCAAATCTTGTTCTGCCCAAATGGCGATGTTCAAGAAACCGGTGCGGCGAACTTCTTGTTAATCGACGGCAATGAAATTATTACCAAAGCGCTAGACAGCAGCTTCCTACATGGCGTCACTCGTTCTTCTGTACTGACATTGGCTGCTGACCTGGGTATGACGGTCACAGAGCGCGATATTACCGTGGCAGAATTGCTTGAGCGTGCTGCAAAACCTGGCGTTGAAGCCGCATTATCTGGTACCGCCGCGGTTCTAACGTCTGTTGGTACATTTATTCATAATGGCGAAGACATCAAGGTAGGTTCTGGCGAGCCTGGTCCGGTTGTTGAAAAATTGCGTAAAGCATTGAATGACATTCAATGGGGCAATGCGCCAGATACACATAATTGGTTAACAAAAATCGCGTAACTTTCGCGAATAAAATCGTGTTATAAAAAAGGCTAGAGGCTGTGTCTCTGGCCTTTTTTTTGTGTTGGCGTATGGTCAGCCCATGGCATAAATTGAACGAGACAAATCGAAAGGCGTAAAGTATGGGGAAAACAGCCGTTGTTATTGGCGCGACAGGCTTGGTGGGTCGCGCCTTGGTGGATCAGTTGGTGGGCATCGAAGCGATCACCAAGGTGGTGACGCTGACGCGACGCCCAGCCTATCATGACGCCGAGAAAGTTGAAAACCAGGTGGTGGATTTTGATCGACTTGAGGATTATGCCGACTACTTTACCGCCGATATGTTGTTTTCTTGTTTGGGCACAACGTTAAAGCAAGCGGGGTCGATTCAAGCACAGAGAAAAGTAGATTTGGACTATCAACTGAATGCCGCGAAGCTTGCTCTTAAACAAGGTGTATCCCATTATCTTTTAGTGTCTTCAAGTGGTGCGAATGCCAACAGCAGAAATGCCTATTTATGCATGAAAGGTGAGCTAGAAGATCGCATCAAAGCATTGCCTTTTCCTCGCACCAGTCTATTTCAACCCTCTTTGTTGCTTGGTGCACGTGCGGATTTTCGTTTCGGTGAGGTGCTTGCCAGTCTCCTGTCTCCAGTGTTGCTCGTGTTGCCTTGGCTACGGCGTTATCGTCCAATTAAGGGGACTGAAGTCGCCATAAAAATGGCGCAAGTCAGCCAATCTGATGGCAGCGGTTTGGCCGTTTTTGCGTTGCAGGATGTGTTTGTTGAGTAAGGAGGGATGGTTATCGGCACCCTTATTGCAGGCATTTTACGCTAATCGTTATTATTTTAAGGTTGCTATGAAAGAGTCATTAAGAAAAGGGTTTTCGTTCGTTCTTGCTCCTTTTGAAAAGGGGGAAGAGGAATATGTGTATAAACCTTCTCATCGGAAAATCTTGATCGTGATTGGGTTGTTGTTTTGTGCGTTGTCGATCGCGTCCTTGTCATTGTCAGTGAAATTTTCAGAAGTTGGCGGTGTGATTCCGATTGTGGTGTTTTTAGCGGTGGGGCTGGTTTGCGATATCGTTGGTTTTCTGGGGACTGAACGCGCCGTGGCGACGATTTGGAAAAGCAAATAGCCTGGTTTTCAAAGAGAGGCGTTAGGGCTTTATGCATCATAAAGCCTGATGGTTCGTACGTTCATCGCCTCTAGGGTTATGACTCTAACGTTCGTTGTCGTTTTGCTCGCGCTTTACACAAACAAAAATAGCATTGCCTGAGCTGTGGTCCCACGGTGTAATGCTGTCATAGTTATGTTCAAACACATGCACGTCAAAATACGGTGCGAGCAGTGTTTGCAGTTCATCAAAATTGAGCGCCACCATCGGGTGTTCATCTTCCCAGGTGAGTGTTTGTTGATCGGTTGTTTTGTCGATTCGCACGTTGAGCGTTTGTTTCTCGCCATGACCAATGTAGTGCCACGCTGAGCTAAAGTGGAACAGATCTTGGTCCTGTTGCACGCTGTGTTTGGCAAACAGCGCATTATCAATCTGGCTTTTAGCCACGACGTTAAAATAGAAAACTCCGCCGTGAGTTAAGGCTTGGTAGGCGCTTTTGATGCAACTTTTTAGGTTGTCTAAGTCACCACTGTAATGTATCGAATACAAAAAGCAGGTAATTAAGTCGAATGGGTGTTCCGTCTCGAAGGCGCACATATTGCCTTGTGCGAACTCAGCGTCTGGACAGCGTTGTTTGGCAATGTCTAGCATGGGCTGATTAATATCCAAACCGCGACAAGTAAAGCCATCTTGCATTAGGTGAGCAATGTGAGGGCCGGTGCCGCAAGCCAAGTCTAAATGCTGCTTGCCACCATTGCCAAAAATCTGATTCAGACGATGGGCGCTGTTGCTTTGGCTTTGATAGTCAATGTCGGCACACATAAGATCATAATAACCAGACAAGTCACTGTATAACGCGTTATAAGACATAATTACCTTGCTAGGCGCCGCGTGCAAAAAGACGGCGAGAAAAATGAGGGGCGCATCATATATCAATCCTTGCCTTTTGCGAAGCCTAAACATCCCCTGTGATGTTGGGGGTAATTGTCTGGGTAAAGGGGAGTAAAATAAGCCTATTGGCAAGATGGGTGTGCTAGATTTAAAAGCACGTTAGAAAAGGTGAGGAAGCGACCAATGGGCGAGTTGATTGAAAAGGACATTGCCTGTCCCTATTGCGGTGAAATAATCAGTGTTAGCGTTGAACTATTGGACGAGCCTCAAGAATATATCGAAGACTGTCAGGTCTGTTGTCAGCCGATTGTATTTCATGTGCAGGATGCAACCGATGGTTCAGAGCGGGTGTCTGTGCATTCAGAAAACGAGACTTTTTAGTCTCGTTTTTAATGCTGCTAGGCTGCGTGTTTTACAGCTTTTCAACCTGATAGCCGCTGGCTTCTAGCTGGGCTAATAATCCATCTGGCCCCGCAAGGTGCATGGCCCCAACCATGACAAATTCCGTGCTGCTGTCATTTAGCATGGCTTCGATTTGCGGCAACCAATGCTTGTTTCGCGCAACCAATAGTTCTTCGTATATCTCTGGGTAGTCTTCTTTAAAGTCGGTAATGGTTGCCTCAGCCATGGCGATCATATTGCCATCGCGCCAACTTTTTCTTAGTACGTCAATGGTATTGGGCATGTCTTCTATGTCTTGCAGAGAATAATCTATCATCTCGCTTTCGTCGCCTTCCCCTATGCTTTCTAGTACATCAATCTGGTCTTGAGGGGCTTCTAGCCAGCCTTGATGTTTGTGGTCGAGGGTGGCTTTTGCTGAATAATATTGGTCTACGCCTTCGCTGGTGAATCCTAAGGATTGCAATTCCATCACGCTGAGCGTCATCGCGATTAAGCTCGGCTTCAAAGGGGCAATTTTGTCCATGGGAATATGGCGCGCTTCTAGAAAGCGGGCGAGGGCTTGGTAAGTCTCTGGCTTTAGAACTTGGTCAATGGTGGTGCCGTCGGAATAGGAGAGTTGGCTGACCATTTTTTGCTGAAATTCACGAGAATTTATGGTGTTAATGTCTGTTTCGAAAATGACCTTATCCGAGGCGCGGTAAGCTTCATCATAGGCCGTCGGAAGTGGGTAGTCATCGGGAGATAAAATATGAATAGTGCCGCCTAAATATAATGCATTGTTACCTGACATAACCTTCCAGACCGATGCTGCTTGGGTTTGAAACGCCGCGGCGGCAAAAAGGGTTAGACCACATTTTTTAATGAATGACATCGCTTTTACTCGTAATGGTGGCATAAAGAAAAGCAGCATAGCCCGAATTGAAGGGTGGGAGCAATTGGCATAGGGCGTTTGCGAGGAGTTACCTTATTAATAGGAATTGACCAAAAGGATGGTATTATTTGTGCTCTTTCATTGCGTCTTTTTTAAACGGCGCTTCGTTCTTTTAAGGTCTATCTAACCCCATATGAATACTGATTTTGTTTCTATTGGTCTAACAAACCCGAAAAGTACCTCTAACGTTGGCTCGGTTATGCGTGCCGCTGGCTGTTATCAAGTGGATCAAGTCTTGTACTCTGGCCAGCGCTACGACCGCGCGGCTAAATTGTCGACAGACACGAAGAAGGCCCATGTATCCATTCCTTTAATTAACATAGCGTCACTTAGTCTGGACGAATTGATTGATGCGGTGGATGCACAGACAAAAATTGTGTGTGTGGATCTAATCCAAGGGGCGACGCCTTTGCCGGCATTTGAACACCCTGAAAAGGCGCTGTATGTGTTTGGCCCAGAAGATGGCACCATCAGCCAGAAAGTCGTAGATCGTGCGGATCATGTGGTGTTTGTGCCTACAATAGGTTGCATGAATTTGGCCGCCTCGGTGAATGTTGTCTTGTACGATCGCTTAGCAAAATCCTCTCGTGCGGTGGCCGATGATGAGCTGATTCGTAGCAGTAAAGACGTGAATAACAATGTTAAAGTGCGCACCAAGCGCGCTTAGTGTGTTGCTGTTTTAGCGGAGACATGAATGCGTTATCAAGGGATTAAGGTTACTATTATCACGGGCTTTTTAGGGGCAGGTAAAACCACCTTAATTCGTGACTTGTTAGCGCAAGCGCCAGCCTATGAGCGTTGGGCTGTGCTGGTCAATGAATTTGGTGAAATTGGGTTGGATGGCGCCTTACTGAGCGATAGTGGCGTGGCGATTAAGGAAGTCCCCGGAGGCTGTGTTTGCTGTACGACCTCGGCGGCGTTTGCTCAGGGATTAAACCAACTGATACGTGAGCAAAACCCTGACCGAATTCTGATTGAGCCTTCCGGATTAGGGCATCCGCGACAAATTATTGACTCGTTAAAGACACCAAAATATCAAGATGTCTTGTTGGTCACTGGGGCATTTTGTGTGCTCGATGCGCGCAACCTAGCCGATGAACGCTACACACGACATGCGATTTTTAACGATCAGCTAGAGTGTGCTAATGTCTTGGTGGCAAGCCATGTGTCAGCATACCGCGAAGCGGATACAAAGAGATTGATGCGCTATTGCCAATCTCGAGGGTTGCAGCCAGAACAACTGGTGATGAAGGACCCTATGTCCCTTTTAGAGTCAGATCTAGACCCTTGTTTGATCGTAGCGCAGGGGGTTGTCGATACGACCAACGCAACGCATGATAGCCACGACCACGACCACGACCACGACCACGACCACGACCACGACCACGACCACGACCACGACCACGACCACGACCACGACCACGACCACGACCACGGTGACAGGCCCTCTCAAGCACTGGTAGGCAAAGCAAGTGACCATTACGTGAAGCAGCAAGAAGGAATGAAGGTCATGGGATGGCAATGGCCACAAGGTCGTATTTTTGATGAAAGCCAATTGCGCAATGGTCTGGATGCATTAATGGGCGACCCAGGGATCTATCGTATTAAGGGGGTTTTTGCCCTAGATCGACAGCAGGCGCTTTTTGTTAATGCCTCTAGGGGTGTTTTATCTATGAAAATGTCACCTTGGTATCAAACGAGTCGCTGCGAGGTGATTGGTGTTGATGAAAGTAGTTGGTCGCAAAAAATCCTAGAATTTGTGTCTAAAATTCATTAAATACCGGATAACATCTTATTTATAGTCTTCTTTATGTTGTTTTCTTATGGCTGTTAATAACAGAAAAAATCACCACTGATTAATTTTGTCATTAATCTTGGTGTCTTTTGTTATTGAGAGAATCGAGCCGATGGACGACCCTTTCTACCATAGAACTGGGTTTGTTTACCGAACCGAGGCACGATAAAAACAATAAGAGGTTATAGGCTATGCCTGAATATAAAGCACCCATACGTGATATTAAATTTGTGACTGAAGAGCTATTGGATATCAATGCTCATTATGCAAATTTACCCGGTGGCGAAGAAGCGACGCCTGATATGGTGTCGGCGATTTTAGAAGAAGGCGCCAAATTTGCAGAGCGCGTTTTGTCCCCTCTTAATCGCATTGGTGACCAGCAAGGTTGTCAGTTTAACGACGGCGTTGTTACCACGCCTGATGGTTTTAAAGAAGCCTATCAGCAATATGTCGAAGGCGGCTGGCCTTCTTTGTCTCATCCTGAAGAGGTGGGTGGACAAGGTCTTCCCGATTCATTGGGCATGATGATCACGGAAATGATCGCGACGGCTAACTGGTCTTGGGGCATGTACCCAGGCTTGAGCCATGGTGCTATGAATACCATTGAGCAGCATGGTACAGAAGAGCAAAAGCAAACCTATTTAACCAAATTGGTGTCCGGTGAATGGACCGGCACCATGTGTTTGACTGAGCCGCATTGTGGTACGGATTTGGGCATGCTTAAAACCAAAGCTGAGCCAAATTCAGACGGCAGTTATGCATTGTCAGGCACGAAGATCTTCATCTCCGCGGGTGAGCATGATATGGCAGGCAACATTGTTCATATCGTGTTGGCTCGACTGCCAGATGCGCCAGCGGGCACCAAAGGCATCTCATTATTTATTGTCCCGAAATTCAATGTCACAGAAGCCGGCGATATCGGTGATCGTAACCAGGTTGCGTGTGGTTCTATCGAACATAAAATGGGCATTCATGGCAATGCCACTTGTGTGATGAACTTTGATGGCGCCAAAGGCTTTCTGATTGGCGAACCTAATCGCGGCCTTAATTGCATGTTTACTTTTATGAACACGGCGCGCCTAGGTACTGCACTGCAAGGTCTTGCGCATTCTGAATGGGCATTACAAAACTCCGTTGCTTACGCGAAAGATCGTCTGCAAATGCGCTCTTTGTCTGGACCGAAAGCCCCAGAGAAAGCCGCTGACCCTATCATAGTCCATCCTGATGTTCGCCGTATGCTGCTGACGCAAAAAGCGTTCGCGGAAGGCGGTCGAGCAATGATCCATTACTGTTCTTTGTTGGTGGATAAAACCAAGCGAGGCAACGCAGAAGAAAAAGCCGAAGCGGATGAGTTGATGTCCCTGTTGACGCCTATTGCTAAAGCCTTTTTAACAGAAACTGGGTTTGAGTCTGCTAACCAAGGTCTCCAAGTGTTTGGTGGTCATGGCTATATTGCTGAGTGGGGCATGGAGCAAAACGTTCGTGATTGCCGCATTGCTATGTTGTATGAAGGCACCACAGGCATTCAAGCGTTGGATTTATTGGGTCGAAAAGTGCTGATGACCCAAGGGGCGACACTTCGCCGATTCACTAAAATTATTCACAAATTCTGCAAAGAGCACAAAGGCGACAAACGCTTCAAATCGTATATTTCCGCGCTAGACAAGGTCAATAGTGAGTGGGGCGATCTCACCATGAAAATTGGCATGAAAGCGATGCGTAATAAAGACGAAGTGGGGGCGGCATCGGTGGATTATTTGATGTTCTCTGGTTATGTCGTATTGGCGTATTTCTGGGCTCGTATGGCGATTACGGCGCAAACCAAATTAGACCAAGGTTCGGATGAAGTGGGTTTCTATACAGCGAAGCTGCAAACCGCGACCTTCTACTACGAGCGTTTATTGCCACGTACTCGAGCGCATGCCGAAGCCATGTTGTCTGGAGCGGATAACTTGTTGTCCATGGATGAAGAGAACTTTCTCTTCCTGAACGCTTAAGCTAAACCTAATTAAAGACTAAAGCGCGTTCATTTTATCTAAGGTGAGCGCTCAACAAACGAATAAAAACAGACTAGACTAAGAGGGTGACATAATGAGTGAAGTTAAAGCTGTATTTGATGATATGGTAAGCCGCTTTGATGCTGATCAAGCAGACGGAATGGACGCTGTTTTTCAGTTTAATATGGAAGAAGGCACAAGTTATTATTTAGCCATCGATGATGGTGAATGCGCGTTAGGGGAAGGGGATCATGATGACCCTACTGTTACGCTAGAAATGGATTTAGATACGCTAAAAAGCGTGATGACAGGTGAATTAGACGGCATGGCTGCTTTTATGCAGGGCAAGATTCGTGCTGATGGGGACATAATGTTGGCCACTAAGCTGACGCAAATATTCCCTCAGTAGTAGTCTAAATTAGCGCTTCGAATAGTGATAACCCGAGAGCATATTCTGCGCTCGGGTATTTTAGATGATGCTTAATTCTCCTAACAAAAAAAATAACTGGAGTAATCAATGCAGACCGAAAATGTCTCTACTAGCTACAAAGAACCTGGAAGCTATATCCCAGAGTCTCTTAACCCCCACCATTACACGTCTTTATTAGATGTGTTGAATGCTTCTTGTCAAAAGTTCGGCAATAAACCTGCGTTTACGAGTGTTGGCTGTACGATTTCTTACGCCGATTTAGCGCAAAAATCTGACCAGTTTGCCGCGTATTTACAACATCATACCGACTTAAAACCGGGTGATCGTATTGCCGTGCAATTGCCGAATGTCGTGCAATACCCAGTGGTGGTATTTGGCGCCATGAAAGCGGGCATGATTGTGGTGAATACCAACCCACTTTATTCTCCGAAAGAGCTTGAGCATCAGTTTAATGATGCAGAGGTGAAAGCGCTGGTGGTGTTCGCCAACATGGCCAGCCATGTGGAAAAAATTCTTCATAAAACCTCCATCAAACATCTGATCATTACGCAGATTGCTGATTTTCACAGCGCGCCTAAGCGTATCTTGATTAACTCAGTTGTTAAGTACGTGAAAAAAATGGTGCCTGCGTATCACTTGCCAAACGCCATCACGTTAAATCAGGCGTTAGAAAAAGGCATGGGCAAAACGGTGACAGCAGTGGAAACGCACGCTGGCGACATCGCCGTCTTACAGTACACAGGGGGAACAACCGGCGTCGCGAAAGGGGCGATGCTGACGCATGCTAACCTGTTGTCAAACATGCATCAGCTGAGTTTCAGGCTGCAAGATGTGCTAGAAGAGGGTCAAGAAACCTTTATTGCGCCTCTGCCTCTGTATCATATTTACGCCTTTTTGATTCATGGTTTGACCATGATCGAAGCGGGTGGCCATTCTGTATTGATCCCGAATCCAAGAGACATTCCAGGCTTTATTAAAGAGCTTAAAAAGTGGAAGTTTACCGGTTTTGTGGGGTTGAACACCTTGTTTGTTGGGCTCTGCAATAAGCCAGAGTTTGCTGCGTTGGATTTCTCTGGACTGAAAATCACCTGTTCTGGCGGTATGCCATTGACGCACTCGGCGGCAAATCACTGGAAAGAGATTACGGGTTGCACCGTTGTCGAGGGGTACGGTTTAACAGAGACATCGCCTGTTGTGTCGTTTAACCCATGCGGACAAGAGCGTATTGGCACCATAGGGCTGCCGGTCGATGAAACCGACATTAAGATACAAGATGAAGATGGCAATGTGGTTGCGCAAGGTGAGGCTGGCATGTTGTGTGTTCGAGGCCCACAAGTGATGAAAGGCTACTGGTTGCGTCCAGAGGCCACGGCAGAAGTCATGACGCCAGACGGTTTCTTGATGACCGGCGACATTGCGATAGAGCATCCTGATGGCTATTTGCAGATTGTTGATCGCGCGAAAGACATGATCATAGTGTCTGGTTTTAACGTCTACCCAACGGAAGTGGAAGAGTGCTTATCGAGTCATCCTGATATTCTAGAATCCGCCGCCATTGGTGTGCCAGATGATAAAACAGGTGAGGCAGTGAAAGCCTTTATTACCTTGAGAGGCGGCCTGACCTCGTTGGATATGCCGGAGCTACGAGCGTATTGCAAAGAAAATTTGGCGGCTTATAAAGTGCCAAAATACATTGAAATTCGTCAGGAGTTGCCGAAAACGAACGTCGGGAAAGTATTGCGTCGAGCGTTGCGTGATGAAAAAGCTTAACGGAAGGAGCGCACTATGTCGCAGCCTAAACGTGAGCGAATGCATCGACGTAACATAATATCAGAAGGGTATTTACGAGAAGACGGGCTGTGGGACATCGAAGCCCGTATGATCGACCTGAAAACATACGATGTGTATAGAGAGTTTGATGGCAGCCGAGTTCCACAAGGCTCGCCATTTCATGATATTAGCGTCAAGCTGACCCTAGATGATCAGTTTCTTATCCATGCGATAGAGGTGGATATGTCGGCGTTCCCTTTTCCTTCTTGCGGTGGCGCAGAGCCGAGCTTTGATCAAATAAAAGGCACGCGCATTGGCCCTGGCTGGAATCGCTGGTTAAAGAAAACCTTTGCCGGCAAGGTGGGTTGCACGCATGTTTTGGAGCTGTTGCCGGTGGCGGCCACCACAGCGTTTCAAACCATGTGGCAGCCATTAGCCAAAAAATACCCAGCTGCCGTGCCCAAGGCGTTAATCGGGTTAGTCAATACCTGCCATGGTTGGTCAGAAGATGGCCCTATGGTGCAAAAGCTAGTTGAAGAGCAAATTATTCAACTGCCTGATAAGGAGTAATCGGTGAGCGAATTTGTTAGAGAAAGTGTCGAATCAGGCGTGCAAATATTGTGTCTTAATCGACCTCACAAAAAAAACGCCGTGACCATCGATATGTATCAGGCGCTATCCGATGCATTGCATAAAGCAGAAGCGGACCCGTCCATTAAAGTGACTTTGATTCATGGCGAAGGCGCGGATTTCTCTTCGGGTAATGACATCAATGAGTTTGTGCAAATAGCTCAGACGCCAGAAAAAATGTCCCCAGTAATGGCTTTTTTACAAACGCTAACCATTTATAAAAAACCATTAATCGCTGGAGTAGAAGGGCGAGCCGTCGGTGTGGGTGCCACCATGTTGCTGCATTGCGACATGGTGCTGGCCGCAAGAGACAGCCGTTTTCAGTTTCCTTTTGTGCAACTAGGGCTGGTGCCTGAAGCGGCATCGAGTCATTTATTGCCATTGCTGATAGGGCACCAAAAAGCGTTTGAAAAACTGATTTTGGGCGAAGTCTTTGGCAGTGAAGAAGCCTTAGACATGGGCATGTTAAACCATCTTTGTGAGTCTGGTGAGGCATTTGATATGGCGTTGGCTTATGCCAACAAAATTGCTGCATTACCGGTTGAGGCCGTGACCTTAAGCAAAGACTTATTAAAGTATCGCGCACAAGATGACATACAAATGGCGTTGATGCGTGAAGGGCGTATATTCAAAGATAGGCTAGCGTCAGCAGAGGCTCGGCAGGCTTTTATGGCGTTTCTTTCTCGGGGTAAAACCTAATTATTAGGTGCCTTTTGTAATGAGTAAGCCTTATCCAAGTGGATAAGGCTTTTTTGTTTGTGCTTGGTTTTCTGTCTATGCGCTTTAAAGATTGTGTCAGATACGTTCAAGAATTAACCATTTTTCTTTTGGGTGGTTTTTTTTGTTAGTTAACTGAGGCTTTTTTGTTATTGATGAAAATCGCCCGCAAACTAGTATTAGGGTATCAGCAATCAAGTGACGTACCGCGTGTGTTCATCCATGTAGGTAAACAGAATCAAACAAGTCATTAGAATCAGTTGAACTTAAATGACAGAGCTTAATGATAAATGTGAGGGACTTATGAAAATTTTAGTATCCGTTAAACGGGTCATTGACTACAACGTTAAAGTTCGCGTCAAAGCCGATCAGTCATCGGTTGATTTAACCAATGTCAAAATGTCCATGAACCCTTTCTGTGAAATCGCTGTAGAAGAAGCGATTCGATTAAAAGAAAAAGGCGTAGCGGATGAAATCGTCGTTGTGACGGTAGGCTCTAAAGCATGCCAAGAAACATTGCGTACCGCACTGGCGTTAGGCGCAGATCGCGCCATTCAAGTAGAAGCAGAAGATGGGCTGGATTCTTTGTCGGTTGCTAAATTGTTAGCGGCGGTGGCGAAAGAAGAAAGCGCCGATCTTATTATCATGGGCAAGCAGTCCATTGATTCAGACAATAACCAAACGGGTCAAATGGTTGCCGCTTTGTTGGATTATCCGCAAGCGACCTTTGCCTCTGAAGTGGTTATTGAAAATGGTGAAGCGCAAGTGACTCGTGAAACAGACGGTGGCTTACAAACTTTGTCGGTGACTTTGCCTGCGGTTATTACCACGGATCTACGTTTGAACGAGCCACGTTTCGCGTCTTTGCCAAATATTATGAAAGCGAAGAGAAAGCCATTGGATGTGAAAACAGTCAGTGATCTGGGCGTGACCGTAGGGTGCAATGTGAGTGTGGTTTCGGTAACCGCGCCACCAGAGCGTGCAGCAGGTATCAAAGTAGGTTCAGTAGCAGAATTGGTCGAAAAACTTAAAAACGAAGCGAAGGTGATCTCATGAGCGTTTTAGTCTTAGCGGAACATGATAACAAGTCTTTAAAGCCAGCGACGTTAAACACTGTGATGGCGGCGACGCAAATTGATGCGGATGTACATCTGCTGATCGCAGGCTTTGAATGCCAAACCGTGGTTGAGCAAGCCTCGAAAGTAGCAGGCGTGACCAAAGTATTGGTCGCTGACAACGCGGCTTATGAGCATCAACTAGCAGAGAATATATCAAAATTGCTAGTCGAAATGGCTGGGGATTACAGCCATATAGCAGCGCCAACCACCACCACGGGTAAGAACACCATGCCTCGTGTTGCCGCATTGTTGGATGTTTCTCAATTGTCTGATGTGATCAAGGTTGTGTCAGCAGATACCTTTGTACGTCCTATTTACGCAGGCAATGCCATCGCTACCGTGACCTCGACCGATACGATCAAAGTATTGACCGTGCGCATTACTGGTTTTGATGCAGTAGCCTCAGAAGGAGGAAACGCAGAGCGCCAAGTGCTTTCACAGGTTATTGCGGCTGATAAGAGTCGTTTTGTGAGTGAGCAATTGGCAGAGTCCGATCGACCTGAATTGACATCAGCAAGCGTTGTTGTTTCTGGTGGCCGTGGCATGGGCAATGGCGATAATTTCAAAATTCTTGAAGGCGTAGCCGACAAGCTGGGCGCTGCGATTGGTGCGTCACGCGCCGCAGTAGACGCAGGGTTCGTACCGAATGATTTGCAAGTTGGGCAAACGGGTAAGACGGTTGCGCCGGATTTGTACATCGCCGTAGGCATTTCTGGGGCGATTCAGCATTTGGCGGGCATGAAAGGTTCTAAGGTCATTGTCGCCATCAATAAAGACGAAGAGGCGCCAATTTTTCAAGTGGCAGACTATGGCTTGGTAGCGGATTTGTTCGATGCCATCCCTGAACTTGAAAACAGCCTTTAATAGCTTGGCTTAAGGCCAAGGAACAGATTCTTAATACTGGTTTGCAGTGACGTTTCTTTAAAAACGCGCTGCAATCACAATAAAAACAAATGGAGACCAGCATGATATTCGAAGGGCAAGCCGTAAAAGTCGCAATGGACGACGCTGGGGTGGCAACTGTCACACTGGATTTGGTGGGCGAATCGGTCAATAAATTCAACAGTGTCACCTTGAATGAATTGGCTGAGGCCGTTTCTATTCTTAAGCATACTGATGATTTGCAAGGGGTGATCTTTGCCAGCGCAAAAGACGTTTTTGTGGTGGGCGCAGACATCACCGAATTTACTTCTTGGTTCAAACTAGAAGACGAAGAGTTAACCGACAAACTGCGTCACGCGCACAGTATTTTTAACGACATATCACACCTATGTTGCCCAACCGTAGCGGCGATTAATGGCATCGCATTGGGTGGTGGCATGGAGTTGTGTTTGGCGTGTGATTACCGAGTCATGGCAGAGACCGCTAAAATTGGTTTGCCAGAAACTCAGCTGGGTATTTACCCAGGTTGGGGCGGCACGGTTCGTCTTCCTCGTTTGATCGGGGCGGATAATGCGTGTGAATGGATTTGTGGCGGCGCGCAAAAACGCAGTGCTGATGCCTTAAAAGATGGCGCAGTAGATGCGGTTGTTGCCGCAGATAAAGTACAAGAATCAGCACGACACCTGATCCAGCAAGTGCTGGATGGTAAGTTGAATTACCGTTGTCGCCGTGACGAATTGCGCGCGCCAATGCAATTCTCTCCTATCGAAAAAATGATGGTGTTTGAATCGGTTCGTGGTGTGGTTGGTGCTAAAGCCGGTAAACATTACCCAGCGCCAATGGCGGCCATCAAAACCATCGAAAAAGGCATTAGCCAAGAGATGGAAAAAGCCCTTGAAACAGAGATTAAAGGCTTTGTTAAATTGGCCAAAGGCCCAGTGGCAGAATCTTTGGTTAACTTGTTCTTGAGCGACCAAGCGATTAAGAAAAGTGCTGGCAAGTATGCGAAAAACGCAACGCCAGTGAAGCAAGCCGCAGTATTGGGTGCGGGTATCATGGGGGGCGGTGTCGCGTATCAATCCGCGTCTAAAGGCACACCTATCATTATGAAAGACATTCGACCAGAAGCGTTAGAGCTTGGGTTGAGTGAAGCCAATAAACTCTTTAATGGCCAAATTGAACGTGGTCGTTTGACTGCCGCTAAAGCGCTTAAAGCAATGAATGGCATTACGCCTGCGTTGAGTTATGGCGAATTTGCGCATGTTGATCTTGTTGTTGAAGCCGTCGTAGAAAACGTCAATGTCAAAAAATCGGTATTAGCAGAAACAGAAAAATACCTTGCTGACGATGCGATTCTGGCCTCTAACACCTCAACCATTTCGATTACCGAATTGGCGAAGGATCTAAAACGCCCAGAAAACTTCTGTGGTATGCACTTCTTTAACCCTGTTCACCGTATGCCTCTGGTTGAAGTAATTCGCGGTGAAAAATCCAGTGACGAAGCGATTGCCAAAACCGTTGCTTACGCACAAGCCATGGGCAAAACGCCTATCGTGGTAAATGATTGCCCAGGTTTCTTGGTCAACCGTGTGTTGTTCCCTTATTTCGCGGGCTTCTCTTTGATGATGAAAGAAGGCGCCGATTTCCAACTCGTGGATAAAACCATGGAACGTTTTGGCTGGCCAATGGGGCCTGCTTATTTGTTGGATGTGGTTGGGGTTGATACGGCGTTTCATGCGGATCAAGTGATGGCAGAAGGCTTCCCTGATCGAATGAAGCACGAGGGCATTAATGCGGTCGATTGCTTGTTTAAACTAGAGCGTTTTGGACAGAAAAATGGCAAAGGCTTTTATGCCTATGAGCCAGACCGTAAAGGCAAGCCGAAGAAAATCTTTGATGCCGACATTATTGAGATTTTAGCGCCAACGGTAGCGTCTCATACAGAGCTATCAGAAGAGGATATTATCGCTCGAATGATGATTCCATTGTGTATTGAAACGGCGCGTTGCTTGGAAGAAAACATAGTGGCGTCTGCGGCGGAAGCTGACATGGGATTGATCTACGGTATTGGTTTCCCTCCATACCTTGGTGGTGCCTTGCACTATCTAGACCAAATGGGACTGCAGGCATTTTGTGAGCTTGCAGACAAATACAGCCACTTAGGTAAGTTGTACGAGCCCACCGCGAGAATGCGTGAAATGGCAACCAACAACGAAACTTATTACGGCAATTAATTACCCTAGGTCAGAATAGGATAGAGGAGAATATCGATGAAATTGAATCCAAATGATGTCGTAATTATCGACGCAGTTCGTTCACCAATGGGTAAAACGAAAAATGGTGTGTTTCGCAATGTGCGCGCAGAAAACTTATCTGCCGAATTGGTCAAAGCCTTGTTTAAGCGAAACCCAGATGTAGACCCTAAAGACGTAGAAGATCTAATTTGGGGGTGCGTTAACCAAACCCTAGAACAAGGTTTTAACATGGCGCGTGCGGTATCGTTATTGGCCGGATTGCCGATCACAACGGCCGCGCAAACGGTAAACCGTTTATGTGGTTCGTCGATGTCGGCGATTCACACCGCGTCCCAAGCCATTATGACAGGTCAAGGTGATGTGTTCGTTGTGGGCGGCGTTGAGCACATGGGGCATGTGAACATGATGCACGGGGTCGATGTGAACCCTGCGTTGTCAAAACACATGGCGAAAGCCTCCATGATGATGGGTGTAACGGCAGAAATGCTGGGCAAAATGCACGGTGTAAGCCGAGAAGCACAAGACGCGTTCGCCGTGCGCTCTCATCGCTTAGCACACGAAGCCACCTTACAAGGTCGCTTTGACAATGAGCTGGTGGCCATTGAAGGGCACGATGCACTGGGCAATAAAATCCTAGTGGAAGTGGACGAAGTGATTCGCCCAGAAACCTCCATGGAATCGCTGGCCGGCTTGAAACCTGTGTTTATGCCTAAAGTTGGCACAGTAACGGCGGGTACGTCTTCGGCGTTATCCGATGGCGCGTCAGCCATGCTGATGATGTCAGCGAAGAAAGCCGAAGAGCTTGGGCTAACACCGATTGCCCGAGTGCGTAGTATGGCGGTAGCGGGTTGTGATCCAGCGATCATGGGTTATGGGCCTGTGCCGGCGACTAAGAAAGCGCTTAAACGTGCAGGTTTGACGATTGACGATATTGATATTGTTGAGTTGAACGAAGCCTTTGCCGCGCAATCTATTCCTGTTCTGAAAGACTTGAAACTGATTGATCTGGTTGATCAGAAAGTGAATTTGAATGGTGGTGCGATTGCCCTTGGTCATCCTCTAGGTTGTTCAGGAACGCGTATTTCCACTACCTTGCTGAACGTCATGCGTGACAAAGATGCCACGCTCGGGCTTGCGACCATGTGTATTGGCATGGGTCAGGGTATTGCCACAGTGTTTGAACGTATCTAGCTTTTTTGCAGAGTGCCCCCGCGCTCTAGGATTCTCTTTTTTTAGCCTCGCTTTTGCGGGGCTTTTTTTTGGACTGAACCTCGCCTTTTCCAATTTGTGATAGGCACTGATAGAGTGATTGGCTATGCTGGAAGAGCAGTTTAGAAAAGGCGTAGATTAGATGGCTATCGCTCTATTAGTTTTAATTTATTAGATGTGAAAAACAAATAGGGATATAACTATGGGTAAGAGATGCCAAACGTGATGATTAAACACGATCACACGAAAGAATATTAAAGAAAGCAAAGCAGGAGAGCAGTATGTCTAACGAAGGTAAGTGTCCATTTGGTCACACAGCACCGGTTTCTAATCAATCAGCGGGCCGTGGTACATCCAATAAAGATTGGTGGCCTAATCAATTAAATATCAACATTCTTCACCAGCATTCAGCGAAATCCAATCCAATGGGTGATGATTTTGATTACCCAAAAGCATTCAATAGTCTTGATTTGGCGGCCCTTAAAAAAGATTTAACCGATCTAATGACAGATTCTCAAGATTGGTGGCCAGCCGATTACGGCCATTATGGTCCTCAATTTATCCGTATGGCATGGCACAGTGCGGGTACTTACCGAACAGCCGATGGCCGTGGCGGCGCAACGTCTGGTTCACAGCGTTTTGCTCCTTTAAACAGCTGGCCTGACAACGTTAACATCGATAAATCGCGTCGTTTGCTTTGGCCAATTAAGCAAAAATACGGCAGCAAAATTTCGTGGGCCGATTTGCTGATCCTAGCTGGTAACGTTGCTCTAGAATCGATGGGCTTTAAAACATTGGGCTTTGCCGGTGGTCGTGTTGATGTATGGCAGCCAGAAGAAGACATTTACTGGGGCGCAGAAACAGAGTGGCTAGAAGAAAGCGGCGGTAAAGACAGCCGTTACTCTGGCGAACGTGAACTAGAAAATCCGCTTGCCGCAGTGCAAATGGGCTTGATCTACGTTAACCCTGAAGGCCCAGATGGCAAACCTGACCCATTAGCGTCAGCGTTGGATATTCGTGACACCTTTGGCCGTATGGCGATGAACGACGAAGAAACCGTTGCTTTGATTGCTGGTGGTCACACCTTTGGTAAAGCGCACGGTGCTGGCGATGCCGCGCAAGTTGGACCAGACCCAGAAGCCGCTGACATTACTCAGCAAGGTCTAGGTTGGGCAAATAGCCAAGGCACAGGCAACGGCGCCGATACCATTAGTAGTGGTCTTGAAGGCGCATGGACGAAAAACCCAATCAAATGGGACAACGGCTTCTTTGAAAACTTGTTTGACTACGAGTGGGAACTGACCAAAAGCCCTGCAGGCGCTTGGCAATGGTCGCCAAAAGGGACCGCTGGCTCAAACAGCGTGCCAGACGCTCACGATGCAACAAAACGTCACGCACCAATGATGTTTACGTCTGACATGGCGTTGCGTTTAGATCCGATCTACGGGCCGATATCGAGACGTTTTTACGAGAACCCAGATCAATTAGCGGATGCTTTTGCTCGCGCTTGGTTCAAATTAACCCACCGCGACATGGGGCCTGTGTCTCGTTACTTGGGCGAAGAAGTGCCTTCTGAAGAGTTGATTTGGCAAGACCCGATTCCGGCTGTTACGCATGAATTGGTGAATGAGCAAGATGTGGCGGACTTGAAAGCGACGGTATTAGCGTCCGGTCTAACGGTTTCTCAACTTGTGTCTACCGCATGGGCATCGGCTTCTACTTACCGTGGTTCTGATATGCGCGGTGGGGCAAATGGCGCTCGAATTCGCTTAGCACCACAAAAAGATTGGGCAGTAAATGAGCCTAAGCAACTGGCTAGTGTATTAAGCGTACTAGAAACCATCCGCGCTGAGTTTAATGCGGAGCAGGCTGACGGTAAGCAAATTTCCTTGGCCGATTTGATTGTGTTAGCGGGCAGTGCCGCGGTTGAGAAAGCGGCAAAAGACGCAGGCAAAGAGGTGATCGTGCCTTTCACTCCAGGTCGTGCTGATGCTTCTCAAGAGCAAACCGATGTTGAATCTTTTGATGTGCTTGAGCCAGAAGCAGACGGTTTCCGTAACTACAAAAAAGGCCAGTACACGGTATCAGCAGAAGAAATGTTGGTTGATAAAGCGCAATTATTGACCCTTTCCGCACCAGAAATGACGGTGTTGCTTGGTGGTATGCGTGCCTTGGATGCCAATTTTGAGCAGTCAAAACACGGTGTCTTTACCGATCGCCCTGGTGTGTTAACCAATGACTTCTTTGTGAAATTATTGGATATGGACACCAAATGGTTTGCTCAATCAGATGACCAAGAAGTGTTTGACGGTCGTGATCGTAGAACCGGCAAGATTAAGGCAACGGCAACACGCGTCGACTTAGTATTTGGCTCAAACTCGCAACTAAGAGCCCTTGCAGAAGTGTACGCAAGTTCAGATGCACAGGATCGTTTCGTCAATGAGTTCATTGCAGCTTGGACGAAGGTGATGGAGTTGGATCGTTTCGATCTAGCGTAACCAACATACGTAACTCCTCAAAACCCCGCTTTTAGACCTGAAAGCGGGGTTTTCTTTTTACTTCCTCTTTATTGACTTTATAGCCCCTTCCTCTGTCATCCTTTATGCCAATAATACCATTGACTCGTTAAACTGAATGGTTTGTCTACGAGTGTGTCTATGTGGGTGTGCAGGCAAAATTGCGTACTTCGTGGGTTGATCCTGTCTAAAAATGAGTCTGTTATGAATGTTTCTGGTTTGGGTGTCATTGCTGTATTGGAAGCCTGTAAAGGGGTGTTGGCTTTATTGGTCGCGGTCGGTGTGCACGCATTGGCAGGGGTGGACCTTCATCAAGAAGCGTTAAATGTATTTGCTTACCTGCACCTTGCTGCGAGCAATCATTATGTTGAGATGTCATTGCACAGCATTGATAAAATCACCAACTCTGGATTGACCATGGTGACGACCATCGCACTAGGCTATGCCTTGATTCGTTTTATCGAATCTTATGGTTTGTGGCATCAGATGCGCTGGACAGAATGGTTTGCTTTCTTGAGCGGGGCTGTGTATTTGCCGTTTGAAATTTACGAAGTGGTTAACGACCAAAATGCGATCACAATTGGTGTGTTAGTCATTAACCTTGTTGTCGTCAGCTATATGTATTACGTGTTAAAAAGCGGCTCAGGTAAGCACGCACCAAAAGAGAGCGTATCTCAGGTATCTCATTCTCTTTAACCCTAATTTGGGTCATTTCTATTGCGCCGACTCAGGCGCGTTTACTCTGTTCCTGCATTGCTAGTTCCCTGTGCTCAGAAAACGGCATGGGCTTTCTTGTGTGTCACAAGCGAGTGACTAGACGCGCTTAAATTGAGTGAATTTGTGTCACCAAAAGGCGAATCATTGCCTCTTATATCTTTGCGTGTTTTCAGGTATCTTGAAAAAGGCAGAGAAACATATGTTTCTTTTGTGTGCATATGAAATTTTTGTGTCTTTCTTGCGGTTCATGGAATGAATCGTGCTACACCAACTTACCGTGTAACAAAGAGGATATCGAACCATGAAAGCATTGATTATAGGGGCGGGGATTGGTGGTATGGCAGCCGCAGCCGCTTTAAGACAGCAAGGTATTGAGTGTGATGTCTTTGAAGCCGTGAAAGAAATTAAGCCAGTAGGGGCCGCTATTTCTGTTTGGTCTAATGGGGTGAAATGCATGAACCATCTTGGTATGGGACACATCATGGATGAGCTCGGTGGCCCGATGCGAAATATGGCGTATCAAGACGGTAAGACAGGTCAGGTGATGACGCAATTTAGCCTCAAACCTTTAATTGATGAGGTGGGTGAGCGACCTTGTCCTGTGTCGCGAGCTGGGTTGCAGTCGATGATGGTAGACAGTTGGGGGCGAGACAACGTCCAATTTGATAAGCGCATCGAACGAGTCGAAGAGACGGAACAAGGGGTGAGTGCCTATTTTACCGACGGCACTGTGGCTCATGGGGATTTTATGATCGCGGCCGACGGCGCGCGTTCCGTAGTGCGCGGCTATGTGCTTGGTATGGAACTTGAGCGTCGTTATGCAGGCTATGTGAATTGGAATGGCTTGGTGGCGGCCGATGCATTAATTGCCCCACTTGATCAATGGACAACCTTTGTCGGCGAAGGTAAGCGGGTGTCTGTGATGCCGATTTCAGAGCAGCGCTTTTATTTCTTTTTTGATGTGCCATTGCCTGTCGGCTTAGAGGAAAACAGAGCGACCCTAAAAGACGATTTGAAAGGGTATTTTGCCGGCTGGGCAGACCCTGTACAAAGGCTTATCGACGCTCTGGACCCAGAGACAACCAATCGAATTGAAATTCATGATGTAGAGCCATTTGATACCTTTGTAAAAGGACGAGTGGCTTTATTGGGCGATTCAGCCCATTCCACCACGCCAGATATTGGTCAGGGCGGCTGTTCTGCGATGGAAGACGCGGTTGTGCTTGGAATGTCGTTTGCGGACACGCAAGACATAGAATCTGCCTTACAAGCTTATCAATCGAAACGCCATGAGCGAGCAAAAGATTTAGTACTGAAAGCGCGTAAACGTTGCGATGTAACCCATGGGAAAAACATGAAAGTGACGCAGGCGTGGTACGACGAGCTAAAACAAGAGCAAGGCGATAATATCATGGCAGGATTAAAAGAAACCATTATTGGTGGGCCGTTAGGCTAGCATCGAAGAAGGTTATCATGCCCATCTAAGCCGTTTGCTAACCAGAATGCTTATTAGAGACATCACCATTGAATTCTGCTTTAAATGGGTGTTTGATGAGAGTGGGATGCAGCGTACTTGGTAAGCAGTGCACGAGAGCTTGGAGGGGATGATGGCCAGTGGATGGGCGCAAGATGGCGCCGTACAAGAACAAATTGATGCGACGGTCGATTCGGCCGTTGAGCAGGCCAAACGTCGACTTCCAAAGGGCGAGAGCCTTACCCATTGTGAAGAGTGCGACGCGCCTATTCCTGAGCGTCGTCGGCAAGCCATTCCTGGTGTGCACTTATGCATACATTGTCAGAGCGAGCTCGAAAAAAGCGACAAAGGGGCAGCGTTATACAATCGCAGTGGCAGTAAGGACAGCCAACTAAGGTAATGTCATGGGGTGTTATTATCGACAAAACAGTGCCTCGCTGTTTTTTTAACGTCCTGTTTTGCCTAAAAAAGATCCGTTGTTGAGCCGCATCATTTGGATTTAGTACAAAATAGAGGCGCTTTTTACTCACTAAAGGCAATCTAATGCATTGATGAGCGTAAAGATGCATCTAGTTCTTATTTACTACGTTTAATTTCTCTCTATTTTTTGTATGCTATGCGCTAAGTTTGGGCGATAGGGTAAGTATGAATTTTCGTTGTGTCATCATCTCGCTGTGTTTTATAACAGGTGCTGCTTGGGGGGCATCTAATTGTGAGTCGGAAAAGAGCAATCAGGCATTTAACGCGTGCTTGATTAAATCGTTAACATCCGATTTTCTACCTCCGAAGGCAGACAATGGTCAATGGGTTTACAGCCTGCATCCGAATACAGAAAAGCAGAAGCGTTCCACTTTCATCGCGACGTTACTTTCTTCTTCTAAAATACATTATCTTGATAATCCAGTGGCACTGACGGTGCGTTGTGATGATGCAAGAACAGAATTAGAGATTCACTGGGATGGCATCACCATCAAAGAAGGGCGAGTCAATATTACGTACCATTTTGATGACGAACTTCCACAGCCAGCTCAATGGCCTTTATCATTGGCTCAGCAATCGGTTTATGTGTCGAACCCTGGTCGCTTTATTCAAACATTGGCAACCAAGCGGGCTTTTCGTGTCCAGATCTCTTCGCAAGACGCGCCCACTGTCAGTGCGACCTTCTATTTGAAAGGGCTGAAAAATCTACTGCCTCATATGAAAGGTGTGTGTTTTTAATTTACGCGTGTCTTTATATCGAAAAACACCAAAAATTGATGCTATACGGGCTGACTAAATTTAACTTCGAGAGTGTTGGAAAGTCTTTGAGCTTCACTTTCCCGGCGTTAAATTTTGGTTTACTGCCATTGATGCGAATTTTCTTCGCCGTCAGCGAATCCGCCGTCATTTCAAAACGTTTCTTCTTGACTCCGAACCCTTGGCATTGAATACGCTTAGGGTAGGGCGTCATATTAATAATCAGTAAGGTGCATTTGCCTGCTTTTTTGGCGCTGTGGCAATAAACCAAGACCTCTGGGTCATTGCTATTGACGGCAAACACCGTATCTCCCATGAGTTTTTTCCATAGCCAGCTCAACCAATAATCTGGATTGGGTTTCATGCTTTCTTTATTGATTAACGCATAATCGCCGCCGATCAAGCTTTGTCTTACCATCACTTGTTGCCCTAAGCGCGCACCGCGCCCTAACTGATCGGCCCACCAAAACGATGACGCAAAGCGATCGGATAAATGACGCTCGCCGCCGCATTGAGCCGAGCCGGTTTCCCCCGTCCAAATTTGAGCTTGGGGTTGAAAGCGATCGCGGTATCTTGTCAGCTGAGATAAGTACTTCTCATAATCCAAAAACGACTTATAAGAGAGTAAGTTCTTGAGTGTTGCTGGGCGAGTTTTGACCGGCGAGCGGCTGCTTTGAAAGGGGTAATAATGCCAATCGACAATGTCTAATGGCTCTTTGATCGACGCCAAAAAAGTGGCTGTCAGATTACTAATGGGGCGGATTGTTTCGCCGATTCTTGGCCAGAAAGCACTGCCAGGGCCGGCTATTTTGCTGTCTGGGCTGTGGGTTCTTATGGTGCGAATAAAGCGGTCATAATCCTTGGCTAAGTTTTTCGCCAACGGTTGCGAGCTAAGGCCATGAAACGCCCAATAGGCATTGAGTTCATTACCGAGTTCACAAACCGCAATTTTTTGCTGGTGGTCGTGACTGTATTTGAGCAATGTTTGTATTTCATCCGGCTGCCAATGACCGTGTAATGACTGACGAAAAAGCCCGTACTTAAACGTAAACATCAGCGCTAATTGATGGCGTTGGCAAAAAAGGTGCAGCGCGTCCCACATGGCGTGGCTTAGTACTAGGGCATCGGGCTGCTCAGGTGGCGCGTTAAAATAATGAAGTTTGTCTGCTTCAGAGCCGCCAATACGCAAATAGGCTGGGCCTAAGTTTTTCACCAATTTATTGAATTTGCTTTGCTGTAAATCCAATGGCGTGGCTTTTTGAGTGCCTAGGCCTTTGCTGCTTTTTTGACTGCCGTCCCACCATAAACCACCGGCTAGTACGGAAATATCAATGGAAAACGACAAGTAGTTGGGGTCGATCGTATGTGGCGACTGGGCTGTGTTTAAGCTAACGGTGACCTGTCTTGGATTGCGAGTAAGTTTGGGTTTGTAGAAACGAAATCGAGTGCGATCTGAGGTCATCAAGGTCATGTTCTCCTGCTGTTACCTGCCTTAGCATGCAAGAAAAAGATGACACTTATATTATGGCGCGTAGTGGTGGAACGAACCGCGTTAAGAGATCATTAGAACAATGAGCAGGTTATAGACGCTTTATTGCGAGAGGTCGCGCATACTTGTTGATAGGCATTAGGGTCTTGAAGTAACTGATAATGGGCATCAGAGTCGCGACACATGGCAACGAATTGATCGTACACGTTGTCATAACGTTGTTGGCGGAAAAACAGATTTTGTGGCGAGTGGTCGTCTCTTTTTTCGAGATTACTCTCGAGACGATCTTCGGCTCGGTCAGCCAGCTCTGTTAATCTGTTGTAGTGAATGCGCACCTCATGACAATAAGCACTGTTTGGGTTGATCTTCTGACATTCGACCAGCTCAGATTCCAGTTCACCGAGTTGTCTGTTGTAAGCTCTGAGGTTGGCTTTGGCGCCATTATTCAGACCTCTTGAGGTGTCGCGAGCGAAGTCCGCTTCATCGATTTTTTGCTTGAGTCGATTTAAATAGTTTTCTTGTTTTAAGCAGGCTTTGCCAAAGGTGACTAAATCCATCGCGTGAACCTGACTGCTCACAACAGCTAACCAGCAGATGAATGCCGTATTAACGAGTTTTTCTGTCTGGTTAGAAAAATGACGCATCATAACGTATTTATATCCTACTCAAAGTAGCGCTAAGTCTATCTTAATATGGTTCATCTTTTATACCGCCATTTGCAGGTATAAGACATATTGTCAAACATTCCCCGTAAACCTTTTATCAAACAGACGCTGGTGTTTTAGAATTTCGCCGATCGGCTGTTGATGAAATTAAGACAACGCCAGCAAATAGTTGAGTGATTTAAATTTAACAGCGTAAAAAATCATTTAAATTCAAATAACATTCCCTCATCGCGCTTCTGCGGTTGCAATTTATTGCTTTTCATCGAATGATTTACCTACCCCGAAAATACACTGTCTGGATGATAATGTGAATACAGAATCAAACGCCTATGGGCTGTCTATACATCCTATGCGAGAAGAGCTTTACGCCGAATTACACTCTCGGCCTTTTCAGGTACTGTCTAGCCCCGCCCGCATCAGTTATTTGGCGGTTATGCTTAGCCCTGACCATAAACAAAAAGAGTTTGAACATTTTTGTTGTCTCTATGAAAATTTCCAACAACAACCGCCGAGCCAAGAGGGCGTCTGTTATGAAGTGGATTTTGGCTCATTGCGTGTGCGTCGTGAAAAGCACTTAGAGTTCACCTCTTATATGTTTATTAACACCAAGACGAATGAGCAAGTGAGCCCTTTTGATAGCAATGCTTTGTCGGCTTTACCTCAAGGTTGGTTGGCGGCGTTACCTGGGACGATTATTGCCGCCTTTCACATTGCCATTGAAGATGCTCGCACACAGCCAGAGCCTGATTTGCTGTCGGTAAAAAGTGGCTTTGAAAGCATGCGTTTAGTGGGAAGTCGTCCACAAAATGGTGACGCGCAAGTCTGGACAACGTTTCAGTTACACAGCGATGGCTGTGGTCGTTTTTTGATATACAACAAGAACATGAGTGATAGCCAGCTGGGTCGTATGGTGCAGCGTGTGGTGGAGATTGAAACCTATCGCTTAATGGCGCTATTAGGCTTGCCGATCGCCCGTAAATACAACTCGCAATTGGCGAAAATGGACGAACAACTCGCCACCACTACCGCGCGTTTGGCGGATTCTACTGAGCAGCTGGATGAGCAAGCCCTGTTGGCTGAGTTGATTGATATGGCCGCGTGGGTCGAAGCTGCCAGAGCGCAAACAACCTTCCGCTTTAGCGCCACCAATGCTTACCATGATTTGGTGCTTAAACGGTTAACGGAACTCAAAGAAGACGAAGTGTCGGGGCATTTGACCATCACTGAATTTATGACAAGACGCCTGACGCCAGCGGTGCGAACTTGTAAAGCCACAGGGGACCATTTGGAAAACTTGTCACGTCGTATTGACCGTGTTTCGGACATGATGCGAACGCGAGTTGAAATGTCGATACAGTCACAGAACCAACACCTTCTTGCGTCTATGGATAGGCGTTCTAAAATCCAATTGGCGATGCAGCATACGGTTGAAGGTTTGTCGGTTGCCGCGATCAGTTATTATTCGGTTGGTTTGCTTAAATTTATCATCGAAGCTGTCTATGACAAGGGCGTGCATTTTGATAAAAGCCTTGTTATTGGCTTATCTGTGCCGCTTGTTGTTGGCGGTGTCTGGTTTACGACGCGTAAAATACACAAGCGTTTTCTATTGTTAGCCAAAGCACGAGAAGAGCAAGAAAAGCGTTCAGAAAGCAAAAAATAATCTGACTCGTTATGCCTTTTGAAAAGCACGAGTGACGGTAGAAAGCACACTAAAGAGACCCACTAAGGTTGCTTGCTTATGTATGTGTTGCTGTTTTGTTTGGTCGTCGATATTGGGATTTACCTGTTCAGCCATCCGCCTTTGTTGGTGACCTCTATCATCAGAGGCTTGTTTGGTGTCACTGGCATGATCGCCTTTAGCGCAGGTATTTGGTGGGTACTCACCTTACTGGGCATTGGGGCTATGATTCGTCTAAAAACAAAAATAGGCGGTGCCATTGTCGTGACAGTGTCTGTGACTTTGTGGATGCTGAATATTTTAAGCCCGCTTGGGTCGATGACGCTGGCGCTTGAATACCCTAATCTTATTTGGGGGATGCTAGAGCTATTTTATGTGCTGATGTTAGTGGCAATAGAATTGATGATATTCAAACGTTAGTGCCGGCGGATTAAATGCCATGCTGGCAAGGGGCTATTTAACATAGACCGCAAAACACTAAGAACAAGATGAATAAAAATACCGCTCAAATTGAGCGGTATTTTTGTTTTCAACGCGACGTCTGTGTTTCTAATAAACGCAGGGAAGGCGAAACGCCAATGATTCTACATAAGAGGAAAGGCAAGATCGTAGATTTTACCTTGGCCTTTTTCTGCATGAAACTGCGTTGAATAGTTATTGTTTTCTAGCTTGATAATACCCTGCTGAACAAGGCTATCGATCAAGATGTCTGATTGCTGTTTCACTTCTGGCGCATTCAGAGGAGCGTACATTTTTTTCGCAACATAGTGTTGAACCGCACTGTGTAACAAGGTTTGGTCCATCTTCACATTGGCATTAACAATCGCGTTATACAGCCAGAATCTTGGGTCGTTCATTTCCGCGATAGAAGGGTTTTTAATGTCTGCTAAGTGGCTGGCTAGGTTTGCTGTAAATTTGCCGTCCTTTGTTTCGCCGCTGAATTCAACAATATTAAATTCAGGTTTGCCTGCCAGTAGGGTGTCCAAATGCTGTTGCAAAAAGGCAAATTGCTGATTGGGTGTTAAGCTAACCGATTCTTTGATGAGCTGACCGTAATCCAGAAACACTTGGTTGTCTAAATTGTTTAGCTCGGTAACAAGGTTAAGATCGTTGGCTTGAAACCCATCGACGTCTATTTTCTTAATCGCGTAGCCAATTTGCATGCTGCCTAGCTGGGTGCTGTCATCGAGTTTGGTTTTTAAGGTAACCGCAAGCTTGTCAAATTCACCCTGTGGTACTGTGGTGATTTGCTCTATGTTAAGACCCATGTTGCCATTGTAGAAGCCTTCGCTACGAATGGTTGCCCAATCGGCATCAAGATCTAGGTTCAAGGTGACGTTTTGCAAGGTAGTGGTGGTTTGTTCGCTGGCTGTTGCGGCTTTAAAACCGCCGTTATAAATGAGCTTGTCGTTGGCGAGTTTGCCATGGCCGCTATATTCACTAACCGACAGTGTTTGCGCCTTGTTGCTAAAGGCTGGGATGTAATCTGCAAACTGTAAATCACCAAATAAGTTGCTGATCAGCGATAACGTATAAAGCGGCGTGTCGGCGCCCCAGTTTAGATAATGGCGTTGTTCATCGCCTTTTAATTTAACGTCAGTGCTGAATAAGCCAATCACACCTTGTGGGGCAAACAGAAGAGGGCCGAACTGGGTGTCTAGTTCGAATTCAGCGCTCAATTTTTTACCTTGAAGAGTCGGGGCTATCGTCGTTGTATCAATGTTCACCAAGACTTTGCTTGTTGATCCAAACCAGCTTGACTCAGTTGACTCAATTTTTGCACTGTAGCCTGCTTCACTGTTGATGTTGTCGATAAAGTCAGTGAGTTTGGTTTGGTATTCGTTGGCAATGAATTTGGGCGCAATAAGGCACGCTGCAACAAGAGTGAGTGCAGATACTCCGAGTATTTTTTTCACAGGAACTTCCTTTTCATGGATACAGTATTAAATTGCCAGCATCATACAAGGAAAGTTGGGGTCAGTGAAACGGTGAAGCGTCGATTAGTCAGTGAAAATACCGTCAAATCAGCGAGTCGTTAAGCAAATAAGTGTGTTTCGCAATAAAAATTCAACATTGTCACTAAGAAGTCACAATTCTAGGCTATATGTGTGCAATATTTTTTCTATTATTCGACATTTTTTTCGCGTTATATGTGGAATCATTGCCCGTTAGAATTCTAGGCCTAATTGTGGCAATCAATTAAAGTAATTGGAGTGTATATGGTACCTTTTTTATCTGTTGTTCTGCCTGCGAAAAATGAACAGGGCAACATTGGGGTATTGATTAGAGAGATTCATGCGAGTTTATCGCCGGAGTACGCTTTCGAAGTCGTGTTAACCGACGACGGTAGCGACGATAATACGGCGCAAGTGGCTATTAATACGGCCAATGAAATTGGTTGCCAGTTACAAGTTGTCTACCACGCTAAGAGCTGTGGGCAAAGTACGGCCTTGTCTTCCGGTGTGCGCCATGCCAAAGGCGAGTGGATCATCACCTCTGACGCCGACGGTCAGAATGACCCTATTGATTACCCAAAGCTGATTAGCGAAGCCGAAAAGCTCACCAGTCAGCATTTTTGTGTGGCAGGCTACCGTAAAAAACGCCTAGATACCGCTTGGGTGCGTTTTCAGTCTCGTGTCGCGAATAAGATCCGCCAAAGCTTGTTAGACGATGGTGTGCCAGACTCTGGTTGCGGTCTTAAATTGTTCCCTAAAGCAACGTTTTTGACATTGCCTTATTTTGATCACATGCACCGCTTCTTACCAGCTTTGATTAAACGCATTGATGGCGACATTGTGGTTTGCCAAGTTAATCATCGTGACCGTAACGCGGGTGTGTCGAATTACAATGCATGGAATCGTGCTTGGGTCGGTATTGTCGATATCATTGGTGTGATCTGGTTGAAGAAGCGAGCCAAACACCCAACCGTTGCGAATGTGTATTCTAATCAGGACTAATGAATGAAGTGGGTCAAACTGGCTTTAGTCTGTGTATTTGCAGGTTTGCTCTTTTCCGGCGTACTGAATCCTATTCTGGCGCATATATCTGACAAAAACTGGTTGTCTGGCTATTTGACAGACAAGGGTTATGTTGGCTATTCGTTGATTGTTTTGGCGTCGTTTGCTTTGGTCGCCGCAGGAGGGCCAAAACAAGTGGTCGCCTTCGTGTTTGGCTATGTATATGGGCCCATTGTTGGCACGATAGTGACCTTGCTGGTTTGCTTGGTGGCTGCGTTGGCAAACTACATGGTCGCAAGAGTCTTGCTAACCCATACCTTGGCGCGCTTTTTTCCGTTACGAATGAATAAATTTAACCAGTTTGCCAGCCGAGCGCCATTCATGAAGATACTCATGCTGCGCTTGCTTCCTGTTGGCAGCAATCTAGTCACCAATATATTGTCAGGCAGTGTTGGCGTGCCGTTGTGGGCGTTTATAACCGCCAGTGTCATTGGTTATTTACCACAAACGCTGATTTTTGCTTTGGTGGGTCATGGCATAAACGGAGCGGATCACGCGATGATTTATACCAGCATTGGCTTGTCGTTATTAAGTTTTATCCTGACAGCATTAATTTACCGAGATCATCTCAAATACAAACTCTCTACTTTACAGGTTGAAGGCAAGGCATCATGACGGTACCGAAAATGTTCGACAATGACGATTACTCAAAAACACTTTGGCTATTGTTATTGATCGCGGCTGTGATTATTTTGGCAGGCATTGGGTTACGTGACCCTTGGCCAGCCGACGAACCTCGATTTGTAGAAGTCGCCAAAGAAATGGTGAACTCAGGCAATTGGTTTTTCCCTATGCGAGGCGGGGAGTTGTACCCAGATAAGCCGCCTGTTTTCATGTGGTCTATCGCCGCGCTTTACTGGCTGACTGGCAATTTATCTGCCACCTTTTTGATTCCCAATGCCTTGGCCAGCTTATTGTCTGTTTTCTGCGTGTTTGATATCGCTGCGAAACTTTGGAATGTCAAAACCGCACGTAACGCTGTGTTGTTTTTACTGATTGCACCGCAGTTTATTATCCAAGCAAAAAGCGCTCAGATCGACGCCATGGTCGCTTGCTGGATTACGGTGGCCATGTATGGCTTATTGCGACATTTCTTTTATAAAGCAAGCTTGGCTTGGTACTTGGTCAGTTGGGCGTTTATGGGCTTAGGGATTATTACCAAGGGCGTGGGCTTTTTGCCATTGCTGTTACTGATCCCAATACTGACGTTGCACTTCACTGGTAAACACCGCTTTAGTAAGGAGCAGGTGAACTGGCGTTTGTTGCTCGGCCCGATTGCGATGTTGTTGGTGCTGGCAGCATGGTTATTGCCAATGTTACACATCGCCGACACAAGCAATAACCCTGACTTCACCGCTTATCGAGACAACATCTTGTTTAAGCAAACAGGCGAACGTTATGCCAACTCTTGGGGACATATTAACCCTTGGTATTACTTTATTCTGAGTGTGATTCCGGCGTTCTGGTTTCCTATGTATGCCTTCTTGTTTAGCAAGCCTTTTTGGCGCGACTTGAAAGCGTCTCCTATCATGATCAGTCTGTTGGCTTGGGTTGTGTTGGTGGTTTTGTTCTTTAGTATTAGCCCTGGTAAGCGCGGTCTTTATATTTTGCCTGCCTTGCCCATGATGGCTTTGCTCATGGGCGCACACATTACCAATGTGGGTATTCGACCTTGGTTTAGACGCGTGCTGGTCGCTGGCACCATAGTGTTTGGCTTAGTGTTTTTTGTTGCGGCTGGGTTGTGCTTTAGTCACTCGCATGTGGTGGCCAAAGAGCTGGGCGATGACACCACAAAATTTGCTTGGTTGTTTCTCGTCACTGGATTGATTTGGTTAGGTATTTTGGTCTGGAAGTGGAAGTCGATGGACTTGTACTCATTTGGTGCGGCTTTTGCCATTACTTGGGTGCTTTATAGTACTTGGGGCTACACCTTATTAAACCCGATCAGAACGCCTGCAAAAGGCATTATGGACACAGTCCAGCAAGACATTGGCCCTGCGGGTGAGCTTGGCTTAACACGCTTCAAAGAGCAGTTTTTGCTGTTTAGTGATATTCCGTTGACGCACTTCAGTTATTTAACCGCGCCGCAAGAACAAGATAGAAATGCCTGGTTATGGATGAGTGAGAAACCAAATCGCTTTATCCTCTCGATACAAGACAATTCCATGACGTGTTTTGATACCAGCAAAGCGACACAGCTAGGCAAAGCCCATGGTCGCCATTGGATACTGTTGGGTGAGAACGCCATGGCAGCAAGCTGTAAAGCGCCAGACACCATCAAGCGCTATCACTTGCCAATGAAGAGAACCTATCAATAACAACCTGTTGTTTTATCAACACTAAAAAAACCGTTTGTACGCTGAGTACAAACGGTTTTTTATTGGTTGAAAGGTCAGCGACGCATCTTAGTGTGTTGGAAACAGATCACGAAGCAGAGCAATACCGGCGTCTTGTCCGCCTTGGTTGTACGCGTCTAACAGGGCAGAGCCTAAAATCGCCACATCGGCTTTGCCAATAAGGTCTTCAATTTGACTGCGTTCACGAAGGCCAAAACCAACGCCCATCGGTGCGTTAGCATGGGCTTTAATGTGTGCCAAATATTCGTCCATCGGGGTCAGGTGGCTGGTGCCTTCATGGCTCGAATGACCGGTTACACCTGAGCGCGCCACACAATACAGAAAGCCAGACGCTTTACTGGCGAGCATTTCGAGACGATCGCTCGGCGTGACAGGGGTCACTAACCAAATGGGATCGATGTTATTGGCTTTACAGGCGGCAATGTAGTCGGTTGATTGCTCAATCGGAAAATCCGGTAAGATTAACCCCAATATGTTCTCTTCGGCCGCACGTTTCGCCAGCTTGTCTAACCCAAAGCGATACATAGGGTTGAGGTAGCTCATCAGCACAATACGGCTCTCTGGAAAGCCTTTTGCCAGCTCGCCAAGTTGCGTTAAACAGGTGTCTACGTCGAGCGTTTGTTCTAATGCTTTATGGCAAGCCGCGACGATACTTGGGCCATCGGCCACTGGGTCAGAAAACGGAAATTGCACTTCAATAAAATCCACGCCTTCTTCCATCAAGCGAGCCATCCAGTCGAGACTTTCTTGCACACTCGGATACCCATAAACCACATGAGTCATCGACAAAATCGGCTTTTTTTGACCCGCTTGTTGGGCACTCTTTTTTTCGTGAATAAAAGCGGCTAACTGGCTCATGCGTTTTGCTCCTTATTGTCGGTTGTCACAGGGTAAGTGGCCAGATAGTCGTTCAAAAACTGCGGAAACGCCTCGTCCTGAACGGCTTTTGCGACATTAAAAATATCTTTATCGCCACGACCGGAAAGGTTGATCACGATGCGCGATGTCTTAGGTAAATTGGGCGCGTCTTTAAAAGCACCCGCTAAGGCATGAGACGATTCCAGCGCAGGAATAATGCCTTCTTTTTTCAGTAGCAAAGTACAGGCCGCAATGACGTCATCGTCCATGGCATAGGTCATTTGGATACGACCCGTTTCAGCAAGGTGGGCAATGATGGGCGACACACCAACGTAATCTAAACCCGCGGCGATCGAATGAGTTTCTTGTAATTGCCCCGCTTGGTCTTGTAGGAACATGGTCGCAAAACCTTGCGCTATGCCCGGCTGGCCTAGGTTGTGAGAGAGGCGAATAGAGTGCTCGCCTAGCGCCAGACCTTTACCGCCAGCTTCTACGCCGACCATGGCAACGTCTTTTTCATCAAGGAAAGGCAAAAACAACCCACAAGCATTGGAGCCTCCGCCGACGCAGGCATAGAGGCGGTCGGGGAATTGCCCAAATTGCGCGACGCTTTGCTCACGCACTTCGTCACCAATGACCGATTGGAAAAACGCCACCATTTCTGGGAAGGGCGCACAACCACAAGAGGTTCCGATCAGGTAATGGCTGTCTTCGTGGCTAGAGGACCAGTCACGCAACGCTTCATCTAACGCGTCTCGTAAGGTTTGAGCGCCGGTGGTAACAGGCACCACAGTGGCACCTAATTGCTTCATCCAAAACACATTTGGGTATTGGCGTTCTATGTCTTTGGCGCCCATGTAAATAGTGCATTCAAGGCCTAAACGCGCAGCCACAAGCGCGGTAGCAATACCGTGTTGGCCTGCGCCTGTTTCAGCGATTACGCGTTTTTTGCCCATGCGTTTGACCAATAAACCTTGGCCAATCACATTGTTCATCTTGTGGGCGCCGCTGTGGTTTAGGTCTTCGCGTTTAAGGTAAATCTGTGCGCCACCGAAGTGCTCTGTTAGATTCGCACAAAAAGTGAGTGGCGTAGGGCGGCCGGAAAACTGCTGCCATTGTTTGTGCAGCTCAGCAAGAAAAGCAGGGTCGTTTTTAGCGTCTTCGAAAGCGTGCAATATTTGCTGCTGACTCGAATAAAGGATCTCAGGAATGTAGCTTCCGCCGTACTGCCCGTAGAAACCGTTCTCGCTTTTCATGGTGTTCTCCATTTAATTATTTAACTATACCGTTTAGTTAATATAATGGAGGTTAACGGTTCACGTCAAGGTGGTTTCGTTAAATGACAAAAGACTTACCACTCTCATGAACGGCACCTCCGCTCCCGCGCAGGGAAAAGGATCGCTTTAGCGAGTATTTATCAGGGTCATTAACTAGGACAGGCATGTTTAAATCCCAGTGTTGGCGGGCGTTGGGGCTGTTGTTGATGGGTGCAGATTGGTTAGAGATTGGTCAGGACAGGCATGGTTAACGGTCGCTCTCATGAACAACACCTCCGCTCCCCGCGCAGGCGCGAAGAATCGCTCTGGCGTTATTCGTGAGAGCTTATGTTTTTTGCGGAGCGGTATTTATTGGGACCATTAACTAGGACAGGCATGTTTAAATCCCAGTGTTGGCGGGCGTTGGGGCTGTTGTTGGTGGGGGTAGATTGGTCAGGACAGGCATGTTTAAATCCTCGAATAAGGAGCCCCAAAACATAGCGGCGATTTAGTTAAACTGGGGCGAAGCGCCAAGCGTAAACCGCCACGTAGTTTTTGTGTCCCATTGAGCTTGCGAGCGACCTGATGTGCTTGTTATGCTCCGTGTTCGTTGAGGACTTCTTTAAATGCAAACATGCCATTAAGTGCTGCTGGAAAGCCTGCATAAACAGACATTTGTAGGATTATTTCTTTGACCTCTTCTTCAGAGCAGCCGACATTAAGGGCTGCTTTAAGGTGGACTTTGAGCTGAGGCTGACAGTTACCAAGCGCGGTTAGTGCTGCTACCGTAGCGATTTCTCTCGATTTAAGGTCTAAGCCATTACGTGAATAGATATCACCAAATGGATACTCTATTGTAAAACGAGCTAGATCAGGACAAATATCCTCCAAGCTATCAATAACCTTCTGTCCCGCTTCTCCGTCTATCTGAGTTAAGTGCTCTAAGCCAATTTTAAGTCGTGTGTTTTCCATAAATATTCTCCTAAGATTGAATTTAGGAGATGAAGATACATCTTAGAGTTAACTCTAAGTCAAGACACTTTTCCTGATTTATATAACTGAATTTTATGCTCCAAAGCTTCAAGGTGCTCTTGTTGTTTCTGAATATGAGATTTCAAATTCAGGCGATGATTTTCAAGTAGCTGTTGTCGGCAAACTAGAGTTTCACTTCCATTGCTCCGCATTGATGCATAACTCAGTATTTCTTGAAGAGGCATTCCAGTGTCTTTTAGACGAATAACAAAATTGATCCAATCGGTGTCTTTGGGAGAGTAAACCCTGTGACCACTTTGATTACGGTTAATGTTTTTTAACAAGCCGATCTTTTCGTAATATCGTAAAGTATGAGCCGACAGCCCTGTTAATTTCGAGAATTCTTTTACATTCACAATCTTTCCTCTAGGGGGCATTAACTAAGACAGGTATGTTTAAATTCCGATTGAGCTTGGCCTTGTTATGCATTACTTGCTAAGAACCCGTTTCTTTTGTATTTGATATTCATCTTCGGTAAGTACACCTTCATCTCGAAGCTCTTTTAATTTTCGTAACTCAGTGTATAAGTCGCTACTACCTTGACTTTCCACATTTTTATCATTTTTAATTTGAATAGTGTTTTTATGGGTGCTGTCAAAATCACCAGTACGCCCATAAGATTCAACTTTGCCATTTATTAGTCGTATATAATACGGAGATGTCCAGCCAAGAAAAGCGTCATCATCAGTTTCGGATAACTTGTAATTAAGGTATTCGGTGTCGCCTTTGGCGCTAATGCTAACGGGATTCCCCATAATATTTATAGCATCTTCTTTTGTCATGCCAATTTGTACACCATTAATTTTTCCTGAAGTGGCACACCCTGTAATAATTAATGATAAAAATATAGTAAAGAAATAATTTACAACCTCTCCTTTATAATAATTAAATAGTACGTATTCGCGTTCGCATGTTTTGAAAACCTTAAAAAATCCATATAAGAAACTGATTTTTATATGCTACCTAAAAAATCAGATTTTGGCTAAACAGTATTTACTAGGACAGGCATGTTTAAATCTTATTCGTGAGAGCTTATGTGTTTGGCTGAGCGGTATATATTAGGACCATTAACTAGGACAGGCATGTTTAACGCCTGCTTAAGGGGCGCCGTAGGCGTCCCATTTGAAGCACTTGTTAGCCGCTGATTTGCTCGTAAGTATCACCGACTTTAACAAATGTTCTTCTTTTGACTCTCATTGGTTCATCAATCAATGCTTGCACAGGGATGATTTGACTAATATCTGTTAAGTCACCGATATTGAACTCAAAAGCTCCATCACTATTTAGGCAACTATCTTCTACACCGAAAGAAATCCTAAACTCCATTTGCCAAGAGTATTTAGAATCTTTAGTGTACAAGCCTATCGGGCCCGAATAGTTTTCAAGATCTTTGTAGTCTACCATTCCATATCCGCCATGGAAGAACTTAGAGCCAAAAGCGGAAGTCTCCTGAGCCAATGCTGCATTGATGCGTTTTGAGAATTCTGTAGAATTGTTTATCAGAAGTATATGTGAACCAAATTCAAGGAATTGCTTATCAAAGATAATTTGATCATCTATTTCTCCTGGGATCACTCCGTCTTGGCCATCAGCCAGTGCCCCCATACAAAATAGCACCGTGTTTTTTGGTCGTGGAAATTTCGCAGTAAGTATTACTTCAGAACCTAGGTCCAATTCCTCTCCATTACCTTGTTTAAGAGAAAGAGTAGAGAAGCCTTTTTCATTTGGGCCAGCTCGTAAGATACCGTATACCTCTTCCAGCTCATCGACTCTCAACGCTAGTGATTCTTCATTTTTTAAGTTTGAAAAATAATCCAGGCTATTCATATACAAAAGGCCTTTCTGCATTTGCTGAAGCCTTTCATACGTTGAAACTTTGAATAATAGCCAAAAGTCAGTTTTTGGTGGCTCTGATTCAAAAAAGTCTTGGCTGTTCTCAATTTCCATTTTTAACTCGATGTTGAACTAGGGTGACGGCTAACGCTTTGCTAAGCGGCTAAAAATAGTTGGCTATAATTTGCGAGGAACGATCACAGCCAACTGTTTGTGTCCGTTTGAGCAACTTGTTAAATTGCAATTATTACTAAACTGGCAACAACGATACAATGAGGGAACCAATAGAGGCAATCGATGCCGCTGTTGGAAGAGAGCTAATCAATGCATTTACAACAACTTTACTTGGTTTCTCGTTTTTGGTATAGGCTCTCTAAAAAAACATAATCTGGTTAAGCGAGCACGTTACGTACTCAGTTTTTAATGAGGGAATAGAAATAAGGTGTTATACGAGGCTTAACCATCCGTTAGTTACTTTGCTTCCATTCCTTTGTTTACAAAATGTAACGCGAGTTGGTTGAGATTACCAGACTGCTTTCTCGTTTTTTGCTCCCTGGCTGTGGTTTGCTTTGAGTGTCTAGTGCTGCGGCAAGATTGTCTTGTGAAAGCGTTGCTTTCATCGTCAGATTCCCGTCGTTCCTCCGTCCATGCTGACCTACGTTCAATCGGTGTTTTCGATGATTTATAAAGCTTTGAAGCTATAAATATCTTTATTCGATGCAACGAAGTTGCGCGACTTGATGACGTTTCTGAGGCCGTGTTTGATGATGTTTCTCCATCTAAAAAGACGCTAAACACCTTCCTTAAATGATCGACGTACAAATGCTTTCCTTTCCTGCGCTACGGAAACGATACGCTAAAGGTCTTAAAGAGATTTTTTGGTTACTTTTTTATCAATTGAAAAAAGTTACACGCTCAGCAGAGCGGAATAAAGCTCAGGAATACAAATTGTTTGAATGGAAGGTACAAACATTGCCAACAGGACAGGCACCTTTAAATCCCTTTAATGTCGGTGCCTGGGGCGTTTTTTATTAAGCTTGGCTTTTAGTGGTAAGCCTTGCTGGCGACGTCGCCCCAGAGGCTTTCTATTTTGTTATCGCGGCCACAGCTGCTGCGGTAAAAGCGGTAACGGAACGGGTTCTTCTTATAATAATCTTGGTGGTATTCCTCCGCTGGATAAAAGGTTTTAGCGGGTAGGATTTCGGTGACTATTTTGGCGCTAAAGGGTTTGTTTGCTTCGACGTTTTTTAAGGAAGCATCGAACACCGCTTTCTGTTCTTCGTTTTGATAAAACATGGCTGTTTTATAGGGTGCGCCTTTGTCACAAAATTGGCCATTTGGGTCCGTTGGGTCGATGGTTTTCCAAAAGTAATCTGATAACACGGCAAGGGAGGTTTTGGTGTCGTCGTACTGAATCCTCACCGCTTCGAAGTGGCCTGTGTGTTTGCCTGAGACTTGGCCGTAGGTTGGGTTTTGCGTGTGGCCGCCAATGTAGCCAGATTCCACGTCTAAGACGCCAGGCACTTTTTCATAGTCGGATTCGACACACCAAAAACACCCACCGGCTACTATCATGGTTTGCGTGTCTGCTTGGGCGGCGGTCATGTAAAAAGAAGCGCTGGCGAGAATTCCAAGCCCGATGGTTGTTTTAAGTCGTTTGGTCATGAACATAATAGGGGCCTTTTTCGTTTTAAGGTGTTTGTCTCTTTTGCGTTCATAGTTTGACGTAGCAGACAGCCAATTTATTACACACAGCGCCAAGAAAAAGCGCGCCTCAAGATTCTCTAATTTAATTAGTAAGTGATTCAATCTTTACGCTGTGTTAAGTCCATGAACCGCACGATATCATGGCGCTCTTGGTTACGAACATCAGAGGTCGTTAGCCATACTGTTTGAATGTTTATCATGTTGTGATGTCTCGCCATTTTCCTTTCAAACAAAACCTTCATGCACGCCTCTTTCTAGTCTTTAGCGCACCGTGCCTAGCCATAATATACGTCAGGAGTTATTCATGAACATTCGATTTGACCATCTTTCATTAAGCGCTAAACAGCCAGAAGTGATGAGAGACTTTTTGGTTGAGTTGCTGGATTTGCACGTCGGTGATCGTCCTGGTCTGAATTTTAATGGCTATTTTTTATTTGCGGGCGACAAAGACGTTATTCATATCTTTGGCCAGTCAATGAGTCGTGGTAAAGAGGCGGCTCACGCATTTTATAGCGAACAAAACGTAGTGCATCATGTGTGTTTTTTCAGTGATGACTACTCTGAAACCATGGCGCGTATTGATCGTATGGGGCTGGATTATTCTATTTCGTCTGTCCCTAACTCTCCTGTTAAGCAGATTTTCGTACGTGCTCCTGAAAACCTTATTCTTGAAATAAAAGGCATTCCTACTTTATGAACCATACCCACCAAGAACGTTTTTTTGTCGCGGCTTATGAATCAGGCCGTACTTCTCACCGCTTGCCTCTTTGGGGGAGTGTGCATGAGAATCCTTTGGGCTTGTCGGATCAGCCAAGCAGTAATATTGAACGCCATGACATAGCAGGCGTTCCCGGTGCGTTTCAACTATTAAATGTACTTAGCCAAGAAGAGTGTTTGTCTTTTATTGAGGCAACAGAGGCCATGGGTTACACAGAAGACGCCGCTGTGTCTCTTGGTCGCAATGTTCGCCATAACATGAATCTTAATTGGGTGGTTGATGACGCCACAGAGCGAAAAATCTGGGGGCGAATCGGCTCGTTTTTTGCCAGTGAAGCCTCTCAATTAGGCAAAGCGGCATTGGGGCTTAATCAGCGCTGTCGTTTTTACCGTTATCAGGCGGGGGATTTTTTTAGTACGCATACGGATGGGGCTTGGCCTGGCAGTAAAATCATCAATGGTCGACCTGAGGTAGACGCTTTTGGGGATCGTTACAGTTTATACACGTGTTTGATCTTTTTAAGTGAAGACTTTGAGGGCGGAGAAACGCAGTTTCTAGTAGACCAAATGAACCCAGATAGACCGGCGAGAAAAGTAAAAGACGCTCAAGCAGTCAATGTTCGTACGCCAGCAGGTGGTCTATTGCTTTTCCCTCATGGGAGCCATCCGCTGCATTGTTTGCATGGCTCAGAGCTTATCACGCAAGGTGTAAAATACATTGTTCGCAGCGATGTGTTGTTTGAACTGTAAGAGAAAGGTAGGGCGCAATGGGCTTCTAGTACTCTGCTGTAAAGCATTGATAATCTAGGCTGGCTGGTGTTTTTATGGTGCCTTTTCTGGCATTTTTCTTAGTGAATGTGTGCCCTAATCTTGAAAATGAAACTATTTTTGAATCAATGGGTTAGAATACTTCGTAAGACAAAGTCAGATTAGGAGAAGGGTGTGGCACGAGGAAGACCCAGCAAAAAAGGCGTGATTATTGAGGCGGCGGCAGAGCTGTTCACATTGAAGGGCTACCAAGGCACGAGCATTGACCAAGTTGTCATCACGGCGGCAGTGTCAAAACCAACGGTATACAGCAACTTTCCGACTAAACTGGTGCTCTGGGAATCGGTGCTTGAGTCCTTGATTGAGCAGGCCGATGTTGAAATGAAGGAGGCGTTAGTGACGCAGAAAACCTTTGCTCAAGCGTATCTTGAGCAGGGCGCCCTAGACCATAGCGGGATTATTGCGGGTTGGATTGCCCTGTGGAAGGCTTGGTCAAATAGTGCTAAACGCTTGGCAGTGTATCGTATTTTATTGGGTGAACAGCATAAAATGGCCGCGACGACGGTGGCGCTTTTTGCTCAGTTTGAAGCGGTATTGGAGCGTGTGTTATTGGCTTGGTTAGACGCCTATAAAGTGCCTTCTGAAAACTTTTTTGTGCTCAAAGCGATCAGTAAAGAAGCGCTGTTAACACCAAGTTTGTTAAATCAAACGGCTTTACCTGTCGATGTGCTAGAGCGTCAATTAAGCCTGATTATCCATAAAAAAGCCGAGTAGCTATCCATAAAAAAGCTATGGGTCTCACCATTACTCGGCTTATTGTTCAGAGCGGCACTGGCTTAAGATTAGATTGAGCCAGCTTCAACCGCAGTGTCTTCGTCTTCTTCTATTCTGCCTTTTTCGGCCCAATACATGATGCCCAGTGCGATGCCGCCAAACAGGGTAAAACCACTGGCGATGGGGATGAGTGTGTTGTCGTACATTTGCCCAATAATGGTGCCGATGAGCATCGACATAATCGACGAAACCGACCCAATCACCGCAGAGGCAATGCCCGCAACATGCCCCATTGGCTCCATGGCTAAGGCGTTAATATTGCCAAACAGTAAGCCAAAGCAGAAGAAAAACACCGCAGCATAGAGTAAAAACATCCATAGGGTGATGGTGACAAAGGCGTGCAAAGTTAAAAAGATAGCCGACGCGATGACCACGCTGTAAATGCCACGAAAGGCGATGTGTTTGGCGCCATGCTTTTCGACGATGCGCGAGTTAATCAAGGACGAAATGCCAAGTACAACCGCCAATAAGCCAAAGTAGAGAGAAAACAAGGTGCCGGTTTTAAACTGCACTTGAAAAATCTGTTGAGCGGAATTTAAATAGCCGATAAAACTGCCAAAAAAGAGCCCCATGCAGACGGTGTAACTGGCGGTAATACGGTTGGTCAGTACTTCTTTAAAGCCTTCATAAAAGCCTTTTCTCGTGAAGGGGATTCTGTTTTCTTTGGGTAGGGTTTCTTTTAAGCGAAATAGAATCCAAGCGATTAAAATAACCGCATACACCAAGTACATTTCAAAAATGCCACGCCAATCATCAAGCAGTAGAATGGCTTGTCCTAGGGTCGGAGCAATGGCGGGGACCAGCATAAAGATCATCATCACCAATGACATAATTCGCGCCATTTGCGAGCCGTGATACAAATCTCGAACGAGAGAAATGGCGGAAATATAAGGTCCAGCCACGCCTAATCCCTGAATAAAACGTCCAATCATCAAGGTTTCTAAGTCGTTGGCTTGGTAGCAAATAACCGTGCCCACCAAGTAAAGAGCAAAGCCACCAAACAGCACAGGGCGACGTCCTAGAGAGTCTGACAAGGGCCCGCAAATCAGTTGACCAATGGCCATGCCTAAAAACAGCATACTAATCAGTAGTTGTGGCTGATTGGCCGAGGTGGCGTTTAGGTCCTTTCCTATAATGCCAAGCGCTGGCAATAGTGCGTCGATTGAAATAGCGACAATAGACATTAGTAGAGCGACAAGAATGGTAAACTCTTTTGATGACATGCCTGACGCCGCACTGTTTTGATGATTTTCCATAATGTATCCAAGTAGATGGCCATAAAGAGATTCCGCGAGAAAGCGGGCGCGATATTATAACCTAATATTACGCTCAGGCAGGAGCTTGTTATTAGGCATCATGGGATTAAATGGGCTTGGGGTATTTTAGTGGTGCGCTCGGGATTTTCATGAAGTAATCTAATACTTAATAAATAGGGGCTGTTATGCCGCGTCTATTGAGGAAAGTATCAAGAGCAAACTCTCCATGTCGTATAAAAGGGAGGATTTATGTCTCACAGCGAAGAAGAAAAAATCGCCTTAGAGCATCAAGCGGCCAAGTTGTTTATGCGTTGGTATGAGCGCAATACCGGCAAAAGAATTCGTCATATTTGGCATAATAATCCCATTCGTCCCGACGTGTCTTGTCTGTTAGAGGGAGAGCCTTTGGATCTGGAAATTGCGCATTTGTACGGCGATGAGCCAGAAGCCATGGCCATTTTAGGACGCGATTTGACCGACAAAACCCGCGCCGCGCTTCATAAGCTTGAAAGCGAACCCGCAGACAGTCGGCTGTTACAAGCACTGAATCGAATTCTAGAAAATAAGTCCGGTAAAAAATACAAATCAAAACGGGTGTGGTTGGTGATCCGCAATGCGCATCCGGCGTGGAGCAAAGAAGGGATTAAGGCGTTAGAGCACTTGATTACCATGCCTGAGCCCCATGCCTTTGAGAAAGTCTGGATAGTGGGGGACATGGCGGGTGAAACCGGCATAGTGCGGCTCTACCCTTAACGTTTGAGAGTGGCTTTATTTAGCGGCTTTCAAGAGAAATACAATAGGCTCAAAAGAAATAAGACGTCATCAATCTGCGCGGTCGATGACGCCTAGCATGACGGTTACTTTTTATTTTTGTTCTTTTTTATCTGCAGCACGGCAATCGTTAAAGCAAGGCCAAGACAAAGCAGAACAAAAATAGCAAAAGAAAGAGGCGCGTAGTTCATGGTAAAGGGTCCTATTTGAGATCTTGCTATTGTAGCAGAAGGCGCCGCTGTGGAAAATTATAGCTGATGAATGCGTTGCGCAAAGGCGTCTACCGACGGCCAATCTGTGTAATCGATTGAGCTATCAAGTGCGGTGGGTCCCTTCGTCATCCACATGATGATACGAATCATTTGTCGATCAAAAAAACGGTATTTTTGATAATCTACTTTCCCCGCAAAAACCCCTTTTAGCTGAGGTTGCCAATCACACTGAGTGAGTAATTTCTGCAGGTAAGGGTTGCTGTCTGAGGTGTTCTTTTCGGCTTTTCGAGCCACCAAATTGACGCTGAAAAAAGCGCTGGGTTTGTCGTTTAATAAGCGTTTATATTGACGAATAAACTGTTCGACATTGGGCCTGTGTTTGCCGTAGCGAATACTGGCCCCTAGGATGATTTTGTCAAATTGCAGTGGATTTGGGAGAGCCGCGTCATCAAGGGAATGCAAGGTAATGGCGTAGTTCGCGTTGAGTTGCTCAGCAAGTCGCAAGCAAATGGCATGCGTGTGCCCATCGACACTGGAATACAGCATCAATATTTTGCCCACAGAATGGCTCATGACCTAGCTTCCTCGCTCATTTTTCCCTTTTATTCTTAGCTGTTCTGCTTTGTATTTTTTGAGGATGACGAGTCCTGCAATAACCGCAAGGCCAACAAAAAAAATAGCGAAGCCGCCTAGGGCGATGGTAACGAGTGGGCTGGTCATTGTCTGTTTCCCTTTTTTGGATCAGCGCTGGTGAACACACTGTCCTGCTGAATACGTGGCTTTAATCGCTCGGTCGTCGCCTAAGGTCATAAAGACAAAGAGGCTTTCTTCGATGCTTTTCGAAAGGGCTAAGCGAGAAGAAATAAGCGGAGTGGCTTTCTTGTCCAGAATGACAAAGTCCGCCTCGGTGCCCACCATAAGGTTACCAATTTTCTCTTCTAAACGTAATGCTTTTGCACCACCTAGGGTCGCAAGATACAGCGATTTGATAGGGCTTAGGTTTTCATTTTGCAACTGAATGACCTTGTAGGCTTCATTCAATGTTTGCAGCATTGAGAAGCTGGTGCCGCCGCCCACATCGGTTCCCATACCAACATGGATGTTATGTTCTTCTGCTTTGCCAAGTTTGAATAAGCCACTGCCAATGAAAAGGTTAGAGGTTGGGCAAAAAGCAATCGCTGAGCCGGTTTCGTGCAGGCGATGATATTCGCTGTCGCACAAGTGAATACCATGGGCAAAGACTGAGCGTTCACTGAGTAATTGGTGGTGATCGTATACGCCTAAATAGTGTTTACTCTCAGGAAACAAATCCTGAACCCAAGCGCACTCGTCTTTGTTTTCTGACAGGTGAGTGTGCATGTAAACATCGTCGTATTCGTTGAGTAGTTGGCCAGCAAGCGATAGCTGCTCGTCTGAGCTGGTTGGCGCGAAACGAGGCGTGATCGCATAGTGCAAACGGCCTTTGTTGTGCCAAGCCTCGATCAATTCTTTGCTTTCTTGGTAGCTGGTTTCTGGGGTGTCGGTTAAATACTCTGGTGCATTGCGGTCCATCATGACTTTGCCACAAATCATGCGTAGGTTATGAACTTCGCTGGCTTCAAAAAACGCCTCCACAGAGACTTTATGTACAGTGCCAAATACCAAGGCGGTGGTGGTGCCGTTACGCAATAATTCTTGCAAAAAGCGATCTGCGACGTCGCGGGCATGGGCTTTGTCGTGGAATTTGCCTTCTTCTGGAAAGGTGTAAGTGTTTAGCCAAGTGAGCAATTGTTCGCCGTAAGAGCCGATCATGTCGGTTTGCGGATAATGAATGTGCGTGTCGATAAATCCTGGGGTAATCAAACCCTCTGGATGATGTTCTATCAGAGTGTCTGCAGGCAAGGTCGCTAAGAGGTCTTTGGCGTGACCAATGGCGCTGATTTTATCGTTGTCGACAATCAGCAAACCGTCTTCAAAATATTCATAGGCGTGTTCTACACCGACGTCTTTAGGGTCCGCAATACAATGTATGATGGCGGCACGCCAGGCTTTTAGTTGACTCATGGTGTCTCTCTTACGGGTTGTTCGTTTGTTTTCGGTTCGATTGCTTTCGAATGGATTGCTTTCGAATGGATTCAATGCCCATCAGCACTCGTTCTGGTGTGGCTGGCGCGTCTATGTCTGGGTGGAAGCGATACTCGCCCACGGATGCAACCGCGTCTTTAATAGCACACCAAGCAGCAATGCCTAACATAAAGGGCGGTTCGCCTACGGCTTTTGAATGGTAAACCGTGTCTTCAGGGTTTTTACGGCTTTCTACCAAGGTGACTCGTAAATCATTCGGCATATCGCTAATGGCAGGGATTTTATAACTTGCTGGGCCGCTTGTCATGAGACGACCTTGATCATTCCAGACTAATTCTTCGCTGGTTAGCCAGCCCATACCTTGAATAAAACCTCCTTCAATTTGCCCGATGTCGATGGCAGGGTTTAAGGTGGCGCCCACATCATGAAGAATGTCGGTGCGGGTAAAGTGGTATTCACCAGTAAAGCTATCGACGATGACTTCACAACAGGCCAGACCGTAAGCAAAGTAATAAAACGGACGACCACTGGCGGTGGCACGATCGTAGTGAATTTTGGGGGTTTTGTAGAAACCTGTGCTCGATAAGGAAATCTGATTTAGATAAGCCAATTCAATCAGGGATTCAAACGAGAGGTAAGTGTCACGGACTTTAACCTGACCATTATTGAATTCAATGTCTTCTGGCGAAACTCGATAATGGCTTGCCAAAAAGTCGATCAAACGCTGCTTGATGGTTAAGGCGGCGTTTTGTGCCGCTTTGCCGTTTAAATCCGTACCGGAAGACGCCGCGGTTGGCGATGTATTCGGTACTTTTTCTGTGTTGGTGGCGGTGATTTGGATTTTGTCGGTTTCTACTTGAAACACTTGAGCGACGATTTGTTGAACCTTGGTGTTCAGACCTTGGCCCATTTCGGTGCCGCCATGGTTCAAATGAATCGTGCCATCGGTATAAATGTGTATCAAGGCGCCGGCTTGGTTCAAAAAAGAATTGGTAAACGAAATACCAAATTTTACTGGAGTGAGTGCCAAGCCTTTTTTAAGAATCGGGCTGCTGGCATTGAAGGCTTTAATGGCGTCGCGGCGCGCGTAATAATCGCAGCTGGCGATTAACTCTTCGGTGATCTCCGGCAGAATATTGTGCTCAACCGTTTGGTGGTACGGAGTCATATTGCGCTCGTTGGTGCCGTAATAATTCAAGCGGCGAATGTCCAATGGGTCTTTGCCCAATTGACGGGCAATGGCATCGAGAATGTCTTCTGTCGGCACCATGCCTTGTGGGCCGCCAAAGCCACGATAAGCGGTGTTTGACGCTGTGTTGGTTTTGCAACGATAACCCGTAATGGTGGCGTGCTCGAAGAAATACGCGTTATCCGCGTGGAACATGGCGCGATCGACAATGGAGCCGGATAAATCCGGCGAATAGCCACAGTTGCCAGCGAGTTCCATGTTCAGCGCCGACACGCGTCCGTTGGCATCGTAACCAACGTCGTAGCGTGCATAAAACGGGTGACGTTTGCCGGTGATCGACATGTCTTCCATGCGCGGTAGGCGCATTTTTGTTGGGCGTCCGGTTAGGTGGGCAAACACCGCACACAAGCACGCGATCGGGGCGGCTTGAGTTTCTTTGCCACCAAAGCCGCCGCCCATTCTTCGCATGTCCACTAAGACTTTGTTCATGCTGATGCCAAGCACGCTGGCCACCAGTTTTTGTACTTCGGTCGGGTTTTGCGTGCTGGAATAGACAATCATGCCGCCGTCTTCAGCAGGCATCACAGAGGCCACTTGGGTTTCGAGGTAGAAGTGCTCTTGACCACCAATATAGAGTTCACCCTGTAGGCGCAGAGGGGCTTTTTCGAGCGCGGTCGCGCTGTCGCCAATGACCAGCTGGTGGCTGTCTTGAACGAAGTGCTGTTTTTCTAGTGCCTCTTTAACATCAAGAATGGGCGTCAGGGGTTGGTAGTCTATCTTGACGGCTTTAGCGGCCTGCAAGGCGGCTTCGTGGCTGGTGGCGGCAATCGCAACAATCGGCTGGCCGTAATATTCAACCAGTCCATCGGCAAGCAAGGGGTCGCCTTTTAGTACTGGGCCAACGTCCAGTTCACCTGGCACATCTTGCGCGCTAATAATACGCACCACGCCTGGCATGGTTAAGCAGGCGCTGGTGTCTATATTAAGGATCTTGGCGTGAGCGTATTCGCTGGTATGCACATACACGTGGAGCTGATTAGGAAACTCTAATTTGTCGTCTATGTATTGCGCTTCGCCACTGACATGCTTGTCGCCACTTTCGTGTTTAATGCCGCGGCCCACCCCGGTTTTAAGGTTGGCTTTGAATAAGCGTTCTAATTCTGCTTGGCTGAGCTCTGGGGCGGAATGATTAGACATGGGCCGTTACTCGCGTTATCAGGTGGTCTGGGTTAGACGTGGTCTCGATGAAGTATTTGCGCAATAGATTTTGTGCCACCAATTGGCGGTATTCTTTCGAGGCTCTAAAGTCACTCAGTGGAGTGAAGTCTCGCGCGAGGGCAGCGCACGCGTTTTCTATGGTGCTTTGTGACCATGCTTGTCCGACGAGGGCTTGCTCACAATGGCTGGCGCGTTTTGGGATCGCCGCCATACCACCAAACGCAAGCCTGGCGGTGGTGACTTTGCCGGCATGGATTGTTATGTTCATGGCCGCGCAAACGGCTGAAATGTCGTCGTCTATGCGCTTTGATACCTTATAAGCTTTGAATGTCGCGTGGGTTGGTTTTGGCACCAAAATTTTCTCAATAAACTCGCTCGATTGACGTACGGTTTTTTTGTAGTCCAAAAAGTAATCTTCAATCGCAATAAGGCGCGTGCTGTCGCCTTGTCTTAGTTGCACTTGAGCGTCGAGCGCGATCAGCAAAGGGGGAGAATCGCCAATGGGAGAGGCGTTTGCAATGTTGCCGCCAAAGGTGCCTTGGTTGCGGATTTGTAAGGAGGCAAAGCGGTGCAGCAACGCACCAAAATCAGGGTAATACTGAGCGAGTACGGCGTAACAGTCCGTGAGAGGCGTGGCAGCACCAATCTCTATCATGGTGTCTGTTTCTGTCACTTGCTTCATCTCTGTGACATTACCAAGGTAGATGACCTTATCGAGCGCGCGGTGGAACTGGGTGACTTCTAGGGCCAAATCGGTGCCGCCAGCTAATAAATGCGCATCTGGGTGTTGTTGATAAAGCTGCGCCAGTTCTTGGCTGCTGGTTGGCAAATAAGCTCGACGATTTTTACCTTGTAACTCTGTGTTGCTGATCGGTTTGATGGCGTCCAATCTAGATATGGTGTCGGCTTCTTGGGCGTCGAACTGATCCGCCTGTTTGTTTTCGCAACTCTGTTTTGCCGCGTCGTAAATAGGGCGATAGCCAGTACATCGGCACAAATTACCCGCTAACGCTTCACTGGTTTGTGCTGGATCATACTGTTCTGCGTTTTTCTGCAGAGCAAAAAGCGACATAACAAAGCCTGGGGTGCAGTAACCGCATTGAGAACCGTGGCAATCGGCCATGGCTTGTTGGGTGCTGTGTAAGGTTTGCTGGTGTTTTAGGTCTTCCACTGTGATGAGTTGTTTACCATGCAGGGCAGAAACAAAGGTTAAGCAAGAATTCACACTGCGATAGCGTAAACGGCCAGCCACAACCTCAGCCAACACCACACTACAGGCACCACAATCACCGGAAGCACAGCCTTCTTTGGTGCCGGTTTTGGTGAGCGTATTGCGCAGGTAATTTAATACCGTCAAATTTGGGTCTAGGTTGTCTTCTTGACGAAGCTCTTGATTCAGTAAAAATTGAATCACGGTTGTCTCTCCTGAAAGCAGTCTGCTTTTTTGCGATGCTGGTGACGAATGTAATCAGCCCATTACATCGTATTTACCGCGTTCCAGTTCGCGCTCTTTAGTGCTTATTTAAACGGTAGAACATGGGCATCATATTGGTATTTTGGGCAGGATCTGCCACGATAATTTGACGCTATAAACAAAACTTTGACCGATCGGTTATGTTTTGTCAAACCTTTGTCTGGATTTTATGGCGTGTGCTTAAATAGTGGGCGGTCTGTTTATTTTGGTGCGTTCTTTGACGGTGTGGTTTGTGTCGCGCGGTGTGTTTCTGAGGGCTTATTTCTGGGCGTAATCGCGGCTAGATGAATCTGAGTTAGGGGGAGGCTTTGCTGCTTGCTCTGGACACAAAGAGCGCGCCCGTCACCACCAACAATACGCCAACGCCATCGGCGAAAAAATCTGCCCATTCACCATAACGATTAACGCTAGGTTGAATTAACTCAATGGCGCCGCCCCATAGAAAAATAAAAAGCGCCATGACAAAGAAGCGTTTTCGAGGCCCAAACACACACAACAATGACCACCCTGCAAACCCCAAAACATGATGAAGCTTGTCTGACCCCGCGACAGCAGGAAGCTGCTCCATCGGGGTGAGGGTGGTGTAGCTGATGAGTAACCAGCCGCCGACAAAGCCAAGTAATTGAGCGATTGACGATTGCCAAAATGGCGGCGCATGTTTCATCATGGTGCGTGTCGTTTCTCTAACCTATTAGCGCAAAATGCGTGCGCGAATGTGTCGGCCTTTGATTTTTTTGTCTTCTAGCTCTTTGACGACGCGTTTGGCTTCTTTGCCATCTACAGAGACATAAGCTTGATAGTCAAAAATATCGATTTTGCCTACTTGGGATTTGTCTAAACCAATGCCCGCGGTTAACGCACCCAAAATATCGCCTGGACGAAGTTTATTTTTACGGCCAGCATCAAAGGCGATCGTCGCTTTATTAGGAACAAGACGATAAGACGGGTCCAGTGCATCCAACTCGACGTAATTGGCTGTAATTCCGAAGCGAGTTTCTATGTCTCGGATCTTATAGTCATCTTTTGAGGTGACAAGGTTAACGGCGATACCAGAAGCACCAGCACGACCGGTTCGGCCAATACGGTGAGTGTGGACGTCAGTGTCGCGGGTGGTGTCATAGTTAACGACGAGGTCGACTTCTTTTACGTCAATGCCTCGAGCGGCCACATCGGTCGCGACCAAGACACAGCTGCTTTGGTTACTAAAACGCACTAAGACTTGATCGCGTTGCTTTTGTTCTAAATCACCGTGGATCGCTTGAGCGGCTACTTTGTGCTCACTTAACCAATCCGCTACATTTTGACATTCAATTTTAGTGTTACAGAAGACGATCACTTGGCGTGGGTCGAAGTGCTGCAATGTGGCTAATAAGGTTTCACATTTCGCCGCGTTTTCGCTGCGGATAAAAAATTGTTCGATATTAGGCTTGAGGTCTTCTTGAACTTCGATTTGGATCGAAATAGGCTTGTTCTGAAATTCACTGCTCAGTGCTTCAATTGTGTCGCCATAAGTGGCTGAGAACAATAATGTTTGGCGATTGCTTGGGGTCAGCTCAACCACTTCACGAATGCTGTCAACAAAGCCCATGTCTAGCATACGATCGGCTTCATCCAACACCAAGGTGCTCAAGGCATTGAGTTTTAGTGTGCCTTTGCGCAAGTGTTCCATTAAGCGACCTGGTGTGCCAACCACAATGTGGGCGCCGTGTTCTAGTGAGCCAATTTGTGGCCCAAAGGGCATGCCGCCACACAAACTCAATACCTTGATGTTTTCTAAAAAGCGCGCCACTTTACGGATTTCTTTGGAAACCTGGTCTGCAAGTTCACGGGTTGGGCACATGACGAGCGCTTGTACACCAAAGTAACGAGGGTTGATTTTAAGCAAAAGGCCGATCGCAAAAGCCAGCGTTTTTCCGCTCCCCGTTTGTGCTTGAGCGAGAATATCTTTGCCATTAATCATGGCAGGAAGACTTTGCTCTTGTATGGGAGTAAATGCCGTAAACCCCATGTCTGTTAACAGAGAGGTAAGTTTTGTTGGCAAGGCAATGTCTGAAGAGAGAGAAAACTGGGTCACGAAAGGCCTGTATATATCAAAATAAATAAGCCCTAAGAATAACAGAAAAGCGTTTTTGTTGTTGGTTTTTGTAAATAATGGGGTGTTTCATTCGTGCATTTTAAGTAAAGTTACCGATAATATAAAAAGATACCGTTTTAATAGGGAACACGCTTTTTGAATGAACCTGTAAATCACCGAGATAGTTGGTTAGTCGCTTCGACAAGACGCCATGTAAAACATGCGTATCTTATCGTTTTCTCGATTGTTTTCTTTTGCGGTATCACAACCTGCTTGGCTTTGTATCATGAAGAAAAGCAACACATCTTGTCCGACGAACAAATCGCAGGCGATGAGTTTGTTGCGCTATTAAAAGATGCGCTAGAAAATTATGGCAAAGAAGTGACGTCTTTTTCTGTCATGGTGCAATCCACCAATGAGGCGCTCACCTACGATATTTTTCAGCGTGCGAGTAAGCAATACGAATCCACTGAAAAAAACCAATCCTTACGGGTCTATTTTGCCAAATATGTCCCCCATGACCATCTCAATGCTTATCTAAAGCAACAGCGCAGCTTAATGGGGCAAATGGACTTTAATATCACCCCAAGAGGAGCGCGCGAAGGCTATTTGCCTCTGACCTATGGTTATCCCTTTACGAGTAACCCAGGCTTTGACTTATTAGAGCCTAGCTATGTAAACCATCAGGTAATTCAACGTATTAGAAGCGCTAAATCCTTAGTTATGTCGCAGATAATGTCGATAGCCTCAGGTTCTGAATCGGTAAAACCGGATAAGTTTGTATTAAGGCGCTCTATTTATCTTCCCCTAGATAACCTAAAGGGTAGAGTGACCGACGAGTTGGGTTTTTATGGCGTTATTGGGGTTATTTTTGATGTGAAAGGCCTCAAGCAGCAGCTAGAAAGTCACAGTGAGCGAGGTTTTTCTTATCGTATTTCTGATGTGAGCGATAGCCCTGAACACCCAGTTTGGTTTGCCGACTCAAGTCATGGTAGAGATTTCGACCCGAACCATGAAATCTATTGGTCGAAAGGCGTTTACAACACCCATGTTATTGATTTTGCAGGGCGCAGTTGGCGTGTCGACACACGTTACAGTTCCAGCTTCCCGAGCTTGGTTAACTGGGGGCTGATTATCGTGGCCTTTGTGATATTCAGCTTATTGGCCGTATTGCTCAGTTGGTACGTGAAATTACTCGCCAACGCCTACAATCAGGCCTTGCGTTTGGCCAGTGACCACATAGAAATTGATGAATTAACGGGGCTGTTTAGTCGCTACAAAATCCAAACAGAGCTTAATACGCTGATTCGCCGATGCCGTTTGAAAGATCAGAAATTGGCGTCTTTCTTCATGGATCTCGATTATTTTAAAACCATTAATGACGCCTTTGGTCATGAGACTGGCGACAAGCTGTTGATTAAGGTGGCCCAGCGTTTACGCTCTGTTCTTCCTGACGAGGCCGTTATTGGCCGTTTGGGTGGGGATGAGTTTTTAGTGCTGTTGGTATTGAGAGAGCATGAAAAGAACGCCTATTTAGAAGGTTTGTGTCGAGAAGTCATTCTGCAGGTCAGCCAAAGTTACTTTATCGATGGGCGGACACTCAACATAGGTTGCTCCATTGGGGTTGCCTTGTACCCAGATTATGGTCTAGATGCCGAGACATTGGTGAAGAACGCCGACATGGCAATGTATGAAGCCAAAACGGCGGGACGTGCCACTTATTATTTTTACGACGCTCAGATGGGCGCGCGTTTGTCGCGCAATGTGCGCATTGAAACGCGTTTACGTCAGGCCTTGCAAGACGATGTGTTGGAGCTGCAATTTCAACCTAAAGTGGACCTAAGTACGCAAAAATGTGTTGGCTTAGAAGCCTTGTTGCGTTGGGAAGACAGCGAATTGGGTTGGGTTTCTCCTGCTGAATTTGTGCCGGTTGCAGAGCAAACTGGGATTATCTTGCTGTTGGGCGAGTGGGTTTTTGAACAAGCCTGCAAGCACATAGTAGTGTGGCGAGAAGAGGGCATTCAAGTGCCTCCGATTGCGGTCAATTGTTCTGCTGCGCAATTAAAACGACCGAATTTCTTAGCGCACTTATTGGGCTTGTTGGACAAATACAAAATCGATCCGAGCTTGTTAGAGCTTGAGGTGACCGAGTCGATTTTGATTGAAGACGCAGAAAGCTGTGCAGAGCTCTTAAGGCAAGTCAGTCAGCTGGGTATGAAATTGGCGATTGACGATTTTGGAACCGGTTATTCAAGCTTAAGTTACCTAAAAGACTTGCCATTCCATTACGTAAAAATCGATCAGGTCTTTATTCGAGACATTATGGAAGACCCTGATCATGATGCGTTGACCAGAGCCATTATCAATCTAAGTCATGATTTAAACCTCAAAGTCATCGCTGAAGGCATTACCCGAACGGATCAATTAGAGCGGCTAAAAAGTTACGGTTGTGATATTGGTCAAGGGTATTTGTTTAGCGCAGCATTGGGGGCAAGTTCGATGGTAAACGACCCTATGATAGTCGCATTGCGCGAGCAGCAAGAAGGCGATGGCACATTAGAGAATTAGCGTGTCGTAGGCGCAACCTAACCCGTGCACGATCAAAATGACCTAACCGGCAAAGGTTAGGTCATTTTTTCTTTTAGGCTGTTCCAGAGCTGATTTAGGTTGGGGCTCTGGTTTAATCGAGACCGATAAAGTCGTATTTCTAAGGGAATGTGCCAGTTTTCTTCGCCCGCCAGCGCCACCTTGCCATAGCTTAATGTGTCCAACAGCAATCTTTTCGGCACCCATCCTAGGCCGTAACCTTCTTTTATCATGGCTTTCACGCTGATTGAATGGTAATTCTCGTTCAGTGTTTGCAGCTGTGGCACTTCGCGTTGACGCTGTAAATGGTGGCTGATAATGGGCTGTAGGAATGAGTTTTCATAATAGCCAATATAAGGAAGTGGCTTACGTTTCATGCCTGGTAGCGCGTATTTAGGTTCGCCATTTTCATCGGTTGCACTGCAAGGGATGAGGGTTTCTTCGCCAATGACGAGATAGTCATACTGATCGTCGTCCAGTGCGCGTATGAAATTAATCGCAGGGTGCCAATAGCACAGCATGAGGTCACACTGTTGATTGACCAAGGCGTTGACAAAGTCGATGCCGAGCCAAGAACTCGACTTCATATTGACGTCCATTTCCATGCCAATGCTTGCGCAGAAAGGTTCGATGGCTTCTTTGTAAAAGCTGAGAAACAAGGTTTGTGTTGAAATAAAGCGTATTTGAGACTCTTCTTGTTTGCGAATTTCTTGGCAGCGTTCTTTTGTGTCTCTTAATTGTCTGGTAATGAGTTCTGCGCTTTGCAGAAACACTTCGCCTGCTGGCGTCAGCGATAACGGCAAGGTGTTACGATCAATGAGCGTGACGCGCATTTCTTCTTCGAGCAGTTTAATGCGTCGGCTAAACGTTGGTTGAGTCACATTTTGCTCATCGGCCGCGCGCGAAAAGTGCCGCGTTTTTGCGAGGGCGATAAAATCTTCAAGCCACCTTATTTCCATGAGGCCCCCCTAGGTAATCGTCCGTATCTCATAAACGACCCTCATCCACTGCGTGACAAGCCACCGTGCTGTTGTCTGGCTGGCGAATCATTTCAGGTGACTCTTTGTAGCAACGCGGATTCGCGTAAGGGCAGCGTGCTTGAAAAACACAGCCAATCGGTTTGTCCATTTGGGTGGGTACTTCACCCATCAAACGAATCGGCTGTGTGGTGTTGTTGTCCAGACGCGGAATCGCTGAGAGTAAGGCCTTTGTATAAGGGTGTTTGGGGGCGCTAAAAAGTGTGCTGGTACTGGCTAATTCGCAAACGCGTCCTAAGTACATCACCGCAACACGAGTGGCAAAATGCTCTACCACAGCAAGGTCATGGGTGATGAATAAGTAGGTGAGGTTACGTTCCTCTTGTTTGTCCATCATCAGGTTCAGCACTTGTGCCTGAACCGACACATCCAGTGCGGATAAGGGTTCATCGGCAATAATAAAATCTGGTTCGACGGAGAGCGCACGGGCAAGGCTAATGCGCTGGCGTTGACCACCAGAAAACTCATTCGGGTAGTTGTCCATGCTAGAAGGGGAAATACCGACGGATTCTAGTAACGCATGGATTTTCTCATCCACTTGGCTCGCGGATAGCTGAGGGTTGTGGAAGGAGATGGGCTCGCTCAGTGTTTGATAGACGGTCATTCTTGGGTTGAGCGACGCGTATGGGTTCTGAAAAACCATTTGCATACGACGTCGAAACAACATGCGCTGGCGATCGTTAAGGTGATCGATGCGTTGATCTTGATAATGCACTTCGCCACTGCTGGCAGGCGTTAACCCCATGAGTACACGCGCTAAGGTGGATTTGCCGCAGCCTGTCTCCCCCACAACACACAATGTCTCACCTTGGTTAATGGTCAAATTCACCCCGTTTAAGGCGTGGACGCTGTCTTTTTTGCGTCGAATCTTGCCGCGGTCAATTTGCCACTGGCCAAACCAACTTTTATTGGTGGTGAAGGACTTTTCAAGGTGGCTTATTTGGATCAAAGGAGTAGGCATTTAGCGGCTCTCCTCATCGTCATCAAGGTGGGCGTCATTGATCATGTCTTCTACCATAAAACAGGCCACGGTCGAGACGCCGCTGTGAATGAAACTGGGCTGTTGTTGGCGGCATTGGTCTGTGGCATACGGGCAGCGCGGATGAAACGCACAACCTGAAGGTCGCTCATTAAGCGGTGGCATGCTGCCCTGAATTTGATTAAGGCGCTGACCTGGTAAAGCCATTTGCGGCAACGCATTCAGCAAGCCTTGGGTGTACGGGTGCTGCGGATCATTGATGATTTCCAGAGTAGGACCTTCTTCTACGACGCGGCCGGCGTACATGACAATGGTGCGTTCTGCAACGCGAGAAACAACCCCTAAGTCGTGGCTAATCAGCAGTAGCGCCATGCTGTTGTTGCGGCAAATATCCAGCAACAACTGAATGATCTCAGCTTGAATGGTCACGTCCAGCGCGGTAGTGGGTTCGTCGGCAATAATAATGTCTGGGTTGAGCAGTAAAACGGTGGCGATAATAACCCGTTGACGCATGCCGCCTGATAATTCATGGGGGTATTGATTAAAACGTTTTTCTGGCGACGCAATCTGCACGCTGTGGAGTTTTTCGATGGCGATGTTTTTTGCGTCTTTGAAAGAAATGCGAGTGTGACTGCGGATGGCTTCAACCAATTGTACGCCAATGGTCAACACTGGGTTGAGTGTCATCATGGGGTCTTGGAAAATCATCGCGATGCGCTTGCCTCGCACTTCTTGCAGCTGCGGTAAAGACATCGTAGTGATCTCTTTGTTTTGCAGCTTAATAGAGCCTGATTTTATATAGCCTGGTTTATCGACTAGATTAACAATTGAGAAACCTAAAATGGATTTCCCCGCCCCCGATTCGCCGACAATCGCAATGCGTTCGCCACGGTTAAGGGTAAAGCTAACATCGATCAAGGCGGCCAAGTCTTGGCCCTTAAGATGAAAGTTTACATGCAGGTTGCTGACGCTCAACAGATTCATACTAGTCTTTGTAAGTCCTTGGATTAAGGTGATCTCGTAACCAATCACCGAGCATATTCATGACCAAAATGAGGATGATGAGGGTGACGCTTGGAATGACACAAATCCACCATGAGCCTGAGAACATATAGCTGAACCCCACCGAAATGAGCGCGCCTAATGATGGATCGTTCGCCGGCATGCCCAACCCTAAGAAAGAAAGCGCCGCCTCTGCCACAATGGCGTTGGAAATTTGTACCGTAAAAATCACCAGCACTGGGGTGAGCGTATTGGGCAGAATGTGTTTAAACATAATGCGTTTTGGACTAATGCCCATGATACGGGCGGCATCGACGTATTCTTTTTGTTTTTCGGCCAATACCGAGGCGCGAATGGTGCGCGCAAATAAAGGCCATTCGGCTAACCCAATCACCAAAATTAGCATCAGCATGGCGAGTTGTTGGTACATGGCCATGCCAAAAAGTGCTTGGAAGATGGCTAAGAAAACAATCGCGACCATCATGGTGGAGAAGGACAATTGAATGTCGGCGGCGCGCATCAGAAAATTGTCGGTACGGCCACCAAGGTAACCAGAGATTAAGCCAATGCAAATGCCTAGCGTTGCCTGAATCAAGACGGCACACACGCCTATGGTTAGAGACAATCGGGTGCCGTATAAAATCACCGACAGCATGTCGCGGCCTTGGGCGTCGGTACCGAGCAAAAAGCGACTGTCACCACTGATCCAACGAGGCGCAATTTCAGCGTTTGCCAAATCCATGAAGTTGGGGTTGTTGATATTGTAGGGCGCAAGCAGAGGAGCAAAGATCGCGACAAAACAATAAAAGACAAAAATAGCCAGTGAGAGTGTGGCCAGTTTGTCGCCAATGAAACCTGTCCAGATGTGACTCCAGCGACTGTTTGGCGTAGGGGGGATAATGTCTTTCTTAAAATATTTCATAGGCCGTGGTTTGCCAGTTTTACAGTGGGGTTCACTAATCCATAGATCAAATCGACGAACGTATTGGTGATCACAAAAATACCGCCTACGACGATCAAATAAGCGGCAATGAGCGGCGTATCCACGCGACTGACGGCGTCCATAAAGAGAAAGCCCATGCCGGGCCATTGGAAAATAGATTCGGTCAAAATGGTGTAAGCGACGAGCGTCCCAGCCTGAATACCGCCAACGGTAATGACAGGCAGCATGGTGTTTTTTAGCGCGTGAATAAAGTAAATACGACGCGTAGGTAAGCCTTTAGACCAGGCAAAACGAATGTAGTCCGATTGCAGCACTTCCATCATTTCGGCGCGGATTAAGCGTACGAAAATCGGCATTAAGGCGAAGGCGAGCGTGATGCTTGGCAAAATAAGATGGCGTAGCCCGTCTTTTGAAAACAACCCGCTGTCCCATAAGCCAAATACATTGGTGGTTTGACCGCGCCCAAAGCTGGGGGCTAGGTGTAGCTTGATAGAAAACACATAAACCAAAAATATGGCGACGATAAAAATGGGGATGGAAAGCCCCATGGTACTCAGTGCCACAACCAGTCTAGAGACAATGTTTCTGGGTTTAATGGCCGCCAAAATACCACAGGGCGTGGCGATGCCGATCACTATAATAATGGCGCAAAAAGCCAGTTCGACGGTGGCTGGGAGCTTTTTAAAAATAACATCCAACACTGGCTCTTTATAATAATAAGAGGTGCCTAGGTCGCCGTGAATGGCTTTTTTAGCAAAGCGCCAATATTGCACCACTATGCTGTCGTTGAGTCCTAACTCTTGTCTAAGTTGAGCGCGTTCTGTTGGAGACACCGTCATCGACATGTGTTGCTGGACAGGGTCGCCCAGTTTGTTCTGAATCGCAAAGCTGATTGCGCTGATGATGATCATCACAAAAATGGCTTGGACTAAACGGCGGAGAAGAAAAACAAGCATTAGTCCTGCGCCACTCCCTCAAAACAAAAATGAGTCAAAAACGGTGCTTGGGCATAATATAGGTGGTTTTCGCGGAGACTATTTTTCATCAATGACAAGGTCTCCAAGGAAAGGGTAATTTTGATCATTCACAATGCTTTCGATGTGTAAGTTGTTTTTAGCGGCCCAGGTGTTGTACTGCCAATAGAGTGGCACAATCGCGGCATCATTATGCAGCTTGATTTCCACTTGCTGCATGATTCGAGCGCGCTTTTCTGGGTTCATTTCACGGTTTGCGAGTTTAATGTCTTCATTAATGCTTGGCGCGCAATATTCGCTGGCATTATAAGCGCCCAGGCCGGATTTGGCATCTTGGCAAGCAATAATAAATTCAAATAAGTTGTTGGAGTCTTCGGTGTCCGATTGCCAGCCTAGCATCATAATGTCGGCGGCCCTTTCATCATACTGCTGAAAATATTGGGCTTTGGGCAAAGTTTTTAGGTCGACGGTAATGTGTATGCGACCCAGCATGGCGGCGATGGCTTGGGCCACTTTGTCGTCGTTCATGTAGCGATTGTTGGGGGCCATCATGCTGACACGAAAGCCTTTTTCATATCCTGCCTGCTTCATTAGCTCAAGCGCTTTGGGCAAATTGTATTCGGGTTTTATGCTGTCTACATGGCCGAGGAACTTGCTTGCGCTGAGTTGGCCTGCGGGGATCGCGTAGCCGCGGAGTATTTTTTCGACGATAAGCTGTTGGTTGATGGCCAAGTTAATTGCGCGGCGAACTCTGACATCGCGAAATTCTGGGCGACGTTTCTCATTTAGGTGCAGTAACAGAATGCGCCCAGTTGGTAGGGTGATGATTTTTATGCCTTTGCTGTTTTTGGTGCGCTCGATGTCAATGGGAGACACCGGAAAAATAAAGTCTACATCGCCAGAAAGAAGGGCGGCCAATCGTGTAGAGTCTGTTTTGATGGGGGTAAGAATAATCTTATCAACATTGCCTTTTGATTTTGTATCCCAATAATCTTTATTACGAGTGAGCACCATGCGTACGCCGGGTTCGCGCTCTTGGACGATAAAAGGACCTGTGCCTGATACGCGCTGAGAGGCAAATGAATTACCAAATTTAATGATTTCATCGCGGCCTTGGTAAAACACCTTATCCATTGGAAAAACATAGGTCATGATGTTGAGTAACAAAGGGTTGGTGTTCGTGGAGCGAATGTCGACTGTGTATTTATTGATGACGACGACCGAGCTGATGGAGTCAAACATGGCGCGAAAGTCTGGAGAGCGTTTTAGTCGTCGAATGGTGTAAGCAACGTCTTCGGCGGTAAACAGATTGCCGGTTTGAAAATGCACGTGTTTACGCAAGAAAAAGCGTGTGGTGGTGGGGGTGATTTGTTTCCAGTGGGTGGCTAAGCGAGGTTCGATTTGCCCGTTTTGTTTCCAGCGTACTAATGGATCAAAGACCATGTGCGAAAACTGCAATGTGCCTTCAGATAATTGTTCATGGGGGTCGAGCGACACGGGATCGGCATCAAACGCCATTTTAAGTGTCACCGCCGAGACCGTCTGACACGTTAATAATGTGGTGATGGACAGCAAAAAAGCACGAGCAAAAAAACGACAGTGATTGAGTTTTAGGTGATGTAGTGCGCTGATAAACATGCTTTTGTCTCTATTACAACCAACAAAAAAGAGCAAGAGATCATATAATCCTGCCTAGATAAATGGGTCAGGTTTATAAAAGTTGACCATTCGATTGGATACTATAATTACAAAATATTGCGTAAAAATATAGCAAGGATCTAAATCGGTCGTTTTTAATCAAAAACACTTTTTTTACTGAATTTAAGGTCTGTACATGAATTACTTTGCACACCTGCATATTGCGTATGAAACCAATACCTCTTGGGCAGGTAATTTACTGGGTGATTTTCCTGTGGTGGTGAGTGAATTACCCGCCGATTTGCATTCCGGTTGGCAATTGCACCAAAAAGTCGATGTGATGGTGGATGAACACGACGCCAGTGTGGCGTTTCGCTCTATGTCGCGAGCCGGTCGTCGGCGCTTTTCAGGCATAGTTCAAGATATTGTGATGGACTATTGGCTGATCCAAAATTGGTCGAGGTTCTCGCCGCTGCCGCTGGATACTTTTTGCCAAACGGCGGTGCAAGGGTTGCTGAGTGATGTAAACCGCTGTCCGGCTCGTTTGCAGAAAATGATTTATTCGTTGCAACAGCACAATTGGTTGGCGGAGTTGGGAACAAGGCAAGGGGTTGAAAATGCCCTGCATTCGATTATGCGCCGTTGGCGTCATGGGGCGCACTTACAGCCTTTTTTAGACGAATTGCCTACCGTGATACAACAGGGTGAAGCGGTCTTTTTAGCGCTCTACCCAGATCTTTTAAGCTTTGTTGATCAGGAAGTAAAAAAGGCCGAGGTGGTGGGCCACCTCGGCTAATTTGGACTAATGTCCGATCGAGAGATCACCCTCAGAAACAGCGAACCATGGTCAGGGTAGTATGGCTCAGTGTTGAGGACCTAGTGATTGTAGTTGAGTGCCAATTTAGCGTTGTGACGCAGGTCATGAAAAAGAGCGGCCGTGGTTTTTTAAGGCAACCTATTTTCAAATCTCGCAATGGTTTAGTTGGGCGCTAATTTATGATTCTTCATTGCGAAGTTGTGGTAGACTGCGCAACCGCAAAATACATGGCGATTAGAGAGGTAATTAGGGGTGAGCGTTCAGTGGTATCCAGGACACATGAACAAGGCGCGTCGAGAAATCGAAGAAGTGATGACACAGGTCGATATTGTCATCGAAGTATTGGATGCGCGCATTCCAGATTCTAGTCAGAACCCAATGTTGAATACATTGCGTGGCGTTGTGCCGGTTCTGCGCTTATTGAATAAAAAAGACTTAGCCGACCGTGATCGACTGGTGTTATGGCTGGATCATTGGCGTGGCAGTGAAACCGTGATGGCGCATCCTTTTTCTACTCAAGATAAAGCCGATGTGGCCAAAATCAGCCAATGGGTTAGCCAAATGGTGCCCCATAGAGGCACGGCAGAAAAACCGATTCGAGCGATGATTGCCGGTATTCCAAACGTCGGAAAATCCAGTTTAATGAACGCCTTGTTAGGTCGACGTGTGGCAAAAGTAGGCGATGAGCCTGCGGTGACAAAAGCCCAGCAAAAACTGAAAGTGACCAACGGATTTCAATTGTTGGACACACCAGGCATTTTGTGGCCAAAAATAGAAAACCCAGACGCCAGCTACCGTTTGGCGGTGACTGGCGCGGTGAGAGCCACGGCGATTAATTATGAAGACGTTGCTGTGGTGGGCTTGAAGTTTTTTATCACCGATTACGCTGCAGCGTTACAAGCTCGCTACAAACTTAAAGAGCTGTCTACCGATCCTGTTGAAGTGCTGAAAGTGATTGGCTCGAAACGTGGTGCGTTACGCGCTGGTGGCAAGATTGATATGCACAAAGCCGCTGAAGTGTTCTTGAATGATGTTCGTACTGGCGCCATTGGTCCTTATGTTATGGAAACACCTGAGATGATTGCTCATGAAGAGCAGTTGGTCGAAGAAGCCAAAGCGAAAAAAGAAGCGGAAAGACAAGCCAGATTAGCGGCCGCGATTCCGCAGCGACAACAAGATAAAAATAGAAAATACCGTGACGAGCAGGCGAAACAAGCCCATGCTCAGTCGAATGATGAGAATAAGTGAGGTTCAAAGTCATGGATTATGAAATTGCCTTTGATCAGGAAGAAAGCCGCTATCGTATCTACGCTGATTATGAGTTCGCTGCTATTGCTGAGTGGGTTACCCAGTTTGTTATCGATAAAGAAAATATTCAGCGCGTCTTGTCAGCTGCACGATTGGCTGAATATGAAAAAGAAACGACGCAGTTTCAACATGGCCCGTTCGAAGTGATTATCAGCGAAGAGGGTGTGGTGGTTTCTCGTCAAGTGGACATGAGCGAGGCGGAAGAAGAAATTAAAGCCATGTTTGATTCGCAAGACAGTTTCTATCGACCATCTACCGACGGCATTAAAGCGGAATGTGGTCTAGAAGACCTGGTAGACATGGTTGAAAACTGGCATGAGGTGCTTCAATAGTTGTTCCTAGCGCTGGCTGGGTTTACACTAGCGCTAGATTTATTTTTTTACGTTTTTAGGGAGCCGATATGCTCGTCGAATTGGAAAAAGCCCGCAATCGAAATAATGTCGTTCGCATTTTTCGCGAAGAATTAGATGGTCCAGAAAGTTGGACTGATGGCTTTGTTGTGGACGCCAACGAAGAAATGGTTCTGCTCCAGTTAATTGATGACAGTGTGCATCTCAATGGTTACCAAATATTATTTTTGGAAGACATCAGCGATTTTGTGCATCCTGCCCCTTTTAACGATTTTCAAAAACGCGTACTTGCTCTTCGTGAAGAGCAGGTCGTTGATCCTGAAGTGGATTTAGAAGACCTTGCAGTATTGTTGATTGATATCAGCGAAGAATACGGCTTGGTGACACTGCACCGTGAAGAAGTTGAAGTAGACAGCTGTGAAATCGGTCGTGTTGTTCGTGCCGATGCTGTGACCTATGAGCTAGAAGAAATTGGTTCAGACGCGCGCTGGTTTGACGATACTTTTGAATATGACTTGTACGATATTACCCGCATCGAGTTTGGTGGGGCGTATGAAGAAGCCTTGATGTTGGCCAACGATGATATGGGTGATGATGCCTATGAATTGGCCGACGACTACGAAGAAGATGGTTTGCTTGTCGAAGAAGAGTAAGATTTCACGACAGAGTTAGAGAAACGCCCGTAATGGGCGTTTTTTTATGCCAAAAAAGCAATGGGCTTAATTGCTGCGTTGAATTGCCACATTCTCTTACCATTTCAAGGTAAAAATCATAGTAAAGAAATGGTAAATTCCCCTCCCACTACGCTATCTTATTAATATATCTAATCCCATCTAGGAAATTCTTATGCCAAGAGCATTGGTGGTTATTCTTTCAATACTGTTTGTAACAGGTTGTGCTGTGTTTGCTTCGCAGAACTTGGATCAAATGTACGGTGTTGAAAAAGTCTCTAATCGTGATGTCGATGTGTCTCAGAAAGACGCTGATTTTTATAATGAAAAAGTCCGTCCCATTTTGGATCATAGATGTGTCTCTTGTCATGCTTGTTACGATGCGCCTTGTCAGCTGAAGCTCACAGGCAAAGAAGGGATTGAGCGCGGCGGTTCGAAAGACCTTGTTTACGATGGCACGCGTTTATTAGCGGCAAAGCCTACGCGACTGTACATTGATGCGCATTCCCCAGAGGAATGGCGTAAAAAAGGCTTTTACCCAGCGCTTAACGAGCGCGGACAAAGCCCAGCTGCAAACCTAAATGGCAGTTTGATTTATCAGGCCATTTCTTTGCGCAAGCAACAAGGCAACTTTAACCAGCCCGTATTATCCGATGATTACGATTTTTCTTTAGCCAGAAATCAGCAGTGCTCCACGATCGAAGAATACGGTGATTTCAAATTGAACTACCCGAAATGGGGCATGCCCTATGGGTTGCCGGCATTGAGTGCGGATGAGTTTGATATTTTATCTCAATGGTTAGCCAAAGGCGGCAAGATGCCAAAACAGGCGCCCTTGTCCGACAAAATGCAAAAGTTAGTCGCCTTGTGGGAAAAGCGCTTTAATTCGTCGAATTTAAAAGGGCAATTAATTTCACGCTATATCTATGAGCACATTTATCTGTATAGCTTGTACCTTGGCAAAGGCAATGATCAGCCGTTTAGATTGGTGCGTTCGAAAACGCCGCCAGGACAACCGATTGAGCGTATTGCCACACGTCGCCCATACGATCCGCCAGGTGTCGATCATGTCTACTATCGCTTGTGGCAAGACCCTGAAGTGATTGTTCAGAAAAACCATATTCCATTCCAGTTGGATGAAGCGGTTTACAAGCGTTGGAATTCGTACTTCTACGCGACCGATTATAAGGTCACTAAAGACCCAGGTTATGACCGCGAAGTCGCCACCAACCCATTTAAAGCGTTTCAAGAGATTCCAGCGGATGCCCGTTACCGATTCTTATTGGATCACGCTCAAGACACCATTATGTCCTTTATTAAAGGGCCTGTGTGTCGTGGCCAAGTTGCGGTTAACGTCATCAATGAAAACTTCTGGGTGTATTTTGTTAACCCTGACTTAACCTATAACAAAGAAACATCGGATTTCTTAGAAAATCAGGTGCAGCATTTGGATATGCCGGCGGTCAGTTCAAGTAATGCCTTGCCGTTGAGTTCTTGGGTGCGTTTTTCTGAGCAGCAGAAATCGTATTTGTCCGCGAAAGCTAAGTTGATTGAGAAAGAGGTAAATGCGGGTGCGCCGATTAATTTGGACCTTATTTGGGATGGCTATGGTTATAACAAAAATGCCGCACTGACCATTTTTAGGCATTTTGATAATGCGACCGTTGTGAAAGGGCTCGTCGGGCAAAAACCCAAAACAGCATGGCTAATTGATTACCCATTATTAGAGCGTATTCACTACTTGTTGGTGGCGGGCTTTGATGTGTATGGCAACGTGGGTCACCAATTAGACACTCGTCTTTATATGGACTTTTTGCGCATGGAAGGGGAAATGAACTTCTTGCTTCTTTTGCCAAAAGACCAGCGTGAGAAAGTTCGTCAGTATTGGTACCGTGACGCCAATCAAAGCATTAAAAACTACATTTTTAGTGACTACATCAAGGTGCCAGTACAATCGCAGATTCATTATAAGACAACCCATTATCAGTCTGAACTTTATGATCAGCTGCGCGAACATTTGTCGAAGGTGCTGGACCACAGTCGTGACTTGGAAACCAGTCGTTTAACCCGCAAAGAAATTGCCACCCTGAAGCACTTACAGACGCTCAAAGGGGAAGGCTTGCGTTATTTGCCTAATACCGCGTTGGTGTTGGTGACGAAAAATGGCGCACCAAAAGAAGTGATTAGTCTGATTCATAATAAAGCACACTCGAATATTTCAAGTCTGTTTGATGAAGCGGCGGCACGTTTGCCTAATGAAGACAGCGTAACGGTTGTTAAAGGGGTGTTAGGGGATTATCCGAATGCCTTTATGGAAGTGGATGAAGGCAAGTTGAAAGCCTTTACAGAAGAGATTGCTAATATGGCAACGGCAAAGGATTATTCGAACCTGATGGCGCATTTTGGCGTGCGCCGAACGGACCCTCGTTTTTGGTCTGTCAGTGATGCGGTTGATAAATACAATCGCGAAGCGAGACCAAGAGAAAGTGGTATTCTGGATTACAACCGTTTAGAAAACCGCTAGTACGAACGTTGTTTATAGATATATCGAGATATCTCGAATCTTTTGCATTTGCTGCAAACTTTGAGCCTTGTCTATTGAGTAGATTACCCCAGATAATGGGGTATATTCTATTCAATGGACGAGCGCTATGATTCCACTTTCTATTCTTGACCTTTCGCCTATTACGGAAGGGAGCAGTATCTCTGATTCTTTTGCTCAAAGTCGGTTAATGGCTCAGCAGGCAGAGGCGAAGGGGTACAAGCGCTTCTGGTTGGCTGAACACCACGGCATGACTAATGTGGCGAGTTCTTCGCCCGCTGTTTTATTGTCTCATCTCGGTGCGGCAACGAGCACCATTCGATTGGGTTCTGGCGGTGTTATGCTGCCGAATCACTCACCTTTGATTATTGCGGAGCAATTTGGCACCTTGGCGGAGCTGTACCCGAATCGTATTGATTTAGGTTTAGGGCGAGCGCCGGGCACCGACATGCAAACCGCAAGAGCCTTGCGTCGTAATATGAACGCCGCGGTGGATCAATACCCTGATGATGTACAGGAATTGCAGCAGTTGCTGGGTAAGCCGACGAGCAATCAAAAAGTCATTGCGGTTCCAGGTCGCAATACCCAAGTGCCTATTTGGATGCTAGGGTCCAGTTTATACAGTGCGCAAGTTGCCGCTGAGTTTGGCTTGCCTTATTCGTTTGCTTCCCATTTTGCCCCCGATCAATTAATTCAAGCCTTAACCGTGTACCGTCGCCATTATCGACCAACAGAAGAAAACCCTGTGCCTCGAACGATGGCGGGTGTGATGGCTGTTGTTGCACAGACGGATGAAGAGGCCGCCTACCTATTTACTTCCGTCCAGCAGCAATTTATCAATTTGCGTCGGGGTAATAATGTGCCCTTTGCGAAGCCTGTAGAATCAATGGATGCGCTTTGGTCTGCTAGCGAGAAACACATGATTCACCATACGTTGCAGTATGCGTTTGTTGGCTCAAAAGCGTCGGTGAAGTTTAAGATGAAAAGCTTTGTCGAAAAGACAGGCATTGATGAGCTGATTGTCTCTTTTCCCATTTTTGATGCCCAGAAACGCTTGCAGGCACTGGCTCTGATGGCGGAAGTGCGAGACGAATTGAGTGCTTAATAATAAGAGCCCCACAGGTTAGGTTTTGGGGCTCTTATATTCGGCTTTACTTGTCGTTGTAAGGGGAAGGATCGCCCTTTACAGGCTGAGTTTTAAAGCGACGGTGAGACCAAAGGTATTGCTCTTTTTTGGTCGAAATAGCGTCTTCCATGAGCTTGTTGATAATGGTGGCGTTGGTCACGTCGTCTTCGGTTGGGTAGTTTTCTACTTCGGTAAAGCGGTACGTGTAACCGTTTTCTGTGCGTCCGTAGTCCAACATCAAAACAGGTGCTTTCGTCATTTTAGCGATGCGGCCAATATGAGAAATGGTGGCGCATTCGCGACCAAAGAAAGGAGCGAAAACAGAGTGCTTGCGTCCGTAATCTTGGTCGACTGCGTACCAGACTGGCTTGTTTAACTTAAGGGATTTCAGTACTTCTCGCATGTCTGAGCGTTCGATGGTTTTGCTGTAGACTTTTTTGCGTTGATGCTCCATGACCCAGTTAAACACAGGATTATTTTGGCGTTTATAAATCGGGTGCAGGTCTAGGTGACTGGCAATAAGGGTGCCGCACAAATCCAATGGCGCAAAGTGGCCGCTGATCAGAATGCAGCCTTTGCCCGCTTCAAGGGCTTTATCAACCACGGCTTGTGAGTCGAAATCCACTCTAGGCATCAGTTTCGATGCTGGCTGATACCAGGCATCAAAGGTCTCTAGAAACCCTTTGCCAGCACTAATAAAGTGTTGGCGAGTGAGTGCTTTGCGCTCTTCTGGGGTCATGTCTGGGTAGCAGATTTGCAAGTTAACGTCGCATATGTGGCGACGACGAGCGGCGGTTTTATGCAGTAATAAACCCAAGTATTTTCCCAGTGTCTGCTTGGCACGCCAAGGCAGAAAGCTGACCAGATAGGTGATGGACATGGCCAGCCAAGTTAGCCAGTATTTGGGTGCAAGTAGCTGCTTGAATGTTAATTCTGTCGTGCTTTTCTTAGCCACGATATCCCTCCAGTAAATCACGCCACTGAGCATCAGAGACGTTAAAATTTGTGTGTATTTGAGACTCTTTATCGAGTGAACGCTTTAGGCGGTTGATGTTGCCTTGAGTCCACTCGTCATGTATTTCGCGTTGCTCGCATTTGTCAAAATCAATGATCCAAACTTTTTGCTGTTTGTCGATCATGATATTGTGACAGTTAAGATCACTATGATGTATGCCGTGTCGATGAAACTCTTGTATCACATGGCCTATGTTTTTCCAGTCTACTGAGTCGCTGTTGCCGGCTTTAAGTATGTCGAATAAGTCGGTAGCGTCTTCAATGGTTTGGGTTAATAAATGGGCGCGATAAAAGCCCCATTTTTTCCGATAGATACCCGCAATCGGCTGTGGTACTGGTAAGCCAAGCTCGACCATGGTTTCAAGCAAGCTTAGTTCTTGCCAAGGGCGCGTGTCGCTTGGTTTGGTAAATAAAAAGGCGTCTTTATTAAATTTCGCGATCAATCCACCGCGTCGATAGCGACGCATGACGAAGTTTCCAAACTCGCTGTTAATAAACCACACTTCACCACGACCGTGTCCCGTGCCGATCAGGGCATTTTTCTTTTGCCAATAATCCGCTGAGAACCAGTCTGATTCAATAGGCAGAGACGCCTTGCTACACAAGAGTGTGGTGTTGGCGTCAATAATATGAGGATCCGGCATAGGGCTCGCTTAATCATTGTTCATTTATTGTGCCAGATAAATTTAGACACATTCAAAGCAGCCTATTCTATAATAATCGCCGATTTTAAACAGCACTTGAGGATAAGATGACACAAGAAAGCATTCAACGAATTGCCATAGTACGATTGTCGGCGTTGGGCGATGTTTGCCACGCAATGTCTGTGGTAACCGCAATACAAGCGCGCTACCCCGATGCCCAAATCACCTGGATAACTGGGCCTGCTGAGGCGCAATTGGTTCGTTTGATGCCGAATATCGATGTGCGCATTTACCATAAAAAATCAGGGTTTAAGGGCTTGTTCGCCTTGGGTAAGTCGCTCAAAGGCGTCAACTTCGATATTTTGTTGCATATGCAGTGGTCATTGCGAGCGAGCTTATTAACCCGAGTATTGAGTGCGAAAAGACGCATTGGTTTTGCGAAGTCCCATTCTCGTGAAAAGCAGCATTGGTTTGTTAATGAATTGGCGCCAGAGCCCACAGGAAAGCATGTATTGGATGCCTTGATGTCATTAGCGCGAGCGATTGATGTGCCGAACCAAGCACCGGCTTGGCGTTTGTCTATTCCTGAGAGTGGTCTGTCGTTGCCGGAACGTTTTGTGGTGGTGAACCCTTGTGGTTCAAAGGTAACCAAAGACTGGACCTTAGCAGGCTACCGACGTGTGATTGAGTCACTTTTGTCGAAAGGGCTTGCTGTGGTGGTGACCGGTGGGCCGAGTGAGCGAGAAATGGCTGTCTGTAATGCGGTGAGTGAAGGGCTTGATGTGTTGAATCTGGTGGGCAAAACGAGCATTGCGTCGCTGCTGGACGTGATTCAAAAAGCGGCCTTGATCATTAGCCCTGACACTGGGCCTGCGCACATGGCGACGATAGTGAATACACCGGTTATTGCGCTGTTTGCCTTATCGAATCCAAAGCGTACAGGACCGTATAATGACCAAGAGAATATTGTCAGTGTGTATCGTGAGCTGGTGGAAGAAGAGTCTGGAAAGTCGGTAGAAGCACTGCCTTGGGCAACCACGGTACATCGTGAAGACGCCATGGCTCAGTTACCCCAAGACGCGGTGATGGCAAAGGTAGATAGTGTGGTTCGTCAGCTGGGTTTGCTGGCTCCCTAGCGAGTTTTGTTGGTTCACTAGGGCAAGCGACAAGGGTGACGTGATCCGTGATCAAGAATAAAGGGTTAAACGAGGCGCGCAAGTCGCTTTTAACCCTTTATTGCTGAGTGTGTATTAAAGCAGTGCTTGTTCCGCTAGTTTTAAATCCAGAGTGGCTTTTAGCAGTCTATAAAGGTGAATCGACGCATCGATCTCTTCTTTTCGGTTGGTGAGACTTTCTATGTTCAAGCCGAGTGGCACGCCATCAGGCAGCGCCGTTTCCATAATCAATTCCAATGCGCTGCGACAGATTTTAATAGATTCATCCAATGGGGTTTCTGAACCTAGAATGCGATTTTTGGTCGCAACAGGCACCGAGATGCCCAACCACTCCATAAATTCCAATGTTTTGGCGCTACCGCAAGGTGTGAATGTCAAGATCACTCGTTTTGGCGCTACGCCTTGTGCTTTGCAAGTCTGTGCATATTGACTGATTAAGTCAGCGGTCGCTTGAGGGTTATACACCGCTTGGGAGATGAAGAATTCACAGCCCGCTTCTGATTTGTTGATTAAGCGTAGGTGCTCGTCTTTTTTCTTGGCGTGACGTTCTGCAATCGTGACGCCACCAAGATTGAAATCAAGAGGCATCTTGCCAAGAGTAGCGTAGGCTTCAGACAGTGGCAGTTTGATGTCGCCTTCAGAAGAGGGGGAGCCAACCAAAACGATGTCTTTGATATCGAAGTCATCCCACGCTTCTTGTAACCACTGGGTGAATTCTTCTGTGGAGCGTGAAGACACGGATTTGTAAGTGATCACTGGCTTGTTGGACGCGTCTTTTAGGCGTTTTGACCAAGCGCGAGGGTCGTGTGTTTCCATAAAAGGAAAAGGGCGTGGTTTATCAATACGGCTACTTTCATCTTGAATGTCATAAACGATAAGGCCATCCACTTCAATATTATCAAGGCGTTGCAATAATTTTTGGCTGATAAGGTCAAGTTGCTCGTCTTCAATGGATGAGCGTGGTGGTGTGGTGCCGATGAAGTAAACGCCGCGGCTTGGGTCGGCAAACTTGGTTGCTAATTCCGATTTCATGATGACAGGCTCTAAGTAGATGAAACGCACGTCTTATTGCGAAGTGTTTCGTTGTTCTTTAATGTTGTGTATATCCTAACAGTGAATTGCTTTCAGGATCACCTGTTTGATCTTGAATAAAACTAAAGATGAGGTGAGTTAGTTTGATCCACTGACCTTATAACGAAACAAGAGGTTCCTATGCTTGATTTAAATGCGCTTGAAAAGGATAAGAAATCTGGCTTGCCGCCAGTGCATACATGGCATCCTGAGTTCTGTGGCGACATGGATCTGGTAGTAAAAGCGAATGGTGACTGGATTCACGACGGCGATAAAATAAAGCGCCCTAAGATGGTGACCTTGTTTTCGCATATTTTATGGTATGAAAACGGCGAGTATTTTTTGGTGACGCCGGTGGAAAAAGTGCGCATACAGGTAGAGGATGCGCCTTTTTTGGTGACCAAGTGGCGTTACATTGATACCGATAAAGGTCAAGCCATTGAATTCACTACATTAACCGATGATGTGGTTGTGTTAGGGGAGGATTGCGAGCTTTGGTTGGCGGGCGAAGAGCACGCTGAACGACCTTATATTTCCATGCGTTATGGCATGAAGGCGATGCTTCACCGAAATGTTTTTTATCAGCTTGTTGAAGAGCTGGTCGCGGTCTCTACGCCGCAAGGGAATGGGGTGGGCTTGATGAGTGCAGGGCAGGCGTATTTATTAATCCCAGATGAGTGAAATCCTCGTGTGTGCGCTTGCTAGGCTGGGGTATAATAGTCCGTATTCATCACGGCCGTTAGGTTGTGTTTTCGTTTTTAGAAAGGGGTAGGTTACTTGTTGTTCAAAGATTTTGGTTTTGATAATCGTATTTTAAAATCCATCGACCATTTGGGGTTTGAGGAGGCGACGGAAATTCAGTCGCGTGCTATTCCTGAAGCCCTGGCTGGGCGAGATTTATTGGCGTCGTCTAAAACCGGATCAGGAAAAACACTGGCCTACCTTTTGCCTGCTTTGCATCGCGTTTATAAAACCCGTGCATTGTCTAAGCGCGACCCGCGTGTTGTGGTGTTGGTGCCGACTCGAGAGTTGGCTAAGCAGGTTTATGGTCAGCTGCGCTTGTTGTTAGCGGGCAGTCGTTATACTTCTATCTTGATTCAAGGGGGGGAGAACTTTAACGATCAGCATAAACAGTTGCAAAAAGACCCTCACTTCATCGTTGCAACACCTGGACGCCTGGTGGATCACCTAAAGCAGCGTCATGTGTTTTTGGAAGGATTGGAATTGTTGATTCTTGATGAAGCCGATCGCATGTTGGATCTGGGGTTTGCGGAAGCAGTGCGTGCTATTAATTCGGCGGCCAGCCATCGTTTAAGACAAACGCTGTTCTTCTCTGCGACCTTGGACAACACAGACGTCAGTGAAATCGCCAGCGAATTGCTAAAAGAGCCTTCTCGAGTCGCCATTGGTCAAGGCTATGATGAGCACAAAGACATCGAGCAGCATGTTTATCTGTGTGATCATCTGGATCATAAGCAAGACATTCTAAAACAACTTATCACCGGTCAAACCATCAAGCAGGCGATTGTCTTTACGGCAACCAAAAGTGATACCGCTCGCTTGGCTGAGATGATTGAAGGATGGGGGCTGACGACTCAAGCGCTGAATGGAAACCTGTCCCAAGCCGCACGTAATAAGGTCATGGAGAGTTTTGCGAAAGGGCAATTCACTGTGTTGGTCAGTACCGATATCGCGTCGAGAGGCTTGGATATTGCCAGCGTCAGTCATGTCTTTAACTTTGACTTACCAAAGCAAGCCGAAGAGTTTGTGCACCGTACAGGTCGTACTGGGCGCGCTGGCTTCAAAGGGGATGCTTACTCATTAGTAGGCCCTAAAGATTGGCACAATTTTAAAGCCATTGAAGCCTTTTTGCAGCGCAAATTTGACAGCGACGTCATCGAAGGTTTGGAGCCGAAGTTCAAAGGTTTGGCGCCTGCGAAACCCGCTCGTAAATTCGACAAAACGCCGGTGGCGACTAAAGCGCGTAAGGCCACTAAAAAAGCGCCGCGTAAAGCCGCAGGGCAAGAGCGTTTCCATGATAACAAGCAAGACGGTTTTGAAGCCTTTAAACTTCCGCCAAAGCGTTTTCCAACGCCAACAGACACAGGCGATGAAGACGCCTAGTCTCGCCTCGTTGAGCGATCTAATGGTTTTATAACATTGTGCGTGATTTAGCGTTTTATTGTTTGACAGTTGAGCCTAAATCACGCTATTGATTAGTTTTCCTCTTTTATTGGAGATGGGCCTATTAATCGTTTACCGCCATTAAACTCATTGAAGTGCTTTGAGTCTGCTGCCCGTCATGGCAGCTTTAACAAAGCTGCTCAAGAGTTGTCTGTGACACCTTCAGCGATTAGCCACCAAATTAAGGGCTTAGAAGGCTTTCTTGGGATCGAGCTGTTTCGAAGAACGAAGCGCAAAGTGATTCTAACCGAAGCTGGAGAATCCTATTTAAAACCCATTAAACATATTTTTGAGCAGTTGGAATTTGCGACCGCTGAGCTGAAAAGCAAACAGAAAATAGGCTCGCTTAAGTTGGCGGTTGCGCCGGCGTTCCTTACTCGCTGGCTTATGCCACGAATGGAACGTTTTCAAGAGCGCTACCCTGATATTCAGATAGAGATTAGCTCATCAACCGGCTTAATCGATTTCTCGGCTGGCGACATTGATATGGCGGTGTATTTTGGTAATGGCGACTGGGCGGATGTGGAAGCCTACTATTTATCCCCCGCTAAGTTGTTCCCTGTGTGCAACCCTAAGTTAATTCGACCAGATCAGCCTCTTAATGAGCCGTCAGATATGCGCTTTTATCCCTTGTTGCACGTCACCAAGCGTAAGGATGAATGGCATGATTGGTTGCAGCAGAATGGCTTAGACCCGAAAGTATTTCGTCGAGGCCTGATGTTCTCAAGTGGCTCGTTAACAGCGGGAGCCGCGGCTCAAGGCTTGGGTATTTCGCTTTCTAATGTGGATTTGGTCAGACCAGAAATAGAAGCAGGGACCTTGAAGGTCTTGTTTGATCAGCATTTGGTGAGTACTCGTTCTTTTTACTTGGTGTATGAAAAACGCAGTACAGTGACGCCTGCAATGTCGGCTTTTAAAGAGTGGATTATTGAAGAAATGGTTGGGGATTAGTATAGTCATTGGGCAACGACAAAGCTGAAAGGAAACTGGCTTTGACCCAAAATTCGTTTTTAATATGAAAGGCTTGCGTATATTTATGAGTACCGAATTAAAAGTTAATAGTTATTTTAATGATAGTGTTAAGTCCATCGCTCTAGAAAACCAAGAAGGGGTTTCTACCGTTGGTGTGATGTCTGTTGGTGACTACGAATTTGGTACCAGCCAGCGTGAATACATGACCGTTGTTTCTGGTCGTTTAACCGTGAAATTGCCAGGCGAAGCGACTTGGAAAACTTTTTCAAAAGGCGAGACTTTTATTGTTGAGGCGAACTTATCTTTTTCTGTAAAAGTGGAAGAGACGACCGCGTATCTTTGTCGCTACGAATAAGTAGATCAGCTCACGAATACCGATAAAAAAAGGCTTCCAATTGGAAGCCTTTTTTTATGTCTTATTAACGCTAAGCTTGTTAGCCGCCAACAACGTTGACCAATAAGGTGACTTTGTCGCCAGGCTGAACGTATTTTTGTCCGCCAACAATCGGGTTCCATTTGCGGATATCATTCAATGAGACGCGGAATTTATTCGCTACCATGGCAAGTGAATCCCCTGAGCGAATGGTGTAGACCACTTTTTTCATCACGCTGCGGTTACTGTTATTTTCTTTGGGTTCTAGCCAGATCACCAGTTTTTTACCTAGGTGAAGAGGGTCTGCAAGTCCCATGTTGTTCCAGCGCGCGAGTGTTTTTGTGCTGGTGTCGTATTTGTTGGCAATCAACCAAAGGCTGTCACCGGCTTTGACTGTGTAGTTGATCTTGATTCGATTGCGACCCGGTGCGCGTGATTGTTTGGCTAATAAGCGCTGGTGAGAGCTTAATGTGTAGCTTTCAATTTTGTTGCCAGCGACCGGAATCATCAGCTCTTGACCAACGCGAATCATGGTAGAAGACATTTTATTCACTTCTTCTAACACACTCACTGTGGTGTTGTGATGTTTGGCTACTAACAATAGATTGTCGCCCGCTTTGACTGAATAACGTACCCAGGTAACGCGTTCGTTAGCTGGGATCTCGGCGAGTTTTTTGCGAAACAAACCGGCTTTTTTAACGGGGATCAATAAACGATGTGGGCCGTCAGGCGCGGTTGCCCATTGGTTGAAGCCCGGGTTTAGCAAGTAGACTTCATCGATGCTGATGTCTGCCATGTCCGCGGCTTGGGCAAGGTCGAGCTGGCCACCAATGTTGACGCTTTCAAAATACGGTTTGTTGGCAATAAAGTGCGTTTTGTAATGGTACTTTTGCGGGTCTTTGATGATTTTTGCCAGCGCAATCAATTTCGGCACATAGGCGCGAGTTTCATTGGGCAGGTCAAGTGACCAGAAATCTGTCGGTTTGCCGGCGCGTTTGTTTTTTCTAATGGCTCTTAATACCGTGCCTTCGCCTGAGTTGTAAGCGGCCAATGCTTGCAGCCAGTTGCCATCAAACATCTTATGTAGACGAGTGAGGTAGGCGATAGCCGCTTGGGTTGAGCCAACAATGTCACGGCGACCGTCGTACCACCAGTTTTGTTCTAAGCCATACATTTGGCCGGTGGATGGGATGAACTGCCAAGGGCCGGAAGCACGGCCATGGCTGTAGCCGAATGGATCAAAGCCGCTTTCTACAATCGGGAGTAGCGCTATTTCAGAAGGAATGCCGGCTTTTTCTAATTCGCTAACAATGTAGTAAAGATAGCGCTGGCCACGGACAGAAACGCGGTCAAGGTAGTTTAAATGTGAGCTATACCAACGCAGCTGGGAAGATAAGCGAGGTTTGTTAATATCAAGGTTAAGTTTGAAACCTTGACGCATTCTCACCCACAAGTCTTTCGGTGGTTGTGGCGCGCTCGAAACGGCATTGTCGGTTGCGTTGTCTTCTGCTGTTGCGTCTCCATCATCTGGCGAAACAGGAGGAACGGTATCAATAAAGCCGGTTTGTTGCACATCGGCTTCGACCGCATCAGAATCCGTTTCTAGATCTGCTTGGCTGTTTTCGTTCTGGACATTGGATGCTGTTTGGCAGCCGCTGAGTACTAGGCTTATAAACAAAACCCAAAGAAAATGCTTGGTCATGGAGCTCACAATATAAATTTAAAGTCGGGACATTCTAAAGGTGTGACCGTATAGGTCAACTAAAAGTGTCTTTTGCTCGTCTTACTTGGCTAAAGGCCGCGATTTCATTGCTGGCCATTTCTTCCCCTAATTGCTTGGCAGCTTGCGCAACAATTGCAGGGACATGGGTTCTTAAAAAGGGATTGGTTTGTTTTTCTATCTGTATGGAGCTGGGCAAGGTCACTGTATTGCGATCACGGCGTTGTTGGCACTCTTGCTGAGTCTCTATTAGGTCGTTGTTATGGTGATCTAGGTGCAAAGCAAAACGGTAATTTGCCAAGGTGTATTCATGGGTGCAATACACTAGGGTGTTGTTTGGTAAGGCAGACAGCGTGTTCATTGCTGCCAACATTTGTTCTGCTGTGCCTTCCATAATCCGTCCACAGCCGCCACGGAAGAGTGTGTCGCCAGAGAATAAAACGGGGGTGGCTTGGTCGCTGAAATAGCAAAGATGATCCAAGGTGTGCCCGGGGGTTTCTAGTACGCGAAAAGAGCGTGAAAACACCTTGACCGTATCTCCTTCTTGCAACGGATGAGTCACCATGGGAGAAAGGTGAGCAGGGCCATAAACGGGGCACTGAAATTGGTCTTTTAGCGATTGCACGCCGCCGGTATGGTCTTTGTGGTGATGGGTAATTAAAATACCTGACAAGGTGAGCTGTTGTTGGTGGCAATATTGACTCACCACTTCTGCGTCACCTGGGTCGACTGCCCAGATGTGTGCGCTATCTTTCTCTTGGATTATCCAGATATAATTGTCGCTGAAAGCGTGAAGTGGAATAAAAGTCATAGTACAGCCTATCTTTTGCTTTGTTTCATTGGTCTGTGGCGTCCAGTGAAGCATGAATAATAAGAATGACGCGCTTACGTCATTTTAAGTAGAGAATCATTGTATGTTGAATGATCAATCAAGACAATTGTTCCAGACATGGTATAAAACAGAGCTTGGACAAAGCCTGAGTGACTTAGAGTGTTCAGAGATTGAGCGCGAGATAGACCACGCAGTGGGCTATTATCTGGTTGTGCAATCGCCGCTTAATGCCATTTCGCTTGACCAACATCGCTTGCGAGAAAGTATCTTAATTGTGCCGGAGCTTGAGTTGGGCGCGCCTAAAAACGTTGTGGTGGCAAAAGCCAATGAGTTGCCACTTGAGTCCGATGGTGTGGATGTGCATGTGTTGCATCACACGTTGGACTTATCGTTAACCCCTCACGATGATTTGCGCGAAGCCGCTCGAACCTTATTGCCCAGTGGTAAGCTGATCGTGATTGGCTTTAACCCTTGGAGTTTGTGGGGGATTCGGCGCTTGTTCTCGAAGCGCATGAAAGCACCTTGGTGTGGTCGCTTTATTGGTCACAGACGTTTAGAAGATTGGTTGAAAGTGGCCGGTTTAACGCTAGAGAAAAAGCGTTTTTTGCACTATGAGCCTCCGCTTCAAAAGGCCGCATGGCGGCAGCGCTGTCATTGGATTGAGCGCTTGCTTAGCCCGTTTAAATTACCATTTGGCGGCATTTATATTATGACGGCCACCAAGCAAACGCGCCGTTACATTCCCCTTAAACCTCGTTGGAAAAGCGCTCGCGTGCGAGTGCCTCCTTTTACTAAGCCAGCGGCTAAAGAGATGAAAGATTGAAAGACGTAATTATATACACAGACGGTGCCTGTAAGGGCAACCCAGGCATTGGCGGATGGGGTGCTTGGTTGACCTTTGGGGAGCATGAAAAACGTTTATGTGGTGGCGAGCATGACACCACAAATAATCGCATGGAATTGATGGGTGCCATCGAAGGCTTAAGAGCCTTAAAAGAAAAATGCACGGTCACCCTTTATACCGACTCTTCTTATGTGCAAAAAGGCATCACTGAATGGTTGGCAGGCTGGAAGCGCAAAGGTTGGAAAACGGCGTCGAAGCAGCCAGTTAAAAACAAAGACCTATGGCAAGCATTGGATGAACAATGCCAATTTCACGACGTAACGTGGAAATGGGTAAAAGGGCATGCTGGTATTGAAGGCAATGAAATCGCTGACCAGCTGGCCAATCAAGGTATTGATGAGCTGAGGGCTGCACAGTGAGACAAGTTATTCTAGATACCGAAACAACCGGTATTGACCCCAAACAAGGTCACCGCATCATTGAAATTGGCTGCGTGGAAATGGTGGGGCGAAAATTTACTAAGCGTCATTTTCATGTCTATGTGAACCCTGATCGTGAAGTAGAAGAAGAGGCGTTTCGAGTTCATGGTATTAGTAATGAATATCTGGCGGACAAGCCAAGATTCCATGAAATCGCCAAGGACTTCTTTGATTTTATTAAAGGCGCAGAATTAATCATTCACAATGCGCCCTTTGATATTGGCTTTATTGATCATGAGTTTGCGCGCATTGGCGGTTATCCTAAAATTGCTGACGTGTGTAAGGTCTTTGATAGTTTGGTGTTTGCTCGGAAAAAGCACCCAGGCCAGAAGAACAACCTAGATGCTTTATGTAAGCGTTACGGGATAGATAACTCGCACCGAGAATTGCACGGAGCCCTATTGGACTCTGAGATCTTGGGTGATGTGTATTTGTTGATGACCGGCGGGCAAACAAGCCTTGGCCTTAGTAGTGGCTCAGATCAAGATTCGGGTGACGATGATAACCCAGGTGAAATTCACCGCTTGAGCGCGGATCGCCCTATGTTGAAGGTATTAAGAGCCAGCGATGAAGAGCTGAAAATGCACGAGGAACGTTTGGATTTGATCGATAAAAAATCCGGCCAGTCTTTGTGGCGTATTAAGCACTGATTGCGTGTTTATTATTTAATACAGCAAACTGCTTCAACAAAAAAATGCCCTTATCGTTTGATAAGGGCATTTTTTGTGTCTGAATAAGCGCTTCTTACAAGAAGTTAAGCACGCAAATCCCGCCAACAAGGCTCAATACTATGGTGTATGGCAACGCCATCCAAACCATTTTTCCGTAGGATAAGCGCAGTAACGGGGCAATCGCAGACGTTAATAGAAACAAGAACGCCGCTTGGCCGTTAGGGGTTGCCACACTCGGTAAGTTGGTGCCGGTGTTAATGGCAACCGCCAATGTGTTGAAATGCTCTCGAGTAATGTGACCTGCGTCTAGGGCGGCTTTGACCTCGCCAATATAGACGGTTGCCACAAACACATTGTCACTGATGGCGGACAATACGCCGTTGGCAATGAAGAACATGATGGGTTGAGAGTGCTCAGGCATGTTCAATACCAGATCGATAATCGGCTGGAATAAATGCTGAGTATGGATCACAGAGACGACAGTGAAGAACACCACAAGCAACGCGGTAAACGGCATGGCTTCTTCAAAGGCGTGGCCAATTCTGTGCTCTTCTGTGATGCCGTTAAACGCCGTTAATAGCACTATCACCATTAAGCCGACCAAGCCGACTTCCGCCACGTGAAACGCCAATGACAGCACCAATAGCAAGGCGACTATGCCTTGTACTATGAGTTGTGACTTGTGCTTGTTGGTGCTCTTTTTAGAATCCTCTTCTTCGAAGTTCTTTAAGATGTTGCGAACGTTCTCAGGCAAAGTCGCACCATAGCCAAACCATGACATTTTTTCTAATACAATGACGGTCAATAAGCCACATACCAGTACTGGCATGGAAATCGGCGCCACACGCATAAAGAATTCACCGAAATCCCAACCTGCTACCTTGGCGATTAGTAGGTTTTGTGGTTCGCCCACTAGGGTGGCGACGCCGCCGAGCGCGGTGCCCACGGCGCCATGCATTAACAGGCTTCTTAGAAATGCGCGAAACTGCGCGAGGTCTTGATAGTTGACGGGTAAAATATGGTCGTCACTGCTGTTGTCGTATTTGCCGCTGGCTTGGTCAGACGCCACTTTATGGTACACAGAGTAAAAGCCTACGCTGACGCTGATCAGAACCGCGGTGACGGTAAGGGCGTCTAAGAAGGCTGAGAGTACTGCGGCGGCTAAGCTGAAAACCAATGAGATAATGATTTTGGAGCGGATTTTTACCAATAGCTTATTAAAAATAAACAGCAGCATGTCTTTCATGAAGTAGATGCCGGCCACCATAAACATCAACAATAGAATGACGTCTATGTTGTGTATGACTTCTTTGTACACACCATTAGGGTTGGTTAACCCTAATAAAACCGCCTCTATTGCAATCAAACCGCCAGGTTGAAGCGGGTAGCATTTTAGCGCCATAGCAAGGGTAAAAATAAACTCAATAATAAGAATCCAGCCAGTAATGAAGGGGCCAACAGTTAATAGTAGAATGGGGTTGAGGATTAAAAATGCGATCACGGCTTGTTTGTACCAAAGAGGCGATCCTCCAAGGAAGTTGTCGCTAAGCGCGTGTGACAGGGTGGCCTTCATTTATTGCTCCTTTATGAGTGGATTGCTTGCGCATTTTATCCACACTGTGAGTTTATTGTAAGGATCATAAGGGATAATTCTGCGCGTATCTATATTCTTAATCTCTTAATAGAGATTGCTATTTCTTTTAATTGCCCCAATATCATCAATAACTTATCACTACAAAGGAAGAGAGACTTGGAATTTTTGACAGATTATGCAGGCTTCATGTTGAAGTTGGTCAGTGTGGCCATTGTGATTGGTGTGCTTTTAGCGATGATTGCGAGCGGCAAAAGTAAATCTCGCTCTGGCAGTCTATCAGTGACCAAGCTGAATGAAGGCTATGACAGCATGAAGGCGGAATTGAATAATCAATTGCTGGATAAAAAGGCCCTAAAAGAGCAAGCCAAAGCCGCCAAAAAGCAGCTTAAGTTGGAGAAAAAAGCTCAGAAGAAAGGCGGACAGAAAAAAGACGAGCAACAAGAGACAGGTAAAAACCGCCTGTATGTTTTGGACTTTGATGGTGATATAAAAGCGTCTGCTGTGACCACTATCCGTGAAGAAATTACCGCCGTATTGAGTGTGGCACGCCCTGAAGATGAAGTGGTTGTGCGTTTAGAGAGCGGTGGCGGTGTGGTGCATGGTTATGGTTTGGCGGCGTCGCAATTACAGCGCGTGAAAGAAGCCAATATTCCATTGACTGTGTGTGTTGATAAGGTGGCGGCCAGTGGCGGTTACATGATGGCGTGTGTGGCAGACAAAATCATTGCTGCCCCGTTTGCGATTCTTGGCTCTATTGGTGTGGTGGCTCAAGTGCCTAACGTACACCGACTATTAGACAAAGGCTTGATTGACGTTGAGCTTCATACTGCAGGGCGTTATAAGCGCACCTTAACCATGTTGGGTAAAAATACAGACGAAGGCCGTGAAAAATTCAAACAAGATTTGGAAGACACGCATGTGCTGTTTAAAGAGTTTGTATCAAGCCAGCGCCCAATTTTAGACATTGACGCTATCGCCACTGGGGATACTTGGTACGGTTCAGAAGCGTTAGAAAATAAGCTGGTGGATGCGGTAATGACCAGTGACTCTTACTTGGTTTCTCACTACGAAAATGCGGATGTTGTGCAGGTGGCCTTTAAGCAGCCTAAAGGCATGGCAGAGCGTTTTGGCTTGTCTGTGTTTTCTGCTTTTGAACAAAAAGCGGTGTCTTGGATTAGTAAGGTGATTCAATCTCGCGGTTACTAGCCAGCTAGTGTGTTATTGGGTTCGTACCCCTAATGCAAAAAAACTCGACCCATGGTGACATGGCTCGAGTTTTTTATTGTTCTGGGATCAATCACCGTGCATTGGTTGTGCGTTGCTAATGCGTGGTGCGTTGCTAATGCGTGGTGCGTTGCTAATGTGGTGGTGCTTAGGAAGGTACGAACAAGTCCTCTTGATTGAGGCTTAGACGACGTATTCGCCCCTTCCCTAAAGGCTTTGTTATTGATTGCCCGTTTGTTTTACGTCGTAGGTGGGTGCCAATTGAACGGCACTGCTAGAAGGCAGTTGGGCTTCTTCTGCGGTTGGTGTGAGTTTCTCCAGAGACACTTGTTGAATGGCGTCATCTAGGCTGATGGGCTCAAAATAAATCAAGGTGCCTATGATCGGGTGATCAAGGTAATTAAGTTTTTTGCTGGCGGTTTTGTTGCTCTGTTCTAAGTTGAGCACCCATGTTGGCTCAAGCGTCGCAGGCAGAGTTTGGGCGGGCAGAGCGCCTTGGCTGTCCGCTTGGCTTTCTTGTTCGCTGACCGGTGGCGCAGGTCGAGGGTCAAAGCGGTAATGTTTGTATTGGATGTCAGATTCTAAATAACGGCCGAGTTTGATCGCAATCTTACCGGTTAGCTCAGGGTAGCCGTTTTTCATGACGTCGCTGTGAAAGGTTTCATGCAAGGTAGCGCCAGTCGTTTTGAAAATGAGCGTCCACTTCTTATTGACCAGCACCTCAGCGTGGGGCGCTATTTTGTTTTTAAAGCGATCAAACGGCACTGACAATTGCGCAATGTTGGCCGCCGAGGAGCGGCTGGAGTCTGCGCTAGGGGACGGGTATCTCGGCAGATTGGCCGCAGACACGAGGCTTTTATAATCAACTTGCTCGCTGGAATCCTTGTCTGGCCAGACGAACGTCAACAAATAGGCCTCATAGGCGCGTGCGGTACTTGGGTTGTACTCTGTTTCGTTGGCGGCGAACAGCTGGCTGCTAAAAGCGGCGAGGGTCAACAGCAGTAAGTAATAAGTTTTCAATGTAATTGTTCCAATGTTTTGTAGGTTTGTTGAAAGCGCTCTTCCGCGTTTGTCATGCTAGCGATGTATTTTAACGTATCTGATCCTACCAGTTTATATTGATCTGGCTTGGTTTGTATCAAACGAATCAATTTCATCGGGTCAACTGGTGTGGTGCTACTAAAGAATATTTTACCTTCTTTTTGGTTGGCTTCAATTTTAGTGATGCCCAGTTTTTCAGCTTTTAGCTTGATGTCTGTTTGTCGAAAGAGGTTTTTCGTTGGTTCAGGCAACAGCCCAAAGCGGTCAATCATCTCCACTTGTAGGTCTTTTAGGTGTTCTTCGCTGGTGGCGCTGGCGATGCGTTTGTAGAGAATCAGTCGTGAATGAACATCGCCTAGGTAGTCTTCTGGTATCAAGGCTGGGATGCGCAAATTGATGTCTGTCATAGTGGGTGAGGTGATATCAACATTGGGCGATTCGCCATTTTTCAGGGATTTCACCGCCCGATCTAACATCTCCATAAACAATGAAAAGCCGATGTGTTCAATGTGACCACTTTGGCCATCGCCCAATAGCTCGCCGGTGCCGCGTATCTCTAAGTCATGGGTGGCGAGGGTAAAGCCTGCGCCTAATGTGTCGGCAAGGGTGATGGCTTCAAGGCGTTTTTCTGCGTCCTTGGTGAGTTTTCTATCTTGTGGTGTTAATAGGTAGGCGTACGCTTGGTGGTGTGAGCGACCGACGCGTCCGCGTAATTGGTGGAGCTGAGCTAGACCAAATTTGTCAGCCCGTTCAATAATAATGGTGTTGGCGTTAGGGATGTCGATGCCGGTTTCAATGATGGTAGAACACACCAAGACATTGGCGCGTTTGTGGTAGAAGTCTGACATGACTTGTTCTAGTTCGCGCTCGCGCATTTGCCCGTGACCCACAATAACGCGCGCTTCAGGAATCAGTTCGGCCAGGTCCGCGGCGGCTTTTTCGATGCTTTGTACGTCATTATGAAGATAATAAATTTGCCCGCCACGATGCAGCTCTCGCAAGATGGCTTCTTTGATTTGGTAATCGTCTTTTTGTTTAATAAAGGTTTTTACCGACAATCGCTTAGCAGGCGGCGTGGCAATGATGGACAAATCGCGAATCCCTGATAGAGACATGTTCAATGTGCGAGGAATCGGGGTCGCGGTGAGGGTTAATATATCCACCTCGGCACGCAGTGCTTTGAATTGGTCTTTCTGTTTGACGCCAAAGCGGTGCTCTTCATCAATAATAACCAAGCCTAAATTGGCAAAGTTAATGTCGCCTTGGATGAGTTTATGGGTGCCTATGACAATGTCAGCCTTGCCGTTTTCAAGTCGTGCAATGGCTTCATTGGATTGTTTTCCTGAGCGGAATCTAGACAGTAGCTCTATTTCGACAGGCCAGTCCGCAAAGCGGTCACAGAAGTTTTCATAATGTTGCTGAGCCAGTAGGGTGGTGGGGACCAGTACCGCGACTTGCTTGCCCCCTTCAACGGCCAAAAATGCGGCGCGCATGGCGACTTCGGTTTTACCAAAGCCCACATCACCACAGACCAATCGGTCCATTGGCTTTTGCGAGGACATGTCTTGAATGACCGCGTCGATGGCCAGCTGTTGGTCAGGGGTTTCTTCAAACGGGAAGCCGGCGGAAAACAGCTCGTATTGATCGTCAGGTTTATTGAAGGCGTGACCCACACGGGCTTCGCGCTTGGCGTAAATTTCCAATAATTCAGCGGCCGTGTCACGGGCTTTTTCAGCGGCTTTTTGTTTGGCAGTGTTCCATTTATCGCTGCCCAGTTTGTGCAGCGGTGCGGTGTCTTCATCGGCGCCTGTGTAGCGCGAAATCAGCTGCAGTGAGGATACCGGAACGTACAATTTGGCTTCGTTTGCATAGCCTAAAGTGAGGAGTTCGGTTTCTTGGCCGTCTATTTGTAGATTGGTTAACCCTAAATAGCGTCCCACCCCATGATCAATGTGCACAACAGGGGCGTTCATTCGTAACTCTGTGAGGTTGCGAATGATGGCGTCTTCGTTGACGTCACCGTGTTTGCGGCGACGTTTTTGTGAGACGCGCTCCCCTAGAATTTCGCTTTCGGCGATTAGTGCGATGTCGTTTTTGATTTGAAAGCCACGACCAATATTGCCTTCGGTAATGCAGAGGGATTTTTCAGTGGCTAAAAAGTGTGACCAGTTCTCGCAATAATCGGGCTGAATTTTGTGTTTTTTGAGTAATTCAAGCAGGGCTTCGCGACGACCTGCGGACTCAGCGACAATCAGTACGCGAGCGGATGAACGGTCGAGGAAATGGCTAAGATTGCCCAGTGGCGTGGGCGATTTTGATTCTATTTTTACATTGTCCAATGCACGGTAATTGGTGTTGTCCCCTTGCTCGGAGAAAATAACACTGGCGTATTGGTTAAGGTGTGAGAACAACTCGTCTTCACGTAAGCAAATTTCCTCGGGTTTTAAAATGGGGCGTTCAATGTCGTAGTTGAGGGATTCGTGCCGGCTCCGGTAATCCAGTTGTACGCTGGCAATTTGCTCATTGAAGGTGTCCATGCGAACGATCAGGGTTTGCGGATCTAGGTAATCGAAGAAGGTGCTGGTCTCGGTAAAGAAAAGCGGCAAATAATATTCGATGCCAGAGGGAATGATGCCGCTTGAGATGTCTTGATAAAGCGGGCTAGACAGTGGGTCTGTGTCAAATCGTTCGCGAAAGTTTTGGCGAAATTGCTGAATGCCTTGCGTGCTGGTGGGGAATTCCTTAGCAGGCAGCATTTTGATTTCAGTGACCTTGTCGGTGCTGCGCTGGGTTTCGGTGTCGAAGAAACGAATGGAATCAATCTCGTTGTCGAACCAGTCGATGCGAATTGGGTTGTGGGCTCCCATAGGGAACACATCCATTAACGCGCCGCGAATGGAAAACTCGCCATGTTCATGAACGTTGTCGACATTTAAGTAGCCGGCATCAGTGAGTCTTTTGGCCAGTTTTTCAAGGGCTAATAGCTGGCCTTCTTTAACATGAAAATGTTGCGCATCGAGGTGTTGTTTCGGGCACAGTCGCGTTAAACAAGACGCGGCCGTGGTTAAGACAATAGGCGCATCGCTTTCGGATAACTTTGCCAAGGTTTCTAGGCGCTGGGAAATAATGTCTTGATGCGGTGAAAAGGCATCGTAGGGTAAGGTTTCCCAATCGCTAAAGCGCAACACGGTTTGTTGGCCGCTGCTTAAAAAAGACAGTTCGTCTTCGAGCTCGTTTAGCTCGGCGATGGTGTTGGTGATGCACACAGTAGGGCGCTTATATTGTTTTGCAATGGACAGCAGTTGCAGCGCTTTTCGGCTGCCGTCGAGTCCTTCAATAAGGTTTTTGTAGCCAGATTTAAGGGTAAGAGATAAGGCATCTAACATGATGTTTTTAAGCGTCCCTTTGGGTCGATAAAGTAAGTGAGACTGAGTCGGCAAAACGCAGCGCATGGGGCTTGCTGATGGTGACTTTCGCGGCGGTTACGTTGTTTGCGTTGGCGCAAAGTGACAGTACCTCTGAAGTCAGTTTTTCCAATAGTAAAAAGCGATTGTTCTCAACATGGTGAATGATCTTTTTGCAAAGGGTACGATAGTTAACCGCTTTGTCTATGTCGTCGCTTTGGCTTGCTTCGCCCGCGCAATAGTCGATCCAAGCATTAATCACCACATCTTGTTTGTTCTGTTTCTCAGTTTCATTAAAGCCGATGTAGGTTCTTAAGCGAAGGTTTTCTATATGAATCTGCGCATTGAGCTGAGGCATGGTGCGTATCCTAAGAATGACTGCGTTTAATTAAGTCAGAATATTGTGTCGGTTTAGTGTTGGGATGGCAACTAGGGGGGAGGCTATCTGTTGCGTGGATTTGGCAATTCTCTGACGCTATGGGGTATTTGCGCTTTTATTGAAGTGATTACCCTGTATGAAAAAAGGATATTGTAAGAAAAAAACAACAGGCAATGTTTGTTTTTTGTCCGCATGCTAGGGCGAATGTGTAAAAAAGTACCTCAATGAGCAAAGGTTAGAAGCTAAAGGCTCTGTTGAATAGTAGTCAAGCCAGCTAATGATCACTATAATACAGCGGTTTTTTGGTGAAGTGAATTTACGTTTTATAACAACCTAAGCTGTTGTTATAAGTTCATGAATGTTTTCCCGGAGGGGGTTATGAGCAAAACGTACAGTGCTTTTGTGTTCAATTTACTGTTGGGCAGAACATATGTATAAAATTACAAAAGGCCTTGAACTCCCTATTAGCGGAGCTCCCAGTCAAGTGATTGAAGATGCGGCGGCAGCGAAAACTGTTGCGGTAATCGGTCCCGATTACCATGGTATGAAACCTACCATGTTGGTTGCGGAAGGAGATAAGGTCAAAAAAGGGCAAGTCATCTTTACGGATAAGAAAACCGAAGGTGTGAAATATACTGCTCCTGCTGCGGGTACTATTGCTGCGATCAATCGTGGCGAACGACGTGTATTACAGTCGGTTGTTATCAAGCTTGAGGGCGATGAGTCTGAAAAATTTGCGACTTACGCGGGTTCCGAACTTAAAGGTCTAGATCGCGATAAAGTGGTTGAGAACCTTGTTGATTCAGGTTTGTGGACGGCGTTCCGTACTCGACCTTATTCAAAAGTTCCTGAGATTGCGTCATTACCAAGTTCTATTTTTGTTACGGCGATCGATACCAATCCTCTTGCTGCCTCCCCTGAAGTTGTTTTAGCGGACCAAACGGAAGCGTTTGCAGACGGTCTTACTGTGCTAAGTCGTTTAACGGCTGGTAAAGTGTTTTTGTGTAAAGCGCCTGGTGCCAAAATTCCAACGACGACAGACGTTGTGGTTGAAGAGTTTGCCGGTGTGCACCCAGCTGGGTTAGCAGGAACTCATATCCATTTCCTTGATCCTGTTAGTGATAAGAAAACAGTTTGGTCTATTAATTACCAAGATGTTGTTGCTATCGGCAAGCTTTTTGTTACGGGTGAGTTGAGTGTGGAACGTGTTATTTCCATTGCTGGACCACAGGTGAAAAAACCGCGTCTTGTTCGTACTCAAATCGGTGCGAATTTGGATGCATTGCTCGCGAATGAATTGGCAGATGGCGATAATCGCGTTATTTCTGGTTCAGTATTGTCTGGCCGTAACACATTCGGTCCGTTTGCCTTCCTTGGTCGTTACCACAACCAAGTGACTGTTATTCGAGAAGGGCGTGAGCGCGAAATGATGCATTACCTGCGCGCGGGTACTGAGAAACATTCTGTATTGAATGTGTTCTTATCTAAGCTGACAGGCAAGTCGTCGTTTGATATGACGTCTACGACCAATGGTAGTGACCGTACTATGTTGCCACTGGGTCACTTTGAACGCTTAATGCCAATGGATATTTTGCCAACGCAGTTGTTGCGTGCATTGGTGGTGAATGATACTGAGCAAGCACAGAAATTGGGTGCGCTAGAGTTAGACGAAGAAGATTTGGCTCTTTGTACTTATAGCTGCTCTGGTAAATTCGAATATGGCCCGATCCTTCGGGATTGCCTAACTCTAATAGAGAAAGAGGGTTAATTCATGGGGCTTAGAAAAGTACTCGACAAAATGGAACCATCGTTCCATACCGGCGGAAAATACGAAAAATGGTATGCGCTTTACGAAGCGGTTGATACGATTTTTTACCGTCCTAGCTCGGTAACACGCAATGGCTCACACGTTCGTGATGCTGTGGATATGAAACGCATCATGATCTTGGTCTGGATGTGTACCTTCCCTGCAATGTTCTTTGGCATGTACAACATTGGCTTCCAAGCAAACACCGCGTTGCAAGCAATGAATGTGGGTGCTGGAGACGATTGGCGTCAAGCGATTATTGGTGGTTTGACTGCTTATAATCCAGCCAGCATTTGGGATAACATGATTTATGGCGCTATGTATTTCTTGCCAGTGTATCTTGTTACCTTTGTTGTAGGTGGTTTCTGGGAAGTGTTGTTTGCTGCCGTGCGTAAGCACGAAGTGAACGAAGGCTTCTTTGTTACTTCTATCCTGTTTGCCTTGACGTTACCGCCGACAGTGCCTTTATGGCAGGTCGCTTTAGGTATCTCTTTTGGTGTTGTGCTAGGTAAAGAAGTGTTTGGTGGTACCGGGAAAAACTTCCTGAACCCTGCGTTAGCAGGTCGTGCCTTCTTGTTCTTCGCTTACCCTGCCTCTATGTCTGGTGATTCAGTCTGGACAGCAGTAGATGGCTTTTCTGGCGCGACGGCATTAAGTCAGCTTGCGGCAGATGGCGTGGCGAACCTAACGACAACTTGGTCAGATGCCTTCTTTGGCTTCATGCAAGGTTCGATGGGTGAAACGTCTACCTTGGCTATCTTTATTGGTGGCGCTATCTTGTTGGTGATGAGAATCGCAGCATGGCGTATCGTGGCCGGTGTGATGATTGGCCTGATTGCTACTTCTGTTATGTTTAACCTTATCGGTTCTGACACAAACCCAATGTTTGCAACACCTTGGTACTGGCACATGGTATTAGGTGGTTTCGCATTCGGTATGATGTTCATGGCGACAGACCCTGTGTCTGCTTCGATGACAGAACGCGGTAAATGGTTCTACGGTGCATTAATTGGTGTCATGGTTGTGCTAGTTCGTGTTGTTAACCCTGCGTACCCTGAAGGTATGATGTTGGCAATCCTGTTTGCGAATCTGTTTGCACCATTTATTGATCACTTTATTGTTCAAGCAAACATCAAACGGAGGATTGCACGCAATGGCTAGCGGTAACGAAAGCATCAAAAAGACTCTCTTAGTCGCGTTGGCTCTATGTTTGGTTTGTTCTGTCTTTGTTGCCGCGGCAGCAGTGGGGCTTAAGCCTATTCAGAAAGCAAATAAAGACTTAGACCGTAAGCAAAACATCCTAGCGGCCGCTGGCATGTTAGAGCCTGGTAAGTCAGTTGATGAGATTTTCAAAAACGTTGAAACACGTATTGTTAACTTAAAAACGGGCGATTTTGCGACGCCTGCTGAGATCAAAGAAGCGGGCATTAACCCTGCTACTTACGATCAAAAAGCAGCGGCAAAAAATCCTAAGCTATCAATAGCATTGCCAGCAGACAAAGACCCAGCAAGCATTAAGCGTCGCGCTAAATACGCCGCTGTGTACATTGTTAAGTCTGGTGACAAGATTGATCGCATTGTATTGCCAGTACATGGCTACGGCTTGTGGTCAACAATGTACGGCTTTATGGCGCTACAGAATGACTTTTCTACCGTGGTTGGTTTTGGCTTCTACGATCAAGGTGAGACACCTGGATTGGGCGGCGAAGTAGACAACCCGAACTGGAAAGCCTTGTGGAAAGGCAAAGAAGTATACAACGACCAAGGTCAAGCTGTGATTGCGCTTGTGAAAGGCGGTGTTAGTAAGTCAGACCCTGATGCTTCTCATAAAGTAGATGGTTTGTCTGGTGCAACACTGACAAGTCGTGGTGTAACGCATCTTGTTCAATACTGGTTGGGCGATGATGGTTTTGGACCTTTCTTGGCGAAACTTCGTAGTGGAGGAGAGAAATAATGTCTGAAGTGAAAAAGGTTCTTTTTGGACCGATTCTCGCTAATAACCCAATTGCGCTACAAATCCTTGGTATTTGTTCTGCGCTAGCGGTTACTAGTAGCATGAATGTTAGTTTGGTTATGGCCATCGCACTGACGTTGGTTACCGCATTTTCTAACTTCTTTATTGCGATCATTCGTAACTACATTCCAAGCAGCATCCGTATCATAGTACAGATGATCATCATTGCTTCTTTGGTAATCGTGGTTGACCAGGTATTAAGAGCGTTTGCTTTTGAAATCAGTAAGCAGCTTTCCGTTTTCGTTGGTTTGATCATTACGAACTGTATCGTAATGGGTCGTGCTGAAGCGTATGCCATGAAAAATGGTCCAGGCATGAGCTTCTTAGACGGTATCGGTAACGGTCTTGGTTACAGCGCCATGTTGATGGTAGTCGCGTTTTTCCGCGAACTATTGGGCGCAGGTAAGCTGTTCGGTCATGTGGTTTTTGAAACAGTGCAAAACGGTGGTTGGTACCAGCCAAACGGTTTGATGCTTCTTCCGCCTAGTGCTTTCTTCGTTATTGGTTTGATTATTTGGGCGTTGCGCTCTTATAAGAAAGAGCAAGTGGAAGAGCCTGAGTTCAAGATTGCAGCTAACTCACGTGCTCAGGAGGCGCTATAAATGGAACATTTAATTAGTCTGTTTGTTAAAGCGGTTTTCGTTGAAAACATGGCTTTGGCCTTCTTCTTAGGTATGTGTACTTTGTTGGCGTTGTCCAAAAAAGTAGAAACAGCCCTAGGTCTAGGTATTGCGGTTGTTGTGGTGCTTGCCATCACGGTTCCTTTGAACAACTTGTTGTACCAAAACTTATTGAAAGACGGCGCTCTACAATGGGCCGGTCTGCCAAATGTTGACTTAAGCTTCTTGGGTCTACTGAGCTACATCGGTGTTATTGCGGCTGTGGTTCAGATATTGGAAATGGCGCTAGATAAGTATATGCCCGCGTTATACAACGCATTGGGTGTGTTCTTGCCACTTATCACAGTAAACTGTGCCATCATGGGTGCGTCTTTGTTCATGGTTGAGCGTGATTACAACTTTAGTGAAAGTGTTGTCTATGGCGTTGGTGCTGGTATCGGTTGGGCGTTGGCGATTGCTGCGCTTGCGGGTATCCGTGAAAAGCTTAAATACTCAGATGTTCCAGCGGGTCTTCGTGGTCTAGGTATTACCTTTATCACTGTTGGCTTGATGAGCTTAGGCTTTATGTCATTTTCGGGCGTGCAGCTTTAAACCTGCATACAATAGACAACCAAGAATAAGGTTTAACTAACATGGTCAACTTAGAAATTATTCTAGGTGTGGTGATGTTCACAGCTATCGTATTGGGTCTTGTGGCAATTATTCTTGCTGCTCGTGCTCGATTGGTAAGCTCTGGTGACGTAACAATCCGCATCAATGGTGAAAGGGAAGTAACAACCGCGGCGGGCGGTAAGTTACTTCAGACTTTGGCTGGCAATGGTATTTTCCTATCGTCCGCGTGTGGCGGTGGTGGTACCTGTGCGCAGTGTAAGTGTAAAGTGACAACCGGTGGCGGCTCTATGTTGTCCACTGAGCAGTCTCACTTTACTCGTCGTGAAGAGAAGGAAGGTTACCGCCTTTCTTGTCAGGTAGCGGTTAAGCAGGATATGGATGTCGAAGTACCTGAAGAGGTGTTTGGTGTTAAGGCTTGGGAGTGTACTGTTGAGTCTAACCCTAACGTTGCGACCTTCATTAAAGAGCTAACACTAAAATTACCAGAAGGCGAGAATGTCGATTTCCGCGCTGGTGGTTATGTTCAGCTTGAAGCGCCAGCTCACACGGTGAATTACAAAGATTTTGATATCGATGAAGAATATCGTGGTGATTGGGATAAGTTCAATCTTTGGAAGTTTGTCTCTAAAGTAGATGAGACGGTTATCCGTGCTTACTCTATGGCGAACTACCCTGAAGAAAGAGGCGTGGTTAAGTTTAATATTCGTATTGCTTCGCCACCACCAGGAAAAGACGACTTGCCACCAGGTCAAATGTCTTCTTATGTCTTTAGCCTGAAACCAGGTGATAAGATTAAAGTATATGGACCATTTGGTGAGTTCTTTGCGAAAGACACAGACGCTGAAATGGTGTTTGTGGGCGGTGGTGCTGGTATGGCGCCAATGCGTTCACACATCTTTGACCAGCTTAAACGTCTGCATTCTACTCGTAAGATCTCTTTCTGGTATGGTGCTCGTAGTGTGCGTGAAGCATTCTATGTTGAAGAGTACGATAAGCTTCAAGAAGAAAATGAAAACTTTGAATGGCATTTGGCTTTGTCTGATCCGCAACCAGAAGATAACTGGGATGGTAAGACTGGCTTCATTCATAACGTTCTTTATGAAAGCTATCTGAAAGATCACCCAGCGCCAGAAGATTGTGAGTTCTACATGTGTGGGCCTCCAATGATGAATGCGTCGGTTATTAAAATGCTAGAAGACCTAGGTGTTGAGAAAGAAAATATTCTCCTCGATGACTTTGGTGGCTAGTGTTCAAATGATAAGACCTGCCATTTAGGCGGGTCTTATTTTGTTTATGCATTGCTTGTGTGCAGTGTCTAAACAAAATAAAAGTGTGTCTCTGTTTTGTCTGTCTCATTGGGTTTTCTTATTTGTTTCTGAATTGAGAGCGGCTTGACTCACTCCCTGCACCATTAGTTGTTAAGGTGTAAGAGGATCAATTGGCGTTGTGATGAACGCCTCAACACAGTTTTAAGTTTGCGATGGTGGTACTGCTGCCCTCGTTTTTTGGAGAAAGAGTATGTTGACGATTGTTTTGGCGTTTGCGCTTATGTTGTTGTTGGTGGCGGCTATGGCCATTGGTGTCATTATGGGAAGAAAGCCGATTGCTGGTTCCTGTGGTGGTATGAGTGCTTTGGGTATGGAAGTTGCTTGTGATATCTGTGGTGGCGACAAAGGCAAATGCGAAAAAGAAGAAAAAACAGCTTCCAAAAGCGCTTCAAGTGAAACGTTTTACGACGCGTCTAAGTAAATGAATTTTTAAAGAGGATACTATGACGACAAGACATTACGATGTCGTGGTGCTAGGTACCGGCCCTGCTGGTGAAGGCGCTGCTATGAATGCGGCCAAGGCAGGAAAAAAAGTGGCAGTTGTTGAGGCTAGTCCACAAGTCGGAGGGAGTTGTACGCACCTAGGAACAATCCCATCAAAAGCCTTGCGTCACGCTGTAAAAGAGATTATCGCCTTTAATACAAATCCGATGTTTCGTGATATTGGTGAGCCTCGTTGGTTTTCTTTTCCTAAGGTATTAGACAGAGCCAATAAAGTCATTGATAAGCAGGTAATGGGTCGTACTGAATATTACGCTCGTAACCGCATCGATATCTATTTTGGTCGTGGTAAGTTTAAAGACGCAAACACCATTGAGGTGAATACCTACGAACGTGGTCCAGAGTTGTTGGTGGCAGAAAAAGTGGTCATTGCAACGGGTTCGCGTCCTTATCGTCCTGCGAATATTGACTTCACGCATCCTCGAATTTATTGCTCTGATACTATTCTGAGTTTGAGTCACACGCCGCGTTCTTTGATTATTTACGGTGCGGGTGTGATCGGCTGTGAGTACGCGTCTATTTTCTGTGGCTTGGGTGTGCGTGTTGAGTTGATCAACCCAGGTAAGAAATTGTTAAGCTTCTTGGACGATGAAATCACCGATGCCTTGAGTTATCACTTGCGCGATGGTGGTGTCTTGATTCGCCACAATGAGACCTATGAGTCTGTGGAAACCACGGAGCGTGGTGTTGTGATGAACATGGCGTCTGGCAAGAAATTGCGTGCCGATGCGTTATTGTTTTGTAATGGTCGCTCTGGCAATACAGATTCTTTGGGTCTGGACAGCATTGGTTTGGAAGCTAATGGTCGTGGTCAACTGGCGGTTAACGATACGTATCAAACGCAAGTTGAGAACGTCTATGCAGCGGGTGATGTGATCGGCTGGCCAAGTTTGGCGAGTGCTGCTTACGACCAAGGTCGAGCGGTAGCGGCCAATATGTTTGGTATTCAAGGTGGTCACTTTATCAGTGAAGTGCCAACCGGGATTTACACCATTCCAGAAATCAGTTCTATCGGTAAAACGGAAGCGGAATTGACGGCGGAAAAAGTGCCTTACGAAGTGGGTCGTGCTTTCTTTAAAAACACGGCGCGCGCGCAGATTACGGGTGAAGCGGTGGGTATGTTAAAAATACTTTTCCATCGTGAAAGCTTGGAGATCTTGGGGATCCATTGTTTTGGTGACCAAGCGTCAGAGATTGTTCACATTGGCCAGGCGATTATGAAGCAGCCAGGTGAGCAGAACTCGTTGAAATACTTTTTGAACACAACGTTTAACTATCCAACGATGGCAGAAGCGTACCGTGTTGCTGCGCTAAACGGCTTTAATCGCGTTTTCTAAGGTCGTTTACCGTTCATAAAAAAGGCATTCACTCTTGCGGGTGAATGCCTTTTTTTGTTGGTTCTGGGTGGGATCAAAGGGGGCGATTAGCTGCCTTTGATGGCATAAATGCCTTTCAGGTTTCTGAATGCACCCTTGTAGTCCATGCCGAAGCCGAACAAAAAGCGGTCTTCAACGTCTAGACCAATGTAATCAGGGGTCATGTCTACTTTGCGATCGTGAAGTTTATTAACGATCGTAGCGGAAAACACGCTGTTTGCGCCCTGTGCTTCAAACCATTCGATGATGGCTTGCAAGGTGTGTCCTTGATCGAAAATATCATCAACAATCAAGACGTCTCTGCCGCTGATGTCTGTCTGAGGGTAGCTCATCCACTTCAGATTGGTTCCTTCGGTTTCCATGCCGTAGCGTGAGGCGTGAACATAGTCCAGCTCAATAGGAAACGACAAGCGCTCGATCAAGGCTGCGGTCGGAATCAATCCGCCATTCATTACGCAAATAACAAGCGGTAGCTTATCTGCTAGGTCGGTGGTGATTTGTTTTGCCATGCTATCTAAAGCGGTGTCGATTTGCTGAGCATCGATAAGGCAGTCGGACTCATCTAAAATGGTATTTAGATCGTTGATTTTGTTGATCATAAGTAACTCTGCTTGTAATGATCGCGTGATTTTAACCTAATCTTGACCAGATGCTAAGTTTTTAATTTTATGGATGCTGGCGCACAAGCAAGTTGACGCCAGAATGATAACCCAAAGGGACTGCAGCCAGATCAAAAAGATGGGAAGGGCGGCGAACGCGCCATAAACCACTTGGTAGGAACTGAAGAAGTGGGCAAAGCGGCTGAATATCGTATTTAAAATAAAGAGGGCGATGGCGCCGAATAAGGATGCAATAGAGGCGAGCTTGAGGGACACCTCGGTGTTGGGTGTTAAAAAGTTAAGGGTCAGCAATATGAGAAAGTACATAGCAATGCGCCCAAAGCTTAATAGATTGCTGATCCAGGTGTTGGGTTCGATGTCGCGAATTTGAAAAGACAGCATGGTGCCAGATAGGCTCAAGGAGGCGGCCAATAAAATCGGCCCTAGCGTTAGCATTGCCCAGTAAGTGAGCAGCCTTTCGCGTACTTTGCGTTTCTTTTTGATGTTCCAGATGGATTGAACGCTGTCTTCAAAAGAGTTCAATAGTAAGAGTGCGGTAAAGACCAAGGCGACTAAGCCCGCGGCGGGTAGGTTTTTGGTTTGTTCCGAAAACTTGAGTAAGTAGGGGAAAATGGCATCACTGGTGCCGGCAGTCAGGTGAGACTCGATGAAGTCAAAAAACTGCGTTTGCATGTGCTGTAAGGCAGGAGTGAACCCTAGAATCCCAATGATGATAGTGATGATGGGGACGGCGGCTAATAGGCTGGATAGGGTGAGTTGGGCCGCTCTTTGGGTTAAATGGCTTTGTTGGAATTGTTTCCATGTCTCGCGCCAGTACATTGCAGCTGTTTGGACGTTGAATTGGGGGCGCTTTAGCATGGGGGTCTCCGTCAATAATATAGGGTGACGATAGCATAATTCGTCATGAATTAGACAGTGGAGTAGGGTGTTGTTGCACATTGCACAATAACAGTGCAAGTCGCTCTATTTTGGTGAGAGTCCATTGTGTTCGCGCTCTTTTATGCTAATATGGATCTCGTTCCTTTTGTGATATTTGTTCTGATGAATAACAAAACGTATGTTTTGTCTATTCTCGGTTCCTTGGTGACGAAAAGTCATTTTTAGCCCAGTTTATCTGGGCTTTTTTTATGCCTATCAGTTGACGACAAGTAATCCATCCCTATAATAGCGCACCATACAAATGACAATGAATACTCTATTTATCAATGAAATAGAGATTTTGGCTTTATGTGGAATGTCGTTTTATTCTGTATAGCTTTATGTTTTTTGTAAGCGTATAATATCGCGGAAATTGCAGTGGGCCAGTAGCTCAGTTGGATAGAGCACCCGCCTTCTAAGCGGGTGGTCGCGGGTTCGAATCCTGCCTGGCCTACCATTTTGCAATGATCTGCCCTTATTCTTAGTCGTGCTCTTTAACAGAGTTTCTCATCAAGAGAATTCCCCTTTTCGTGTGTTTGTCTATATAGCTCGATTAATTGAGTGTTTTCCTTTCTTCTTTAACGCTTTTTGTCTGTTGCCAAATCAGTCTGTGTGTTTTTTATGGGTTGCCCATGGTTCTCGAATTCAATGAGTGCGGTAAGTCTGTTCATTCGGCGTTTTGATAAAGGGTTTGACTCCTTAGTTATCCTTCATTAACATACCGCCACAATTTTCAGTGAAGTATACGTTGAAAGTACTGTAAACAGTGAGTTCAGTCATTTGGAACTGGCGACTGTGAGAGCGTGATCATTACGCTTAAATTGTAGGGTGTTTTGGGTTTATGTTTGCTGCGTTTTGCAGGCGATTCAAAGTGTTCTGTGTACAGGCTTTTAATGCATTATTTTGCACGTTTAAACTAGGTTTTGTTGGTCACTATTGGGTTGCGCTTCGCGCAACAACGCCGGCAAATAAAGCAAGTTCCCGAGAGGAAGTTTTATGCAAGTTTCTGTAGAGACAACGTCTCCAATCGAGCGCGTTCTTACCATCAGTGTTCCAGCTGCTCGTATCGAAGAAAAAGTAAGTGCCGAAGTGGCAAAAACAGCGAAAACAGTTCGCATTGACGGTTTTCGTAAAGGTAAAGTGCCAGTAAGTGTTGTTAAAAAACGCTACGGCCAAGGCATTCGTATGGAAGCGGTTGAGCAAATCATGCGTGACGCTTACATGGAAGCACTTCAAAAAGAAGAATTGCAACCTGCTGGTATGCCTGCAATTGAGCCTAAAAACTTCGCTGAAGGTGAAGATTTAGAGTTTGTTGCTAAAGTAGAAGTTTACCCTGAAATCACATTGGCTGATGCCTCTGCTATCACTGTAAATCGTGTTAGCTCTGACGTAACAGACGCTGATGTTGATACCATGCTTGAAACATTGCGTAAGCAAAATGCTGATTGGGCCGCTGTTGAGCGTGAAGCTGCAGACGGCGACCAAGTAACCATCGATTTTGTTGGTTACCTAGGTGACGAAGCATTTGAAGGTGGCGCTGCAGAAGGTCACAAACTAGTACTTGGCTCTAACACAATGATTCCTGGCTTTGAAACAGGCATCTTGGGCGCTAAAGCGTCTGAAGAGCGTACTATCTCTGTTACTTTCCCAGAAGATTACCAAGCAGAGAATTTGAAAGGCAAAGAAGCAACGTTCAAAATTACCGTTGCAGAAGTTGCTGAACAAATCGTTCCTGAATTGAACGACGCTTTTGTTGAAAAATTCGGTCTAGAAGAAGCGACTGTTGAAGCGCTTCGTGCTGAAGTTCGCAAAAACATGGATCGCGAGTTAAACCAAGCGGTTAAAGCAAAATTGAAAAACGCATTGTTTGATGGTTTATTGTCTATCAACGGTGACGTGCAAGTGCCTTCTGCTTTGGTTGATCAAGAAGTTGATGCATTGCGTAAGCAAGCGGCTCAGCAGTTTGGCGGTCAAGGTTTTGACGCTTCCCAATTGCCTGCAGAATTGTTCCAAGACGAAGCGACAAAACGCGCTAAACTTGGTTTGCTAATTTCTGAAGTTATCAAGCAAAACGATCTTAAAGTGGATGATGATCGAGTTCGTGCCTTCCTAGAAGACATGGCTCAATCTTACCAAGAGCCACAACAAGTTATCGATTACTACTTGAAGAACAAAGAGCAGCTATCACAAGTTCAATCTGCTGTACTTGAAGAGCAAGTTGTTGATAAACTGTTAGAAACAGCTCAAATTACTGATGTAACTTTGGGTTATGAAGACGCTATCAAGCCAGAAGCCCAAGCTGAAAAAGAAGGGCAAGAAGCATAAGATTCTTCTTATCTTTTTAAATAAGGCCGACATAGCATTAGTTATGTCGGCTTTTTTGTTTTAAGGAATGTGATATGAATTTGACTAATCCAACGACAGGCCCGGTTGCCATCACAAGTAACGGTCTGGTTCCAATGGTAATTGAACAGACAGCTCGTGGAGAAAGATCGTTTGATATTTATTCGCGATTATTAAAAGAGCGCGTTATCTTTTTAGTTGGCCAAGTAGAAGATCACATGGCGAACCTTGTTGTGGCTCAGTTGTTGTTTTTGGAATCTGAAAACCCAGATAAAGACATTCACCTATACATCAATTCACCAGGTGGATCGGTCACAGCGGGCATGTCAATTTATGATACTATGCAGTTCATCAAACCAGATGTGAGCACCATGTGTATTGGTCAAGCAGCAAGTATGGGTGCGCTTCTTCTTACTGCGGGTGCTGAAGGTAAGCGTTATTGCTTGCCAAATTCACGTGTAATGATTCACCAACCTCTTGGTGGGTATCAGGGGCAAGCGTCTGATATTGAAATTCATACTCGTGAAATTTTGAGCATTAAGCATAAATTGAATGAGATCATTTCGTTTCATACCGGTAAGCCAATTGAGCAAGTTGCCATCGATACAGATCGAGACAACTTTATGAATCCTGAAACGGCGAAAGAGTACGGTCTGATTGATGAAATTTTACAAAAACGTACGGTTTAAAAGGGTGGAATAAATGTCGGATGATAAGTTTAGCCGTGGCGACCACTCTGATCGGCTATTATATTGTTCTTTCTGCGGAAAGAGCCAAGACGAAGTTAAGAAGCTGATTGCAGGGCCTTCGGTCTATATTTGTAATGAATGTGTTGATCTATGCAACAACATTATTACTCAAGAGTTATTGCAAGGCGATACGCCAGGTGAGGCCAGTGATGAGCTGCCAACACCGGCTAAATTAAGTGCGTCTTTGGATGAATATGTTATTGGTCAGGATCGTGCGAAGCGCGTCTTGGCGGTAGCGGTTTATAACCATTACAAGCGTTTGCGTCACCAAGGTAAGACCGACAATAATATTGAATTAGGTAAGAGTAACATTCTCCTGATTGGTCCTACTGGTAGTGGTAAAACCTTGTTAGCTCAAACGCTTGCTCGCGTGTTGGATGTGCCGTTTACGATTGCGGATGCCACTACGCTAACAGAAGCAGGTTATGTGGGTGAAGATGTTGAAAACATTATCCAGAAATTGCTTCAAAGCTGTGATTACGATGTAGAGAAAGCGCAGCGCGGTATCGTCTATATTGATGAGATTGATAAAATCTCACGCAAGTCTGATAACCCATCGATTACACGTGATGTGTCTGGTGAAGGTGTTCAGCAGGCGCTATTGAAGTTGATTGAAGGAACCGTTGCGTCTGTGCCTCCACAAGGTGGGCGTAAGCATCCTCAGCAAGAGTTTTTGCAAGTAGATACTTCAAATATTCTGTTTATCTGTGGCGGTGCATTTGCTGGCCTAGAGCGCGTTATTAGTGAGCGTACAGAAAAAAGTAGTATTGGTTTCTCAGCCAAAGTGAAAAGCAAAGAAGAAGGTCGATCTTTCTCTGAAGCGGTTCACCAAGTTGAGACAGAAGACCTTGTTAAATTCGGTTTGATCCCTGAGTTTGTCGGTCGTTTGCCAGTGGTTGCTACCTTGTCAGAGCTTGATGAAGAAGCATTGGTTACCATTCTTAGCCAGCCTAAGAATGCGCTGACTAAGCAGTATCAGCATCTGTTTGAGCTAGAAGGTGTGGAACTTGAATTTACACCAGAAGCGCTAAAAGAAGCGGCTGCATTGGCATTGGAGCGAAAAACCGGTGCTCGTGGTTTGCGTAGTATTTTGGAATCCGCTTTGTTGGATTGCATGTACGACCTTCCTGCACGCAGTGATGTGTCAAAAGTAGTGATGGACGCCGCCTCTATGAAAGGTGAATCTGCGCCTTTGATGGTGTTGGAAAAAGAAGAATTAGCGAAAAACGGCTAATTTCTGTCTGACTTACTGCGAAAGCCGAGTTTGAATATTCTATTCGAACTCGGCTTTTTTTTTAGTGTTAGATTCAAAAACTGCATGTACACTGAATTCAACGTGCTGATACGGTTGTTTTTTTTATTATTGTCCTTATCTCTTTCCTAATCAAAGAATGAAATGAAAGTGCGCGGTATATTGCGCCCAGATTGGATATAAATATGTCAAAATTTTCAATGATGCCCATGCTGCCATTGCGCGATGTGGTTGTTTACCCTCATATGGTGTTGCCATTGTTTGTTGGCCGCGCAAAGTCTATCGCTGCACTTGAAGCGGCAATGGAAAATGATAAATATGTGTTTTTGGTTGCCCAACAAGATGCTTCTAAAGACGATCCGCAGCTTGAGGATCTTTATTCTATTGGTACCACTGCCAAAGTAATGCAGTTATTACGACTTCCTGATGGCACAGTTAAAGTGCTTGTTGAAGGCGGCTCTCGTGCGCGCCTTGATGCTATTGAGGAAGGTGAAGAGTATGTTTCTGGTCGCATTATGGCGCTTGAAGCAGAAGAAGAAAATGAATCCGAGTACAGTGCTATTCGCGGTGCTTTGCTAAAACAGCTAGACGAATATGTCGCGGGAAGTAAGCGTATCCCTGCTGAAGTGGTCACATCAGTAAAATCGATTGATGACCTTTCTAAGTTGATTGATAGCATTACAGGTCACATGAGCCTTAAGCTTGAAGACAAACAGCAAGTCTTAGAGATCAAGTCGTTAACCGCCCGTGGTGAATACTTAATTTCTTTGATGGATGGCGAGTTAGACATTGCTCATCTTGAAAAGAATATTCGCAGTCGTGTTAAGAAGCAGATGGAGAAAAGCCAGCGTGAGTATTATCTGAATGAGCAAATGAAGGCGATTCAGAAAGAACTTGGCGACATGGAAGACGGTGGCAGTGAGCTTGATATTCTGCAAGAAAAAGTCGAAGAAGCGGGCATGTCTCCAGAAGCGACTGAAAAAGCCGAAGCGGAATTGAAAAAGTTACGCATGATGTCGCCAATGTCTGCAGAAGCGACGGTGGTGCGTGGCTATATTGACTGGTTGATTTCCCTACCATGGAAAAAACGCAGCAAGGTACGTAACGATCTGGCGTATGCGGAAAAAATTCTGAACCAAGACCATTACGGCTTGCAGGATGTAAAAGAACGCATCCTTGAGTTTTTGGCGGTGCAGCAGCGTGTGAAAAAGGTCAAAGGACCGGTTTTGTGTTTGGTTGGGCCGCCAGGGGTAGGTAAGACCTCCTTGGGTCAGTCCATTGCCAAAGCGGTCAATCGTAAATACGTTCGCATGGCGTTAGGCGGGGTTCGCGATGAAGCGGAAATTCGCGGTCATCGTCGTACTTACATTGGTTCTATGCCGGGTAAATTGTTGCAAAAACTGGCTAAAATCAAAGTTAAAAACCCTCTTTTCTTGTTGGATGAAATCGACAAGATGGGGATGGATCAGCGCGGTGACCCAGCGTCAGCCTTGCTTGAAGTCTTGGATCCAGAGCAAAACCATACCTTTAGCGATCATTATTTAGAAGTGGACTATGATCTGTCTGACGTGATGTTTATCTGTACTTCTAACAGCATGAACATTCCGGGCCCTCTGTTGGACCGTATGGAAGTCATTCGTATTCCAGGTTATACCGAAGACGAAAAATTGAACATTGCCAAGCGCTACTTATTGCCTAAGCAAATTAAGTTGGCGGGCTTGAAAGAGAAAGAAATTCAAGTCTCTGACGAGGCGTTAATGGATGTGATTCGTTATTACACCAAAGAAGCCGGTGTACGTGGCCTAGAGCGTGAGCTGAGCAAGATTTGCCGTCGTGTGATCAAACAGCAAACCTTGAGTAAAAAAGCCGATGCAGTGGCTGTGACGTCTGAGAATCTGGAAGATTTTTCTGGTGTTCGTAAGTTCAGTTACGGCAAAGCAGAAGAGAAAAACCAAATCGGGCAGGTGACAGGTTTAGCTTGGACCTCGGTTGGTGGTGAATTATTGACGATTGAAGCCGCTGGTGTGGCCGGTAAGGGCCGTCATGTGAAAACGGGCTCGTTAGGGGATGTGATGCAAGAATCCATTCAGGCGGCTTTGACGGTGGTGAGAAGTCGAGCGGTAGGTTTGGGTATCGATGCTGATTTCCATGAAAAAACAGACCTGCATTTGCACGTGCCGGAAGGTGCGACACCAAAAGATGGCCCAAGTGCGGGTATCGCCATGTGTACTGCCATTGTTTCTGTGTTGGCAAAGATCCCTGTTAAAGCGTCTGTGGCGATGACAGGTGAGATTACCTTGCGTGGAGAGGTGTTGCCTATTGGTGGTCTTAAAGAGAAGCTCTTAGCGGCTCATAGAGGGGGAATTAAAACGGTCATTATTCCTCAAGAGAATGCGCGTGACTTGAAAGAGATTCCAGATAATATTAAGGCCGATATGAAAGTTATTCCGGTAAAATGGATTGATGAAGTCCTAGATATTGCTTTAGAGTACATTCCTTCACCAAAAAAGGAAGAAACCTTGGCTTCAAAGGAAAAAACTGTTGATGAACAAGAAACTGTGAGTCATCATTAGGCTAAACCCCGTGTTGACAAGGGGTAGGGAGGGCTTGTATAACTTTGGCTCGACCTTGTCGGTAGGCTTTTATACAGCGCCGAAAATAATTCTAAAGGAACCACGATAATACTGAAGGGGTAAAGCGTGAATAAATCTGAACTGATTGATGCTATCGCAGCATCTGCAGACCTATCTAAAGCTTCTGCAAGCAATGCACTTGATGCGACTCTAAAAGCAATTGAAGAGGCTTTGTCAAAAGGTGATCAAGTAACATTGGTAGGTTTTGGTACTTTTGCGGTTAAAGAGCGTGCGGCACGTACTGGCCGTAATCCTCAAACTGGCGCGGAAATTCAAATTAAAGCGGCTAAGGTTCCTGGCTTCAAGGCCGGTAAAGGTCTTAAAGACGCCGTAAACTAATGAATCAGGAGCAGTAGTTCAGTTGGTTAGAATACCTGCCTGTCACGCAGGGGGTCGCGGGTTCGAGTCCCGTCTGTTCCGCCATTAGACACAAAAAGGTGTATTCCAAGCGGAATGCACCTTTTTTATTTACGAAATATCATTCATTCATTCGGAGGCATAATGCTCCAAGATATAAGAGATAAGTCGCAAGGCATTGTGGTAAAGATCATCGTAGGCTTTATTGTCGTGACTTTTGCTCTATTTGGCGTCGATGCCTTAGTTCAAAGTTTTAATTCAAACGATAAAGTGGCGGAAGTAGATGGTACGGACATTACTCGTACACAAATGCTTCAAGGTGCTGAAACTCAGCGTCGCCAGCTAATTTCTATGATGGGTGGCAACGTAAACCCTGCATTGTTACAAGAGAATGTCCTGCAGAGCCGTGCTATCAATGAACTTATTCAGCGTGCACTGCTAAGCAATCAAGCGACAGCGCTTGATCTGGGTGTGTCTGATGAGCAAGTGAATGCCTACCTGTTGCAAGCTGGGCAATTCCAAACGGATGGTAAATTCGACCAAACCAAATATTTAAGCTTTATTAATTCTTTAGGCTATACGCCATTAGCGTTTAAAAATCGAATTAAAGAAGATATCTTGATTCAGCAGACACGAAATGCGATTGCTGGGTCTGAGTTTGTTCTACCTTATCAGGTAAACAGTATTGCTCAATTGCAGACACAAGAGCGTTCTTACGATTACGTTGAGTTTTCTTTAGCGGATGAAGCTGAGAATACAAACATCTCTGATGCAGAGTTAAAAGCCTACTATGATGCTCATCAGAGCGATTTCAAAACGCCAGAAGAAGTAAAAGTAGATTACGTTGTGATTAAATCATCTGATTTTAATAACAAGGTAAAAGTGACAGACGCTGAGCTGCAGGACGCTTACAAGGCATTCACAGCGGGTGCAGCGAAAGAAGAGCGTGATGCGTCACATATCCTGATTGACACATCAAGTCGCACTGAAGCTGAAGCAAAAGCGCGTTTGGCGGAAGTCAAAGCCAAGTTGGCCGCGGGTGCAAAATTTGCGGATCTTGCAAAACAGTACTCGGATGACATTGGTTCTAAAAACTCAGGTGGTGAGTTGGGCTATATTGCCAAGGGGTCCATGTTAAAACCGTTTGAAGACACCTTGTTTAGTATGAAGAAAGGCGATGTGGCGTCAGTGGAAACAAAATTTGGATTCCATTTGATCAAACTAAATGCCATTTCTGAAGCTAAAGTACCAAGTTTTGCAGACAAAAAAGCCGAGTTAGAAAAATCGCTTATCGCAAGCAAAACCCGTGATGCCTTGTTAGGGGCTCATGAAGACATTACGGATCTGGCTTACGCCAGTGATCAGTTAGACGCGTTAGCGAAAGAGTATGGCGTTAAGGTACAAACCAGTGATTACTTTAGCCGTCAAGGTGGCTCAGATGCATTAACAAGCAACCCTGCTGTGATCAATGCTGCTTTTGGCGATACGGTTCTTAAAGATGATCAAAACAGTGATCTTATTGAAGTGAATGACGATGAAGTTGTTGTTATTCATCTGAAAGATCATAAAGAAGAAGCTGTGCAGTCGTTTGCTGATGCGAAAGCAGCAGTGACCTCTAAAGTGGTTCAAGAAAAAGCCGTGGCTTCGCTTAAAGCGAAAGCAGAGGCGGCAAAAACAGCGTCTAGCACTAAATGGAAGAGCGTTGTTTCGGCTAAGCGTGGACAAGATGAAGTGACGTCTTTGGTGTTCACTATGCCGCATCCAAAAGACAAGCCAGTGGTTGAGGTGAAAACCTTAACGAATGGTGATCTTGCCTTGATTCGTTTGAACAAGGTGGCAGCGGGCTCTGAAGAAGCGACAGACAGCCAAAAACAGGCGTATGAAAGCTATCTGAATCAAACAGAAGCGACCATGAGTACGCAAGCGCAACAGAAATTGTTAGAAGACAATGCGGATATTGAGCGTACAGCGCTGTAATATTCTCGTTTTTTTAGACTAAAAGGGCCGCTCATTGAGCGGCCTTTTTTTGCGCTAATAATACGCAGTCGGTTTTAATGGCGTGGTTAGGTCGCTGTTTTAGCCAGTGAGTGCTGTGGCAGGCCAGTGCCCTTGAAAGTCAGTGCTCTCGAAGGTCAGTGCTCGTAAAGATGAGGGCTCATAACAGTGGAAGGAAACAAAATGGCCAAGGAAAAGGAGGAGGAAAGGCAAACCAGCGACCGTGTGTGGTGTCGCTGGGGTGTTGGAAAGGGAGAGGCTAGTCAGCGAGAGAGGCGAGCCAGCTGGTCGGAGGAATAAAAAATGCGTTGCCTGTGTGTGCCGTGGTGAACTTCATTAAGTGGTCGGTATGACCTTCTTCGTCGCCCTTGATCATGCTTTCTAGCATTAGGTTAAATACGCTTGGCGTTTTGCTGTAGCTGGCGAACATCAAGCCTTTTTCCGTTAGTGACGCAAAGGGCATGCTATGACGCAATATTTCTAACGATTGACCATTGGCGTCTTTTAACGAGGTTCGTTTGGTGTGAGCATGAGGCGATTTTTGTGCAGACGGGTATTCTTCGTTGGCGTATTTAGTACGGCCATAAACGTCTTCTTGGCTCTTTAGGTCTTGGTGTTCCCATTTTTCTAAATCGTGGACGAAACGCATCAAGTTTAGGTAGGAGCCGTGCTCAAAATCAGGGTCTTCTTTGCCGACTAAGGCAACCTGCTGGCGTTGTTCGCCTTCTGGGTTTTCCGTGCCGTCGACAAAACCGGTTAGATCTCGGTTATCAAGGTATTTAAAACAGCTGACTTCTTCTACTATCTCAAGGCTTTGGTCGAAGGCTTGGTACAAGGCGTTTGCCAACTGAAAGGTGACATCTCGGCGCATTGAGCGAATATGAAAGACCAGTTCGCCTGCGGTTTCATTGACGTCAACAGATTGGTTTTTAAAATGAGGGAATGGGGCTAAGTCACTAGGCTGTTTGGCGTCATCAAAAAGCGGCCAAACGGCATGGTTTAAACCGATAGAGGCGCACAATGAGGCGTCAGGAAACTGCTGTTCAATGGCCTGAATGATGTCTGTTGAGGCCGCTAGCGCTTGTTTCGCTTGCGCCACACGATCGCGTACTAGATTGAAAGTAACAAAAAGCGCATCACTGGATGCTTCTGGGATAATTCCAGTTTGAAATGCGTGCGTCATGGTTACTGTTTTCTCCATAAAATGGGTCTGCGCAAGCTCGTTTAAAAATTTGGATAGAGCGTTTTTAACTGGCTTGCTTGTGATTTTTTAGGTTGACCACTTTTGTATTCCTCAAGCGCTTCTGCCAACGGTGTTCCCTGCCATTGATTGCTTGGTTGGTTGGAATACATCATAAGTTCCGCTTCCATCAATAACTGTGTCAGCTTAACAGAAGAGGCTAGGCGTTTAATATCGTCGACGCTTTTAATTTTTTCGTCGCCCCATCTGTGTCTAGACCATTCTAATAAATGCGATCTTAATTCGGCAAGGTTGTCTTGTCGGCAGCACTGGATCAAGGTGCGAAAAGCGCTGCTTTCATCGTTTGACATTAACGGCGCGAACTCTTGCAGGGTAGGAACGCTGTCTTCACTGTTGGCCGAAGATTTTCTTCTTCTGATAAAAAGCACCAACCAGGCAATGACCATAATCGTAAGCAGGCTTGCCAAAGTGAAAATCGTGTATTGGCGCCATGACCATGGTGTCGAGTCATTATTGCTTATAGGGGCGGCGGCTGGTGAGGCGTCTTTTTCGCTTTTCTTCGCTAAAGAAATCGGAGCGTTAGAAGCATTATCGATAACTTTTTTGCTGCTTTGCGTGGTTTTATGGGCGATGGGTTTGCCCGCTTCTTCGTTGCTCTCAGGGGGCGGTGTTGCCGTCTTCGGAGTGCTCGTTGCAGGTAGCGCGGCAATGGTAATAGGATTGGTGGTGGCGCTGACGGTTGCGGTTTCTTCTTTGTTTGTGTCCCAGTAGGTGAGCGTGGCGGTCGGCATGGTTAATGGGCCAGATTGCGTAGGAACCACTTCAATTTTAATGGACTGATGGCCAGTAATACCGTCGCTATTTTTTTGGCTAGTGAATTTAATTGGTTGAGGGTAGAGCTTGTATCCGGCGGTGCTCTCAAACGTCATTTGAGGGATTTGTTCAGGTAAGGCGTTTTTTGCTGTGACCTCTATGTCCCAAATTAAGGTGTCACCCACTTTCGGCGTAGCGCTGGTTTTGCTGAGTTTTGTTGTGATGGTTACCGAGCTGCTGGGTAGCCAGTTATCACTAGGGTAGCTTGGTGGGATGGGCAGCACCTGTAAATCGATAGGGTCGCTCTGTACTTTAATAATGCGATTGCCAGACGCTGTGTTGATCATGGCGCGAACACTTTGAGGGGCGATGCTGATCTGCCCGCTTTTTTGAGGGAATACCAGGTATTGGCGTGTGAGTACTTGGTATCGAGTGCCGTTAATGGTTTGATAAGCCATTTGGTCATCGCTGAGGCGCTCGATGACTAAATCTGGGTTAGAAGGGCTGCTCAAATTGGCATTTTGCAAAGAAACGGACGTGTACAGTTGTTCGCTCAAAATGACTTGCTGTTGAAGATAAGGGCTGTTTTGGGAGATGTGCGTTTTGACCATCACCGGTGGGTTGCCTTTGTTATCTAATAGTTGAGGCGCATTGTGTACGATGAGTTTGAGCGGTTGTGATGCTTGATCGCCAATTTTGATGGCAGGGATTTCAAATGTGCCGACAGATTTCGGCATTAAGGATATCACCCAATAGGTCAGTGCGGTGTTTGAGCCCACATTGAAACTAAATTGACTGTTTTGGCTTTGTCCTAAGACATCGAAGTTCTTTTTCAGTGCGCTAAGGTCTGGCCCTTTTCCCGTATTGGTGAAGTCGGCTCTTAGGGTGAGTTGGACCACTTGGTTTTCAGCGACGTTATTCTTGTCTAATGAGGCAACGACGCTCTCTGCATGGGCGTAAAAAGGAAGAGATGCGAAGAGTAGGGCTATCATTGCGACTAACGTGTGGCGTATGACTCTGCCTAAGGCAAAGTCGGAATGAAATAGACGCATTGTTACCATGGGTTTTGCCCATCCTCTTGGCTAAATCGATTTTCGTGACGTTTTTCTTGATGTAGATACCAGAGTTTGCGTTGCAATAGCGTGCCTGGATCGTCTTGAATTTGTCTGAGCCATTGGTTAAGAGCCTGTTTCTGCTCGTTGTCTAATTTGGCTTCAGGCGATTTTTTCTGCTCATTTTCAGCCTTGTTTTCGTGCTCTTTATTATCCTCGGACGATGGCTTTTTGTCTTGTTTTTCAGAGGGTTTATTGTCTTTTTTTGGTGTTGATTGCGGATTTTCTTGGTCCGATGGCTGAGCTTTATCTTTATCGGATTGATTTTGGTGCTGATTTTTTTGCTGTTGATTCTTTTGTTTGTCTTTTTGTTGCTGATTTTTCTTATCTTGCTGTTTTTTTCGTTGTTGTTGCTGCTGTTTCTCTAAGTAATCAAGATTGTCTTTTGCTTGCTTGAACGAAGGGTCTAGCTCTAAGGCTCTTTTATAAGCGTCGATGGCTTTTTCTGTTTTACCCGCCAGCGCTAAGGCGTTGCCTAGATTGTAATGATCGGCTGCGCTGTGGCTGTGTGTTGCAAGCGTTTCGGCGGCTTGTTGGTAGTCGCCTAAGGCGTATGCCGAAGCGGCTTTCCAGTCAGGGCGTTGAAAGTGCTTGGCGGCGGTTTTCCAGTCACCGTTATCGACCGCTTGCTGGCCTTGTTGATCGGGCGTTTTAAACCAATCGAGAGGGGAGGCGGTCGCCTTGTTGGCAGGCAGGAAAAACACCCCTAACACAAGCGCAAATAACATGCCGCGACGAAATTGGAAGGCCAACCATAATAGGAAAGGGAGAGCGAGCCATTGCCCTTGGTCGATCCAGTGAATGCTTTTGTTGTCGGCTTGTTCGGTGTTGTCATTTGCCTCAGCTTGGCCGGTGATTTTGTCTAGCTCTGCGGGCGATAATCGACCTTGGTAGAAATGACCGTGAATGGTTTGGCTGAGTGCTTTTAAGTCTTCAATAGGGGTGGCAGGAATGACGTGTTTGCCGTTTGCTTTTAAAACCCGGCCGTCGGGAAGTTGAATCTCTCCGCCTTGTTTTGTGCCCACCGCAATGAGATCCACACGGGCTTGGTAATCTTCAAGCAGTTTAGGGATTGCATCTTGGTCTGATGAATCCAAGCTGTCAGTGAGTACGATAAGGTGGACGGGGGCTTTTTTGTCGTTAATAAGAGACAAGGCGGTTTGTATGCCGCTGGTAAGATTGCTGCCATAGACGGGCATAACCAGAGGGTTAAGAGCCAATAAAAAATGGGTGATGGTGTCTTTGTCTTGGCTAAATGGACTGATAGTGTAAGCGTCGCCAGCAAAGGCCACTAGGGCAATGTCACCATCTTTGCTTTGTGTCAGGATATCTCTAACAGTTTGTTTTAATTGAGTTTCTCTGTCTGGCTTTATGTCAGTTGCGTACATTGACATGGATTGGTCGACAACCAATATGGTTTTGCTGGTTGATTCAAACATGGTGGACGGTGATTGTGTCCAGCTGATGCCAGCAAGGCCGATCCAACACACGCTAAAGCACAGCAGCCCAAGCCATTTGTTGGCCACTCCTTGGGTGCCTTTGTGCTCAAGGTGCACGAGTAAATTGGGGTCAATGGCTTTGTTCAGTCCGTGGCTGGATGTGTGTTGGTATTGAATCACAGCAAACACGAGCCAGGTGACGGGAATAAACAGCAGCCAATAAGGGCGCTCAAAGTGGATAACGTCGAAAAGGGTCATGCTTTTCTCCCGATTCGTAAGGTGAACTTACCACTGGCAAGCAAGGCGAGGCCTAGAAAAATCATCGCGGCTAAGCCAAGCCAGTGAAAATAACTGGTGATAGGGCGTTGCCAAATGGCTTGAGCAGGGGTTGGCTCAAGTGCGTCTAAGGTTTTATAAATGCGGCGTAAGTCGTCTGTGCTTTTTGCTCTGAAGTATTCGCCACCGGTTTTTTGGGCGATGTTTTTCAGCATTTTTTCATCAAGATCATTGGATGGGTTAATGGTTTGAGGTCCGAAGAAGCCTTGAACTTGCATGCTGTCCGCCCCTATGCCTATGGTATGAATGCGCAAATGTTGAGAGGCCGCAAAGCTCGCTGCTTGATCGGGTTTGACTCGGCCAGCGGTGTTGGCGCCATCCGTCATTAGGATCAATACTTTTTTATCAGAAGGTTTGTTCTCGAGGCGCTTAATGCCCAAGCCAATGGCGTCACCAATGGCGGTTTGCTCGCCGGCAAAACCTATTTGCTCTTCTTGTACTAGCTGATTAATGGTTTTGGTGTCGAAGCTTAAAGGGGCTTGTAAGTAAGCTTTAGAGCCAAACACAATAAGCCCGATACGGTCGCCACGGCGATTCTTAATAAAGTCAGATAAGACCGATTTGGCCGCCGTCAAGCGATCCGTAGGGTGCCCGTTTAAGGTCATGTCTTTGATCTGCATACTGCCTGATAAATCTAGGGCAATGAGCAGGTCGCGGCCCGAAGGGGTTACCTGGGTGGGCGCGCCGAGCCAAGTGGGGCGTGCGATCGCAAAGACTAAACATACCCATGCTAGGCAGAGCAGCACCATGGGCAAACGAATGGATTTTTTAGACGGCAGATTTTCTTGTCTGTTTACCAGATAGCGAGCATTTGGGAACCATAAAGCATGGCCTTTTGGGGCGACTTTAGGGAGCAAGTAAAAAAGAATAGGAAGAGGCAAAAGACAGAGAAACCAAGGCCAGGTAAGTTCAAGCATGGTGCTTCCTTATCCAGTAACGAGTGGTGCTAAGTATGTGTTCTCGTTGCGCTGCAGACAGTGTGATATCGCCACGGTATGGGCCGCTAATAAAGTCTTCTGGGAGTGAACTAAAGCGGTGTTTGGCGGCGTTTTTTTGGTCAAGTGTATTGAACAGCTGAGGCGCGGGCAGCGCGGCCAATGTGGACTTGTTTTCACTGACTAGGCAGCGACGGATGAGTTCATGGCATAGGACAACCAGTTCTTTGTCTAATACCTTGTCGTCGGCGTGTTTTAGTGCGGCCAGTGCTTCGCGTCGGTAGGCGCGTTTTTTGTGTCTTATGATCAGCACTAATATCGCGCCAAACAGTATCAGAATAACGGCTGCCACAGCCAGCCATGTCCACCAAACTGGAGGCCACATTGGCACGGCATCCGGTAATAAATACGCCTTATGAGGTAAGGCAGAGAAAGTCGGATTTGCTGCCATTATCGTAACGCCCCTTGGTTTAATAGGTATCGAGCAATGCCTTCAGGGGGTTCGCTGATATCGAAAAGTTGGTGGCGAATGCCAATTTTGGCCAAACGTTGACGCATGGTCGCATTTTGTTCGAAAAAGTCTTTTTTGGCTTGTTCTGAGCTCTTTTTGCTGATTTTCACCGACGTTGTGCCCATCGCGTCAGCAAATTGATACTGCCCAGGTGGCAGTTCGAAAGAGTGATGATCAAATATTTGCACCCAATGGATTTGGTTGTGCTTAGCCAGCTGTTGTAACGCGGTTTGTTGCTTGGCATCCCAGTGCTGTTTGTCGGTCAAAATAATAATGTCTTTATTACGAGCTTTGCTGGTCACTTTGGAGCCATACCAACCCAGATCTGAGGTGGCTTGATGGTTTCTGTTGCTTGTTTTTGAGGCGTTTTTTAATTGGCTGATCATTCCCCAAACAGAACTTTTATTGAGATGCTCCAGACTTTGCCCACCAAAGCTTAAGTTATAAAGCAATTTGTCACCTTGTTGCTCTGAGCGCCATGCAATCAATCCTGCCAGCTGGATAAAGCGTGTGGAGATAAATGCGTAACGGGTGCTGAAGTAAGCGTCTGGGGATAAATCGAGTAATAATATTCGTTGGTGATCATTTTCTTGGGCGTAGAGGCGCGTGTGCGTATGGCCGGTTCGAGCAGTCACTCGCCAGTCTATGTGTCTTAAATCATCGCTCGTTTGATAAGGACGTAATTCCAGCATTTCCATGCCATGACCTTTCTTTTTCGAGCGCTTTTCACCGGACTTAAGGGTGAATCGAGCCGCTGACGAGGCGCGCCCTAAATGCTTTGCGTAATGGGCGAGCAAAGCAAAATCAGAGTCGTTCAGTTCTGGCGACGTTGGCGATAATAATGGGTTCATAGGGGCTATAGCGCTGGTACGTGACTGATGAGCCTATTGAGTAATTCGTCTTCTGAAAGCCCCGCGGCTTGTGCTTCAAAAGAAGTAATGATGCGGTGGCGCAACACGGGTAATGCCACTTGTCTAACGTCGTCTGGCGTGACGAAATCTCGGCCTTGCAGTAGGGCGTTCGCACGCGCGCAGCGGTCTAGTGCGAGTGTGCCACGAGGGCTTGCGCCAAAGTCGATTAAGCTGTTGCCATTTGCCGTATCACCTAAATAATGCTCAGGATGACGTGTTGCCATTACCAGTTGAACAATATAATGCTCGACAGATTCTGACATGTACAAAGACAGGGCTTTTTGTTGTAACGCCAAAATGTCGGCAGGGGTGCAAATGGTTTGGATGCTGCTGGAAAATGTTTTATGCAGGTCTTGTTGTCTGACCATGCGCAACACTTCGAGTTCGCTTTCGGCGCTGGGGTAACCCAGATTGATCTTCATCATAAAACGATCAAGTTGCGCTTCGGGCAAGGGGTAGGTCCCTTCTTGCTCAATGGGGGTTTGTGTGGCAATGACAAAAAACAACGCCGACAGTGGGTAGCTATTATTGCCCACAGTCACTTGTCTTTCTCCCATGGCCTCTAGCAGTGCCGACTGAACTTTTGCAGGTGCTCGGTTGATTTCATCTGCGAGCACTATGTCGTTCATGATGGGGCCTGGAACAAACGAAAATTGCCCTGTTTCTTGTTGGTAAATATCAGACCCTGTGACATCGCCCGGTAACAAGTCAGGGGTAAACTGAATGCGTTGAAAGCGGCTGTCTATTGCGCTGGCCAATGCTTTTGCGGCGGTTGTTTTAGCAATGCCTGGCGGCCCCTCTAACAGAACATGGCCATTGGCGATCAGCGCCACTAGTAATTCATTAGTTAAATCAGGTTGGCCAATAACGGCATGATTTAGATGGTCTTTTAACTTCTCAATTACTGATTCCATCGAACCTAAGTTCCTTATACTTCTGTCAAAAAAGGTGTCAACACAATATAATAGGTTCCATCTTATCGGATTCAAAACTTTACATACAAGGCGTTAGTTGTAAGAGATGCGTAAGCATAGGAAAGGAAAGTGGCAAAAATCGTAGTGGAAGTGATATTGAGTGCTTCTCAATACGAAGCAGCGTATTCAGGCATTGCAAAAAATGTCGTGGCTAGTAGCCTTGATGGGCGAAAAGTACAGTTGCCTTTGTCAGCCTTTCAGCGCTTTGTTTCTTATCGCGGCGTGAATGGGATTTTTGAAGTAGAATTCGATGACAGACACAAATTAGTTGGTGTGACACAAATACGTTAATCCACTTAGCCTCATACTCACACGGTTAGGAGCCCTGTCTATGTATAACCTTGCTCGCTCATTACTTTTTAAACTGGATCCTGAGGTCTCCCATGAATTGTCATTAGACCTTTTAGCGGCGAGTAGTCGACTGGGATTGACTAAGTTCTTTGAAGGTTTGCCTGCTACTAAACCGGTTGATGTGATGGGGCTACGTTTCCCTAACGCTGTCGGGCTAGCGGCGGGTTTGGATAAAAACGCGGATGCGTTTGAAGCGCTAGGCGCACTTGGGTTTGGTTTTGTGGAAGTGGGTACGGTTACACCAAAAGGGCAGAGCGGTAATCCTAAACCACGCCTTTTTCGTTTGCCGGAACACAATGCGATTATTAATCGTATGGGCTTCAACAATAAAGGTGTAGCGCATGTGGTTTCTCGTATAAAATCCCACCGCTATCCAGGTGTATTGGGGGTTAACATTGGCAAGAATTTGTCGACCTCAGTAGAGGATGCCGCCGCAGATTATCTTACTTGCTTACAAGAAGTGATCCCTTATGCGGACTACATTACTGCGAACATCAGTTCACCGAATACCCCGGGCTTGCGTAGCTTACAGTTTGGTGAAAGCCTGGCTCAGTTAATCGCCCCCTTGACCGAAGCGCGAAATCGCTACGAGTCAGAGCATGGCAAACGCGTGCCATTGGCGGTAAAAATTGCCCCAGACATGACAGACGATGAAATCAAATTGGTTTCTGATACGCTGCTTGCCCAAGGGGTTGATGGTATTATTGCCACAAACACCACCTTGTCACGCGACGCGGTTGCTGGGCATAAATACGCTTCTGAAGCGGGCGGTTTGAGTGGTGCGCCAGTACGAGATGCGTCGACCCATGTGGTGCGAGTGCTGGCAGAGCATTTGAAAGGTGAGTTACCTATTATTGGGGTAGGCGGTATTTCAAGTGGTGAAGATGCGGTTGAGAAACTGCAAGCCGGCGCGCAGCTGGTACAGCTTTATTCTGGGTTTATTTATCAAGGCCCTGAGTTGGTGAAAGAAGCGATTGCTTGTACGGATGGCTTCTATCGAGAATTGGATTTAGAAGGTTAACGAAAAAGAACGACCTTGCCTTGCTAAAGGGCAATATGAAGTGAGGCGGGTAGCAGTCCCGCCTCACTTATTTGTACAATTCGCTAAACGCGAATAGAGATAAAGATCGAGATTAAAAGAAACAAGACATTAATGCACTAGGCTAAATGTTTTATGGGTACCTTCTACAGGAGAGAGCCCATTCCACATGTCCTCGCGACCTTCTCGCCACCCAGCAAGCCAATCGGGGCGAGCGCTTTCTTGATATTGAATGGAAAGGCCTTTTGAACGGCCCGCCATTCCAGCACGATAGCCACGAAGGTAAGCGCGATGGTGAAGATCTCTTTTTTGTTTCTTCATAGGTGTCTTCCTCTTATTCTTTTTTTCAGATCGAGCTTTAAAAGCTAGTTTAGATGCGAGAGATTGTCTAAAAACACTTTGCTCTAATACATTCACAGAAAATTTAAAAAAGTAATTAAAAATGACAACAGATACACAGACGACAGACTCAGTAGAACAGGTTTATGCGTTAGAAATTACCTGTCCACTCGGATTGGAGAATGTCTTAGAGCAAGAGTTGCATGCTGAAGGATTGCTGCAAACTCGTTTAGGCGAAGGCCAAGTGAAGCTCTCGACAAATCTAGAAGGCATGTACAAAGCGTGTCTTTGGTCACGAGTGGCAACGCGCGTGATGTTCCCCGTTGCAAGCTTCAAAATAGAATCTGCGGATGACCTTTACGATGGCGTAAAAGCGGTAGATTGGTCGGCGCACCTGACGGCAACCAATACCATTGCCATTGATTGTCATGGCACCAATGACCATATTCGTAATACGCAATTTGGTGCGGTGCGTACCAAAGATGCGATTGCCGATTATTTTGTCGCCTTGTCTGGAGAGCGCCCAAGCGTTGAAAAAGAACAGCCAGATGTGCGAATCGCCGTGCGTATTAAGCGTGATACCGTCACCATTAGTATCGATTTGGCCGGCGAAAGTATGCACCGTCGCGGCTACCGTCAGCACGGCGGTATGGCGCCTCTGAAAGAAAACTTGGCCGCCGGTTTGTTGATGCGTGCCGGTTGGGGAAGAGATTGCGGCTTAACGCAATTAATCGACCCAATGTGTGGTTCGGGTACTTTTCTGGTTGAAGCGGCCCTGATGTCGCTGGACATTGCGCCAGGGTTGCGTCGCCAGTATTGGGGGTTCAAAGGCTGGAAGCAGCACGATCACCGTTTGTGGCAACAGTTGATGGATTTTGCGAAAAACCGCAAAAAAGACCCGGCAACATTAGGCATTCGTTTCCAAGGTACGGACCGTGAGCAAAAAGCCATTGCCGCGGCACGAGAGTGCATTAAGCGAGCGGGTTTAACGGACTTGATTGATGTCTCCATGACGCCTTTCCAAGAGCATGAATTCGAGATTAATAAAGAAAAACCAGGTTTGGTGATTTCAAACCCACCTTATGGTGAGCGTTTGGGCGATGAAATGACCTTGATTGCTTTATACCGTGATCTTGGGGAATGGGTGGTGAATCATGTTCGTGGTTGGCAGTTTATGATGCTAACCAGCAATGAGCAGTTGGCACGACAAATCCCTGTTCGACCAGAAAAAAGCACACGAGTGATCAACGGTGGCTTAGAGTGCCGCGCGTATCGCTTCCCGATTTTAGCTGGCAGCATTAAAGAAGACGTGGTGGCGCAATCTGTGATGTCGCCAGGCGCGAAAATGTTTGCAAATCGTCTGCAAAAGAACATGAAAAAGTTCAAAAAGTGGGCGGACAAAAATAACATCGAATGTTACCGAGTTTACGATGCGGACATGCCTGAATACGCCGTCGCCATCGATATCTATAAAGATTGGGCGCACGTTCAAGAGTATCAAGCACCAAAAAGCATTGACCCTGAGAAAGCAAAGCAGCGTTTGTTTGATGCTGTGTCTGCCATTCCTAGCGCCTTAAATATTGCTGAGTCGAATGTGGTGGTGAAGCATCGTCAGAAGCAAACAGGGAAAGCGCAATACGAAAAGCTTGACCAGTCTCAGCATGAAATGATTGTTGAAGAGTACGGTTGTGAGTTTATCGTCAATCTGAAAGATTACTTAGACACAGGTTTGTTTTTGGATCACCGTCCAGTGCGTAAATTGATTCAAGACAGAGCCAATGGCAAACGCTTCCTTAACTTGTTTTGCTATACCGCGACAGCGTCAGTGCACGCGGGTCAAGGGGGTGCGCGAAGTACCTACAGTGTTGATATGTCGAATACCTACACCGAGTGGGCGCGTCGTAATATTGAGCTGAATGAATTTTCGCCACGCGATCACAAAGTGGAGCGTGCCGATTGTTTTGAATGGTTGCGTACGAACAAAGATAAGTACGACTTTATCTTTATGGATCCACCGACGTTTTCTAACTCGAAGAAAATGGCCGAAGTGCTGGATATTCAGCGAGACCATGGCGATTTGATTCGCTTGGCGATGGCCCGATTGTCGAAAAAAGGCGAACTGATCTTCTCTAATAACTATCGTCGTTTCATTCTTGATGAGGCGTTAGCAACAGAGTTCGACATTGACAATGTGACTAAACAAACACTGGATCTTGATTTTGACCGCAACACTAAAATTCACCAGTGTTGGGTCATTCGACATAAGGAAGTGGCTCAATAGAGTGATTCAGCCTAGTGTTAAAGCTGAATCTAATTAACAAATATGTATTTCTAATATATTGAATTGTATAGGTTTATAAGTTTTTAAAATGAGAAAAACATTTCGTCTTGTTATTAGTTGCCCAGACCGTACTGGGATTGTGTCAGCCGTTTCTCAGTTTATTAAGGAGCGCGAAGGCTCGATTGTTGAAGCCAGTCATCATACCGATCTAGAGTCAAAATGGTTCTTTATGCGCCATGACATAGATGCACAAAGCTTGTCTGTTGATGTGGCGACTTTTCGTGAAGAGTTCGCGGCGATTGCGGAAGAGTTTGATATGCGCTGGTACGTCAAAGACAGTGAAGATCGCCCTAAAGTGATGCTGTTGGCAACCAAAGAATCCCATTGCTTAAACGACATCATGCACCGTTGGCACACTGGTGAGTTAAACTGCGACATTGTTGGTGTTATTGCCAATCATGAGTCGCTGCGCTCTATGGTGGAATGGTACAAGATCCCTTATCACTGCATTTCAGTGCCGAAAGACAATAAAATGCCGGCGTTCCAAGAAATTGAAGCTTGCATCGATAATGCTCAGGCCGACACGATTGTCTTGGCGCGTTATATGCAGATTTTCCCAGAATACTTGTGCAAGAAGTACCGTCATAGGGTGATCAATATTCATCACAGTTTCTTGCCGTCGTTTATTGGCGCCAAACCTTATCATCAAGCCGCTGTACGCGGTGTTAAATTGATCGGTGCGACCTGTCATTATGTGACCGCCGATTTGGACGCTGGGCCGATTATTGAGCAGGATGTAATTCGTGTTCGTCATAGTCATGCGGCTGCGGACATGGTGCGTCTTGGTAAAGACATCGAGAAGCTTGTGTTGTCACGAGGCTTGCGTTATCACCTAGAAGACAGAGTACTGGTACACGGTAATAAAACGATCGTATTTGCTGACTAGCAAGGGATGGATCTGCAAAAAAGGGAAGGCATTTTTGTCTTCCCTTTTTTATTGGCCCACAGCCAGCCTAGGTCCGTGTGAAAGAGAGAGGGCTCTTTATTGATTTTCTCCTGCTCGCTTTTTGTTCTATCGATTATTGACTATAGTTAAGCGGAAGCATTCTAAATAGAGACGGCTATGAGGGGAGAACTATGAAGCTCAAATTAACGCCAACTCAGAATCTATGTGTCGGCTTTTTAGAGTCAGGGTTTGAAATTGTTCAGTTAGATGAGCAATTTTATTTTGTGAAGGGGGATAAGCGTCAAAAAGTTTTGCCCAAAACATTGGAAGCTTTGGTAAATCGAGGGGCTTTAGAATGCACCGAGCAAGGTGACTATCTATTAAGTGAGGCGTTTGTTGAGCATCGTAAAGAGATGCGTTCAATGCGCAAAAGCCAAGTCACTCACCACTAAATAATGGCCAACTGCAACGGATCGCCATTGGCCATGTTTGGTTACTGCACGGACGTTGGCGTCTGTGTGAATAAATGACTGATTGCCTGCGCTAAGCTTGGGCTAATACGTTCACTTCTGAATAAATCCCATAATGGTTGTCGTGTTTCAGGATGCTGGCTAAGCTCACTGGAAACCTGTCTAAATGCCACATAAGCGTCATTTCGATGCGCCAGTTTCTCCATCACGATTCTCAATAGCTGGGGGTTCTTGGCTAGCCAATGGGGGCATTTCGCCGCCAGTGCTGCAATCGGATGTGTTTGCTCATCGGAGCATTCGTTGACGCTGCCCAATATGGCAAACAGCGGCAGCAATAACGCGTCGTCTAATTCTGAGCGCGACAAGGCACGAAGGTAGCTTGCTTGCATTAAACTGTCTTGCTCTTGAAGTAGCTTCTCAGTAATGGCAGAGATTAATTCATTTGGTAAGGTTTCGTGCTCGAGAGCATGGCAAAGCGCGCTGACTAATGGGGCTGGAGCCTGCTTGATGGCTTTTAGGATCAGCGTCGCAAAGTTTTCTTCATTCACCTTGACGGCCAATTCAGCGATGCCTTGTAGGCCAAGCTTTTGCCACTCATCTTGATCTTCTGTTAAGGCTGTATTGGTTAAATAGTCGATGACATCTTGAAAGTATACGGATCTTTCACCGTTTACATTGGTCGCAAGAATGGCGTGAAAACTGGCCATACGTTCTTGATCAGGTTTGAAAACATACGGGTTATCTTCGAGCGCCTCAGACAGTCCCGCGGCCTCGCCTTTGTGAAGGATTTTATCGACAATGGATTTAATAAAATGATCTCGAGTGCCTAGATTTAGGCAGCCTGCTTCGTCCAAAGGCAGTTTAATAAACCACACAACACCGGTGTCGCGGGCGTCTTTCTTTTGGCTGTCTTTGCTTTTTAAAAAACAAGCAAGCCAAGCGCATTGGCGAAAAGGAAAAGGATAGGCTTGTTGTTTTCGGTCAAATTGAATGACTTGTTGCGGTGTGATTTTTGTAATGTGGCGGCCAAGATCGTAAAAGGTGGCATCACAGCCAACCATATCAAAAAGATCGCAAAGCGATTCAATGTTTTTCATGGTAAATTACAGACTCATTTGAATTGTGTTAGCGCCTTTTAAAACGGCGATGATAAACGAAATATGGTGCCATATTACCGTTTTTTACAGGAGAAATCAGGTTGAATAGTCGGTTCGAAAAACATTATCTTCTGGCGGATAGGTTAATGGATTTGGAAATGGCGTTAAGAGAATGTGGCGCTTGGGAGTGTGATCCGCCGAGCGAAGAGGCGCTGGCGAGTGTGACGCCATTTTGTATTGATACCATGAGCTTTGCTCAGTGGCTGAGGTTTGTCATGATGGCGCGTTTTAAGCAGATGTTAGAGGAGGGCGCAGCCCTGCCGACACGGTGTCATATATCGCCGATGGCCGCGGACGCTTTTAGCGCTTACCCTGCCCATCATGTGGCCAATATTGTGGCTGCCTTGGATCGTATTGATGCGCATTTGAATGGCAAGAGCCAATAGATGTCGTCTCCTTATGTGAACGACTTACGGTGGCTGATGGAAGGTCACCTTATTGAAAGCGATCTTGATCTGTCGGTTTATTGGCATGGAGACTGGTCGCAGAGTTTGCAAGCCTTATCCGCTAACCCGCGTCCTCTTGAAGAGGCCGTAGCAGCCTGTAAATCTCACTTTTTAGGAAGTTACTTCGAGGTGTTGTTTTCGTTTGCGATACAGCATTTTTCAACCTTAAAGGTGCTTCTGGAGCATGAGCAAATAGTAGATCAAGGGAAAACCTTGGGCGAAGTGGATATGCTGGTGGAGACTCCTGACGGGGATTTATTGCAATTTGAAATTGCCATTAAGTTTTATTTGGAGCGTCCGGATCTTTATCCAGAGCATTGGATAGGGCCGAATAAAAATGACAGCCTACACAAGAAAGTATCGCGGGCTAGGGCGCATCAGCTGACGATTTTAGAGACAGATAGCGCGAAAAAACAATGCCAGTCAGTGATTAAAGGGCGACCGATTAGGCCCTGTTTATTGATTTATGGTCGCTTGTTTTTGTCTTTAAACGCAAGCAAGAACGCGTTGGGCTTGATGAATGATAGTGGCTTTGGCGGTTGGATTTATGCCTCAAATGCCCCCTCATTACTGACACAGTTTTCTTCTGTTAGGGCGGTAGAAAAGCCCCATTGGCTCTCTTTATCTGGATTCCAGAATGCTTATGAGGTCTTCAACACAGCGTGCATTAAACGCTGGCTTGAGGGCTTTAATAATGATTCTCGCCCACAGTACCTGTGTTTCTCCCAAGACGCTAAAAATATTCAGTCGACCACGAAATATAGTGTCTTTGTTGTTCCTGATACGTGGTAATCTAGTGCTCCAAACACGTCTTTTTATTGCAGTAGAATAATATCGAATGATAGAACGTCCTAATATATTAAGCCCTAAGATCAGTCAGTCCACTTGGGTTGTTGATATTGAGAGAGCTAGTATTTCATGGAGTAATAAAGAGGCTAAATGGTTATTTAGTCACTTTTTCAATGGCGACGACCTATCCTTGTTTAGCATTGACGAAAGCCTTTTACTTCGCCTCCAAAATTTCGCAAAAAGCCAACCAGATGGTGCCTCTTTGCAGTTTATATGGCCTTGTTCTGACACCGGACAAGAGCGTGTGAATTGCATTGGAACCTTGATTTCTCTAGGGGGAAACCATAAAGGGGTGTCCGTTAAGGTGCAGTCTTTAGCGGTGAATGATACCGCTGTGGTTGACCGTGTGTCTGGAATGACGTGCTCTTCTTTCGATATGGTTCAATGCTTTAATACCTTGCCTATGGCGGTTTTTGACGGCAAAGGCGTCAGTGTTGAAATGAACGATAGCTTTTCTTCGCGCTTTGGTCGCGTCGAAAAAATAGAAGAGCTGTTTGTGGTCTCAAGTGCAGCGCATAGCATGATAGATATGCTGTCGAACAAGTCATTGTTGACCCAAGAGATTCGTTTATCGACTCTGCGAGGGGTGCGCTGGCATCAAATAGAAGTGTGTTATCAAGCATCGAGCGATCGAGTGTTCTTTTTAGCGCACGATATTCAAGAAGAAAGGGACCATGAAATCGTCCTTTATAAATTGAATAATTACGATCCATTAACTCAATTGCCCAACCGCAACCTACTTTATAGTCAGCTTGAAAGGGCGTTGGTGAATGCGCGAAAAAGGGGCCTTAAATTTGGCGTTTTATCGCTGGATCTAGATGGTTTTAAAGTGGTTAATGACACCTTCAGCCATAGGGTTGGGGATGAATTAATCCAGCAAGTGGCGGAGCGGATTAAAAGCACAATTCCACAATCGGCGTGCTTATATCGCTTAGGCGGCGACGAGTTTGTGATTGTCCAAGAGCACGCAACAGGAATGGAAGAGTTGACAGCCATTGCTGACACCGTGATAAAGCATTCCATCAAGCCTTATCCTGTGTCTAAAATGGAAATGATGATTACCGCGAGCATTGGTATCACCTGCTACCCTGAGCATGGTGAAAGCATAGATAACCTACTTAAAAATGCCGATGCGGCTATGTATCGCGCAAAATCCATTTCACACAATTCCTACTGTATTTATGACGCCGCGATGGCCGATACCATCCGAGCGCACCTAACATTGGGTGGTGGTTTGCGTAAAGCCATAGAGGAAGAGCAGTTTGAGCTTTTTTACCAGCCTAAAATTCGTTTGTCTGATAAAGCCACGGTGGGGGCTGAAGCGCTGATCCGCTGGATGCATCCTGAACTTGGCATGATTAGTCCCGACCAATTTATTCCTTTGGCTGAAGAGAGTGGTTTGATTTTGCCATTGGGTGAATGGGTGATTCGACGTGCCTGTTATCAATTAAAAGAGTGGCGCGAACAGGGTTATCCTCCTATTAGTTTGTCGGTGAATTTATCGGGTCGACAGTTTATGCAGTCTGATCTGGTGGAAATGGTCAGTCAGATTTTAGAAGAAACCGGTGTTGATTCACATTACCTAGAGTTAGAATTAACCGAAAGTATGTTGATGGCGGATGCTCAGCAAACCATCGAAAAACTGCATGCTTTTAGAGCATTAGGTTTAACCTTATCCATTGATGATTTTGGTACTGGGTATTCGTCTTTGGCGTATCTCAAAAAATTCCCTATCCAAACGCTAAAAATAGACCGTTCTTTTGTGAATGATTTAGGTTTTGATAATGACGATGATGCCATTGTCAAAGCGACCATAGCGATGGCCAATAGCTTGAATTTAAAAGTGATCGCCGAAGGGGTCGAAAATCACTCCCAAGTAGAGGTGCTAAATGGCTATAATTGCGAAGAAGTGCAAGGCTACTTTTTTGCTCGACCGATGAATAATAGTGATTTTTCTGTCTATATGGACAGCCATTTGATGGGGCAAACAACGCTGTTAGCGGTACATTAATTGGCAATATTCTGTATCGAATCTGAAAAATACCCATCTATTTTTGCGCTTTTGTTTCTCTCGGCGCGAGTTAACTTGTTTATAGAGGGATATCCTCATAAACTAAACACAAAATTATCTTCAGCGGAAACATTGTGCCAACGTTTGAACACCTTTCCTGCCCGATTGATAAACAACCACTGAGCTCACAAGAGCGCAGTTTGGTTTGTTCCAATGGGCACTCTTTTGACATTGCCAAATCTGGTTATATCAACTTATTACCTGTCCAAAATAAACGCTCCAAAGACCCTGGTGACAGTAAGGAAATGGTGTCTTACCGACAGTCTTTTCTGAATCTTGATCACTATTTCCCCATCGTAAAACATATTATCGATCAATGGCCTAGCGCCCTTATTGATAGCTCACCTTGCCGTGTATTAGACGCCGGTTGTGGTGAAGGCTACTACTTACACCATTTGGCTGCTGAATTTGCCAAGCGCAATGTTGCCTTGCAGAGAGTGGGGTTAGACATTTCCAAGTGGGCGGTCACCGCCGCCAGCAAGCGCGATAAAGATGCGACCTGGATTGTGGGCAGTAATGCCAGTTTACCGATGCCGAATGATTGTTTGGATGTGGTGTTGTGTTTATTTGGCTTTCCGGTCTTTAGTGAGTTTGCTCGCACCCTGTCTGATAAGGGCTACCTGCTTCTTGTAGAATCAGGGGCGGATCATTTATTGGAATTGCGTCAGATCTTATACCCGAGTATTCACCCTTATAAAGCGACCCACAGTGACGGTATTGAAGGCTTTGAATTGATCAATGAAAGTTCTCTTCATTATCCATTCAGATTGGACTCTCAAGAGGAAATACAGCATCTTTTATGCATGACACCGCATATACACAAAGCCTCCTATGATGGCAAAGAAGCGGTAAAACAATTGAACACCATTAATTTAACTGCACATGTAAATTTTCGTTGGTATCAAAAGACGACAGAGGAAGATCATAATGCCAAATAGTTTGAGTCATCTTTTTCAGAAAAACAGAGAGTGGGCTGAAAAAGTAAACAGTGAAGATCCAGATTTCTTTGAAACGCTGTCCAAGCAGCAAAGACCAGAATATTTATGGATTGGCTGTGCGGACAGTCGTGTACCGGCGAACCAAATTGTTGATTTAATGCCAGGTGAAGTGTTTGTTCACCGCAATATCGCCAACGTCGTTGTGCATACGGACCTGAACTGTTTGTCCGTTATTCAATTTGCTGTGGATGTGTTGAAAGTGAAGCACATCATGGTAGTAGGGCATTACGGCTGTGGTGGTATTAAAGCGGCAATGGACGCGGATGAGCACGGCTTGATTGATAACTGGCTGCGCCATATTAAAGACGTGTACCGTCTGCATAAGAAAGAAGTCGACGGCATTGAAGACGATCATCAGCGTTTTGATCGCATGTGTGAGCTTAATGTGATGGAGCAGGTGTCTCATGTTTCGCAAAGTAGCATAGTTCAAAATGCGTGGAAAAATGGTCAAGACCTGCACGTTCACGGTTGGTGTTACAGCATTAATAATGGTCATATTACCGACCTTGATGTAACGGCGTCGTCTTTAGAAGATGCGGAAAGAAAACTCAATGAGCTTTAATTTCTGATGGCTCAGTAGAGCGATGAGAAGACACAAAAAAACGAGCCAAGCGCTCGTTTTTTTGTGTCGTACAGTGAACGGATCTGGTTTATAGGCTATTGTTTTCAGCAATTGCCCGAGCACAGCCCGCAATCGTGGATCGTAACCAGATGTGGCCAGGATCGTGTTGCAGCAGAGGGCTCCACAGCATTTTCAGTTCAACTGGCGGAATTTCAAACGGTGGCGGCAGGACGATGACATTATTATTGCCTTCCATCAATTTTGTCGCCAAAGACGGTAAGGTAGCGATCAGGCCTAGTTGCTCTGTTGCTCGCATCGCCACATTGTAGTTTCGCGTAAACAAGCGAATGTTTCGCTTATGCCCAAGATCGGCTAATGAACTGTCGACCCAGCCCAGCTTTTGCACTTCTTCTGGTTGAATACCAACACCAACACCAAAGCCTGTTTTACTGACCCACACGTGAGGGGAAGCAAGGTAGGTTTCTAGGGTGAAGTTTTTCGCAATGTCTGAATTCGCTGGCACCAAACAAGAGAAGCGATCTACCCAGACGGATTTTTGGTGAAACGACTGAGGCAGTGTTTCAAAGCGGTTAATCACCAAATCGACCTTGCCCTTTTCGACATCGTGAAAACTGACATCGCTAGGGTTCATGACGTCTAAAATCACGCTAGGCGCGTCGCTTTGCAGCTTTTTCATTAGGGGAGGGATCAGAGTGGCTTCGGCGTAATCACTGGCCATGATGCGAAACACACGGGAGCTGGATTCGGCTTCGAAGTTTTGACCAAGGTGCAGTACTTCATCAACAGATTGCAAGATCCGCTGAACGCGAGGTTGCAGCTGAATAGAGAGCGCCGTTGGCATCATGCCATCGCTAGTACGAACCAATAATGGATCGTGAAATAGATCTCTTAATCGTCGTAGGCCATTACTCATGGCAGGCTGGGTAATACCTAATTGGTTTGCTGCGTGAGTAACGTTTTGTTCTCGTAACAGGGAGTCTAAATAACGAAGTAAGTTGAGATCTATTTTATCTAACTGCATAAGGGGCTCATGTCGATTAGCATTGGGCTGCATCATACTGCATTTTCCCAATGATTAGAACGATGAACCCCAATATTAGCGTTAGTTTGCGGTGGTTCTGCTTAGTTGCTCAATGACTTCATAGCAGGCTCCCATGGTATGGTAATCGGTTTTTCCGGCTGGGCTTTTGCAATCGTCATAGGCGCGATTGTCTTGATGCAAAATTCGGAACCAAGCCCCAAATTTATGATCAATCATGTGGTCCCAGCTGTATTGCCAAAGTGCCTCATAGCGTTCCCAATAAAGCGCGTCCTTTGTTTCCAACGCCAGCATGGCCGCCGCGGCAAATGACTCAGCTTGTACCCAAAAGTACTTATCGCCGTCACAGACTTCGCCTTCAGGGTTGTAGCCGTAGCACAGGCCACCGTTGTCGGCATCCCAAGATTGAGACCAAGCGTGTTCAAAGAGAGACACGGCCTTTGGCACGAGCCAGTCTTGTGGTTTGCGTTGTTGAATAAGCAGCAACAATTTGGACCATTCCGTTTGGTGTCCTGGCTGGAACCCCCAAGGACGGAACAGGTTTTTAGGGTCTTCTTTGTTGTATTCCCAGTCAATTTCCCACTGCGTGGTGTAGTGCTCCCAGATTTGGCCTTGGCCTAGTGCGGCTTGGCGTTGGCAAATATTTTGCGCCAGTAGCAAGGCGCGATCTAGGTAGTGTGACTCTTGAGTGGCATCAAAAGCGGCAATAAGGGCTTCGCAGCTGTGCATATTGGCATTTTGTCCACGATACTCAGAGACAGTCTGCCAATCAGCGGAAATTTCGTCTTTGTACAATTCGAACTTGGCGTCCCAAAAATGCTTTTCCATTAGTTCGAAGGTTTCAGCAATCCACGGCTTGGCTTCTTCAACACCCGCTTTATAAGCAATGGAGTAGGCGAGTAGTACAAACGCCAAACCATAGCAGTGGTTTGTTTCGTCTAGGTTTTCGTCTTTATTGAGCAGCCAAACATAGCCACCGTTGTCGCGTTTATGGCGCTCGCGCAGATACGCTAAACCGTGTCGTGTGGCGTCTAAATATTCGCTTTTACCTTCGTTAAGGTAGGCTTTCGCGTAGTTGAATACAAAGCGAGTGCTGCTGACTAGATGGCGGGTGTCACGATCGTAAATGTCGCCATTGTCTTTGAAAAACTGGAAGAAACCACCTTCAGGATCGATGCAGTTTGGATGGTAGAAGTCCATCGTCGACTTAATGTGCTGATCTAAGAAAGCGGTTGAGCGGAAGTCTGGAGATTGGCTCATAGGGTTTTCCTTGCGGTATGGTGTATTAATGGTTTTTTGTTGTTAGGTGTCTGTGGATCAATATAAAAGAATACCATGGCATACTAGCGCCTTTTAGTATTAAATCAATTAGATTTAATAAAAAGAAATCGCTAGTTTACAGCCTTCATAGCAGAGCAGTCACGTATGAAATCGTCGGGTAGCACCTCAGAACAAAGTCGTATTTACAATGAACGTATCATTCTTCAATTAGTTCGCCAAACACCGGGCGTGTCGCGAAGTAACATTGCGCAGCAAACAGGGCTAAGCGCGCAGACCATTTCTGTTATTACCTCTTCACTTCTTGAGCGTGATTTGTTGAAAATTGATGGCAAAGTAAGGGGTCGTCGAGGCCAACCATCAGTGCAATTAAGTTTGAATCATCAAGGGGCTTATGGGCTTGGCATTAATGTAGACCGTGATCGTATTAGCGCAGCCTTGCTTGATTTTAGTGGTCATTGTGTTGTTTCTCTTGAGCAGCAAGTGTCCTTTCCAACAGAGCAAATGGCGAAAGAGATTGCCCAAACATTGCTTAGCGAAGTGAAAGTACGCTTGCAAGGTGATTGGGCGAAAGTACAAGGGGTTGGTCTAGCGAAACCAGATTATATGGATGCCTGGCTTGATTCGTTGGTGACGGACGCTGAGCAGCGCTCTGATCTGGCAGGATTACAGGCCGAGTTAACCTATTGGCAATCGTCTGCCTTTGAAACATGGCTTTCAGAGCAAACCGGTTTGCCTTGCTACACAGAAAATGACGCCGTGGCAGCGGCCACCAGCGAGCTTTTGTTTGCTTCGACAGCACCACGAAAGCACTTCTTCTATTTGTTTGTCAGTATTGCCTGTGGTGGCAGTGTGGTGGCGGATGGAGAGTGTTACACAGGGGCGCACGGTAAAGCGGGCAGCTTTGGGTTGATTCCTACTGCAACCGGAAAACATGGGCGCTGGATATTAGAAGCGTTATCGGTTTCCTCCTTAACGCGTTACTTTGCACTGCACTCGTTGGCGTGGCCGGAGCTTGCTGGAGACTGGCAGCGACAGGAATACCGACAAATGATTGATCAGTGGTCGCAAGAAGTGGCGTTTGAGATTCAGCCAGCCTTGAGTGCTGTGATTGCCTTATATGACCCAGAAGCCATAGTGATCGGTGGGCGCTTGCCGAATGTAGTACAGTCGATGCTGATTGGTGCCGTGCAGAAAATCTTGGCGCAGCAGAGTGTGTTGCCAGTACCGGATATTTGTTCGGCCCATGCAGATGATGCCGCCGTGACACTCGGGGCGGCGGTATTGCCACTTTACGAAACCTTCGCGCCACAACGAGAGTTGTTATTATTGGCTTCTTCTCAGTCAACCAAGCAGTCACTATGACGTCATTCATCGGCTTGTTTATCAGGGGCAGATCATGAGATTAGAAATACAGTGTGAAGACAGAATCGGTATGGTGCGAGAAGTGCTGGATCTGTTTGTCCCCCACCAGATAGACATCCGATTAATTGAAGCAGACACCAAAAACCATTGTGTCTATTGTGGTTTTCCTGATATTGAGTTTGCAAAGTTGCAGCAATTGCTGGGTGAACTGCGTCGCTTAGACGGGGTAAAAGACGTAAAACGGGTGGTGTTTACGCCTTCCGAGCGAGAGCACAATGCGCTGTATACCTTATTAGAAGCCCTGCCAGACGGCGTGATTGCCGTGGATTTGAAGGGCACCATTACCATGGCAACGGACCTTGCGGCACAAGACTTAGGCGTGCCCATCGCAGAATTGCTCTATCGTCCTTTGCAGCAGTTTATTAAAGGGGTGAGTTTTGCCAAGGTGACTTGGGATGACATAGTGAATGGGGTGAGTAAGCGCATTCGCATCCGTAACAAAGCCCTATTGCTGGAAATGAAGCCTATTTTTGTGCCCGATGAATGTGGCAAATCAAACCCTGCGGGCAGCGTTATTCATTTAAAATCGCAAGCGCGATTGAATCGTCAGGCGGCTAATTTCAAGCAGGCTCCCAATGCCGAGAGCGATCTGGCGCAATATTTTCACGCCGAAGTGAGTCAAAGTGTGGCAATGCAAAATATGTTGCAGCGCGCAAAAGCCTTTGTGAATCGAATAGAGCCTTTGCTTATTGAAGGGGAGGCAGGCACTGGCAAGCGAGATTTGGTGCAAGCCCTGTTTCAACACTGGCAAGGGCTTCAATTCGACCAATCGGGGCAACTTATTATTCGTCATGCTCGCGATATCGGCGTAGCGGATGTGAAGAAGTTAGGCCACTTTAATGGTTGGCTGGTGATTGAAGAAATAGAGTATCTGCCTGCGGATACTCAGGTGGCGCTGGCAAATTGGTTAACACGAAGGCCAGAATTTTCGACAAGTTTTGAATCTCTATGTCGGGTGGTGTCGTTAACAACCCACTCAGAATCAAGACTGACGGCAGAACATGGGTTAAATAAGACCTTGTACTTCGCGCTATCGAGTTTATTTTTACGCGTGCCCTCTGTTAGAGAGCGACGTGAAGATTTGGCTGGTTTGATTCGTCAAACCTTGCTTGCGTATACCGAGCGCTACGGTGTGATCTTGCCAACCATATCAAAAGGCGCCTTGCTGAAACTGTCGCTTTATTCTTGGCCGGGTAATCTGAAAGAGCTGCAAAATGTGTGTCTGCAGACATTGAGTTTGAACAAAAAAGAATGGCAGCCAGAAGATATTAGTTTGCCAAAAGACGATGAGGCGCGGCCTTTGGTGTTAGTGGAAGATTCATTAGAGAAAACGATGAAGCAGTTTGAGGCGGCTTTGCTTAAAACACTGTATCCCAAGCACCCAAGTACCAGACGGCTGGCGAAAGCGGTTGGCGTCAGTCACAGCGCGATTGCTAATAAGCTGAAAGAATACGGTATTGGTTGAGTCGTGCGCATAAAAAAGCCACCTATCAAATGATCAGTGGCTTAGTTTAGTTAAGAGCAAGTCTTAATATGGGCGACGGTGAGCGGGCGCTTTCTTACGAGGTGTTTCACGCTCAATTTTAATCGGTTGCAATTTCACCTTTGGTTGAGAGGCGATCTTTTGAATATTGCTTGCTAGCACGGCGATAACAGCACAAGCAGCAACAAATAGTAAAAATTCAAACATAGTGTCTCTCCAAACTTATTCTTCTTGAGCCTATCATGAGCCATTATAAGGACAGGGTAAAGGCCATTTTAGTGTATTTAAGTAAATGGGGGTGCTTTTCTATATCACAAGCCTTATGGGCTTTTTAGTCCCATTATGGGCGCTTTCCTTCCTTAAAAGTGACTGAGAAAGGTGAATGCCTTACAGGTCGTACCGTTTTCGTAGATAACGGGCGACGCCATCTTCATCATGATGACCAATAACATCCGTCGCCGCCTCTTTTACGTGATCCAAGGCGTTTTGCGTGGCAAAAGCCTCGTCGGATGTATCAAACATAGACAGGTCGTTGTCGCCATCGCCAAATACGATCACTCGTTCGGCACCCATTTCTGCTTTTAGTTCCATTAAAGAGGAACCTTTGCAGGCATTGCTATGGTGAATGTCGAGCCAATAGGCATCAGGTGTGTAAATCCCGCCACCTGAATAGGCGGTTAAGTGGGTGTGCTGCTGGCAGGAAGCCACTAAGCTTTCAACCAGTTCTGGTTTGCCCATGGCGCTGATGTTGGTGATAACCGCATGAGGGGACAATTCCTCAATGGGGTGTAGACTCAGTAGGTCATGTGACCCTAGCTCGTTAGCAATGTGGTCGCTCAAGTTTCCATTTAAAGGGGCATGATAGACTTTATGGGAGCCATCTTGATCCAGACAAAAAACAAACGGCGTCACCTCATGATCGGCAAAAGCCAAGAGGGTCTCTGTGATCAGATCTGGGGTTAGAAAGTTACGATGGCGATAAGAATTGTCACTCGGGTTCCACCATTCCACGCCATTTTTAAATATCTGCCAATGGGGGAAATCGTGGCCTGCGATGCACGCTTTTGCAGCAAAATGGGTTCTTCCAGTGGCGACCGTATAGGCAATGCCTGCCGCATCTAAACGCCTTAGTGTGTCACAAGTGTATTCTGAAAGACGCTGCTGACGGTTTAATAAGGTGCCGTCTAAATCAAATGCTAATAAGTCCATAACTACCTCACCCTTAAGTCGGCATAACACTAGCGTACTTTGTCTTACTAAGGAAGTGATAAGAAGGAGAGGACAAAGCAGACTAATCTAGATCGACTAGTCTGCTTTTTTATTAGGCTTTCTTGGTAAGGGCAGGCGATTGAAATTGAATGCCTTTCCAGCCAGAGATCATAAACTGGCGAATGTTTTGATGGTCATTGGCATCGGGGTTTTCCAACACATCCACACGGTAAAAGTTGCCGAACAAGTGCAGTGTTTCTTCTTCGTTAAGCTGCTGTAAGGCGGCAAATGAAAATATTTTGCAGGAACCGTTGTTTTCATTGATGCCATTGTTTTGTTGGCCATTCGAAAACGCAGTCGGCGTAAAATCATACTCGGCTTCGATAACACCGATAACCTCTTTAAATTGAACGTCTTGTGGCGTGCTTTTTAGTGTTGCTACTAGAGTGTCGCTGTTTAGCATGGAATCTCCATTATGGGTGATCAAAAAATACGATCAAGGTTGAGTGAAAAGGGGCATAAATGACCAAAAACGTTAATGTTTGTTTTCATCGGGCTCAAATTTATGCGTGACAAATTGGTAAGTGACAAAAGAAAGAATGCCACACAGAGCCATGATTAGGAGCATGGGGGTGGCTGTGCCTGTATGGAATAGGCTCACGGCCACACCGCTTAATGCTCCTGAAGAAAAACGAAAGGAACCGGCGAGCGCGGCCACGCTGCCATTATGATTGCCGGCGTTACGCATTGCGCCCGCCATAAAACCACCGCCCAATATGCCCATTGTTCCCATGAAAAAGATGCAGCTAATAACAATGAAGGGAAACGCCGGTTGATTGAAGCAGCCGATGATAATCATGCTAATAGAAGCGCATAGCAAAATAGCAATGGCGTATTTGGTGAGCGTATCAACCCCCAGCTTTTCCACGAGACGGCTATTGATGGTGGTGGCCGTCATCATGCCGATGACATTGAGCGCAAAAATAAAGCCAAAATGAGACGGTTGAATGCCATACAATTCGATGTAGACATAAGAAGAGCCCGTGATAAAACACATCATGCCAGCAAAGTGGAAGGAACCTGCTGCAATGTACCCCATGACCGCTGGGTTTTTAAGTAAGGTATAGTAGTTGGCTAACGCCCCGCTTAAGGACAGTTTTTTACGGTGATCCTTGTGCAGGGTTTCAGGAATGGTTCTGATAAACAAAACGGCGCCAATTGCGGCAATCAAAGCCAGAAAAACGAAGATGAAATGCCAATTTAAAAACACCAAAATCGCCCCCCCTATAATAGGAGCAGCAAGCGGTGCCAGTGACATGGTAAGCATCACCATGGACATGGCTTTGGCGAACTGGTTGGTGGACATTTTGTCTTTGACCAGCGCCGGAATGCTGACGGCAACCGCGGCGCCACCAACGGCTTGAATGGCACGCCCCAGGATCAGCATGTCGTAATTTGGTGCACAAGCGCAGATAACACTGCCTAGAAAAAAAAGACCAAGACCGCTTAACACGACTTTGCGACGCCCAATGGCATCAGAAATCGGGCCAAAGAAGAGCTGCAAGACAGCAAACACAATCAAATACATGCTAAGGGTCATTTGTACCAACCCAATGTCAGTATTTAAGTCCTTTGCAATCGAAGGAATACTCGGTAAATAGGCGTCTATGGCAAGCGGTGTTAAGCCGGATAATAAGCCAAGTACAAGAATGATAGGAAAAGTCAGCTTCATATAGGCGCAACAAAGTATGGGGTTAGTGACTCAAGGCGAATTGGTTAAAATACGTCAAGCAAAGGTTTAATAATTATAATCACTTATTCGCATCTAATGCTCTTGAATTGTGCAAACACTAGGAAAGCCGACGGATTATTTCTTTCCTGCTGCGCTTTACAAAGGGGCTTTCGGTATGATTCGCTCATCCATCATTGAGTCTAGGTCACGCTTTCTCGCTAATCTGCGATAGCGCCCTTGATATAAAGGTTTGTAGACGATTTTCTGATTACTAAGGAATGTTATGTTACGGTTTTTCGAACGCTGGATAGAGGCTTATCCTACGACTGAGCCAGCGCAGGCGCCCAATACGCTGTATGCGTTTTGCCGATACTATTCAAAAGGCGTTGAAGTCCCTTTAATTCTGATGTCATTGCTGACCGCTTTGATTGCCATGCTGGAAGTGACCCTATTCAGTTTTATGGGTCAGCTGGTGGATTGGTTGGTGACAAAAGACCCTACGACCTTTTTATCAGAAGAAGGCGGACGCTTACTTGGCATGGCATTAATCGTATTGTTAGTGATGCCTTTGGTCACATTTTTACACTCCGCCATTATTCATCAAACCTTGTTGGGCAATTACCCAATGCGCATTCGCTGGTTGGCGCACCGCTATGTTCTCAAGCAAAGTGTCACGTTTTTCCAAGACGATTTTGCGGGTCGCGTTGCCACCAAAGTGATGCAAACCTCATTGGCTGTGCGCGAAAGCGTGATGAAGCTGCTGGATGTGTTGGTTTATATCGTCGTCTATTTTGCTTCCATGTTGGTGCTGATTGCTAAAGCCGACTATCGATTGATGCTGCCAATGTTGGTGTGGTTGGGCATTTACATCGCCCTGCAATTTTATTTCGTACCAAAGTTGAAGCGTGTGTCCACCAAGCAGGCCGACGCTCGCTCCACCATGACAGGCCGCATTGTGGACAGTTACACTAACGTTTCCACGGTAAAGCTGTTTTCTCACACTCAGCGTGAAGCCAGTTACGCCAAAGAAGGCATGGATGGCTTTTTAAAAACGGTACACCAACAAATGCGTTTGGTGACTGGGCTCAATGTTGGCGTTCAAGTGTGTAACTATTTGCTGGCGTTTAGTGTGGCTGGGGTCGCCATTTTGTTGTGGACCTACGGGCAGATTAGCGTGGGGGCGATTGCCATAGCGGTGAGTTTGTCGTTGCGTGTAAATGGCATGGCGCAGTGGATCATGTGGGAAGTCAGTGCCTTGTTTGAAAACATTGGTATGGTGACGGATGGCATGAAAACACTTTCCAAACCACTGCAAATTCAGGATAAAAAAGGCGCTCAACCATTAACAGTGAAGCAAGGCGATATTCGCTTTGAACAAGTGCATTTTCACTATGGCCGACAAGACAGTAAAGTGATTGAAAACCTGAGCTTGGCCATCAAGGCGGGCGAGAAAATCGGTGTGGTAGGTCGCTCTGGGGCGGGTAAATCGACGATTGTTAATTTGTTGATGCGTTTTCATGACATCGAATCGGGTCGTATTTTGATCGACGGTCAAGACATCAGCCAAGTTCAACAAGACACCTTGCGCGCGAATATAGGAATGGTGACTCAAGATACTTCCTTGTTGCACCGCACGGTACGCGACAATTTACTTTATGGGCGTCCCGATGCCAGCGAAGAAGACATGATCGCCGCAGCGAAGAAAGCCGAAGCCCATGAGTTTATTCAAACTCTGACAGACCCTTATGGCAACAGAGGATACGATGCCATGGTAGGGGAGCGGGGGATTAAATTATCGGGTGGTCAGCGCCAGCGCATTGCCATCGCTCGTGTACTACTAAAAGACGCCCCCTTGCTTATTTTAGACGAGGCCACGTCGGCGCTTGATTCCGAAGTTGAAGCGGCCATTCAAGAAAGTTTGTATCGTCTAATGGAAGGCAAAACCGTGATTGCGATCGCGCACCGATTGTCGACGATTGCGGCGATGGACCGTTTGATCGTACTGGATAAAGGCGTTATTGCAGAACAAGGCACTCACGATGAGCTGATTCAGCAAGGCGGTATTTATGCCAAACTGTGGGCCCATCAAACAGGCGGATTTTTAGCCGAAGACATCAGTCTATAACGAGACTTTAGTTTACAGCGAGAGAGTGGCATGACGTATTTGATCTTATGTTTGGCGATTTTGTGTGAAGTGTTCGCGACCACCGCATTGAAGGCGTCAGACTCCTTTTCTCGTTTGGCGCCGAGTTGTGTTGCAGTGATTGGTTATGCGGTGTCTTTGTACCTGCTGACCATCGTCATGCGCTCCATGCCAACGGGCATAACCTATGCCATTTGGTCTGGCTTAGGCGTTGTGTTGATTTCTCTGTTTGGTTACTGGTTTGCCAACGAGAAACTGGACTTGGCGGCTTGGCTGGGCATGTCGATGATTGTCGCCGGTGTGGTGGTGATTAATGTGTTTTCAAAAACCGTTAGCCATTAGCTATTAGCCATAGGTCACAGCAGGCGAAAAAAAACACGGCACCGGCCGTGTTTTTTTGTTTTATTCCGCTTGGGTCACTTTGACCTTGCCTTTCTTATTGGCCAACCACAAAAATTGATAAGGCATTAGGGTCACCTTAGCCAGATGGTCTTCATAGACTTGATCGGTGACCAAGTCAGTCCAATCGTCTGTGGCAATTAAATTAAGCTCAGACAGGTTAAAGTTTTGTGGCTGATCGGTCATGTTGTAGACCGCAAACAGGCTTTGTCGACGATCCAAACTTTGGCGCCAAAAAGCGAACAAATTGTCTCCCATGTGCAATATATATTGCGTGGCGTTGGGGTGGAAGGCGGTTTGCGCTCGGCGAATTTGTGTTAAGCGTGATATCCCTTGAAACACTTTTTGATGGTGGGTTGGTGTGTTTAACACGTGTTCTAGATCGTCCATTTTCCAAATATGACGATTAATAGAACGAAATTGGCCAGTATTGTCTACTCGCTCGTTGTCGTTTTCGGTGGCAAAGAAGCTGTGAATGTAAAACGCCGGAACCCCTTCCAATGCCATCATCACACCGGCTGCACACATAAAACGCGCAAATTGCCACTGATCCGGCCCTTGCTGTACCGAACCGGCCAACGCGTTCCACAAGCTGATGTTGATTTCATACGGCTTGGCATCACCTTGTGGTGTGGTGCGCGAGCTGAGGCGACCGCCAAAGCGTTTCATGGTGTTGATCAGAGTATCTAGCTCCCATTCAGACAGAAGTCCTTCAGTAGGGCGCAATCCAATGCCGTCGTGAGACGCGATGAAATTCAGGTACGTGGTGCCTTGTTGTGCAGGCGGCATAGACATAAGCCATTGTTTTAAATGCGTACAATTGCCTGTGATCAGGCTGTTGATGAGCAATGGCGGCAAAGAAAAGTTGTAAATAAGGTGCGCTTCGTTGGCGTTGCCAAAATAGGTAAGATTTTCTTGGTTCGGAATATTGGTTTCAGTGATGATCACGGAATCCGGCGCATAATGTTCGATCATAAGGCGCAGTAAGCGAATCATTTCGTGGGTCTGTGGCAAATTGATGCTAGGCGTGCCGGGAATTTTCCAAAGAAAAGCCACCGCATCGAGACGAAACCAGCGAATGCCTTTTTCGAGGTATAAGCGAATGATGCGCAGAAACTCCAATAACACATCCGGATTTTCAAAATTCAAATCAACTTGGTCATGACTAAAGGTACACCAGACGTGTTTTTCGCCATTTTTGGTTTGTACTTCTCGTAACAAAGGGGAGGTTCTGGGGCGGACTACCGCGCTTAAATCGGCATTAGGATCGGCTTCGTAAAAAAACGAAGCGCCTGGATCAACCCCTGCTTTGTAGTTTTCAAACCACATGCTGCGACTTGAACAATGGTTAATCACCAGATCGCCCATCACTTTAAAGTCTTTAGCAATGTTGGAAATATGCTGCCAGCGCCCTGATGCTGGGTTCACCGTGGTGTAATCCATCACGCTAAAACCATCGTCTGAACTGTAGGGGAAAAAGGGCAATAAATGCACCGCAGAAATGCTGTCAGCCAACTTGCTTTTGACAAACTTTTGCAAGGTTTCTAACGGCGCTTCTCCTTCAGAACGTAAGGTGTCCGCGTAGGTGATGAGCATGATGTCAGATTGGTCCCATAAATTACGGTGCGGTCGCGGCGACTCCGTTTTTGGGTCCAGATTGAAGGTGTTGAGGCAGGTGCGAGCAAGTTCGCTGGCGTCGACATTGGGATACAGCGTTTGCAAATGGCTCATTAGCCGTTGTTCTAAATGCGATGGGGCAATGTTTTCCATGACAACCTACCTGTACTTTTTTTGAAAAGAGTCCCACAGCCCATTTTTAATGGGCTGTGGCTTTAGTAAATCGTCGACCTTGTTAAGAGATCGACGTCGTAAATAGACCGTTATTGTGGGCCAAATTCATTCATGTCTTGTTCAACCGCGACCGCCAGCTGTTTCATCACGCCAGGAAAAGCGCTCACAACACGGTTCCAGCTAGGAATAAACGGCGCTTCCATCGGGTTAGCAAGGTACATTTCGCCCGCTTTCATGATGTTGCCAGCGAACAATTCAACCGCTTGTTCTTCCAAATGGACATCCAATCTCAGGCCATTAATTTCAGCGTCATTACGGTATGTTTCAATGAAATCCAAGGCGACTCGGTAGTAGGTGGCTTTGATGGTTCTGAAGGTCTCTTGGTTGAAAATAATGCCGTTGGTCGCCAATTTTCGGAAAATGGCTTTGGTGATGTCGATGGACATTTTGGATAGCCCACCATCGTCGTTTTCTGCGGACAGCTCTTGGTGTTTATGGTCGTAAACGTCGGCAATGTCGACTTGGCATAAGCGATTGTTTGAATAGTTGCGCTGCATTTCACTTAACACGCCAATCTCTAGCCCCCAATCGCTTGGAATGCGAATGTCTGTCATCACATCGCGTCGAAAAGAGAACTCGCCCGCTAACGGGTAGCGGTAGCTGTCGAGGTAATCTAAATACTCTAGATTGCCGAAGACTTTTTTCAAGGAATAAAGTAAAGGTGTTACTAACAAACGGCTGACACGACCATTCATCTTGCCGTTGGCCGTACGCGCATAGAAGCCTTTACAAAACTCATAGTTAAATCTTGGGTTGGCGACGGGGTAAATTAATCGTGCCAGTAACTCTCTATCGTAAGTGACTATGTCACAGTCGTGCATGGCGATGGATTCTGCTTTACCAGCGGCCAAGTTGTAGCCCATACAGAACCAAACGTTGCGACCTTTGCCCGGGGCGCTCGGTGAAAGGTGCTCACCTTTTAACACGCTATCAATGGCGCGTAGGCGCGGGCCATCATTCCATAACACCTTGTGCTTTTGCGGCAACACACTGAAAAACTCCAATGCGTGACGGTATTGCTCTTCGGTCGCACGGTCTAGCCCAATGATGATTTCTTCTAAATAAGTGACTTTTTTAAGATGCTCAATAATGTTTGGCATCGCATCGGTTTCTAATTCAGAATACAAGCAAGGCAAAATAAGGGACATAGGTCGAGTTTTAGCAAACTCGCACAATTCTTTCTCCATTTCTTCAAGTGGACGGTGCGCTAAATTGTGCAATGTGGTGATAATGCCGTTTTGGTAAAAATCGCCCATAATATTTCTCCTAATGTCGTTGTGCCGCTGTGGGACACAAGCGTCGTTATTGTTGTCTTAAGTCGGTTATGTCTAAAATCGTTACTGTCCTGTCTTTGTTTTTTCGCTGAAATACGCCAGCTTACCTACAGAATGCCTTGTTTTATCAGTACCTTATCAATGGCTTGCGCCCAGCCTTCGGGGCCATAGCCATCGGTTAACCAAGCGTCATGGCGATAGGGCACTTCCGGTGGCGCGTGGACAGGGGAGCGAATCACCACTGGAATATCCGCTTTGCTGAGCATGCCAACGTCATTGTCACCGTCCCCTAAAGCCATGGTGGTAACCGCTTCTTGGAAATGGGTCTCGTAACGGGCACTTAGCCACAACATGGCGCGGGCTTTGTCGCAGTCGATGCCCATTAAATGAATAAAGCGTCCGCCTTTTTGAAGTTGAACACCTTGTGGCTCAAGGGCTTGTTTGAGAGTGTTGAGGGCAATGTTCGAATCTTGCCAGACCATGGGCTCGGTGAATTCCCGCTGCATGGCGAGTTGCGCATTGGCTTCGGAGAGTCCGGTTAAATCGACGATGTTTTGCGTCTGCATGTCGCAGAAACTTTGAAAACGGTAGTGTGTTTTGTATTCGCTGATTAAGTCGATCAGGGTTTGGCGCTTTGGGCCGAAGGATTTAAGCCAATAGTCTCCATGATCTTCCATTGACGCATCGACAGGTAATCCAAGGTGCTTGGGAATATAAACGGCGGCCCCGTTCTCAACGATAAATGGGTCTTGATGATTAAGTTCGTTTCGTAATTGGGTGAGTTCAGCGTAGGTTTTGCTGGTGTTTAAAATACAAGGGATAGTAAAAGTCTTGAGCGCTTGAAAAGCCTGTAACGCAGGCTGAAAACTGTAAGTGTGATGGTCAAGTAAGGTGCCATCAAGATCTGAAAATACTAAAAGACGAGTCATCAGTGTGGGATCTATTCAAAGGCGCAAAAGGCGATGGTATGCTTCGCGACGGTTAAATGATCTTGTACCTCCTAATTAGCGGTGCAACTTACAGGGTCTATTGTTCGTTGCTGTTTCACTCAAACTATCCGGTGAAAGATTATTCACTGATCTTGCAAAACTGGTGCCAGTCAGTGAAAGTACGCTCTCATCAGAGTTCCTTCTTGAGCTCCTGCTTTTACACTAACGCTTTAATTGAACAAACGTATGACAATGAATTTAAAACTGACTTTTTCTACTTTTTTGGCGTTAGTCGCCTTCGCGGCAAACTCTATTTTATGCCGTCTGGCATTGGTGCAAGATGACTCTGGGGGATTGATTGATCCAACCTCTTTTACCTTGGTTAGACTGGTAAGTGGTGCCTTAATGCTGCTGATTTTATGCCTGCTTTATCGGGACAATCGTGACACGGCAGAGGCCCCATCTCGACTCAAACAAGTGTGGCAATCTGGTAGCTGGTCCTCGGCAACGGCGCTGTTTATTTACGCGTTGGGTTTTTCCTACGCCTATGTGTCATTGGCCACAGGGGTTGGTGCGCTCATTTTGTTTGGGGCTGTGCAGATCACCTTGATTTTATTGTCTTTTATAAACGGGCATCGCATGAAATGGCTAGAATGGCTGGGGCTCGCGGTGGCCTTTTCTGGCTTTGTGTATTTGGTGTTGCCGACGCTCTCCACACCGTCTGCGGTCGGCTTTGTGCTAATGGCATTTGCCGGTATGGCTTGGGGAATTTATACCTGGCATGGCAAAAAAGTCAGCAAGGCGTTGTTTGCAACAACCTCTAACTTTATTCGAACCTTGCCACTGTTATTGATAGCACTGGTTTTTGTCGGCTTTCAGTTGGACATCACGTTAAAAGGGTTTTGGTTGGCGGTCGCTTCTGGTGCGCTTATGTCTGGCATGGGTTACGCCATCTGGTATGCGGTGTTGGCGCACATGAGTGCGTCTGTGGCGGCCGTTTTACAACTTTTGGTGCCAATACTGGCAACCTTGGGTGGCGTCATATTTGCGAATGAAGCCGTTACCTTGCACTTGATTCTAGCGTCGGCCGCGGTATTAGGCGGTGTGTTGATCGTCTTGATTGGTAAGAGAAAATAGAATCATGCGCACCTTTATTGTGCGTTCTTTTGTTTTTGCGCCAATTTAGACGCGTATTCTGCATCAGAATTGTCTTTTAACGGGCGTGGTTTGAAGGTGTTTTTGAGCGCGGGGTGGCCGCGTTTGTTGATCTAAAAAAAAGAGAAGCGATGGGGCGCTTCTCTTTTTTTGGTCTTCTGTTTTTGGTCTTCTGTATTGGCTTCTGGTTACTGATCTTCGCAAAGCGCAGCGTAAGCAACGGTAAAAGCGCCTTCTTGGAACGCTTTAAGGCCCGTTGATTTAAAAGGCACTGGGAAAGGATTGTCTTTTACAACTTCTTTTACTTTGACGCCAGTTAATAGCTCAACATCGACGGTGTCGATCAGCTGAATACAGGCTTCGATTTTGAATCCGACCGCACCGCCAGCAAATTTCCCCTTGGTAGGGCGTTCGCGAATGATCACGCGGGAGACTTTGTAATCCTCAAACAGTTTCTTAAGCATAAATTGAAATTTACGCACGCTTTCACTGTCGTTTGAGTTGCTTAAGGTGTGACGCACTTGGCGGCAATCGGCAATTTGAAAAAGGCCGTCTTGTTTAGATAGCAGGCAAAGAATGACTTCGCTGCCTTTGATTTCGATACCACAAGTATTCATAACTTGTTCCTGTCATAGGGAATTTGTTGAATTATCGCATAGATTGATGAAATACGTGGAGTAAAAAACGCGAGGGTCAGAGTAAAAAACACTGCTTGCTCAAGGCGCTACACGTCAGATCTAGGGGAAAAGGTAGGCTAACTGGAATATCGCACTGTTTTCGTTTGCCTGTCTCTTTTTTTATATAAGAATATTGTACTATTTCAATATATTATTTCGAAAAAACTAAAATCACGATATTTTATGCTGGGAAAGTGTAAAAAATGTGCTTTTAGTTTTTCCAAAATAGCTCACCCACTGTAATTTTTTAACATAGGCTGTACATCATGACTGCTCCATCGCCAATGGGTATTTCTCGTCCCCAGGTGAAATCGTTAGATGAAATTCTTCCTCGTGAACCATTATTAATGATGGGCGCGGGACCTGTTCCGATTCCTGAGTGTGTGGCTAAGGCCAACTCTGTTGTCATTAACCATTTGGGAGGGGTCATGGCGCAAGTGATCCACCAGGTAAAGGCAATGGCCAGGTACGTATTCCAAACCCAATCTAAGTGGGTGTTGGGCGTAGCGGGACCGGCATCGGCCGCGATGGAGATGGCCGTATCTAACTTGATGCAGCAAGGCGAGACCATTTTGTGTATCAACAATGGTTTCTTCAGTCATCGCATGGCAGAAATGGCAACACGCATAGGGGCAGATGTTCATGAATTGCATGTGCCTGTACTCGAAGCTGCTGATCCAGAGTTGGTGCGAAAAGCGATTGAAAAAGTACGCCCTAAAGTGGTTACCTTGGTGCAAGGTGAAACCTCCAATACGGTGTTTAACCATTCACTGGAAGAAATCGCTAAAATCGCCAAATCCTATGGTTGCCTTGTGGTGGTGGACGCGGTTTGTACCTTGAGCACCATGCCACTCAAAATGGATGAATGGCAGATCGATGTGGTGATCACCGGTGGTCAAAAAGGCTTGTCTTCTATTCCTGGTGTGTCTTTATTGGTGTTTTCTGATGAAGCATGGGCCAGCGTAAAAAGCCGGACTCAGCCTGTGGCTCAGTGGTGTTTCGATGCTCAACTGGCGGAAAATTTTTGGCATAAAGATGGTTACCATTACACCGCGCCTGTGTCTGGCATTATGGCCTTGCATGAAGCGCTAAAATTGGTGTGTGATGAAACATTAGAGCAACGTTTTGCTCGCCATTTGCGTTGCTCTAAGGCGCTTCAGTCTGGGGTCGAGGCAATGGGTCTGGAGCTGTTTATTCCGTCTGAATCGCGTTTGAACTCTGTGGTTGGGATTAAAATTCCTGAAGGCTTAACCGCGGGTGATATTTGTCGCCATATTTCCGATGTGTACCGAGTGGAAATCGCCGGTTCATTTGGGCAGCCGATTGTGCGTATTGGTCAAATGGGCGAACAGTGTCGTGAGCATAACTTGTTCCGTACTTTGCATGCCTTTGGCAGCACCATGCGGGATTTAGGCGTGAAAGTTGACCAGCCTAACGGTATGGCGGAAATGGAATCTTACTTGCAGAGTGTGCCACGGACGTTATACCACGTTGCATAAATAGCACGTAGCGTAAAGAGCAGGTTGCATAAACCACAGGTTATTTAATGAAAGGCGCTTCGATGAAGCGCCTTTTTTTTGCCCAGATTATGGGTTATTGATGTTGCTTCTCTGTGCTGGAGTGGCGCTTGTTAGACGGTGTCGTTTTTTTGTTGGCATTAGGCTGGCAAACAAGGCGCCAGCGGTAATCATTAAGCAAGCGATGATTTGCCCTTGGGACAATACTTCCTCGGTAAAGAGGCCAAGCCAAGCGGTAGACAGGGCCGGTGCGGTGTAAGATAAAACCCCTAAAAGAGAAAGGTTGCCGCGTTTTACGCCCATGTCCCAACAGAAGAAAGCGATGCCCACAGGGCCAAAACCAAGGCCGATGATCGCGACCCAAGTGCTGGCAGAAAAAGACCATTGAGTGGGCTCCAATGTGAGATGGGAAAGCCCAGCTAATAACGTTGTAATCAGGCAATACCAAAGCACTGAGCTTGATGGCACGTGCGCAAAACGGCGGTTGCTGACCGAATAACCAGACCAAATAATGGCGCACGCGAAGGCCGCCCCATAGCCCAGAACGCTGCCTGTTATTTGAGAGTCTTGAGCACGAGATTGCAGCATAATGCCAGTACCAATAAACGCAAGAATGGCACCAACCAAGTGGGTCCATAATAGCTTGTTGCCGCTGGTTGTGCCTGCTAATAGCACGATCAGCAGCGGCCATAAATACGCGATTAACCCCGCTTCGACCGGTGGCGCGTGTTGAAACGCGTAAAAATAGCAAAAGTGGTAGAAGAAAAACCCTAATCCGCCCATTAGCATGGCGCTGGTGGGCGTTTGTTTCCACGAGCGTCGTAATTCCCCCTTAAAGAGATACACAATAAAAAACAGTAGGCTGGCCACGCCAAAAGTCAGCGTGAGCAGCAGCAAGGGTGGCACTGCATTGGCTTGAGTCGTAAAGAGCGCCAGTGTGCTCCAAAGAAGAATGGCGATGGAGCCAACGAGAGTGGCGCGTGGGGTTGCAGACGACATGACTATTTTCCTTTACGAATCGAGATTAATTGAGTGTATTAGCCTACCGGTTATTGTGTTTTCTGGCATTGTCATAAATCCGTGAAGGTGCTTGTCATAAATCCGCGCAGCTTGTGTTCCACTTTGAATAGGGCGGACGGTGTGAGCCAATTCAAGCGCGCTGTTTTTAAAGCATGATGCTTGCTCTTGCTTCTTTTAGTGGTTGAAATCGTCAATCAATAAGTCTTATTGTTAATAATGTTTACACAATTAAGCTGGAAAAGTTATAAATGACAGGATGGTGACAGTTTAAACAGGTAATGTTTCCGCTGCAGTATCGAGTATGCGAATCTTGAAATTTGTGACTCATCAGAATCTCTAATAAAAAAATAACAAACTGGAGAAAGCTATGTTGAAAAAAATGTCTCTAAAGACGGTACTTCTGTCAAGCGTCGTTGCATTGACCGCGGCCAGCCAAGCGTATGCTTTTGAGCCAGCGCGCAGTGCCGATTGTATTGCACCAGCATCACCTGGTGGTGGCTGGGATTTCACCTGTCGTAGTGTCGGTAAAGTGTTGGTTGACCAAGGTTACATTAAAGGCAACGTGCAAACCATTAACATGGGCGGTGCCGGTGGCGGTGTGGCTTTTGCTCATACAGTGAGTAAACGTGATACTGATGAAAACCTTATTGTTGCGGCAAGTACTGCAACAACAACTCGTCTTGCTCAAGGCCAATACCCTGGTATGAGCACCGATCAAGTTCGCTGGGTTGGCACTTTAGGTGCGGATTACGGTGTGATCGCAGTGGCTAAAGACTCCAAATACACCACATTAACTCAAATGATGAATGCCCTTAAAAAAGACCCTTCTGCGGTGAAATTCGCCGGTGGTAGTGCGTCTGGTGGCTGGGATCATTTGAAAGTACTGATGACGGCAAAAGAAGCTCACGTTGGTAACCTTCCTAAAATCCGTTACCTAGCATACGGTGGCGGTTCAGAAGCCTTGGTTCAAGTGGTCGGTGGTCATGTTGATGCCTTCACGGGTGACATTTCCGAAATCCGAGGTTTCATGCAATCTGGTGACATTCGTGTGTTAGCGGTTTTGTCTGAAAAACGCTTACCAGCACCATTTGATACTATCCCGACGGCCATGGAACAAGGCATCAGCTCTGTTGCGCCGAACTGGCGTGGTTTTTACGTACCAGGTAAGGCAAGTAAAGCGTCTTACGATTGGTGGGTAAACACACTAGACGAATTGTACAAAACACCTGAATGGAAAAAAGTAATGGAGAAAAATGGTTTAATGCCATTCCATAAATCTGGTGAAGATCTGACTAAATTCGTCAATGAGCAAACCCTAAACATCAAACTACTTTCTAAAGACATTGGTCTGATGAAGTAAGCCTCGATCGGTAGGGGGAGCTTTCTCCCCCTATATTATCTTACGATTTTCCCTCTATACGTTTTAACTAATTCGGAGCAGAGACATGCGCATTAATGACCGTGTGTTTGGCATGCTGATGCTGGTTCTCGCCGTAGCTTACGGTTGGGAAGCAACACAATTTCCAATTCCATTTGGCGGACAAGAAAGTGTCGGCCCAGAAACTTTTCCTATTTTATTGTCGGTGATTTTGGCGATTAGCTCAGTCTATATGATGGTAAAACCCGATCCAGATGAAAAATGGTCACCGCTGCCGATGTTGATCGAATTAGTCGTCGTTGTGCTGTCTATTTTGTTCTTCGCTTGGGCGATTGAGCCGATCGGATTCATTCCTGCTTCTACGTTTGTGGTTAGCTTTTTAAGCTGGCGCATGGGAGCAAGCTTTGCTAAGAGTTTGATGACAGGCGTGATTGCGTCTTTGGTTATCTTCTTCTTGTTTAACAATGTGCTAGAACTTGCACTGCCTCTTGGTCTGTTGGAGCTATAGTCATGGAAACAATGAGTTTATTGATGCATGGCTTTGCGGTGGCATTGACCCCTGAAAGCATCATGTTCGCCGTTATTGGTGCCATCTTAGGTACATTAATTGGTGCGTTACCGGGCCTTGGCCCTGCTAATGGGGTGGCGATTTTAATACCGCTGGCCTTTAGTTTAGGATTGTCTCCTACTTCGTCGTTGATTTTGCTGACCTCTGTTTACGCAGGTGCCATGTATGGCGGTCGTATTTCTTCTATCCTGCTGAACATTCCTGGTGATGAGCCAGCGATGATGACGTGTCTGGATGGTTATCCGATGGCGTTAAAAGGAAAGGCCGCCGAGGCGCTTGCGATTTCTGCTATTGCGTCTTTTATTGGTAGCTTTATCGCTACGATCGGTTTGGTGATCTTAGCGCCTATCTTATCTAAATTTGCATTGAAATTTGGTCCTTCTGAATACTTCGCTCTGTTTGTGTTGGCGTTTGCCACATTGGGCGGCGTGACTGGTAAGAATCAATTTAAAACGATCACGGCCGCGGCCATTGGTCTGATGATTTCGACAGTGGGTATTGATATTTCCACTGGTGTGCAGCGTTATACCTTCAACACACTTGAGCTGTTTGAAGGGGTGGATTTCATTATCGCGATCGTAGGTTTGTTTGCCATTAGTGAGTTGTTCTTCTTCCTTGAGCGTCATGCGGGAGATGGGCTAAAACAAGTGGCTATTAATAAGCTTAAGTTAACGGCAAGAGACATTATCAATGTGTTACCAACCTCAATTCGTGGTGGTATTTTAGGTTTTATTGCTGGTGTTTTACCAGGAGCCGGAGCGTCATTGGGTTCGTTTATCAGCTACTCATTAGAGAAGAAAATCTCTGACAAAGGGGAGTTCGGTAAAGGGGATCCACGTGGTGTGGCGGCGCCAGAATCTGGCAACAACGGTGCTGCGTCGGGTGCCTTGGTGCCTATGTTGACTCTGGGTGTACCAGGCAGTGGTACCACAGCAGTGCTATTGGCCATGTTGATATCGTTGAACATTTCCCCAGGTCCTATGTTGTTCACTCATAACCCTGATCTTGTTTGGGGTGTGATCGCGGCCATGTTTGTGGGTAACGTAGTCTTGTTGTTGCTTAACATTCCAATGGTCGGCATCTTTGTGAAGTTGTTGAGCGTACCGCCTAAATACTTGATGCCAGTGGTGACCTTGATCGCTTCTGTGGGTATTTATTCTGTTAGCCATAGCCCAACCGATTTGTACTTCATGGTGGCGTTTGGTGTGATGGGTTATATCTTACGTAAAGTCGGTATTCCATTGGTGCCAGTGATTCTAGGTCTGTTGCTTGGGCCTGAAATGGAGAAAAGCTTGCGTCATGCCTTGGTGCTTTCTGATGGCGATTGGAGTGTGTTGTTCAATAGCGGATTAAGCATTGGTCTATGGACGGTTGCTATTCTTGGTTTGATTCTTCCACTGATTGTGGGGCCGATTATTCGTGCGAAAATGCGCAGATCAAAAGACTCTGTTAAAGACGTTTAACACCTGTAATACTAAGTAAAAGGTGTTTTAAAAAGTTCGGGCTGTGTTTGCAGCTCGAACTTTTTGCTTATTGTGCATTTATTAATTTGAGACCGACTCATTAGCTTTGGTAATCATGTGTATGCGAATTTTGGTGGTGGAAGACACTCAAGTGTTAGGGCAGGCCATTTGTGAGCGTTTGGCCAGTTTAGGACATGGTGTCGATTTAATTGACGATGGCAAACGCGCCGATGACTTGCTCAAGTATCAAACATTCGATCTGATTTTGTTGGATCTAAACCTGCCAGGCCTATCGGGTTTGCAGTTGTTGCAAAAGCTTCGCCAGAGAGACGACGCAACGCCAGTGTTGATTTTAACGGCTCGCGACCAGATCGACGATCGGATTCGCTTGTTAGACGAAGGCGCGGATGACTATTTGACCAAGCCGTTTGATTTTGGTGAGTTAGAAGCTCGCTGCCGAGCCTTACTGCGTCGTAAGCAAGGTTATGCAGCGAACGTCAGCGAACATGGCAATATTACGGTTAACCGCGACAGTCGTCAGGTGTTTGTGAACGGCGAATTGACGGCGGTCACGAACCGAGAATTTCGTCTGTTAGAGATTTTTCTAGGTCATTTGGGGCGTGTGCTCAGCAAAGATGAAATTACCGACCATTTGTTTAATTTCGACGAAACCCCCAGCGCCAATGCGATTGAGCTGTATGTGGGCCGCTTGCGTAAAAAACTGTCTCAGGGCGACCTTGTGATCAGTACCCTAAGAGGAATTGGTTATGTGGCTGAAATCGCTACAGCACCCAAGAGCCACTGAAGGCAGCCTTGACGAAGAGCGAGAGGCGCTAAAACGAGCGCCTTCGTTACGCTTTCGTCTGATCGGCATTGGTTGTTTGGTCATCAGTATTATTGCGGCCTTGTCGATCAATTTTGTGTTTGATTACAGCCGCCGCCTAGCGGATTTGTCCTATGATCGCTTGTTGCGCAGTGCTCTGCTGCAAATGGACGAAAACGTTGGTCTGATCAACGATGAAGTGAGTATCGATATTCCTTGGTCCGCTTTTGCCACGTTAGCGCAAGCCAATGAAGATAAGGTGTTCTACAAAGTAGAAAGCTCTGCCCAAGGCTTTATTACAGGCTATAAAGACTTAGACATGACTCCGCCGCAAAAAACCACCTACGATAAAATACAATTTTTTAATCGCGAATATTCTGGCGAAATGGTGCGTTTTGCCTTTTTAGAGCGGCATTTAACGGAACCGGACGCCACTGGCACAGTGCGTATTATTTTGGGCCAAACACGTTTGTCACGGGAAGAGCTTGCTTCTGCGGTGACGCAGCGTGCGGTCGATATTGTATTGATGATTGCCTTGGTGGCGATTGCTTTGATTGTCATCGGGAGTCATTTAGTTTTGCGTCCTTTACAGCGCATAGAGCGAGTCTTGGAGGAGCGTTCGCCTGGGGATTTAACGCCGCTGGATATAAAAACCCCCAAAGAAACGCACCATTTGAAAGTGGCGATCAATCACTTTATGTCACGCCTTCAAGACAACTTAGAGCAGCTTGAACATTACACGGCAGACGCCGCCCATCAATTACGGACGCCACTCGCTGGGTTGCGCGCCTTAGCTGAAAACGCCCGCGATCAGACGTCACCAGAACGCCAATACCAAGCTTTAGAAGACATTGTTAATCAGTGCGATGCCTTGAGCCAGACCGTGACCTTACTGCTGAATCAGGCGGTGGTGTCGCACCGTATGCAAACCCGTTACCGAGAACCGATAGACCTGCTGTTACCGATTGCTGCATCGTGTCGGGAGCAGGCCGTGACGGCCTTGCACCAAGGGGTGCACCTTTCTTTAGACACAGAGCTGGAACACGCCATGGTGTTGGGGGATGCGTTTGCGCTGCAGCAAATGATGCAGAACCTAATCGAAAATGCCGTGCGCTACAGCAATCAGGGGGAGCAACAAGCGGCAGAAGTGGTGGTGACCATCGCCGAGTTTGCTGCTTATTATCAGGTGCAAGTGATCGATCATGGTGAAGGGATTCCTGAGGCTGAGAAGGAGCGGGTATTTGAGCGTTTTTATCGTGGTCGTTACGACATAGCCGGCAGTGGTGTTGGCTTAGCGATGGTCAAAGACATAGTGGACCACCACAGCGCGCGCATTCGTATTTTGAATACTCAGCCAAAAGGCACCACGTTCCAAATTGATATCGCGAAATTTCAAATGGGGGTTACCGAATGAAGACGTTATTGGTGCTTTTCAGTGCCCTGAGCATCTTGTGGTCAACGCTTAGCATGGCGGCGCCTGTTTGGTTTGGTGACCTGAAGGCTACGCGCACTTTGCGGATTAATTCTTCTTTGGATTTGGCCTCTTTTGCTCCCTTGCTAGAGCGTTTTGTGGCTTTACATCCTGATGTGCGGGTGTCGTATCTGGATGTGAACACGTTAGAGCTTTATCAAAAAACCATACAAGAAAAAGATCACCCCAGTGCGAGTCTGGTCATCAGCAGCGCCATGGACTTACAGCTAAAATTGGTCAATGACGGATACGTTCAGACTTACCGTTCACAGGCGACAGAGCAACTGCCCAGTGACGCTAAATGGCGTAGTCAGGTGTTTGCTTTTTCGTTAGAGCCTGTGGTGATGCTGGTGAATAAAGACCAGTTCCCTGGAAAACTGCCGGAAGACCGACAAGATTTGTTGCGTGCGATCCGCCAATATGAAAAGCAGATGACGGGAAGAATCGGCACGTACGATATTCGTAAAAGTGGGGTGGGGTATTTGCTGGCCAGCCAAGATGCTCGCCAAGCGGACGCAACATGGGGGCGTTTAATTGAAGCATTTGGGAGCCATAAACTGCAAACCTATTGCTGCACCCATCAAATCATTGACGACGTGGCGAGCGGAAAATTGGTCGTTGGCTACAACTTGCTGGGGTCCTATGCGTCGCAACGGGCGCGAGTGGATTCGCGCCTTGAAATGATCTTGCCTAAGGATTACACCTTGATGATAAGGCGGGTGGCCTTGATTCCTAAAAAAGCCGCTAATGTTGAAGACGCGGGTCTGTTTTTAGACTTTTTATTGTCAGACGAAGTACAGGGTATGATGCAAACGAAAGCCTTGTTGTTTCCTATTCGTCCTGATGTCACCCCAGTGATTACCCCTTATGTTGTGGAAGCAACGGGGCCTAAGCGAGCGATTGAGTTAGATCAGCAGTTGTTAGTGGGGCGAGATTATGCGAAACAGCGCCGCTTTATTAAAAGCTGGGAAGTGGCGTTAGAGATCAACGACAAATAGCGGCACGAGCGGCCTCTCGGTATTGCCCTGGGGAGCGGCCAAGTTGCTTCGTAAAGAGACGACTAAGGGCGCTCGCATCATGAAAACCAACGGCCAGAGCAATGTCTTCTAGCCCTTTGTTGGAGGTTTCTAATAGGTGTTGGGCTTGCGTAAGGCGACGCTTTAAAAGGTATTGCTTAGGCGTTAGGCCAAGGTGTCGTTTGAACAAAATCGTCAATTGACTGTGGCTTAGGTGAACGTGCTGAGCGAGTTCATTGATTGAGCAAGGGGTTTGAAAATTGGCATCAAGGTATTGCTTCGCGAGCGTTATTCGCTGGTCTCCTTGGTAAATCGTTTCTTGTGGGATTGGCAGTAAACACTCAATGAGTTGCAACGCGTTGGCTTGTGTTTGTTGGCTGGTTTGGTGCTGGGCTAAAGACGACAAAAAGGGCAAATAGGCTTGCGCTTGAGGCGATAAAGTAATGAACGTATCTGTGCTGCTGATGTCTTTATTCCAGCAGGCTAAGTTGTTGATAATCAAACAGCGATTATCACCTTTTGCCAAGTGAGTATGGGCGTAATCGGAAGAGATCAAACAGGCCTGTCCCGCCTGCACAAGGCGTTGTGAATTTTCTACCTCAAGAAATAAGCTACCCTGTAGTGGTAAGACAATCTGGGTGTGATGATGCACATGTGAGTGGGCTGTTTCTTTGTAGGTAATAATTTCTATAGAGTCACGCATAATTCTCTGGACAGTACCCTCTAACGAACCTCGTAATGCCATCGAGTATAGCATGCGAAGGACGAAACAATTAAAGAGAAATCAGTGACAGAATGGAGACAATAATGACGCGTTTTTTGATGATGCTAGTGGCGTTCACCGTGCAAAATGTTTGGGCGGATATGACCATCCAAGTGGTGGATAAACAAAATAATCCCGTGCCCAATGCGGTGATTAGTGTGCCCGGCCTCAAGGTGAACACACCGGCAGATTTGGCGATTATGGATCAGGTATATGGCCAGTTTAGCCCTCGTGTTTTGGTGGTTCAAAAAGGGCAGAGCGTGAGTTTTCCTAATAGCGATGAGATTCGTCATCACGTTTACAGCTTTTCTAAGCCAAAAGCGTTTGAAATTAAGCTCTACAAAGGCAACGCAACGGCGCCACTCTTGTTTGATAAAGCGGGCTTAGTGGTGCTTGGTTGTAATATTCACGATGACATGATTGGTTATATCTACGTGGCGGATAACCATTTCGCGGTCAAAACAGACGAACAAGGCAGAGCGACATTGCCGGCCAAAGCGGGAGACGAAATCACCATCTGGGATGAGAACCTTGCCTCTACATTGCATGCCAAGAAAACCCTGATCGCAGAAGGGGAGCAAGAGCAAATTGTAGTGTTGGATCTGCTGCCGTCCGTTGCCATCAATACTCATGACCATGCTAGTGGGCTTGCGAATACACTCTAAGTTCGCGTTGTGTTGTTAAAAAACGCCAAGTAAAACGACCTTTTAATCAGTAAGGTCGTTTATCACGTAAAAAAGCGACACAGAGTCGCTTTTTTACGTGATAAACGGTGGCTTAATAGGAGCAGTAGCCACCTTTGTGGTGAGACCCTGTTCCACCGTGAGGATGCTCTCCTTTTGGGCACGCTAATGCGGAAAACGAAGCCGTAGTCAGCAGGGCGACAAAGAACACCGCGAGCATTTTTTTCATCATAAAATCCTTCTGTTTGATGTTTGAGCAGAGCCAACAGAATAGACCCTTGGCAGCCCATTGTACAATGGGCTTTGCGCTTGTCTTCAATGGGTGACTGACAGGGCGTTTTCTCTGTTCTTTTTACGGCAGAAAATATCGATTTTCTCTTCCCATTCTCGCTTTAGTCCCAGTACAAAAAGACACTCCACAAAGACAAACAATGGCCCAATAATGAGCCCGGTAATGTCGTCTACAAACGCGGGTTTCTTGCCTTCAAAATAATGCCCAATAAATTGAAAGACCCAGCCCACTACAAATAAGCCAATCGCCGCGATGAGCCATGTTTGCGTACTTTGTGCCGCGAGCGCGTTCGCTATCCAGACGGACAAGGCGAGTAACAGCGACATCATAATGCCAATGACAAGGTCGAGCTTGATATAGAAGACGCCACTGGCGATCGCGATCAGTATGGCGGGAGTGAAGTCGAGATCAAAGAGGGAGAAATGAGGGCGTGCCAGCAAAGCTGTGATGCCCACCACTATCATGGGAATGCCGATAAAGTGCGTCGCCACATTGCGTTTGTCTTGATGGTAAAAAGCATATTGAGATAGGTGTTCGAGCATGGTTTTCATTGAGTGTCCTTGTTTTTATTATTGCCGTGATATCAGTTAAATCTATTTCTTCTTAAATTAAAAATCATTTTTTGATATATCACCCATCCATAAAAACCGCATTTTTGCTTAAGATCTTAGTGAGTTGACCATTGCCATGTCGATTTTCTTTGAAAAGGAATAGGATAGAGGGGTTGGGCGATGGCCAAATAAGTGACTGCGCACAATGGTTATCTGTTGGGCTAGGCCTGAGCGTAGGCAGGTCAATCAATCTACTTTTAAATATTTATATTTCGGAGGACTCTTGATTTCACGGTTGCCAAAATGGATTGAATACGGGGCGTTTATTCTCGCCTTTGTGGCCGGTTTTATTAATGCCATTGGGCTGATTAGCCTTGATCATCAGGCAATATCTCACCTTTCTGGTACGGTCACGTTATTGGGGGCCAGTTTTCTCGATGGCTCATTACAAGGAACGGCTAACCTGGCTGGTGTGTTGTTGTCTTTTTTATTTGGCGCCTCACTCTCAGGCGTTTTGCTGCACAGCCACACATTGAAACTGGGCCACCATTATGGCTTGGCACTGACCATTGAAGGCGTGCTGATCTTATGGGCTATCTATCTTTTTTCTGCGGGTTCTTATTACGGTTGCTACGCGGCCTCAGCCGCCTGTGGTGTGCAAAATGCCCTCGCCACAAAATACAGCGGCGCGATTGTGCGAACCACGCACATGACTGGCATATTCACCGACTTGGGCATCATGTTTGGTTCCGCGCTAAGAGGGGAAACCTTCGATAAAAGAAAATCGATACTCTTTTTACTGATTATTTCAGGCTTTATCTGCGGAGGCACATCAGGCACTTACCTGTTTAACCTGTACCTGTTTGATGCCTTGTTTATCCCAGCGTCGATTTGCTTTATTTTAGCCTTTGTTTATACCCTATATTCTAAACGACACCAGCCCGTGGTGATTTAGGTAAATCTAAAGAATGCTAAGCGAAGCTTTCGGACTAAGGGGTCACTTCCCTTTAAAATTCTACCTTATCGAAAACACCGGTTGAGCTTACCTGAACGTAGGCCAGCATGAACGGAGGCACGACGGGAATCTGACGATGAAAGCAACGCTTTCACAAGCGCCCACCGGACTAAGGGGTCATTTCCCTTTAAAATCCTACGGAATTGGTGACATCTAAATTCGCTGCGTTTAAAGGGATTTGACCCCGGCTAGCGACCACCTGACCTCGGCCTCACTGCTTGACTATCACTCGCTCAATTGCTGTTTCTCTTCGGCACTAACTATGCCTGTCCTGTTGGCGATTTTTGTACTTTCCATTCAAACGCTTTGCATACCTGACCTTTATTCCGCTCTGCTGAGCGGGTAACTTTTGCCCAGATCCGCAAAAGTAACCAAAAGGTCTCTTTTAAGACCTTTAGCGTATCTTTTTCGTAGCACAGGAAAGCTTTTGCACGTCGATCATTTAAGGAAGGTGTTTAGCGTCTTTTTAGATGGAGAAACATCATCAAACACTGCCTCAGAAACGTCATCAAGTCGCGCAACTTCGTTGCATCGAATTAAGGTATTTATAGCTTCAAAGCTTTATAAATCATCGAAAACACCGATTGAGCGTAGGTCTGCATGGACGGAGGAACGACGGGAATCTGACGATGAAAGCAACGCTTTCACAAGCATCCAACGGACTAAGGGGTCATTTCCCTTTAAAATCCTATGGAATTGGTATATCTGGATTCGCTGCCTTTAAAGGTATTTGACCCCGACGGGTAGCCGCCAAACTTGCTATTTACCAGCCCAACCGACGTTTCTCTTCGGCACTTCTTCACACCTGCCGCCCACCTCATCGAAAACACCAATTGAACTTACCCAATCGTAGGTCAGTATGAACGGAGGCACGACGGAAATCTGACGATGAAAGCAGCGCTTTCACAAGGCGATGTTGACGCAGCACTGGATGAATACCAATGTTTGTTCTTACGTTCTTCTCTTGGCTCTCTGAGCAAACCAGAACCACAAACCAAAAAACGGCAAAGCAGTCTGGTAATCTCAATCAACTCGCGTTACATTTTGTAAACAAAGGAATGGAAGCAAAGTAACTAACGGATGGTTAAGCCTCGTATAACACCTTCTTTCTATTTCCTCATTAAAAATTGCAACAACTGGGCTCTAATGGCCAGCATTAAGGCGGCTAGGTAGGTAATGCATGATAGAAAAATCAATAAGCAGAAAAGGTTATTTTTAAACGAATTTATTGCTTGCTCATTTAGCCATTTTGAATAGCTATCTTTTGCGTGTTTACAATGGAATAGAATAAAAAACGACCTTAAGATCAATGACTAATGATTCACAGTACTGAGATAAGAGGCTGGGGATAAACGTAATAACGCGCACGCTCGTTTAGCCAATTTTGGATATTATGAATAACTTTATAAAACACTTTAAATTCAGTTGGTTATAGAGGTATTTAGACAGTTTTTGAAATGTGTAAATGCGCGTGCGCACTATTACAATGTTAGGTTTCATAAACGATGAACTTCGAATCTTTTTCCAAAATAGCTACACGCTTTGTTATTCAAGCATGTTCAACGTATGACTTAGCCGAAAGCGCATACAAAATGATGATGTGGGAGAATGTTGGTTCTGAAAAGGAAGCTTGGAAGGAAGCTCCTTATATCACATCACCTGCCAACAAGCCGGATATCAACAGGAATTTCCCATACATATTGGCCATGAGTGATTATCAAAAAATAGTTGCTCCATTTGAGTGCGGTGAAAATCCAACACCTCGTGAAAATGGAGGCGTTCCTATGGGAATCAATTTTAAGGAACGTGCTCACGAACACTTACTATCAAGCCAAACAATAATCACCCTATTCGCAATTCTTGAAGATTATGAGTTTCAGCTCTTTGAAAAAAGCTTAGAAAAGAACATTCAGTTGTTCGATAAAACCAATTACAAGCTAGAAGAAATTCAAGAAAAAGGAATTGAAAATATTAAGTCAAGCGCAATAAAAGAGCATTCAGCTCGATATCAACGTACTCCGGTTACCAAAAGGCTTAAAGAAATACTCCCAAAATTGGAAATCACTTTAAACAGCGAATGCATAAAAAACTATCAAGAAATATCTGATAGGCGAGCAGAATTAGCTCATGAAGTTGACCCCGATCCTGCAAGCATGAAGGAGGTAGTTTTTATATTCGTGGAAACATTAGATATTGGCAAAATAATTGGCTCCGCGTTTAACGACGAAACCGCTATTAACTACAAATTTCCTTCACACATACTTTCAAAACAAGAATCTTCAAAGTCATGAAATATAAAACTTTAATCATTCAAAATAACCTAACAAACGCATCAAATCTGACGGCTCACATTGTCCGATTTTTTGCTTAAAAGAAAATGACGCAAAAAAGCGTCCAACATGCTCCGCAGCTTATGCGGGCGTTAGTAATTTTGGGGTCAGAGTAAAATTAAATCAAAGGGATACGCTACAGGCAGAAGGTAGCGAAAAAACCTAGTAAGAATAGAAGAGGATGCTTAATTTTACTCTGACCCCAATTATTGAAATTATGCAACTGTGCGAATTCAATTGGACATTTATGTCCCAATCCGGATCAAATAGGTAATGATGCACACGGGGATTACAGTTCAGTATCATCTCTTACGAGAGATCTTATTGAGTGCTATCTAAAATTTTATTATCTGTGCGTGGATGTATGCCCGAAAGATGAGTGGGATGCTCGATGGAATTTAATGAATCTACATGACCACATGTCCAGAATTAAAATATTGATTGGGGTCAGAGTTAAATTAAACTTATTCCCTAGAAAACAGTTCCCCGTATTAACCTTAGTGATATCGTAAAAGTATGAGAGAAAGGAGTCTCCATGCCACGTCGTCCAAGAGTTTCAATTCCGGGTTATGCTGAGCATATTATTCAACGCGGTAATAACCGTCAGCCTATTTTTGGCCACGATGAAGACATTAAAGCTTATGCTTATTGGCTAGGTGAATACGCCGAAAAATTTGAAGTATCGATACATGCTTGGGTGTTCATGACTAATCATGTTCATTTGTTGTGTACACCTAGTGATACAACTGGCATTTCAAAAATGATGCAATCGTTGGGGCGTCAATACGTACGGTATTTTAACTACACCTATCAACGAACAGGTACTTTATGGGAAGGGCGCTTTAAGTCTTGTCTTGTACAAGACCAAAGTTATCTTTTTCATTTGTATCGTTATATCGAACTGAATCCAGTTAGGGCTGATATGGTCAAAGACCCTGCGGATTATTCTTGGTCGAGCTACCGATGTAACGGCTTAGGTGTCAGTAGTGATTTACAGACACCGCATGAGCTTTACTTGTCATTGGGGCGAACAAAAGAAGAGCGGTGTAATACGTATCGAGATATGTTTCAGTATCAAGTAGATGATAAATTACTAGAAGATATTCGTTTAACAGCAAACAAAGGATTGGCGTTAGGGAGTGATAGATTTAAAGAAGAAATAGAATTACTAAGTGGTCAACGACAAACGGAAGTAAAGCGAGGAAGAAAAAAAGGTTGGCGTAAAAGGTAACTGTGGGCTTGTTCGTTGATATTTAATTTTACTCTGACCCTAATTATTATTTAATTTTACTCTGACCCTAATTATTATCCAGGTTTATCGAACGAATAAATACGCATAACAAGGCAATTTAAACGGAACTAAAACAGTTTGCCATGTTTCGTTCCTCAACAAGTTTGGCAAATAATTTTAGTCCGCTTAATGTGGGCGTTAGCTGAATAATGGAGTTCAATGAATAGTATGGCAATATTTGATCTGTTTTCTAAAAGACAAAAGAGACTGAGAGGTGAAGTTTCAGATGTGTATCAGTATGATAAATTGCCTCAACAATTAAAAGTTCAGATCGTTCATATAGTTAGAGATACCATTGGTATAGAAACTTCATATAATGAACTAACTAATGGAGTATACCGACAAATCCATAAAGTACTGTGTAAAGAATACGGCGTATTCTCTCTTAAGCAGTATGAAGAATCGCACTTTGCAGCTGTGTATGATAGTTTTTTGAATGAGAATAATGTAGAGAAAAGCTTAGATGTAATTGAATTGAGTTTTAGAATAATTGATAAGCATGTTAGGGAGAAACAATATCGTTTTCAGCAATCTACTGGAGTTTCACAAAATAGTGATGATGCAATTAATGAGTTAAATTATCGATTTAAAGAAGCCGGTGTGGGTTATCAATTTGAATCAGGTGAGCTAATCAGGGTCGATTCGCAATATTTACATTCAGAGACTGTAAAGCCAGTATTACATGTTCTAGGTAGCAATAAATCATACATTGGTGCGAATGATGAGTTTCTTTCTGCTCATGAGCACTACAGGCATAAACGGTATAAAGAATGTTTAAATGATTGTCTTAAAGCATTTGAAAGCCTGATGAAGGCTATTCACGACAAGCATTCTTGGAGTTATAAACCCAATGATACAGCCAAAAAATTAATAAACAGTTGTCTGGCAAATAATTTAGTACCAGAGTATCTTCAAAACCAATTTTCATCAGTTAGAATATTAATGGAAAGTGGTATACCAACAGTAAGAAACAAAGAGGGAGGTCATGGACAAGGTAGTGAAATAACGACTGTTCCTGAGCATTTGGCTAGTTACACATTACATTTAACTGCAACCAATTTATTGTTTTTAGCTAACTGCGAAGCACAATACAGCTAACAAGTTAATCAACTGGACGTATTACGGTTGTCATCATTTTTGCAAAAGAAAAAGTGCAAAAATAACACCAACCTACACGCCAGTTATTAAGGCGTTAGCATGCACTTCGAGCTAAGGAATGAATGTGTTAAGTACACTAGCCAAAATTTTACTTACTAGCACTGCAATAGCACCAGTAGGCTTTACTTATGCGTGGGTGGCGTGGTTTGATGGCGAAAAAACATTTGCAAGCTTGGCTATTGCCGCTTCATTATCTTTAGTACTCGTTTGCATCTGGATACTTCGCTATGCAAAGAAAAATCTAGAACGCTTCAATTTTACTGTAGCGACTGTTGAAGCTGCTGATCGTGAGAATATGGGCTTTCTTCTTTTATATTTGCTTCCTCTTTTTACCGCAAGTTTTACAGCACTAAACTGGACAGTTTGGATTCCGACATTATTAATATTTGCAGTGATAACCAGTACTGGATATAGCTATCACTTCAATCCTCTTTTGGGCATCATGAAATGGCATTTTTATAAAGTAGGTACGCCAGAGGGGGTAACTTATGTACTTATCACAAAAAAAGAACTTAGACATGCTAGCCAACCTTTAACGGTGGCTCAGTTAACAGAATATATAGTTATCGATGTAGAGGAATAAAATGACAGCACAGCAGAATTTTTTCGCATTTATTAAGGATGATAGCGGCAGCTGTCAAATTAAACGAATTAGGGTAAATAATCCACTTCAATTAGAGCTGATTCAAATATTCGAAAATCAACGAGTGCTCTTTGAGCAGGGAGTAGATACTGAAGTGGATTTTAATGGTGATTGGAAGCCAGACACAAATGAAGTCCTCACTATTGATGATATTAGTGAATCAACGTTGATGAGGGATGCAATCAATGCAAATGCATCATCTTTTTCTGATGTGAATATTTCCAATTTTTCAAATGAACCGATAAAAGCAATATTCACAGGCATAGCTACAAATGGTCAAACCAAAATTTATGTTCAAAAATTTTCATCAAGACAGGCTCTCTCGCTAAACCAGCTTCCTCTAATAAAGATGCAAACTGGCAATACGTTCGTTAAAACAACTGATGACATATTTACGATTGATAATAAATTAGTAGCAATCATTGAAGGCAATAAAACGAAATTTAAAAGCTTCCACAATGCTCGAATGGTTTTTGACCTGTCAGAGTTTTATAGAGAAGCAACTGACGAAGACTTAACTCAGATGTCTCAACATGCTTCATTGGAAATTGCTGATCTTGCGAGTTTCATCTCAGAAGCTGATACGCAAGTAAGAAAGATGGCGCATTCTATTAAGAGTTCGGGTGTATTAGACAACTATACTGTTACTCAGATATCTACTGCCGCTGCCAATTTTCCAGATATTCCAGTGGCTGTTAATAATGGAAAAATCACATTGCCACGTGGCAAAAGAGAACTTAAAGAGGTCCTACACTTTTTATTAGAAGATATATACAAAGGCCCATTGTCGGGTAGTGATTTTTTAACCAATTCTAAGCGTGAACTTTAGCATGCTAACAAGTCACTGCACACGGAAATTTTACTCGCTTCGCTCCCAAGACTCCGGTGAGCAAGGCGTTATGCATCCATTCATAGAGGAGTTGAACTTCATTGGACACTTTAATAAATGTGCTTCAAAAGTACGCAAATGATACCCTCCTTAAAGAGAATTTTGAGTGGAATATTCCTGACGATTGTCCTTTGAAAATACCAAATGATATTTCGGACGTTTATCTTAGAAATATCTTTTTGAAAGAAAATCTACACACCCTATTGTCATCAGAAAGGTCACTTGAAAATCGATACTGGGTCATACAAAAGTGGGGGGGGGTAAGATCTTTGAAGGCAACCGATCGTAACAATCTCATATTGAATAAATTAGATTCAGAATTAGAAAAAGGTATTCTGACGAAACCTACTTTTAGTATCATTTCTTCAACTTCCAAAGTAGCATCATTCCTAGATCATAGACAGTATGCAATTTATGACTCTAGAGTGATTTATGCTCTTAATTGGTTATTATTTAAATATACAAATCAAACTGAATTTTACCCTCAACCTTCGGGTAGGAGTTCTGATTTAGCTAAATATGAATTTTCTACAATACTCAATTTATCTGGGAAGTCATATACATGGAAAAGTCACAAAACTGCATATCATGAATATTGTAATTTAATGAAAGAGTTTTCATTAAAAATTTATAAAAATAGAACCCCATATTTAGTTGAAATGTTGCTTTTTATTATTGCCCCAAAACAAATAGTTAGTGATATAAAAAATAGTGTTTCTTTAAATATAAGTGTTCAATAAAATGCATACAAGTCGTTAAAGTCGGATTCGTAACAGTTGGCTCGGATTCGCTTCACTCAGAAAATTTAGCCAACGAATTCTCACTTCTTAACAGGGCATTGGGGCTGTAGAGTTACTCTTCATATAGAAAAATAGCCTTTTTATGGGGTCGAGATGCATTACCTAGAGCCTGAAAAGCGCTTAGGGTTGAGCTCAACGACTCGGTTTTTAATTAAATTTGGCTGTTGGAGTAATTCTATAGCCTCGTTATGTTCCTTCTGTACACCTGTTGCGCAACGCGCTACACTTTCAGTTATGATTAAATCATTTAAGCATAAAGGACTAAGAAAGTTCTTTGAGTCAGGCAGTAAGGCTGGCATTCAAGCGAAGCATGAGCGTCGGCTTAGAATGCAACTTGCCGCTATTGATACTGCGACTGTTTTAGACGACATCGACTTACCTGGGTTTAAGTTGCATGCCTTAAAAGGTAAACGAGATGAAATTTGGTCAATTACTGTAAATGGTAATTGGCGAGTCACATTCGAATTTAAAGATGGCAATGCTTTTATTTTAAATTATGAGGATTATCACTAATGAATATGCATAATCCACCGCATCCGGGTGAATTTATTTCCGATGTTTATATGGAACCATTTGGCTATAGTTGCCGATTTGTTGCAAAACAATTAGATGTTTCTCCTTCAACTTTAAGCCGTATCTTAAAAGCTAAAAGTGCTATTACTCCGGAAATGGCTTTACGACTATCGAAAGCACTAGGGCGTAGCCCTGAAAGTTGGCTATCGATGCAAGATAATTATGATCTTTGGCAAGCAAAACATAATGTAAACTTAGCTAAAGTTCATCCAATTGATTTTGCAGTGGCGTAAAGGAATATAAAAAGTGCCTCAACTACGACAATGATTAGTTGTCATCGTTTTGGCAAACAACGCAAAAAGCCACGCTAACACATTGCGTGTTAGACGGGAGCATCCAAGATAAGCATGCATATAATTCAATAAAACAGAAACCTTTGTTTTCTCTTTGTTTTAACTGTGCCTGTCCTGTTAGCTCTGTCCTTCTGCTGCCTTAGAAGAAGGTCGCGTTTGTGTTTAAAAAGCATAAAAAAGCCCCCATTTAGTGAATCGATATCATTAAGTGGGGGCTTTTGTGACTTATTTCTTTTAAAGAGAATAAGAAGCGGGTTCTATTCTCCTAGCAGCAACTTATCGTCGTCTAACTCTTCGCCGTCATTGCGGGCTTGAGCAAACAATTGCAGAAGGTCTTTCACGTCATAGTCTGCTCGGTTATCGCCTGATAAATCAAAAATGATTTTCCCTTCGTGGAGCATGATGGTTCTAGAGCCATGATCCAACGCTTGACGCATGGAGTGTGTCACCATCATAACGGTAAGCTGTTTCTCTTCAATGATTTGCGACGAGATATCCATAATGAGCGCCGCCGTTTTTGGGTCAAGCGCCGCTGTGTGTTCATCCAATAAGAGAATACTGCTAGGTTGTAACGCCGACATCAGTAAGCTCACTGACTGCCTTTGTCCGCCTGAGAGTAACCCCATTTCGGCGCCAAGGCGGTCTTCAAGACCAAGATTAAGGCGGCTTAACTGTTCCTTGAAAATTTTTCGCAGATTGTCATTTAAAGCAAACGAGAGGTTGCTTCTTTTGCCTCGCCCATAAGCGAGTGCCATGTTCTCTTCTACCGTCAAGTTGCCACAAGTACCCGCCAGAGGATCTTGAAACACACGAGCGATGTCTTTAGTGCGTCCAGTGGCTGGAAGTTTTGTGACATCTCGATCAGAAAATAAGATCTTTCCACGGGTCGATTCGATGTCACCGGCAATGGTGTTAAGTAAGGTTGATTTACCTGCACCATTGGAACCGATCACGGTCACAAACTCACCGCTTGGGATGCTTAAATCCACGCCACGTAGGGCGAGTTTTTCGGTTGGTAGGCCGTGATTAAAGGTAACGTGTAGATTTTCGCAGCGAATCATACTCTTTCTCCCTTCGCTTTCTTGGTCTTCCATTCACGACGTAATTTGGGAAACACCAGCGCCAATGCCACTAGAACAGCGGTCAGCAAGTTGAGGTCAGACGCTTGGAAACCAAGGAAATCTGCATTGAGCGCCATAGAAACGGCGACTCGATACAAGAGGGAGCCGATAATACAGCTCATCACAATGACGAGAATAGAGCGCGTTGAGAACAGTGACTCACCAATAATGACCGCGGCCAAGCCAACGACAATCGTACCGATACCCATGGTGGAATCAGCAAACCCGTTCGTCTGGGCAAACAAGGCACCCGCTAAACCAACGAGGCCATTCGACAATGCCAAACCCACGTAGACTTTCTCGTTCACCACAATGCCGTTCGCTTGCGCCATACGTTTGTTGGAGCCAACCGCACGCATAGCAAGACCGTATTGTGTGTTTAAGAACCAAGCAACCAGTAACCCACCAATCACGGCACAGAAGGCCACAAAAATCACCTTCATGTACATCGCCGGAATGCCAAGCGCCTCAAAAGGCGTCAACATAGTCGGTTCCATAATCAGGGCAACATTGGGTTTGCCCATCACCCGAAGGTTGATGGTATAAAGGGCGGTCATGGTTAAAATACTGGCTAACAGATGCAATATATTAAAGCGCAAATTCAGCCAGGCGGTGACAATACCCGCGCAGGCGGCGGCTAACGTACCGAGCAAAGTCGCCAGATATGGGTTGTAACCCAGCACGATCAAGGTAGCAGTAACAGCCGCACCAAGGGTGAAGCTGCCGTCTACGGTTAAGTCAGGAAAGTCTAATATTCGGAAGGTAAGGTAGACACCCATGGCAACCAAACCATAAATAAAGCCTATCTCTAGTGTTCCTAAAAAAGCATAAAGTGACAAAGTATCTTCCTATTATTCGATTATCTTAGTCGCTCGCGCGAGTACAGTTGCAGGAACACTTATACCCATGCGTTTGGCCATTTTAGGGTTTACAAACAAGTTGGTCCCTTTTGCCATTTTCACATCAATGTCACCGGCTTTTTCGCCTTTAAGAATGCGTACAACGATTTCACCTGTTTGGCGCCCAAGATCAAAGTAATCGTAGCCAACCGCAGCAACGGCGCCGCGGGCAACCGTATCAGTATCACCAGCAAATACTGGGATTTGTGCGTCAATGCCCACTTTAACAACGGATTCTACGGCGCTGATAATGGTGTTATCGATAGGCGTATAAATCGCATCGACTTTGCCAACCAGTTGCTTGGCGGCAATCATAACGTCGGATGTTCTAGGCGCTGGTGCCTCAATGATTTTAATCCCCATTTCAGCGGCGACTTTTTTCACTTGCGCTAACATAGAAACAGAGTTCGACTCACCTGGGTTGTAGGGAATACCCACTGTTTTTAAATTCGGCAAAAACTCTTTAATTAATGACAAATGCTCTTTGATGTTCGCCATGTCGGATAAACCGGTCACATTGCCACCTGGTTTTTTCAGACTCGGTACTAATCGTGCCCCAACCGGGTCAGTAACGGCAGAAAAGACAACGGGAATGGAGTCGCTTACTGTCACTGCTGCTTGTGCTGAAGGGGTGGCGATAGCCACGATGACGTCTGGTTGGTCTCCGACCATCTTACGAGCGATCTGTGCGGCAATATCGGGTTTTCCCTGAGCACTTTCGTAAGTGAATTTCAGGTTGTCGCCCTTGTAACCATTTTCATTTAGGGTTGCTTTGATACCATCACGAACCGCATCAAGAGCAGGGTGCTCAACAATGGCCGTCGTTGCCACGTAAACCGGGTCAGCTTGCACAACGCCGCCTGCAATTGCGCTGGCCACAATCGCACTTTTAAAAATGGAACTGAATTTCATAGTAAATCCTTTGTCGTGAATATGTACAGAATGATACTTTCGATGAATTATTCTGTAAAAATATCACAGCATAGAGGCCAAAAACTAGATGAATCATCAGCGTGTTGGTCGATCAGCGTTAAGATAGTAAGAATTAGGCAAAATAAAGAGCAAAAACAAGCTTATAAGGTCGAAATTCCTCCATTTATAAAGCAAAAGCTCCCCCCAGATTTTGCTTGTTTAACGATTGGCGTTGCTGACGAAAGCAAGGGCAGATTAACCATCCTTCTCTGAAATCGCTCTTAGAACGTAAGTCAGCATCATTAGACAGATCCATTTAATCACCATTGTGCTGATCAATGTGTTCGTTGTACCTTTTATTAAACGAGAAGGGCGCATTTGAGCTCCTTCTTTCAGCCTTTGTAATTAACTCCCACTCAGGAGACATTCAATATGGACGTTCATAATCTCTTTACCTTCATGGCCGTTGCCGCTTTATTGGTTGTGTCTCCTGGCCCCAATGGTTTTCTTATTGCTAAGACGGTGCCCTTGTATGGGAAAAAGGCCGGTTTTTTAAACGTGTGGGGATTTGTTGCGGCTTTTTATGTGCATGGGACTCTGTCTATTTTTGGTATTTCTTTGTTGTTGGTTCAATCGGCTGAGGCTTTCTTCCTTTTTAAACTGTGTGGCGCTGCGTATCTTATCTGGATTGGCATAAAATCTTTGATGGCCGCGTTTAAAGCTCCCTCTCTTGAGGCTGTAAAAGCGCCTCAGACAGTGAAAAAAGCGGTATCAACCCGAGGTGCTTTTGTAGAAGGCTTTTTCACCAATGTGCTTAATCCTAAAGTCTCTATGTTTTACTTAGCCGCCTTCCCACAATTCCTTTCTGTAAACGACAGTCCATTAACTGCGTATGCTTTGGTGACGGCGCACTCTATGGTTAATTTAATTTGGTTTTCTCTTATGGTGCTTATGTTGTCGCGAGTTAAAAGCATGGCGAATAGTGCGCGTTTTAAAAGCGTATTAAACTCAGTCACTGGCGTGATATTTATTGGCTTTGGCGCAAAATTAGCGCTTATGAAAATCTCGGATTAATCGAAAAAGTAAGGTGGTTTTGCCATTAATTCGCTTTCACTATTAATGGCTCAATTCGATATTGAGCGCAATATACTAAACGGGCAGTCAGCAAATTTGAGATGGAGGTGTTATGCAGTTTGACCTAGTAAAAGCAAACATGGCGTTTTCAACGGAGATGAATCAACTTACCTCTGAGCTTGGGTATGAGGTGAGCATTGATGACACCAAACGCTGGTTAGAGGCGTTGCTTAGCTCCGCTTCATATGCTGTGTTTGTGGCAGTGTCAGGACCAAAGGTTTGTGCTTGGGTAGTGGTAGAAAAGCGTCTTTGTCTTGAGTCTGGGTTTAGTGCAGAAATCACAGGTCTTGTTGTTGGCGCAAGGTTTCGTCGTAAGGGCATTGCACAAGCGCTGGTGAATGCAGCGCAACATTGGGCGCAAGAGCAAAATTTAGAGCGTCTTGTGGTCAGATCCAATGCATTACGAAAAGAGTCCCATATCTTTTATCCTTCGATCGGCTTTAGCCATTCTAAAACTTCTCAGGTCTACGTTAAAAGCCTCGCTTGTGTCGAATAGTGGCCTTGTTCTGGTAAATGTTTCTGATAAGAAAAGTATTACGGTAAGTTGATTTTCGCGAGCTAGCTTAAGCCGCCAGCTCTTCAAGTCTCTGCTAAGGCTAACGCCGACAGACATACAGCCACCGAAGACGATAATAGCGCTCATGAAGCAAACATCATAAGGAAGAGAAAGGTATGAAAATTGGATTTATCGGCACGGGTGTCATCTCTGATGCCATTGTCCGTGGTCTCATGAAAAGTGATACAGAGATGAGTTTTCTGTTGTCTCGTCGTAGTGCGTCACTGTCTGAGCGTCTTGCGAATGAGTTTTCTAATGTAGAGGTGGTTGATGATAATCAAGCCATTATTGACGCCTCAGATGTGGTGGTGTTGGCGGTGCGTCCGCAAGTGGCTGAAGCGGTATTGGCTGGGCTTACTATTCCTCCAGAGAAACAAGTCATTAGCCTAATCGCCACTCTAACACACGAGACATTGAGATCTTGGTTTGGTACTGAAGTGTCTATTTGTCGAGCGATTCCCTTGCCTTTCGTGGCCGACCAGCTTGGTATTACGGCCATTTACCCTGATCAAGCGGCGGCGAAAACGCTTTTTACTCTGCTTGGCACAGTCGTGGCGGCGACATCGCAAGTTGAGTTTGATCGTTATGGTATCGCCAGTGCGACTATGGGACTCTATTTTGAGACTGTCTCGACGTTGTCTGAATGGATTATTAAAGAAGGTGTGCCAGAGAGTCATTCCCAGTTGTATTTTTCCGCCTTGTTGCATGGGCTTAATCAAACGGCTCTAAAACAAAATGAGACCTCTTTTCGCGACCAAGTGGCAGCACACAGCACGCCAGGAGGGTTAAATGAACAAGCGGTCAGCGTGTTTAAGCAGCAGGGCGGCCCTGAGGCCTTGATTTGTGCTCTAGAGAGTATTAAGGCGCGTATTTTGGCCAATTCGGCGCCAAACCCTGAAGAACCCAAATAATCAAAGGCATCTGGCTTCTTTAAAAGGGGTTAGTCTAGCGCCTTGTTTCTAACTAGCGTCAAGCTGCCGTCGATGTGTATGTCTCTTTGTGGGTAGGCGATGACGATGCCATGGTCGGCGAAGAGCTCATCGAGGCGAAAGCGTATGTTGCTTTTGGCCATGCGCAAGCCGCCTTCCACGTTGGATTGTATCCAAAAGTTCACATCGAAGATGAGGGCGTTGTCGCCAAAGTCTTCAAAGATGACCTGCACTTTGGGGTCGGTGAGCACGCCTTCTTGCTCTTCGGCGGCTTGTTGCATCAATTCAGCGACTTTCTTCGCAGGTGAGCCGTAGGCGACGCCGATTCTTACCGAGGTTCTCATCAATTTATCGACTAGGGTCCAGTTCACTATGGTGTTTTCGAGCAGCTTGCTGTTGGGGATAAGCATGTGAACACCGTCCACACGGCGAAAGCGAGTTGAGCGGGTATTGATCTCTTCGACGACACCTTTGGCATTTTCTACTTCTAGGAAGTCGCCGATGCGAATCGGTTTTTCCCACATCAAGATCCAGCCACTAATGAAGTTGTTGATGATGTTTTGCGCGCCAAAACCGACGCCAATGGCAATGGCACCGGATAAAAAGGCAAAGGCAGTCACCGGAATATTAATGATCTCGAGCGCGGTGATCGTGATGATGCAAATGGCGATGACATACAACAAACGCTGAATAAGGTGGATGATGTTTGGGTCTGTGTGTCGGTTCGTCAGCTTTGAAGTGAGCAGTCGAACGAGGTATTTTGTGACCCAGAAGCCAATAAAGGCAAGCGTTGGGATCAATAGTAAACCGCCGACAGTGACGGCTTGTCCTGAGACAGAAAAGAGGGTGTAGTTTAATGCGCTGTCGATATGGTCTAGGTCTAGCAAAGGTGTGACTCCCGAATAACAATAAAGATATTAAATACTATTTTTATAGTGGGTGCCTTATAAATGTGCAGGAAATGTGTTTTACAAATTGACAGAGACAAGTGACCAACCCCTATCCGACCCCTTCCCACGAAGGGAAGGGGAGGTTGAATGGCTGATCAGCTCGCTGTGTCACCACGCTTCATTTGCATACGACGTAAAAACTCAGACATGATGTGCATGTAGAGTTCGTCCCCTAGGTATTTGTCTTCGACACCTCGGTCTATGCTCGGGTTATCATTCACTTCAATGACGTAGCCGCGGCCGTTGATTTCTTTTACGTCTACGCCATATAAACCGTCGCCAATGGGCTTGGTGGCGGCGATGGCGGCTTGCAACACTCGGCGCGGTACTTCAAACGTGGGGAGTGTGTCGAAGCCACCGCTTTCGCTGGCGCTGTCACTGTGCTGGTAGATCTGCCAGTGGTCTTTCACCATGTAGTAACGACAAGCAAAAATCGGTTTGTTGTTTAGTACCCCAATACGCCAGTCGAATTCAGTGTACAAATACTCTTGCACCAAGAGTAAAGACGATTTTTTAAACAAGGTGTTTAAGCTTTCAGTCAGTGCCGCGCGATTCTCGGCTTTAATAACGCCTTTAGAAAAGGCCCCGTCTGGGATTTTCACGACCATTGGGTAGCTAATGGCTGCTTCTAAGGCATCTTCGACGCTTTTCTCACCCTTGTGCACGATGCGTGTTTTTGGGCACGGCACTTTATGGGTGTTGAATAAGTCCGCCAAATACACCTTGTTGGTGCAACGCATAATGGACTGTGGATCGTCCATGACGACCAAACCTAAGCCTTCGGCTTTTTTGGCAAAGCGGTAGGTGTGGTGGTCAATGTTGGTGGTTTCACGAATAAACAAACCGTCGTATTCTGGCAGACGCATGATGTCTTTTGGGCCGATTGTGTCCACGTGAATGCCCAGCTGTTTACCCGCTTGGATAAACTTCTTGATGGCTTGGGTGTCGCTTGGCGGCAAGGCTTCTTCTGGGTTAACCAAAATGGCCATGTCGAATTTCGCTGCCCGTTGAATACGACCTTTACTCCAGACTTTGTTGCTGAAGGCTTCTAGTGATTCTGCGAATAAGGTTTCTTCTTCGTCGTTCAGCTGGCGCTGGGAAGTGGCTTGTAAGGCGGTCACTTGCCATTCTTTACGGTATTTCAAGGTGACTTCAAGCACCGGACTTGGGAAGCTCTCGAACAACTTGCGAGCAAATTCTTTCATTTCTGGCAAAATCGTTTTGCCAAACACACAGTGGAATTTTAACTCCATTGGGGCTTCTGGCGTCGCCAGTTTTTTGGCAAGCAAAGGCAGCCAGTGGGAAATTTCCAGCTCGTATAGGTCTTTTTTGCTGAGGTCGTTTAACACGCGTACCGACGGCATAACGTGATGGCCGCGACTTTCTGCCAACAGCGAACAGTAATACCCGTCAGACAGGTATTTGCTGCTTTTACAAAGGTTGATGATGCGGGTGCGCCCTTGGCTTTTGGTGGCCAAGTTTAGGTATTGAGTAAAGGTGATCACACGATCACTGGGTAAAAACGCGGACCAATCTTTGGCCTGATCAACAACAATGTACGTCTGTGACATTGGCTTTGCTTTTCCTTTTATGAAGAGCAGTAAGTGAGTGTTTTTCACACGATGAATTTTTGCGAATAGTGCGCCTGTTTTGGTGTTTGTACAATAGTTTAAAACGAAAATATAAAATGTTTTTTTGACCAGTATTTGTACTATCTTTTGAGTGGATTTCGCCCTAGAATGCGCGAAAAATACCCTCGTCAATTATTCGGCGATCTGTTCCGATTAACTGTGCGATTCACCCCACTGTTTGCCCTTTTCTGAGGCGCTTAAATGACTGTTAATAGTGTTCCAATTTCTGGGTTGTTGCTTGATGTTCGTTCGGCTCATATCGACGATTTAAACGCATTGTTGGCGTTAGAAGCGCAAGCCTTTACTGGCGATCGCTTGAGCCGCCGTAGCTTTCGTCGTGCCATTACCAGTGGGGGTTCTGTTTTGTTGGTGGCGGCGAGTGAGCAAGGGTTATTGGGGTATGCTTTGTTGCATTTGCGCCAAGGTACTCGACTGGCGCGTTTGTATTCGTTGGCGGTGTCGCCCAGTGCGCGTGGGCTAGGGGTAGGCAAAGCCTTGCTTGTGGCGTGTGAGAAAAAAGCCATTAAGCAAGGTAAGGCGTTGCTGCGTCTTGAGGTCAGTGATGTGAACCTGGGGGCCATCGCTTTGTATCGTAAAATGGGCTATCAAGAATTTGGTCATTATGATGATTATTATGAAGACCATACGGACGCGATTCGGATGCATAAAATCTTGCGTCATCAAGGCGATGAACAGACATCTCGTTCTGTGCCTTGGTTAGCCCAAGGTACGCCCTTTACCTGTGGGCCTGCGTCGTTACAGATGGTGTTGTCGGCTTTGAGCAAAGAGTATCAAGCAACGCCAGACGATGAGCTGGAGATTTGGCGCGAAGCAACGACCATTTTTATGACTTCTGGTCACGGTGGTTGCCACCCGATGGGGTTGGCGTTGGCGGCTCAAAAGCGTGGCTTATCGGCACAGTTATGGCTCAGCGAAGAAGGGCCTTTGTTTGTGGATAGCGTACGTGACGAACTGAAAAAAGACGTGATTGCTCGAGTGCATCAAAGTTTTGCTAAGCAGTGTGATGCGGCGGGTATTCTGGTGAATTACAGTGTGATGCCACTAACGCAATTAATAGACGCGTTTGATGCGGGCGCGTTGGCCTTGATCCTCATCAGTACCTTTCGAATGGATGGTAAAAAAGCCCCCCATTGGGTGGTGATGTCTGGCTACGATGAACATTGTATTTTGGTGCATGACCCAGACTTCGAAGAAAAAGACGACACCCAAAGCCCGCTTGATTGCCAGTATTTGCCCATCGCCCGAGATGAGTTTGAGAGGATGTCTCGCTTTGGTCAGCGACGTTTACAGGCCACAGTGGTGTTGCATCGGGTTTGATGCGTGGTGTTTTTCTGGTGAGGAGAATGGTTAAATAGCATTTAAAGAGCAATAAAAGCTAGGGGATGAGACGTCTGTTGTTACACCCGTTTTTATGCCTGTTTTTATGACCATTGTTATTGCTCGCTTTTTTGAACGCTACTGATGAACTAAGTGAAGGATGACTATGAAAATCGCGTTAACCAGTGACAATATTGCCGGGGCGTCTGACTCTGTATTAGAGGCCATGATGGCGGCTTCCAAAGGGGACGCCATGCCTTATGGTAATGATGAGACAACGGCAGAAGTGACGAAGATGCTGTCTGAGTTGTTTGAATGTGACTTGGATGTGTTTTTGGTCTCGACCGGGACGGCCGCAAATGTGTTAAGTGTGAGTGCGATGACGCCGCCTTGGGGCAGCGTGTTGTGCCACACAGAAAGTCATTTGATGAATGATGAAAGTACCGCACCAGAGTTTTATACCGGCGGTGCTCGCTTTGTTGGAATTGAGGGCGCCGATGCCAAAATGGACCCTGTCTTACTAAAGAAAGTGGTCAGTCAAAAAGTTGGCGATGTGCATTCTTGTCAGCCGTCGGCGGTGAGTCTTTCTCAGGTGACAGAGGTGGGCAGTGTGTATTCTTTGGATGAGATCCGTGCCCTAACGGATGTGGCAAAGTCCGCTGGTCTACCGGTTCATATGGATGGCGCTCGTTTTGCCAATGCGTTGGTGGCTTTGGGTTGCTCTCCTGCTGAGATGACCTGGAAAGCGGGCGTTGATATCGTTTCCTTTGGTGCTACTAAAAACGGAACCATGGCGTCGGAAGCGATTGTTGTTTTTAATAAAGCCTTGTCCAAAGAGCTGGGTTTTCGCCGTAAGCGTGGTGGGCATTTGCATTCAAAAATGCGTTTGTTGTCGTCGCAGATGGTGGCGTATTTAACGGACGATTTGTGGCGTAAAAATGCGACTCATGCCAATGCCATGATGGCCTTGTTGCAGGAAGGGTTAAAATCTGTGCCTGGGGTGGTGATTAATACGCCGGCGCAAGCGAACATGTTGTTTTGCACCTTGCCCGCTGGCATGGCAGAGCATTTACAAGCAGAGGGTTTTGCTTTTTATGGTGGTCGCTGGGAAGAGGGTGTTGTTCGCTTGGTGACATCGTTTAGAACACCCGCAGAGGGGATCGATGCCTTTGTCGCAAGTGCAAGGCGTTTTGCTGACTCTGTGTAGTTGCATTTTAGTAATGACTTTTGGCAATGGAAAGTGCCTACTGTGAGTGCGGTGATCATATCGTATTCTCTGTGCCTCGCTTTTTTGGGTGAGGCACAGTGATGGCTTATTCAGAATGATAAAGGATCTATGACTATGGAAGAGTTACTCCATTATGTATTGAACGTGCAGGTGCTCGTACTGGTGCTTGCGGTTGTCTTGTTGAAAAACTCCATTAAATTTGTGCCTCAGAATCAGGCGTATGTGATTGAGCGTTTTGGTAAATACCAATCAACAAAAGAAGCGGGTTTAAACTTCATCCTCCCCTTTATTGACCGAATTTCAGCAGATCGTTCGTTAAAAGAGCAGGCCGTTGATGTGCCTGAGCAAAGCGCGATTACCAAAGACAATATCTCTTTGCACGTAGACGGTGTTTTGTATTTTCGTGTACTAGACCCTTATAAAGCCACTTATGGTGTTGATGATTATGTGTTTGCGGTGACTCAATTGGCGCAAACAACGATGCGTTCTGAGCTGGGTAAAATGGAGCTGGACAAAACCTTCGAAGAGCGTGATGTGCTCAATACCAATATTGTCGCCTCGATCAACGACGCAGCGGGCCCTTGGGGTATTCAGGTGCTGCGTTACGAAATTAAAGACATAGTGCCGCCACAGTCTGTGATGGAAGCCATGGAAGCGCAAATGAAGGCTGAGCGTGTTAAACGTGCGCAAATTTTGGAATCCGAAGGGGATCGCCAAGCCGCGATTAACCGTGCAGAGGGTAAAAAAGCGTCTGTGGTGCTTGCTGCTGAAGCGGATAAAGAAGAGCAGGTATTACGCGCAGAAGGTGAGGCAAAAGCGATAGTGGCTGTTGCATCGGCTCAGGCTGAAGCCTTGCGTCAAGTGGGTGAAGCCGCTGCGACGGAAGAAGGGCAAAAAGCCATTCAGCTAGATTTGGCAACGAAAGCCATTGAAGCGAAGCGCGCGATTGCGAAAGAATCGTCTGTTGTGTTGTTGCCAGACGGCTCGACTGAAGCGTCGGCCGTTGTCGCGCAAGCCATGACGATTATCCAGAAAATGACGAAAGGGAGCTAGTCATGGATTTCTTTACCAATAATCTGGCTGAAAGCTTATTGATCATTGGCTTGATTCTATTGGTCATTGAAGTGGCCGTGTTGGGCTTTTCTACTTTTGTGCTGTTTTTTGTTGGCTTGGCGGCGATGGTCACTGGGGCGTTACTCTATGTGAGTATTTTGCCAGACAGTGGTCTAGGCGCGCTGTTTAGTACCGGTATTCTGACCATTGTTTTTGCCATTGTGTTGTGGCGCCCTTTGAAGCGCATGCAATCAAGCGTGAGTCCGAAAAAAGCGCAGGGGGATTTGGTGGGTCATCAGTTTGTTTTAAAAGACTTTGTGTCGCCTGCTGTGTCTCCGTCTTATCATTATTCTGGTGTGAATTGGACATTGATTAGTGACGAGGCCATTGAGGCGGGTACACGGGTTGAGGTGATTGACGCAGAAGTCGGTGCGTTCCATATAAAGGCTGTCAATTCGAGCCAATGATCGTTGTGAATGTGAATCGGCGGTGATAGGTAAATTGCATAAAAAAAGGGCTTCTTAATAGAAGCCCTTTTTTGTGTCTTTTTTGCTTAGCGAGTTTTTACTTAACGAAGAATCAAGAGCGGAATGTTGCTTTCGATAATCATTTTAGAGGTGTTGCTGCCGACGAAGAAGCGTTTTACTTTGGAATGGGCGTAGGCGCCCATAACCATCAGTTCGATGTCATTCGCTTGGCGATATTCGGTGAGTACTGGGTAAATATCCCCAGCGATCAAAGACGCGGTAACATCAAAACCTTCTTTTTCTAGCAATGCTTTGGCATTTTCAAATTTACTGCGTCTTGCTTCGGTGTTTTCTCCAGCCATGACTAGGTGGCAGCTTAGGCCTTTTAGTAATGGGCTTTTGATAATGCGCGCAATAGCGTTGTCGGATGTTTCTCGACCATCGTAGGCAATCATGAAATTGGTTGGTGCTTTAAATTCCCCAACGGTGATCAAGATCGGACGATGCAGTGCTCTGGCAGCACGTTCAATATGAGAGCCAATGGTGTTGGCGTTCATGTTGTTGCCACCACAGCGACCGAGTACGACCAAGCGAGTGCTTTCTTCAAGGTCTGTCAGGGTTTCAACAAGGTCCCCATGACGTTGCAATAGAGCGGTGTCTTTGGTGCCGGCTTCTTGAGCGTGCTTTTGAGCGTCACTCAGGATGGCTTTACCTTGCTCAAGCGCCAATTTGGCACGTTTTTCATCCAACTCTGTTAGTTCGCTTAGCAAGTATTCTCGACTGCCGAAGCCAATAGAGCCGGATAGGTCGTTGTTGCTTGTAATAGGCGCTTTTTCAAGAGAGTGCAGCAAGGTGAGTGGGGCTTCCATTTTAATGGCAGCCCAGACAGATGCTTTTGTTACGTACTCAGATAAAAAGGAGTCATCGATACACGCAATTACGTTTGTCATTATTGTTCTCCTATTTGCCTTAATGGCCACTTAGCAATTTATCGGCTTCTTCAGGTTTGTTATGAACGCCGAATTTGTCCACCACGGTCGCGCTGGCTTCGTTCATTCCGATTATATCAACCTGAGCGCCTTCACGACGGAACTTGATCACCACGGTGTCGAGTGCGTTGACGGCGGTAATATCCCAAAAGTGCGCAGCGGATAAGTCGATAGTAACTTTCTCAAGGGCTTCTTTGAAGTCGAATGCTTGATTGAATTGATCTGAAGAGGCAAAGAACACTTGGCCGACGACTTTGTAAGTGCGGTGTGCGCTATTTTCGTCCTTGCTGCTGGAGATGGACATAAAACGTCCGACTTTATTAGCGAAGAAAAGAGAAGCCAATAGTACGCCAACCAAAACACCAATCGATAAGTTATCTGTCGCCACAACAACGGCCACTGTCACTATCATGACGATGTTTGTTGAAAGCGGGTGTTTCTTAAGGTTAATAATGGAATCCCATGAGAAGGTTCCGATCGATACCATGATCATCACGGCAACCAAGGCAGCCATTGGAATTTGACCAATCCAGTCGCCTAAGAAGACCACCATGATTAACAGAAAGAAACCGGCAATGAAGGTGGATAGTCGTCCACGACCACCAGATTTTACGTTAATGACGGTTTGTCCGATCATGCCGCAACCAGCCATGCCACCAATGAAACCGGTGAAGATGTTGGCAACACCCTGGCCTTTACACTCACGGTTTTTGTCGCTGGTGGTGTCAGTAAGTTCGTCCACAATGGTGGCCGTCATCATAGACTCAAGCAAACCCACAACCGCCAAGCTTAGAGAGTAAGGCAGTATGATCAAAAAGGTGTCTAGGTTTAAAGGGATATCAGGAAGCAAGAAAACAGGCAAAGAGTCAGGTAATTCACCCATGTCACTTACGGTATTAATGTTAAGGCCATTCATCATTGAGAAAATGGTCAATACCACAATACAGACAAGAGGCGAGGGAAGGTTCTTGCCGAGTACGGGGACGTATGGGAATAGGTAGATAATGCCCAAGCCAGCCGCCGTCATGGCATAAACAACCCAGGTGACGTTGGTTAATTCAGGAAGCTGCGCCATGAAAATTAGAATCGCCAAGGCATTCACAAAGCCAGTCACAACGGACTTAGAAACAAATCGCATCAGATTGCCGAGTTTTAAATAACCCGAAATAATCTGAAAAAGTCCTGCGAGTATGGTGGCTGCCAACATATATTGCAGGCCATGATCTTTAATAAGATCCATCATGACCAATGCCATAGCGCCGGTTGCTGCAGAGATCATCGCAGGACGACCGCCAAAAATAGAGATGACGACGGCAATACAGAAAGAGGCGTAAAGGCCTACTTTAGGATCAACACCTGCAATAATGGAGAAGGCAATGGCTTCAGGAATAAGAGCAAGGGCCACAACCGTTCCTGAAAGGGTGTCGCCTTTTATGTTTGAGAACCAGTCTCGTTTAATTGAATCGATCATTTGTTACCTTTTATATCGCTATTTTTTACGTGCCATGCTTCGTTTTTCTAGGCTAATGCCCAGTTTAAACTTACTGTTTTTAACGTTAATGAAGCATGGTTGGGTATGTATCGTCATAAGGCTATGACGTTTGCATGCTTACCATTTGGTTGCATGCGATAGGAAGGTACTTTAAGCGACACAATCTGCGTGTGTTGCGCCACGCCGTATTTACAGCGAAAGTTAAAAAGTAGCGAAATTATAAAGTTTTAGTCTAAATATGACAACCAAAGTGGGGGCTTGTAGAAGGGGTTTCATAAAAGAAAACGTAAGAATCGTAAAGAAGGGCTTTGGATCGGCTGAATTTATTTGGGTGCGGTGACTTTTTCATTTTTCTTTTATGAAAATTTATTTATAGTTCGGCGGTTGTTTTTTTATATTGTCTTTTTTTTAACGTTTTTAAGTAGTAAGTAGCTGTTTATGGATATTGTTCAGAGTCTCATTTTGGGCGTGGTTGAGGGGGTAACGGAATTCCTTCCTATTTCGTCTACAGGGCATTTGATTGTTGTTAGCCAATGGTTGGGATTGGAACAAACAGATACGAATAAAGCCTATGAAGTGATTATTCAGTTGGCGGCCATTTTAGCTGTGGTTGCCAACTATCGTGAAAGGTTCACATTTAAACACACCGGGTTATGGTTAAAAGTGCTGGTGTCTTTTCTGCCGGTTGCGTTTGTCGGGTTGCTGTTTCACTCTCAGATTAAGTCGATCTTTTCGGTTCCAGTTGTGGCCGTCATGTTTATCGTGGGCGGGGTCGTCTTTCTTATTACTGAAAAGGTGATCAAGGACAAAACGCCGCTGGTGGAAGATTTGGAGGATATTACGTTCAAGCAATCCTTGCTGATCGGCATTGCTCAAGTGTTTGCGCTTATTCCTGGGACGAGTCGAGCGGGGTCGACGATTGTTGGGGCACTGTTTGTTGGTTTGAGTCGTAAAGCCAGTGCAGAGTTTTCGTTTTTGTTAGCGTTACCGGTTATGGTGGCGGCTTCAGGCTTAGATCTGGTTTCTAACTATCAGGTTTTTAGTGGCGAGAATTTGATGGTGCTGCTGGTGGGGTTCGTTACGGCATTTATTAGTGCGTTTTTAGTGATGAAATTGTTTATGGTGTTCCTTCAAAAATTCACCTTTGTTGCCTTCGGTTGGTATCGAATCGTGTTCGGGGTAGGCTTGCTTTTCTTCGCTATTTGATTGTAACGAAACGTATTGATTTGTCAGTAAAAGGTTGTGATAGGCCGCTATAGTACCAAGGTACAGTAGCGGCCTTTTTCGTTCTTGGCTAAGCTGCAAGTAATTGAAATTTTATTCGACTTGTTTAGGGAATCTAACAATGAGCGACAGCCAAACATCTTTTGCAACACTAGGGTCTCCAATCGGAACTATCATTCAAATTACTGGGTCTGTGGTTGTTAAATCCATAGATGGAAATGAGCGCGTTGTTCAAGTTGGTGACCCTATCTTTTACGGCGAAACCGTAGAAACAGGTAGTGGCGCTAGTGCGACTATTAAATTCATCGACGGTTCAGAAGTAGTGATTGGTGGCGACTCTATTGTTGTTATCAATGACGAAGTGTACACGCCTGATGATATTGACGGCCTAGCTCAAGATTCCAGTTCAGATACTGAAGCATTGCAACAAGCCATCGCCGACGGCGCTGACCCTACCTTAATTCAGGACGCACCGGCTGCCGGTGAAGAAACGATTGCTGAACAACAGCGAGTAGACGTAGATGTTGCTAGGAACCAAGACGGGTCATTGCCAAACTTTGGTTTTGATACCGGTCTTGATAGTTCATTGCCAAGTTATGGCTATGATACTAATAATTCTTTCTCGACACTTTCGTCTACCACGCAAACTTCCTCGAGCTCAAGCCGCACGGCAGACAACACAGCGGACATCGATAACAACTTGACGGTTTCTGTCTCTGCATCCGATCAAACAACAAATGCCAGCGAAGCCAGTAGTGTTTCTGTGACATTGAGTGGCGTTGATAATGATGCCGCCCAAATTAGCGTTGTTTTTAGTGATGGTTCTTCTTCAATTACAACAAATGCAGTACAAGACGGTGCTGGAAACTGGACGGTACCTGATACCGATATTAGTTCTCTCAATGATGGCACAGTGTCAGTCACGACGACTGTGACTGACAGTACTGGGAATACGGCCACTGCGACCGACACCCTAGATTTAGACACCACTGCTGATGCGGACGATAACTTTAGTGTGGCCGTGGCTGAAAGCGATGCAGTGACCAACGCAGACGAAGCGGACTCTGTTAGCGTGACCTTGAGTGGCGTGGATGCGGATGCACAAACCGTGGCCGTGACCTTCAGCGATAGCGACGACAGCACTGCCGATGTGGTGGTTAACGCAACGCAAAATGACGACGGCGCCTGGTCTGTTGCAGACACCGATCTTTCTACTTTAAACGACGGCAATATTACAGTAACCGCCACCGTTACCGACGATGCGGGCAATACGTCTACTACTACCGACACCCTAGATTTAGACACCAGCGCTGACTCTGATGACACGGCGTTGTCTGTTAGTGTCGCTGATTCTGATACGATTGTTAGTGCAGCTGAAGCGGGATCTGTAAGCGTCACTTTAGATGGCGTCGACAGCGATGCAGAAACGGTTACGGTTACGTTCAGTGATGGTGATGACAGTACTGAAGACGTGGTCGTTGAAGCGACTCAAAATGACGACGGTACTTGGTCTGTTGCAGATACCGATCTTTCTACTTTAAACGACGGCA